>RAZE01000035.1 GCA_003611955.1 bacterium 1XD8-76
GCCACCGAAAGATGGCTTATTTGTTGTGTAATTCAGGTAATGGATACCCTCTGCTTCTCATTTTCAATCTTATATACCTCCTTCATAAAAGAGCTTTAACACCTATGATAGTATAGCACAGCAAGGCTCAAAAGTAAATTAAACTATTACTCAGAACAAATACTTCTTTTCCGACATTATAATGCGCGCTTGTTCTTTTTGCCAGTGATGTCAAATTTCCATTACGTTTCTTATGATAGGCATATTCTTCAAAGCGTATCTATCCTCTTACACTTCAAGTAAATGATTCCCCATAAGGATAAACCGGCCACTGCAACAATGCACTTATTCCACAGCCAGACAGGATTTTGTTCATCGGCATATCTGATAAACAGATAAATGTACTCTACTCCCGAAATTCTAAGCAGACTGCGTATTAAAAGGACGATCAGCCATATAATGCCGCAAGCCAATGTTGCGACATGTTCCCCGGCATAATAAATCCCAAACAGCGCACATAAAGACGACAAAAAGAATGCCGGCGGACAGTAAATAATAACCAGTTCCCATAAGGGCAATTCATATCTGAAAACAGAGGAAAACACCATACAAAAAACGGCAAACAAACCAGCCATTCCAAAGGTGATTACATAGCGGAACAGTACCCAATGGAACAGGGACCTGCTTTGTGCGGCAATGATATCAAAATTATTGTCCGCCCGTGTCTTTCCCCATTCCCCCACGGCGATTGTTGCAAAAAATGGAAAAATCACCTCAAAACTGACTGGGTAAAAATGAAGCAGTTCCCCGGCAATCCCAGAAAGTACAATAAGTGCAGACGTAAAAGCTGCCGATATAATAAAGAAATTTATCCCTATAATTTTTATCTCATTCGCGGCTCTCCTCATCATTCTGTCCTCCAAAATCTATGTCTCAAAAACAATAAACCTCCGAAAACCAGACCACTCCCCATAAGAAAAGCCCCATTTGCCAATATGCTTCCAGTATCATGAAATGACCATTGGGGGTTTACCCATATGAAACGCATCAAATCTCCGGAAGTAATCATATAAAATGGCGCTGCATTTGCCGAACCAACATAAGCCGCATTGACGCCAAACAATACAGCGGCAAAAAGATAGAACAATCGTATATCCATCATTCCCGGTAATGCAACCGAACACAAACTGACCGGAAATGCGGAAACAATGATTGTCTTTACCAGCGGAATAGCACATTCAAGCAACGGAATCGGAAAAGGAGCTGCCGCGAAATAAACTGCTGTATTTAAAGTAAGGAAAATACATAATATTGAAAAAGTAAACAAAAATCCACCCAACAGCTTTCCCAATATATACTGCCTTTTTTGCAGAGCATGGGACATAAGCAGAAACTTCATACCTGTTTTATGATCCAGCGGAAAACGTTCCGCCAGCAGAAACATCAAACCAAACATCAGAACAAAACCATTCTGGCTCATTGTCCGATAAATAAAGTAGGCCGGTTCCTTTAAAAATTCCAGTCGTGCCAGATTGCTGGCAGAGGGGTAATTATCCAACAATGCAAATACTGTCGCCGCAAGAAATACGCCCCACGCTGCCGCTCTCTTAAACTGCATCTTGTATTCATAATGGATAACTGCCATCATTTTACGCATGTGCTTTCCCTCCCATACAATACACATAGGCATCCTCCAAAGTTGCCGCATCGGCCGCGGCCCCCGGAAAGGAAGAATCTTCGTCCATAATTCGCGCGGTCAATCCATGGCTTTCATAAGTCGTCTGCAAGACTACCGATTTCTTTTGAAGTTCAATAAGCTGATTTTCGTTTTCTAAGTGTAAAAGTTTTATTTTTCCCTTTACCCGTTCCAAAAGCGCGGCAGATGTACCGGCATAAAACAACCGTCCTTTTCGCAGTACGGCAAGTTCTTTGCAAAGCTGGTGAACATCTTCGACAATATGTGTAGAGAGCAGTACGGTACGCCCCTCTCTTGCGTATCGCGACAGCAACCCGCGAAATCGCACCCGTTCTTCCGGGTCAAGTCCGGCTGTCGGCTCGTCGACCACAAGAATCTGAGGATTGCCGATCAGTGCCTGTGCAATCCCAACCCGGCGTTTCATACCGCCGGAAAGCTGCTTTATTTTACGTTTGGAAAATTCCAGCATCTCAACCTGTTCCAATACTTCACCTACAGCCTTTTTATCATGTATACCTTTCAACTCTGCCATATAGTTTACAAAATCAAAAACGGACAGAGAGGGGTACATGGCAAGTTCCTGCGGCAAATATCCGATCCGCTCCCTGATCTCCCGCCCCTGTTCTCGGGAATCAAAGCCGCAGATGCGGATCGTACCTGCGGAAGGAGACAACACTGTAACCAACGCTTTCATAAGTGTAGTTTTTCCGGCGCCGTTATGCCCCAATAGCCCAAAAACACCACTTCCAACAGAAAAGCTAATGTCATCAAGTGCCATAATACCATTTGAATACTTCTTTGTGACATGACTGATTTCAATATTTGCTTTCATAAACGCCTCCTATCAACTACATATGTAGATTTATAGTTTTTAATAATACGGGTTATTTGTAATAACCCGCACTATATTCTATCCCGGTATCATAAGCCGGATAAGGATAAAAAGTCTCTCTGCTGAATCGAATCGAAAGTACAAGCATGAGTGCCAAAAATACCGCCAACAGAAGCGCTGTCAATCTATCCCTGATTTTTGATGTTCCTGCAGTAATTCTTTTAATTCTCCGTCTGGTCAAAAGAAAATCAAGTGCGCCTATTCCATTTCCCGGTTTTGCAGCCCGAACTGTCGAATATTCCAAAAGCCGGATAATGGCAGAAGCATACTCTGTCTCTGTGATCTTTCCCCGCAGCATTTTCACCGTATGGAAATCGCAGTCCGTCTCACAATGCAAAGAAAAATTTCTTTTGGCAATCCATGAAAAAGGATTCATCCAGTTTAGAATACAAACATAATCATAGATTCTCTCCAAAAGAACATGTTTTCGTCTTACATGGGTCAATTCATGGGAAAAAACGGCTGATAATTCATTGTCTGTCAACTTCTCCATGACCTTCTCATTCATAATGATCACCGGGCAAAATACGCCGGTAACACAAATGGGATTATTCAAAGTTCCCAGGTATAATAAGGGTACCTTTCTTAATCTGGCTGCCGCTGCACATTTAGAATAAATACTGTTTAACCGCTTATTGCTGCATATCTGATACTTTCCAATCGCCCGTCCTGCCAACATAAGACGTATCCTGTCATAGGCAAGCAAAACGCCGCATCCACAAGCCCACAGGAAACTGGCAATCCGAAATCCGTTTATCCAATTCTGTGTTTCCGGTGAGATTAAAAATACATCCGGCGCCAGGAATGGAACACAAAAAAACAGCATGCCGCAGAAAGAGAACCATAACGGTAAAGTGAGGCGGAGAACATGATTCACAAAAAGCGATATAACAGTGAAGATGCTGCCCATGACAGAAACAAAAATAACTGCGTTAAAGATGTTCCCTAATATCTGCATGTGTTTTCTCCTGTCCGGCAATTAAGTTTTTTAATTCATTTAATTCCTCCCTGGAAAGATTCCCGTTTTTTACAAATCCCATAACCATTTTGGAAAGAGAACCATCATACACACGGCTTAAAAAATTGCGGCTTTCCGCAAGCTGGCAATCACTCTCCGATACTGCCGGGTAGTATAAGTATCCTTTCCCCTGACGCTTCGTAGACAATGCACCTTTCTTTACCAGACGGGCAAGATACGTCTGAATAGTTGTTTTACTCCAATCAGTTCCCTTTAATCTGTCCAATATTTCGGGAAGTGTCTGAGGAGAATCGCTCCAAACAATTTTCATCACTCGCCACTCTGATTCTGAAATTGAAATCTGCTGTTCCATATACACCTCCTTTGGTTGATCTTGTGTAGTTTTATATATTTTACCACTAAAACTACATAAAATCAATCATTATTCTCCACAAATAATCTTTTTAAAACTCTCCCTACATACCTCGTATATAAAACGCAATCTGATACGGCAGGCGCTCTGCAGGGGTGGCAAGTTCCGTGCCCAGCAGCTTTTTAATATTGTTCATAAGATTGCGTTTTATTAGGAAAACACACTGTCAAAAGGATTTTATGCTTTGGCGGGGGTCAGCCCGCCTCGGCGGTGTCAGTGGTGTTGATTTCAATGTACTCGGCAATCCGGCGGAACTCGTCCGCAAACTTAAAGTGAACGCTGATATTGCCGTTTTCGTAAACCTTGATATGGTCTACCAGCTCAATCAGAATTTCGCGGGTCAGCTTTTCGATGTTCTGATATTTCGCAAAAGCTACCAGCGCGGGATGCTGCTGGTCAACGCCGTTTGAGAGCTCTTTCCGTTCAGCCGTCAGCCGGGCCAGCAAATCCGAGAGCCCAGCGGCCTGCCGTTCATAATCGGCTTTCATTTCCCGGTATTCCTGCTGGGAGATTTCCCCGTCTTTCCAGTCTTGATACGCCTTGTTGTAGCGGGCACGCTCAGTATAGGCCGCCTCATAGCGGACGCTGGCCCGGAGCGCCTCGGCCACATCGTCAGAAACTTCCATATATTCATCCTGGGTGTACCAGTAGTAAAAGTCGCGCAAATTGATGATAGTCATTGTATGTACCTCCATATCGTTTTTTGTGGTTGGGTTTCCGGGAAACGATATGGAGGGCGGCGGGGAACGACACCCGGGGGAGCCGCCCCGCACCTTGGGACTGTTTGTCCCAAAGTGGAGCCGACAAGAAACGACAACGCCCACACAGCGTTGTACTGTGCGGGCGCATGAAATGACGCAGTTCTTTATGTACTTACAAATTTCGCGTTGTTGGCCAGAGTAACCCGGTGGAGGGGCTAAACTTTTTTTGACGAATTAACTTGAGTGCAGATAAAAAAGGACACAACGATACCTCCCGGATACCGCCGTGTCCTTAAAAATGGGCAACTTTAATACACCCTCCGTATTCTAATTTTTCAAAAGAAAACGGCGGCTTGAAATTTGTTATTTCAAAACCGCCGTCAGGCTCCTATTTTTGTTTAGGGCGCACTAATTTTCAGCCGCCAAAACAACGGTTTTTTTATTATGCCGTGTTTGACTGGATGAAAAAATATGTTAATCTTCCCAAAACACCTTGCCCTCATCAATCAGTTCAAGGATTTGAGCCCATTCTTCTGAGGTATGTTTGCGTTCATCGTCATGACGAACGGAAATCAAAGTAGTATTTGCGATACTAACAGGGGCGCTCGAATCTTCTTGTTCTTCTCCATGCTCATAATTGAGTGCACCATCAGTATCCATATACTTTTCAGGAATTGTAGTTTTATCGCTATCCTGATTGCCGGTTACGCTGGGCGGCACGGCATTGATATTTTCAAGCGCAAGTGCTGCATCGTCATGGTTTGCAGCAGCCTGCTCAGAGGGAATGTTACTCGTATCGCCATTAGCCATAGCAACGGCGGAAGTTGCAAAAGCAGTAGTCACGCCAAATACTAAGAAAAGGGCGAGGACGAGCGAGAAAACAGATGTCTTTTTCATTTTCATAATTGCAGTTATCCTTTCTTCAATCGCATTTTTGTTGAAATTGTTGCACAGAGGAGTCAAGCCGCTCCGTGTTTCCTCCATGCTGATTAGTGACCTCGCATATGCCGCCTTTGTGTTTTCTCCGAAAAGCCGGACAACCGCCTCGTCACAGGACAGCTCAATATCCCGGTTTGCAAGGACATACATAGCCCAGACCAAAGGATTAAACCAATGCACACACAGCCCAGTAATCAGCACTAATTTTGTGATGCTGTCAAATCGCCGGATATGCACATATTCATGTGCAAAAACATATTGCAGCGCCTTTGTATTTTCCCAGTCGGTGGAAGTTGGCGTCAAAATCACCGGGCGAAGTACGCCATAAGTGAGCGGAACCGAGAACCGGCTGGACTGCCGAATAGAAATTTCTCGTTTTAGCTGATGGGAACTTAACCACCCCTTGATGAAGTCATTATCTACGGGCAGGGATGTCTGGAACTCTTGACGGCACTTCCAGTATGCTATGGCAAATACCAAGGCGCAGACCAGCGCACCAATCCCCCAAATAATTGTCCATACAGAAATAGGGCTTGCAGTATTTGAAATACCGCCGGGCATAGTAGCCATCTGCCCGCTTATTTCGGGTGGTAGCACCTCAAAGGCTTGTTGGACTTTTGCCGGGGCTGTCATGGGGATGTGATTTCCTATCAGCGAATATACGCTGAACACAGAGGGTAGGGAAAACGGGAGCAGTAGCCGCATAACCGCTATGCCCCAAAGTGCCAAAAAAGTCTTTTTGGGCAAGAAGGTGATTGCTAAGGCGCGTATGACGATAATCGCTAAGATCATCACAGCCCCCGCAAAGCTCATTTGCAACAGACTCATTTGCACCACCTCACTCCAAGTCACCGACAATCTGTTTCAGCTTTTCAATCTGTGCGGCGCTTAACTTCTTCCGCCCCAGCAGAGCCGCAAAGAGCTTGTCGGCAGAGCCGTCATATATCTTGTTAATCAGCTCATTTGTTTCCGCCTCCTGCACATCCTCTTTCGGCACAAGCGCATGACACATGAAACCAGGATCGGAACGTTCAATCGCACCTTTTTTTATACAACGCTTGATTAGTGTATAGGTCGTATTCACGTTCCAGCCAAACTCTTCGGTCAGCAGTTTGGCGATATGTTTCGCCGGAACATCGCCATCACGCCAAAGGACGGCCATCACTTTCAGCTCTGAGTCGAATAGTTTGATGTCCATTAAATAGCACCTCCTTTTTCAAGACTGTAGTAGTAGCTACGTCTATATACTACCACAGTCTTAATTGTCTGTCAATACTACTTCGGTCTTGTTTAATGTTTTTTCTTTACGGAAAAGTCGGAGGGCAAGAATGAGCGCCGGAAACATATTGACCGCTTATTAAACGGCATGGATGAAAAGGAGCTAATCATTATCGAGGGAGCCGCAGAGGGTATCAGAAAAGCCAGGGAAACGGAGGGAACGTAAGAAAACGCGACCTCCGTTTTTTCGCGCCATGTATAGGGAGCGCACAAACGGCAAGCAATTCGGGTGTGGCCACACTCCGAAATTTTTGCTGGGCCGCAGGCCCGCAAAAATGCTTGTTGGGGAGCCTCCCCAAACCCGGCTCTTTGGGACAAAATGTCCCAAAGAGGTTGGCTGCGTCACCGCCGCTATCGCGTCTGTTCCTTATCGGTGCGCCCGTCCGTAAGACCGAGCAGATGGTCGATATTGGCCTTGACTGCCACGGCCTCCCGCATATCCCGCTGGGCCTGCCGGTACTCGGCATAGAGGGCCTTTTTCCTGTCCGCCAGCTCCCGCCGCTGTTTTTTCAGCGCGTCCATTCTGGGGAGCTTTTCACCGCCTAACAATTCATTCATAGCGGCCCGGGCCGCCCGGTAGGTGGCAAGCTCCGCCTCGTGCTCGGCCAGATACTTTTTCGAGTACCGGGCCGCCTTGTAGCCATCGAACACGGGCCGGGCCTTGGCATAGTCCACCACGGCCCCCATCAGTCCGGAGACTTTGAAGAGGGCTGCCTCGGTGGTCTGGAGCTCCCCGGCCAGCGCGTGGGCCCGGTCAACCGCCGCCGTGGTCTTGGCCGCCAGCGCGTCATAGTCGGTGAGGTTGTTCTCCTGCAAAAACTGGAGGGCGGCGGCCATCTGCTTTAGGTTGTAGACTTTCGCCCAGCGTTCATAAGCCGGGCCCTTGCCCTCGGCCATGCGCTGTTGGATGTCAATGATAAGGCCCACCTGCCGGGCCGGGGGCGGCGTGTCCTTGGGGAGCTCCGGGAGGGGCCGCTCCCCGGCGATCACCGCCCGGATGTCCTCGGGGTCAAAGCCGGGGCCGAGGGTGGATGCCCGGAGCCGGGTGTACTTGTCCTGCCCCGGCGCGAGGAACGACACCACGCCGCCCCGCCCGCGCTTGACGGCAAAGCCGGACTCCTCCATCAGCCGCAGGAACGCGGCGAAGTCGGCGGGCTTTTTTTCAAGAGCCGCGATGATTGCCAGCCGCACCCGCTGCTGCGCGGAGGGCGGCTTTTCCCCTATCCACTGGCCATAGTGGAGGAAACGGCCCTTGCTGTGCTGTTTGGGATTTTGTATCACGGACAAATCATGTTCCAGACATACCCGGTCAGACAGCCGCCGGAGGGCAAAGCTGGAGCCGAGGAAATTATGGAATTTCCGGGAGCAGTCAAAAGCCGTGGAATTGAAATAGATGTGATTGTGAATGTGGCCCTTGTCGGTATGGGTGCAGACGAAAAACTGGTATTTGCCTTTCGTCCAGCGCATCGCCGTTTCAAAGCCCAGCTTGTTTGCCTCCTCCGCCGTCACCTCGCCGGGCGGGAACGCCTGCCGGATCTGGAAAAACAACACCCCGCGCTCTACGGGCCGGGCGGTGGCCGCCTGGTATTCGCTTTTCACCAGCAGAAACTCGGCGGCGGCTGTGGCCGGGTCGCAAAGGTGGGAGGACACGGCCCCCAGCTTTTGGGGGTTGAGCCCGTAGGCAAACCGCTCCTCCATCGTCTGGACGGCGCTCAGTCCCACCGCCTGTTTATAGGGCCGAATATAAGTTGTAGCGATAAGCATTCCTCCCTCCATTACAAGGAAGATGGCGGTAGGTAAATCACCTGCCGCCATCTTTCTTAATTCACAATTTCATTTTTCTTGCTTTTCTTCTGTTCAACAAGCTCCTCATGGTAAAAGAAATTAGTATGTTTAATCGAATGTTTATTACAATACTGTTCAATCTCCATCGCTAATTTATCCCAATATCCCCTTTTTCTGTGTAAATATATTTGCTGATACAGATCGGCATATTGAGGGTATTTACTTTTAATATAGCCTAAAATCTTTTCCTTATAATTTCCTCTGAGGTTGAGATTTTCAAACCAATACTCATCCACAAACAAGTGGCTTCTTTCTATAATTTCTCGAAAATCCGTAATCATCGGAAAAATTGGAGACATAAACAACACAGTATAAATTCCATTTTCATGTAGAGCTTTTAAGGTGTTTAATCTGTCAATTATGCTGCTGGCATCATCCATATCATTTTTGAAGTTTTCATCTAATGTGTTGATTGATAGTGATACTGTTAAGTTTTGGAACTGTTTTAATAAATCTATATCCCTTAAAATCAATGATGATTTTGTGGAAATATTTACAGTACAGTCAATAGAAACCAGTTGCCTTAATATGTTTTGAGTGACACAATATGTTTCCTCATACCGATTATAGCAATCTGTGACTGAGGACAAGAAAACAGTTTTACCATTCAGCCTTCTTTTGTTAATAGGGGTTGAGCATTGCTTTATATCAATAAATGTTCCCCATTCTTCATCGTGTTTTGTAAAGCGTTTCATAAAGCAAGCATAACAATATTTGCATCCATGTGGACATCCCACATAAGGATTTATGACAAAATCACTCGCTGGTAAATTGGATTTTGTTACATAATCTTTGACCTCTATTATCTGCTCTTTCATAGAGTGCTCCTTTTCCTACGTTGTTGTATCAATCGTTTGTTGTATCAATCATTCAAGAGCCAAGTATAGCACATTCTTTTGCTGTTGTCTATCTTCTCACCTTTGGGACAAAATGTCCCGAAGTACAAAAAATCGGGGAGCGGCACAGCACCGCTCCCCAGCAAGTCACAGCTCCACCAGCGCGGAAAGCTGTTTCAGCAAATCAGACAAAGGCCCCCACAAAGCGGAGTAGTTCCGTTGCAGGGCCGATATTTCCTCGGGGTAAATCCCCCCGTAGGTGTTGGCATGGATAGCCACTTGATTAAGGTTATTTGAGCACCGCCGCTGGAGAGACACCAGCTCCCGGACGGGGGCAAGGTCAATCTGGAGCACATAGCCGCAGAGGGCCATCCTCCGCATATACGCGCCCATGTTGCGGATGCCCGCCTGGGCCATGCGTTCCTGGATAAGCGCCTGTTCTTCCTCGGACACCATCACATGGAGATGGACGGGGCGGCGGCGCTTTTTTCCGGCCATGCCTACCTGTCGCCCCGGTCGGGCGCGTTCCGTTTGGGCGCGGCGGGGGCCTGCCGTTCCCCGGCCAGCCTTGCCGCCTCTTTCATCTGCTCGGCAATCGGACGGGGCCTGCCCTCCCGCAGTAGGCCGGACACCTCCGGGGCGGGCCGGAGCTCATAGTCCGCCGCCTGCTTTTCCGTCAAAGGCTTTGTGTAGGTCAGATGCCCCCACGCAAGGAACGCGCCGCCCTCCACGGGTACGCGCTTGTCGTAGTTTTCGATCTCGTCCGGCTCGTTGCCCGCAGGCTTGGGGAACGTGCCGATGTCAACGGGCCGCTGGGTGGAATAATACTTGTAAAGGCCGGGGGCCTCAATCTGCACCACCTTGACGGAGAACTGCTGCTGGTAGTTTTCCACCCGCTCCAGCAAGTCCTGCTCCAGCGCGGCCCGGTCACTGCCATAATGCCCCCACTCATACTGCCTTGCGCCGTGTTCGTCATCGTAGCAGGCCCACGTCACAAAGGGGGACGGGGCCCGGGGATGCTCCCCCAGCGCAAAGCCCCGGCCATTCTCCAGCATGACGGCCTTTAAGATTGTATAACCTTGATTTTTGTCCATAGGAACCTCCTCTCGAAATGTTAGCATCATCCGGGGAAATCGGGGCAGGACGTGTAAAGGTACGCCCCGCCCCAAAAGCGGCCCCGGAAAGCCTTGAAAACAGCGGGCTTTTATACCCCCAAATGCTCACGCCTCATCCCCGGTATTTCCGCATATATCCCCGCTGTTTCTTCTGCCTTGCGGCCTTGGAGCAGGCCCTGGAGCAGTAGCGCCGCCGCCCGTCCGGGAGAAAGGGCCGCCCGCAGACAGGACAGGGCCGGGTTTCCGGGGCGGGCCCCTCGGTATTGAGTGCGGCCTCCAGCACCGGGTTCAGCGGCAGGACAGCCTCCCGGAAGTATCTGCAATAGGCCCCCGTCCAGCACTTCCCCAGCATATAGCACTCACAGTCCAAAGGCAAGCATCCCATTTCCCGGTCATAGTTGGCGCACCATTTCACTACAAGGGAGCGGATAGCCGCCTTTTCCTCACGGGTCAGCTCGCGCAAAATATCACCTCCCGCCCGTTTTTTTCAAAAGGCTCTGAAAGCAGGAGCCGCAGGGGATGCCGCGCCAGTAGGGACAGCCACAGCACCGGGAGCCCTCCCGGGGCTTTTCCGGGCGGGGAGCCCGGGGCCGGGGGCGGCGTTTCATTTCCCGTTCCAAAGGGTTGTTTGTGAAATTCATTCTCCGCCCTCCGTTTCTTCCTCATCCCACGGGGGGAGGTCGTCATATTCACCGCCGCCATAGTCCTCGCCGTATTCCTCCGCCTCGTCAAAGTCCTCGCCGGGCGCGGCGGCCTGCTGTTTGGGGCGGTATATCTTGAAGTACCACCCGGCCCCGCCGCCGATAGCCAGCACCGCCAGCACCAGCAGGAGCGTCCCCGCCCCGCCGGATTTTTCCGGCTCGGGTTCCGGTTCCGGCTCCGGGGTGGGAGCAGGCTCCGGCTCCGGGAGCGGTTCGGGTACGGCTTCCGGGGAGGGCTCCGCAAGGGCCATAAGGTCGGCCACAGTGACGGCGTTCAAGAAGTACACATTTTCCGTCTCCCTCTGGCGGTCAATCACCAGATAGAACACGGACTCGTCCGCCGCCATGATGGTGAAAAATTCCTTGCCGTCCCCGTCCGTGGCGTTATCCACCATCGTCCCCTGCCCGTCCGGGGTGAACGGGTTGGGCTCGGGTTCCGGCTCCGGGGTGGCCGGGGGCTCCACGGGGTCAAGCCCCTCCCATTCCGGGCCGCCCGTACCGTCCTCCCATTCCTCGCCGCCCCCGGCGTAGGCCGTTGTGGTGATGCCGCACAGCAAAAAAGCGGCGCACAGAGCCGCCGCCAACACACGATATTTTTTCAGTTTCATTCCGCGTCCTCCTTTTCCGGCCCGGCAGACTTCGGGACATTTTGTCCCAAAGTGTCCCCGGCCTTGATGCGCTGGAGCACCAGCGGGAGCTCCTCAAGGGAAATGCTCATGCCCCGCACGATGTCCACGATTTCCTCGTTCTCGGCCTCCTTGTGTTTCTGTTCCAGCTCTTTCAGCCGGGCCTGCTGGTCGCTGATTTTGCCCTTGACCTTTTCGATCTCGGCCATGATTTTTGCGCTCTTGCTGATTGCCATTGAAAACCTCCTTTTCACGGTAAGCGCCCGTAGGCGTAGAAGTGGGCCTGCCAGTAGCTGCTGTTTAAGTTGGCGTAGCTGATGGGGTCGCCACAGTGTATCATCATCCCGTCCCCCACATAGATGCCACAGTGGGAGACGCCCGGCGTGTCATAGGTTCCCTTGAAGAAAACAAGGTCGCCGGGGCGGGGGGAACTGGTGCGGGTGCAGATGTTGTAAAGCCCCTGGGCCCCCAGCCGCCCCACGTTCCAGCCGGAATGATTGACTACCCACGAAACAAAGCCGGAGCAGTCAAAGGACGTGGCCGGGGAGCTCCCACCCCATACATAGGGATAGCCGAGGTATTTCTCGGCCTCGGAGAGCATCGCCGCGAATGTTTCATCGTCCAGATATTCCCCCGGCACTTCGTAGCCCTCCGGCGGGTTGGTGTATTTCCCCACATAGGACGAACCGGGAAAGAGGTCTGGGCGGTTCCCCAGCGTTGCCATGTAGAGGGAATACCGGGAAACCTTTTCCTCCCCCATGATGTACACCGGGAGATGGGAAAGGTTGAAGTTATCCAGCGTCACAGTGCAGATATAATAATCGTAATACACCCGGTAGCTGTCTGTATGGGTGTTGCCCTCCTCATCCGTCCATGTATCCGTTTCGATGTAGTACCGCCGCTCCTTTACCACGTTCTCGGTCAGCGTGTACTGGCGGTCAAAGAGCATCTGCAACGTAGGCTGGACATCCGCCAGCGTCCACTCCCCCTCATGCCATGCGCTCAGAATGGAAACCAGCACATAGGGGTCATGTTCGATAGCGTCTAAATCGTAATGGTACTCGTCATAGTCGTGGGTACTTTCGTAGGTATCCAGATAATGCTGGAGCTCCGCTTCCAGTGAACAGTAGGCGGCCTCGGCCCCCAGCATATCCCCATCCTGGGCGGGGTAGGTGGTGGCCCCCACAGCTCCTGCGGCGGCGTTCCCCAATGAGACAAGGGAGGACGCGCAGGACTGGAGGGAAAAGAGAAGCACCGCGCAGGCCAGCGCAAGCAGCACCCCCACGGGATGCCGTTTCACAAAGCCCACAGCCTGCTCCGCCAGCTTTTCCGTGGCGGCGGCAGTTTTCCCAGCGGCTTTTGCCCCCTGCTTTGCGGTTTGTTTCGCCGCCTGCCGCGCTTGTTTGGCGTACTGCTTTTTCAGCTTTTGCTTGTGCCAGTAGCGGGTGATGGCGTTTTTTGCAAGCTCCGGGTTCTCCTGGGCGGCCATGCGGAACTGGCAGTCCGCCCGGGCCTTGATGTACTGCGCCTCAGCCTTGTGGACGGCCCGGGCCGGGTGCTCCCGGATACGCTTTTTTACGGTATGCACCGCCGCCCGGCCCACGGCCTCGCCCATAAGCTCGGAGCGGTGGGCCCCCTCGGTTCCCACGTTTTCATGCTCCACCTCGTAGATTTTGCCATGCACAAAGCCGTGTGCGCTCCACCCGGCGGCCCCCAGCACCCGGCGCACCGGGCCCCGGGGTTTAGGGGGCTTTTTGCCCTCCAGCTTTTTCCGGGCCCGGTTCAGCTTATCCTCCCGCGTCTCCATGCGGAGCTTGGATTTGCTGATTTTATCGTGTTCGCTTTCCATGCGGAATTTCGATTTTTTGGTTTTGGGCCCCTTGGGGGACTTTGGGACATTTTGTCCCGAAGTGCCCTTGTCCCCGGCGGGCCCGGCGTTATTCGTTCCTCTGGTCATTGGCTATGTCCTCCGGGCGGGTGGTGAGCAGGTTGTAAATCTCACCCTTGGGGAAACGGTCAACAAAGGGGATAGTCACATTCCCATAGAACAGCAGGCCCTCGCCGGAATTGCTGTGGGTGATATAGGAAAGCTGGTGCTCGGAAATGCCGAGCTGTTTTGCGATAATCGCCCGGTCGCTCTGGGCCTGGGAGAGCAGAACGAGAAAATCGGTGTTATCCAGTATGTTCTCGATTTCCCGGCTGGCCAAAAGGTCTTTCACGTTCTGCGTGAGGGCCGAGGGCACACAGCCCTTTTTGCGGAGCATCTTCCACACCGCCACAAAGTAGCTGGCGGTCAGCGGGTCGCGGAGCAGGATGTGGAACTCGTCAAAGTAGCACCACGTCGCCGCCCCGTTCTGGTAGTTGGTATGCACCGCCGAGGTGACAAACTCGTTGGTGACGTGCATCGCAATCTTGCGGAGGTTCTCCCCCAGCCCTTTCAGCACGATGCACACCACCCGGGAGCTCAAGTCCACGTTGGTCGGGTGGTTGAACAGATTGAGGGAGCCCGTACAGTAGAGCTCAAGGGCCGTTGCCACGCGCTTTGCCTCCGGCTCCGGCTGTTTCAAGAGCTCCTCGTACAAGTCTTGGAGCAGGGGCATTTTTGCGCCCTCCAGCCCCAGCGCAAGCTCCCGGTACACCAGCCGCACACAGCGGTCAATCACGGTCTTTTCGATAGGTTGCAGTCCGTCCTTGCCGCCCACCACCAGCTCGCACAGCGAAAGAAGAAAATCCGCTTTCATGGAAAGGGGGCTGTCCTCGTCATTAAGCCCCATCTGAATATCCATCGGGTTGATATGGTGGGGGCTGTCCGGGGCAATCTCTATCACCTGCCCGCCCAGCCGCCGCACCAGCGGGGAATATTCCCCCATCGGGTCAACGATAACGATGCGGTCTTGGGTCGCCAGAAATACGTTTATCAATTCCCGCTTGGCGGCAAAGCTCTTGCCGGAGCCCGTGGAGCCCAGATACATCCCGTTTGCGGATTTCAGCTTTTTCCGGTCAGCCATGATGACGTTATGGGAAAGTGCGTTCATGCCGTAGTAGAGGGCCTGCCCGCCCATGCGGAGCTCCCTTGTCATAAAGGGAATGAAAATCGCCGTGGAGCTGGTGGTCATGCCCCGCTGGATCTGCACGTCATTGTAACCCAGGGCCAGCGAGGACATAAAGCCCTGCTCCTGCTGCCAGTCCAGCCGCTTTAAGGCGCAGTTGTATTTCTGCGCGATGCCGGAGACGGTGAACACGTCATTTTCCAGCCGCTGGCGGGTGGGGGCGAGGTTGATGACGGTGAACGTCAAAAGGAACATCCGCTCATTTCTTGACTGCAAATCCCCCAAAAGCTCCGCCGCGTCCTTGGAAAAGGTGATAAGGTCGGGGGGCAGTATATCCATGTCATACCCGGCGCGGACGGCCTTTTTCTGCTCCTCCACTTTCATCTTGTCGATGTCCGAGATTTTCCCCTTGATGGTCTTTATCGCCTTTAACTGGTCAACGGTCTGGATGTGCATAGTGACGGTGAGCTCCGCGTCCAGCTCCAGAACCTCCCGCAAAAGGCGGTCAGAGAGCTCGGACGCCAAAATCTGGAGATAGGACGCCGCGCCCCAGAAGCCGCCCACACGGAAGAACCGGGAGCCCCTAAAGTCAAAGCCGCCGCTGGGGGTGATGAAGTCCTTTGTGCCCATGCCCGTCTTGGAAATATCGCCCCATGAAAAGCGGAACGGCTCCCGCCGTCCGGGGTGCATCTGCCCGTGTAAGAGGGCCAGCCGCTCCCGCCCGTCCAGCGGGGACGAGGGCACGCCCAGCCGGTGGAGGTTGCCCATCACGTCCGCCTCCACCCGGTCAAGCCGGGGCCGGGCGGCGGCGATGCCCTCGGCGGGCACGCCAAAGGTGATATATTTGGAGCGTTCAATCCCGTTGTTGGAGCGTTCAATCTGCCGTTTGAGCATCCCCACGAACTCGCCCCGGATGCTGTCAAAATCGTCCGCCTGGGCGGGGATGTTCACATGGTAGCGGCTGGTGGAGTGGGAGCGGCGGTTGATAAAGGAGAGCTGGACGGGGAGCGCGCTGTCGAAGTAGTTGAGGAACGAGCTCCACCCGCTGAATATCGCGGACTGATCCTCGGTGGATGCCACGGAATAATTGATGTCCTCATATTCCACGGTCTTTGTGTAGAGCCCTCCGGGGAGCTGGCACACCCCGTCCGGGTGCATCGCCACATAGGGGATGGACTGCTGGGCGGACAACGCCGCCTTATTCTTTCTTTTGCTTTTTCGGTTTTCCATTCACTGCCTCCTTTCCCGCCTGCCCGGTAAAGGGCGCGTAGATGTTCCCGGTCTTGTAGGGCCTCACCCCGGGCCGCAGATACCGGGCCCGGATGATGTTCTTTACCACCTTTTCCAGCGGCAGGCCGTCTTTCTCGTACATCGCCAGCAGGAACGCCGGGAGCATGATGCCCAGCATAAGGAAAAGCGCCGCCGTGTTCCCCAGCGAGCTCCGGGCCAGCAGGTAGGAGGGGACTCCCACAAGGGCCGCGCCGCCAAAGCACACAAGCTGGCGTTTTGTCAGGTTGAAAGCAATCTTTGTCTTGATTTTGGATAGGTCGTTAGGTACGTTTACATAGGGCATTTCAAGCCTCCTTTCTTTGGGACAAAATGTCCCGAAGTCCCTCGGTGGGCTCCACCTCATTCCCCCACACGTCCCAGCCGGGGGCCGTCTGGCGGGCGAACAGCTCCACGCGGGGCACGTCCCCCATAAGGGCCACGATTTTCTCACGGGCCTCGTCCGGCTTTTTGCTGTGGCCCTCGATAGGGGAGATGATGAACTGGTGGACGTTGGGGGCCTTGCGCCGGGGATGCCCACGGGTCGCCAGCAGGCACACCTCCGCGTTGGCCCGCGTCCAAAAGCCCAGCCCGTAAAACCAACTGTCCGCCTTTTTGTTCTTTTTCAGCCAGACAAAGCCCACGGACTTATACTGGAAGCCCCACGCCTTGATGAGCCGCAGGGCCTCCGGGAGCTGGGGGAACGTGGCCCACAGAAAAAGAACGCTGTCCGGGGCCGCCAATTCCGCCACGGGCAACGCGCATAATTCCTCAATCCCCATTGTGGGGTAGTGCCGCTCCGCCGCACCTTGCAGGCCCTTTTGGGCGTACCGCCACGGCGGGTCGGCGTATATCACGTTATATTTACCGATAGTCACACCCCCTTTCCGCCAGCGGCCACAGCCGCCCGCGCCTGCGTGATGCGCTCCGTGGCCGGGCCGAAAAAGGCCGGGGCCGTCTCAAAGCAGATAAACTCCCGGCCCGTGTTCAGCGCGGCGATGGCCGTTGTGCCGGAGCCCGCGCAGATGTCCGCCACCACCTGGCCGGGGGCGGTGTAGGTCTTTATCAGATACTCGCACAGCTCCACGGGCTTTTGGGTGGGGTGGACGGTATGGGCCACGGTCTGGAATGAAAGCAGGTTCCCTGGGAACCGCCGCCCGTCCTCCGAGCCGCTGCCGGAGCGGACGAACTTCCCATAGTTGGGGCTCTGGTCGCGCTGGGATGCAATTTTCTTATAGGGCTTGCCCTGCTCAAACTGCGGATTGTAGAGGGGGAGCTTTTGGTAAAACACTAAAATATTCTCCGTCTTTTTCAGCGGGGCGCGGCGGGCGTTGAGAAATCCCGTACAGCGGCTCTTATACCACACCCATTCATAGCGGAGCATGGAGAGGTTGGACGCGCCGAGGATTTTGTCATAGGGGCACTGGGCGAAGAACAGCACCGCCCCGGAGGGCTTGACCGCCCAGCGCACCGCCTCCCACAGCTCCGGGAGGGGCAAAGGCACATCCCAATAGTTGCGGGTCGTGCCGTAGGGCGGGTCGGTCAGAAGCATATCAACCGAGTGCTCCGGGAGGGAGCGCAGGCCCGCGATGCCGTCCATCAGAAACAGACCGGGGGGCTCCAGCACCGGGCCCTCCGGGGACTTTGGGACATTTTGTCCCAAGGCCAAGCTATCTGCCATCCCGTCCCTCCTTTCCCTTTGCCGGGGCGGAGCGGGCGGCATTTTTCTGCGCGGCCTCCTTTCCCGCCTTATCCATCTGCTCCCGGATGGGCGCGGGACGTACCGCCTCGGCCCGGGCGATAAGTTTCTCAACCGCCGAATGGTACGCCTCCACCCCCGCCGCGTTCAGCCGCTCCTGGGTGGCCCGGTCATTGATACGCACCGTGGCCCGGTAGCCCGTCCTGCTGGTGGGGTCGGGTTTTGAGGGCGCACCTAAGAAAATGCCGTTCTGCCCGTTCACCACCTTGAAATCGTCCACCACCACGCCGCCGAAGTTGACGCTGGCAAAGCCAATCAGCTTGCCCTGGGGCTCAATGGGCCGCACCGACACCTCGATGGGGATGACAGCCTCCTGCAGAACAGCGTCCGTCCGCATCTTTACCGCTTCGTCAATGGTAACGCCCTTGACCTCGGCCAGCTCCGCGATGGGAGACTCGAACAGCCAGCGGCGCTCCTCGGCGGCAATCTGCTCCGGGGTAAGTAATACGTCGTTGCTCAAATCTTCTTCCTCCTTTCCGGGCCGGGGGATGACCGCCCCGCCCTCATAGTCGTAGCCTGCCGCGTGTATCGCGGACAGGGTTTCCGCTGATACCGCCCCTTGCAGTTGCAGGTCGGTTTCAGCCATGAACGCCAGCATATCCCGCTGGTCAAATTCCTCCGGGAGCTTTCCGCCCCATGCCCGGCGCATCTCACCCTCCGGGCCCAGCTTGTACCGTCTCGGCATATCCGGCCTCCTTTCCCGGACTTTGGGACAAAATGTCCCGAAGTGCCGCTAAATCAGTGGGCCCCGAAGATGCTCCGGGCGATTGTCCCGGTCTTGAACAGCATGAAGCAGAGGAGCACCGTATAGCCCACGGTTCCCCATATCGCGCTGATGGGGTCGCCCCCGGTAGCGATACCCTGCACCAGCACCGCATAGATGCCGACACAGACTAAAATCAGCATCCCTTGAAAGCCCACGGCAAAAAGGGATTTTAAGTAGTTCTGGCCCATGCCGCCCACCTCCCGGTTGGAGAGGGTCGCCACGGGGATGGGCGCAAGGCTGGTCAGCAGATATATTTCTATCATTCTTCCGTACACCAGCACGAAAATGATGATGCCCAGCGCCTGCATGGTGAGCCCGATGACGGAGGACTGGAGCCACAGACCTAAAAGCGGCCCCAAATCCATCCCCTCCAGCGTGGTCTGGAGGTTGTTCAGCATATCCGGCGAAACCGCCGTGGAGCCCTGTATCAGTCCGGCAGAGCGGGAAATCACGCTCTGCGACACGTCAAAGACGGCCATCACGATATTGAACGTGTTGGAAAGTATCAGCACCGCACACGCGGTCTTGAACATCCATTTGTAGAGGTTCGCCACGTCAACCTCGTGCATATTGTTTTTTTCAAGGAGCATCTGGATGAGCTCATAGGTGGCTACAAAGGTCAGCACCAGCCCGGCGATGGGTAAAATCACCGTCTCGGAAAGCTGGCGGATGAGGGAGAAAACCCCGGCGTTCCATGCCGCCGGGGTCGTCCCTACCTGCACCGCAATCTCTCCGACCTGGGCATTGACGGTATCAAAGAGCCCCTCAAGGTTCCCCATGATGCCGCCAATCAGCAGCTCTTTCAGCCAGTCCGTGAGCCAGTCGGTGAGAAAGTCCATAAGCCGCCGCCCTTAAAACAGCCCCGACAGCAGGGGGATGAGGGTCGTGCCGATGACGATAATGCCGCCGCCCGCCATGAGCTGTTTCATGCCTTGACTTTTTGCTCATGTGAGATAAAGAAGTAAAAGAAGTGTTAAAAATTTTGCCGTTCCCTGTCCGGCTGACTGCCGGACGGGTCGGGCTTTAGTCGGGCAATTCTACCTTGCCGACAAAAGAGTAATAGATTTCGATTTCCTGTCTGCGGAGCTTCCCCCGGCGTTTCCCGTCAAGGGCTTCCGATTCGTGGATTACGATTTTCTCCACAAACTCCCGTAACAGGGTAGGGGTAAGTTCCTCAAAGCTGGTGTACTTGCGTACCACTTTCATAAACTTTTCAGCGTTTGCCGTGGCTTCCAGCGTTTTAGAAAGTTCGCTCTGCAAAGCGGCGGCTTTCTCTTTCAGTTCCTTTTGCTCGGCTTCGTAGTCTGCCGAAAGCTCCGTGAAACGCTCGTCCGATATGCGCCCGGTCACGCTGTCCTCATACAGCCGCTTGAAGATAGCGGAGAGTTCCGCAATCCGTTTTTCTGCCGCTTCCAGTTCTTTCTTCTTGGCGGCGTTCCGGCGTTTGCTCCCGTCCTCGGTCTGCTCGGTCAACAGCTTCATGAACCGGGCTTCGTGCTTGGCGGCGTAGCTGGTGACTTTCCGTAGGTTCTCGGTCACTCCGGCGGTTAAAAGGTCGGTGCGGATAAAGTGCGCCGTACAGTCTGCCGTGCGCTTCTTGTAGCTGCCGCAGATATAGCAGTCCTGCCGCCGCTTGTCCGTCTGATAGCGTTGCTGGTACATGACGCTGCCGCAGTCGGCACAAAAGAGCAAGCCGGAGAACAAACCCACTTCATCATAGCGGTTAGGGCGTTTGCGCTGCTTGCGTAGCTCCTGCACACGCTCCCATGTGTCCCTGTCGATTATCTGCTCGTGGTGGTTCTCGAAGATTGCCTGTTTGTCCTCGCTGTTGTAGATAATCTTGCTGCACTTGTAGGATTGTGTGGTGGTCTTGAAGTTCACAAGGCAGCCCGTGTATTCCCGGTTTTCAAGGATATGTACCACGGTGTTCGCCGCCCACTTGCACTCGTAGCCGGGGTGGTAGCGGCGTGTGCTTCCCGTCCGGCGGTATTCCAGCGTTCCCGGCGTGGGGATTTCCTGCTCGGTAAGCATACGGGCTATCTTGGTCGGTCCATTCCCCGCAAGGCATAAGCTGTAAATCTGCCTTACTACCGGGGCGGCTTCTTCGTCAATGATGAAATTTTCGTCCTCGTCCATGAGGTAGCCGTACACGGGCTTGCTTGTGACGGGCTTCCCACTCATGCCTTTTGAGCGTTTTACCGCCCGGATTTTCTTGCTCGTATCTCTCACCAGCCATTCGTTAAAAATGTTACGCAAGGGCGCAAAATCATTCTCGCCCTGTGCGCTGTCTACGCCGTCATTGATTGCAATGAAGCGGACGCCGTTCTGTGGGAAAATCATTTCCGTGTACATTCCCACTTGAAGATAGTTTCGCCCTAACCTTGACATATCCTTTACGATAACCGTTCCCACAAGCCCCGCTTCAATGTCGGCAAGCATGGACTGGAAGCCGGGTCTTTGGAAATTTGCCCCGGAGAATCCGTCGTCCGTGTACCATTTGAGGTTGGAAAAGCCGTTCTGTTTTGCGTAGGCTTCCAGAATCCGCTTCTGGTTGCTTATGGAGTTGGATTCGCCTTGAAGCGTGTCCTCGTGCGACAATCTCGGATATAGGGCGGTAATCAGTTTTTGGGTGGTCTGTCTTGTCATGGTTTCCTCCATTTCCGACAGCCAGCCCCACTATTCCGTAGGTTTATTATACCATAGGGCGGGGCTGGCTGTACAGTCCTTTTTGCTACTTTATATCGAAAAATATCACATTATTTTATTAAGGCTTATCGCATTACATAGCGTGTGCGGCTGTTCCTCCGGCTGCGCTTTCGGCTTCCAGCACTTTCATCATCTTGTCGGCGGCGGTGGCGGTAGTGCCTTGTTTGAAATAGCCGGAAACCACAAGGACGGTGTTCCCTCTGCGTACTTCTGTCACGCAATCCGGGCGGCGGGCGGTGGTGGCGGTGCTTTTCTTGGGCGTGTCGGTCATAGGCAAATCTCCTTTCCGTTCAGCAGCTTTTTAAGGCGTTCCATTTTCTCCCGTGCTTTGGCTTTTCTGAAATTCTCCCCGGTAATGCGGACGGGGGTACACATTTCCGTAAGGCGGTCATATATCCGGGCGTGGGCGGTGTCCTCCGGGTTCTGCAATTCTTCCAGTGTCAAATTTGTTGTGACAATCAGCGGCTTTCTGCTGCGGTATCGGCTGTCAACCACGTTGTAAACCTGTTCAAGCCCGTATTCTGTGCCACGCTCCATGCCGAAATCGTCAAGGATAAGCAGAGGGAAGCTGCAAAGGCGGGCTATGTACTCGTTCCTGTCCTTATAGCTGGCGGCAAGGTCATTGAGGATAAGGGCAAAGTTTGTCATGCACACGGAAACTTCTTTCTCCATAAGGGCGTTGGCGATACACCCGGCGAAATAGCTTTTGCCTGTGCCTGCCATGCCCCATAACAGATAGCCGATATTCCCGGCTTTCATTTCCTCCCAACACTCCACATAAGCATAGGCTTTGTGCATTTGGGGGCATTTCCCGTTGTCGTTTTCAAACGTCCATTCCCGCATAGCCGGGTCGGTAAAGCCGATTCTTTTCAGCCGTTCCACTTCCTCCCGGTGCTTGTATTCCCGGTGTCTGGCTTCCAGCGTTTCCCGGCGTTTCCGCTGGCAGTCACATTCTTTGGGGTGGCGGTCACGTCCGAAAAAGGTCTTGCCCTCCGGGAAGTAGGCTTCTTTGGGCTGGCGGCAGCTCCCGCAGTATAAAAGCCCGTCCCCCCCAGATTGTCCGAAAATTGGATTAATCTAACAATCAAATTTGAATTTTTGCACTAAAAAATCAGGT
>RAZE01000036.1 GCA_003611955.1 bacterium 1XD8-76
ACCTACGAACAGAACAAAAGCGATTTTGACAGCTTCGCCGCGATTATCCGCAAATATGTGGGGATAAAGGAGCTCACCCCCGCAATCGTCAATGAATTTATCAAGAAAATCATAGTCCATGCGCCGGAAAAGGTGGACGGGAAACGGGTACAGAAAGTGGATATTATTTTCAACTTTGTTGGAGAAATCAATTTCCTTTCTGCCACGCAACCGAAACGGCAAGGCGCATAGGAACTCAAAAAGACGGTATAGCCCTTGTAATCGGGGCTATACCGCCTAATCTGAAATTACTTCCCTCTAACCGTAAACATTTATTTTTCAAGGACTTCCGGCTTTATTAAGTATTTCAGATATTTATATTACATCTCCCTCATCTTTATCACGCTGCCGTCCTCCAGCGTCTCCGTCTGCCAGTCCGTCGCTTCCGCATCTTCCTTCATCAGGTCTTCCATCGCTCTGTCGGTGATCACCCGGCTGGTATCCGTGATAAGGCCGAGAAACCTCTGGTTATAGCGCGAGAAGGAAAGGAGCGCTATCTGCCCGTTTTCCCCGTACACCTCCATCGTGATATCCGGATTGTTGCTGCCATAGCCCTGTGAGCCGTATTTTACATCCGCCACAGGACCGCCCACCAGATCACAGCGCTCCGCTATCTCCTTCGCCGCCTCCGCGTAAACGCCGCAATTATTCTCCAGAGAAGCATCATATCCTAACGGCACATCCACTTCCAGTGTCTCCGAGCAGCTCAGCATGAACAGTTCTCCCGTCACCGCATCGATAAAAAAGTGCCATGTATCGTCATCCGTCTTAACCTCCTCCCCGAAGCGCACACCTCCGTCCCAAAAAGCCCGTGGAAAAGTCTCTGTGCCGCTGTTATAGCTCATATAGACGTTGGCTCCCTCCTTGTCAAATCCCATGATATCCTCCAGATATTTCATGCCGAGTGCCGCCGCTTCCTCCATAGACAGATCTGTTTCCGTGGGTGTCCCTGTATTCAGGCTGCTCTCCGCAACCTGATACCGCAGCGTCGCGCTCGTTTTCTCCGCCGCTGACACAGAAGGCACCTCCGGACCGGAAAATACTGCCGGCACCTGATAGCTGGTGGGAATCTTCTCTACACTGTCAAGTTGCTTTTCCGCACTGGTGGATGCCGCCATCCCGAAAACTCCCGCGCCTATGCCGCTCACCAAAAGCGCTGCCGCCGCCACTTTCAAATAACTTCTGTTGTTGTTCTCTTTCTTCATTTTCTGACTCCTTTCCTTTTTGGTATCCGTGTTTTTGTTTCTTACAGATACCAATATAAAGGCTTCATATTTCAGAGTGATATATATTCTGTTATGAAGTTGTAAAACCTGTTTCTTCCTCTCCGCCGGGCAAAATAGCCTGCGCCACAGTCCCCCTCCCCGGCTCCGAAATAAATTCCAGGCTTCCTCCATGGAGTCCCACGATCCTCTCACAAATGGAAAGCCCCAGTCCTGCCCCGCCTGCTGCACGGCTCCTGGACTTGTCCACGCGGTAAAATGCCTCTTTGATGTGACTAATCTGCTCCCTCGTCATACCGATCCCCTGATCTTCCACTTCAAGTATCACCTTATCCTCTTTCCTCTCCGCCCTGATCCGAACTGCGCTCCCCCCCGCGCTCGCCTTAAACGCATTGTCGATCAGATTACTAAGAAGCGTGATCAGAAGTTCCATATTACCGATCACATGCTCCCCGCTGCCGGAAAAAGACAGGGAGATCCCGCTTTTCTCCGCTTTTATCTGCATGATCTCGTGGACCCTCCGAAACAGGTGATCCACCTCACAGGCTTCCGTCTTAAACTCCCGCAGCGCAGCGAGATCCAGGAGCTGGTACGCCATATTCTGAAGCCTGCTGCACTCTGAAAGAATAAACTGCGTGCACTCAAAGAGCTCCTTCTCCGTGGCGGGCGCTTTCTGAAGATACTCCGCGTAACCGTAGATCGCTGTCAGAGGCGTCCGCAGTTCATGGGCAAAGTTATCGACAAACTGCTGCTTTTTGTCCGCCGTCTCCTGCAGCAGCTTTATGTGGGATTCCACCTGTTCCGCCATCCGGTTAAAATGCTCCGCCATCAGCGCGATCTCATCCTTTCCGCGGACAGGCAGCCGGGTGTGATAATCCCCCTCTGCCATCACCCGGGAGGCCGCGGAAATCTCCCGCAGTGGCCTGAACAGGATGTCCAGAAACTTCACTAAAAAAAGCGCCAGGATAAAAGTCACTGCCATGCTCACTGTAAAAAGCATGTTCTTCATCCCTCTCCACCCCTCAAACGTATCCGAAAGTCCCGCACTATACCAGAGCCCGTACTCCTGAAACGGGGCAGGAAAGCGCCCGTAGACACACAGCTGCCACTTTGGCTTCCTCCTGACAAAAACCATCCGCTCAGACTGATCCGCCTGCTCTGCGAGAATCCCCGGCTCCTCCGCCGGTGCGGCATCCCCTGAATGCCAGATCCACGCCTCCTCACAGGATACTGCAAAGGCGTTATCTCTTTTCTGGGAATAGCGCGCATAGATTCGCATCAGATCTCCCATGGACTCCCTCACATCCCCGCCGCGGTTTTGCACTGCCTGCATATCCCCGATCAGGCCAGAGGAAATCACATAGTGCTCCTCCAGAACCGTCTCCTGCTCCGCCGCTATCCTTTCCCGCAGCGTGATAAAGGAGACGATCAGCATGCTGGAATTCATAAAGATCATAAAAAGCAGTAACGTCACGATAAAAGTCTTCTTTTTCATACAGGTGCCTCCAGCCGGTAGCCCAGCTTATATACCGTGATGATCCGCTCCTCCAGTCCCAACTTGGCGCGCAGTCTCTGAATATGCACATCCACCGTGCGGGTACCGCCGTCGAAATCGTACCCCCACACAAGCTCTAAGAGCCTCTCTCTCGACAGCGCTATATTGCGGTTTCTCACCAGAGTGTCAAACAGATCGTACTCCTTCGGCGTGCAGTCCACGGGTTTTCCGTCCACCAGAATAAGCCTTCTCTCAAAATCCAGCCTCACGTTGTCCAGTTCAAAATAATTTTCTGTCTTTTTTGTTCGCCGCAGAACCGCCTCCACCCTCGCCGCCAGCTCCAACATCTGGAAAGGCTTTGTGATATAGTCGTCGGCGCCCCTGTTAAGCCCCCGCAGTTTATCGGACAACTCACTCTTTGCCGTCAGAAAGATGACAGGCGTTCCCTGAATCTTTTCAAACACCTCGTAGCCGTCCGCCCCCGGCAGCATAATATCCAGCAGGATCAGATCGAATTTCTTTTGATCAAGCAATATGATCGCCTCCATCCCGTCAAAAACCCGGGTGCAGTGATGTCCTGCCAGGCACAGATTTTTTCTTATCAGCTCATTGATGGAGGGCTCGTCCTCCACGATCAGAATTTCAGCCATTTTCTCTCCATTCCGGAGTGTCGCATCACACTCCCGCTAAGACAGTTTTTATCTGATTTTTGCATATAATTATTACAAAGTTGTAACAATCACCAGGTCTGTGCGCAAAAAATGCCTTGAGATTTCTCTCCAGGACATTTTTTCACTTTCTATGAACATTCTGCTCGGCCGTCAGATCCAAACAGCAGCATTTTTTCTTTTACCACTTTTTTCATCTCTGCGATCTCATAGGGAATCAGTCCCGTTATGGATTTCTCTCCCGCCGCGATTCCGGCCTCGATCCCGCGTTTTCCGGCTTTATCGATATCCGTAAAAATATTCACCTTGGACACGCCCAGGTTTACAGCTCTCTGAAAATCCTGATCCGAGAGCCCGGAACCTCCATGCAGCACTAACGGAACATTTGTTTTTTCGGAAATCACCTGAATCCGCTCAAAATCCAGTTTCGGCGGAAACGCATAGTCTCCATGTGCATTGCCCACCGCAACGGCCAGCGCATCCACACCTGTTCTCGTCACAAAATCCAAGGCCGTATCGGGATCTGTAAAATAATCACTGGGATTTTCCAGTTTCCCTGCTCCGGCATTATCGCCCACATGCCCAAGCTCCCCCTCCACGGTCACGCCCATAGCGTGGCAGATCCTCACCATCTCCGCCACCTTCTCCACATTCTCTCTGTAAGAGGCAGTCGAACAGTCATACATAACGGATGTAAAACCCATCTTCAAGGCCTCCATGCATTTATCAAACGTCAGACCGTGATCGTAGTGAACGCACACCGGGACACTCGCTTTTTCCGCCATCGGCATCAAATATTCCGTCACCCTCTCCAACCCCATTACCGGCAGAAGGACTTCCGCTGTTCCGATCATCACCGGGGCACACAGCTCCTCCGCCGTCTCGATGATCGCCCGCGCCATCTCCATATTCACCGCGTTAAAAAAACCGGCACCATAACCGCCTTCCTTCGCGGGAAGCAATATATCATTCATATTGACTAACATGACATTACCCTCTTTCTTTCAAAATCTGTTTTTCCCATCCCCGCCTGATCTTTTCCCTGAGCTCCTCAAAGGACTTCAGCCCGCTCAGGGCATCGTAGGAGGCGACGCAGGACGCGCCTGTCGCCGTCGCCAACTGCAGACATTCCTCCGGCTCAAATCCTTCCAGCACTGCCGTCAGAAAAGCCGCTATACTGGTATCTCCGGCGCCTGTCCCCGAGGCGATCCGCTCCGGCACATAGCTTCTCTCAAACCCCTCCAGATCTGCCCATTTTTCCGGCTCCGGCATAAGATCATCTCCGATCAAAGAAAGCTTTTCTCTGTCCGCTGTACGGTAATAAATACCCGGCGCTCCGCATTTGACCAAAAGAACCTTCACCCCCAGCGCCATACACCGATCCGCAAGCGGTCTGATATCTTCATCCACATCCAGATATCCTGTGATATCTCCGCCTTTTGCTCTTTGCTGCCATTCCTCAAACCGTTTTCTGTCCAGCATAAAGCATAATTCTTCCACACTCGGCACAAAGAAGTCCACAAAAGGAAGAGCCAGACTCAATATCTTTTCCCAGTCAGCTCTTCCAGCTTCCGAGGCTGCATCGACCGCCGCCATATCCATGGATGTGGCAATCCCTGCCGCCTTCATTCGCTTCATCATTTTCACCAGTTCCGCCCCGTCATTTTCATACATGGCCTTCATAATTGGCGGATAGCCAAAATGAAACAGCGAAACATCTTCTAAAATATTTTCCGGAATGTCATCCGCCCGAAAGACACTGTTTGCCCCCGGATTGTGCAGAAACATGCGATCGATCCCCGGCACTGCGATCACCACGGAATAGGATGTGGAAAAATTCTCCGAACACAGCATCCCCGATTCTGCATCGTATTGTCGCAGGATATTTAAGATCATATCACCGAACCTGTCTCTTCCGATCTTTCCCATCAGGGTGACGTCCGCGCCCAGTATTTTCATCGCCAGCCCCGTGTTGGCCACGGAACCGCCAGTATGCACATCCGCCTCCTTCACCTCCACCAGTTTTCCCGGTGACAGAACATCCTCGAGATGTTCTGCCCGAATGTCCGGAAAAACGGGAGTAATATCAAGACAGATATGGCCTGCTGCTATTACTTTTTTCTTCCCCATACGACTGAATTATTCCACCCCCATAAGAAGATTCATCACATACATCTCGAGACCTTCAAAATCACGGTTCTCAACACACTTTTTCTGGAAGTCATAGTCGAACCGATCCACCTTCTCCTCCAGCGCTTTGAATATCTTCAGACTGTTCTCCAGATGTTTATAGCTGTCCGCATCCTTTGTCGTGCGCATCGCCTTCACATCAAGGCCCACATACTCACCATTATCCCCGTATCCGTTCTCCTTCAACACTTTTACCTGATTGAACGCCGAGCGAAGGTTCTCCACGCCGAAAGACTTGTCCTGGTCATAGCGAATGCCGTTCTGATCGTTTAAGTGGACTGTCATCAACTTATTCATCGCTAACGCAAATCCAATCTCATGAGCAGGATCCAGCCCCGCAAGGATGGCATGGGCACTCTCTAAATTGCCGCCGACACGGGAGGGATCAATGGTTGCCGCCGAGATCGCCATAACGTGTCCCATCGTTCCGCAGATACTTCTGTCGATCGGCTCATTGGGCTTGGGCTCGATGCAGACGCGAATCTTCGGATCGTATTCAAGCATCCTGTTGATTGCTTCAATCAGCATCTTTGTCGCCCACACCGGCGATTTGGATTCCGCGCATACCGTACCCTCTCTCGCAAGCCACAAAACGATCATATCCGTTCCCAGCTCGTTCGCGATATCGATGGAACGGTAAGCTCTCCACATCGCATACTCCCTGTCCTTCTCGGAAGTGCTCATGAATCCCCCGTCCGCCGTATGCTCATCCATCCAGAGGCGGGGCGCTACAAACTCCGCTTTCAGATCATATTTGTCCAGTGTCTTCTTTAACTCACGGGCTTTTTCCCTGATCTCCTCCTCCGTATAATCGTTGATATTCGGAACCGCGTCGTCATCGTGGAACTGGATCGCTGAGAATCCCATCTCTGCAAATTTTTTGAATTTTTCCTCCACCGGGATATCTCTTCTTGTCTCCGGTCCGTAAGAATCCGCCCCGGGATGTACGTTCCACGGTCCTACTGAAAATCTAAATTTCGACATATGCTTCCTCCTTTTTAGTGCATGTATTATTTATTGTCTGTCCGTCTCTGCCTCAGCTGTTTTTCAGCGCATCGTCAAAAGCGACATTTGACGGTGAGAAATTGATCTTTTTGGTGAACGCGCAGGCTTCCGTTCCGCCGAATACCCGCTCCATACCGCTGTCTTCCCATTCAATGGAGAGCGGACCGTCATAACCGATCTGGTTCAACACACGGATAATATTGTCAAAATCCACATCCCCGTGTCCCGGCGATACGAAATTCCATCCTCTGCGCTGATCCCCGAATGTGATATGGGAACCCAGAATACCGTTTCTTCCATTCAGATTCAGCTTTGTGTCTTTCACATGTACATGATAGATGCGGTCTGCAAAGTCAAACAGGAATATCGCCGGATCCAGCCCCTGCCAGATTAAATGGCTTGGATCAAAGTTAATTCCCAGCGTCGGCCTGTAATCAAATACTTTAAGCAGCTTCTTTGTACTCCAGTAATCAAACGCGATTTCCGTAGGATGTACCTCCAGTGCAAGCTTCACGCCGCAGGTATCAAATTCATCCATGATCGGACTCCAAAGATCTTTGACGGTCTGATATCCTTCCTCGATCATTTCCTCGGATGTCTGGGGAAACGAATACCAGTATTTCCAGATAGGCGACCCCATAAAAAATGTCACCACATCCACTCCCATAGCCTTCGCGGCATGAGCAGTGGCTTTCATCTCGTCAATTGCCCATCTCTGAATCTCGTCGGGCTTTCCCGCAAGCTCTGCCGGCGCAAAACCGTCCAGCCTTGCATCATAGGCAGATGCGACGCTGTCGACAACACACTGTCCCGCAAGATGATTGCTGATCGCCCAACAATTCAGGCCATATTTTGCCAACAGCTCCTTTACCTCTTTTACATACGCCGGATCGGATGCAGCGCGCTTCATATTCAGATGCGACGCGGACAACTCCAACCCCTCATATCCCATCTCCTGTGCCTGCCTGCACATCTCTTCAAGCGGCAGATCCCCCCATTGGATCGTAAATAACGTTACCGGTCTTGCCATCTTTGTTCTCCTTTCTCTATACTTCCACCCAGATATTTCCCTTTTCGTTGCTCTCCAGGCATGCTTCCACATATTTCAATCCGGCGATTCCCTCTTCGATCGTCGGATAGTCGATCATCCCCGGCTCAAATGTACCTTCCTTTTTCGCTTTCACACATTCCCCATAGCTGTCATATAAATTTCCCATCGATTCCAGCCATCCTTCTGTGTGTCCGGCAGGCAGCCTGCCGTATTTTCCTGCCGACGGCGTGATTGTCCCATTTCCCCTCCGAATGATCCGAGAAATCCCATCCTCACCGATCAGCATCACTTCCTCACATCTCTCCTGAAACCAGAGAATAGTCCCTTTTGATCCGTATATCCTGACTCTCAGGCTGTTGTCACATCCGATCGCAAACTGTGAAGTCCAGTTCACTCCCGTCGCACCGTTGTCATACTCCACAAGGATCTGATCGTTGTCATCCAGTACTCTTCCCGGAACGACTATATCCATCTTTGCAAGAACTCTCTTTACTTTTAAGCCGGTCATCATGGCAACCGCGTTTTCCACATGCGTCCCCAGATCGCCGAGACAGTTGACTTTCCCCGATTGAGAAGGATCACATCTCCACGCTCCCTGTTTTCCTCCGTTATCGTCTTCGCTGTAGAGCCATCCCTGGGGATATTCCGCCATCACGGTCCGCACTGTTCCGATCTCTCCTCCAGTGATCAGATCCCGTATAAATTTGGAAGTGACATGGCCGACATAGGTATAAGTAACCATGAACAGCAATCCCTTTTTATCTGCGATCGCCTTCAATTCCTCCGCCTGACTGCTCTCTGTCACCAACGGTTTATCACAGGCCACGTGAATCCCCGCCTCAAGAAACGCTTTGCACACCTGATAATGCGTATTATTCGGTGTCACGACAACGACGAAATCGATCCCATCCTCACGGGCCGCCTCCTTAACTGCCATCTCCCTGTAATCTGCGTAGCACCTGTCATCACTGATTCCCAGAGCCTGCCCCTGCATTTTTGTCTTTTCCAATGTTCTGGAAAAACAGCCCGCAACCAGATCAGCGGTATTATCCATACTGATCGCTTTGCGATGGGCGTCCCCTATAAACGCATCCGGTCCGCCGCCAACCATACCATAGTTTAATTTGCTGTGCATTCTGCCTTCTCCTTTTCTTTTTTGTTCCCGAACAAAGCTTTGATCGATATATACACTATATAAAATAAAAGGATTTTCTTCTATGCATTTGTTGTTGTGGGATTACGACAAGTTTGCTTTTTTCAGACTTCTGCACTATAATAGATCTAAGACATACTTTAATTGTAGAGAGACCATTCCATATGTATGAAAATCAATCCAACAATGAGTATGAGAAAATTTCCCATACCCTCATAAACAATATCAACTTTTTTCTGGTAAACTTAACATACCGCACACCGCACACCCATCGTGACTTTGAAATCCTTCAGGTAATCGAAGGAAAACTGCACGTGAAAACTCTCACGGAGGACTTTATTGTTGGTCCCGGTGAGATTGTACTGTTCAACCCGAATACCTTTCACATGCTGTACAGTGTGCAGAATGCCTGCGTTGTACTCGCCATTCAGGCAGATCCTTCCTTCTGTGCCGCCCACTATCCTGCCATCCAGCATATACAGTTTGACACTGCCAACGTGACCTCGATCACTCCTTTTCCCGAGGCGTTGGACATGATCCGTGTATGCCTGAATCTCGGATACCATTACTACCAGAACTCCAAAGGTTTCGAACTTCGCTGTATGAGCGATCTCTATCGTCTGTTTTCCTATTTTATATCGTTCGTGCCATACCACATGGAAAATGAATGGAGTGTCTTCCATTCCAAAGAAAAGGAGATGAGATTCACACGCATCGTCAACTATATCCATCGGCATTACACAGAAAAGATAACCCTGTCCTCTCTGGCAGAAGCCGAAAATCTCTCCATGACGTATTTGTCCCATCTTTTTAAAGATGCCGCAAAAATGTCCTTTCAGGAATATCTGAACTCACTGCGTTTTGAACACGCCCTCCTGCTGTTGAAAAAAACAAATATGAGCATCACCGACATATGTCTGGAGAGCGGCTTTTCAGATAGCAAGTATCTGAACAGACGATTGAAAGCCTTCTGTAATCTGTCGTTGAAGGATTTCCGAAATGCCGATTCAAATTCGGGAAAAAATCCTACAAACAACGAAGACCGCCAGTTTATCTATACCCCCGAGGAAGGTCTGGAAATCCTGCAGAAACACTATCACTTTGATTGTGATACATAAAGAAATCTGTCTTTATAAGTACACGATCTCAAAATTCTCCGTCTCCGGCATACCGGCGAAGATGGAAATGATCTCCTCCTTCGTATAGCGCGCCGGTATCGTCACATGGCAGCTGACCTGAAAAGACTCGTTGCTCATCTTCTCCCATCTGAACTGCTGGATATGGATATGATACTCTTCCAGCTTTTCCAACACCCTTTCATATTCTCCCGCATCGTGTTCTATGTGGAAGACCACCTGAGCGCGTATTGTCTGTTTCACGATCCACAGATTCCGGTGCAGCACATACTGCATCGCCAGAAGCAGCACTGTCACACCGAACCCCAGCATGTACATCCCGGCACCGAACGCCATGCCGATCGCAATCGTCGCCATAAGCCCCGCCGCAGTCGTCGTCCCGCTGACATGCCCCTGTTTTCCCGTGATAATGATACCGCCCAGAATACCGATACCAGTGATGATGCTCGCCGCTATCCTGGAGACATCCCAGGAAATCCCGGATGTCCCGATCACATCCAGAAAACCGTACTTTGAGATGATCATCATCAGCGCGGCAGCCATCGAGATCATCATGTGCGTCCGCGTTCCCGCCACCTTGATCCTCTGCTGTCTCTCGATCCCGATAATCCCTCCGCAGAGCATTGCCAACACGATCCTCGAAAAAAATATCACCTGCTGTCCCAGAAATCCTCCATCCACAACTATCCTCATCCCTTTATCCCCCATGTATCTCTCATCTCATGCTCCCACATCCTGCCGGACATTCTATCTGTTTCGCCGCAGCCTCTTTTCCCATATATACTCATTTGCCGGTCTGAAGTATCTATTGATATGCGCGCCGACCATCACAATATAACTCATACAGTAGAGCCACAGCAGAACGATCACAACCGTCGCCAAAGATCCGTAGACGCCGAAATCCCCGAAATATTCCAGGTAGACCGAAAACCCCAGTGAAAAACCGTTCCAGATGATTGCCGTGAAAAAAGCCCCCGGCAGCTGCATAAGAAACTTCTGCCGGCGTCCCGGCACATAACTGTAGATCGTCATAAACAGGACCGTCAGCACGATCCAGGAATACAGAAACCTGATCCGCCCGAGGACGGAATACAACATATCCCCGCCCGGAATGCTGTCGATCAACATCTTTAGAATAAACTTTCCAAACCCGCTGAACACCATGGAAATAACTAACGCCGCGATCAGCAGGATCGTATAGGTCGCAGCAACCACCCGGACAAAAAAATAATTTTTCTCCTCCTCCACCTCGTTGACTGCGTTCAGCCCCCTCATCAGCGCCATCATCCCCTTGCCCGCTGACCATAACATCACCAGCACGGCCAGGGAAATCCCACCGGCGGACCTCCCATACACATCCGCGATAATTGAATTCAAAAACATCCCGATCACACCGGGCAGCACGGCATCGATGGATTCCCTCAGCGCCTCCTGCGTGATATTCACATAGGGCAGGATCGAACAGACCAGATACAGGATCGGGATCAGAGAGATAAAGAGAAAAAATGCGGTGCTCGCCGCAAAAGAACTGATATTCTTGATCGTCATTTGTCTGCCGAACCGATAAAATATCTGATATAATTTCTTTATCATAGAAGAATTTTTCTGTCTGTTCAAATATGTTTCTCCTGATAATAAGTCGCCAAAATTTCCTGATACGTATTTCCCGCAAGCGCCATGTGCTTCGCTCCGTTCTGGGACAGCCCCACGCCGTGTCCGAAACCGCCCCCGACTACAATATATCCTACCATATTTCCCTTTTCGTTACAAATACTTTGCAGAGAAATAAAAGCGCTGGGCAAAAGTTCATTCGCCGAAAACGCAGTATCATTCTGCAATGTCACCGTGCCGCCCTGGGCCAGTACATAACGGATATTGTACTCTCCCCACACATATAAATATCCCTTTTCGCAGGAAATCCTCAGACAGTCCGCCACTCCACCCTCCTGTCTCTCCGCAATGCACATATCCGTAATATTCCCAAGAGTGTCCCTGCCGATCTCCGGTTCGCTCTGTCTCTCGATATCCTCTGTCAGGACAAGTCTGGCGTTTACCTCCCGGCGCTCTCTGCACCTGTCAAAAATTGCCTCATCCTCCGCCTTTCCTTTCCGATAATTCCATCGGTAGAAAGCTTCCTCGGCCTCCAGATGTCCTTCCTGCTCTTGACCTATATAGTCAAAAAATTCCTGATTCATCAGGATGATCTCCTCTTCACTTTTGGACAATACCGGGCTGTCCTTCTCGCCGCCATGCCAGACCGACAACGGCGCTCCTCTTCCACACGATGTGGAATAATAGTAACACTCCGTATAGCTGCCGTCCTCTTCCTGCAAAACCTCCCCCGCCGTCTCCTCCACGGCAAGATCACACTCCTTGGATGTCTTCAGATTGCGATAGACCTGGCAGGCTGTGCTGTCATCCACCGCCGCGTCATACTGGGGATAAGATTTACTCTCCTGTTTCATTTTGGCGTAAGTGCGGGCACACACCGCCTGAGCCTTCAAAGCTTCCAGGGGGTAAGATGACGGCATCTCGCTGGGCAACACACCTTTTACATATTCTTCCACCGACACTTCATTGATCAGAACAAGCCCCGCATCTTCCCTCCTAAGTTCCAGAATTCCCCCGTAAAATGGATGCCCGCAACGTCTGTCCAAACTCGTCACCTGTATTTCTCTTTTCCCTCCGCCGGTGCTGATTCGGATGATATCCGTCTTCTCAAAATAAGGGCTGTCCTCTGTAATTTCCAGCGTTTCCCCCCCTGCCTCCAACACCACTTTCCCGTGATAGATACCACCCGTCCCGAGAAGTACTATCCGGATCGTTTCGGTATCTTTTTCCTTCTCCTGCTCTTCCTCCGCATCGTCGCTGCATTCCTTCTCATCCAACCTGTTCTCTTTATTCTCGGTCAATTTTTCTTCTGTCTCCTCCGCTTTCCCCTTTTCACTTTCTTTCTCATCCTCTTCCACCTGGTTTCCCCAAAAAGAATCCCCCCGCTCCGCCCTTTCCGCAAACTCCTTCTCGCCCGGCCAGTATATGACGCTTCCTTCCTCACTGCTTTGCGCAGTATGTCCGGCTTCCACACAGGCTTTCTGTACCTGTCTGTAACAGAATAACAGCCAGAAAAAAATAATCAGAAAATATATCATTAAAAAAACATGAAATTTCCGCCTTCTCATAGTTCATTGTATTCTCTATGAGATACTTTCATGCGGCCTGTCAACAGTAAAACTTCCTATGCAAGTCTGCACATAAAAAAGACGAGTAAAAAGCGTTTTGCTTTCACTCGTCTTTTTCTCTTATTTTCGTCTTAATAAGAATTCTGAACCCCCAAAATGCCGAACCCTGTAAGTTGACTCCTAGCAAGCGCCAGGTGGGTTACCGCAAACACACTTCTGCCTTCCACTGCTTAGGCTTTCGCCCGGAGGCCTGACATCCATGTGATAATATAGGAGTCCCGTTTAAAGTAAATGTAGGTTCAAAATAACAGGAATTCTCATGCATTTCAGGTTAATACTTATTATAGCCTCTTCCTTCAAAATTTACAACAGGAATTGTAAAATTTCTTTAGAAAAAAATTCCATATCAGCCTTTTTTCAGGCGGAACATTTTGGTCTTCTCCTCCAGCGTATGTACCTGCTCAAACAGCTCCGTACTGACAGCCGCGGACTCCTCGCTGCTCGCCGAGTTGGTCTGTACCACCGATGAAATCTGCCCGATTCCTATGGATACCTGGGACAGCGCGTCAGCTTCCTGATTGATCGCTTCGGTGATGGAACTGATCGCTTCATCCGACTGCAGCACCAGTTCCTGTGCCTGCTTCAATGAATCGGAAACCTCGGTCACGATACGGCTGCCGCGATCGGTAGCCTGCACCGAATTCTCGATCAGGCTCTTGGTAGCCTTCACCGCCTCCGCGGACTTGGATGCCAATACGCGCACCTCGCTCGCCACCACGGCAAAACCTTTGCCGGCCTCTCCAGCTCTGGCAGCTTCCACCGCCGCATTCAGAGCCAGAAGATTGGTCTGAGAGGCGATATCCTCTATCGTCGCAATAATCTTGCTGATCTGCTGAGAAGCCTCCGCGATATCCTCCATGGCAGCCACCATCTTCTCCATCTCCTGGCTGCTCAAAGTCACCTGTTCGCTGGTCAGCTGAGCGCTGCGGCGGGCATCGGAAACAGCCTCCACATTCTTTGCAGCGCTTCTCGTGATCTCATCCACAGTAGCGTACAGTTCTTCCACTGCGCTCGCCTGATCGGTAGCACCCTGTGCCAGAGCCTGCGCTCCGCCGGAGAGCTGTTCCGCATGGGATGCCACATTCTGTTCTGCCTTTATGATACTGCCCATAGCCTCCGAGATGGAAACCGTAAAGCGCCCCAGCGCCTCCTCGATGGGCTGGAAGTCGCCAATATACCGGGCGGAAGTGCCCACATTGAAATTCCCCTGGGCGAGTTCAGCCATAACACGGTCGATATCTCCCACATACTCCTGAATACGTCCCAAAGACTCTTCCAGTGTGTGAACCAGCTCTCCCAGCTCGTTCTCAGAATGATAATCCAGTTCCAGAGTCAAATTTCCCTCCTGAAGAGGCCGCACATTTTCCGTAATGCTGACCAAAGGTTTGATCACCTGCCGCATCACATACAATACCAGACTAATCAGGCTGGCCAACGCCAGAACCAGACATACTGTAGTGGAGATATGCATAAAGATGATCGTATTGTTCATTCGAGACGTATATTCACCGGTAAGAACCTCACTCCGCTCCACCACTTTTTCCAGCAGTCCGACCAGCGTACTCAGGTTCGGCAGAATCGTATCCTGGTAATACTGCTGCGCCTGCTCCTTGTCATTCGCATATAACTCGAGAGCAGTGCCCGCGGAAGCGTGCAACTCCTTATGTAACGGTTCAATCTGGCTGCGCAGACTGACAATCTCATCATCCTCCAAATCCAGTTCCGAATATAGCCATGTCCCCAGCACACACGCCGTGTGATCCATGCTGCCTGTAAATTCCGCACCGGAATACAGAGCGTTGCTCAAATTTGCCGACCACTTATAGTGGGCAGTCTCAGCACGCTGCACCTGGTTCAACGTGGCGACTGCAATAACATTATCGTTCTGAGTTCCCTCAATACGCAAAATATTGAATGTTGTTATGCCACTGAACAGCATGATCATAATAACTGTACAGATAACACGAATACCGACTGATTTCTTAATACTGGTACCCATAGATCAGTAACCTCCTATTTCCTTTTCACACAGGCGCTCTTTCGTAAATATACAGATACGGCGCCTGCCATATAAATCTATTATATAATAAGCTGGAATTAATTGCAACAACCGAACGAAACTCCCTTCTTTTTCCTGACCGCCAGAACTGCCAGAATCGTACCCAGGGCGCTGGCACAGACTCCTCCCGCCAGCATGGCCTTCGGCCCTGCCAGATCGAGCACTCTGCCGCAGATGAGCCCACTGAAGGTACCGCTCAACGTGATGGCACAATTCAGATAAGCCTGCCCCTTTACCTGATCCAGCCTCTCCATCACTATATTCGCATAATAGGCAGACGCGGGAATAAAAAGCGCGTAGGCACCGATCTGACAAAACTGACTGACAAAAACTCCCGCAATACCGCCCGCCAGAAACAAAAGCGCTACTTTCACAGTGAAAATTACCGTGGATATGATCAACAGTTTTTCACAGGATATCTTTTTTGTCATCCGGGCAAAAAACGCCATTGTCGGCAGTTCTATGAGCGCCGCCATGGATGTGGCATAGCCTATATGTTTCTCTGTCCCGCCCAGGGGTGTAATGATCTGAATCAGATAATCATTGATCATATTGTGAGCAAAAAACACCAGTATGACCGATGTCAAAAACAACATAAATCCGGGATAGTGTCTTGCAAAACCAAAAAAATTGTTGTGCGCCACAAGTTGTTCCTTCTCTTCTCTGTCCGCCCTCTCTTCGCCGCTTCTCAAAATCGAATTTTCGCATCCTGCCGGCATTTTGAAGGTGAGAAGAAACAATAATCCCACTGTCAGAACAAGGCAGTCTCCCACATGTATCACGCTTACGCTGTGCTGTTCCAACAGATTCCCAAGTATCGGCGAATACACCGCAAACCCTACCGAGCCGAGTCCTCTCGCCAGACCAAAATTAATAGAACAGCCCCGCTCCGCATACTCGAAATTCATGGCGATGATAATCGGCTGGTATGCCATCTGAATCATATAAATCAACATAAATATGATAAATATAACTGCCTTTTCTCTCTGCACAAACGATAACACCAGAGAGAGAACTATGATCGCAGCCGTGCTGAACAAAGCCGCCCGGCGGTTTGTCAGCCTTCCCTGTTTATCGATCATCCCGGCGATAACCGGCTGGATCAGCACGGAAAGAACATTTGCAAGGGCAAGCAGCATTCCGATCTGGGAATTGGTAAAACCCCTTCCCAACATAAAAATCGATGCATACGCGTGAACGCCGCAGAATCCCATGAAGTATGTCGCATTGATCACCGCATAGCGGGCTGTCCAAAATTTTCCTCTATCCATCCCATATCATCCCAAAAAAACCACTGTACCGAGCCCTTTTTATGCCCGGTACAGCGGCTCTCATTGTTTATTTCCCCAAAATCCGTACTCTGTATCCGATTCTTAGCACTCGGAAACCAGTTTCTTCAGAGCTTCCAGAGCTTCGTCGGGAAGCTTGTCGTAGCCTTCCTTCTTGGTTGCAAAGCCTTCTACCGCATCCACACGGTTCTGCATAGCGTTCTTTAACGCTGTCATATAGGAAGCATCATTCAAATCAGGTTTGAAGTCGTCTGTCTTGCCGGACCAGTCGTACATGATCTCGATATCCTCAAAGTTGCCCCACTTCTCAAAGTTAGCCTTTCCTTCCACGATGGTTTCCAGAATGCCGAGAGTATCAGCGGGTTTTACTTTCTTGCCCATGAAGTCGCCTGTGTTCACGATATAGCAGTCAACATTCTTCTCTTCCACCAGCTTTTTGAACTTCTCATAGTCGTTTACCAGAGGATAGGTTCTGAACGGGTTAGCGTAGGGAACGATCCTCAGAGCGTTCATATCCGTACCTGCAGCCACACGCTCCGCTGTGGAGGTCTTTGTAGCCAGTGTAGCGCCCATAACGGAAGCCAGAGCCGCACCTTTCAATTTTACTACAGGCGGGATGGTCGGGTCTTTCATGATCCAGAAAATAGCGTTTACCGGAGCGTCGATCTTATCTACGCGGTTCGGAGACCACAGTTTGGACTTGATCGCACGGCCGTTGCCGTTTCTGATATCCTCTGTGACAAGCTGGATCTTACCGTCCTCATCCATAGTAGCGGAACAGTTCTGAGCGGATAACAGATACTCGTTATCAGGACAGCCTGTGGGATAGTCAGCAGTCTTATCAAAGTAAGTGGGCTCAAGCGCTACGGATGAGCAGGTATCTGTGTTGATGATGAACGCGTCATCATGCAGAACAGTGATGGGATACTTGCCGCCGTGCTTTGCGTGTGTCAGTGTGGACTTGCCGGATCCGGACAGGCCGTATACGGAAGCAACGAACTTGGAGCCGTCAGCCAGTGTGTACTCTTTCTGTCCGCCGTGGCATGCCGCATAACCGTTTCTGTTCGCGAGAGCCCATGCCATGGTCAGAGTGCCCTTCTTATGCTCGCCGAAATATTTCATACCAAGAATCGCCGCACAGTTCTGGTTGGTATCAAAGTAGCACAGTGTCAGAGGATCACTTAAGCAGCTGTAATCCACATCGGGAGCTTCCACCGGTGCCCACTGAGGATCAGAGAAAATATAGATATCCGGCTCGTTACCGTTACCGATAGGCTGAGATTTCTTGTACATCTTTACATATTCATCGGACATATACTGGAAGTTGATCATCCAGTTGTACAGCAGGTTCTCTTCTCCTTCCGGAATCAGAAGGTGAGCTTTCGCCATAAACTCGGGATCCAGTCCTACGAAGCAGGTTGCGTGGTACATCTTTTTCCAGCGTGTCTTGTAGATGGCATCCATCACTACCTTATCCAGTTTTGTCTCATCTACGCCGGGTTCGCCTTTGATCCGGCGTGCAGCGGCATAACGACCGGTCACAGCACCGTCGTTGAACAGAAGAACCTTTGCGTCAGCCGGAAGCCCGAATGTCTCGCCGTCTTTCACAGGCATATCCGTCACGATCGTTCCCTGGGAATTCTTAGCTAATTCATAAGCTTCTTTCAGTGTCTCCACCTTCACTACGTTGTTTCCGTAGAAAGCGGCTTCGATAATGGAACGGGTTTTGGAGAAACCTACTTTACCTTTGCCGATCTCGGAAATGGGGTAAAACGCTTTTGTTGACATATTTTTTCCTCCTCTTGGATGATAAATATAGTTTATCGCAATATCAGCGAACGCTCATATCGCGAATATCTTTGATACCTGCGGCACATCCCTGCCGCCGTACAGTCTCAGACCGCACATTCGTTTTTTATTATGTCAAATCGTGATTCAAAAGTCAAGATAGCTTTTGCACAAACCTTCCCGAAAATTCCTAAAAAATTTGTAAAAACGGGAAAACTTCCGTTCTACAATTCCGCCGTCGCCTCGATTAGCCACGCCTGTTCGTCCTCCCCCATAAACGGCAGTATCCTTTCTCTGACCGTCCTGTGGTAAGCATTGATCCTGTCCACATCTTCCGCTGTCAGAAAACGCTTATCCAGAGCCTCCCTGTCAATGGGCACCCACGTAAGATGTCTGAAACCTAAGAATGTCCCGTACTCGTTCTCCTCCTCCTTCACGACCTCCAGAATATTTTCCGTACGGACGCCAAACTTCCCGGCGAGATACATGCCCGGTTCATCGCTTATCAGCATTCCTGCCCGCAGAGCATACTCCTTCATCTCCCCCCGATACTGCCAGCTGATCCGCTGGGGTCCCTCATGCACATTCAAAATATAGCCGATTCCATGTCCGGTGCCGTGTTTATAGTCCAAATGATTCTTCCAGAGATCCTGTCTCGCCAGAATATCCAGGTTCCGCCCGGTGGCACCTTCCAGAAATTCCGCCTCCGAAAGTCTGAGCATCGCCGCTGCCACAAAGGAGAATATCCTCCTCTCCTCCTCTGTGACGTCCCCGAGCACGATCGTCCTGGTCACATCCGTGGTACCGCCAATGTATTGACCTCCAGAGTCAACCAGAACCATCCCCTCCGGCTCCAGCCTGCGGTTTGAATTTTCATCGGCAGCATAATGAACGATCGCTCCGTTATCCGCATAACCGCAGATCGTTGTGAAGGAGAGATCCAAAAATCCCGGAACCTGCCTGCGAAACTCTTCAAGTTTATCCGCGGCGGAAATCTCCGTGATCTCCTCTTTTCCGATATGCCGTTTCAGCCAGTAAATAAATTTGCACAGGGCGGCGCTGTCCCGCAGGTAAGCCTCCCTGCTGCGGGAGAGTTCCACCTCGTTTTTTATCGCCTTGAGAAGTTCTGTGGGAGATTCTTTCAGGATCAGCTCGCTTTTCCCTGAAAAAATCCGCATTAAACGGTAGCTGAGCGATTCTCCGGATGCCCATATTCTCAAATTTTTTCTATCTTCCGATGCAAATTTTCTGTCGATCCAGTCAAACAGTGTTCCGTATTCTTCTATGTCCACCCCAAAATGCGCAAAAGAAATGTCTTTTGCCGCCTTTTTCTGCAAAAACAGTGTACAGTGTTCTCTGCCGACAAACGCGTAGGAAAGCGCCACCGGATTGCACTCGATATCCCCTCCCCGCAGGTTAAAGAGCCACATGATATCGTCCAGACCGCTTAAAAACAGACAGTCAACGCCCTCCTTCTCCATTACGCTCCTCACTTCGCGCAGCTTATCCCGGCAGGATTCCCCGGCATATTCCTCCGAAAGCTCCCAGACATTTCCGCACGGCAGCGCCGGTCTGTCCGGCCATGCAATATCCGAAAGATCTGTTTCACATCGTATTCCCGCCTGCTTTTTCCGGCATATCTGCTCCAGTTTTTCGCCCTGTTTTGCGCTGACACAGTTGCCATCAAAGCCCAGCACTTCCCCGGTCTGCAGTTTCTCTTCCAGGTATTCTTCCACCGTGGGAACTCCCTTCTCCTGCATACGCATCAGAGCGATCCCTGTTCCCGCAAGCTGTTCCTCCGCCTGTAAGAAATAGCGTCCGTCCGTCCAGAGGGCCGCCTCCTGTTCCCCCACGAGCAATGTGCCGTTTGACCCTGTAAAACCGCTGAAATAAGCCCTCGCCCGAAAATGATCATGCACGTATTCCGATCCGTGACAGTCCGCCGACGTGATCATATAATAATGAATACCTTCCTCCCGCATAGCCTTCCGCAGCGCGAAAAGCCTCTCTGTAATCTGTTTGTTTTCCATGATTTTGTTCTCCTTTTCTACTGAGAGTATTATACATAAAAATACAGCCTTTTCCCACAAATTTTATAAATTTTTTCTGAATTGACAGAATAAACTTGTAATCTTCTTTTTTTTCATGTTATGATCCTGTTTTTGACAGTTGAGCGAAGCAAAACACCTAGCGACCTCAGTATTTATGCTGGCTGCGAGGTGTT
>RAZE01000037.1 GCA_003611955.1 bacterium 1XD8-76
GTGATTTTTGCAGTTTTTGATAAATTCAGGAAAATTTCCACTTGCGGAATGGTATCAGTGTGTGCTATAATAATCTGCGTGTCAGAGGAAAGATACCCTGGCACAGAGATAGGGGCATAGTTCAAAGGTAGAACAGTGGTCTCCAAAACCATCGATGTGGGTTCGATTCCTACTGCCCCTGTATTTTCTTTTTAAAATCTTTACGTCAGGCCTTTCGGTCAAAAGTTACGCAGTTGTCTTTAAATTGGTAGGATGGGTTCCCGGGTTTAGCAGGCGGGGCGGGAAGCTTTTTTTGTATGATTATTTTTGTTTCGGAGAGAAGGAATGAAATGCAGACACACAGGAACTATCAAAAAGAACTGGAAAAGATTTTGGGTACGCTTGAGGCGGTGCACGATGGTATGCCGAGGCTTCTTTTACACAGCTGTTGTGCGCCCTGCAGCAGTTACTGCATGGAGTATCTGCGGAAATATTTCCGGATCACGGTATTTTACTATAATCCCAATATCACGGAGCAGGAAGAGTACAGGAAGCGGGTGCAGGAGGAGATACGGCTGATCGAAGCGTACAATCGTCAGGCGGGAGAAGGGGAGCCGGGAGGACCTGCAAAGATAGAGATCCTGGAAGGGGATTATGAACCTTCGCGTTTTCTGGATATGGCGAAAGGGCTGGAGGATTGCAGGGAAGGCGGCGCAAGATGCTTTCGATGTTATGCACTGCGGCTCAGAGAATCGGCGGAGACGGCGAAGAAACTGGGGTTTGACTATTTTACCACGACGCTGACCATCAGTCCGTTGAAAAATGCGGCGAAGCTCAATGAGATCGGGGAGAAACTGGCCGGGGAATACGGCGTCAGGTGGCTGCCCTCGGATTTTAAAAAGAGGGGCGGTTATCAGAGGTCCATAGAGCTGTCGAAGGAGTACGATCTGTACAGGCAGAACTATTGCGGGTGCGTATTTTCGAAGCGGGCGGCCATGAAGGAGTGATTTCGGCGGCAGAGTTGTCGGTTCACATCAGGTTGATTGGAAAAAGATAAAATTTCCCGTTTTAAAGTACAGGTATTAGTGGTAGAATGTGTAGAGAGAAGGACCAGGAACATTTTCTGGACAAACGGGACAAAAGGACGAGGAGAAGAGATGAAAAAATTACTGGAGCTGATATCGGAAGAGGTAAAAAAAGCCTTTGCGGAGGCGGGGTATGAGGAGGAGCTGGGCAGAGTTACGGTTTCCAACAGGCCTGACCTCTGTGAATACCAGTGCAACGGCGCGATGGCCGGGGCTAAGAAGTATCACAAAGCACCGATCATGATCGCCAGGGATGTGGCGGAAAAACTGCAGGGAAGTGCTGTCTTCTCTGAGGCGGAGGCCGCGGCGCCGGGCTTTTTGAACTTAAAGGTGAAGGAAGATTTTCTGGTGTCCTATGTCAAGGAGATGGGGACGACGGAGAAATTCGGAGCAGGCGAGCCGGGGCGCGGGAGAAAGATCGTCGTAGACTACGGCGGACCGAACGTGGCGAAACCGCTCCATGTGGGGCATCTGCGCTCCGGGATCATAGGGGAGAGCGTCAAGAGGATCTGCCGTTACGCGGGAGCGGAGGTAGTGGGCGATATCCATCTGGGGGACTGGGGACTGCAGATGGGGCTGATCATCTATGAATTGTCGCTGAGGCAGCCGGAGCTTCCCTATTTTGATGAGAATTTTACGGGGGAATATCCGAAGGAGGCCCCTTTTACGATCGCGGAACTGGAGGAGATCTATCCAACGGCAAGCGGGAAATCCAAGGCGGATGAGGCGTATAAGGAACAGGCGATGGAGGCGACCTTTAAGCTGCAGAACGGCGAGAGGGGATATCGCGCGCTGTGGAATCATATTATGCAGGTGTCGGTGGCGGATCTGAAAAAAAATTATGAACGCCTGAACGTGCAGTTTGAACTCTGGAAGGGAGAGTCCGATGTGCAGGATAGGATTCCCGGCATGGCGGACTATATGAAGAGGGAGGGCTATGCCCATGAGAGCGAGGGCGCTCTTGTGGTGGATGTGGCGAAAGAGGACGATACGAGAGAGATCCCTCCCTGCATGATCTTAAAGTCCGATGGGGCGGCGCTCTATGATACGACGGATCTTGCGACGATCGAGGAGCGTATGGAGGAGATCGCGCCGGATGAGATCATCTACGTGGTGGACAAGCGGCAGGAGCTCCACTTCGAACAGGTATTCCGGTGCGCGAGAAAGACAAAGCTGGTAAAGCCGGAGACAAGCCTGAAGTTTCTGGGCTTCGGGACCATGAACGGTAAGGACGGCAAGCCTTTTAAGACGAGGGACGGCGGCGTGATGCGCCTTGAGTATCTGCTGGAGGAAGTTTATGCGGAGATGCATAAGAAGATTTCCGAGAACAGGGAGATGTCAAAGGAGCAGGCGGAGCAGATAGCAAAGATCGTGGCGCTCAGCGCCGTGAAGTACGGCGATCTCTCCAACCAGGCGTCCAAGGACTATGTTTTTGATATTCAGAGATTTACTTCATCGGAGGGCAATACCGGCGTGTATCTGCTCTACACGATGGTGCGTATCAAATCCATTTTAAATAAATACCGGGAGCAGGGCGGCGATGAGGAGAAAGCGCAGATTGCCGTGACGGGCAATGAATCCGCGAAGGATCTGATGAAAGCGCTGGCAGGTTTCGGCGCGATGATGGAGACCGCCTATCTGGAGACTGCGCCCCACAAGGTATGTGCCTATATGTACGATCTGGCGAACGCATTCAATCATTTTTACCACGAGACAAAGATCCTGACGCAGGAGGATGAGACGGCAAAATCCGCTTATATCGCGCTGATCGCGCTGACGATCCGGGTGATGGAGGAGTGCATCTCGGTGCTCGGGTTTTCGGCGCCGGAGAGGATGTAAAAGATGGTAATGTTGTGCGGGGCAGTTCAGGGATAAAATCGCCTTATTTTAAATTTCTGAAAAAAGTTGTTGACAAGCAGGTGCATTTAATTGTATACTAGCAAGGCAGTCAGGTGATTTTGGAATTATTTTACTGCAAAATCTGATAAAGTGGGATCTTAGCTCAGCTGGGAGAGCATCTGCCTTACAAGCAGAGGGTCATAGGTTCGAGCCCTATAGGTCCCATTTATAACAGAAGATTTTTATGATATATGGCGAGATGGCTCAACTGGCTAGAGCGTCCGGTTCATACCCGGGAGGTTGAGAGTTCAAGTCTCTCTCTCGCTACTGCAAAGCCTTGAAGTTATTTCAAGGCTTTTTTACGATGAAAACCCTGTCAGGCGCAGCAATCGGTTTTCATGTATCTTGAGGATGACAAAAAGTAGAAAGCGGGATCATATGGTACAACAGGACAAGCTGGTACAATTTTATTTCAACCAGTACAGAGACAGTGCACTAAAACTGAAGAAGAAAAAGAATGACGGGAAGAGTTCCTACGAGAAGAGGGTGAAATCCCTCTTTCAGGAATTAAAAAAGACCGGATCGGCAAAAATAAAGAAAGCAAAGCTGGAGGATTATCACAGGCAGGTCAGAAATGTCAGCTATTATGCCTTCCGTGAGAAAAACCAGATCGCGATCATGGAGATCCGTGATATGCTCCTGCCGGAGCTTGTGCGTCTGGATATGGCGGAGCTGTCGGAGAGTGAAGCGGAGATCATCACGGGAAAGTTTCTGGAGTATCTGCGGACGGAACTGCCCTTTGAGATCTGCCGCCGGACGATAAAGGAGCTGAGCAAAAGCTACGCGGACGTGGGCATCCGGGGGGAGATCATCGACATGGTGCCGATGAACCCGGAGACGGAGTTTCAGGAGGCCCTCGCCATGAAACGGCATTTTATCCTGCATGTGGGGCCCACAAACTGCGGCAAGACCTACCAGGCGCTGGAGCGCCTGAAAACGTCTCGGAACGGCACCTATCTCGGACCATTAAGGCTTCTCGCGCTGGAAGTGTACGAGCGGATGATGGAGGCGGGGGTGCCCTGCAGTATGCTGACCGGGGAGGAGTATATCTTCGAGGAGAACAGCCGCGTGATCTCCTCAACGATCGAGATGCTGGATATCGAAAAAGAATATGACATTGTTGTCATCGACGAGGCGCAGATGATAGCGGACGAGGACAGGGGGCATTCCTGGACCAGGGCGATCCTGGGGGTGAAGGCGAAGGAGATCCATGTCTGCATGAGCCCGGCGGCGCAGGATGTGGTGACGCATCTGATTTCCCTGTGCGGCGACAGCAGTGAGATCAATCACTACAAGAGGATGACTAATCTGGTCTGTGAGAAGGAGGCGTTTCGTTTCCCCGAGGATGTGCAGGAGGGGGATGCTCTGATCCTGTTTACCAAGCGGGCGGTGTTGGATATCGCGGGGCGCCTGGAGCGGGAAGGTATCCGCACCAGCGTAATCTACGGTTCGCTCCCTCCGGAGATCCGCAGGCGGCAGATCAGGCTGTTCACGGAGAAGGAGAGCAAGGTGGTTGTCTCCACGGACGCTATCGGCATGGGGCTCAACCTCCCCGTGCGGCGTATTGTCTTTATACAGATCGAAAAGTATGACGGACACCAGAAGCGCAGGCTGGCGGTGCCGGAGATCAAGCAGATCGCCGGGCGCGCCGGGCGCTACGGCATCTATGAGACCGGTTATGTGAGCGCGGCGGGGGACGAGGAGCTCGAGTATGTCAGGGAGCGCTACGCCAAAGAGGAGGAACCTATCGGCAGGGTGAGTCTGGGCTTTCCCCATGTGTTGCTGGATATGGAGGACCCGCTGGATACGATCCTGAAGGTCTGGAAGTCGGTGGAGCCTTCGCCGCCGTTTGAGAAGGTCAGTATTGACGAGATGCTGTTCCTCTACGAGCGGGCGTACAGGGAGCGGAAGGACATCGACGGCTTTGACGACAAAAGGACGCTGTACCGGATGCTGACCTGTTCCATCGACATTAAAAACAGAGATATCGTAGATCTGTGGCTTTACTACTGTGAGACGTACACGGCTGATGTATCGCTCCATTTTCCGGCGCTGTCCATGTGCACCGACAAGGGGATTATGAAGTATGAGACCTTCTACAAGATGTTAGATCTCTACCATCAGTTTTCCACCAGACTGGGGAAGGAGATGGATGCGGACAGGCTTGTGAAGGAGCGGGAGAAGACGGAAGATACGATTATGCGGTATCTTTTGAAAAATAAAAAGGATTATATTCAAAAGTGTAAATACTGCGGAAAGCCGCTGCCTTTCGGCTGCAATTTCACGGTCTGTGACGACTGTCACAGGGGCGGTAAAAAGTTTTCGCTGATGGGCAGGAAAAAGGGTTACAGCGGCGAAGGCGGCAGAGAACAGGAGCGGCACAGGAAAGCGGAGACGTCGGAGAAAGAAGGGAAGAAGAGCGGTGCCGGCCGCAGGAGAAGGCGCAGAAGGCCGAGGCAGGCGGGCGCTGCGGCTGCGGAGAACAAGGAAAGCTGAGGGAAAGGGAAGACAGGAGAGGGCGTATGAGGATCGGAACGGGCTATGATGTCCACAGGCTTGTGGAGGGCAGAAAATGTATCATCGGGGGCGTGGAGATTCCCCATGAGAAGGGGCTTTCGGGACATTCCGATGCGGATGTGCTGCTGCATGCGGTTATGGATGCCCTGCTTGGGGCAGCGGCTCTGGGGGATATCGGAAAACATTTTCCGGATACGGAGGAGGCTTACCGGGGCATTTCCTCCATGGAACTTTTGAGGAAGGTGGGGAAATTGCTGGAGGAACACACATTCCTGATCGAGAATATCGACGCTACGATCATCGCCCAGGCGCCCAAAATGCGCCCTCATATCGACAGAATGCGGGAGAACATCGCGCGGGCGCTGGGACTTGAGCCTGCGCAGGTCAGCGTGAAGGCGACGACGGAGGAGGGACTGGGCTTTACCGGAAGCGGGGAGGGGATCTCCGCCCAGGCGGTCTGCCTTGTGACGACGCCGATGGAGCTGTATGCGGAGAATGTCTCCGGGTGCGGAGAGTGCACGGGATGCCCGAAACGCGGTGAGTGAGATTTTACAGGTGCGCAATCGGGAGTTTTGACATATACTAAGTATGATGGGCAGTGCATTGAGAAGAAGGATATCACAACATGGGCTTTGTCAAAAACATTCAGGATGAGATCAGGATCATACGGGAGAGAGACCCGGCGATCCACAGCAGCTGGGAAGTATTTCTGTACCCCAGTTTCAAGGTGATGCTGCACTACCGTCTGGCGCATAAGCTGTACATAAAAAGACACTTTTTTTTGGCCAGGTGGGTATCCCAGCGGGGTGTGCGCAAGACAGGGATAGAGATCCACCCCGGTGCGCAGATCGGGAGAGGGCTGTTCATCGACCACGGAAACGGTGTGATCATCGGGGAGACGGCCATACTGGGGGACAACGTGACGCTCTATCAGGGCGTGACGTTGGGCGGTACCGGCAAGGAGCAGGGAAAGCGGCATCCCACCGTGGGCAATAACGTGATGATCAGCGCGGGAGCCAAAGTGTTGGGGTCTTTTACGATCGGGGATAACTCCAAGATCGGCGCCGGGAGCGTGGTGCTGGAGGAGGTGCCGCCCGGTTCCACAGTGGTGGGCGTGCCCGGACATGTGGTGAAGCGGAAGAAACAGAATTTCCCGCAGGAGGAACTGAATCAGGTGGATCTGCCCGATCCGGTGCAGGAGGATATCGCCGGGCTGAAGAAGGCGAACGCGGAGCTGACGAACCACCTGCTGAAGCTGGAGGAAGAAATACGTGAGCTGCGGCGCAAACTTTGAGGAGGAAAAGAAAAAACATGAAGATCTATAATACATTATCCGGCAGAAAGGAAGAATTTGTCCCGATCGAGGAGGGAAAGGTGAGCATGTACGTCTGCGGGCCCACCGTGTACAATCTGATCCATATCGGCAATGCCCGCCCCATGCTCGTCTTTGACACGGTGCGTCGGTATATGGAGTACAAGGGCTACGATGTGAACTTCGTGTCCAACTTTACAGATGTGGACGACAAGATCATCAGGAAGGCGATGGAGGAGGGTGTGGATGCATCCGTGATTTCGGAGAGATATATTGCGGAGTGCAAAAAAGATATGGAAGGCATGAATGTAAAACCGGCCACCACCCATCCCCTGGCGACGCAGGAGATAGACGGTATGCTGGAGATGATCGAAACGCTGATCGAAAAAGGACATGCCTATGCGGCGGCGGACGGCACGGTGTATTTCCGGACGAGAAGTTTTAAGGAGTATGGGAAGCTGTCCCACAAGAACCTGGACGATCTTCAGGGTGGAAACAGATCTCTCCTTGTCTCGGGGGAAGATCAGAAGGAGGACCCGCTTGATTTCGTGCTGTGGAAGCCGAAGAAGGAGGGGGAGCCCTATTGGGAGTCGCCCTGGTGCAGCGGCAGACCCGGCTGGCATATCGAGTGCTCGGTGATGAGCCGGAAATATCTGGGAGAGGAGATCGATATCCATGCTGGCGGTGAGGATCTGGTGTTCCCTCACCATGAGAATGAGATCGCGCAGTCGGAGGCGGCGAATGGAAAGCCCTTTGCCCATTATTGGATGCATAACGCTTTTTTGAATATCGATAATCACAAGATGTCCAAGTCCGCCGGAAATTTTTTTACGGTGCGGGATATCTCCGAAAAGTATGACCTGCAGGTACTGCGGTTCTTTATGCTCTCGGCGCACTACAGAAGCCCCTTAAATTTCAGCGCGGAGCTGATGCAGGCGGCGCAAAACGGCTATGACAGGATCGTCACGGCGGTGGAGAATCTGAATTTCCTGATGCAGAGTGCGGCGGAGGGAGAAGAGAGCGCGGCGGAGAAGGAACTGGAAGAGCAGGCGGGGGCGTTTGCGGCGAAATTTGAGGAGGCCATGGAGGACGACTTCAACACGGCTGACGCCATTGCCGCGATCTTTGAACTGGTGAAATTTGTCAATACCAATACGGATGGAGAGCACACGAAGGCATATCTGGCGGCGTTAAAGAAAGAGATCGCGGTGCTGGCCGACATCTGCGGACTGATTGTGGAGAAGAGCAGGGAACTTCTGCCGGAGGATATCGAGGAGCTGATCAGGGAGCGGCAGGATGCCAGAAAGGCGAAGAATTTTGCCCGTGCCGACGAGATCAGGAAGGAGCTTCTGGAGAAGGGAATCGTGCTGGAAGACACGAGAGAGGGAGTAAAATGGAAAAGGGTGTGATGCTGCCGGAAGGTATCTGGAAAAGCTTTGCCTGCAAAGAACAGGATATTCGAAGCTTTTCGCCGCTGACGTTAGCCTATATCGGGGACTGTGTATATGAGCTCATCGTCCGCACTGTGGTAGTGGAGCGGGGAAACAGGCAGCCGCAGAAACTTCACAGGGAGTCCGCCGGATTTTCCAGGGCGGGTACCCAGTGCAGGATCTATGAAGCGCTGCTTTCCGAGATGACGGAGGAGGAAGCGGATATTCTGCGGCGGGGTAAAAACGCGCATTTCCACACCAAGGCCAGGAACGCTACGCCCGGCGAGTACAGGAAGGCGACGGCGCTGGAGGCATTGATCGGATATCTGTATCTGACGGGACGGATGGAGCGGGCGCTGGAATTGCTGAAAGTCGGCTTTTGCAAATGTGAAATGAATCTGTAGACTTTCGGACAGGGAGCGTTGTCCGTCTATAGAAGAGCGGGGAAAAATTATGGCATATCATGAATACACAATAGAAGGAAGAAACGCGGTGTCGGAGGCGCTGAAAAGCAAAAAACCGATCGACAAGCTCTACATATTGGATGGCTGTCAGGACGGCCCTGTGATGACGATCAAACGGGAAGCGAAAAAGCAGGGCTGTTTTATGAAGTTTGTGGCGAAGGAGCGGCTCGATCAGCTCTCTGAGACCGGACATCATCAGGGCGTGATCGCCGTGGCGGCTGCCTATGAGTATGCGGAACTGGAGGATCTGTTCCGGATGGCGCAGGAGAAGGGAGAGGATCCGTTTTTTGTTCTGCTGGACAATATCGAGGATCCCCACAATCTGGGCGCCATCATCCGGACGGCGAATCTGGCGGGAGCCCACGGTGTGATCATTCCGAAAAACCGCGCCGTGGGGCTGACGGCAGCGGTGGCGCGCACTTCGGCGGGAGCGGTGAACTACACGCCGGTGGCCAGGGTGACCAATCTGGTGAGGACGATGGATGAACTGAAAAGGAGAGGGCTCTGGATGGTCTGCGCGGATATGGGCGGAACAAAGATGTATGACCTGAACCTGAAAGGCCCCATCGGGCTGGTGATCGGCAGCGAGGGGGAGGGCGTTGGACGTCTGGTGAAGGAGAACTGTGACATGACCGCGGCGATTCCGATGAAAGGGGACATCGATTCCCTGAATGCCTCCGTGGCGGCGGGAGTGCTGGCATACGAGGTGGTGAGACAGAGGCAGATTTAGCCATGTACAACGACTACGAATCTCTCTCCGACGAGGAGCTGATCCTGCGGCTCCACGACGGGGACAACAGGGTAACGGAATATATCATCGAGAAATACAAGGATCTCGTGCGAAAAAAGTGCAGATCCATGTACATTCTGGGCGCCGATCATGAAGACCTTCTGCAGGAGGGCATGATCGGCTTATTCAAGGCGATCAGAGATTATGACGCGGGGCGGGACGCCAGCTTTTACACCTTCGCGGAGCTGTGCGTGACAAGGCAGATCTACACGGCGGTGCAGGCGGCGGGAAGAAAGAAACATTCTTTTCTCAATTCCTATATCTCCCTCTATGGCAGTCAGTCCGGCCCGGAGGAGGAAGGGTATCCGGAGCTGATACAGGAGCTGGTGGCGGAAGGCAGCAGAAATCCGGAGGAGCTGGTGATCGACCGGGAAAATCTGGAGAGCCTTGAGCTGACGATAGAGCAGGAACTGAGCGGTTTCGAGAAGCAGGTGCTGGAACTTTGTCTGACCGGCATGAATTACGCGGAGATCGCCAGGGTACTCGGAAAGACGGCGAAAGCGACGGACAACGCCCTGCAGAGGATCAAGGCGAAAATAAGAAAGGTGAGAAGCGGTAAATAGCCGGAGGAAGCGGCGATTTACCGCTTGTTTGGATAATTTAAGCTTTTTTAAGATTTAATTTATTGTATTTTAAAAGAAAAAGCGTATAATCAAACATGACAACCGACCGGTTGGTCGGTTTTGGAAATGTGAGCAGTCTTTACATATCTCAAAACAAAAAAAGGGCGCGGCCAAGGGTGACTGCGCGGAAATGAGGAGCAGCATGGAAAAATTCAGAAAACAGACAGCAGCAGGGATCGCGGCAATGCTCATCCTGGCGATGACGCTCGGCGGCTGCGGCGCGGGCGCCGAGGACACGGAGGCAGTCACAGAGGAGGAGGCAGCTGTGACAGTCAGTGTTCAGGATGTCGGGACGGGTACGATCACCCTGACCAACTCTTTCGTGGGTATGATCTCCCCGGAGGAGACGGTGATGGTCATTCCCCTCACGGCGGGGACCGTGACGGAGACTTTCTTTGAAGTAGGCGATACCGTACAGGCGGGGGATGTACTCTTTAAGATAGACGACGAGGCGGCAAGGCTGGCGTTGGAACAGGCACAGTTAAATGTGAAGTCCACTAAACAGACGGCGGATTCCCAGATCGATACGCTGATCAATCAGCAGGACAGCACGGATCTGCAGCTCGAGAGCAGCAAACTGCAGTCCAAGAGCAGTTTTGAGCAGGCGCAGATCGGCTATGTGATGGCGAAGGATGCCTATGAGGCGGCGGACGACGCCTGCGACAGCGCCAGGGCGGCTTATGAGAGCGTAAAGAAAACGGGAACGGATGTATCCGGGAATAATCCGGGACTTGCGGAGGCGTCAGAGAATCTCGCCAGGGCCGAAGCGGCCCGCGACCAGGCGTACCAGGCGTATCTGACCGCGCGAAGCGGATATCATGCGGCGCAGGAGGGGCAGGATCTGACGGACGAGACGGCGGAGATGACGAAGGAGCAGCTGGATCAGACCATAGCCAACACGGAAGAATCTCTGGCGACCGGTCTTTCCCTGGCGGCTCTCGGTGTGGAACAGGCGCAGATGGCGCTTGATTACTATACGGTGACGGCTCCGGTGTCCGGCGTGATCGAGAGCAAAAATGTGGACGTCAACGGGATGGCGGCCCAGGGAAATCCCGCCTACACGATCGTGAACAACAACACCATGACCGTGACGTTCCAGGTCAGCGAGGATGTGAAAAATACGCTCTCCATCGGGCAGGAGGTGACCCTGGAGAGGAATAATGATACATATAAAGCTTCCATCACAGAGATCGGCACATCGGTCAATCCCCAGAGCGGCCTGTTCCAGATCAAGGCCTGTGTGGAGGCGGACGGCGCCGAACTTCCCAGCGGCGTATCCGTAAAAGTGAGCGCGGACACCTACCGCGCGGAAAATACGATGATCATTCCCTATGAAGCGGTCTATTATGACAATGAGGGCGCTTATGTGTACACCAGCGTGGACAACAGGGCGGTGAAGACCCCTATCACAACGGGAATTTTTGACGAGGATAATATCGTGGTGACAGACGGCCTGAATCTGGGCGATATCGTTGTCACAAGCTGGTCACCGCAGCTCACCGGCGGCGTGCTGCTGCATGCGGCGGATACGGAAGCAGAATAGGGGGCGCGCATATGAATTTGACAAAAACAGCTTTAAAGCGCCCGGTCTCCTGTGTGCTGATCATTCTGGCGCTGGTGGTATTCAGTATCTCATCCCTTCTGGGCTTCAAGCTGGAGCTGACGCCCAGCATGGAGATGCCGATGCTGATCGTGGTGGCGATGTATCCGGGGGCGGATCCGGAGACAGTGGATGAACTGGTGACGAAGGTCATAGAGGACGCCGGCTCTTCCCTGAGCGGTGTGGAGGATGTGACCGCCATATCCGTGGAGAATATGTGCCAGGTGCTGTTCCAGTATGAGTACGGCGTGGACATCGATGAATGTTATTCGGATCTGCGCTCGGCGTTGGATACGGCATCCTTAAGCCTGCCGGACGACGTGGGAACCCCCACCGTCATCGAGATGAATATGAACAGTATGCCGAATATGTATCTGTCGGCTACGGAAGTGGGAGATATCGATCTGCTGAAGGTCATCAACGAATCTGTAGTGCCGGAACTGGAAAAGATATCCGGCGTGGCGAAGGTGGAGGTCAGCGGCGGCAGCGAGGAATATATTAAGGTGGAGCTGAACGAGACGCTGATGAACCAGTACGGCCTGACCATGGACAGCATATCCCAGATGCTTGCGACAATAGACTTCAGCTATCCCGCGGGGACGGTCATCCAGGGAAAACAGAATATGACGATCACCACCGGCAAGGATTACAACACCGTACAGCAGCTGCGCAGGGCGCCGCTCACGACGGGAAAGGGAAGCGTGATCACCCTGCAGGATGTGGCGAACGTGGCGATGGCGAGCAAGTCATCCGACTATATCAGTCAGTATGACGGAAAAGAGGATATCAGCATCAGCATTCAGACAAAGAGCAGCTACGGCACGGTGAATGTCTGCAGTGATATCAAGGAGGCGCTGGAGGAGATCGAAGCGGATAATCCGTCGATCGCCTTCGATATCACCTACGATGCCAGCGAGAGTATCGTGGATTCCATCTGGTCGGTGGGACAGACGCTCATTTTGGGTATTATCTTATCGATGGTCGTCCTGTTTTTGTTCTTCGGGGACTTCAAGGCGTCGCTGATCGTGGGGGCGTCCATGCCGGTGTCGCTTTTTGTGACATTGATTCTGATGAACGCCATGGGCTATTCGCTGAATATCGTGACAATGGGTTCCCTTGTCATCGCTATCGGTATGATGGTGGACTCTTCCATCGTCGTGATCGAGAGCTGTTTCCGTATGCAGGAGAAAAAGCCTGACTTCAAGGAGGCGGCGCTGGCGGGCACCAGGGTGGTGACGGCTTCCATCGTCGCATCGACCATCACGACGATCGTGGTGTACGTGCCGCTTGCGGTCAGCAAGGGACTCTCCGGGCAGTTGTTCGTACAGCTCGGCTTTACCATCGTCTTTGCGATGCTGGCATCTCTGATCGTGGCGCTGACGCTGGTGCCTCTGTGCTATTCCAAGTTCCGTCCGGTGGAGAAGAAAGATATTCCGATGAATAAGTTTCTGCGTTTCGTGGTCAGAGGCTATAAAAAGGTTTTGAGAAAACTGTTGAATAAGCGTTTTCTTGTGATCATCGCTACGGTAATGATGATCGTTTTGTCCATCGCCATGGGCACGCAGCTCAATATGGAGATGATGCCCTCGGCGGATGAGGGAACCGTGTCTGTCAGTGTAAACTTCCGCGCCGGAACAAGGATCGAGAGCATCGATGAGCAGATGCAGGAATGGGTGCAGATCGTGTCCACGGATGAGGATGTGGAGCACTATTCCTACTCCGTCAGCGGAACAAGCGCCAGAATCAGCGCCTACCTGAAAAAGGACAGAGGCAGGGACACGGTAAAAATAGTGGATGAATGGAATATGCTGGCGAAAGAGATGCCGGGCATGGATATCACAGTCTCCTCCTCCGGTTCCAGCATGAGTTCCATGATGGGCGGCGGCAGTTACGGGATCAGCCTGCAGGGCAGGGATATGGACGAACTGAAAGACTTCGCCGATGAGCTGGAGGAGCAGTTTTTGAAAGTGGACGGCGTTGTGAAGGTGGATAACTCCACATCCGGCGACAGCATCCGCGCCAGGATCGATGTGGATGAGCTGAGCGCCATGCAGTACGGACTGACGCCGATCACGGTGGGCATGGCGGTGGGTAATGCCACCGGCGGAAAAAAGGCGATGACCGTAACCCATGAGGGTTCCGAGTACGAAGTGAGGTTAGAGTACCCGGAGGGCGCCTATGAGGATATGAACAGCCTGCTGAACCTGAATATTATGACGCCTGCGGGCATGACGGTGCCGCTGAGAGATATCGCGCAGATCGTCTACGAGGAGGCGCAGGAGCAGATCTATAAGGAGAACGGGCAGTATCAGATATCGCTGACGGCGACGACCACATCCGACGGCTACTACGAGGCCCAGACGGCGATCGATGGGATCGTGGAAAATACGGTGTTCCCGGATACGGTCTCGCCGGCGAGCAGCGCCATGACAAAGATGATGATGGAGGAATTTAACACGCTGGTCAAAGCGATACTGACAGCGGTATTCCTGGTATTCCTTGTGATGGCGATACAGTTTGAGTCACCGAGATTTTCCTTCATGGTGATGATGTGCGTGCCGTTCGCGCTGATCGGTTCGTTTATATTCCTGTTTTTGACAAATTCCACGATCAGCATGGTCTCCCTGATGGGCTTTCTGATGCTGATGGGAATTGTGGTGAACAACGGTATTTTGTATGTGGATTCCACCAACCAGTTAAAACAGGAGATGTCGGTGGAAGATGCGCTGATCGAGACGGGCGCTATCAGGCTTCGCCCTATTTTGATGACCTCCCTGACAACGATCCTGTCCATGATCCCAATGGGACTGGCGCTGGGGACGAATGGAGAGATGATGCAGGGCATGGCGCTGGTTATCATCGGCGGTCTGATGGTATCCACGGTATTGACGCTGGTCCTGATTCCCACGATCTATCTGATCATCGACAAGGGGGCAAAGAAGGACAGAAAGAGAAACAGGAAGGAAAAAAGGCAGGAGAGAAAGGAACGCCGGAAGGAGAAAAAAGAACGGAAGAAAGAGATGAAGCCGGAGGACTAGAGGCAGGATAAAACAGTGAGAGATACGGAGACGGATGGGGGTCCGTTTCCTGGACAAAAGAGGGGTGGACATGGAAAGATGAACAGGGAAGAAAAATTATCCCCGAAGGTGGAGGCTCTGTACAAAGCAGTGATAGAGCTTCTGCTGGAGGGCAGAGAAATCAGGAAGATGAAGGTTTCCGAGATCACGGAGAGGGCAGGGATCGGCAAAGGGACCGCCTATGAGTATTTTAAGAGCAGGGAGGAACTCCTGATGGATGCGCTGGACCATTATCAGAGGGAGTGGACGGTAAGCATCCGGGAGAAGCTTTCCCGGTGCGGCAGTTTTATGGAAAAGATGGGCTGTCTGTTCGATTTGCTGGACGATATCATGGCAAGGCTGAAGAAGGAGGCGTTGGAGGAGATCTGCAATATTTTCTTCTTTTATCCCATCTTCAGAAGAGAGAGGGAAAACGGCGTGACCGGGCAGCTCTGTGAGATCGTCGGAGAGGCAAAACGGGGGGGTGAGTTAAAGGAGGAGTTTCCGGATGAGTATATCGTGCTCGCCCTGTCGGGGAAATTGTTTGATTATGTCACCTACTATATGGGTGTGAAAGAAAATATACCCAGCGAGTGCACATCGGAGCAGATTAAGAGTTTTTTGCTGGAGAGTATACGTAGAGAAGTAGTTCATGAAAAATAATATGCGGAAAGGATCGAAGAGGTATGAGAAAAGACCATAAAAAATGCGGAAGGTTTCTGGCGGCGGCACTGTGTGGAGCGGTTCTGGTCGGGATGGCGCCGGGACTCGCGGTGCAGGCGGCGCCCGAGATGGCGATGCAGCTGCGGACAAAGGGAATCGAAGACCCGGTCGTGACAGCGAAGAGCTGGGAGGGGGACTATGTGGTTTACAGTGATTGTTATGCCTGGCAGGACAGCACACAGACGGCTGATCCGCTTCCGCTTGTGCCGCCTGTGCTCTACCGGGTGACGGACGCCTACAGATATGACAGAGGTGTCAGAAAGAGGGTGATGGATTTACAGTCTGTCACAGACGGCAGTATGAATATGGTCGATCTGAAAAATATCGCTTTTATCAGTGCGGCGGTGGGCGGAAAAGACTCCGCTTTTGAGAACGGGAACGGTATTCGTCCGGTCTATGAGAAAGAGGTGGACGCCTGGAAGCTGACAATCAAAAATCCCTATGACGAAAAGACCAATCCCAACGGCATGAGAGAGCCGGAGATCAGCAATATACGCAGGGACGGCGGGGCGGTCTGTTTTGATTACAAAGAGCTGTATTCCACGGGAAACTGCTATCTGTCGGCTGTCCTGCTGACGGAGCATAACCGGGAGATCGTGGGCTACGACAGGCTGGTGGACGCCACAGTGAGGGGCGTCGGCACGATAGCGATCAACTGGCCCGCCGAGTATGATAAAGAGGGCTATATCCTGAAAGTCTTCGCGGAGAAATACAACGGCGACAATATGACGGACTATATCAGCGAGATGCAGTTTGTCTACCAGGGCGCCGCGATCGACAGAGAGGATTGATCGCTGTGGTTCATTTATTGCCTTATACGGAGCATGAAATAGAATGCCGGAGATCTGCGGAGGAGATCTGCGCCATATTGAAAAAGGTGACGGATACGAGAAAGGGTGCGTTCCGCAACTACATCAATACAGAGTTTAACGGGACGGTCAGCCCTTCCGGTTTCCGGATCTTCTGCGATTTCAGAAGCAATCGTTTTTCCTACCCCATAGGATCGCCCTGGGCTAAATTAACAGCGATGCAATCTCCCATTGTCCGGGGAACGATAAAATCAGATGAAAGCGGGTCCGTCATCCGCCTGAAGCTGCAGTTTGACATAATGAGGCGTATCTTTTGGACGATCTGGCTTGGCGGGATGACGTTTTTCTTTCTGATCGGGCTTTTGGCGCTGCTTTTCCAATCGTTGGGAGGATTAGTCGTGATGCTGATTGCCGGTGCGTTTCTTGTGCCGATGCAGATAATCATAAGGATTGGGTTTCGGGAATCGGCGGAGGATATCATTGACAGGCTGGAAGAACTATTGAAATAAAAGTACAATAAAGGGGCTGTTGCAAAAGTAGCTGAACAATCGCTACTGGAGCAATGGCTCCGTTTTTGTGTCTAAAAACAGAA
>RAZE01000038.1 GCA_003611955.1 bacterium 1XD8-76
CGCTTAATTTGCGAATGCATCTACCTATTAGATTAATTCATCAACTTATTAGTTTTCGGACAGTCTCCCCCTGTGTAGTCCTCCGGCTCTGCTTCCTGTGCCGTGGCAAGCCGGAAAATAGCGTTATCATAATCACTCATAAAATCGTTCCTCCTTGTTCATGGTCTTTTACGCCCTGTTTACGGGGCGTTGTGTCTATGCGGTCAAAGGCTTTCGCCCTCTTTGTAGGAATAATCGGGGATTCCTTTTTTCGGTTTCTCCTTTACCCTGTCATCAGCCGCCCAACGCCGGATAGTGGCGGCATGGTTTTTGTATTTCTTGCCGCTGGAAGCGATATAGCCGGATAAGCGGTCTATGTAATATTCCCATTTGCCGGGAAGTTCCTCTTGCAGCTCTGCAAGCTCTTTTTCTGACAGAATGACGTTTTTGTATCTGCCAAAAGGGGCGGGGGCGTTCTGTCCTTTCTTTAGCTCTCCCTCTCTCTTTATCTCTAACTCTATATCTATCTCTTTCTCTATCTCTATCTCTGGTGGACAAATGTCCGCCCCGTCTGGTGGACGTTTGTCCGCCACGGCTTCTGGCAATGCCTTTTGTTCCTGCAAAGCCAGCCTTGCACGGCGTTTCCTCTCCCCCTCGGTAGAGGACTGACCGATTAAGAGTTCTATGTTGCTCATGTACAAAGCCCCATTCTGCAAGGGTTCTACAAGCCCCAGTTTCATAAAAATCTGCAAAGCCCTTTCCACTGTGCCGACTTGCTGGCGGGTGATGGTGGCTATCATCTGTGCGGTGTAGGGGATATTCTCGGCAAGCTGGAGCTTTCCCCCGTTTTTCAGCGATTTTAAGTACATCTTCAAGAGAATGTTTGAGTAGAGCATACCGTCCTGCATACTTTCCAGCAGCACGATAGCGTCCTCGTCAAAATAGCTCTCTTTCAGCTTTAGGTAGTAATATTTGCGGTTGTCTGCCATTCGTTCCTCCTTTGGTCTGTTTTGGGCTTCTGTTACGCTTTAGAACGCCGTTTTTGGGGGTAAAGGATATAAATATCGCCTACCCGCCCGGGGCGGTCAAAAAAGCCTTGATTTACGGGGGTTTGGAATATCCTAAAGCGTGACATTTATCCCTCTGTTTCCGCTTGCGCTGTGCGGCTTTGATTCTTTTCATGCGTCCGGCGCAATCCGGGCAGTATTTCCCCCGGTTTGACTTGGGGAGAAAATACCCGCCGCACTCGGTACAGCGTTTCCTGTCTGCGCGGTGGAGTAGGGCGGCTTCCAGTTTCCCGTCCAGCGGCAGCACGGCGGCTATGAACCAGCGGCATATAAGCGAATAGCTGATACTCTGGACGCATACGCAAGGCTCGCCGTTATCCAACAAGATACAGTTGCCGTTATCGTAGTTGCAGCACTCATGCACAAGGCGGCGGGCGGCTCTGTACTGTGGGTAGTCCATGTAGGGGCGTTTACCGTTCATTTTCCCGCCCCTTTCCCCGTTCCGGCTCACGGCGCAATATTTTGTCAAGCTTGCCCTTTACGGTCTGCAATTCCCGGACGCTTGCTTTCTTCTCCCGGTACTCGTTGTAAAGCGTGTTCTTCTCCCTTGTAAGCTGTTCAATCTCTGCTTGTAGGGCTTTGGACGCTGGCAGCTTTTGGATTCCCTGTGCCTTGAAATACCGGGCGGCAGATTCGGAAATGATAAACTCGCTTTCGTGCTGTTCCCGGTAGGCTCTCCGGGCTTTCTCCGTTTTCTGCGCCCGCAATCCGTCACGGGCGGGCTTGGTCTTGATGTAGGCTAATAGCTGTTTCTGCAAGTCTTTTTTCTCCCGCAAAGTGCTTTCCACGGCTTTCAGTTTCCCGGTTGTTTCATGCAGTTCGGTACTGGCGGCGGCAAGGGCGGCTTCCAGTTCTTCCGGGGAAGAAAAGCCGGATTCCTCGTAAATGCTCATGGTCGCCGCCATTTGCTTCAAGTTGTGCAAGGTCGCCCATTTCTCGTAGCCTTTCCCCTTGCCCTCGGCTTTCTTGGCGGCTATGTCTACCATGCGCTGTACGCCGTCTTGTTTCGGTGCATTTATGGCGGCTTTGTTACGCTGTAAGCGGTCTTTTATGCTCCGGGGGTATTCCTGCTTGGGTAGGGGCGTTTCGGCGGCTCTGGCGGCGTTCTGTGCGTTTATGGTGAGTGCTTCCAGTACGGCGGCACGGTCAAAATCATCACCTAATCTCCGGGCGGTGATGGGCTTCGTTCTGTCCGGCGTGAGATACGATAACCTCCCCCGGCTCTCCTTGACGGTCACGCCTTGTTGTAGCAGCTTCCCGGAAAAATCCTCAAAGGAAACGGCAGAGGACAGGGCGGCTCGGATTGTGCGCCGCAGCTTCTCCTTGTCGGTTTCAAACTTGGTCTGTTTGGGCGGCTCTCCCGTGGCGGCTTGGGAAGCGTTCTCCTTATCCAGTGCGGCTTGTCCTTTCCGCTTCGCCCAATACTCACGCTCGGTAACTCGGTTCTTGCTCCCGTTCAGCAAGTCAATCTGATAGAGGTTTTCCCGGTGGCACATTTCCATGACTTCCGCTTTGAAATACTCCATAGCTGCGTCCGTACAGCGGTGCTTGCAGCCCTCCCTTGTGTCGGCTGGTCTTTCCATGTACGGCAGTAGCGGCACTTCCGCAATCCGCAAGCTGTTTATGACGATATGCACATGAATGTTGCCGCTGTGGTTATTCCCGTCTGGGTGGGTGCATACAAGGGCTTGGTGTCCGGGAAAATGTTCTTTACAAAACTGCTCGCCTAACTGTTGCGCCCGGTCAACCGTCAAGCCGTTGTCGGGTGCGTCACGGGGGTCAAAACTGATAATGTAATGGTGGCTCTTTACGTCCTCCCGTTTTTGGTTCTTGCTGTATTTCAGATTGGAGCGCATACAGGCGATTGCAAAATCTTCATCACCGCAATTCAAAGAGGAAATGCGGTAATCGTCACGGAGAACAAGCCGCCCATTTTTATCAAGCGTGGGCTTCATGGTAAACTCGTCATGCTCAAAAGTTAGGTACTGTTCAGCCGCCCCGTAATCGGCATTTTTAGAGCTGATATGTTTGAATGTTGCCAACGGCTTCACCTACTTTCTGCAAGGCTTCAAACTTCAAGGCGGCAAGCTCCGCTGTGGCGGCTTGTACCTCTTGGGAGAGGGCGTTATAGGGTGCGCCGTATTCGTTCAGACAGCGGGCAATCTGATTCAGATTTCCGCCGATTTTCCCGTACTCGGCTGTAAGCTTCCCAATGACAGAGAGCAATTCATCATTGACCGGGGAAACGGTGATGACCGGGCGTATTCGTGACTTGGTAAGGGCTTGCCGGATATATTCGGACTGGCTCATTTTACAGAGGGTGACACGCTCGGAAAACTCGGCGTATTCTTCCTCGGTCAAGCGTGTCTTGATTACCCGGTGGCGGTGGGGCGTGTTGTATTTTCTCATGGGCTTTAACTCCTTTCTTTTTATGTTTTGCCCTCTCACCAATAGGAGAAAAACAGGGGCATAAGCGGAAGTGTTTTTTGAAAAATCCGAAAAAAATTTTTGAGGGATTTTTCAAGCGGCGCAAGCCGCAAAAGGCGGGCTTGGGGTGGCAACCCCAACAAGATTCCCATAGGACAAAATGAGCCGATAGGCGAAATTTGGTACTGTGGTAGAATCTTGCTCTTATTATCCCGAATTCGGGATAATTAGAGTTATACCGAAAAGTAGATTATACCGAATTTTCTTCAGATGTCCTTGAAAATCGAGACTCGCCATTCAAAAACTCGGGATAAGATTTTTTCTTACAGACGGTAACTAGCCTACAAAAATTCGGGATAAGATTTTTCTTGTTTCAATCTACAAGAACAAAATTTTTATTTTTATAGCTAAATGAGAATCTGGCAATCAAAATCGTCAAAAATGTGATAAATATATGCGAACTAAAAAAATATTATCCCGAATTTTTTGTATAGCACTTCAAGACAGATGAATAAATATTATCCCGAAATATTCTTTAGAACAGCTTGTATTTGGAGACTCTTTCGTAAATATCGGGATAAGGCACTTTTCGGTATAACTCTTAGAAAGTGACGGATTCCGCTGTGCTGGCTTTCGCCATTTTCCCCCGGCTTGCGTGGCGTGGATTGCGCCAACTTTGCGGGGGTATTTTCTCCCGCTGTAAAGCCGGATATAGACAAAACGGGCGTAAAAAAACAGGAAACCTTATTCCCCGATTTCCTGTTTCGTATCTTCGCCAATAGCGGCGGTTATCCTGTTGTTATTCCCCGGAAACAAACTTGTAGCCTATGCCTAAAACGGTCTTTATGTAGGTGGGGCGGCGGCTGTCCGGCTCTATCTTTTTCCGTAGATTGCATATCACATTTGTAACGCTTGACTGGCAGCTTTCGCTCCCCATGCTCCACACGGCTTCAAAGATTTGCGCCTTTGTGAATACCCTCCCCGGACTGGCGGCAAGGTAGCAGAGTGCGCCGTATTCTAAACGGGTGAGGTAAATGTCCGTACCGTCTTTTAATACCCGGCGTTGGTGTAGTCTGATTTCTAATCCCGGAAAAGTAAATGCCGGGGAATGGGGCGGCTGTATAGCTTCCAGCGGTATCATATCCGCAAGGGCGGCTATGGCTTTCTCAACCGCTTTTTCTTCGGTGTCGCTGAATGTAAGCATGACTATCTTCCCGACAAATACCACCTCCCATTATACTTTCCTTTTCAGTCAAAGCGGAACTGGAACAGGGCAGTAATAAGCCGCTGTTTTATGCTGTCCTCGGTGTCTGTGTTGACGTGTCCGTTTTCAAGGGCTGCAAGCCGGATTCGCCTGCTGTAATGCCGTAAAACCTCGTCCACGGCTTCCGGGTCGCCGCTGGTTGCCCGGACAATGGTTTCATACGGAATGAGTTTAGGATTCCCCACGCAAAAGCACCTCCATTTCCTCCTGCAACATCTGCAAGGCACTGTGGATATAATGCCATGCCGTACTTTTACAATGCCCGTATAAATCCCCGATTTCCTGCTGTGTGTAATTCCCGAAAAAGTAAAGGTAAATGATTTCCCTCTTTTTCTCCGGCAAAGATAACAGGGCTGCAGCAAGCTCGCCATTGGTGAGTATGATTGTCTGACCGCAGATTGTAACGGGGTATTGTTCGTAAGGTGATGTGAAGTATTCATCTGATGTGCTTAGAGGGCAGAACTTTTCTTCTGTGAGGTATTCAAAGGATATTTCTCTTTGCCGCCGCCTGTTCCTGTCACGCCATGCGTTGATAGCGGCATAGCGTATGACGACTTTGCAGAAACCGTTGAAAGAATACATGATGTGTTCCTTGTAGCTTTGCGTGCAATCCATAGAAATTTCCCCCTTTCTCCCACATGGGGGTGTTGTTTGGTTTATAGTTGCATTTATAGTTTAGAGGGGCGGCAGTATTTTAACTATCGCCCTTTAACTATCCGTACATGATATAACTGCAAAACTTATTTGTTATATATCTAAATCATTCAATCCATTCAGTAATCACTATAAATTTAATATTTTTTTCATCATCACTCCAAATTCTCACATTATTATTTCTATCAAATTTGTACTTTGTTTGTGAAATAAAATCATTATAATCAATCTTTTCATATTTTTGATATTCACCTATAATTGCACTGAAAAAATATTCCATTCTATCGTAGCAAATAAATATTTCGCAATCTTCTGTAATCTTGAACGCCTCTATTTCCCTTATATCATTTGCGCTTTTGACACTTTTTTCCACTTCTAATACGCAATTATCTAACTCGACATATCTACCTGTGGTGGTAGCTGGCGTGTCAATAAATATTTCTACAAGTTCTGAGTTCTCAATATTGATATCATATTTGTAAAGTATAAATAAATCTGTTTGGTAAACAAGCAAATATCCAAATACACTTGCTCCTAAAATAGCCGTTATAAGCGTCATAGCAATAAGAAAATGCGTATATGACTTGAATAGTTTTCTTATTTTATCTGATACAAAATATCCAATATATGCACCTAATACATTAAATATCAAGTCATCAACATCTGTACTCCCAAGCGCAAAAAGGAGTTGCGTAATTTCAATTAACAGGCTGAATATAATAGCGGCACATAAAACCCCTTTACGTTTTTTGTTAGAGATAATTGGAAAAAGTATTCCAAATGGAATAAATAAAACGATATTTCCTACTACATTTTCAATGATTCGTCCTATAGAGGTGTTTGAAACAGCCATATCATAAATTGATTTAAAGGGAATGATACTGATTGTCCTTTCACTTGCACCTATAGCAGAAAATAAGTTGTTTAATGTTACCTGTTTGAAAAAGGTTATGCGAAGCAGAAAGATAACATATATAATAAAAAATACCCACTGACAGCCACGCAAAATTTTTTCATGGTTCTTATTTTGATTGTCCATAGCAATTCCTCCAAAAATAAAACTCACTCTACTGGGGGATTATTATACCCTGTTGAAGTGAGTTTTTGATTCTTTATTTCTTTTTGATTTCTTATTTTTTTCTTATCGCTGCTTTTCCGCAACAGGCAGCTTGACTTCAAACACTGTTATTTCATCATCACTCATGGCATATATGCTTCCATTGTGTATTCTTACAATTTCCTTTGCGATTGCCAAGCCAAGCCCTGTTCCACTTTCTTCTGATTCCCCATATTCTTTTGAACGGTAAAACTTATCAAAAATATGCCCTAATTCATCAGCAGGTATTGTTTTGCCATAATTCTTAATGGAAACAGTTATATAAGATAAAGTTTGGCTGGCATAAATTTCAATCGAACTTTTCGGATAACTGTAATTTATAGCATTTTTCAGAAGATTATTGAATACTCTTGCAATCTTTTCTGAATCCCCTGTTATAAACAGTCCTTCCCCCAGCTTTAAATCAATATGCAGCTCTTTGGGTTTAAGCAACGGGTAAAATTCATCTGCTAACTGTTCTATTAAAAAACATATGTCTATTTCCCGTTTCACCAAAGTTTTGTCTGATAAACTATATCTTGTTATATCAAAAAAATCATCTATCAGTTTTTCAAACTGTATAGCCTTGCGGAAAGCAACTTTTGTATATTTTTCTCGTTGTATGGCTGGCATATCCGGCGCTTCACACAATAGGCTCAAATAGCCTACCACGGAGGCAAGCGGGGTTCTAATGTCATGCGCAAGGTAAGTAAGCGTATCTGATTTTTTCTGTGCTTCAATTTCCAGTAAATGCTGTTGCTCACGGTTCTGCATTTTTATAAGATTAAGCCAATTTTGCAAATCGGAAAATTCTAAAGGGAGTTCTATGTTATCCGCTGAATTGTCAACAACATACCCCAAGGAATCCAATACTTTTAATATCTTCCTTGATGAACTTCTTTCTATTGCAATCCACATAAGTAACTCTAATATGAGAAAACCAAATACAATAATTGAAGGCTCATAATCATGTACAAAACACGCAAAATCGTATCCTGCTACTTTTTCTACGAAAACATAAAAATTGTTGTTGCCTACACTTTCAATTACTAAACAAACAGCCAAAAGGACAAAGAACACAATAAATGCACCTATAAAATGCCTAAGCAATAATAGCTTTCTATATTTCTTTGAAAATTTGTTACTCAACAATATATCCTACCCCCCATATTGTTTTAATGAATTTCGGCTTTTCACCAATATCATTCAATTTTTCTCGGATATGTCTGATTTGAACCATTACCGTATTTCTGCTGTTCTTAAAATACTTTTCTCCCCATACAATCTGAAATAGTTCATCAGCACTATATACCTTTCCCCTGTTTTTACATAAAAGCCATAATATTGAAAATTCTGTGGGGGTTAGTTTAATCTGTTCCCCGTTCAATCTACATTCATGCGAAGTTTTATTTAACAGAAGTCCAGCTATTGTAACCATTTCATTTGAGCCAATTTTTTTACCGTCATAATCATGTACCCTCCGTAGATGCGCCTTAACTCTTGCTACAAGTTCAATCGGAAGAAACGGTTTTGTAACATAGTCGTCTGCCCCCAAAGATAAACCTGTAACTTTATCTGTTCCCTCTGTTTTAGATGTAAGCAATATAATGGGATAGGTATATTTCTTCCGTATTTCTCTGCATAAAGTAAAGCCATTTCCGTCTGGCAGCATTATATCTATAATTGCCAAGTCAAAACATTCACTGTCTATCACTGAAAATGCGTCTTGAAATGTGTAATATTTAAAACACTGAAATTGTTCATTTTGCAAAAATACTTCAATCAAATCAGCAATTTCTTGTTCATCGTCTACTAACAATATTTTACCGCTCATTGTTTTTCCTCATTTCCTTTTACTTAGTGGTATTCCATGGGTATTATTATACTGTGCTTATATAGATTTTTCAATTATACAGAAATAATGAGTGGGATTCCGTAGTAGTCGGCATTCGTGGAAAAATCCAAAAGTTTAGATTTTCCCACAATGCTTGTCTTTTGGTCTTTGGCTTCTTTGGTTCGGAATAGTGTGGTGCTGGCGGTCTATCTCTTGTTTTCGGTTGCTTGCTTCTTTACCGTACATGAGCATTTGAGCCGGGGTTGTCCGAGCCGTAGCCCTCCAGCAGATTGACAACGCCCCACACGCCGAGGCCCGCGCCCAGCGCGATAACAAGGGTCTGCAAAGTGGTGATAGCGGATGCGAAAAATGCCATATAGTCCTCCATTTCTCCGGGATTTTCCCGGGCACAGGAAAAGCCGCCATATTCGGCGGCAGGTGACGCTTTGGGACGTTTTGTCCCAAAGTTTATACAAAAGCGTCCGGGTCGTCCAAATCGTCATAGTTGAGGATGTCCTCGTCCTCGTCTATGGGCGTTCCGTCCGGCACGTCCGCCTCGTACACGGTGTACTGCTCGTTGGGATTGAGCGTTTTCATGCGGCGGCAGATAAGCCGCTCCAGCGAAAAGGCGTTTTTCTTCTTGTCCGCCTCCGCCGTGTATCGGTAGTT
>RAZE01000039.1 GCA_003611955.1 bacterium 1XD8-76
AACTACCGATACACGGCGGAGGCGGACAAGAAGAAAAACGCCTTTTCGCTGGAGCGGCTTATCTGCCGCCGTATAAAAAAGCTCAATCCCAACGAGCAGTACACCGTGTACGAGGCGGACGTGCCGGACGAAACGCCCATAGACGAGGACGAGGACATCCTCAACTATGACGATTTGGACGACCCGGACGCTTTTGTATAGCTTTGGGACATTTTGTCCCGAAGTGTCACCTGCCGCCTACACCGGGCGGCTTTTCCTGTGCCCGGGAACATCCCGGAGAAATGGAGGACTATATGGCATTTTTCGCATCCGCTATCACTACTTTGCAGACCCTTGTTATCGCGCTGGGCGCGGGCCTCGGCGTTTGGGGCGTTGTCAATCTGCTGGAGGGCTACGGCTCGGACAACCCCGGCTCAAATGCTCATGTACAGTAAAGAAGCAAGCAACCGAAAACAAGAGATAGACCGCCAGCACCACACTATTCCGAAGCAAAGAAACCAAAGACCAAAAAACAAGCATTGTGGAAAAATCAAAACTTTTGGATTTTTCCACAAATCCAAACTTAGGAGAAATCCAAACTTTCCTCTGTAAATCCTTTATTCAAGGCATTTTCTGATATAAAAGTTTGGATTTTGTTTTGTGCTTCTCTTGTCAGAAATGAGAATAAATTGATTGAAACAGAGCTAAATAGCAATGTTTTACGCATTTTGTCATAATTGGAGTATTGTACTTTGTGAAACGAAATCCAAACTTTTTCCAGCAAGAATCCCCAATTATCAAGCTATTTTCAGAAAAGTTTGGATTTTATATAAGTTTGGATTTGTGGAAATGTGCATAACAGGCTATTCCGTCATGGATAACTCTATTCACAGCACATGGAAAAGCTAAAATGCAGCTTTCCCACGTCCTGTAAACAGAGTTACCCACAACTCCATAAGGCAGCCAGTTATACACATTCCCACAATGTCGATGACTACGAAACCTCTCACTCATTACATCTTTCTTATGGTGTACAAAGTATTTTTCCTTTTTCTACTTTCTTTTCTAAAATTGATGTGCTATAATAGCTTCATTCCAAAAAAGGAGTAAAAAATATGCGGCAAGGTATTCTTAAATAAAACTTCAATCAAATAGTGGGTTCAAAGAATTTTGAATGTCCCTAAATAAGAGGGCTTGGTTTTTTGTACCCAATTTAAGAATACTTTTGCCTTATCAATTTTGACATATCTGAAAAAGAACAGCAATCACTAGTAGGTGTATGCTGTATATGTGTATGTCCGCAAACTGTAATCCCCAGTGGTAAAAGTATTTTACTGCTGGGGATTTTTATGCCCTTTTGGGCTTGTAAAGGGAGGACAATCACATGAAAATAATCAATATTGGCATTCTTGCCCATGTAGACGCGGGAAAAACAACTTTAACAGAAAGCCTGTTGTACACCAGTGGAGCGATTGCAGAACAAGGAAGTGTAGATAAAGGAACCACAAGAACAGACACTATGGTTTTAGAGCAGCGGCGGGGAATTACCATTCAGACGGCAGTTACTTCTTTTTGCTGGAATGGTTATAAAATCAATATCGTGGACACTCCCGGTCATATGGATTTTTTAGCCGAAGTATATCGTTCTTTATCTGTCCTTGACGGAGCTGTTTTAGTTGTTTCAGCAAAAGACGGTGTACAGGCACAGACCCGAATATTATTCCATGCACTTCAGAAAATGAACATTCCGACAATTATCTATGTGAATAAGATAGACCAAAACGGGATTGATTTACAGCGTATTTATCAAAACATCAGGGAAAAACTTACCAGTGATATAATCGTCATGCAAGAGGTTATCTTATCTCCCAAGGTAGATATTACTGACATTGTTGATTTGGATAAATGGGATTCCGTTATTTCCGGGAATGATGAACTATTAGAAAGATATATTTCAGAGGATTCATTGGACATACGGGAATTACAGCTTGAAAAGTGCCAGAGAACCAGATGTTGTTCTTTGTTTCCTGTATATCATGGAAGCGCAAAAGACAATTTAGGAACGGAAAAATTGATTGAGGTAATTACTGAAACTTTTGTTACGGGAACAGAGAATAATCAATCTGAATTATGTGGGTATGTTTTTAAGGTTGAGTACACAGAAGGGAAAAAACGGCTTTCCTACTTACGCCTGTATCATGGAACGCTCCATTTACGAGATACAATCTTGCTGTCAAAAAAGAAAAAGATAAAGATTACAGAAATGTACATTCCAACAAATGGCGAAATTGTTTCGGCAGACCATGCCTGTCAGGGGGAAATTGTTATCTTATCCGATGATACATTAAAAATATATGACATTTTGGGAAATGAAGAGCTTTTACCTCGCAAAGCATGGATTGACAATCCTACACCTTTACTTCGGACAACCGTTGAGCCACAAGAGCCAGAACAAAGAGAAGCCTTGTTGAATGCTCTCATAGAAATTGCCGATACAGACCCGCTTTTGCACTTTGAAATTGATACCGCCACCCGTGAGATTATTCTGTCTTTTTTGGGAAAGGTGCAATTAGAGGTTATTTGTTCATTGCTGGAAGAAAAGTATCATGTAAGAGTGGCTATGAAAGAGCCTACGGTTATTTATTTGGAAAGACCGTTAAAAAAGGCAGCTTACACGATTCATATTGAAGTGCCGCCGAATCCATTTTGGGCGTCTATTGGTTTAACTGTAACTCCACTCCCTGTCGGAAGTGGAACCCAGTATAAAAGCAAGGTATCTCTTGGCTATTTGAGCCAAAGTTTTCAAAATGCCGTTATGGAGGGTGTGCGTTATGGAATGGAGCAAGGCTTATATGGTTGGGAAGTGACAGATTGCAGCATTTGTTTTGACTATGGAGTTTATTACAGCCCGGTCAGTACCCCCGCAGATTTTCGCTTTCTTGCGCCTGTTGTATTGGAACAGGCATTGAAAAAGGCAGGAACACAGGTTTTGGAGCCATACCTTTCCTTTACCCTTTTTGCCCCACAGGAATATCTTTCACGGGCTTACAATGATGCGCCAAAGTATTGTGCAGTGATTGAATCAGTTGTACTTGAAAATGATGAAGTTATTTTTAAGGGAGAAATCCCCGCTCGCTGTATCAATGAGTATAAAAATGATTTGAATTTTTATACAAACGGAAGAAGTGTTTGTCTTACAGAATTAAAAGGGTATAAAGAAACTTCTGGTGAGCTTGTATCGCAGCCACGCCGCCCTAACAGTCGGTTAGATAAGATTCGGTATATGTTTCAAAAGACAATGTAACTTTTTGTGCATTATATGGAGAAAAAATCTGATAAAAAAGGAGAACCTATTTTGAATAAAGAGCGGATAAATACAACAAATAAAAAACAAGGGCTTTCAGTTTGCACCGAAGCATACAAAGAACACATCATGTATACGTTCAACGGCTTTTGCAAGACCGTCATACGCTTTGCAGCACTCAACGCATGGCGTGACAGGAGCAGACGGCGACAAAAAGAAATATCCCTTGAATACCTCACAGAAGAAAAATTTTACCCTTTAGGAACAACGGACGAATATTTTGAAGCACCTTATGAAGAATACCCCATAACGATATGCGGTCAGACAGTTATCCTCACCAATGGGGAGCTTGCCGCCGCCCTGTTATCTCTGCCGGAGAGAAATCGGGAAATCATTTTCCTTTACTTTTTCGGAGATTATACACAACAGGAAATCGGGGAAATGTACGGACGCTGCCGGAGTACGACCGGGTATCAAATCCGCAGGACGTTAAGACTCCTGCAAAGGAAAATGGAGGTACTTTCGCATGGGGAATCCGAATCTTTTGCCCTATGAAACGATTGTCCGGGCGACCAGCGGAGAGCCGGAAGCCGTGGACGAGGTTTTACGGCATTACAGCAAACGTATCCGAATTGCCGCCATTGAAAACGGGCATATCGACAGGGATACCGAGGACAGCATAAAACAGCAGCTTGTCGCTGCCCTGTTCAAGTTCCGCTTTGATGAACAGCCATATACCAAAACTAAATAACCGCCGTTACATAGAACGGCACACCAAAACGGGAAATCAAGAAAAGGTTTCCTGTTTTTTTGCGCCCATTTTTGGCATTTTCAAAAATCGTCAGTATTATGCCATGCAAAGGGGGATAGAAAGAAATTCCCTCTCCCGTTTGGCAAATATGCAGGCTATCCGTGGAGGGCGGGCGAGAAGAAATTTTCACAAATTCCCGCCTATTCCGGCTTGCGTGGTGTTGTAAGGAATGAGGGGAAATTTCCACAAATCAACGTCCATTTTGCTTTTTGCTGGTTTGTAGGTATCAGAGGGAGAAATACTGCCGCTGTTTTGGCAAAATCCCCGCTTGCGGCACTAAAGGTATTGAGGGAAGCCCACACAGAGGAAGCCGCCACTTTTTAAGAGCAAGATTCTACCACAGTACCAAATTTCGCTAATCGCTCAATTTTGTCCTGCGGGAATCTTGTTGGGGTTGCCACCCCAAGCCCGCCTTTTGCGGCTTGCGCCGCTTGAAAAAATCTACCCACGAAAGGAGGTTCACAGCCATGAAAAGATACAACACACCCCACCGCCACCGGGTAATCAAAACACGCTTGACCGAGGAAGAATACGCCGAGTTTTCCGAGCGTGTTTCCCTCTGCAAAATGAGCCAAGCCGAATTTATCCGACAAGCCCTTATCAAGTCAAGCATACGCCCGGTCATTACCGTTTCCCCGGTCAATGATGAATTACTCTCTGCCGTTGGGAAACTCACAGCCGAGTATATAAAGAACTGCGTCATTTCATGCGCCCGCACAGTACAACGCTGTGCGGGCGTTGTCGTTTCTTGTCGGCTCCACTTTGGGACAAACAGTCCCAAGGTGCGGGGCGGCTCTCCCGGGTGTCGCTCCCCGCCGCCCTCCATATCGTTTCCCGCAACCCGACCACAAAAACGATATGGAGGTACATACCATGACGATTATCAACTTGCGCGACTTTTACTACTGGTACACCCAGGATGAATATATGGAAGTTGCTGACGATGTGGCCGAGGCGCTCCGGGCCAGCGTCCGCTATGAGGCGGCCTACCAGCGGCGGCTCTCCCGCCACAAGGCGCAGTATTCGCTGGACTGCGAGGATGGCATCGAGTATTCCGCCTGCCTGCATGAGCCCACCCCGGACGAGGTGCTGGAGCTCAAGGAGCGGTTCTGCCGTCTGTGGAACGCGCTGAACAGTCTGCCCCCGGCCCAAGGCCGCCGGGTGGATGCCTGCGTCATCCTCGGCAAGAGCTTTTCCGAGGTGGCACTGGCCGAGGGCGTTGACGAAAGCGCGGTGCGGCGGGCCGTGGAGCGCGGGCTGGAGAACATGAAAAAGTTTTTGAAAAATTCCCGCTGAACCAGTCCGAAAACCATCCAAAAATGTCTCGGTTAATGAGAGGAAGTTTTTTCTTCTCCACAACTGAATAGCGGGCGGCCCCGGGTGAACGCGGGGAGCCGGGCGGCGGGTGCGCGGTGACTTCTCCCACGGGAGGACGAGCGACCAACACCACCGCCGCGAGTGGGGAGCCTGCCAACCCCACGGCCACGATCCGCGAGGGACAAGCTGGCCGCTTGCCACTTGGGGCCGCCGCACAAAACAAGGGAACGCCGGGCCGCTACCTGCTGTCTTTTGACGGGCCAAACATACGGGCCCGGCGCTCCCCATCTTTACATAGGAGGCGGACTTATGGAATACGACCCCGCTCTGGCCGCTCTGCTGGCCCAGCCGTGGAGCAACAACGTGTGCCGGGGCTATGTCATCTATGCGATGGAAAACTGCGGCTTTTCTGCCGAGGACATCCGGCGCGTGGTGGCCGAGCTCTATGAAGTGTTCGACTGCCGGGGGCTGGAAGAGGCCGAGGCGCATTTTCTGGACAGCCCCTATTAAGTTCGAGACAATTTGTCCCAAGGTAGGGACAGGCCAAAGGGCAGCACTTTTCGGAGTGCTGTCCTTTCGCGTTTCCCCACCAACCCAAAACGCAAAAGGAGGTTTTACCGTGAAACTGACCGCACAAGAGCTGGAACAAATGAAAAGCGTGGACATCGGCGCGGTGAGCGCGGATGCGCTGGCTGACGTGAGCGGTATGGCCTTTGACCGCACCCTCCCCCGGGAGGAGCGGCTGGCCCGGTTTGTGAAACGGGCCGTCAATCCGTACTGCTTTAGCGTGGGCGGCGTGGGCGTGAAAATCGAATTTGCCGAGGGCGGCCCCTCCCTCCAGGAGACGCTGGCGGCCTTTCTTATCCGGCAAAAGAGCGGGCTGTAACTGCTGTTGCGGCCTGCTCCCACTTCGAGACAAAATGTCCCGAGGCATCGACATCCTTGTTGATTGCCCCGGGCAGAGTTATAATATAAGTGTAATGTGATAGGGAAGGAGGAACAATGGCACGAGCTAAAAACAGAGGGTATCAGCAGACTTTGACCCCTACCTATACTATCCGGCGCTGGCGTTTAGGCGCATACATCCGCCTTTCCAAAGAGGATTTGAAAAAGGGCAAGGACGACAGCAACAGCGTGAAGAACCAGCGTGACCTGCTGGGGGACTTCTACCGGCGGCACATGGACGAATTTGAAAGCGCCGTTGAATATGTGGACGATGGGCACACCGGGACGGATGCCAACCGCGAAAACTTCCAGCGGCTCTTGGCCGATGTGATGAGCGGGAAAATCAACTGCGTGATTGTGAAAGACCTTTCCCGGTTCGCCCGGAATTACAGTGACGCGGGGAGTCTGATTGATAACTTGTTTGTGCAGATGGGTGTCCGCTTTATCTCCCTTGCGGAGAACGTGGACAGCTACCTAAACCCCGACAGCGTTTCAAATATTATCGTTCCGATAACTAACGTGATGAACGACAACTATTGCTACCAGACCTCAAAGAAAATCCGGCAGGTTTTTGATTACAAGCGGCGCAACGGCCAGTACATCGGCTCCTTTGCTCCCTATGGCTACATCAAAGACCCAAAGGACAAGCACCAGCTTATTGTGGATGCGGATGCGGCTGAAATCGTCAAGCGCGTTTATTCCATGCTCCTGCAAGGCTCGTCTAAAAGGGCCATCGCGCTGTACCTCAACGAACACGGCATACCCAGCCCCACGGCATACCGCCGGAAAAAGGGCCTGCCCGTTTCCTCGGCTGTGGCGGACGACCCCATGTGGGGAGCCCGGATGATACATGAAATCCTCACCAACCCCATTTATACCGGGGATTTGGTACAGGGCCGCCGCCGGGTGAAAAGCTACAAGGTACACCAGATTGAGGCTGTGCCGGAGGAAGAATGGGTGCGCGTTCCCGATACCCACGAGGCCATCATCACCCACGAAACCTTTGACAAGGTGCAGGCCCTGCTGGTACGCGATACCCGGACATCCCCCAAAGGCCGGGAGGTTCACTTGTTCAGCGGTTTTCTGAAATGTGCGGATTGCGGGAAATCCATCACCCGCAGCCAGAGCGGGAAAAATATCTATTACGCCTGCTCCACTTACAAGAACCGCTCCCGGACGGCCTGTTCCATGCACTCTATCAAGCACAACCGTCTGGAGGCCGCCGTTCTGTTCGCTATCCAGTATCAAGTGAACACCGCCGTTTCCTACTCGGAATTGATAGCCCG
>RAZE01000003.1 GCA_003611955.1 bacterium 1XD8-76
TATCCTTCTGTCTAATCAAAAAAGAATAAGTCTGTAAGCTGTTTTTCTTGCTTACAAACTTATTATACGAGTGAGTGTATAGAATGAAAAAAAACAAAGAGAAGTTGCTTATATTATTTATTGTTATAATAATTCTGTTTTTAATATACCTTATGATGCCATATCTCACAATTAATAAATTGACTATAAAATATGGCACAGAATTTTTGTCTTTGTATACTGAAAATGGCTTTTATGAGGAAATAGAATATCTGAAAGTATTACAATATCGCGATGAAAAAGCTGATATGTACTATATGGATAATGATAGATTAAAAAAGGAATTGAGTGGTCTCAATAACAATTATGCGGCTGTTCTGTATATTGAGGAAAATCATAGTTCAGCGTCTGTCTTTATTTTTGCTGATGTAAATGGCGAGTGGAGATTATCAAGTTGGCATTTGATCTGGTCTGTTTCCGGGACTGCGGATGGATTTATCTGGCCTTATTATTTTTGATGAAAAAGTGTTATATAAAGGGAGCGTCTCAAAGTCGTTCAGACAGATAGGCATGAGGGGCATTCTATGGTAATAAAAGATGATGATTGGTGAGAAAATCGGGCATAGAACTGGCAGATGTACTGGGGACAATCGCAATGCCGATTAGTGGGGGCCTATTATACGAAGGACTAGATTTGGTAATAGTGGGTGATTTAAATAATAGAATAGTGGATGAATTACGAAAAAATATGTGTGATGTATTTGATTATTCGTTTGAAATGAAGGCAGAGACAATAGGAGAAATTACATTTATTTGTTGTAATAAACATTTTTGGAATGGTTTCCGATCACTTTATCATTTTGAATATCCGGCTGTTTGCGATGGACTAAATCAAATTGTATTGATTGATCAAAGTGGTAATATTCAGATAATAAAAGAAAAGTAACTCAATCATGGGGTTAAGAGATACTATGATCCCGAAACGGATAATTGTTCAACCAGCATAAGGACTTGAGTAATGCTTTTGTGGATGAATTTCATATGGTTTTGGACAGGTCTTTCTCTCGGGGTTATGATATTTATGACAGTCAAAAGAATTCTGGCAATGGTTGGATTATTGAATAGATAATTTGAACAAATTGAAAAAACAGCTTGTAATAAGTGAGAGAAAGGGGATGATTTTAACAAAAAATTTATTCCATTATTGTTTTTGGAAAATAATATTGTACAACGATATACAGAGTTGATTTTGAGATTTTGGGAGCTGTCAGGTATTTCTTTATTATGCGTAGGAGAAACAATAGAGACATATATAATATTCAAAAGAGCGGAAACGCGTAAAAAAAGATGGGAACTTTTGGGGTTAGTGGTTATTCTGAGTTGTTCAGTAGTAGTTATATTTTATATTACTATTATTTATGGTTTGGCGCTATATAAAGTACTCTTTAAGTAAGGCTATTCATTCCGGAATTTTTTTTCTTGTGTTGGGGAGATATGAGGAGAGCTGGCAGGAAATTGAAAAGCTGAATGGGGTAGAGAGGTGTTTGAGTAATATGCAGAGATTATAGTTGAGGCTCTGGCATATGGACTATATGATTTCCATCAAGGAAACAGATCTACTTCAAAAAGAGCTGGAAGAAGCAAAGAAGGATTTGGAACAGCTGAAAGGAATACGTGAGAAAAGAAGGCAAAAGAGAAGATTGGGGATTATGAGACAGCTGTTTTGGATGGAGCAGGTAAAATGTCATATTGTCTTTTCCGGAAAACATCAGATTCAAATTATCATATTGTTGATTCCTTTAGCATGGACAAGCCTGAAAAAAATTATTTGGAAGATAAACTGTTGGAAAATCTGCCGGAGGATGAAAAGACACTTTATCTTGAATATTTAGCCGAGCAGGACATATGGGCAGTTATGACTGGATTTTATAATAAAAGTGGCGAAGTATAATTTTTATTGACATCACTTAACATTACCTGTTACAATAGTAATGCATATCTGGGAAACATCTGATGGAACTTCTGCAACCATTTCAATTGACGATCCCTGTTTATGAGAAAGGAAGAAAAACCTTCCACGGAATGATACATTCCGATGAATATGGCGGATCGCGGGAGAATGGTGACTGGGAAAATCTTTATCATGTCATGGGGCTCCTCTTTTCGCCAAAGACGAAAGGAGAGCTGTATGAAAGAAAAAGAAGACAAAAGAAAAAAAGCGAGAAAGAAACTTGAGGAGATGAATCTGTTGGATGACTTTCTGTTTGGTTCGGTGATCACTTATCCTGAGATCGGGGAAAAGTTTGCGAGGAGCCTTCTGAAAATTATTTTCGGCAGAGAATTTAAGTATCTGTCGGTCACCGCGCAGAAAGTATTTTATGGAGAGGATTCCGATCTGCATGGGGCGAGGCTTGATGTGTACATGGAACCGGAAATAGAGGAGTATCTGGGGGAGAGAGCCATTGTCTATGACATGGAACCTGACAAAAATGACAGCGAATCGGATGTAAAGGCTCTGCCGCGAAGGATGCGTTTTTATCACGCGAAGATTGCGGTAAGAAACTTGAGTTCCGGCGCCGATTTTGACCGATTGAAAAACGTGGTTATCATTATGATCATGCCCTATGATCCGTTCGGGCAAAACCGTATGGTGTACACTGTCAAAAATGTCTGTGTGGAAGTGCCGGAGATGGAATATGATGACGGAGCCAGTACATTATTTCTTTACACAAAAGGGGAAGAGGGCGAGCCGGCGGAGGCGCTGCGGCAGTTGCTGCATTACATGGAGAATACTACATACGATAACGCAGTGAATGAGGAACTGCGCGAGATCCACGGAATGGTGGAGGCGGTCAGGAAGGATTCGGAGGTGAGCGCAAAGTATATGATAAGATATCTGAGGATGATGGAGGAACTAAACAGGACAAGAGCCGAGGGAAGAGCCGAGGGAGAAGCCGCCGGAAGAGCCGAGGGAGAAGCTGCCGGAAGAATGGCGGAGAAAGTCTTTCAGGTCTGTAAAAAGATGAAGAGAAATCAGTCTCTCGAAAAAATCGCCGAGGATATGGTGGAGCAGGTTTCCGCCATTGAGCCAATCTACAATATCGCCAGAGAATTTGCTCCGGAGTATGATCCGGATCTGGTTTTGGAGCGCTGGAAAGCGGTCGATAATAAAGATAATAGATAAGAAAACGGAGATCCCGGCATAAGAGGAAAAAGCTTATGCCGGGATCTGTGTGATATTATTTATTTTCTTCCAGAGACTGCATCTTCATGGCCCGCACTTTGGAGGAGAGCCCGAACAGGTTGATAAAACCGTTTGCGTCGTGATGATCGTAGAGGTCGCCGGTGGTGAAGGAGGCGATGCTTTCATTGTACAGAGAGTAGGGAGAGGAAGTTCCCGCTTTGATGATATTGCCCTTGTACAGTTTGAACTTCACTTCTCCGGTCACATACTGCTGGGTGCTCTCGATAAACGCCTGCACGGCCTCGCGCAGCGGGGTGAACCATTTTCCTTCGTAGACGATCTGTGCGAGCTTGTTGCCCATATCCATCTTTAGAGCGTAGGTATCGCGATCTAAGATCAGCTCCTCGAGCTGCTGGTGCGCTTCGTAGAGGATGGTGCCGCCGGGTGTCTCATAGACGCCGCGGGATTTCATGCCGACTACACGGTTTTCCACGATATCGATGATGCCGATGCCGTGTTTGCCGCCGAGTTCGTTCAGGGTGCGGATAATATCGGAAACTTTCATCTTCTCGCCGTTGACAGAGGTGGGAACACCTTTTTCAAAAGTCATGGTCACATATTCGCCCTCATCGGGAGCCTTTTCAGGGCTTACGCCGAGCACAAGAAGATGGTCGTAGTTGGGCTCGGAGGCAGGATCTTCCAGTTCCAGTCCTTCGTGGCTGATATGCCAGATATTGCGGTCGCGGCTGTAGCTGTTGTCAGCGGAAAACGGAAGGTCGATGCCGTGGGCTTTGCAGTATTCGATCTCATCTTCCCGGGATTGCAGCGTCCACTTATCGTTCCGCCAGGGAGCGATGATCTTTAAGTCGGGAGCCAGAGCCTTGATGCCCAGCTCAAAACGGATCTGGTCGTTGCCTTTGCCGGTTGCGCCGTGGCAGATGGCGGTTGCGCCTTCCTTGCGGGCGATCTCCACAAGGCGTTTTGCGATGGCGGGACGCGCCATAGAGGTTCCCAGAAGGTATTTGTCCTCGTATACGGCGTGTGCCTGTACACAGGGGACGACATAATTGTCGCAGAAGTCGTCCGTGATATCTTCTATATATAATTTGGAAGCGCCGCAGAAAGCCGCGCGTTCTTCGAGCCCATCCAACTCATTTCCCTGTCCGCAGTCCGCGCAGACACAGATCACTTCATAGTCAAAATTTTCTTTGAGCCAGGGGATGATAGCAGTCGTATCAAGTCCGCCGGAGTATGCCAGAACTACTTTTTCTTTCATGGTATATACCAGTCCTTTCTTTTATATATGTGCATGAACTAATATACAATAGGGTGGGAATAAATGCAAGTGTAAAAATATACATTTTTAAGCTCTGTTTTTAAAGAGTATTTGTGAAAATATGAGAAAAGAGTGAATAATATGCAATTATATTGAATTATTATGCAGAATGCTGTATAACTGATAACAGTTTGAAGTGTCTGTCAGCGAAAAGAAGGCTTAAAATGGTTGAGAAGTTTCGGCAGGTAGAGTATAATCAAGCGGGTTGAATTTATAAGGAGAAGGAGAATCATCTTATGGAAAAAACAAGATCTCAGATGTTGGCCATCCCGGCTGACGGCGGTGATATAGAAAGACCTCAGATTTTGGTGGAACGTCTGCTGGAAGCGGAAGGATTCAGGGTGGAATCCGCGGAACCGGAGGATAACGTTGTGCAGATTACGGTCGTCTGCGGGGAGGAGTCGCTCTCAGTGGAGATATACCCCACAGATTTTGCGATACCGGAGTTGTACCGTTGTCAGCATTTTTTTCCGGATATAGATTTAGAAGCGATACAGAAGATAGAGTACGGGCTTGCGGTGGAGATGGAGTTTGGTGAGAATGCTCTCTTCTCGTACCATTTGCAGTTAAAGCTGATACATGCGATGCTGCCGGATGCGTTGGCAGTGATCGACGATAGTTCGGAAAAGATTCTGTCCGGGCGCTGGGTTGCGCTGGCGGCGGAGTCCAGGGTGCCGCCTGCGCCCCGTTACCTCTACACGGCGCAGGCAGTGTCGGGGGAGGAGGACGCATGTGTGTGGCTCCATACCCACGGGCTGAACCGATGCGGGCGGCCGGAATTAGAAGTGCTGGATTCCAGCAGGGAGAACTATCAGGAACACTACAATGTGCTGGAAACGCTGGCAAACCGGATGCTGGAGGACGAGGAGGTTCCCGAGTTCGGAAGCCCCTATTTTCTGGCCTATGTGGCGGAGGGGATGCCCCTTGTAGTGACGCTTGTCGACTGGGAGGATGCGGTGGAGCTGTATGACCCGGAGATGCTGGGCGGAATAAAGGACAGACAGGAGGGACATAACCGGGATACCTGTGTTATTTTTGTCTATCCGTCCAAAGAGAGCGCGGATGAGGGGATGTTTTATCCGCTGGATATTTACGACAAATTTATGAAGGATAACCCGGTCTTTATGATCTCCAATGAGGAGACCGCCCGTATGAGGGCGCTTGCGGTGGAGCGGATATCTTATCTGTTTGAGGCGGCTGAAAATGAAGAAAACCACCTTCTGGTGAAGCTGGGGCTGACGGTGGACGAGGAATATAAGGAGCAGGATAACGAAAAGGAGCATATCTGGTTTGAGGTGCTGGAGGTTTCCGGGGATCGTTTTCGGGCTAAGCTCACACAGGAGCCCTACTATATCAAGGATATCCATGAGGGATATACGGCGCAGTTCGGAACGGAGGATGTGACCGACTGGCTGATCTATACGCCGGAGCGCAGGCTTTCACCGGACGATGTGTATCTGTTTTCGATTTAAGGGTGTATTGGAGGTCCGTTATGGCAGAGAGTTATAATACAGAAAAAAACGAGATCAAAGTCGGTATCATCGGAGCCACCGGGTATGCGGGGGCGGAACTTGTAAGGATATTGCAGGGGCACCCGGCTGCGAGGATCATATGGTATGGTTCGAGAAGCTACATAGAGAAGGAGTACGCGTCTGTCTACAGGAATTTCTTCCGGGTGGTGGAGGATGTCTGCAGGGGGGATGATTTAAACGAGCTGGCAAAGCAGGTGGATGTGATCTTTACGGCGACGCCCCAGGGATTTTTGGCTTCCGTGATCTCGGAGGAGATTTTGCGGAAGGTGAAGATCGTGGATCTGAGCGCGGATTTCCGGTTGAAGGATGTGGCGGTCTATGAAAAGTGGTATGGAATCGAACATAAGGCGCCGCAGTTTATAGGGGAGGCGGTCTACGGGCTCTGCGAGGTCAACAGGGAGGATATCAGGGGGGCGAGGCTGATCGCCAATCCCGGGTGTTACACGACCTGTTCCATTTTGACGGCTTATCCCCTTGTCAAAGAGGGGCTGATCGAGCCGGGGAGCCTGATCATCGATGCGAAGAGCGGTACTTCCGGGGCGGGGCGGGGAGCAAAGCTTCCGAATCTGTTCTGTGAAGTGAATGAGAACATCAAGGCTTACGGCGTGGCAAGCCACAGGCATACGCCGGAGATAGAGGAACAGCTCGGTTATGCGGCGGGGAGAGAGGTTGTTTTGAATTTTACGCCGCATCTTGTGCCGATGAACAGGGGAATCCTTGTGACGGCTTACGCGGCCCTGACGCCGGAGGGAATGGACGCCGGGAGAGTGCGGGAGGCTTATGGGAAGTATTACGGAAAAGAGAGATTTGTCCGCCTGCTGCCGCAGGGAGAATGCCCTGAGACAAAATGGGTGGAGGGCAGCAATTTTGTGGATATCGGTTTTGTGATCGATGAACGCACCGGAAGAATCATTATGATGGGGGCGCTTGACAACCTGGTGAAGGGTGCGGCGGGGCAGGCGGTGCAGAATATGAATCTGCTGTTCGAGCTGCCGGAGGAGACGGGGCTTATGATGATGCCGTGTTTTCCGTAGCTTGTAAATAAAGGGGAGACCGATTTATGGAGACAAAGATACGTTCCATGACAATAGAAGACTATCCGGCGGTGAAGGCGCTGTGGCAGAGCATCCGGGGATTCGGCATCCGGAGCATCGACGATTCCGGGGACGGGGTTGCACGTTTTCTCGCAAGGAATCCGGGGATCAGCGTTGTGGCAGAGAGAGAGGAAGAGATCGTGGGCGCTGTTCTCTGCGGCCATGACGGCAGAAGAGGATGTCTGTACCATGTCTGTGTGAAGGATGGCTGCAGGCGGCAGGGGATCGGGAAAGCGATGGTGGTCTTTTGTATGGAGGCGTTGAAAAGAGAGCATATCAATAAAGTGTCCCTGATCGCGTTTACAAAAAATGATGTGGGAAACGCGTTCTGGAAGGAGATAGGGTGGACAAAGAGGGAAGATCTGAATTATTATGATTTTGTGCTGAATGAAGAGAATATTACGGCGTTTATCAGGTAGCGGCTAACGTCTGGAGAATAGAAGTATGGAACAGGAGATAGAATGAAATGGTGAACAACAGACCGGAAAATATGGAAGAGGTTTTGAAGAAGGCGGAGGTGCTGATCGAGGCGCTGCCCTATATTCAGAAGTTTAACAGGAAGATCATTGTGGTGAAATACGGCGGCTCCGCCATGAGTGACGAGGCATTGCAGAAGAATGTGATCAAGGATGTGACGCTGCTTAAGCTGGTAGGTTTTAAACCAATCATCGTCCACGGCGGCGGCAAGGAGATCAGCCGCTGGGTAGGCAAGGTGGGGAAGGAATCGCAGTTTGTGAACGGGCTGCGGGTCACCGACGGGGAGACAATGGAGATTGCGGAGATGGTGTTAAACAAGGTAAATAAGAGCCTTGTGACGATGGTGCAGGAGCTGGGCGTCAGGGCGGTCGGCGTCAGCGGCAAGGACGGCGGGCTCCTCAGTGTGGATAAAAAATATGCGGACGGGCAGGATATCGGCTTTGTGGGCAATATCAAAGAGGTGAACCCCAAGGTGCTCTACGATCTTTTGGAGAAGGATTTTCTGCCGATCGTGGCGCCGGTGGGGCTGGACGATGATTTTCAGACTTACAATATCAACGCGGATGATGCCGCCTGTGCCATTGCGAAAGCGGTGGGAGCGGACAAACTTGTATTTTTGACGGACATCGAGGGACTGTATAAGGATGTGAACGATAAGTCCAGCTTTATCAGCAGGCTGACGGCAGGACAGGCGGAGGAGCTGATCGGCGGCGGCTTTATCGGCGGCGGGATGCTGCCGAAACTGAGCAATTGTACCTCGGCGATCCAAAACGGCGTAAACCGGGTGCATATTCTGGACGGGCGGATACCGCACTGCCTGCTTCTGGAAATCTTTACGAATCAGGGTATCGGGACGGCGATCGTTCGGGAGGATGAGGAGTGACGAGGGCAGATGCGCAGAAAGCGATAGAAAAGCAGGAGGCAAATGGAATGCAGAAATATATTACACAGGCAGAACAGGATCTGCTTCACACTTATAATCGTTACCGGATTGTTTTTGACAGGGGAGAGGGCGTATATTTATATGATAAGGAAGGGAAGCGGTACCTGGATTTCTTCTCGGGGATCGCGGTGAATGCGCTGGGGTATCATTATAAGGATTTTGATGCGGTGCTGAAGGCGCAGGTGGATAAGCTGCTCCATATTTCCAATTATTTTTATAATGAACCTGCGGTTTTGGCGGCGGCAAAGCTGAAAAAGGCGTCCGGGATGGACCGCGTATTTTTCACAAACAGCGGTGCGGAAGCCATAGAGGGCGCGCTGAAGGCGGCGAGAAAGTACGCGCGTACGAAGGGCGGACAGGAGGGCGGTTTGGCGGGAGGAGAGATCATCGCTATGAACCACTCTTTCCATGGGCGCACCATGGGGGCGCTTTCTGTCACCGGGAATCCGCATTACAGAGAGGCCTTTGAGCCGCTTGTAGGAGATATCCGTTTTGCCGATATGAATGATTTTGAGTCGGTTCTGGGGCAGGTGACGGAGAAAACCTGCGCGATCCTGTTTGAGACGGTGCAGGGGGAGGGCGGTATCTATCCGGCCAGGAAGGAATTTATGGAGCAGGTGAAGGCGCTCTGCGAGGAGAGGGATATCCTGTTGATCCTGGATGAGATCCAGTGCGGCATGGGGAGGACCGGAAAAATGTTCGCCTGGCAGCATTACGGCATAAAACCGGATATCATGGCATGTGCCAAGGCAATCGGCGGCGGTGTGCCGGTGGGCGCTTTTCTGATGACGGAGAAGACGGCGGAAAAGTCTCTCGGGGCGGGCGACCACGGCACGACATACGGCGGAAATCCTCTTGCCTGCTGTGCTGTCTCAAAAATGTTGGACTTATTTGAAGAAAATGATATAATAGGGCATGTGCAGGAGATCGCGCCCTGGCTGGAGGAGCAGCTCGATGCGCTTGTCTCGGAGTTTGATTTTATTTCGGCGAGGCGGGGGCTTGGGCTGATGCAGGGGCTCGAGTGCAGTGTGCCGGTGGGCGGTATTATCAGCAGGTGCCTTGAGATGGGGCTTGTACTGATCAATGCGGGCAGCAATATCCTGCGGTTTGTGCCCCCTCTTGTGATCACGAGGGAGCATGTGGGGGAGATGGTGCGCATTCTGCGGGAGGCGTTAAAATATGAGTTATAGAAAAAGAGTTTATGCCGCGCTGTTTGCAGTCTGTCTGGCGGCGGGCGTGTTTGCGGTCGGTAAGAGCGGCATACAGATGAAAGCCCAAAAGGAGCGGGAGGAGCAGGAAAGTTTCCTGAGCCGAAAGAAGGACACACTGCGGCTGTGGTATACGGACGAGAATCTGACGGATTATCTGAATGCGGCGGCAGTGGCCTACAACGAGCAGGGAAATGTCCGGGTGGAGATGGTGCTTGCCGATGACAGCGAATATCTCGAAGCGATCAACGAGGCGTCCTTAGGGCGGAGTGACAGACCAGGGCCGGATCTGTATCTGATCACCAACGACTGTCTGGAGAAGGCTTATCTGGCAGGGCTGGCAAAGGAGATATCCGATCAGAATATGTTTCGGGATATCGATTTTGAGAACTTTGCCGCGGAGGCGGCGGTGACCTATGACGGAAGGGTGGTTGCCTATCCGTTTTACTATGAGGCGTGCGCCCTGCTCTATAATAAGACGTATCTGAAAGATTACGCGAGGCTTCAGCTGGAGGCGGAGGCGGACCTGGCGGCGGGTGAGGCCGCCCAGGCGGACGCGGATGCCGGCAATGTGGAGGAAGAAGCAGCGGGAGAGGAGAGCGGGCATGAGTTCTCGGAGGAAGAGATCTTAAGGAAGGCGTATGAGTGCCTGCCGGATACGATCGCGGAGCTGGAAGATTTTGCGGACCATTACAACGCGCCGGAACAGGTGGAGGCCGTCTTTAAATGGGACGTGTCCGATATTTTATATAACTACAGCTTTGCCGGCGACCATCTGATCGTGGGCGGAGAAAACGGGGATGATCCGGATCAGATCGATATCTACAACCTGGAGACGCTGCAGTGTCTGACAACGTTTCAGAATCTGAACCAGTTTTTTTCCATTGAGACGAGAGAGGTCAGCTATGAGTCGGTAATGCAGGATTTTCTGGAGGGGAAGATCGTGTTTACCGTGGCGGGGACGGAGGCTGTAAACCGTATGGCAAAGGCGCAGGCGGACGGAAGTTTTGCCTATGAGTACGGTTTTTACGGTATGCCGGATCTGACGGAGGAATTAAAGAGCCGCTCTTTGTCTATCACCACCTGTATCGCGATAAACGGTTATACGGAACTTGAGGAGCAGGCGAATGACTTTGCGCAGTTTATGATGAAAGACTGGACGAGCGGCCTGAATCTGCAGGAGACCACCGGAAAGATGCCGGTGTACGGTTATCCGCTTTATGATGATTATATTTTTCTGGATACCTATGATACATCCATGCCGATCCCGAAGATGATGACCACCGGGAATTTCTGGGTGCAGATGGAGATCGCCTTCACGGAGATCTGGGAGGGCGGTGATGTCAATGCCCTGTTGAAAGGCCTCTCGGAACAGGTGATGAGCCAGGTGACGGGGGATGACAGCTACACGGAGGAGTATATCGAACTGCCTGTGGAGGAAGTCCCGGAGGAGGAGTATCTGGAGGAGCCGGAGGGGTAAGCCGTTTCGGAATAGAATAACAAAAAATGCCCATACTGAGAATAACCGTATAAACAAACCGCGGGGGATCAGGATTGAGATCACTCTGTGGCGGAGAAAGAGAGGGTTTCAGTATGGGTATGATCATTGCGATCGTTTCCGGCGCCCTGATGAGTATTCAGGGCGTTTTTAATACGAAGGTGACAGAGCAGACAGGAGTCTGGACCGCCAACGCTTTTGTGCAGTTCACGGCGCTTTTAGTTTGTCTCGGGGCGTGGGCCTGTGTGGAGAGAAATTCCTTTATGGGAATCCTGAAAGTGGAGCCGAAATATATGCTGCTCGGCGGTGTGATGGGGGCAGCGATCACCTGGACCGTGATCCAGAGCATGAAGAGCCTCGGGCCTGCGAAGGCGGTGCTGTTTATCGTGGTGGCGCAGATTCTGGTGGCGTACCTGATTGAGCTGTTCGGGATCTTCGGCGCGGAGAAACAGCAGTTTGAGATGAAAAAGCTGCTGGGGATGGTGATGGCGGTCATCGGAATTATTATTTTCAAATGGGAATAAAGCACTTGTAAAATGGCGGGCTTTGACATACAATAAATTTACGCCGTTAAAAAGACGGCGGAGGGGCTTCTTTTCCGCGTGGCAGCAAAGCTGCGGAAAGGAAAAGAGAATGAAATTAAAAAAGTCAGCGGCATGTATTTTTTGCGCGGCGTGTCTTTTGGCGGGCTGCGGTTCGGAGGGTGAGCTGCTCTCGGAGTTGAGGGCGGAGAAGGCGAAGGAGCCCGAGAGCGCCCCCTCTTTGGATGCGGAAGCGCCTGCGGAGGAACCTGTGGAGACCAGCGCGGCGCAAGAGGAGGAGAAGGAGGCCGGCGGGGGCAGCGAAAAGGTGGAGGAGCCTGCTTCCATCTATGTCCATGTCTGCGGGGCGGTGGAGCGCCCGGGGGTCTATGAGATGCCTTTGGGAAGCCGTTTTTATGAGGCAGTGGAGACGGCGGGTGGCTTTGCGGAGGATGCCTGCCGGGATTACCTGAACATGGCGGAGCCCCTGGCGGACGGAAGCCGGCTGGAGATTCCGACGGCGGAGAGTATCCGCGCAGGTGAGGAGAAGACGGAGAAAGAGTATAGTTATTATACTGTTCCGGAGACGCCGGCGGCGCAGAGCGAAAGTGCCGGAGGTTCCGATGCAGGACTTGTGAACATCAATACCGCGGATATAGCGGGGCTGTGTGCTCTGCCAGGCGTCGGCGAGGGGAGAGCGAAGGCGATCATCGAGTACCGGGAGAAGCAGGGCGGCTTTCAGAAAAAAGAGGATATCATGCAGGTTTCCGGCATCGGCGAGAAGATGTATGCGCGGATGGAGGAGTATTTGAGAGTGGAGTGAGCAGGATCCGGCCGGGAGCCGGGTTTAAGTGTGAGGATAGAGATGGCAAAAAGAGTTCTGGTGGTAGATGACGAAAAACTGATCGTAAAGGGAATCCGGTTCAGCCTGGAGCAGGACGGGATGGAAGTGGACTGTGCCTACGACGGAGAGGAGGCGCTGGAGAAGGCGAAAAACGGTACATATGATATTATATTGTTGGATGTCATGCTGCCGAAGCTGACGGGATTCGAGGTCTGCCAGCAGATCAGAGAGTTCTCCGGCGTGCCCGTGGTGATGCTGACGGCGAAGGGCGACGATATGGATAAAATTCTCGGGTTGGAGTACGGCGCGGACGACTATATCACGAAGCCGTTCAATATCCTGGAAGTGAAAGCCAGGCTGAAAGCGATCATGCGCCGCACCGCGCCGAAGGAGGGCAAGGAGGATAAGACCGCAGTGCTGGAGAGCGGGGAGATGCGGGTAAACAGGGAGGATCGTCGGGTATATATCGCCGGGAAGGAGATCAATCTGACCTCCAAAGAGTATGAAGTGCTGGAGCTGCTGATGGCGAATCCCGGCAAAGTGTACAGCAGGGAAAATCTGTTAAAGAGTATCTGGGGAGCGGATTATCCGGGAGATGTGCGGACTGTGGATGTCCATGTGAGACGTCTGCGGGAAAAGATAGAGGCGAGCCCGAGCGAGCCGAAGTTTGTCCAGACGAAGTGGGGGACAGGTTATTTCTTTAGAGAGTGAGCTTAAATGTTTTATCGTTGGGAAGATTTCAAATCGACAATCAAATCTTTGCGAAGCCTGAAGATGAGGATATTTGTCCTGTTGCTGCTGGTGGGTCTGATCCCCGGTTACTGCATGCAGTACGGTATTTTGAAAAATTATGAGACCCGCGCCATCTCGGTGCGGATCTCGGAAGCTCAGGCGCAGCTTAAAATCATAGCGGATCATCTGATCACCTATACCTATCTGCAGGATCCCTCTTCTTTAGTTGTCAATGCGGAGCTGGAGCAGCTTTCCAATTTATATGGGGGGCGGGTTTTGATCATCTCCGACAATCTGAAAGTAGTGAAAGATACCTACAGCATCAGCGAGGGAAAAACCATTATCTCCGAGGAAGTCGTAAAGTGTTTCCGGGGGGAGAGCATGTCCAACTATGACCCGGATCTGGGGTATATTGAAATGACAATCCCCATCTCGGAGACGGTGACGATGGAATCGTCGGAGACGGGAGCGGAGGAAGTGAGGGAAGTGGTCAGAGGGGTCATGCTGATCGGCATTTCCTGTGACACGATCCATAAGACGATGGATATTCTGGGGAATAAGGCGAATATTTTGCAGCTGATCATGATGCTCATCATTTTGGGAGCCGCTCTGCTTTTGGCGAACTTTCTGGTGAAGCCGCTCGAGAAGGTGACCGTGGCGATCAACGAGGTGACGGCAGGATTTTCGGACAGGGCCATCAATGTGCCGGATTACGCGGAGACGGTACATATTATCGACGCTTTCAACAAGCTGCTCGGCAGAATGAAAGTGCTGGATGACTCGAGGGAGGAGTTCGTGTCGAACGTCTCCCACGAGTTGAAGACGCCGATCACGTCCATGAAGGTGCTGGCGGATTCCCTGCTTGCCCAGGAAGATGTCCCGGTGGAACTGTACCGGGAGTTTATGGAGGATATCGCGAAGGAGATCGACCGGGAGAACAAGACCATCACGGATCTTTTGTCGCTTGTGAAGATGGATAAGAAAGTGACGGACATGAATATCACGGAAGTGAATATGAATGATCTGACGGAGGTAATACTGAAACGTCTGCGCCCCATCGCCAGAAAGCGGGATATCGAGGTGACTTTTGAGAGTATCCGCCCCGTGAAGGCGACGGTGGATGAGGTGAAGATCAGTCTTGTGATCTCGAATCTGGTGGAAAACGCGGTGAAATACAATAAGGAGAACGGATGGGTGAAAGTAGTGCTGGATGCGGATCATCAGTTCTTCACGTTGACGGTGAGCGATTCCGGTGTTGGGATCCCCCAGGATGCCGTCGATCATATCTATGAGAGATTCTACCGGGTGGACAAATCACACTCCCGGGAGATCGGCGGGACAGGGCTGGGGCTTGCCATCACAAGAAGCGCGGTGCTGATGCACAGAGGATCTATCCGCCTGGAGAGCAAACCGGGGGAGGGAACCATTTTTACTGTGAAAATACCGCTCACCTATAAAGCGTAAAGAGGATTGGCATGAGAAAGAGAACAGGACTGTTTTTTCTGATTCTGCTTATTCTGACATGTGTGTCAGCTTGCGGCAGAGATGAACTGAAAGGCGAATACCGATACACGATCTACTATGTAAACAAGGAGGGGACCTGTGTGGTCTCCGAGGAGTACGCGACGGATACCTCCGCGGAGGACAAGGAGGCGCTTTTGCGGGAGCTGATGGACAGTATGAGGGACACATCGGAAAAGCCGGAATATCTGTCCCCGCTGTCGGAGTCCTTTCAGGATTATACATTGAATGAGGGGCAGATGAATATGGACTTCAGCGAAGCTTATATGAGGCAGGAGCCGATCGTTGAGGTGCTGCGCCGTGCGGCGGTGGTACGCACCCTGACACAGATAGAAGGCATCGACACGATCACCTTTTCGGTGGAGAATGAGACGCTCGCGGATATCTCGGGGGTGCCTGTCGGGGCGATGGCCGCGGATTCCTTTATCGACAATGCCGGAACGGAGATCAATGCCTATGCCGAGACGAAGTTTCTCCTGTATTTCGCCAATGAAGCGGGGAACGGGCTGGTGGAAGTGGAGCGGAACGTGGTCTACAACAGCAATATCTCCATGGAGCGGCAGGTGGTGGAGGAATTGATCAAAGGACCGGGGAAAGACGGGGATATGGGGTATGAGACCGGTTATCCCACGATAAACCCTGCTGTGACGATACTCAGCGTCACGGTGAAGGACAGAGTGTGCTATGTGAATCTGAGTGAGGAGTTTTTGACGCCGGTGTACGATGTGACGTCCTCGGTGGCGCTGTATTCTGTTGTGAATTCCCTGGTGGAACTCCCCGGGGTAAACAGAGTACAGATTTCCATAGATGGTGACACGAATGTCACATATCGCGATAACGTCAGTTTGACGACGGTGTTTGACAGAAATTTGGATATTGTGGAGTAGCGAGAAAGAGGAGAAGGCATGCAGATAAGAAGACCGCTTTGTCTGCTTTCCCTTGTCTTTATACTGCTGGCGACAGCCTGTGTGTACAGCGGACAGGTGATGGAGGAGGAACTTCCCCCGGAGGGGGAGAGGATATCCCTGACCGGAATTGTCAGTGACAGGGAATACCGTGTCATGTTTGGCAGCAGAATTCCGGTGCTGTACATCAGCGGAGTAAAAGATGGGAGTGACGGACAAGTCATGTGTTATATGGCGGACGCAGGAGGCGATGATTCGCTTCCCGGGATAGGAGAGACCGTCAGAGTCTCCGGAAAAGTTTCCCGTTTTCGGGAGGCGGGCAATCCGGGGGAGTTTGATCTCAGAGAGTATTATCAGATCTTAAACATTTCTTACAAATTAAATCAGACAGAAATTCTTGAATGTTCAGGTTCCTGTTCCCTGTTAAAGGAAAAATTATTTCAGATAAAATCCAGATGCGGTGAAGTGCTGGAACAGATCTATCCGGAGAAGGAGGCCTCCGTGCTGAAGGCGATGCTGCTCGGGGACAAAAACGGTCTGGACGAGGAGGTGAAGGAGCTGTATCAGCTGAACGGGCTGGTACATATCCTGGCCATATCCGGGCTCCATGTATCGCTTTTGGGCATGGGAGTCTCCGGTTTCCTGAAAAGATGCAGGGTTCCGGTGTGGATGAGAGTGCCGGCGGCGGTGGGGATCATGTGCTGCTACGGGGTCATGACCGGGATGGGAGTTTCCACCTGGAGGGCTGTGTTTATGTTTGCACTGCATCTGGCAGCGGAACTGTTTGGCAGGACTTACGATATGCTGACGGCTCTGTCACTCGCTGCGGTTCTGATGCTGACCGGGCAGCCGCTGCTTGTCCGCCACAGCGGTTTTCTGCTGTCCTTCGGTGCGGTGCTTGGAATCGGAATCATACTTCCCTGGTGGAGGGAGGTGTTTGGAATGGATATCGTGTTTCCCCGGGGAAGAGGGGTGCCGGGGAAATTGACCGGATGGATCGTAGAAGGACTTTACCTGAGCAGCGGGATAGCGGTCGCTACCCTGCCGGTCCTGTTTTCTTTTTACTATGTATTTCCGTTGTATTCTCTGCTTCTCAACCTGTACGTGATCCCGCTCATGAGTCTTGTGCTGGCCTTCGGGATACTTTCCATAGTCGGCGGATCCCTGTTGCCGGAGGCGGGATTTCTTTTCGGGATGCCGGATCGGCTCATTCTCGGAATTTACGAGGTTTCCTGCAGGGCGGCATTGAAACTGCCGGGCGGAATCAAAATCGGCGGGAAGCCGGAACCCTGGCAGATCGCGGCTTACTACGGGATTCTGCTGGCGCTCATTTTGCGGCATGCCTGGGCGGAGGAAAAAGCGGCGTCAGTGTCAGAGAAAGAGAGGGGGTCGTCGGCCGGGATTTGTCCGATGGGGCAGTGGCTGTTTGTGCTCGGAGCGCTCTGGCTGCTGCTTGTCCGTCCGGTCAGCGGATTTAGTGTGTCCTTTCTGGATGTGGGACAGGGGGACTGTATCGTGATGCGGAACGAAAACGGAAACTGCTATATGGTAGACGGCGGTTCTACCAGCAGATCCAAAGTCGGCCAATATCAGATCCTCCCCTTTTTGGAGAGTATGGGCATTGGGGAACTGGAAGCAGTTTTTGTGACGCACCCCGATGAGGACCACATATCGGGTATCGTGGAACTGATGGAGCAGACCGGATACGGCGTCAGGATTAAAAGTCTGATCCTGCCGGATGCCTCCGATGAGATAAAGAAGGAAAAGCTGGCAGAGTTGAGAGATCAGGCGAAGGAAAACAAAATCCCGGTCTACTATATCGGGCGGGGCGACGAGATGCAGGACGGGAAATTGAAATTTACCTGCATCGGTCCGAGAAAAGGACTTGCGACGGATGAAGTCAATGAGATATCCACCGTGCTGTATACGGAGTACGAAGAATTCAGAATGCTGCTGACGGGGGATGTGACCGGGGAACCGGAGCGGGAGCTGCTTGAGGAACTGTCGGGGAGGGATGCGCTGACATTGCTGAAGGCGGCGCATCATGGCTCGAAATATTCCACGCCCCGGGAGCTTCTTGAATTGACTGATCCGGTCTATGCAGTCATTTCCGCGGGGAGGGACAACCGTTACGGTCATCCCCACAGAGAGCTGACAGAGCGGTTGATGCGACAGGGATGTCATATTTATCAGACGCCGGAGGGCGGTGCGGTTACAGTGCGGGTGAAGGGCGGCCGGATCCGGGTGGAAGAGTTTTTAAAAGGAAAAGCAGGCGCTTGACAAAATTCGGGAGGGCGGTATCATGTAAGAGATGAGTCAAAATAGGGAAAGGATATCTTGTCATGCAGAGAATCACGGAGGATATTAAGACGGGACAGTTAAAACAGATATATCTGCTCTATGGGGAGGAGAGATATCTGATTCGCCAGTACAGGGACAGGCTTATAGAAGCGCTGTTAAACGGCGGCAGCGAGATGAATTTGAACCGGTATGAGGGAAAAGGGGTCATGGTGCCGGAGATCATTGAGATGGCGGAGACTCTGCCCTTCTTTTCTGACAGACGTGTCATAATATTGGAGAATACGGAGCTGTTTAAGTCGGGCGGGGATAAACTTTCGGAATATCTGAAAAATCCGGCGCAGAGCAGCAGTTTTATCCTGGTGGAGAGAGAAGTGGATAAGCGGAGCGGCCTCTATAAGACGGTAAAAAAAGCGGGGTATGCGGCTGAGTTCGGCAGGCAAAAGGAAGAGACGCTGAAAAAATGGGTGTGCGGTATTTTGAAGAAGGAGAAAAAACAGATATCCTCCGAGACGCTGCAGCTGTTTCTGGACGGAACGGGGGACGATATGGAAAATATCCGCAGAGAGCTGGAAAAGCTGCTCTGCTACTGTATGGATAAGGACGTCATCACTTCGGAGGACGTGAGGGAGATATGCGTGCCGCAGATACAGGACAATATTTTTAAGATGATAGGGGCTGTCGCGGACGGAAACGGGGAGAGAGCTCTGCAGTATTACTATGATCTTCTTGCCCTGAGGGTACCGGCCATGAAGATTCTGATTCTGATCACAAGACAGTTTAATCTGATGCTCCAGGTGAAAGAGTTGGCGTCAAAGGGATATCCCCAGGCGCTGATCGAGGAGAAAGTAGGACTTCGCAGAAACATCGGCGGAATCTATATGAGGCAGGCTTCCAGATTTAAGAGGGATATTTTGAGACAGGCTCTGGAGGACTGCGCGGAGACGGAACATGCTTTCAAATCGGGCCGGATAGGAGAACGGCTGAGTCTGGAGCTGCTTATCGTGAAGTACAGCAGCTTGAAAAAGAAGAGGGCGTAATGCAATGGTAATATTAAGGTAGCAGCGGGAGCCTGGAGAAAAATAGAATTCTCCGTCGCCGCGCTTTCGCTCCGTAAAAAGCGTAGCGGACACTAAACTCGTGAAAAACCTCGTTAAGTGCCGACGCTTTTTAAGGGGCTCCTTGAGAGTTTTATTTTTCTCCAGGCAGGCTGAGATGTTGATTTAAATGACATTGATTGCGCCTGCTTTTTTTATTTGTAGAAAATTATTTTGGACAAAATAGGGGGCTGTTTCGTCTAATAAGTATAAAGCTTTAAAACAGAGAGAACGTTCTTCACAGATGCGCCATGAAAACGATACGGCGGGAAGGGAGAAGAAAGACAGATGGAACAGTTGGTGAGAAAAGCCATGAAACATAATAAGGAAGCGTTTGAAGATCTGATGCAGGGGCAGGCGCAGAGTATGTACAAGACCGCGAAGGCGATCCTGAAAAATGATGAGGATGTGCTGGACGCCATGCAGGAGACTGCGCTGACATGCTGGGAGAAGATTGGGACGCTGAGACAGGAGCGCTTTTTTAAGACGTGGATGACAAGAATTTTGATCAATCACTGCAATGAGATATACAGACAGAGAAGATATACGGTGTCCGATGAGATGATCCTGGAGGCGGAGACGCAGGAAAACGGTTATATCACGATGGAATGGGAAGACTTTTTGAGCGGTCTGGACAGAAAACACCGCACGGTAGTTATTTTATACTATGTGCAGGGATTTAAGACAAGGGAGATCGCGGAGATATTGAGGGTGAACGAGAGCACCGTGCGGAGCAGGCTGGCCGCGGCGAGGGATAAGATGGAACGGCTGTATGAGCGGAGCAGTGTGGTGAGCAGCAGAAAGTTTGTGAAGAAGAGTATCGGCTGAGAAAGGGCAGGTTTTATATGAGCAGATTTGATGAGATGATAGACGGATTGAGAGATGATTTGGAAATACCGGAGAATGTCTGGAGAGGGTATGTGCGGACTCTGGAGGCATTGCCGGAGAAGGGCGGCCGTGGGAATTATGGCGGCAGACAGAAAAATAAATACGGAGACAGAAGAAAGAAAAAGGCGGCGGGAGTGGCAGTGTGGAAAGCGGCGGTGCTCATTGTCGGATCGGTCACACTGCTTGGAACAGGAGTCTACGCGGCGGAAAAATATTTTGGCATACTGGATTTTCTGGGCGGAATCGAGAATGAGAGCGCGAAGATGCCGGTGGAGGCGGAGGACCTGATCGTGCCGGTGACAGAGGAAGAACAGAAAGTGGAGAAGGTCACAGAGGGAATGCCGGTGGATTTTGCAGTGAAAGAGGCAATGTGCGACAGCGACAGCATCTATGTAGTGCTGGAGGCGAAGGCGAAGGAGACCGGGAAGTATTTCCTGGTGCCGGAGGATGCGATCGAGGAGGATCCTGTGAGGGACTGTGGGATCGAGAGCGATATGAGTATCGGAGAGTATGCGTCGTCCAAAAATCTGGAGATAAAACATGTGAACGCGGGGATCGCGAACACGGATGAGCTCGGAATAGGCGCCTCCGCCATATATTTCCAGTCGGTGAGCGACGATGTGATGGATATCATGATCGAGAGCGGAAAGACGGAGAAGGGGAAGACGTTGGATGTGTTGTGCACCGGAATATTCTGGGATGAGACCATGGAGAGCATGGAGGATATTATGCGGACGGAGATCAGCTTTACACTGGCGGATATCAGCAACTCCACGGCGACAGCCTACGTGCCCTCGGGTTCGGCGGAAGTACCGGGGACGGGAGCTGTCATCGAGCGAGCGGAGGTGACGCAGACGGAGCTTGGCACATACCTGGAAATTTTTTACGGGGATGACAGTGAAGACTGGAGTGCGCTGCCCTGTTTCCGGCTGGCGGGAGACAAGGCGGGGGCGGACCGCCGCATCAGAATGGGTTCCGGCACGGAACTGCTGCAGGAAGGTGCATATCTGTGGAAGCTCAGCCTGGAAAAGATAGAGTTCGGAGACAGTATCGTGTTGGAGGCGTACGATGAGGAGACAAAGGAAGTGTACGGAACGTTTGAACTGATAAAAAAATAAGTTGCTGTACGTTTTATGGGACAGCAGTTCTGCTATATTGGACATGACAAAAACGGTTTTTGGGGGTATACTAATAATGTCTGTGATATAAAAATGAAGGGCAGGCAGAAAGAGGATTTGTATGAGACAGCTTCCAAAACCAGGTGAAATTTATAAACATTTTGAAGGGAACTGCTATCGTATCATAACAGTGGCAACGCACACGGAAACCGGAGAAAAACTGGTCATCTACCAGGCGCTCTGCGGAGACTACGGTGTATATGCGAGGGAACTTTCCCTGTTTGCGGGACCGGTGGACAGGGATAAATACCCTTACGTGACGCAGAAAAGGCGGTTTGAGCTGGTGGAAAGCGGCGCCGTCCCCCCTGTGGAACAGGAGGGGAGCTGTGCGGACGCTGCGCCAAAGCAGGAGCAGTCCCCGGAGAAAGAGACGGAGTCCGGGATAGATCCCATGGTGTTGGCGTACCTGGATGCCGGTACCTGCAAGGAGAAACTGCAGATACTGACGACCATGAAAGACAGGCTGACAGACGAGATGATCAACACAATGGCGATCGCCATAGATGTGGAAGTGAAGCCCGGCGACATAACGGAACGGTACGAGGAATTGAAATACTGTCTGGCTACCAGAGAACGTTTTGAGTGCAGAAGACTCCGTTAGCGCCGGGATAAGCGCGGAAAGGAGCAGGTATGGCATTTGATCTGGACAGCAGGCTGGTGATCGGGGTATCTTCGAGAGCGCTCTTCGATCTGTCGAAGGAGAACGAACTTTTTGAGAGGGAGGGCGTGGAGGCGTACTCCAGCTATCAGGTGGAGCATGAACATGAATTGCTGAGACCGGGACCCGGTTTTGCGCTGATCAGAGCGCTCCTCAATATCAACAGGATACCCGGGCAGGAGGGCCGGGTGGAAGTGATCGTCATGTCCCGCAACAGTCCGGATACGTCGCTCCGGGTGTTTAACGCGATTCGGGAGTACGGGCTTGACATCACAAGGGCGGCGCTGGTGAGCGGCGTGTCCCTCGCCCCCTATCTCGCGGCGTTTAAGACCGACCTGTTTCTGTCGGCTTACGAGGAGGATGTGCAGGGCGCTGTGGACAGCGGGATCGCGGCGGGGATCATCTGCGGGGAAGGGATCCACACTTATAACTGTGACGGGGATATCCGTCAGATCCGCATTGCCTTTGACGGGGATGCGGTGTTGTTTTCGGACGAGTCGGAGCAGATCTACCAGGAACAGGGACTGGAGGCCTTTGAGAAAAATGAGAGGGAGAACGCGAAAAATCCGCTGCAGGCGGGACCCTTCGCAAAGTTTTTGAAAACGCTCTCCGATCTGCAGAGGGAATTCCCACAGGAGCAGGCGCTGATCAGGACTGCCCTTGTGACTGCCAGGAGCGCGCCGGCCCACGAGAGGGTCATACGCACGCTGCGAGCCTGGGGGGTCAGGATAGACGAGGCGTTCTTTCTGGGCGGGATCCAGAAGAAGGATATCCTGAAAGCGTTCGGGGCGCATATTTTCTTTGACGACCAGGCGGTACATACGGAGCCTGCCTCGGAGGTGGTCCCGGCGGCGAGAGTGCCTTTGCGCCATAAGAACAATGCGGATGAAAAGAAGGACATGGAAGAACGGAAAAAGGTACCGATATAGATGGAGTATGGAAATATTAAAAAAGGCGTTTTTCTGTCCAGACCGAACAGGTTTATCGCCTGGGTGAGAGTGGATGGACGGGAAGAAAAAGTACATGTGAAAAATACGGGCAGATGTCTGGAACTGTTGAGAGAGGGAGCGGCGGTCTATCTGGAGCGGGCGGAAAATGCCGGGCGCTCCACTGCTTACGATCTTGTGGCGGTGGAAAAGGAGGGGAGAATTGTCAATATGGATTCCCAGGCGCCGAACAGGGCGGTGGGCGAGTGGCTCCTCTCCGGCGGGCTCTTTCCGAATGTGATATCGATGAAACCGGAGAAAACGTTCGGCGACTCGCGGTTCGATTTTTACGTGGAAGCGGAGGATGGGGCGGGCGGTATCCGGAAGATCTATATGGAAGTGAAGGGCTGTACCCTGGAGGAGAACAGAGTCGGGAGTTTCCCCGATGCCCCCTCGGAGAGAGCCGTCAAACATGTGAGGGAACTGATCGCGGCAAAAGAAGCAGGTTACGAGGCTTACCTGCTTTTTGTTGTACAGATGGACCAGGTGGACTTTGTGGTGCCCAACGTAAGGACGCAGCCGGAGTTCGGGGAGATCCTGCGGAAAGCGAGAGCGGCCGGAGTGCGGATCATAGCCAGGGATTGCCTCGTGACGGAGCATTCCATGGAGATAAGAGATCCTCTTCCCGTATATCTTTCCGAGATGGACCGGATCCCTGCGCCTCTTCTCGCCTGGTATGACAGGGGCAGGCGAATCTTACCCTGGCGGGAGGATCCCACGCCTTACCACGTGTGGGTCTCGGAGATCATGCTGCAGCAGACCAGGGTGGAGGCGGTAAAGCCTTACTATGACAGATTTCTGAGGGAGCTGCCGGATATCCGGGCGCTGGCGGAGGCGGAGGAAGAAAAGCTTTTAAAGCTCTGGGAAGGGCTGGGGTATTACAACAGGGTCCGAAATCTGCAGAAAGCGGCCAGACAGGTTATGGTTGACTATAGTGGTCAAATGCCGCAGGAGTGGGAGGAACTGTGTAAGCTCCCCGGAATCGGCAGCTATACGGCGGGGGCAGTCTCCTCGATCGCCTACGGGAGAAGGGTTCCGGCGGTGGACGGAAATGTGCTTCGCGTGCTTTCCCGGGTGATGGCTGACGAGAGGGATATTCTGGACGCAAAGGTAAAAAGAGCGGTGGAACAGGAACTGCTTTCTGTGATACCGGAGGAGCGGCCCGGCGATTTCAATCAGGCGATGATGGAACTGGGGGCCACGGTCTGTCTTCCGAACGGAAAACCGAAATGTGCGGAATGCCCGCTGGGGGAGTTCTGCAGAGCGTACACGGCGGACCGGGTGCTCGAATACCCCAGAAAGAAGCCGAAAAGAGAGCGGAAGATAGAGGAGAAGACCGTGCTGATCCTGCAGGACGAGACCAGGGCGGCACTGACGAAGAGAGATGATAAAGGACTTCTCGCGGGGCTCTATGAATTTCCCTGTCTGCCCGGGAAAAAAAGCGGCGCCCAGGTGCTCGCCTGGCTTAAAGACTTGGGTTTTGTCTCCCTGCGCATACAAAAGATCGGCGAGGCAAAACATATTTTCAGCCACAGAGAATGGCATATGACCGGTTACCTTGTCAGGACGGACGGGCTGACGGACCAGAATGAGGCGGCTGCGAACGCCGGTTTTCTCTTTGTGGAAAAAGAGGAGATAGAAAGAAACTACCCGCTGCCCTCCGCCTATGCGGCTTACGCGAAATATCTCGATATCGCGCAGGGGGCAGATGTGTTCAAAGAACAGGAGAAGAGAGGATGAAATTATTGTCGGTGGCGATACCCTGCTATAATTCGGCGGCGTATATGAGAAAGTGTATCGAATCATTGCTGATTGGAGGGGAGGATGTGGAGATCCTGGTGGTCAATGACGGCTCGACCGATGAGACGCCCGAGATCGCCATGGAATATGTGGAAAGGTATCCGCATATCGTAAAACTGATCAGCCAGAAAAACGGCGGGCACGGCGCGGCGGTCAACACGGGCATCCGGGAGGCCTCGGGCCTGTATTTTAAGGTGGTGGACAGCGACGACTGGGTGAAGGAGGAGGCCTACCGGGAGATACTGGAAACTTTGCGGCGGTTTGCCGGTTCGAGAGAAGTGCTGGATATGCTGATCAGCAATTTTGTCTACGAGAAGGTGGGAGAGCGCAACAGAGTAATGCGGTATCGTCATGCTCTGCCGAAGGACGAACTGTTTACCTGGAAGGATGTGCGGCACTTTATGAAAGGGCAGTATATTCTGATGCATTCGGTTATATTCCGGACGAAACTGTTGCGGGAATGCGGCCTCATGCTGCCGGAGAAGACTTTTTATGTGGACAATATCTATGTGTTTGAGCCGCTCCTGAAGGTGAAAAACATGTACTATCTGGATGTGAATTTCTACCGCTATTATATAGGGAGGGAGGATCAGTCGGTAAATGAGTCCGTCATGATATCCCGCATCGATCAGCAGATCAGGGTGAATAAGCTTATGTTTGATTTCTATCATTCACATTTGCCGGAGATTCAGACGGAGCGGCACAGGCGGCAGTATATGTATAATTATCTGGAGATCATCACCGTCATATCCACGATCATGCTGGCTATTTCCGGGACGGAGGAGGCTTTGGAGAAGAGGAGAGAACTCTGGGAGTACTTCAAGGTGGAAAACAGAAGACTGTTCTGCAGACTCCGGTATGGATTCCTGTGCGGTTACACAAATCTGCCGGGACGGGGCGGGAGAAGAATTTCCATAGACGGTTATAAGCTGTGCCGGAGATTTTTCAAGTTTAATTGAAAGCAGGCGGCCGGATGCCGCCTGTTGTCTTACCGGTTATATCAGGCTCATCATAAAGGAGAAACACCAGAAGAAATAGATGATGTAGATGAGCACATAGGCGACCGTATATAAAACGGGAAGCAGTTTTTTCTGCTTGACGACGTAGGCGCGCCAGATGAAATAGCCTGGCTTACAAAAGATCGTGAAAAGTATCATGCCGAGGATAGGATATCCTTTTTTGTGTACGTGCACGATGTCAATGATGGCGAAAACCAGTACCGCCAGTCCGAGCAGAGAGCTCAGTGTGGAATATACGGAATATCCGGGAATGCCCGTGAAGGAATCCATCATATAGGAGTACAGCGACAGGTAATCCTGACCGGCCACGGAGTCAAAGTCCATGGAGGAAAATGTGGTGGTGATCAGGTTTGACGCGGCAAAAATACTGATGATGGCCGATAGGGCAAAGAGCGCCATCATAATATAGTAAAAAATGTTGGAAACCGGTTCGGGAGCGGGTCTGGTCTGCTGCCAGGCCGCCTGTGGATTGGCGTAGGGCTGCTGGCCGTAATAACCGTAGGGCTGGTTGTAGTACGGCTGTCCGTTGTTGTAACCTGGGTTTTGTCCATAGTACGGCTGCCCGCTGTTGTAATTATCGTACTGTCCGTAGTACGGCTGCCCGTTGTTGTAACTGGCATTGGGATCGCAGTATGGCTGTCCATTGTAATATTGCCCGTTATTGTAATTATCGTACTGTCCGTAGTACGGCTGCCCGTTATTGTACGGCGGATTATCTGCAGCCGGCCGGTTATCCATATTTTGTGCGGGAGCAGTTTCCTGATTTTGCTCGACCGGATCGAGCCCAGGGTCTGTATTGTGATTCCATTCACTCATTGTGATATCGCTGCCTTTCTTTGTAATTGTATGTTTTTATATATTATGCCGTTCTTCCAGGTTGTTATATAACAGTATAAGTCCGCCTGAAAATTAGTGCAAGGATATTTCATAAAAGTTGCGTGAAGGTTTTGTCCGTGATCACCTTCCGGTGTCAATGCTTCGGACGATCTGTTTCGCCACATCCGGTTTGTTCATGGTATAGATGTGGATGCCGTCCACGCCGTTCTGCAGAAGATCGCGGCACTGGCGGACGGCGTAATCGATACCGGCCCTGTACATATCCTCAGGGGAGTCCCCGTAGGAGGCGATGATGTCGGAGAGCGCTTTCGGCACGGAGGAGCCGGAGAGGGTGATGGAGCGCCCGATCTGACCGGCGCTTGTGATCGGCATGATGCCCGCGTGGATCGGGGCGGTTATGCCCTTGCGCGCGGCTTTCTCCCGGAACTCGTAAAAGAAGTCGTTGTCAAAAAACAGCTGGGTGATGAACTGTGTTACGCCCCTGTCCTGTTTTTCTTTCATGTGCATCAGGTCTGCCTCCTTGCTGAAAGATTCAAAATGCTTTTCGGGGTAGCAGGCGCCCCAGATCTCAAAGTCTGTATGCTCTCTCAGAAAGTCCACAAGGTTTGAGGCGTAGGTAAATTCCCTGCCGTTATACTGTTCGTCCGACATGTCTTTCGGACGGTCGCCGCGGAGGGCGAGGATGTTGGTGACGTTGTGCTTTTTAAACTCCCCGCACATTTTTCGGATGTCCTCCTGCGTGCTGCCCACGCAGGTCAGGTGTGCCATGGCGGTGATGCCGAGCTCGTTCTGTATATAGGAGGCGATCTCCACGGTGCTTTTTGAGCGGCTTCCGCCCGCGCCGTAGGTGACGCTGATAAAATCGGGGTCGGTCTCGGCCAATTCCTTTGCCACGCGGAAGGCGGAAGAAAATTCGCTGTCTTTTTTCGGGGGAAATATCTCCATGGAGATCTGTACTTTATTCATATATAAGGTTCCTTTCGTGGATCGTTCGTATTTTTCAAAAAATTATAGCACATTATGAGTTTGAGGACAAGAAACAGAGTGTGGGGCAGGAACGGGATACTGCATTTGTAATTTTTACAAATTTAAAAAACAAAAACCGCTATACTGCTTATTACAGGGCAGGCAGCTTGTTGTGAAAGGAAGGAGGAAAAAATGGAGACAAGAAAGAATGTTATGAAAAAGGCATCATTCAAAGACCGAATGGAGGACTGGAGCAAGATAGAGAAGACTCTGCGGGATACCACGGAGCTTTCCGCAAAAAGTTACGGCAGGCAGAGTGCGGTGGCATATATCATCTATATGATGGCGGGAAGTTATTTTGCTTCCGGTACATCGAACAGCAGATTCCGAAATCTTTATTTGAATTATGCGGAGATGCCGAAAGAGAAGCAGTACGAGAGTGAGCGGCGTGTTATCGATTCCGTAGAAAAACTGGGGGCAGAGTTTCTGCAGAAAATAGCTGCTCTTCGCTGTAAGGTGGTCTGCAGACGCTCCGGAGAAGAGCTCCTGATGGATTTTCACACCGGCGGCTTTGGAGGGCTCAGCTTTCAAATTGAAAGGAACGGTAATTTCCGGCTTTCCCCTCTGTAAGGGAAGCCGGAACCTCAGACAAAAATCATGCGGCGGCCGGATTCGATCCGACTGCCGCTATTCAGCTGTGTGCTATGTCTGCTGCTCATCTTCAAAAGCCCAGAGGAACATATCCGTGTCCCGGAGTCCGGCGGGCCTGTTCTGGTTGACCTCCCTGACCCGCGCGCGGGGGCTGTCGTCCCCTTCTGCGCAGTACCACTGGAATTCATTCAGGAGAACCTCACGGCTCTTCCCCGCATTCTCATGAAAGTGGAGACCCAGCCGGAAGGAGCCCCGCACATCCCCGTAAAATTGACTCAGGTGCTCTTCATCCAGGCGGAGATAGTCGAAGCAGAAGAGGCTTTGTGTGTTCTCAAACTTCTTTTTCGCCTTCACCGCAAGGCCATACTCCTTCTGCGCGTCGTTGAGGGCTTTTTTCGCGTCAGCGATATTTTTTTGGAGCTTTTTGATGTGGTCGGCATCGCGCTGTTTCCTGTGTTCACGTTCATACTCCTCCCTGGCCTCCTGCGCGTCGCTATGAGCCTTTTCGGCTTTTTCCAAGGCGGCTGAACGCTTCTTCTCCTCGTGGCAGTATGTCTCCTCGTAAAGAGCCTTCCCCGCCAGAAAAAAGACGCAGCCGCTGTAGATATCCATCGCCAGCGGAATGCTGAGAGGCATCTCCTCACTCCCTTTCAGGGCATTTTGCAGCGCGTCGATCTGACCCGGATCCAGCATGCAGAACCCGGAGCGGTTCAGGTGCCAGCCCTCCGGGGCAGCAGCGCCGGCCAGGTCTTTTTTGTAAAACTCGTAACCCTGCGGGCAGCTGCAGTACGCCTCCAACAGTCCCAGGGAGAAGTCCCGTTTCCTCCGGGGACCCGTGGTGAAGGGCTCCATCCTGGCTTTATCCCCCGCCTTTTCCCGGTCCTCCGGCTTGAGCAGGGGATATCCGCCGTCCTGCAGCCAGGTCTTGATCCTGATGTGGAGCGCCATCCGCTTCATCCGGCCGGTCAGCCAGGGCAGATAGTCCACCAGCTTCGTGTCATTTTTGACCCTGACACGGCGTTTCAGACCGTGCAGCCGATCGGCGATCTCGGTCCCTCCCGTCTCCTTTTCCCTGTGCAGCTTTTCCGCCAGCTCCGCCAGGTCCTTTTTCAGCTGTGCCGGCTTAAACGTCTTTTCCCCGTCCTGCAGGCCTCTCCGCAGCAAAAGGTTCAGATCCTTGCGATGATCCCACATGCTGGTATCCTTATAATAGATGTCGCGCTTCGCCAGATACTCCACCAGCCAGAAGTAGTATTCCGTGTCTGAGATCAGCCCCGCCCGGTAGCCCGCGTCATTCAGCCAGAGCTCCGCCCAGAAATCCCGGCGGGAACCGTCGGGCGCCTCTCTCAACAGTTTGCGCTTTGCCTGCTCCGGGTGCGCCCTCAGAGTCTCGGCTAACCGGGCCCTGATCTCAGGCTCGTCCTCTGGCTGCGGGCCTCCCCTCATGGACAGCTCGGGGAGATGCTCCTCCAGAAGCTTCGATACGCCGTCCGCCCAGAAGTATCGGTACAGGAAGGACTGCACCCCATCTCTGGTGTATTCGAGGATCAGATCCCGGTAGAAGCGGTCGCGGATCGTGTTCACAGATCTTTCCATTGCAATCCCCTCCCATAGATCTTCGCCTGCCGAAGAGGCCCCTCGCAGATGCGGCTGTACACATCCAGCGCTTTCTCCGTATCCGCCAGGGGGGCGGCCTCCCGCTGGGCCAGATACAGATTCACGATATCCTCCAGCTCCCGGCAGAAATCCCCCAGGATCTCCGTCTCCGCCCCCTTAAAGAGCTCCTCAAAGCGCTGGCAGGCGGAGCAGTACTCGCCCATATCCTCAAAGCCCAGGATCAGCTGCAGCAGGTTCCAGTTTCTTGCTTCCAGCTCTCCCTGATACTCATTTTCGGCTTCCACCCATGAGGGGTCGTCATAGTACTCATCGTCATAGCCGTAGTCGTAGCCGTCATCGTCATAGTCGTAGTCGTAGTCCCCGTCCTCATAGAGATCCTCAACGTCCATGCCCGGCTCGCCCGTTTCCTCTATCTGTTCCGCCATCTCCAGCTCTTCCGTTTCCTGCGGCTGCTCCGCCTCTTCCGGCACTTCTGTCTCCTTCGATGGAATCGTCTCGCTGTAGAGCCGGTTTTCAGCCCTCCTGTACGGAGGGGTCAACGCCCAGTCGTCCTCCAGTCCCCTGACATTCAGCTCCTGAAAGGTAATGTAGTGGTTGATGGGAGAATAGAGATGGAAGCCGAAGTGCTTGTCATAGCCATTGTGCGGCTCGTTCTGGCGGCTATTGTCCGGCCCGTCTGTGATACACCAGCTTCGGGAGAACCACTTCGCCTGCTCCAGCAGAAAGGCAAAGTCGGTCCGCGCCTTTCTCTCGCTGCCCCAGACATAGAAGTAGCCATCCTGGTACAGGCTGCACCGCATGGTCAGATAGAGGTACAGACCGTACAATTCCCGCCGCGTTTGGAGATAGGACTTAGCCCAGCCCGCCTTGGGGAAGCGCACGTACTGCTTCTCCTCCCAGAGGGAGAGCATCTCCTCCACAAGGCTGTGGAGCTTTTCCGGAGAGAATTCTCCCTTTTTGTCCGTGATCTCCCGGCGGAAGGAGTAGTCATGGCCCTTCATGCGGCGCATGAGTTCGTCCGCCGCATCCTGCAGGCACTGCAGGTTTTTTTCATAGATATCCAGCTTTTCCTTCGATAGTTTCATACATATTCACCGTTCCTTTCCTGAAATGTGGATGGCGCGAGGGACTGTCCCCGCACGGTCATCCTAGCACAAGTCTAGCAAAACGTCAAGAATTGGTTCGTAATTTTTACAAACTGGAATAGGGACAACCACATTGCACTCCTTTAAAATCCGTGTTATGATGGGAGAACAGATATCACACATGAAGAAGAAAACGGAAAGGAAAACTGCAAGATGAACGATAACGACAGACTAAGACTATGCGTCCTCGCTCATTCTCGAGATCAAAAAATATGGAAAACATTTGGGTACATACGGAAGGACATCCGCAGCAAATATCATATTCCGACAACACCCGACGGCATATGGCCGGCCGAAATATTGTATGCGCTCTGTATTCTCTTTTCACTGGAGAAAACGGAGTTAGACAGATTTATGAGTGCAGCGGAGATCGAAAAATATGAAGTGCTGAAGACTTCTGCGGAAGAGAGCCTCCGCTTTTTGGCCAAATGGGATACTTTCCCGTTTTATGAGATGCGTAAGCTGCTTGAAAAAGATTTTAATTATATCAATCGAATTGTCGGTACTTTCCGCACAACGGATCAGACAGATAAAACTGCGGATGCCGATCAAACGGATTTCCTTACAAAGCTTGAGAATGAGACATTATCTGCAGCGGATATTTCCGAATACAGCGTGATTTTAAAACTGACAGAAATGGCGGGGGGGATATTTTTTAAAACCCAGGGAATTCGCAGCCTGATAGAGTATTACCGGACGAAATCCGCTGAGAGCGCGGCTTCCAAAAAGAGTCTTGACGACATACTGTCGATGAAGAAAAATCTTCGGAATCAGCTGATGAAGGATGTCAGGGGACAGGATACGGCGGTGGAAAAGTTTGTGGACGGCTATATCCGCTATCGGCTCCGGGGAAAGCTGCCCGGAAAACCGGCAGGGGTCTTTCTCTTTGCGGGACCTCCCGGAACCGGTAAAACCTATCTGGCGGAGAAGTTTGTGGAACTCATGGCGGATGAGGGCTATCGATACAAGCGCTTTGATATGGCGGCTTACGGAAGCGGCAACAGCGACAATATAACAGGATTGGTCGGCTTTGAACGATCGTGGAGAAGGTCGGAACCCGGCCTGCTCACCGGTTTTGTCAAAGAGCATCCCAAATGTGTTCTGCTTTTTGACGAGATAGAGAAAGCGTGCCCGGGAGTCAGACTGCTTTTTCTGAGCGTACTGGAGGGAGCGGTTCTCACAGACAAATATTATGATGAACAGGTTTCCTTTGAAGATGCGATCCTTGTTTTCACCACAAATGAGGGCAAGGACCTTTACGAGGACAATCGCGGAGCGAATCTGGCCGCATTGCCGGATTCCGCTGTGATGGAAGGCCTTCAGGCGCCGCCGTCACAGTTTCCGCCGGAGCTGATCTCCCGCTTTATGTCCGGGACGATCGTTATGTTCAATCACCTGAACTATTTTGATCTGTCGGCTATCTTTAAGAATTCTGTGGATAATACTGTCCGGCAGATCCGTGAAAGCAACGATCTGCATATCGGTTTTCGTTATTCCTGGGAAAAGCTGGCGAGGCTCTATCTCCTGAGCAAGGGGAGCAATATTGACGCCCGTTTCGTCAGTTCAAATACCAAAAAGACAGTAGAAAACTATTTTCTGGAGGCGATGGAATTTATAAGAGAAGAGTGCTTCAGAAGCCTGAAAGAATGGAGGGCAGTCTCCGTCTCGGTAGAACCTTCCGGCGAGTTTCGGAAATATTTTGAGATGAGGTACAGGCCGCGGATCCTCGGATATATAAATAGAAGCGCGGAGGTATACGCCGGGGAGATTCCACAACGGTACGGCAGATCTCTCCCCCAAAGAGGACTGAAAAAATTACAGCAGCGGGCGGACTGCGTCTGGGCGGAGACAGGTGAAAGTTTCAAAGAATTTCTTCTGAACTGTAATTGGAACAGCGAAAAAAGAAAGGACAGATTTGACGCGGTTTTGATCGATCTGGCCGGAGGACCGGGGGATGAGGACACGGCGGAAGGCTATGCGTGCCTGAAGAGCGCAGCGGAGGAAAATCTGGATATTCCCATAATCGTCGTTTCCAGAGGGGAAGCTGCGAAAAAGAAAACGCAGGCTTCACTTGCGGAGCAGGGCGCCACGGATTTCGTGCGGGGAATATGGTGTGATCCACAGGACACGGTTAAAAACGATCCGGATATCCATCGCTGCGAAGACCGGGAAGAAAAGATCCTGGCGCTCGACTGGAAGGAACTGAAGAATATTTTTGACGGACAACACTTTGTCAGGATGGCCGCTGAGCTTGTCCGGAAAGGCGAACGACTCTCCAGCGAAGTAACCTATCGTTATAAAAAAGGAAGCGGGGAACTGGAGATCTGTTTCGGCGGACTTTGCGCAAAACCGGCGACGGTGGAAAGCGCTGCGTCCAGACGGCTGGACAAAAAATATCTGTTGGTAGACAGACCCCGGGTGTCATTCGAGGAAATCTATGGAAATAAAGAAGCGAAGGAAGAGGTAAAACGCTGTATCGACAATATCCGCCACCCTGAGAGATATACGAAGCTGATGACGGGGATTCTTTTGTATGGCAAACCGGGCATGGGGAAAACCATGTTCGGCAAAGCCATGGCCTACGAATCTCATGCTGCCTTTATCTCCGTGGTGGGATCAGATTTTCTAAACGGAAACGGTGTGTCAAAAATGGAGGAAGTATTCCAGACGGCGCGTCGGAGAGCGCGCCGGGATAAAGCCTGCATTCTGTTTATCGATGAGTTTGACGCCATCTCCAAGGACAGAGGCGGCCGATTGGAACATTATCAGGAAATCGTGCTGGAAAAATTTCTCAAGGAAATGGACGGGCTCGAGACAGATAATCGCGGCGTCTATGTGGTGGGGGCCACCAACTATCCCCTCGAAAATCTGGACAGGGCAGTCACGAGAAGATTCAGCGTCAGGATACCTTTCCCTTATCCTGCTATGGAGGAACGCTTTACCTATCTCAAAAACATTTTAAATAAAAATAAACAGACAAAACATATTTCTGACAGTGACATCAAAACGTTGAACCGAATGATGCTGACGTTCGGCGACAGGATAAGGAGCTACGCGGAAATCGGAACTTTTATCGAGGAATCCATTGCCGCTGCGATACATCTCCATAAAACCGTCGATATGAGATTTTTGCTGGAACGGATCAACAGGATGGCCGGCCCGGCCCGACAGGAGAACGACCCGGAAAAATATTTGTCCACCGCTTTTCACGAAGCAGGACATGCCGTGCTGCAAAACTATTTTGGTCTGGAAGTGGATTATGTGACGATCGTATCCAGAGGAATGTACGGAGGGTATTCCTCGGCATGGCCGAAATATCACACCGGTCAGGATTTCTTAAATCAGATATGTACCTTCCTTGGGGGCCGCGCTGCCGAGATGATCTATCTGGCCAACTCCGGAGAGGATTACAGACAGGGCGTCAATACAGGGGCGGAAAATGATTTACAGAAGGCAGCCCGGATCGCCTATGATTATGTCTGCCGCTATGGTCTGGACGAGCGTTTTATAGCGATACCCGGAATATTTACTTTGCAGAGCGGCGCCTTCCCTGAGTCCATACTGCCGGAGTCCGAGAAGGAGGCCGTCTGGACATCCGTAAAGGAGATACTTGCGCAGCAGCAGAAACGTGCGAGAAGATTGCTGAGCGAACGTTGGTCCGAAGTTTTCGCCCTCGCCATCTCGCTGTTTTCCATGAAAGAACTGGATCACAAAACAGTCACGGAAATTATTGAGAGAAAACTGCCCTATGTGGAGGAGAGCTGTTTTTTGGATTCCGATGATGACTACGTGACGGCGACATGGACGGCATCGGAAAGTGAGGAAATTCTTTTGGGATATCCTGTTTATCCTTTCACCCGGATGAGTATACCATCGGAAGAAACAAACCTGACATGGTCGGAGGACAGACATTATTATTACGCGGTCAAAACAGCAAGAGAAGGCCTGCATATCCATGAAAAGCTGCAGGATGCTTTCGATGAGGCGTTTGTGAACCAGGCATACTGCCGCCGGTTTAAAACCAGAAAAGCGGCGCAGGAGTATCTGGAGATGCTGGAGGTGACAGCTTTGCGTCAAAATGGGGAATACTTTCTGGGGGTTCGGGCGGATGCTTTCGCCGAAATGACAGACAGTAATATACCGGTAAAATATCTGATGGATCTGAAAGGAGAAAAACTGGAACAATGGCAGAAAACAGCGGCCGAAGAGGGAAAGCCTCTGGCGCAGCGCGTGATGGAAGAGGCGGAGATGTTTTTGGAGACATTTGAAAATATCCATATGGTCATCCGGATATACGATAAGACGCTCCGGGATGAATTTCTCCGCTGTCTGGACGCCAGGGAAAAGGAAGGATCCGATGGAACGGGCATCGCGAAAATTTAAGTTGTAATGTATATAGGTAGACATTAGAGCCGATCTGAGAGACAGTTTTCAGATCGGCTTTTTACTTTGTCTAAAAAACCGGGATAATTTGTAAAAATTACAAATCAACAAAGACTTCCTGATATACTATCCCGTGTAAGGCGCACATCACGAAAAACAAAACGGCCGGCCGAAGAGAAATGGTCTTCGGGAAAGACCTGTCATGTAAGAGAGGAGGAATCATTATGTATATCGCAAACGAAGCAAGAATCATCAAAGAATCATCCCACGGCTACGATCTCATTCCCATCCAGGATGAGATGCTGTCCCACCGGGAGGTAGAGCTGGTGGGGGAGGTGAACGCGGACTCGGTAAATGCCCTGATCCGCCAGCTGCGCTACCTGCAGAGTAAGGACCCGGAAAGTCCGATCACCCTGTATATCAACAGTCCGGGAGGCAGCGTGGACAGCGGCATGGCGCTCTACGATGTGATGCAGGCGGTGAGCTGTCCCGTCCGGACAGTCTGCGTGGGGTTGGCGGCCTCCATGGCGGCTCTGCTCTTTGTCTCCGGCAGCAGACGCGACATGCTGCCCCACAGCCGCATCATGATCCACGACCCGCTGATTCCTCAGACCGGCGGCAGCGCCCTGAAACTGAAAGCGATCAGCGACGACCTGATGGAGACAAGACAGATCATCGCCGCGGTCATCGCGGAGCACTCCGGCAAAAGCATGGAGGATATTCTGGCAAAGACCGCCACCGACAGCTACTTCCGCGCGGAGGAGGCCGTCGAGTTCGGCCTGGCGGATCACATTATCACAAGTCTGGCGGAAAGCCATTGAGAAAGGAGAACAACATGTATTATCCCGTAAAATCCAAACGTATCCTTGCGAAGGACATCTTCGCTGACAACAACACCTGGGCCACAGGGCTCAACAACAACGACCTGATCATCGGTCCTGCCGGCGCCGGAAAGACCAGAGGCTATGTGACGCCGAACATCCTCCATACACAGGAGAATCTGGTCATCGCCGACACCAAGGGAAACCTCCGGAAGAAGTACGGCGGGCACCTGGAAAAGAGGGGCTACACCGTCATGCATCTGGATTTCACAGATGTGGCCGCCACTTCCTTCGGTTATAATCCCCTGTCCTACATCCGGAAGTGTTCGGACAGCGAATTAAACCGGGACGGCGATAGTTATAATGAGCAGGATATCAAGAAGGTGGCACAGGCGATCTGTCCGGTCCAGAGCCAGAAAGATCCCTTCTGGGATGTTGCGGCTCAGATGTATCTGGAGGCGATCCTGCTCTTTATCATGAACGAGCTGCCCGAAGAACAGCATGATCTGTGCGAAGCCTACACCTTCCTCGCCAACATGAACAGTGAGGAGCTGGAAAATATGATCGAGGAGGAAATCACTACGAATCCGAACAGCGCTTTCTCGCGAAAGATCCGGATGATCCGGCAGAACGCAAGGGCGGAGAGGATGGACGCCAGCATCAAGGGTATTCTTGCCCAGCATCTGGATGTGGTGGCCTACTCCGGCGTGAAAAGGATGTTCCGCATGGAGCCCCAGGTGGATCTGGACGCCTTCCTGCATGGAAAGACGGCACTGTTTTTATCTGTCAGCGATTCCGACCGCAGCCAGGATATCCTGATCAACCTCTTCTACACACAGGCGCTGCAGTACCTCATGGCAGCTGCAGACCGTCTGCCGGACAGCAGGCTCCCGATCCCGGTGCGCTTCATCCTGGATGACTTCAGCACCAACACGGTGATCCCGGATTTCGACAAGATCATCTCCGTGATCCGCTCCCGGGAGATCTACGTGAGCCTGATCGTCCAGAGCCTCTCCCAGCTGGAGGGCCTCTACGATCACGCCAGGGCGCAGACCATTATCAACAACTGCGACCACTGTCTGTATCTGGGCGGAGCGGACACCCAGACGGCCCGGTACTTTGCCGAAAAGTTTAACTGCCAGGTCTCCACGGTCTTAAATCTTCCGCTGGACAGCATGTTCATTTTCACCCGCGGCAGTGAGCCAAGGCGGGCACAGAAGTATGATCTGGAACGCGATAAGATTTACAGCAGTCTGAGGCGGGCGCAGGAGAGACGCCCGGAAGGGAGGGACTATGAAAAATAAGGGCAGAACGCTGCTGCCGCTGACAGAACGCCTGGATCTGGCATCCAGATCCAGGGCGGTTTCGCCCGAGGCCGCCGCCAAACTGGTACAACGCTTTTCCGACATCCGCGCACAGTGGCTCTTTTTCGGAAATGCCGATGTGGAGATCCTGAGTGGACTGACCGGAAGATTCTGGGAGCATCCGGCTGTGGACATGAGCACTTACCGTGGTTTCTGCCACAGCTTTCGGCTGGCAGTAAATTACGACAACGACTTCTTTCCGCCCCCCTATATCCCGAAGAGAAGCGACAACGCGTATGAACCGGTCTGGGGCGTCACGACAAACAACGCCATGGTCATGCTGGGACTGATGCTGCTTGACCACGCCAGAGGCCAATTGATACCCAGGGACTTTTACCACTGCATGCGGATGACCCTCAGACAGTATCTGGATGCCCTGGTGGATCTGAGTTTCCGGAAGGACGGGACACAGGATCCGTTCCGGAGCAACACCTGGCAGTTTTGGAGAGAGGTGTTCCTGAAGGACTATGACGGTTCAAAGCCTCTGGCGGAGGCGCTCACGGACATCCTGAAACGCTACCTTACCGCATGGCAGGAGTTCCACCGTCTGGATCATATCCTCCGCTGTACGGACGATCTCTCCTGCTATCTGGAAAACGAGAGAATCGGCGATCCCGCGGAGGCGGACCTGCCCGATCCCGGCAGCGAAAACGTCGCCCCGGGGGTGCTGCGCAGCCAGTTCTTCCTGTCAGAGCGCGACTACCGTCCGGAGGCTCTGAGGGCGCTGGCCGAAAAATCGTCCTCCGCGGAGCTCCGGGAGCTCCTGGAAAAGTATATCTCCGAAGAGAGACTGGCTTATGCCATGCGGGAGATCAATATGGCGGTGACAGACCTGTATCTTCTCTGGGTGGAGCCCTATCTGCAGATGGAGGAATATCACTATGAAAGACATTTGTAAAAATCCACACTCTTTTCAACTCAGGGAAAATATGTTAGACTATGTATATTGTGTTGCGGCGGCGGGCATCCTGGGATCTGCCGGGGAACACAGCGTGTCATTGCAACGGAAATACTGCGGAAAGGGGGAAATTATGAGTAAAATTTTTAAATTTCATAATGATGTGGATACGGATCAGATCATCGCGTCACAGTATCTGCTTTTGCCGAGTGTTGAGGATATGAAAGGGTACACCTTTGAATCGCTGGACGGGGAGTTCGCCGGGAAGGTGAAGCCGGGCGATATCATTGCGGCTGGCGAAAATTTCGGCTGCGGTTCATCGAGGGAGCAGGCGCCGAGTGTGTTAAAAGCGCTGGGTGTCAAGGCTGTTGTGGCAAAGTCCTTCGCCCGGATCTTTTACAGGAACGCGATCAATATTGGACTGCCGGTGCTTGTCAGCAAGGACTTTTACGATGCAGCGAAGGCGGAGGGGGACGCGCAGCTCGATCTGGCGGAAGGGACGATCGAGTTTGAGGGCGTCACTTACACCTGCACGAAGCTTCCGCCCTATATGCAGAACATACTGAACCAGGGCGGGCTGATCGCATCGTTAAACAAGAATAGATGAGCCGGCAGGCGAACCTGTTCCCGTAAAATAGATCGGAGGAATAAATAATGGGCATGACAATAGGAGAGAAGATCATAGCGAGGGCGGCAGGGGTGCCCTGTGTAAAGCCCGGCGAGATACATACGGTGGATGTGGACTATCTGATGAGCAACGACGGTACGACGCATCTGACCATCGATATGTTTAACAATCAGTTGAAAAATCCGAGGATCGCGGACAAGGATAAGGTGGTGTTTATCATCGACCACAATATTCCGGCGGAGAATCCGAAGACCGCGGCGGCTCACAAAAAGATGCGGGAGTTTGCGAAAAAGTATGACATCGCTTTCTACGAGGGGAAGGGCGTCTGCCATCAGATCATGCTGGAGGATTTTGTGGAGCCGGGACAGTTTATCATGGGGGCGGATTCCCACACCTGTTCTTACGGGGCGGTGGGCGCTTTCGGGACCGGGATCGGCTGCACGGACTTTCTGTATGCCATGGTGACCGGTAAGTCCTGGGTGCTTGTGCCGGAGACGATCCGCTTTAATCTGACCGGGAAGTTCAGGGAGGGCGTCTATCCGAGGGATCTGATCCTGACGATCATCGGAGATATCGGCGCCAACGGCTGCAATTATAAGATCGTGGAGTTCGCGGGCGAGGGTGTCCACGGCTTAAGCGTGAACGACAGGTTCGTGCTCTGCAATCTGGCGGTGGAGGCCGGCGCAAAGACCGGCATCGTGGAGCCGGATGAGAAAGTTGTGGAATTTATGAAGGAGCATGGAAGAAGATATGACAATCTGTATCAGAGCGATGCGGACGCTTCTTTTATGCAGGTATATGAGTATGATCTCTCGAAGATAGAGCCGGTGGTTGCAGAGCCGCATTTCGTGGACAATGTGAAGCCTTTGGCTCAGATGGACGAGGTCAGGATCGACGAGGCGTTCTTAGGTTCCTGCAACAACGGGCGGATCGATGAGCTGCGGGTGGCGGCTTCCATCCTGAAGGGGAGAAAAGTGCACCCGGATGTGCGTTTCCTGATCGCGCCGGCGTCCAACAGCGTCTATCTGCAGGCGTTGGAGGAGGGGCTTGTGGATATCTTCCTGGAGGCGGGTGCGATGATGATGAATCCCAACTGCTCCGTCTGCTGGGGAAGCTGTCAGGGCGTGATCGGGGAGGGGGAGGTATTGATCTCCACCGGCACGAGAAACTTTAAGGGGCGTGCGGGACACAAGGACTCGAAGGTGTATCTGGCCTCGGCGGCGACGGTGACGGCTTCGGCGGTCGCGGGGAAGATCGTGGGGCCGGAGAAGTTGTAAAAACGGGAAAGCCTGAATAAGATAGGAGAGTATGATATATGACACAGTTTACAGGAAAAGTATGGCTCCTGGGTGATGACATCGACACGGATATCATCATTCCGACGGAGTATCTGGCGCTGCCGGGCGTGGAGGATATGAAGAAATATGCGTTCTCGCCGCTGAGGGAGGAGCTGGCGGGACAGATTGAGGAAGGCGATATCATCGTGGCCGGGAAGAATTTCGGCTGCGGCTCATCCAGGGAACAGGCGCCGGAGATCATCAAGCATCTCGGGGTGCGCTGTGTGATCGCCAAATCCTTTGCGCGGATCTTTTTCCGAAATGCCATCAACAACGGGCTTTTGCTGATCGAAAATCAGGAGCTGCGGGACCATGTGGCGGAAGGGGATGTCATTACCGTGACGATGGGCGAGAAGATCCTGGCGGGCGGCAGGGAATACCCGATCGCGTCCCTGCCGGAGAATCTGATGGATATTTTGAACGCGGGCGGCCTGGTGAAGGCGATGCAGGCGAGAAACGGGGTGTGAGCATGGGACATACATTGATAGAGAAGATCGTGATGAGAAATACCGGGGAGCCTTCCGTATCGCCGGGGGATATTAAGACGGTCAGGGTGGACCGGGTGATGATCCACGATATTTTCATTCCGTTTGTGGTGGATAAATTCCGTGAGATGGGCTTTTCGAAGGTCTGGGATCCCGATAAGGTGGTCCTGATCTACGATCATCTGGTGCCCACCAGTGCGGTGGAGGATGTGAGGCATTTTAAGATAGGGGACGCTTTTGTGGAGGAGCAGGGGCTCACCCATTTTCACAGGGCGGACGGTATCTGTCATCAGCTGATGCCGGAGATGGGATACGCGAAGCCGGGGAATATCGTGTTCGGGACGGATTCCCACACGACGACCTACGGATGTGTGGGCTGCTTTTCTTCGGGGATCGGCTACACGGAGATGGCGGCTGTGCTGGGCACCGGCGAGATGTGGATCCGGGTGCCGGAGACGATCAAAGTGGTGATCAACGGAAAGCTGCCGGAGGGTGTGTACGCGAAGGATGTGATCCTGCGCCTGATCGGAGATCTGCGGGCGGACGGGGCCACATACAAGGTACTCGAGTTTTCGGGCTCTGCCGTGGAGGAGATGAGCGTATCTTCGCGCATGACGATCTCCAATATGGCGATCGAGGCGGGCGCCAAGGCGGCGCTGTTTGCGCCGGATGAGAAGACCTGCGAATATTCCGGTGTGAAGAGGGAGGATGTGGACTGGCTGTACGCGGATGAGGACGCCGGGTACTGCCGGGTGATGGAGTATAAGGCGGAGGATCTTGTGCCGGTGCTCGCCTGTCCGTCCCAGGTGGACAATATCCATGACGTGTCGGAGCTTGCGGGGACGAAGTTGGATCAGGTGTTTATCGGTTCCTGCACCAACGGACGGCTGGAGGATCTGGCTGTGGCGGCGGAGATCCTGAAAGGAAAGAAGGTTGCCCCCTATGTGAAACTGATCGTCACGCCCGCCAGCAGGAGCATTTATCGGGAGGCGGTGAAAGCCGGTTATATCAGAATACTGGCGGAAGCCGGAGCGATCATCACCCATCCGGGATGCGGGCTGTGCTGCGGAAGGGCGTGCGGCATCCTGACGGACGGGGAGAGGGTGTTGGCCACAAACAACAGGAATTTCCTCGGACGTATGGGGACATCCAAAGTGGAGATATTCCTCGGTTCGCCCGCGACGGCGGCGGCGTCCGCGGCGGCGGGGGTTATTGCGATGCCGGGTGCCGGGAGGGCTCCTGCGGAACTGGAATGGAGGTAAGTTATGGGGATTTTTGCAACACAGCTTTCCAACGTGGTGGAGTGGAATGAGAGCGAGGAAGGCGTGCTCTTATGGAAATGGGAGAACGATGAGATCAAGAAGGGCTCCAAGCTGATCATCAGGATGGGGCAGGATGCGATCTTTATGTATAACGGCAGGCTGGAGGGCATTTTTAAGAACGAGGGGCGCTACGACATCGAGTCGGATATCATTCCTTTTCTGACCACGCTGGCAAGCTTTAAGTTCGGCTTCAACACGCCGCTGCGGGCGGAGGTGCTGTTCATCAACACGAAAGAACAGCTTGTGAAGTGGGGCACCAAGAGCGCCATCAATCTGCCGGCGCAGGGGCTTCCGGGCGGGATGCCGATCAGGGCTTTCGGCACGTTCAGCTGTAAGGTGGATGAGGCGGAAGTGATGATCGACAAGATCGCGGGAGTAAAGAAATTTTTCACGGTGGGGGATGTGAAGGACCGGATCATTGCGAATCTGGATCAGCTTCTGATGAGCTGGATCGGCAGGGAAGGCAGGGATATCTTTAATCTCCAGATGGATGCGGCGAATATCGCGAAGGGGATCGCCTCCGATCTGGATAAGGATATGCAGAGGATCGGCATCACCATAACGGACTTTAATATCGAGAGTTTCTCCTATCCGGAAGAGATCCGGAAGATGCAGGAGAAGGCAGCGGCGCAGGCTATGGTTTCCGATGTGAACAAGTATCAGCAGGTTGCTGTGGCGGATTCCCTCGGAAAAGGCGGAAGCCGCGGCGGAGGCGTCGCCTCGGATATGGTGCAGCTCCAGATGGGAATGGCTATGGGGCAGCAGATGGTGCAGGGCATGATGGGACAGGGCATGCTGCATCAGAACGCAATGAACCAAAGTCAGGCAGCGCCTGCAGCGGGAGCCGTTCCCCTTCCGGCGGCAGCGCCGAAATTCTGTCCGAACTGCGGCACGCCGACGGGCGGGATGAAGTTCTGCGGGAACTGCGGAAACCAGCTTTTTCAGTAGAGAGCGGCAGTTGACCGGAAATATGGATCCTGTACAGTATCGGTATAATTGGACATTTGGGAAAGAAAATCGGATACGAAACGGGCATTTTACGGGCCATGTGTGCTTCATGAAATGTCCCGTGTCTGATAATATGGAGATTACATGAGCATATACGACACATTGAACGATAAACAAAAGGAAGCGGTCTTCTGCACGGAAGGACCGCTTCTGATATTGGCAGGGGCGGGCAGCGGCAAGACGAGGGTGCTGACCCATCGGATCGCCTATCTGATCGACCGTCTCGGCGTGAATCCGTGGCATATCCTTGCGATTACGTTCACGAACAAGGCGGCCGGGGAGATGCGGGAGAGGGTGGACAAGCTGGTGGGCTTCGGCTCGGAGAGCATCTGGGTATCCACGTTCCATTCCGCCTGCGTAAAGATTCTGCACCGGCATATCGACCTGCTGGGGTATGATACGAATTTTACGATCTATGACACGGACGATCAGAAGACGGTGATGAAGGACGTCTGCAAAAAATTGCAGATCGACACAAAGCAGATTAAGGAGAGGGCGCTCCTAAACATCATATCGAACGCGAAGAACGAGCTGATCAGCGCTGAGAAGTTTGCGAAGGCGGCATCCTGGGACTTTGCGCAGCAGAAGGCAGCGGCAGCTTACACGGAGTACCAGGAGACGCTGAAGAAAAACAATGCGCTGGATTTTGATGACCTGATCATGCTGACCGTGGAACTTTTCCGGACAAGGCCTGAGGTTTTGGAGAATTACCAGAACCGCTTTTCCTATATTATGGTGGATGAGTATCAGGATACCAACACGGCGCAGTTCGAGCTGGTGCGGCTGCTTGCATCCGGCAGCAGGAACCTCTGTGTGGTGGGGGATGACGATCAGTCCATCTACAAATTCAGGGGGGCGAATATCCGCAATATCCTGGATTTTGAGAAGGTGTATCCCGAGGCGAAGGTGGTGAGGCTTGAGCAGAATTACCGTTCCACCCAGAGCATTCTGGACGCCGCCAACGCCGTGATCCGCAACAACCAGGGCAGAAAGAGCAAAACGCTCTGGACGAGCAAGGGGGAAGGGCGGCATGTCCGTTTTCAACAGTTTGAGTCCGCCTATGAGGAGGCGGAGTTTATCGCTGACGATATTGCGAGGAAGTACCGGAAGAAGGAGGGAGTCTTTTCGGATTTCGCCGTTTTGTACCGCACTAACGCGCAGGCGCGTATGCTGGAGGAGCGGATGGTCATGGAGGGGATTCCCTACCATGTGGTGGGCGGCGTAAACTTTTATGCCCGCAGGGAGATCAAGGATCTGCTGGCGTATCTGAAGACGATCGACAACGGACTGGACGATGTGGCGGCAAAGCGTATTATCAACGTGCCCAAGCGGGGGATCGGCGCCTCCACGGTGCAGCGGGTGCAGGATTACGCGGACGAGAAGGGGATCAGCTTTTATAATGCCCTGCGGGAGGCGAAGGATATCCCGGGGATCGGGAGAGGGTTGTCGAAGCTGTCCTCTTTTGTGACGATGATTCAGGCTTTCCGGGGGAAAATGGAGTTTTATTCTCTGAAGGAACTGATCGAGGACATTCTGGAACAGACAGGATATCTGGAGGAGCTTCGTTCATCCGATGAGGAGGACGCGGACGACCGGATCGACAACGTGGAGGAGCTTGTGAGCAAGCTTGTCTCCTATGAGGAGAGCGCGGAGAATCCTTCTCTGAGCGAGTTTTTGGAGGAGGTAGCCCTTGTCAGCGATATCGACAATGTGGCGGGGGGCGACGGCAGGGTGCTCCTGATGACGCTGCATTCCGCCAAGGGGCTGGAATTTCCCTACGTGTACCTGGCCGGATTGGAGGACGGGCTGTTTCCCAGTTATATGTCCATCATATCGGAAGATATGGAGGATATCGAGGAGGAGAGAAGGCTTGCCTATGTGGGCATCACAAGGGCGATGGAGGAGCTGATGCTGACCTGCGCAAGGAGAAGGATGGTGCGCGGGGAGACGCAGTACAATGCGGTGAGCCGGTTTGTCAGGGAGATCCCGGCGGAGCTGATCGACGGGTATGTTCCGCCGCTTCGGAAGCGGCAGGATGAGGACGCTGACCGTTTTGGGAACGATGAGCCGCTGCCGTTTTTTGACCGGTCGAAGCGGAAGTTCGGAGGCGGGGCGGCGGGAAATGACGGGAAAGCTTCGGGGGGCGGATATGGCAGCAGCGCCATGCACACTTTCGGGAACGGCGGCTTAAAGAGGGTGACGAGGACAGCGGAGGAGGACAAACCTTTTATCGCGAGAGGCGTTTCCGGATTGAAGAATGTGAACGGGCTCTCGAAGGGGGCGCAGGCGCTCGGGGGCGCGCCGGACTACGGTGTGGGCGATCGGGTACTGCATACCAAATACGGCGAGGGGACTGTGACAGCGCTGGAGAAGGGGACCAAGGATTACCAGGTGACGGTGAAATTCGATACGGTGGGGCAGCGGTCCATGTATGCGGGGTTTGCGAAGTTAGAAAAGCTGTAGATCAGGAATCCTTGATATACATAAGGATGCAGATCACCGCTAAGATCGTTTCCACGGCGGGCTGCGCTGCGATTACGCCGTCCAGTTTCCAGAAATAATTCAGAAGGATCACGCCCGGAATGAACAGTACGGCATTTCTCAGCAGGGTGATCGTCAGTGATTTCAGGGCTTTTCCCAATGCCTGAAAGTATCCCGTCATCGTATTGATGACGCCGAGCATGGGAGCCGACAGACAGAGGACCGTCAGAAAGTAAGCGGTCTGTTCGATCAGATCGCTGTCCTGCAGGAATATGGATGCGAGCGGTTTTCCCAGGAGAATAAAGGAGACGGTAAATACCGCACCCATGAGTATGCCGTAGATGACTGTGTATTTCACGATATCGGACATTCGTTTTTTCTCGTTTCCGCCGTAGCAATAGCCAACCAGGGGCGTAACGCCCTGGGATAATCCCACGGACAGTAAGATCGGGATCATATCCAGTTTATAGGCGATCCCGTAGGAGGCTACTGCGTCGGAACCGTAAATACTGATATAATTGTTGAGCACGATATTGGAAACACTCATGAGCACCGTGATGAGAGCGCCCGGAATGCCGATGCTTACGACACTGCGGATCATTGCCGCATTCGGCGAAAAATGTGCGGGTGACAGAGGAACCAGGGGATTTCCCCTGTGTTCCTCACGGATCATGCAGACAATGTAATATAGCGCTGCGCACACAAACCCCAGGGAAGTGGCGAGAGCGGCTCCCGCCGTGCCCCATCCCAGGATAGCGATAAAGATGTAGTCCAATATCATATTGATCACATTTCCGAGCACCAGCCCGATGGTGCCCTCCTTGATCAGGCCGGCCGAACGGAACAGATGGACAAATCCGTTTGCCAGCATGATAAAGGGAGCGCCCGCGAAGATCCATTTCAGGTATTCGCAGGTGTAGACGATATTATCTGCGTCGGCACCGGATATTGCTGCCAGGGGCTGCAGAAATATCAGTCCCAAAACAAGAGCAGCGACTCCTGCTGTGGCCATCGCGTAGACACAGAAATTCATGGTCTGACCGGATTGTTCTTCCTTTTCCTCCCCCAGAAGCCTGGCGATCACGCTGCTGCCGCCCATTCCGAAAATGCAGGCAATGGACATGATGATAAGCAATATCGGCGCGCACAATGTCACTGCGGCTATCATTGCGGGTTCTTTTGTCAAAGAGACAAAGAATGTGTCGGCAATATTATAAATGAGCGTTGTGAGCTGCCCCAGCATGGCCGGCAGACCAACTCTCATAATAGCTTTGGAAATATTTTTTTCTTCAAAAACGGATGGCATATCTTTCTTTCCTCCCTTGAGTTTTTCCTTATTATCCATTAAAATAAACTCAAAAAACGAGACATATGTCCTGTTGGGTGATTTATGGAAAAAATATATGACAAAAAGAAAATCGCAGATTGTATCGCGGGGAGCAGGTATCATGAGGTGCTGGACTCGTTGGACATAGATTTTTATCTGATAAAATACGAGAAAGGCGAACTGGTGAGCTCGCCCTTTCAGAGGGAGCTGCTGTTTCAGATCGTGGAGCAGGGTTCCATAAACATCTGCCTGATCCGCGATGACGGTACGCGCTATTCGCTGTCAAACGGAACGACGGATTATTTTCTGGGGGACATGGATATCTTTTATTCCAGGAGCGGCAATATTTATGCCGAAGCCGACGAAAGCCTGGTCTGTATTTCCTTTTCCATTGAAAAGTACAGGGATCTGCTGCTCTCGAACAGCAGATTTCTGGAACTTGTCTGTAGGAGCCTTTCCGCCAAAATAGGAGCAATGACCACCATCGACGCCGCCCCCTCTTCCCTGACGGAACGGGTTTTGTCCTATATGAAGTATAAATGCGCCGATGAGACTTTAAAAGGAATAGAGAAGGCAGCGTTTCACCTTCACTGCAGCGCAAGGCAGCTTCAGAGAATTTTGAATCAATGTGAAACAGATGGTTTAGTCAAAAAGATGGGGAAGGGGACATACGGGCTGCTTAAATTTGAAAGTCCGGAGATCGGGCAGTTTTAATAAAATTTTTGATAAAGTGTAGTAAAAAGGATAAATTCATGGTATACTAAGAAAAATATGGGTGTTAGAGACACTGTGAAGTATTTACAGAAGGAAAAATATTAAAAAGGGAGGTATTGCTTCATGGAAGAAAAGTATCGCGCAGTGATGGAGTCATTGAACAGGATTACAAAGAGGGAAGAGGAGAAGCGGGATATCAGTAAGATGGTGACATGTGTGCTGATCGTGCTTGCTGTCCTGGCGGCTATCGGCGGTGCTGCTTATGCAATATACCGTCTGATGTCAAGGTGTGATCTGGAAGACTTCGAGGATGAGTTTGAGGACGACTTTGACGACGAGTTCTTTGAGGACGAGGAGGAAGTGGAGAAGGAAGCGGATCCCGCAGAGGAGATGAAGGCGGAAGAGTAAGAGACGCCGGGAATGTTTCCCTGTGATAAATATGGAAAAAGCGGAAAGTGTGGACGGTTTTGTCTGCACTTTCTTTTGTTGGCATAGAAGCAATTATAAAAAGAAAAGGAAAGCGAACGTATGAAAAAGGGAGAGATTTTGGAAGGCATTGTGGAACGGGTAGATTTTCCGAACAAAGGTGCTGTGAGAACAAGGGAAGAAAACGGTGAGGAAGCTGTCTGCATCGTGAAAAATGTACTGCCGGGGCAGAAGGTTTCCTTCTGTGTACAAAAAAAAAGAGGCGGAAAAGCGGAGGGAAGGCTTTTGGAGGTGCTCGAGAGGGCGGAGAACGAGGTGGAGAGTTCCTGTCCGCATTTCGGGCTCTGCGGCGGGTGCCTGTACCACAATCTGTCCTATGAGGAGCAGTGCGGACTCAAACAGGAGCAGGTGAAGAGACTGCTTGATCCTGTGTTAGGGGGACAGGGGGAGTGGCGTTTTGAGGAAATCAGGCAGAGCCCTGTTCCATACGGATATCGGAACAAGATGGAGTTTACCTTCGGGGATGAGGTGAAGGACGGACCGCTGTCGGTGGGTTTGCATAAGCGGGGCGGCTTTTATGATATCATCACGGTTTCGGACTGCCGGATCATGGACGGAGATTACCGGAGGATTCTGACGGCAGCAAGGGAATATTTTGCCGGGCAGGAGCTTCCATTTTTCCATCGGTTAAAGCATACCGGTTTCCTGCGGCATCTGCTGGTGAGAAAAGGGGCAAAGACCGGGGAGATTCTCGTGGCGTTGGTGACGACGAGCGGGATGGACAGTGTGGCCGGGGAGAGAGAGGTTTCAGGGAAAGGAGATGCGAGCGTTCCCGATATGAGCGGTTTTGCGGAGATGCTCCTCAAATTGCCTCTGGAGGGAAAGATCGTCGGCATTCTCCACATGGTCAATGACTCGGTGGCGGATGTGGTGCGGAGCGACGAGACGAGGATACTCTACGGGAGGGATTATTTTTACGAGGAGCTATTGGGGCTGCGCTTTCGGATCTCGGCGTTTTCCTTTTTCCAGACCAATTCGCTGGGGGCTGAGGTACTCTACAGCACGGCGAGGGAGTTTGTCGGGGATCTGTACGGCGGTGACAGTGCAAAAGGAGCGGAGGAGACAGGAGAGGCAAAGGCAGGGGAGGAAAAGCGGGATCGGGTGGTGTTCGATCTGTACAGCGGCACGGGTACGATCGCTCAGCTGATGGCGCCCATGGCGAAAAAGGTGGTCGGCGTGGAGATCGTGGAGGAGGCCGTGGATGCCGCCAGGGAGAACGCTGCGCTTAATGGACTGGATAATTGTGAATTTATAGCGGGGGATGTGCTGAAGGTGCTGGATGAACTGGAGGAGAAACCAGACCTCATCATACTGGATCCGCCGAGGGACGGCGTACACCCGAAGGCGCTGGGAAAGATACTGGCCTACGGGGTGGAGAGGATCGTCTATATATCGTGCAAGCCGACGAGCCTGGCGAGAGATCTGGTGAGGTTTCTGGAGGAAGGGTACCGGGCGGAGAGGGTGGTCTGCTGCGATATGTTTCCGTGGACGGGGAATGTGGAGACGGTTGTTTTGCTTACCAAACTTCATACAAAGCAGATGGAAGGATAAGAAAAAGATAAACATAGTGATTGGCAAAAATGAATTTAGATCTTTTGTTTTATCACTTGAAATTAGTAAATGATATTTTGTGCCATCCTGATGATAAACCAACAATCGGACTTTTGTTGGTTTAGGGAAGAATGAAACTGTAGTGGAATATTCTTTATCTGGTTATCAGAACCCGATTGGTGTTGCAGATTGGCAGAATAAGCTCACACAGTCTTTGCCACAGGAGTTCCAGAGCAGTTTGCCTTCTATTGAAGAAATAGAAAAAGAATTGGAATGATAACAACTCAAGCACAGCTTGAATAAAGAATTATAATCTCTATCCAGGCTTGCTGAACATTTTGCACGTTCTTTTGTATGATGATTGTGGAAGGAAGGTGTGCAGGATGAAAGAAAAGACAGACATCTCTATTTTGAATCAGCAAATTTTAGATGCCCTGAAAAGTAAGTGGAAAGCAGAGTTTGCAGAGAAAAAAGAAGAATGGGATAAAAACCCCGGGTGGCCCGCGAAACTTGTTAAAACAAAGTTTGTACTGAATGGCGTGAAGTACAGTTTGTTTCCGACTGACATCGGACTGACTCATGATTGCTGGGATCAGGGATTTATGGAAACTGTCCAGGCGGATATCAGTAAGGATCTGGAAGAGCATGGAGCCACAGATATCCGCAGTATCGGATTTATCGATTAGGAGGGAGACAATGGGTATAGGTGCAAACATACGGAGATTAAGAGAGGAAAAAGGCTTTACTCAGGAAAAGATCGCCGATGAGTTGGATGTCTCTTTTCAGGCGGTATCGTCCTGGGAGAGAGAAGAATATAAGCCCGATATTGACAAGCTGCTGAAGCTGGCTGAAGTCTTTGACGTCTCTGTCTCCGCATTGGCTGAAGAAAAGCGAAAGGTTTTTAAGACCAGAGATTCGATATATAATTGGGAGCACATGAAGACTTATGTAAAGACCACCGCCAGGAATTTTCAAATGTTGGATACATTAAGAGCAGTGGATTTTGCTGTTGCAGCGCACGAGGGTCAAAAAAGGAAAAGATCAAACACTCCATATATCTATCATCCGCTTAATATGGCATGTCACGCTCTGTCTATGGGAATCAAAGAGGACGCTGTTATTGCCGCGCTTCTTCTTCATGATGTGATCGAGGACTGCAATAAGACGGAGAGTGATCTGCCGGTCGGCGAGGAGGCAAAAAGCATAGTGGTCCTTGTGACACATAAAAGGACGACTGATGCAGACAGGGAGGCAGTTATGGATTCCTACTATGACGCGATCGTTGCAAATACAAAAGCGGCGTTGGTCAAGTGTATAGATCGGTGCAACAATCTGACTACGATGTCCTGGGGACTCAGCAGGGAGAGGATTTACCGGATGATCACGGAAACAGAAAAATACTATCCGGGATTGTTGAAAGCAGTCAAATCAACTACGGAGTACGATGATGCGGCATGGCTTCTGCAGTATCAGATGGAAAGTATGCTGGATATATATAAAAGGCTGATGTGATCATATCATGCAAAGCCAATGGGTAGAATAAATGTGTCGGCGGAGATTTATTTCACTGCCGACTTTTTTGGTCAAAAATCGGGAAATGCCATCAGCTCATGTAAACGGTAGATAATTCGTACCGCGACCGCAAGGGGAAAGTATGTGACAATAGACTATATTTCTATCATAGGTATCAAAAGTTAAGCCCCAACTTCTGATGCCGTCATATCCTGAAAGTCCCACAGAAAAGCAAAACATGGGAGGGCTTCCATTATTTCATCAATCAGTAAAAATACCTGAAGGTGTTCCCTGATGACGGAGAAGTCCCAATGGACAACAACGTCGCCGAGCAGTCGATCCGCTGGTTCTGAGTTTCCGGACATTTGAGGATATGGCAGCATTTTTGAAAGCGTTGTTTGAGGAGACCTGCATCCTGGATATTATCGGCAGACGCAAAGTCCGTAATCTGTAGATCCTGGGGAGCTTTTGAATATTCTTTCCTCTGCCATCGGGGCGTTCACAAGTCCAAGGAAATTTCAGCAAAGAATACCTGAACAGCGATGAGCAGCGCATGTCAGACTATTCTTATCAATACCGCAGTCTCTATACGGAATGCTATAAATTGGTATAAAATATCATAAATCAGAGTGAAAGTAACTTTGTTTGGAGGATAGTAGAAAGGAATATATATTTATGGTAAAATATTTTATAAGAAGTAATGAACAATTATATTAGTGAAAAATATTCTGTATATTCAAAAGCTGGGCATCATAGCGAAAAATAGAATCAGGGTTACTTTTACTCTGTTCCTATAAACTATTTTTTGTTTTGTAGTTTCAGGTATTTTTAAACTGGAAAATACAAGGGACTGGTATTGTTTTATGAAATTACGAGGTAATCTCTCATGACAACCGAAAACTACGTTTATAAAAAAGAAGTTGACTGGTCTCTGCTTATGGAAGGACTTGCCCTGCCTATGGAAAATCAGGTTGTGTTCGGACAGATCATGGGGAGATTCCTTGCAAGAGGCCAATCTAAGGATATCCAGCTGTATTTGAATGGAAAGTCCTATGAAGCGAAGATCGTAAATTTAAATTATGATCCGAAATTTAATCGAAAAAATGATACTTACCAGATAAGATATAAGAGAAATGGAGAACTGGCAAAGGCTTTACAGACGTGCTTTTTTAAAAGTTATAATTATATAAAAAATGTGAGAGAAAACCGCGACCCATCTATAAGAACTATGATTAAAGTTCCGGAAAAGTATAAAGAATATCTGGTTATCTATACAACGGAATATGATGATTCATATGTTCTTGAAACGATTGTTGCTGATGACGTACAAATTTTGAAAGATACTGTAAAAGGGCAGCAGGAGCGGATGGTGGAAGCAAAAATAAATTATGATGTGACAGATGAAGAGGCTGGAATTACTGTTAATGTGCAGTTTGTGAAGATAAGAAAGCTTAATCGTAAAATCGGTCAAAACCTGAAACTTTTATATGGCTACAGGTGCCAGATTTGCGGAAAGCTGATCGGGGAAGAGTATGGTTCCCATATCGCGGAGACACACCACATTGATTATTTTGTGAAAAGCCTTAACAACGATGCAAGCAATCAGATGGTTGTGTGTCCAAACCATCACAGCATTATCCATGATGCGGATCCGGTCTTTGACAGAAAGAATACAGCGTACATATATTCTAATGGAATACAGCAAAAACTTGTATTGAACATGCATCTATAAAGGAACTGGAAATACAGAAGATGAATGAACCCCAAACAATCAACTACTACAATCAAAACGCCGCCAGATTCGCCGCCGAAACCGCCCATGTAAATTTTGAGTCAACTCAGAGGCGATTCACGGAGAAACTGCACGAAAACGCCGTGATCCTTGACTTCGGCTGCGGTTCCGGGCGTGATACGAAATATTTTATATCGCAGGGATATCAGGTAGGTGCGGTGGACGGTTCGATCGAGCTGTGCAGAGTGGCAAGCGAATATACCGGCGTGAAAGTGAAAAATATGCTCTTTCATGAGCTGGCGGAAGTGGAAAAATACGACGGCATCTGGGCGTGTTCTTCCATACTGCATCTGTCGTTACATGAACTTGCGGATGTGATGAGGAAGATGATAACCGCGCTGAAAGATGGCGGTATCATCTATACTTCTTTTAAATACGGAAATTATGCGGGGGAGAGAAACGGACGTTACTTTACGGATATGACGGAAGAAGCTTTTGCGGATTTCTTGAGAATGTTTGAAAACGTAAAAATAGAAGAACAATGGATCACATCGGATGTACGACCGGGACGGGGGGAGGAAAAATGGCTCAATTTAATTCTGCGGAAAGAATAGACCGTACAGATGAGTACAATGGGCAGACGGAGCATATTCAGGTAAATGATCTGATGATTGAGCCGACCGATGTGATGACCGGGGGGAGAAACCGGAGCCGCTTTTTGTATTATCAGCTCAAGATGAGTATGATGAAGGCGGAGCAGATCGATATTATCGTATCCTTCCTCATGGAGTCTGGCGTCAGGATGATCTTAAACGATATCAGGGCGGCATTGGAGCGAGGGGCAAAGGTGAGGATACTGACCGGGAATTATCTGGGAATCACACAGCCCTCGGCGCTATATCTGATCAAAAAGGAATTGGGCGATCGGGTGGATCTGCGGTTTTATCATGATAAAGGGCGTTCTTTTCACCCGAAATCCTATATTTTTCACTATGGGAATATGGGAGAGATCTATATCGGCTCTTCGAATATTTCCAGAAGTGCTCTGACATCGGGGATCGAGTGGAATTACCGCTTTAACAGCATGGCGGATGACAAAAACTTCAGGATGTTCTATCACACCTTTGAGGAGTTGTTTTTTCATCATTCTATCATCGTTGATGATGAGGAGTTGAAACGATATTCCAAAAGCTGGCATAAACCGGCGGTAGCGAAGGATATCGCCAGGTATGACAGATTTGAGGAGGATGCGGATACAAAAGTCGAAGTACTGTTTCAGCCGAGAGGAGCGCAGATAGAGGCGTTGTACGCGCTCAGGGACAGCAGGGCAGAGGGAGCGAAAAAGGGACTTGTCCAGGCGGCCACCGGAGTTGGAAAAACATATCTTGCAGCTTTTGACTCGGCGGAGTTTGAGAGAGTGCTGTTCGTGGCGCATAGAGAGGAGATACTGAAGCAGGCAGCTGTTTCGTTCAAAAATGTGCGGCAGTCGGATGACTATGGTTTTTTCGATGGAAAGAGGAAAGATAAAGACAGGGCGGTTATCTTTGCTTCTGCCCAGACGCTGGGAAAGGAAGAATATTTAAACAGGGAATTTTTTCCGGAGGATTACTTTGACTATATTGTCATCGATGAATTTCATCACGCGGTAAACGATCAGTATCGGCGGATCGCAGATTATTTCAAACCGCAGTTTATGCTCGGGCTTACGGCGACGCCGGAGAGGATGGACGGGAAGAATATTTATGAGATCTGTGACTATAACGTACCATATGAAATTTCGTTGAAAGAGGCGATCAACAGGGGAATGCTGGTGCCCTTCCATTACTATGGGATATATGATAAGACGGATTATTCAGGGCTGCGCCTCGTAAAAGGAAAATATGATGAGAGGGAATTGACAGAAATATATAGAGACAATGTCACAAGATATGACCTGATCTATAAGCATTATATGAAGTATCATTCCCGGAGAGCGCTGGGATTTTGCTGTTCCAGGCAGCATGCAGAAAAAATGGCGGAGGAGTTCTGCGGCAGAGGGATCCCAACAGCGGCGGTGTACAGCGATGCGAACGGGAAGTTTTCGGAGGAGCGGGATATAGCGGTTGAAAAGCTGAAAAGAGAGGAAATAAAAGTAATATTTGCCGTGGATATGTTTAATGAGGGATTGGATATCGCTTCCCTCGATATGGTTATGTTTTTAAGACCGACGGAATCCCCGGTTGTATTTCTGCAGCAGCTCGGGCGCGGGCTTCGCACTTATAAAGGAAAAGAATACCTGAATGTGCTGGATTTTATCGGAAATTATGAGAAGGCGGGAAAAGCTCCGCTTCTGCTTGCCGGGGGAGGGTCATACATTGAGAGAAAGGCAGGAGATCGTGGCGAGACGGAATATCCGGATGACTGTATTGTCGATTTTGACATCAGGCTGATCGACCTGTTTAAAGAACTGGATAAAAAATCTCTGACCATAAAGGAGCGCATCAGTCAGGAGTATTACCGTGTGAAGGAATTGCTGGACGGGAAGGTGCCTTCCAGAATGGATCTCTTTACGTGGATGGAGGATGAGATATATCAGTATTGTATGAGGAATGCAAAGGAAAATCCATTCAGACATTATCTGGATTTTCTGCGTGGCCTGGGGGAATTATCGGAAGAGGAAAACAAATTAAATACCGGAATGGGGAAGGATTTTTTGACACTGATCGAGACGACCGATATGACGAAAGTGTATAAGATGCCTATCCTGTATTCCTTCTACAATAAGGGGGATGTTCGACTGGAAGTGACGGAGAGTGAAGTGCTCGCGTGCTGGAAGGAATTTTTTGACAGAAATAAGAACTGGCGGGATTTTTCGGAGGGGATTACCTACGAGGAGTACAAAAAAATGTCGGACAGGCAGCATCTGACAAAGGCAAAGACAATGCCGATCAGATTCCTGAAGGAATCCGGCAAGGGCTTTTTTATCGAGAAGGAAGGGTATGCTCTGGCGATCAGAGAAGATCTGAGACCTGTCATAAAAAGCTCTGCTTTCCGCGCTCATATGAAAGACATCCTGGAATACCGGACGATAGATTATTACCGGAGACGATATCGGGGGAAGGAGGAAACAACATTATGAACCTAAAATCTACAAGCAAATACTTAAGCCTCATCCTGCGCCACAAACCGGAGGCCATCGGCATCACCCTGGACGAACACGGCTGGGCAAACGTCGATGAGCTGATCGCAGGTATGGCAAAAACCCATGCCTGCAACAGGGATATCCTGGAGGAGATCGTCCGCACGGACGATAAGCAGAGATACTTCTTCAACGAGGACAAGACCCTGATCAGGGCCAACCAGGGACATTCGATACCGGTCGATGTGGAACTGGAGGAGGCGGTGCCGCCGGAGGAACTCTGGCACGGGACGGGAGAAAAATATGTGAAATCCATAGACGGGCAGGGGCTGATCCCGAAGGGAAGGCTGTATGTCCATCTGTCGAAGGACAGGGATACGGCTGTGAAAGTGGGCGGACGCCACGGGAAGCCGGTGCTCTACATCGTGAAGGCGGGCGACATGTCCCGGGATGGCTGTCCGTTCTATCTGTCGAAAAACGGCGTCTGGCTGACGAAGAAAGTGCCGGTGAAATATTTAAAAAAGGTTTAAAATGACTTATATAATGAGGGGTATGATTGGAGAACGGACCGGATATGATTTTAGAGATGGAGCAGATAAACAGAGAACTGTACGAAGCAAATTTCCGGATAAGGCGTGGAAATGATATGGCGGGAACGGTCCATGTCAAGGGGAGACCCGGACGGATGGATGCGGAAGTTCAGGTCAGCGTACTCGGCACAGGATTTTTTCTCTCCCGCGAGGGAAATCCGGCGGCGGCCGTGCAGACAAAAAGACGGCAGGATAAGAAGGAGACGGCTTACCGCACTTACCTGATCGACGGAGGAAGACGGGGGAGTATCTGTCAGGTGGAGAGAAAAACAGGCATGTTTTCCACGGCGGGTTACCATGAGATGATACTGGGAAATGATGTATTCCAGATGTACTTCAAATCCTTTAAGACGGAAGGGAAGAGTTCGATCTACTGCGGGGAAAGGCAGATCGCGCAGGTCGATACCTCGGCAAAGATCATTGATGATATGCATCATTACAAGATTTATGCGGCGGACCGTGGGAGCACGGAGGCAGCGGTGCTGTTCAGTGCATATCGGTATATGCTCACGGGATTTAAGCCGGGGCAGAAGATGACAAAAGGGGATTACAGACAGGTTTCGGTATCCTTCGACAAGACCTTTGACGGCAGATATGATCCGGGATTTGCAGGGCGGATCGAGCCGTAGGCGTCGCGGAGAAAGGAAAATAGAACAGAAAGCAGAACAGAAAGGAGAACAGAACATGTCAGTCTATGAGATCACATTCAGTCCCACCGGGGGGACAAAAAAAGCAGCGGATATCTTTACAAGATCCTTCTGTCCGGAGAGTACATATATTGACCTTATCAGTCAAAAAACGGATTACACCACATATGTGTTTGGACCGGAAGATATCTGCATCGTATCCGTTCCGTCTTACGGCGGGCGGGTTCCCGATATTGCGGCAAAAAGGCTCGGGCAGATGAAAGGAAACGGGGCGAAGGCGGTATTGATCACGGTATACGGAAACCGGGATTATGACGATACCTTTGCGGAATTGCAGGACGTGTTGGAAGAGGCGGGCTTTGTCTGCGCGGCCGGGGTGGCGGCGATAGCCGAGCATTCCATTATGCGGCAGTTTGCGGCGGGACGTCCGAATGAGCAGGATGAGAAGGAGCTGGCAGAGTTTGCGCTCCGCATTCGCTCTGCGATAGAGTCTGGAAACGCTGTCGGAGCGCTGAAGCTGCCCGGAAACCGTCCCTACCGCGAATACGGCGGCGTGCCGATGAAGCCCCAGGCGGGGAAAGACTGTGTGCGGTGCGGCTATTGCGCGAAGGAGTGTCCGGTGGGGGCGATTTCTGCGGAGGATCCCTCTGAGACCGACAACAAAAAATGTATATCCTGTATGCGCTGTATTGCAGTTTGTCCGCAGAAGGCCAGAAACGTCAGTAAAGCGCTGCTCATCGCAGGCAGTATGAAACTGAAAAAAGAGTGCGGCGGCTATAAAGAGAACGAGCTGTTTTTGTAGACGGGGAGAGGCCTATGTTGCTGGAAAAGCTGGAGCAGGGAATGAATTTTACCAACCATGAAAAGGATGTGGCGCGCTATATTCTGGAGCATCCCGATAAGGCTCCCGGAATGTCCTCCGCAGAGCTGGCGGAGGCTTCCTTCACGAGCAAGGCGACGGTGGTGCGCCTTTGCCAGAAGCTGGGACTTACGGGCTATCAGGAATTCCGTCTGAAACTGGTGGAGGAGATAGGTCAGAAGAACAGACTGGCCCGGATGCTCGCGGGGGAGCCGATCCATGATAAGAGCACCTGCACGGACATTATCAATACGCTGCCGGGGCTCTACGATAAGGCGGTGACAAACACAAGGCTCGCACTGGACAAAAACAGTATAAACAGGATACACAATGTGCTGCGGCGTGCCGAGTGCGTCGACATTTACGGCACGGGGATCAGCTATATTCTGGCACAGGCGGCGGCCTTCAAGTTTGCCACACTGGGGGTGGAGTCCTCCGCCTACGAGAGCATCAACGGACATTACCTGGCGGCCAGAAAAAACAGAAGGACCATCGCGTTTCTGCTCAGTTTCACCGGCGCGAACCGGACGATGATCCGGACCGCGAGATATCTGCGCAGGGCCACGAACAATTATGTGGTGGGGATCATGGGGCCGCACAATGGGGTGATACGGAAGGAATGCCATGAGATCGTGGAGATCCCCAATCGCGATTCGCTGGTAAGTCTGGATGTGATCACATCCTTCGCGGCGGCGAACTATGTGATCGATATACTGTTTTCACTGCTTTTGTCAGGGTGCTGCAATGAACATGCCAAATCTTCGCTGGAGATGCTGCAGCATATGGACCTGCTTCTGGACAGGGCGGGGGCGGAGTGAGGAGATATATCAAAGAAATTTTGTACCGCTGTTACAGAAACAGCGGTATTTTTCTGCCTTTTTTTGGAACAGCGGACCTATCATACCGGGAGATATTGAGGGGAAAACAGCAGAGTGTTATAGTTGATACAACAAAACAGGAACACAAAATAGCAGGAGGGAAAACAGATGGGAAAATATGAAGCGCTGGCAAAAGAGATCGTGAAAAACGTCGGCGGAAAAGACAATGTTGCGGGACTGGTCCACTGTATCACAAGACTTCGATTCACCCTGAAGGATGAGGGAGCCGCGAAGGATCAGGTGTTGAAGGACATGGAGGGCGTCGTGACCGTGATGAAGAGCGGTGGCCAGTATCAGGTGGTGATCGGAAACCATGTGCCGGAAGTGTTTGAGGATGTGATGCAGCTTCTGGACTTAAAGGCGGGAGCGGAAGAGACGGAGGAAAAGAAACCCGGAAAGCTTTTTGACAGGGCGATCGATATGGTGTCCGGCATCTTCCAGCCGATCCTCGGCATTATGGCGGCTTGCGGAATGCTGAAAGGCTTAAACACGCTGTTTGTCACTCTGGGGCTCTACAGTGCGGACTGCGGCGGCTATCTGATCATCAATGCGGCGGGGGATGCGCTGTTTACCTTTTTGCCGTTGTTTCTGGGATATACGGCGGCGCAGAAGTTTAAACTGAAACCGATGCTGGGGCTTGCCATCGGTGCGGCTATGTGTTATCCGGGCATACAGGCGGGCACGCTGTCCGCTGGGGCGGAGCCACTCTATCATATCCTGGAGGGAACCATGTTCCGCTCGCCGGTGTACATCAACTTCTTCGGGATTCCGGTGATCTCGGTGGATTATACCGGGACGGTGATCCCGGTGATCCTCGCGGTGTGGTTTGCCTCAAAGTGTGAAAGGTTTTTCAGCAAGTACATACCGGATCTGGTGAAGTTCTTTTTTGTGCCGATGCTGACGCTGCTTGTGATGATCCCGGTGTCCATGCTTTTCCTCGGGCCTGTGGCAACCTTCGGCTCCACGCTGATCTCGGAGTTTACGCTGGCGATCCGCGGATTCAGTCCGACGTTAGCCGGAGCGATCGTAGGACTGACCTGGCAGATCCTTGTGATCTTCGGTATGCACTGGGGCTTTATACCGGTCTACATCAACAACGTGCAGACGCTCGGGTATGACAACGTGATGATGCCGTTTTTCGCCTGCACTTTCGCGACATCGGCGGTGGTGCTGGCAATGTTCTTCAAGACAAAGGACAAAAAGCTGAAGGAGATGGCGATCCCGAACTTTATCTCCGGCATCTTCGGTGTGACCGAGCCGGCTATATACGGTATTTTGCTGCCGAAGAAGAAACCCTTTATCATCAGCTGCATCGCGGGCGGCATCGGCGGCGCATTCTACGGGTACTTTAATTTCAGGAAGTTTATCCTGGGCGGCATGGGGATCTTTGAACTGCCCAATATGATGAACCCGGACGGCAGTATGGGAAATATTCTGGTAGCTTTTGCGGGAATCGGCATTTCCATGGCGGCAGGATTTATACTGACAATGCTCTTCTATAAAGAAGATAAGGGCGCGGAAGCCGGTGCAGTGACGGCGAAGCAGGCGGATTGTGCCGCTCAGATAACGATCGTAAGCCCTCTGACGGGCAGGACGATCCGGCTGGAAGATGTGGAGGACGAAGCATTTTCTTCCGGCGTTCTCGGAAAGGGAATTGCCATTATGCCGAAAGAGGGCGTATTGTACGCTCCGGCGGACGGCATCATATCCGCTTTCTTCCCCACCGGCCATGCCATCGGCATGACGACGGACAACGGCGCGGAACTGCTGATGCATGTGGGAATGGATACGGTACAGTTAAACGGCAAAGGCTTCAAACCCCTTGCGGCTGCGGGCGATAGAGTGAAAAGAGGACAGAAACTGCTGGAGTTTGATATGAATCTGATCAAAGAGGCGGGATATTCGCTGGTTACACCGGTGCTTGTGACCAACGTCGACGAGATCGGCGAGGTGCTGCCGGTTGAGACGGAGAAAGAGATTCAGGCAGGTGCGGAGCTGATCGGCGTGGGCGGCATGTGAGTGCAGGATGAGGACAGGGAAAGGAAACAGATCATGAGAGAGGATTTTTTGTGGGGAGGCGCCACGGCGGCGAACCAGTGTGAAGGCGGCTTTCAGGAAGACGGACGGGGAATGGCGATCGTGGACGTCATTCCCCACGGCGAGTACCGTATGCCGGTCATGAAGGGAATTATGGACTATCGGGATCTGCCGGCGGATACCTTTTACCCGGGCAGGGAAGCGATAGATATGTACGGACATTATAAAGAAGATATAGCATTGTTTGCGGAGATGGGATTTCAGTGTTACCGGTTTTCCTTCTCCTGGTCCAGGCTCTTCCCGACAGGGGAGGAGAGCGAGCCGAATAAAGAAGGGCTGCGGTTCTATGATGATATGGTAAATGAACTTTTGCGTTATGGGATCGAGCCGGTGGTGACGCTCTGTCATTTTGACGCGCCGCTTGTGCTTGTGGAGAAATACGGTTCCTGGAAGAGCCGGAAGATGATAGATTGCTTCCTCAGGTACTGTGACACGGTGTTCCGACACTTTAAAGGCAGAATCCGGTACTGGATTACGTTTAATGAGATCAACATGCTGATGCATCTGCCCTTTATGGGGGCGGGGATCCGTCTGGAAGAGGGGGAGGAAGAGCAGCAGGTGAAATACCAGGCGGCGCACCATGAGCTGGTGGCTTCGGCGTTGGCGGTGAAGCTGGCGCGGGAGATCAGCACGGAATTTCAGATCGGCTGTATGCTGGCGGCGGGCAGCGTATATCCCTACAGCTGTAATCCGGCGGATGTCTGGGAGAGCATAAAGAAGGACAGGGAGAACTACTTTTTTATCGATGTGCAGGCCAGGGGAGAGTACCCCGCGTACGCGAAGAAATTCCTGGAACAGCAGGGAATCGGGCTTGAAATAGCCGAAGGGGACACAGAGATTTTAAAGGAAAATACGGTGGACTTTATTTCTCTGTCCTACTATAACAGCCGTTGCGTGCGCGCGGACGGCAGGGGGGAGGCATCCGGCGGAAATGTCTTTGCCTCGGCAAAAAATCCTTATCTGGAGTGCAGTGAATGGGGGTGGCCCATCGATCCGATGGGATTTCGAATCACGCTGAACGCGCTGTATGACCGCTATCAGAAACCCCTGTTTGTGGTGGAAAACGGGTTGGGCGCGGTGGATGCGGTAAAAGAGGACGGAAGTATCAACGACGACTACCGGATCGACTATCTGAGAGCCCACATCCGGGCGATGACGGAGGCGGCAGACGAGGACGGCGTGGATATCATAGGCTATACGCCCTGGGGCTGTATCGACCTGGTCAGCGCCACCACGGGGGAGATGTCCAAGCGTTATGGGCTGATCTACGTGGATAGGGACGATGACGGGAAAGGGACGTTAAAGCGCGTGCGGAAGAAATCCTTTTACTGGTATAAGGAAGTGATCGCCTCGAATGGGGAGAGATTGTGAGAAGCAGCGGAAAGGATATGTGAAAGAGGGGCTGTCGGCTGATGCCGATTTCAGCCCCTGATTTTATTCATATGTTGCAGTGGCAGTGGGCCACTTTCGGCTGTTCTTCGGGTTGCTTTTCGGGAATGCCCAAAGCAGTCTCTGCGTCTTCATCAGCAATTATAAAAATGACGTCCTGTATCTGAATGGATCGCAGATAGGAGAGGCAATCAGATGTGTTTGAATTTACTTCTAAAAAAGAACCGGGTGTATTGACAATTTTCTCAAAAAACATATAATAAACTCACAATACACCAACTCGTAAGTTAGTGATTTTTAAGACAGGGGATTCGAAAAATTGTTTGAATTGGAAATTGCAAAACCTCCATGCAGGGTTTGAGGACGATGCATGGAGGGAGACAGCTGATTAAGGCTGAAGTCCTCGAACTTTGCGATTTGATTTTATAGAAGTGGGGAGCCGAACGGCTTCAAAGCATATATCAATATCATAAGATCAAAGGAGCAAAGTAAAAGATGAAAGAAACAATAAAAGAACTGAAGACATTTCTCATTTTATGGAGCACCCAGTCGCTCTCCCAGCTCGGAAGCACGATGACGAATTTTGCCCTGACGCTTTGGCTTTACCAGAAGACGGGTTCCGCGCTGCAGACGGCGCTTCTGTCGATCTGTTCCTACGCGCCCTATGTTCTGCTCAGTATTTTTGCGGGGGCACTCAGTGATCGGTGGGATAAGAAAAAGACGATGCTGTCCTGTGATACGTTTGCGGCGTGCTGTTCTGTGGCGGTTTTCGTGCTGCTGAAAACAGGAACTCTTATGCCGGTGCATCTCTATCTGCTGAATGCGGTGAACGGCCTGATGAACACGGTACAGCAGCCGGCGGGGGATGTGGCGATGACGTTGATCACACCCAGGGAATACTACCAGAAGACCAGCGGTCTGCGGTCCTTTTCCAATTCTCTGGTGACGATCTTAAACCCGGTGCTCGCCACGGCGCTGTTTGCCTTTGCGGGACTGGAGGCCGTGATCTATCTGGATCTTCTGACTTTTGCGGCGGCGTTTCTCACGCTGCTTTTTCTGGTGGAGATTCCTGCCGTCTCCGGGGAGATGCCGGAGAAAGAGCCGTTTTTGGCCACGGTTAAGACAGGTCTTGCGTACCTGGAGAAAAATCGCCTCATCCTCTGGCTGATTTTATTTTTAGCGGGGGTGAATCTGGTGGCGTCGGCTTTTGACGCGGTGCTTCCGGCGTTTGTGCTGCCCAGGGAGAACGGGGGAGAGAAGGTTCTGGGCGTTGTGACATCCTGCGCGGGGATAGCGATGCTAGTCGGGAGCCTGATCACCACGCTGCTTCCGGCGCCGAAAAACCGTATCCGTGTGATCTATATCACTATGCTGATCTCGTTGGGCACGGAAAATTTTTTGTTGGCGTTTACAAAAACACCTCTTCTGTGGTGCCTGGCACAGATCATCGGATGGCTTCTGGTGCCGGTCATGAGTGCGAATCTGGATGTGATACTGCGGACCTCGATCCCTGTGGATATGCAGGGGCGGGTGTACTCCTGCAGAAATACATTACAGTTTTTTACCATTCCCGTGGGGTTCTTCCTCGGTGGTTTTCTGGTGGATGAACTGTGCGAGCCGGTGATGGCGTCGGCTCCCGCCGGCGGGATGCTTAAGATGTGTTTCGGCAGCGGAAAGGGATCCGGGGCGGCGATGATGATGTTTATCCTCGGGATCATGGGGGTTGCGATCTGCCTGTATTTCGGAGGAGTTCTGCGGAGATACGCGTTTCTTGACAGAGCAGTCAAAATGTAATATTGTAATTTTATGAATCAAAGCCGTGGGCGGGTGGAAGAGTAGTATGGTAAATTTTGTCATTGCATTGGAGTGTTTCGGCATATGTTTGACAGTGGTGGCGCTGCTGCTTCTGCTAAACGGAGAGGGAGCGAAGGAACAGAAGCTGCTGATTATCATTATGTGCAGTTCCCTTGTACAGAATGTGGGCTATCTGCTGGAGCTGACTGCAACTGCGCTGGAGGCCGCGCTGGCGGCGATCACCGTGGAAAATGTGGGTTCCGCCTTTGTGCCGATCTGTTATTGCTGGTTTCTCTATCTCTACTGCTATATGAAGCCGCCGAAGATTCTTCTGCGGACGCTTGCGGCGGTCAGTTTCTTTGCCCTGCCCACGGTCTTTTTCAACTGGCAGGGCCTTTTTTACCGGGAAGTCCGCTGGGTGGCGGAGGCGGACGGGTTTTACCATGTGGATATCACCTACGGTCCGCTGTATGTGGTCTTTCTGCTCAGCCGCGTTATCATTCCCTACACTCTCTGTATCTATGTGCTGGTGCGGGCTGTCAGTGAACGCTCGGACCGACAGGTCAACCGTCAGTACTGGACGATTCTGGCGATCTCCACTCTGCCGGTCATCATGCTGGCCGCCTATGTCCTGAAACTGGTGAAGGTGTTTGATTTCACGCCGGTGACACTGACGATCTCCATGGCTCTGGTGGTCATAGTAATATGGAGCCGCCGCAACTATGATTTTCGTCATCTGGCAGCGGAGAAGATCCTGGAGGGAATGGGGGACGGCGTGATCGTTGTGGATGACCATGACAGGCTTGTCAACTACAACAAAGCGGCGGCGAAAATCTTTACCAGCCTGCCCTCCCACAAGCTGGGGGAGAACATCCGGGTGCTGGAGGAGTTTCAGGAGGAGATCTTTCGCGAGGATGCGGTCAGGAGCCTTGCAATCAACGGGCGGGACTATGAGAGCCACAGCAAATATATTATAGATGAGAACGGGAAAAGGCTGGGATGCGTCATCCTGTTTCTGGATATGACCGATATCAAGACTTATATCGAGGAGATCAAACGAGTGCGGCTCCAGGCCGAGAAGGCCAATATTGCGAAAAGCGAGTTTCTTGCCAATATGTCCCATGAGATCCGCACTCCGATGAATGCGATCATCGGCCTGAACGATATTATCATGGAGAGCTGCGGGGATACGGAGATCTACGAGCATGCGAAGGATGTGCAGTCGGCGGCGAAAAATCTGCTGGCGATCATCAATGATATTCTCGACCTGTCCAAGGTCGAGGCGGGCAAGATGGAGCTTGTGTATGCGGATTACTATATAAAGACCGTGGTGGACGAGATCATGGGCATGATGGATATGGCGGCCTCCCAGCGCGGACTGTTTTTGAGATACAGGTACGACGAGGACCTGCCCTGCCGCTACAGCGGTGACGAGGGGCGTATCAAGCAGATTCTGATCAATATCCTCAGCAACGCCATAAAATTCACAAGGAAGGGCTTTGTCCATGTGGAGATCACCGGGGAGCCCGGAAAGGATGCGGGAGAGGAACTGCTCACCTTCCGAGTGGAGGACACCGGCTGCGGCATACGGGAGGAGGATCTGGAAAAGATCTTCGAGGATTTCCGGCAGGTGGATTCCACGAAAAACAGGACCGTGGAGGGCACGGGTCTGGGGCTTGCCATCGTGAAGCATCTGGTGAAACTGATGGGCGGGGACATCCGTGTGGAAAGCACCTACGGCAGAGGGACTGTTGTCACCATCACGATCCCTCAGAAGGTCACGGACGGGCGGCCGATTTCGGAGATGCCGGAGATTTTGCAGGCGGAGCGGGATCGGGTGGACTTTTTCACGGCGCCCGGCGTAAAAGTGCTGGTTGTCGATGACAATGCGGTCAACCGCAAGGTGGCGAGAGGTTTTCTGAAGAACTACGACTTCGATCTGACCGAGGCCGAGAGCGGTCCGGAAGCGATCCGGCTTGCAGAGGAGACGGCCTACGATATTATCTTTATGGACCACATGATGCCCGGTATGGACGGCATCGAGGCGGCGGAGATCATCCGCACAGACTGCGGCCAGAACGGGCTGGCTCCCGCCATGATCGCGCTGACTGCCAACGCGATGGCGGGCATGCGGGAACATTTTTTACAGTGCGGCTTTCAGGATTTTATCGCCAAACCTCTCGACAGAAGAGAGTTGAACCATCTTTTGCTGCGGTGGGTGCCCGAGGAGTGCAGGAAGAGCAGAGAGGGCGGGGAGGACCAGAAACTCATTGATCCGGCGGCCTTTCCGATCGACGGGATCGATATGGACGCGGCGATGCGGTACTATTCCGGCGATGCGGACGGGTTCGCCGATCTGCTGGAGATCTATCACGTGGACGGGAAACGCAAGGTGACGCTTCTGCGGGAGCTGGCAGGGACGGACAGGGAGCGGTATCAGATAGAGGTGCATGGGTTAAAGAGCGCTTCCGCGGGCATCGGGGCGATGGAGGTCTCCGCCATGGCCAGGGAGCAGGAGAATGCTGCAGCGCAGGGCGACGAGGCGTTTATAGCGGAGAAGTTCCCGCTGCTGTTGGAGGCCTACGAGACGCTTCTGGCAAATATCGGGAGATTTCTGGAGGAGCGGAGACAGAAGGACGCCGTGGGAGAAAGGCTGCCCCGCCTGTCTTTGGAAGAACTGCGGGAACAGACGGCGAAAGCCCTGGACGAACTGGAGCACTTCCGGTCGGCGGAGTGCGCGGGACGGGTGGAAGATATGCTGGCCCATGAACTGCCGGAGGAGGCGGAAAAGCGCCTTTCGCAGATACGGGAACAGCTGAAATTATATGAGGACGACAATGCGGAGGAGCTGCTGCGTCAGCTTCTGGGCATACTGGAGAAGGAGGAATAGGACAAATGGGGCAGATCGAAGACGATATTTTAGAGGGATCGCGGAAACGTATTCTGGCGGTGGACGATACGGCGATCGTCCTGACGAGGATAGCGGACACTCTGCGGAATGATTACGAGGTGGTCACGGTCAATTCAGGGGCCAGAGCCCTGAAATACCTGAGTCAGGAAAGGCCGGACCTTATCCTGCTGGATATTCAGATGCCGACCAAGGACGGCATCGAGACGCTGCGGGAGATGCGCTCCAGAGGATTTCATGATATTCCGGTGATCATGCTGACGGGCATGGAGAGCAAGAGCTATGTGCTGGAGAGCGCCAAACTGGGAATCTGCGATTACATATTAAAACCCTTTTCCTCCGAGGATCTGCTCAGCAGGATCAGACGGGTTTTAGAGCCGGATCAGAATAAATTCGGAAAGGACCTGGAGGATTTTGAGAAGCACTGTAAAGAGGACGGTAGAAGATGAGAAAGTGCCCGCAATTTTGCCCGGTCTGTCTTGACAGTGTCCGGGGGGGCGGGATATAATTATTCCATGTAAATTCGATCAGAGGGGGGAATGATCCTGATGAAAAAATTTGGAAAAAGAATATTTGGCGTCACTATACTTTTTTTGATGATGGTCCTGGCAATAGGGACAATGGTGACCTCTGCGGAGGAGAGGAGCAATCCGTATTCTCTGACCATTAAAAAGGTGTTTGCTGTGGATAAAATGACTCCTGAGGCTTTGGTGGAGGCCCAAAAATTGACCTATAACTTCCGTGTGGAGGCGCAGATCAAGAAAGGCGGGGAGAATGAATATGAGTCCGTCGTGAAGAATGTGAAGATTCCGGATGCAAATGGGAATTGGGAGGTGGAGGTACCTTTTGAAACTGCATTTAAAATCAGTGTGATCGAGCAGACTGACAACGGTGAAGGAAACGACTATGATGTGGTAGAAACGGTCTGCAAGAGTTCCATGCATGTGGGTGCTTCCCAGGCTTCGGTCAATATCGGCAAAGACGGGGGTGAGATTGAGGTTACGCGCCCGGCGGATGTGCCCGATGTGACTTTTCGGCTTACCAGAAAAACCAGCGATGGAGGAAGCGAAATCGTCGGTGCAGATGTTGTTGTTAAGGCCGGAGAGACAATAAAACTTGGTGATGGGCTGCCCAAAGGGGAATATACGATCACCAAGCTGCACTCCGAGGACGGATTCCATGTTCTTGTAGGAGGCAGAAGTTTTGAAGTGGTTCCGTATACGGATTCGAGCGGCAAGATACGGGCGGAGGGTGAGGTACACATCAACGGCAGTGACAGCCAGCTGTTGATCACTGCACCGCCTCAGGAGGGAAGTGTCCCGCGAACTCACTACTACCATATTTCGGGACCGGAAATCAGAGACCTTGTCCTGAAATCCGGTGAGACCGGCATGGCGGAGCATTTGACGGAGGGCACTTACACCATCAGCGTGTCCGAGACATACAGCGGGGTAAAAGGGTATACGGCAAAGTTCCCTGAGACAAAGGAAGAAAAAAAGTCAGGAAAATATAATGTAATATATTATACGCCAAACGGAGGCTCTAAGCAGATAATAGTAGGAGGAGACTATATTGACAATCTGACTTACGGCCCGCTGTATGATGCGAATTTGAAAGTGATGTCCTCAACGGTTACATACAGGTTCCGATACGGGGCGATTGATCCGACAGTGGATTCATCAAGGCCTCAAATGTGGAGTATGAAGGCGTATGCAAAGGGGAATGAGAGAGACAAACCGGTAAATCTGGCAGGCAAAGATATTGTAAAGAAGCCGTATAATAAAAGAATATCTGTAGGGACAAGGGAAGTCAGCGATTCCGCGGCAAAGTACCTTGGCGTTTCCTGGACGGAATATACGGTAAAAGAGACGGAATTGGAGGTCACAAGTCCCAGCACAAAAGGCGAAAGGGTGGAGATAGATGATCGCGGCTGGATCATGCTCAGTAAAGCGGAAGACTCCAATGATCCGGACAAAATGGTGACCTATTATTATACGATCACTGATTCCAACAACAAGAAAATCGAAGGGTTTACCGTCACTGACGAAAATGATAATCCAATCAATGTGCCGACGAACGAGGATGGTACCACAGTGACGCTCAAAGCCGGACAGAAAGTGAAGATCAGCGGTCTGCACAAGGGAAATTTTTACATCAAAGAGACGATTAAGCCGTTAGAACCGAAGGGATTCCGGGTTGAATTGAAAGATACGGAGAAATCTGTGACAAGTACGGGCGGTTATATCGTGATTGAGATTCTTGACACTCGATCGGTGAATATCCGCAGACCGGGAGATCCAACGGAAGACGGCGGTCGGGTGTACACTTATAATATCTACAAATTTGGATCGAATGAACTTGTCAAAACAATTAAACTCAAATCCGGAGAAAGCACGACTGTGCAGGGGCAGACAGGTTCTATGCTGCCTCCCGGAAAATACGAAATCAGAGCGATGGACGATCAGATCGTCGGTTTTGATGTGGCATTCAGTGACAGCAGCAGTCTGACTTCGGATTATATCAAAGAGGCGACTGTGACCTTCACGAACCGCATTGACAAGGTGGAGGCATCTTACCATGTGATTCACGAGTATTATCTGAAGGAGAAGAAACCGGATGGCAGTGTTTCATATACATTTGAGGGTTCTTCACCTGTCTATACAAAGAACTGTGATGGGAAGCATGATGATAAAGCGGGGCATTTCGCGGAGGACGTTCACCTGCAGGATGTGCATGACGGGCACACATATACCCATATTGAGACGGACGGCGATGCCTACGGAAAGGTGGTCTCCTGGACAACAGGAGATGCGGAGAAGGAGGTGCCGTTGGAGGCAGGTAAGGATATTGTCTATAACGGCCCGTATATGAATGACTGGAGAGGCAAAAATGAGGAAGGCACTTATCATTATGCCTATAAACCTTTGACCAATTTAAATTTCGCCACAGCGCTTCCCCATTCGGAGGCGGATAAGCAGGGGGCACAGATCATCATCCTGCGTTATGTGAGGGAGGAGACACCGGAAGAACGCGGAAAGTATAATATAATCCATGTGTATTACCGGCGAACCAGCGAGGGAGACAAATGGGATGGGACCAGTGCTCTGGAAACAGTTGATGTCGGCCGCCTGACCAATGAGAACCGGTACAAGACCTACAATGCGGACGGTGTGGAGAAAGTACTGCGGTTTACGCCTAAAAATGAAAATGTGGAGTACCCTTATGTCTATGACGGCGCCGCTTACGGGCGGATCGTTGATTCTGATAATGGAGACGCTTACGACGGTGAAGGCGTTGCCGGCGAGGGGAAAGAGTACAGGAAAGATGACACCATGACCAGCGTCAAGGCGACGGGGGAAGGGGATCAGATCATTATTCTGCGCTACTATCGGGGCGGCGCCTATAATGTGGTTCACGAGTACTACTACCGTGAGGCGGCAAATTCCGGAGAAGATTCCGGCGAATCAAGTGAGGGTACCGAGGAAACGCCGGGGGGAGGAGCAGATCCGGGAGACGGCGGTACGACGCGGACAGGGGAAAACAGTGTTTCCGCCAACGATCCCGCAGAGAACGTTGAGACCGCTTCCGAGGGGGTGCTGACACCGGAGGGTGACGCCGATGGGAAAGAAGATTCCTCAGGGGAGGTACAGGTTTTGGCGGCCGGAACGAAGACGAACGCAAGCGGGAGTGATGTTTCCGGCAATGATCCGTCAGATTCCGAGAGCGGTGAAAGAGAAGATGTGATACAGGGAGGAGAGAACGATATTTCTGGCAATGATCCGCCCGGGGCCGATGAGGACAGCGATATGTCCGCTGAGAATACGGTGGCCGGTTCGGAGAATGTATTAGACGAGGAGATGGAGTTTGCTTTCTACAGCGATGACATTCAGACGCTGGAGGGCGGAAATGAAGGCTTCAACGGCACTCTGGAGGACTCCGATGGATATACCTATGAGTTTGAGGGGAAGAGAGCGATCGTTCCCTATTCAGATAAGCTGGAGTCATGGCATTACGCCGAAAATGTGACGAAGGAGAAGATATTCCAGCCCGCCGGAAGCGAACAGTATACCTACGTTTACAAAGATGCCGTCTACGGTTATCTGGATGAAACGACGGGCCTCTATGAGGTTGCACCCTATAAGACGGGCGCGGAGGCTACCGCACAAAAGGATGAGATCATCATTCTGCGCTACATCCGTGGAGAAGGTGTCAAAGAGCCGGAAATTCCGGAGACTCCGGAACAACCCGATCCTCCCGGAGGCGGAGGAGGCGGCGGAGGGGGACACGATCCCGATCCGACACCGCCGCCCGTAGAGCCGGAGATACCGGAAGAGCCGGAGCTGCCCACGGAGCTCCCTGATCCCAACGATCCGGACAGTCCGGACAGGATCACGATACTGGAGGACGGTGTGCCCAGAACCTATGTGAAGGTGTGGGACCCCGATATACTGCAGTGGATATACATTCCGGAGGAGGAGGTTCCCCTGTGGGGAAGTGTTCCCGCAACCGGGGATGAGAGCGGACACGGCTTCTGGATGGTGCTGGCAGCCGCAGCGGTGTGCGGTGCGGTTTCGCTGAAATTAACGCCGCAAAAGAAAAAAGATTTCTGATAATTTCTGATAAGAAAGAATGGCCCGTTTCCCGGATGGAGGCGGGCCATTCTTTGGAGCTGTAAGAAAAAGGAGCGGGAGTGATGGAGATTTTGGATCATGGCATTACATAACACAGGCGATAAACATGATTTTACGGTGGGCTCCATGTCGGAAGGAATCATACGGCTGGCGCTGCCGATGATTCTGGCGCAGCTTGTCAACGTTTTATACAATATCGTGGACAGGATGTATCTGGGGCATATGGAGGGGGACGGGCGTCTGGCGCTGACCGGCGTGGGCGTGGCGTTCCCGATCATCACGATCATCAACGCTTTCGCCAATCTCTGCGGGAGCGGCGGCGCGCCTCTGTGCTCCATCGAGAGAGGACGGGGGGATGAGGAGAAGGCGAGGCGGATCATCGGAAATTCTCTGACGCTGCTTCTTCTGTTCGGGATCGCCCTGACGGTTCTGGGGTATCTTGTGAAGACGCCGCTCCTGTATCTGTTCGGCGCCAGCGATGAGACGATTCCCTACGCCAACGCGTATATGGACGTCTATCTGGCTGGCAATTTGTTTGTGATGCTGGGGCTGGGGATGAATCCGTTTATCGAGTCCCAGGGGTTTGCGAAGACAGGGATGCTGACGGTGGTGATCGGCGCCATCCTGAATTTGGTCCTGGATCCGCTGTTTATCTTCGGACTGGAGCTTGGGGTTCAGGGCGCCGCGGCGGCAACGATCCTGTCGCAGTTTGTGTCGGCGGTGTGGGTGCTGTGTTTTTTGTGCGGGAGGAGAGCTATCCTGCGCCTGAATCTCCCGTCGCTTCGGCTGCGGCGGGAGCTGGTGAAGCGGATTTTGGCGCTGGGGCTGTCGGGATTTACGATGTCGGTGACCAACTCCCTGGTGCAGATTTTCTGCAATGCGTCCCTGCAGTTCTACGGAGGCGATCTGTATGTGGGGGCGATGACGATCATCTACTCCGTACGGGAGGTGGCGCAGATGCCCATACAGGGCTTTACCCAGGGAGCCCAGCCGGTGCTCGGGTACAATTATGGTGCTGAGAAGAACGGGCGCGTGAAGGAGGGCATCCGGTTTATCAGGCGGGTGACTGTGCTGTACGCGGTGGGCGTCTGGGCGGTGTTGATGCTGTTCCCGCGCTTTATCGTCGGATTTTTCAACGGCGAGGAGGCGCTGATGGAGGTGGCTGTGGTCTCCATGCGCTGGCATTTCGCGCTGTTTTTCTTTATGGCGTTCCAGTATGTGGGACAGACCGTGTTCGTGAGTCTGGGGAAGGCGAAGCAGGCGGTGTTTTTCTCGCTGTTTCGCAAGGCGATCCTGGGCGTACCGCTGATCCTGATCTTGCCGCGACTGTGGGATCTGGGTATCACCGGTGTTCTGGCGGCGGAGCCCGTGACCAATGTGGTGGGCGGGCTGGCGTGTTATCTGACGATGAGGGCTGTGGTTTGGAAGAAGCTGTGAGACGGCGTTAAAAAAGGATGCGCCGCATCGCAAAAATGTGGTATGATATTATACGATCGGTGGAAAAATAAGAGATACATTCAGAGGATCGCCAGATGTTGTCTGCAGAGGACGGGAATGAGCAGTATCGACAAAAACAGGCTCCGATGCAGTGGCAAGTCGCCTTTATTTTGTCGATACTGTTCATTCCCTGTGTCTCAGAGAGAAGCTTTGGGATCATCTGAAAATATATGTTAAATGAGGAGGAGATAGATATGCTGGAAGTTGGAACAAAGGCGCCGGGGTTTTCGCTGCCGGACCAGAACGGGGACATGCATACGCTGGAGGAGTACAGAGGAAAGAAGGTCATTCTCTACTTTTATCCGAAGGACAATACGCCGGGCTGTACAAAGCAGGCCTGCAATTTCGGACAGCTCTACCCGCAGTTTACGGAGAAGGGCGCGGTGGTGATCGGGGTCAGCAAAGATTCCGTCGCCTCCCACAAGAAATTTGAGGAGAAGTACAATCTGCCGTTTACCATGCTCTCCGATCCGGAGCTTCACTGCATTCAGGCCTACGATGTGTGGCAGGAGAAGGTCAATTACGGGAAGAAGAGTATGGGGGTTGTGCGGACGACCTATCTGATCGACGAGAACGGTGTGATCGAGAAGGCGTTCGGCAAGGTGAACGCGGAGGAGAATCCGGAGCAGATGCTCGGGGAGCTGTGATGCATTGGAAAAGGAGAAAACCGGTATGAGAATCATCATTTCGCCGGCAAAGAAAATGAACGTGGACAGGGATTCCCTTGCGGTGAAGGGGATGCCCTGTTTTCTTGCGGAGACAAAAATCTTGATGCGGGAGATAAAAAAGCTTTCCCTTGAGGAGGCGAAGGCGCTGTGGAAGTGCAATGACAGACTGGCTGAGTTGAATTTCCGGCGCTTTGAGGAGATGGATCCGGGGAGGTGTCTGACGCCCGCACTGCTGTCCTACGAGGGATTGCAGTATCAGTATATGGCGCCGGGAGTGTTTACGGGGAGTGCGCTGGAGTATGTGGAGGAGCACCTGAGAATATTGTCCGGGTTTTACGGTGTGCTTCGCCCTTTTGACGGCGTGGTGCCCTACCGGCTGGAGATGCAGGCGCGGCTGTCCGTGGAGGGAAAGAAAGATCTGTATGGGTTCTGGGGCGATAAGCTCTACCGCGGGCTGATGGAGGGAAACCGGGACGGGATCATCCTGAATCTGGCCTCCAGGGAGTATTCCTGCGCGGTAGAGCCCTATGTGGAGCCCGGGTGTCATTTTATCACGGTCTGCTTCGAGGAGGATGTGGACGGGAAACTCAGACAGAAGGGCACTCTCGCGAAGATGGCGAGAGGGGAGATGGTGCGGTTCCTCTCGGAGAACGGAGTGGAGGATGCGGACGGGGTGAAGGAGTTTGACGGCATGGGATATCGTTACAGGGAGGAGCTGTCGGATGAGGGGAAGTTTGTGTTTGTGAAAGGTACATAACAGGGAGGTACTCAGATTTTTTCAAAGGCGATCCTGGGGCTGCCGTCGGAGACGTAGATGGTGCCGCACTTTCGGAAGCCGAACTTTACAACAAGATGCTGCATAATGAGATTATCCTGGTGGGTATCGATGCGCAGATGAGGGATTTTGCTTTCGCAGTAGGTGACTGCTTCCGCAAGGATCCCTTTTTTCGTGCCGTTTCCGGCTATCCGGTGTATCGTGCCGTAGGGGGCGTCGGAGAGCCAGGCGCCGTCATCGATGCGGCGGTAGGTGTTGTCCTCCCCGATGATAAAGGCGAATACGCCGTAGATCGCGCGGGAATCCCGGCAGAGATAGAGATGTCCGTTCTCGATGTCCCTCAGGAGAAGTTCTTCCCGGGGATGGCCGTCCGCCCATTGATGGGGGTTGCCGGATTTTGTCATGAAGTCTCTGGCGTACTGGTAGATGGTTAAGATGTCAGGCAGGTTGTGTTCTTTGGCGGGGGTTATCATGGGCGTCTCGTTTCTATGGTATTTTTGCAGGATAAATCCTGCTTTATTTTACCACATTTCCCGGTGGGGCACAATTCTGAAAAAGAGGGATTGACACTCTGCCGGCAGTATGGTACATTATATACAACGAGATGATCTGCCGGGTACATGGTACAGAAAGAACGAGGTGATGGCAGCGGGTTTCAACAGTGCGGAACGGGCACGGAAAGGCGGACAGTATGGGAAGGCAAAATTATATGACGATCACCGTGGCGGACACGGTGCAGGATATGTTTCACGAGTTTGTGACAAAGAAGGGACTGACAAAGACGGCGGCTTTGAACGACGTTCTGGAGATGTATATGCTGGCGAAGGATGAGAAACTGTACCTGGAACTGAAAAAGAGATATCTGCACGTGGAGAGCGTGAGGAACATGATCGCGGACAGGGATGGAAAAGCAGAGGGCACGGCGGAGGAGTTTATTTTTATGAAGCTCGGGATGTCCGAGACAGCGGACGGCGATCCTCTTGACGGGGAGGAGACGGTCCGTCTGTATATGGAAGACGAGAGGGAAAGAGGGTATACGTGGTTTTCCACACAGTCGTTGTACTACGGAATGAATGATGCGCGGGTAAAATACTACAACAAAAAAATAGAGGGCGGAACAAAGGTGCGGATCCTGTTTGCGGTCAACAATGAAAATTATGACAACGATATCGCGTTTTCGGCGGAGGTGCTGGAAGTTTATTCCAGGAAACTGCCGGTGGGCTGTCCCGAGGACAACGGCTATCCTATGGCGTATGACAACGAGAAGGCGAGGATCTGGATCAAGATGAGACATATCGAAGAGGAGAAAGAGATCAATGCAAGTATGCTGCAGATCACCAGCACGGGCAGGGATCTGAAACAGACGATTTCCAATGCGCAGTATCATTTCGGATATGTTTCGTTTAAAAGGAATTGAGGAGGAGAAGGAATGAGCACAAACATGGAAAAGGAACGACTGATAATCAGCGGGAAAAGAGAAGAGGTTATCGCTTCACTGCGGGAGCAGGCAGGGATGGACGAGGCCTATGCAGAAAAATGGCTGGATTTTCTGGAAAGTGATCCGTCTGTTTTAGGCGATGATGAAAAATTTGAACAGAGTCTGTGTATGGAAGAAATCGAGGAGGGAGGAGATGGGGGAGGTTTTTCTCTGGGGCTGATGATGCCGAAATATAATTATTATATCAATATAAAAGCGGCGACGGTATTTTTGCTCTCTTTAATTATTGATAATAAAATCTCTTTCCCTGCTGTGTCACTTGGTCTTGCCGTCAGGGGGATGAACAGACTGGTTCAGAAAATAGAGGAAGATTCCGGGGGGAAATGCATTCTTCTGGAACTGTGGAGGCAGCCGGAAAAGACGGGAAGGGCGGATCTTCTCGACAGATTTAAGGGGGAGTGCTGCAATAATCATCTGTCGTGCCGCTTCCGGAATGAGGGAGAATGCCGATGTACCTGCGAGGATGCGGCGGAGATTCTGGAGAAACTGGCGGATGAGGGTATTCTGATAAGGGAAGGGGATACTTACCGCTATGATGTGATTGGCAGTTTATGAGGATGACGTTATGAAATTAAATTATGTAGATGGACGTTATAGCCCTTCGTTTTTTAATATGACGCTTATGACAGATGAGAGAGTAGAGACCGCTATAGAACGGTATTCCGAAACGTTTATACACGAGTTTATTCACTATCTTCAGGATCTGATATTGCCGTATAATATCAGGCTGAATATGGGGCTGATGCGCCAGTTCCTGAATGTGAGGCGATGTGCTTTGGAAGGGATAGAGCGGCCTTTTGATCGCTGGGGAGTGGACGAGAGACTGCTGCGTCTGCAATTTGACTATACGATCGGGAAGAATAAAAGGGAGGAAGACTATGTTCTCCATGTGAGGAAGATGGAGGATGCTGTCGCCGTCTATGAGGAGGCGGGCGGATATGATGAGATATTTACCGGACGGGAGAGAAATTTCAGAATTTTTGCCTATAATATAAAGGTGAATGATATGCGGACATCCTATAATCTGGGCGCCAGGGATCTGTTGGAATATATCGCCTACAAGATAGGGAAGAGGCATTATCCGCTTGCAAGAGAACTTCCGCAGCTTCCCTATATGTCCGTAGATCTGCTCTTTGAACATTATGGGCTGTCATCGGTGCCAGAGGATGTCAGAGTGTGTGTCGCGGAGGCATGTCTCTACAATGACAATCCGATGCGGCTGCTCCTGTTTCAGTTTTTAGAAAAAGAAGAGATGAAACGGATGTTATGCCATATGAGTTATGATGAAATATACCGCTTTCTGTTGTCGATGGAATTCAGAACGACGGATGGAGTGGGGGAGGCGGTCAGGCATAAGACATATCGAAAGCTGAAACAATTTGAGACGGATCTCAATGTGGGCTATTTTTATTTTGAAGGTATCAGAAATTGGATAACAGAAGTAAGCGATTTTGCAAAGAGTGAACTGACGGACAGATTTATATTTTCAGATATGTATCGGATGAGCGACGAAGAATTTTCAAGGACTGTCTCCGCTGTCATAAGCAGAATAGGTTTTCCGCTCGTCATGAACAGGAAAAGGGAGTGCGTCACGATTCTGTCGGGAGGACAGAACAGTGCGTCCGGCTTTGTCCAGTTTTATGTGATGCAGGAATTTATGGGGTATATTACGGGAACAGGAGAGAAGAGATGTCCCGTCTATGGGTTTTGCAGGGCAAACTGGGGGAGCAGCAGCGACGGCTGCGACTGTGGCGTAAAGCTGAAACGAATAGATAATAAAGATTGTCCCTACGCTGAATTTTTGAAGGCCTATGGTCTGGAAAACCGGGTTTGACAATTTATGGAAAACTTGTACCCAGTCTCTATATGACATATAATAATATTAAATCATTACAGGAGTGGAAAATATTATGGCAAAAAAAGAATATTTTACATTTTTATCCAGCGACAAAAAGACGAACATCCACGGAGTGAAATGGATCCCCGAATCAGGAGAGTATACGGCTGTTCTGCAGATCTGCCACGGCATGACGGAGTATGTGGAGCGATATCGGGAGTTTGCGGAGTATATGACGGCGCACGGCTATCTGGTGGTGGGGCACGACCATCTGGGGCACGGGGATTCCGTTGGGAGCACGGACGACTGGGGCTATATCGCGGATGAACGGGGCGAACAGTATATGATAGCGGACATCCACAAAGTCAGGAAGATGACGGAGAAGGAAAATCCGGGGCTGCCTTACTTTATACTGGGGCACAGTATGGGCTCCTATCTGTTGAGAAAATATATTACCAGATATGGAGAGGGACTCTCCGGCGCAATCATCGTCGGAACCGGCAGCGTGCCGGATGTTGTTTTGAAGACGGGGATGTGTGTGGCGGGATGCATCGCCCTGTTTAAGGGCTGGCGCCATCGGAGCCGGTTTATGGAGAAGCTGTTCTTTTCCGGTTCCTTCAGGAAGTTCAGCATGGGCAGCAGCGACCCGGAGAACAACTGGCTGACGAAGGATATCGCCAGGATAGAGAAGTATTACGGGGAGCCGAAGTGTTCTTTCCACTTTACGCTGAACGGCTTCTACAATGTGATGAAGGTGGTCTCCTTTGACAATCAGATGAAGTACACGGAGAGGATCCCGAAGGATCTGCCCATCGTTCTGCTGTCCGGCGCGAATGATCCGGTGGGAGATCTGGGGAAGGGCGTGAAGAGAGTGGAGAGGCAGCTGCGCAGAGCGGGGATCAGGGACCTGTACTGCAGGCTGTACGCGAACGACCGGCATGAGATCCTGAATGAGACGGACCGGGATGTGGTGTATCTGGATATTTTAAGCTGGTGCGAGCGGAGGAAATAAAAAAGAGATCAGGACAGAGGGGAGCATACAAAAGATGAAAGGTTCCGAACAAAAACTGGCCGCCTACATGCAGGGTGCGAATAAACGTTTTGTGATTCCGGTGTACCAGCGCAATTACGACTGGAAAACGGAAAACTGTAAGCAGTTGTACGATGATCTTGTGAGAGTAGTGCAAAACAGAAGAAAAAGCCATTTTTTCGGCAGCATTGTATCGGTCTACAACCCGGACGGCGCCAACGACGAGTTTCTGGTGATAGACGGGCAGCAGCGACTGACGACAGTGTCCCTGCTGTTCCTCGCCATGTACAATCTGCTGGAGCAGAAGATCGTGGTGCCGGCGAAAGCTATGTTGAGCGAGCGCATCTACGAGGAGTATCTGGTGGATAAATGGCAGGATGAGGACACCCGCATCAAACTGAAACCGGTGAAAAACGACCGGCTTGCGTTTGAAAAGCTGTTCAATGATGCCTCGGAGTATATCCCGGAGTCCAATCTGACGATCAATTACCATTACTTTTATGACAGGATCCGGAAGGAAGAGATCACGGTGGATGAACTGTTCGACGCCCTCTGCCGTTTGGAGATCATCAGCATTACGCTGAACCAGGACGACAATCCGCAGCTCATATTCGAGAGCCTGAACTCCACCGGCGTGGCTCTGAGCGAGGGGGACAAGATCCGCAATTTCATTTTGATGGGACTGCCCGCAAAGAAACAGAACGACTATTATGAAAAGTACTGGAATAAGATCGAGCAATGCACCGATTATGACGTGAGCTCTTTTGTGCGGGATTATCTCAGCGTGAAGCAGCAGATGATTCCCGCCCAGAGCAAAGTTTATTTTACGTTCAAAGCCTATGTGGAGGATCACGATCTGGAGACGGAGGCGCTTTTGAGCGATCTGCTTCAATACGCGAAGCGTTATAGCCATCTGCTGGGCGGGGATACGAAGAACAGGGCGCTGGATGCCTGCATTTGCCGTTTGAACCGGCTGGAGACGACGGTGACAAGACCGTTTTTCCTGGAGGTTCTGCGCATGAACGAGGAAGAAAAACTGTCTGCGGCAGAGACGGCGGAGATCTTTCTGCTGACAGAGAATTACCTGTTCCGCCGGACGATCTGCGACCTGCCGACGAACGCCCTGAACAAAATATTCCTGATGCTGCACAGGGAAATCATCCGGTATGACGGCACGGAGGATGACTATGCGGAAAAATTCAAGTATGCCATTCTGTCAAAGCGGGAGCGCGCCAGATTTCCGGATGACACGGAATTTGCGCAGGCTTTTGCGGAAAAGCAGGTCTATCTGATGAACAGCAAAAACAAGATCTATCTGATGGAGCGCCTGGAAAACGATGGGACGATCGAGGACAAAGACATCTACCGGCACTGCGACGAGGGCGATTACTCCATTGAACATATTATGCCGCAGCATTTGACGCCTGTCTGGATGAGGGAACTGGGGAGCGACTATGAACAGATCCATGAGAGCTGGCTGCATCGGATAGCGAACCTGACGCTGACTGCGTACAATGCAAAGTACAGCAATAATTCTTTCGCGGATAAAAAGACGATGAAGAACGGATTCCTGGAGAGCGGGATCCGTATGAACACTTACATAGCGCAGAAAGAGAAGTGGACGCTTAGGGAACTGGAGGAGCGGAGCGATTATCTGGCGGAAAAAGCGCTCCGGATATGGACCGCACCCGCTGCATCCTACAAGCCGGCGGAGAGACAGCTGGACGCATACAGTCTGGACGATGACGTGACGCTCACCGGGAGAGTGATCCAGAAGTTCAGCTACAGGAATATGGAACAACCGGTGGACAGCTGGATCAGCATGTATGAGAACGTGCTGAAAATACTGCACGGGGAGGACAAATCGGTATTGTCGAAGCTGGCTCACATGCCATCCGACGGCAACGATATCTCCGTGCATGTCAGCAGCAGACCTTCCGACCTGCGGGGACCGTTGGAAATTGACGAGAATATCTATGTGGAGCGAAATACCGGCACAGGGTTGAAAATATCTCTGCTGCGGCGCTTTTTTAAGATGTACGGGGCGGACCCGGCGGATCTGATCTTCTGGCTGCGGGATGAGAACGAGGAAGAGGAGGCGGACGCGGACGGCGGCAGATATGAGGTCCGCAGAAAATACTGGGCTTTTGCGCTGGAGCAGATCCGGAAAGCTTTAGGGGAGAGGGGCCCATTTCAAAATGTAAATCCTTCAAAATATCAGTGGGTCAGCGGTTTCTTCGGAGTGGGAGGATTCTACCTCTGCTGTGTTGCGCGCTATGATTCCGCGCGGGTGGAACTTGTGATGAGCAAGGCGGATAAAGAGAAAAACAAGGCTGCTTTCGATGCTTTGGCAAAGAACAAAGAGGAAATAGAAAAGGCGCTTGGGACAGCGCTGTGCTGGAATCGCAATGAGGACAATAAAGCGTCCAAGGTATACTGCCAGCTGGATAAGGTGAGCATCACGGAGGAGACGGACTGGACTCAGATGGCGAAGTTTCATGCGGAGTGGAGCAGAAAGTTTTATGATGTGATCGTGCCTTATGTGGTGGAGATCGAGAAGAGCTTGGAGTGAGCATGAAGCAGATATATGATCTCGTTTATCGTGTTTGCCAACGTGTTCAACACGATCTCCACTGACATCAGGCTGCGGGATGAGATGACGTGACCGCGTGGGCGACAGGTTTTATGGATAAGCAAAGGAGAATCTATGAAAAAAATCATTGAAGTGTGTGCCGGAAGCTATGAGGACTGCCTGAGCGCTGCTCTGGGCGGAGCAGAGAGAGTGGAGCTGAACTCAGCGCTGAGCGTGGGGGGACTGACGCCCACTGTTGCGGCTTTGCGGCGGGTAAAACAGGATACGGATTTGCAGGTGGTCTGCATGGTGCGTCCGAGGGCGGCAGGATTTTGTTACACGGAACAGGAAAAGAGGATGATGTTTGAGGAGGCGGAGCTGCTTCTCGCTGACGGGGCGGACGGACTTGCCTTCGGGTTTTTGAATGCCGACGGCAGCGTCGATGAGGAGAGCACCGGGCGGATGGTCGATCTGATCCACAGGGAGAGGAGGGAGGCGGTATTTCACCGCGCTTTCGATGTCTGCCGGGATGCGGGCGGTGCGATGGGGCTTTTGATATCCCTGGGGGTGGACCGGGTGCTGACCTCCGGACAGCAGGCGAAAGCGATGGAGGGGAGAGAACTTTTGAGACAGCTCCATATGGATTACGGTTCCCGAATTCAGATACTGGCGGGCAGCGGCGTCAATGAGACGAACGCGAAAGACCTGATGGAGTACACGGGGATAAACCAGGTGCACTCCTCCTGCAAGGATTACAGGGAGGATCCGACGACGGTGGGCGAAAAGGTCTCCTACGCGTACCTTCCAGCGCCCTGTGAGCGGTGTTATGACGTGGTTTCCGCGGAGAAGGTGAGACGGCTGGTGGAGGCGTGCAGGTGACAGCGGTTGGCGGATCGATTGACTTTATATAACGGATGCTGTATAATAAATTTAATTCGGTTGTAACCGAGTCGGAGGAGATCGAATTATGTTTTATGGGAGAGAGAAACAGAGAAAGCAGATCCACACAATGCTGCATTCGGAGAGCCAGATGGTTTCTCTTGTATACGGCAGACGAAGGATCGGCAAAAGTGAACTGATCAAACAGTGTCTGAGGGAATCGGATCTTACAGGCATTTATTACGAGTGTAAACAGACTTCTGAATTAAACAATGTGGAAAGTCTCGCCGAGATCGTATCAGAAGTATTTGGTTTTCCTAAGCCTGCTTTTTCAGGGATGGAAGAACTGCTGAAATTTTTGTTTGAGAAGTCAGCGGAGAAGAAGATTATTCTGGTGTTGGATGAATATCCTTACATTCGGGAGAGTGTCAGGGGGCTTGACAGTATTCTACAGAGCCTGATCGATCGCTATAGAGACAGAGCCGGAATCAAGCTGATTTTATGCGGCTCCTATGTAGATACGATGCGGGCACTTCTGGGTAAACAGAATCCGCTCTATGGGAGAGTGGATGTCACGATAGAGCTGAAACCGATGGATTATTATGAATCGGCACTTTTTTACAGCAGTTTTTCAGACGAAGATAAAGTTCGTCTGTACAGTGTGTTTGGAGGTGTGCCCTACTACAACAGATTGATCGATGCCTCTGAAACGGTCAGAGAGAACATTATAGGTCTGATCGCATCTCCGGGAGCGAGGCTTGAGAATGAAGTTTCCATGTATTTGAATTCCGAGATATCAAAGATCACAAATGCCAACGAGGTGTTTGAGACGCTGGCGAAAGGGTATTCAAAATACAAAGATATTCTGGATCAGTCGCATGTTTCCAGCGGGCCAACGCTGGTGGATGTTCTGGATAAACTGATCCGGATGGATCTTGTGAAAAAAGAATCACCGATCAATGACGAAAATAACAGGAAAAAGGCGGGATACTTTATCAGTGACAATCTGTCACTCTTTTATTATAAGTATATTTTCCGAAATATTTCCCGAATGGGCATCATGAATCCGGATGTGTTCTATGACAAATATATTCACGAAGATTTTGAGTCAAGGCATGTGCCCCATGTTTTTGAGGAGATCGGTAAACAGTATCTGATACGGATGAATCTTGTGGGGAGGATAGAAGAACCTTTTTATAAAATTGGGAAATACTATTATGATGACCCGGTCTGCAGGAAAAACGGCGAGTTTGATATCGTAACCCAGGATGACAGAGGTTATATTTTCTATGAGGCAAAATTCCGGAGAGAACCTCTGACACACAGTATGATCGCGGAGGAGATCGAGCAGGTCAGAGCGGCGAAGCTATCCTGTTATAAATATGGTTTTATTTCCAGATCCGGTTTCGATGCGGAGATGACAGACGATACGATTTTTATTGATCTGGGTGAGATTTATGGGAGTCAGATGACATTTTGAACAAAAATCCCCGCCGGGATATGCAGGGTGATCTGCCTTGCACGCTCCGGCGGGGATTTGTATACGGTTTTTCTATTTTGCGGATTTCACTTCCGTCATGACGGCGACCATCTTGTCGAGCATCTCACCGTCCTTCTCATTGATGATCACAAGATTGTTCTTGATCTCGTCGGACAGCACGCAGACTTCCATATCAACGAGATCCTCCGGCAGATATTCCACCGCCGCCTCGTTGAAGCAGACATAGGAAAAATTGGTCAGCAGTTCCGCGGAGATTTCCGGGCGGAGTATGAAGTCGATAAAGAGCTGAGCCTCTTTCTTATGCTTTGTCCCTTTTAATATGACAAGGTTGTCAATTGTAAGCGGGAACTGTTCCTGTTTCATCACCACTTCCAGATCGCTGTTCTCCCGCATCGCCTGGATCGCGTCGCCGCTGTAGATGTAGGCCAGCGCCACTTCCCCTCTTGTGATGGAGATGCGCTCGTCGGCGATCTGAGAGTAGGACTTCAGATTGGAGTTCAGTTTCAGCAGATATTCCTTTGCGGTGTCGAGGGCGGCGAGATCCGTGGTGACGGGATCGATGCCGCTGCCCTGCAGCGCCAGCGTGATGTTGCTCTCGATATCATCGAAGATCAGGAGATTGTTCTCCAGCGCGGGGTTTAGCAGGTCTTCCGCGGTATTTACCGTGATTCCCAGCTCATCCATCATCGGTCTGTTGGCCAGGGCGACGTTGATCGTGCCGAAGTAGGGCACGGTGTACTCGTTCTCCGGATCGTAGACAAGACCGAGGTAGGCGTCGTCGATATTGCCCAGATTGGTGATAGCGCCCTCGTCGAAGGGTTCGAGCAGATCGTTGTCCTTGAACGCCTGTATGTAAGTATTTGTGGGAACCGCTATGTCATATTCGCCTTCTTTTCCGGCGATCAGCTTAGCCAGCAGTTCGTCGTTGGATTCGTAGGTGGTCTCGATCACCTTGATCCCGTATTCCTCCTCAAACTGATCCAGAATGTCCTGCGTCATATATTCCGACCAGTTGTAAAGATAGATCTCATCAGCGTAGCCGTTGCCGTCTTTATCCTCTGATGAAGCGTCACCGCTGCTGCCGCAGCCGGAAAGAGCGCAGGCGCATCCCAAAGTCAGAATGCCTGCCGCGAATAGTGCGAAAGTACGTTTCATTTTTTTCCTCCTATTTTAGTTCCGCATGTACCCTTCCAGTACACGGAAAAGTAAGGCAATTTCCTGCTGCTTGCGCATCAGTAAATCGTCTTGTGCACTGTGCGGGTACATGCTGATTTTCAGTTCCGTATGCGCCCTTCCAGCGCACTGATTATATCATATAGAAAATTGCGAGTTTGTCAACTGTTTTTTTATGGACAGAAATATGCGGGAATGCTAAGATAAGTATAACAGAAATCCCGGATTGCAGAAGATGATAAAAAATAAAGAAACTGAGGGATATGGGTATAAAGGAAGGATATCAACATGTCAGAGAAAAGACTGAATAATACAATATTTCTTATGTATCTGGTTACGGAAAACTATCGTAAAAGATATGGTCTGTCTATAGAAGAATTTCTAAAACTGGATGAAGAATATGGTATATTAAATTATGTTGCAGAATGCCCGGATGTATTTGACTGTTTGACGGAAAATGAAATGATAGAGGAGATTGAAGAGTATGTGTCGAAAGATTGAACGGATATTATACCATGGAACCGCTTCTCAAATAAGTCAGGTCAATGTGAAACTCGGACGAGGAAGAAAAGATTTTGGAAAAGGTTTTTATATGGCTGTATCAAAAAGACAGGCTATTGGGATGATGCACAAAAAATATAAAGAGGCGGTAAGAAGGAGCAGGGAAAAACGTGAGGACGCTTTTTGTGAAAAACTGTATGAGATAGTATTAGATGAAAAAGCGGTATCAGAATTGAATATAAAGGTTTTTGAAAGGGCAGATATAGAATGGCTCGATTTTGTGTTGATGTGCAGAGAAAGAGGTGGGTTGCCGCACAATTATGACATGGTGATCGGACCGACAGCGGATGATGATACAATGTTTTGCTTAAAGGCATATTGGGATGGACTTTATGGCAGAACAGGGTCTGATACAGCAAAAAGAATGCTGCTTAATAATCTGGAAACAGAAAATTTGGGAATACAATATTTTATAGGTAAACAGAAAGTGGCAGATAATATTATTGTGAGTATCAAAGAGTGTGACTGGAGGTAGTTCTGTGGAAAAATCTAAAATAGAAACTGTTTTGGGGATGTGTGTTGTTACATTGACGAAATATATTATGAAAATACAAAACATTGGGTATGAAGCGGCGTATAAGAGATTGTTGACAACAGAACTATATAAGCTCTTGCAGGACTCGAGGACGCAGTTGCTTTTAGAGACAAACGAATATCTTTGTGAGGCATGCAGGATAGAATTGATGAAGGGAAAAGAGGAGCTGTATGAATATATAAACAGTGACGACTTCTGAAAGCAGGCAGACAACGGGACCGGGTATCGCAATTTGTCAGTTCGTAACAGTTTAGAAAATCCAATAGTTCCATACTTGACAATATGTTGCGATACTACTATAATAAACAAAGTTGAATAAACCTGAAAAAACGATGACGGAGACAGTACATCCAATTGGAAAGTCACAGAGAGCCGCGTATGCTGAGAAGCGGTACGAGTAGAATGGACCGGAATATCACTCCCGAGTTGCTGCACCAAAGCGTGAGCGAGTAGATGCAGACGGGATCCTCCCGTGACAGAGGACGCATATGTTGGTATGTCGTAAATGGGACGAGAAGAGGAAGAGAGACTTTAGAAGCCGACTATGCGTATGTGCAGGTCGGCTTTTTTGTTTCCCGAAAAAATGCGTTGAAAATCATTGGCAGAAGGAGAATGGATATTATGAAAAACACGGTTGAGATCAGATGGCACGGAAGAGGCGGACAGGGGGCGAAGACGGCTGCTCTGCTGTTGGCGGATGTTGCGTTTAAGACGGGAAAGTATGTGCAGGGATTCCCGGAGTACGGCCCGGAGCGCATGGGCGCGCCGATCACGGCGTACAACAGGATCAGCAGAGATCCCATCACGATCCATTCCAATATCTATTCGCCGGACTATGTTGTGGTCGTGGATGACGGCCTGCTGGCGGGCATCAATGTGGCGCAGGGGCTTAAGAAAGAGGGAGCGGTGATCGTCAACACCGAGCGTAGCAGGGAGGAGATCGCATCGCAGCTTCGCAGGCACGGCTGGAAGGGCAGCGTGTACACGGTGGACGCGCGGAAGATATCCCTCGAGGCGCTGGGCAGATATTATCCCAATTCACCCATGCTGGCGGCTGCCGTGGCAGTGTCGGGGGTTGTGACGCCCGCTGAATTTTTGAAGGAGATGGAGGATTCCTTCGCCCACAAGTTTGCGAAAAAGCCGGAGGTGATCGAAGGCAATATGAAGGCGCTTGAGATGACCTTTGAGGCGCTCGCGGAGGACGGGAAGAGACCCGTCAGAAAGAGCGCATAGTGAGTGCGCGATGCTCGCTGCACAGGAAAGGAAATGACGATCAGATGAAGAGGAATGATATCAATGAGAGGAGCCCGTGGCAGGAGATCACGGAGGGAAACCAGATCTATGAGCCTGCCACATCCAGGCGTTTTGAGACGGGCGAGTGGAGGGTATCCACGCCCGTATATAAAAAGGATAAGTGCAGGCAGTGCCTGCTGTGCGTGCCGGTCTGCCCGGATTCATCCATTCCGGTCTGCGGGGGAAAACGGCAGGAATTCGATTATGATCACTGCAAGGGCTGCGGCATCTGCGCGAAGGTGTGCCCTTTTGGAGCGATCGAGATGAAGGAGGGGAAGTAAATGGCAATCAGAGAACGTCTATCCGGCAATGAGGCCGTGGCTTATGCCATCAAACAGATTAATCCCGATGTGATGCCAGCATTCCCCATCACACCCTCGACAGAGATCCCGCAGTATGTAGCGAATTACATAGCAAACGGAAAGGTGGACACGGAGTTCATCCATGTGGAGAGCGAGCACAGCGCCATGAGCGCGGCGATCGGCGCTTCGGCGGCGGGGGCGAGGGCGGTGACGGCCACATCCTCCTGCGGGATGGCTCTGATGTGGGAGGAGCTGTATGTGGCGGCGTCCGACCGTCTTCCGGTCGTGCTGGCACTGGTAAACCGGGCGCTCAGCGGTCCCATCAATATCAACGCGGACCATTCGGACAGCATGGGAGCGCGGGACACAGGCTGGATCCAGATCTACGCAGAGTCCAATCAGGAGGTGTACGACAACTTCCTGCAGGCGTACCCCATCGCGGAGCACGAGGCGGTGCATCTGCCTGTGATGATCTGCCAGGACGGCTTTATCACAAGCCACGGTGTGGAGAATATCCTGCTGGTGGAGGATGAGAAGGTGAAGGAGTTCGTGGGTGAATATTGCCCCGCGCACTATCTTTTGAATGAGAAGGAGCCGATGGCAGTGGGGCCTTACGCAGTTTCCAGCTACTATATGGAGACCAAGAGAGGACAGCGGGAGGCGATGAAAAATGCCAGACAGGTGATCCTGGATACGGCGAAGCGGTTTGAGGAGATGACCGGGAGAAAGTACGGCTTTTTCGAGGAGTACCGTATGGAGGATGCGGAGTATGTGATCGTCCTCATCGGATCCGCGGCGGGCACCTGCAAGGCGGCGGTGGATCGCGTCAGGGAGCGGGACGGCAAAAAGGTCGGACTTTTGAAGATCAGAGTATTCCGCCCGTTCCCGGAGGAGGAGCTGGCGCAGGTGCTGCGGGACAGGAAAGCGGTGGCGGTGTTAGACCGCTCCGAGATGTTTTCCGCCACGGGCGGTCCCCTGGGGACGGAGGTGCGCTCAGCGCTCTACGGCGCGAAGCCTCAGGCGGAGGTCGTGAATTATTTCTACGGCCTGGGCGGCAGGGACATCACCGTGGAAGACTTTGAAGAGGTTTACATAAAGCTGGAGAAGCTGGCAGGAACCCATATGACCGAAGATATGTACACCTATATCGGACTGCGGGAGAGATAATGCCCCCTGACTAAACGGTTAAGCCCGCCGGACAGTTTGATGAAATGAGAGGAAATGAGATGGAGACAGCATACAATTATAAAGAAGTGATGAGCAGGCCGGAGCGCCTTTCACCCGGGCACAGAATGTGCGCGGGCTGCGGCGGGACCGTGGCGGTCCGGGCGGTGCTGCGGGCGCTGCGCCCGGAGGACAGGGCGGTGATCGGCAACGCTACGGGGTGTCTGGAGGTATCGACGTTTATGTACCCCTACACCGCCTATGAAGACAGCTATATCCACAACGCCTTCGAGAACGCAGGGGCGACCATGTCCGGCGTGGAGACGGCTTACCGGGTGCTCAAAAAGAAGGGAAAGATCGGCGAGAACTATAAATTTATCACTTTCGGCGGCGACGGCGGAACCTACGATATCGGCTTTCAGTCCCTCTCCGGCGCGATGGAGAGAGGACACGACATGGTTTATGTCTGTTACGACAACGGCGCCTACATGAACACAGGCACCCAGCGTTCCTCGGCGACTCCTCAGTTTGCGGACACGACCACCACGCCCGCGGGGACGGTGTCCGACGGCAAGGTGCAGATCAGAAAGGATCTGACGGCGATCATGGCGGAGCATCATATCCCCTATGCGGCACAGACCATATTTACGTCGAATTTTAAGGATCTGCACACGAAGGCGGAAAAGGCCATCTACACGAAAGGAGCGGCATTTTTGAACGTGATGTCCCCCTGCCCGAGAGGATGGGGATATGAGCCCTCCGAGCTGATGGATATCTGCCGTCTGGCGGTGGAGAGCTGCTACTGGCCATTGTATGAGGTGGTGGAAGGAAAGTGGATCCTGAGCTATGAACCGAAAAACAAGCTGCCCGTGGAGGACTTTTTCCGCACGCAGAAACGCTTTAAACATCTTTTTACGCCGGAGGGCGGAGAACTGATCGCGTTTTGTCAGGCGGAAGTGGACAGGAGATGGGAAGAATTGAAAAGGAAGTGTGAGGCGTGAGTCGGCTCACTGTGTTTATTTTGTATCCGGTTGTCGTTCTGACAGCCGGATATTTGCATTTTTTTTCGGAAATTTGATTTGGGATGTCACATCCCGCGAAAAAAGTTGTGTATATAGGTAGAGGAGGTGAATTTCCATGAAGGACAGCGACATCATTCAGCTATACTGGGACAGAAACGACCGGGCGATCAGCGAGACATCTGATAAATACGGCCGCTACTGCAAGGCGATTGCGAAGAATATACTGGAGAATGAGCAGGATGCGGAGGAATGCGTCAACGATACATACCTGAGCGCGTGGAATGCGATGCCGACGCACTGGCCGGAACAGCTGGCGGCATTTCTCGGAAAGCTCACGCGCAATCTGTCCTTTAACAGGTATAAGTATTATCACGCCGGAAAGCGTGGACGCGGCGAATTTGCGCTTGTTCTGGACGAGTTGGCGGACTGTGTGTCAGGCAGGGACAATGTGGAGCAGGAGATCGACCGCCTGCAACTGATAGAAGCTGTCAATTCCTTTGTGGCGGACCTTCCCGAGATAAAGCGGAAAATATTTGTCTGTCGCTACTGGTACGCAGATCCGGTCTCGGAGATCGCCGGAGTTTACGGGATGGGCGCCGGGAATGTGTCAAAGATGTTGGAGAGGGTGCGGAAGCAGTTGAGGAACTATCTGACGGAAAGGGGGTTTGAGGTGTGAGAAAGGAGGATCTGTTTGAAATTCTCGGGGAGCTGGATGACCGTATCGTGGAGGAAGCCGGAAGACCTGTGCGAAAGAGAATAAACTGGAAAGCTCTGGGGACCATGGCGGCCTGCCTCACCCTGATGTGCATCGCCTTCGGATCGTTCTCGTTCACGGACCGTTTCGGCAGCCGCTCGGAGGAAGCGCCCATGGAGGAGTCGCCTATGGAAGAAGCGAGTGCGGAGGAAGCGCCCATGGAGGAGTCGCCTATGGAAGAAGCGAGTGCGGAGGAAGCGCCTGCGGAGGAGCCGTCTGAGGAGGCGGCATCCGCCGGTGACATCGCGCCGATGGCGTATGTGAACGGCACGCTCTATATTCAGTCTTCGGCTCAGGAAGGCTATGCGGAACGGCGGGAGGAGTTCAGTTACCTGGGCAGGATCGAGAGCGCAGTAACTCAGGACAGGGAACCGGATCAGAATTTTCAGGCGAATGATCCGATCATCGGCTGTGAGGTGTATCAGTACGGTGAAGATATTGTCATAGAGATAGGCGGCAGGTACTGGCGCTATGTGAAAAAGGATGGAGAAGGAGAAAACGATGAATAAAGGCAGGGCAAAGTGTGAGAGGCTAAAAAAGATCAGGAGAGCTGTGGCGGACAGACTGCATGTCGATCTGCACCAGACAGAGTGTACCTTTGAGGGAAACTGCAGGGGTACATGCCCCAAATGTAGGCAGGAGGAGGAGATACTGAACAGGGAATTGCTGAAGAGAGCGGCAGGGCTGGGAGTTGGAACGCTGGCAGGACTGAGCCTGGTTGGATGCGCGCCGCTTGGCAGCGGAGCGCCGATGGAACTGACAGGTGAAGCGCCCTATGAGGAGATGGAGTGGGAGGGGGCAGTGCCTCCCGAGGAGGAAGATGACGAGGAATATTCGTATCATACAACGGGCGAGGCGCCCTGTGAGGAGTCGGAAGCAGAAGAATAAGGGGAAGCGCTATGGAGATGTTTGATGTTATAACGATCGACAGACACAGATTTCACACGGACGGAAAAGGGGTGACCACGCTGGTGATACTGAGCGGCTGCCCCTTGAGGTGCAGATACTGCATCAACGGGAGATTGCTGTCAGGTGCAAAGACGAGAAAAATGACAGTGGAGGAATTGTTGCAACGGATCATGCAGGATTACTGCTATTTTATGGCGACGGGCGGAGGCGTCACGTTCGGCGGCGGGGAACCTCTGTTGTATTATGAGGCGATCGCGGCGTTTATCCGCCAGGTGAACGGCATGTTTGCGACGACGATAGAGACTTCGCTCGCCGTGGAGGCGGACATTGTTGAGCTGCTGAAGGCGGCGGACCAGTTTATCATAGACGTCAAAAGCACGGACGGCTCGATATACCGTGAATATACCGGGACGGGCAACGAGATACTGCTGTCGAATCTGGAGAAGATAAGCAGGGCCGGCCTGCAGGGCAAATGTGTCATAAGGATCCCCGATATCAAAGATTTTACGACGGGGAAGGATATAGAGCGTTCCGTCAATTATGTGAGAGATCTGGGATTCGGGAATATTGACTGCTTTATCTACAAAGTCGAGGACTGATCAAACGATCGTTATATGTGCCAGATCAAACAGAATACTCTTTTTTAAACCGTCGGGAATGCCGGCCTGCGTGTCCATAATCTGGATGATGCGGTCGGCGTGTTTTTTTGTGATCTTTGCGTAGAGGCCTCTGTCCGCCCACAACGCTCGCCGGATCAGCATCTGCAGCCGTTTCTGTTCCGGACAGGACAGTTCCTGGTCGGGTCTGTACAACAGCAGCAGATACGGGAGGCGTTGCCAGGACGGCTCGTGAATCAGCAGATAGAGCAGGTACTTTCCCGTGCGGTTGTTTTCACAGCTTTGGTACGACCGGTACAGTCTTTCGGAGCCATAGCGGATGCCGCTTTTGCAGATCGCGCCGTATGCGGCCCTGGAGATTGTGACATCTGTGTCATGCAGATAATGCCAGTAGTCCTCCTCAAATCCCACGGCCCCCAGACTGCTCAGCGCCCGCATGGTATATTTCAGGATTTTGGGCGTGCCGGATTTGAGATACTCTGCCAGGAGATCCTGATCTTTCGCCGTGCCGTTCTCGCCGATGCCGAGTATGGCGATCGCCTCGTCCGGCGTGTGGAGTCTGGCGCGATAGAAGGAAAGAATGTCGAAGGAGGTATGTTTGCACAGGATGTAACAGACATCGCTTCGGATGCCTCCTGATCTGTCGAGAAGGTATTGCTCCAGTCCCTCCCATGCCCCTCCTGTGCGCTCATATCTGAGTTCCAGCGCTTTCTTTCGCACAAGGGGATTCTTGTTTTTGCTATAGAGATCTAATTCCTCCTCACCGCATTCATAATGTTTCAGGATCATGCTCAAAATGAGCGCCTTCTCGTTTCCGTTTTTCTCCCGCTCCAAAAGCCGGTGTGAGGTGGATCTGGAGAGTATATCGGGATGGAGCAGGATCCGGTATAAAAACCTTCTCGTGATGGGGGGATAGTCTGCGATCCTGTCCGGCGAGATATCATCCCTGTAGGAGAGGATTTTTTCGGTCAGCGCTTCCTCCACTTTTCGAAATTGCTCTTGGTCATAACGCTCCCCCAGTTTTGTCCGGCAAAGATAAGGAAGCATCTCTATGGCGGTGTCTGTTTTCAGGCGTTTCAGTCTGCCGGAGAGAACGCCGTAGGCGGCCTCTCTGACCGGTTTCACCCAGTCGTTTAAACGCAGCACGATATAGGGGAGGGAGGCTTTGTCGTCCGCCGCTGCCCTTATGCAGTTTTCCCTGAAATACCCGTTGGGGTGGAAAGTTCCAAGCCGGAGGATGTCGAGAAAAGCCTGCGGACTGTCGATGGATTTTCTGAGTTCAGACAGGGAGATCTCTGACCAGTCTATGAACCACTCCATGGAGGTATAGATGCAAAACCTGCGGCTCAGATCAATGATCTTTGGCGCATCCAGATTTTTCATGTGGGCGTGGATGGCTTGAGCCGCCATATTCGCGAGTTTCCTGTCCTTCGACAATACCATGGGATACAGGGCGGGCAGGCAGTTATCCTCCCCGGCTTCCAGTCCGGCGATGAAAGAAGATGCTCTCTCATAGAGTTCGGAATTGACCGGCGCGGCGCCGCGGAGTTGCGGCGTCTTCGTATTTTTTTGTTTTTTGAGATGAAATAATAATCCGTGCGGCATTCTATGCTCTCCCATACAGGTCATTTTTATCACTATTATAACATGGGAGTGCAAGGAATCTGTCAATTGTTCCAATTTTTTCTTGAGCACTTTTTACCGCATAATCATTATGCATCCTGCACAAAATGAGCATATACAATTTGTGCAAATCGCGAAAGTTCCAAAAACGATCATAAAAAGTCGAATAGATCATATAACGAGGTTGATTAAACCATATATTATGATATAATCAAAAATAACGAAACATATAATGATGAATTATATGAATTATATGAACGTTTTAAAAAGAAAAAGGAGGGTTTTATGAGCAAAATTGACGAAATCACAAGGGAGAGTTGGATCATGTCAACTTTCCCGGAATGGGGTACCTGGCTCGTGGAGGACATCGAGAATGAGGTGGTCGAGCCGGGGAATGTGGCCATGTGGTGGCTTGGCTGTACCGGCGTATGGTTTAAGACGCCCGGCGGCGCGAATGTCACCATCGATCTCTGGTGTGGAAACGGAAAGAGAACACACGGCGATGGAAAGATGAAGGTGGGACACCAGATGGCGAATATGTGCGGCGGACGCGCGATGCAGCCGAATCTGCGCAATGTACCGTTTGTGATCGATCCGTTTGCATTTAAGCAGGTGGACGCAGTGCTCGCCACACACTATCACCAGGATCATATGTCGGCGGAGTGGGCGGCCCATGTGATCCAGAGCGGCATGACCACGACGGACGACAAGGGCAATGTGATCCCCGTTCCGTTCATCGGACCGAAGAAGTCTGTGGAGACATGGATGAAATGGGGCGTTCCCGAGGACCGCTGCATCACGGTGAAACCGGGCGATACGGTGAAGATAAAGGACATCGAGATCGTGGCGCTGGATTCCTTCGACAGAACCTGTATCGTGACCACGGACTCCACCGGCCCCGACAGGGAGGAACTGACCGGCGTCTGCCCCACCGACATGGATGATAAGGCGGTGAACTATCTGGTGAAGACTCCCGGCGGCAACATCTATCACTCCGGCGATTCCCACTTCTCGATCTACTTTGCGAAACATGGTAAGGACTACGATATCGATGTGGCGTTCGGCTCCTTCGGCGAGAACCCGATCGGTATGCAGGACAAGATGACATCCATCGACGTGCTGCGCATGGCGGAAAATCTGCAGTGCAAGGTGGTAGTGCCGATCCACTGGGATGTGTGGACGAATTTTCAGGCGGACTGCGAGGAGATCAAACTGCTCTACGATTTCAAGAAAGACCGCAACGAGTACAAGTTCCATCCGTTCTTCTGGCAGGTGGGCGGAAAGTATGTATATCCGCAGGACAAAGATAAGATATACTATCACCACAGAAGAGGATTCGAGGACTGCTTCGAGGCTCCGCAGAACATTCCGTTCCGGTCCTGCTTATAATCGGGGGGTACGATATGCTGAGAGAATTTGTTGAAAAAAATCACTGTAAGTTTGCACAGAGCGCGAAAGACTGGAGGGAAGCGGTCCGCATGAGCTGTGAGGTGCTCGAGGCGGACGGCACAGTGGAGGAAAACTACAAGGAAGATATCATTCGCTGTGTTGAGGAGTATGGGCCGTACATTGTGATCATGCCGGATGTGGCGATGCCTCATTCCCAGGAGTGTGCGAAAGGGGTTCACAAGACGGCGATCGCGTTTATGAAACTGGAGGAACCTGTCAGCTTTGACCCCGGGGATCCCGAGAAGGACGCGGTGCTGTTCTTCACGCTGGCTTCCTGTGACCCGAGCCAGCATCTGGACAACATGTCCAGGCTGGCGGAACTGATGTCGAACGAAGAACTGATGGAGGAGCTGAAAGCGGCGGAGACGCCGGAGGATCTTCTGGAACTGGATAAGAAGTATCTGAGCTGAAAACAAATATAAAATAAGGAGGAGAATATATGAACTTTTTAATGAACGCTTGGTCATATTTTGCAACCAATATTTTGCAGCAGCCTGCATTTATGATCGGTCTTATCGTTATGCTGGGGTACATACTGCAGAAAAAGCCCTGGTATGACGTACTCGCAGGTGTGATTAAGGCAATCGTGGGCTACCTGATCCTGACGGTGGGATCGGGAGGACTCGTTTCAAATTTCCGTCCGGTCCTGGTGGGGTTGAAGGATGTATTCCATATTGACGCCATGGTAATTGACCCGTACTTCGGACAGAATGCGGTGACGGCAGGCGTGGAGGAAGTGTTCGGAAAGGGCTTCGGCGACGCGATGATCCTGCTGCTGATCGCTTTTATCGTCAACATCCTGCTGGTCCGTTTCAACAAGGTGACAAAGCTCCGCGCGCTGTTTACAACCGGCCATGTGCAGGTGCAGCAGGCGGCGACGGCTTACTGGCTGATCATGTTCGCGCTGCCGGGTCTTCTGACGCAGCATGTGGCTATGATCATCGTCATGGCGGTCATTCTCGGCGCGTACTGGGCGGTGGGCACAAACCTTCTGATCAAGCCCTGCCAGGAAGTTACCGACGGCGCGGGCTTCACGCTGGCGCATCAGCAGATGTTCGGCGTAGCCATCAACTACTGGCTGGCCGAGAAACTTTTCGGCAAAAAGAAAGACGGCAAGGAAGTGAAGAAGATCGATGATATCGAACTTCCGGGCTTCATGTCCATCTTCAATGAGAACATGGTTTGTACTTCCATCCTGATGCTGGTGTTCTTCGGCGCGATCCTCTGCATTCTCGGCAGAGACTATCTGGTGGAAGGCGGCTTCCTGAAAGAAGGCGCGAGCATGGTATTCTATGTGATCCAGACCTGTCTGTACTTCTCGGTGTACCTGGCGATCCTGCAGCTCGGCGTCCGGACATTCGTGACAGAGCTGACGGCGTCCTTCCAGGGTATTGCGGATAAGCTGCTTCCGGGTTCCGTTCCGGGTGTGGACTGCGCGGTTATTTTCGGTTTCGGTTCCGCGAACGCGGTGCCTCTGGGCTTCCTGGCAGGTTTCCTCGGTCAGATCATCGCCATCGCAGTGCTGATCGTATTGAAGAGCCCTGTGCTTGTCATCTGCGGATTCGTTCCGGTATTCTTTGATAACGCTACGATCGCGATCTTCGCGAACGAGAAGGGCGGTATCAAGGCGGCGCTCATCCTGCCGTTTATCTCCGGCCTCTGCCAGGTGTTCGGTTCCGCGATCATCGCGGGCTGGGTAGGCATGGCGGCTTACGGCGGATACCTCGGCATGTGGGACTGGGCGGTAGTATGGCCGGTCATGACGGCGGTTATGAAATTCTTAAGCTATGCGGGTGTCGCGATCGTCGCGGTTGCGCTTCTTGCTATTCCGCAGCTTGAGTACCGTGCGGATAGGGAAGGCTACTTCCTCGTTACGGAAGATTATGAGAAATATAAAGAGATGAAGAATAAATAAAATAAAGGAGAATGAACAATGGCTAAGGAAAATATGACTTTTTTGGTATGTTGCGCAAACGGAGCGGGCTCCAGCCTGATGATGAAAATGACGATGCAGAAAGCGCTGGATAAGGTCGGCATTAAGCCGGGCAAGATCCACCACTGCGCGTTGTCCGAGGGAAAAACAGCGGCGGCGCAGTACGATGTGGTATTCTGTGCGCAGAACTTCACAAACATGTTTAAGGACGCGGAGAAGAAGGGAACCATCGTGATCGGACTGCGCAATATTATGTCTGTGCAGGAGATGGAAGATAAGATGAGAGAGAAGGGGATCATAGAATAGTTCGCTTATACAACTTGCGCTGTGGAGACAGCGCGCGGGGGATGACATGAAACGGGAAAGAGCGTATGTGGAGGGAAGAAGAAACCAGGTGCTGGAGATGCTGCAGAGGAATCCGCAGCTGCGGGTGGAAGAGCTGGCGAAGAGGCTGGGCGTCTCCGTGGTGACGGTTCGGAGGGATCTCCAGTTCCTGGAAGAAAAAAAGCAGATCACAAGATTTTACGGCGGCGCCAGGGTATCGAGGGAGGCGGCCGGGTATATGGATGACAAAGCCGTATACAGAGACCTGATCGCAAGATATGCGGCGACGCTGGTGGAGGATGGGGACACCATCTTTATCAATACCAGCCGCAATGCGCTGAACATAATAAAATACATCGAGAGCAGGCATGTGACAGTCATCACCAACAACGGCAAGGCGATAAGCCAGGAGAAGGCGGACGGGGTTGACATCATCCTGACGGGCGGCGAGGTGCGGCATCCAAAGGAGGCGTTGGTAGGTGATTTTGCCACAAGAAACCTGCAGAATATTTTTGCAAAAAAGGCTTTTCTGGGATGCGCCGGCATCAGCGCGAAAGCGGGGATGTCCACGGAGATAGCGAATGAGGTGAACGTGAATCGGCTGATGATAGAGCACGCGACGCAGGAGGTCTATCTGTTGGCGGACCATACGAAGATAGGACACAACAGCAGTTTTACAAGCTGTGGCATCGAGATGGTAAAACAGTTGATCACCGATGAGCTGGCCCCGGAGGAAGAGCTGGAGCTGATGCGCGCCCAGGGCGTAAAAGTCTGTCAGGTGAGAAAAAGTAATTTTTAAAAACAGGCATAAGCAGGAGGCTGTACAAAATATGAAAGCATATGCTTTGGGATTGTATGAAAAAGCGATGCCCTCCACCCTGTCCTGGAGGGAGAAACTGGAGACGGCGAAGGAAGCCGGGTATGACTACGTGGAACTCAGTATCGATGACTCCGAGGAAAAGATCGGACGTCTGGATATGCCGAAGGAGGAGCGCCTTGAGCTGGTGAAGACAATGTATGAGGTCGGCATCCCGATCCGCACCATGTGCGTCAGCGCGCTGACCAAATATTCCATGGGAAACGATAAAACGGAGTACGAGGCGAGGGGAATGGAGATCCTGAAAAAGTCCATTCGGTTTGCAGATGACATCGGTGTCAGAGTTGTGATGATTCCCGGATATGATGTGTACTATGAGCCGTCCACGATAGAGACGAAGAGGCGCTATCTGAAAAATCTGAAGATCGGCGCGGAGATGGCGGCGAAGGCGGGCGTGATACTGGGGCTGGAGACCATGGAGAATGAGTTTATGAACACGGTGGAGAAAGCCATGAAGTATGTGGTGCTGTGCGGCTCCAATTATCTGAAGATCTATCCGGATCTCGGCAATCTGACCAATGCGGCGGTGCAGTATCAGACGGACGTGCTGGAGGATCTGGAACTGGGGAGAGGCAATATCACATCTCTCCACCTGAAGGAGACGCTGCCCGGCAGATACCGCGAGGTTCCCTACGGGACCGGACATGTGGACTTTGAGGCGGCGATCGAAAAAGCGTGGGAGATGGGGATCCGCAGATACGTGACGGAATTCTGGTACAAGGGAAGCGAGAACTGGAGAGAAGATCTGCGGTTTGCCCACGATATGATGACAGGGCTTTTGGACAGACAATGCAGATAGGAAAGAGGATGTGCAATCATGAAAGTAGAAAAGAAAGTGATATCAAATTTGACAAAATGTTATTCCATCGCGCCGCTTACTTATCAGGGGAAAGAACATTTTCTTGTGGCGGCGGAAAAGGTGGATAAATGTCTGCTTTTTGACACGGACGGGAACGAGGAGGATGTCGTCTGGAGCGAGCCGGGCGGCGTGATGACGATGGTGCAGGTGCCTGGCAGCGACGGGCAGTTTCTCGCGACACATAAATTTTATTCTCCGAACGATTCTAAGGAGGCAAAGATCGTTATCGTGACGCCGATCGAAAAGGGAAACTGGGAAGTGAGGACGTTGGTGGAGTTGCCTTTTGTCCACAGATTTGATATTCTGGAAAGGAATGGTGTAAAGTATCTGATCGCCTGCGCGTTAAAGTCCGACTATGAGTACAAGGAAGACTGGAGATTCCCGGGCAAAGTGTTTACGGCCGTGCTGCCCGACGATCTGAGCGGGTATGACGCGGACCATCAGCTGCCGCTCACCGTGCTGAAGGACAACATGTTGAAAAACCATGGATATTACAGGACGGAGGAGAACGGTGCAGTGAGCAGCATTATCTCCGCGGATAACGGTGTGTTCAAGTTTACGCCCCCCGAGAGAGAAGGAGGAGAATGGAAGATCGAGGAGCTGATCACCGACGCGGCATCCGATGCGGTGTTAGTAGATTTTGACGGGGATGGGGAAAAGGAACTGGCAGTGCTCTCTCCGTTCCACGGGGACAGGATCCGTTTCTACAAAAAGACGGACGGCGCCTATCGGATGGTGTATGAGTTTGAGGAGAGCAGAGAGTTTTTGCATTCCATCTACGGCGGTATGCTGTGCGGAAAGCCCGCGCTTGTGACCGGGCACCGGAAGGGGGAGAGAGACCTGATGGTCTTCACCTACAACAGGGAAAAAGGAGCCTATGAGATGGAATATATCGACAGAGACTGCGGTTCGGCGAATGTCTATCACTATGTTAAGGACGGCAAAGATATGCTTGTGTCCACAAACAGGGAGATCGACGAGGTGGCGCTTTATACGATTACAGAATGATAAACCGGAATAGGAGAGAGAAAAATGCTGGAAGAACTGAAAAAACGCGTGTATGAAGCGAATATGCTTCTGCCCAGGTACGGGCTGGTAACTTTTACATGGGGCAATGTGAGCGAGATCGACAGGGAGAGCGGACTTTTTGCGATCAAGCCCAGCGGCGTGGATTATGACAAGCTGACGCCGGACGACATGGTGATCATGGATCTGGAGGGCAATAAGGTGGAGGGCAGATACAATCCTTCCTCGGACACAGCGACCCATGTGGAACTGTACAGGGCGTTCCCGAAGATCGGAGGTGTGGTTCACACGCATTCTTCCTGGGCGACAAGCTGGGCACAGGCGGGCAGAGCGATCCCCTGTTACGGCACGACCCATGCGGATTATATCTACGGTGAAGTGCCCTGCGCGAGATGCCTGACAGAGGAGGAGCTGAAAGATTACGAGAGAAACACCGGGCTTCTGATCACAGATATGTTTAAGGACAGAGATTACGAGGCGGTTCCGGCCGTTCTGTGCAAAAACCACGGGCCTTTCACGTGGGGAAAAGACGGCCACGAGGCGGTGCACAATGCGGTGGTGCTGGAGGAGGTTGCGAAGATGGCTTCCCGCTGTGAGATGATCAACCCCGATGTGAAGCCTGCGCCGCAGGAACTTCAGGATAAACATTATTACAGAAAACATGGCGCGAACGCCTACTACGGGCAGCGCTGAGCACAAGTTTTCCGGGTCTGAGATCTTTCAGACCCGGAAGATTTTAGAGGACAGGAGAGACGGCAAATATGATAAGGGCGGTCATTTTTGATATTGACAACACGATGTATGATTTTGACGGAACCCATAGGACCGCTATGGCGGCGCTGGGGGTGTATGCGAAGGAAAATTTCGGTATGGAGCCGGAAAAGACCGCGGAGCTCGTAAAAAAGTGCATGGGCATTGTGACGGAGAGAACGGGCGAAAACTGCGCCGCCCTGCACAACAGACTGCTTCGTTTCCAGTGCTTTCTGGAGCAGATCGGCAATACCGATTATCAGAAGGCGATGGAGATGTATCATGTGTACTGGGATACGCTGTTGGAACATATGAAGCCGGAGTCCGGGCTTTTGTCCCTTCTCGAAAGCCTGAGAGAGAGGGGGATAAAAATCGGGATCGGTTCGGATATGACCGCTTATATCCAGTATAAGAAACTGACAAAGCTGGGAGTGATGCGGTATCTGGATTTCATCGTGACCAGCGAGGAGGCGGGATCGGAGAAACCGACGCCCCGGTTTTTCGAGCTGTGTGTGAAGAAAGCGGGATGCAGGCCAGAGGAATGCGTTTTTATCGGCGACAGTCTGAAAAAGGATGTGATCGGGCCTACAGAGTGCGGTCTCATCGGAACCTGGTATCGCCCGGCGGTGAAGGACGGCGCGAAGCAGGGAGGGAATCCGCCGCAGGCGGAGAGTTATCCCGTGGTGAGAAACTATGAGGACGATCTCTGGAAAGAAGGACAGGAAAAAGAATAGATGAGTATACAAAATATATTTTTGGTGCTGTTGGGGGCGGTAGTCTTTGTCATAGGAACAACCAATATCAGAGCTTATCTGAGAAGGAGAAGGCCTGAAAATATGCTGAGAGGGAAGGTGCTCTCCTCAAGACAGACGGTAAAGAGGGATAAGGAAGACCGGCTGATCCAGCACTATTATGAGCTGATGGTGCAGTGCAGCGGCGGGGGAAAGACCTTCAACGAAAAGGTGAACAGCACGATGGAGTACGGGAAGGGTGACGAGATAAAACTGGTGCGGAGTGGCGATAAGATCGTTCCGGCTTCCGGCGGCGGGATGACCTTCGGTACAGCCCTTGCGATCACTCTGGCGGGGATGGGGATCGCGGTTTTTCCGGTGGTGTACCAGAACAACGGGGAGAAGGAGGGCTCTTTTGTTCTGGTGCTTCTGCTGATTTTGGCAGGAGTGATCTCAGCATCCTCGTTTCTGAAGGACCGTCGGAAAAAGTTTCGGGAGTTAAGCGGCGAGATCGTGGATATTTTATACTATCGGAGAGGGGACAACAAAAAGTTCTCCAGGCCGGTGGAATCCTACTATCCCCTGATAAAATGCACAGTCGGTGAAAAAGAAAAGATATTTCTCTCCGCCTACAATTCCAGCACAAAGGGAACTTATAAGACCGGGACGAAAATAAAGCTCTTCTACGACGAAGAGCAGGGGAATATCGTGGAGAAAAAGGCGAGTCCCGCGCTGATGGGGCTGGCAGTCCTTTTCTTTTTAGCCGCGCTGACAGGTATCGTCAGTATTTTCGCGTAGAAAAAGACAGCACTCTTATCTGCCGGAATTTAAGAGTACTTTCAGAAATTCCTCCGGTGTGTGGATCGTGAGCAGTTCCCGCACCGTGCTGCGGTTCAGGAGCGTGATTGCCAGCGGGTCAAATATCGTGTTGAAAAGCTGTCTGTCAGCGGGGCTGAAGCAGAGCATAATGACGAGCTGTATGGGGGTGGAATCCCAGTCCATCGGGGTATCGTTGATCAGGATATACATACAGGAGTTGAGCTCCTGCATTTTGACCGTGTGGGGGATGGCAAAGTTCTGGATGGCGGTGGAGGAGAGCGCTTCCCGCTCGAGGATCCGCTTCTCAAAATCTTCCAGACAATAGCCGTTCTCGTACAGCTTGCCGCACATATAATGGATCGCCTCCTCCCTGGAGAGCGGTCTGTCTATATGTTCTACGAATTTCGGGTCGAGAAGTTTTTGCAGTTCGTCGTAGAAGGTATTCATCTTTTTGTGTTCCTTGAGCTGTCCGATGGTGCGCTCGATTATGCCGGCGTCGGCGGAAGTCAAAAAGGGATTGATCGTGATGCTGGGCACCTTGATGGCTCCCTGGAGCGGGATCGTGGAGAGGATCAGATCCGCGTCAGAGAGAGACTCCGAGAGCTGCAGCTCGTTGGAAGTAATGTTGGTGATCAGGATGTCGTTATGGAATCTTTCCATAAGTTTTTGCTTTAATGTGGTACTCATGTTATAATAAGCAGGACAGTTGAGGACGATCCGGATATGGGATTTTCCGGCCTGCTGCTCCTCCAGATAATTGCCGATGTGGAACGCGATATAGGCGATCTCGTCGTCGATAATGGGGGGGTAATCATTCCGGCCGTTTATCACGCTGGTCAGACTGACGGCAGCGTCATAAATGAGCGGACAGGAGGCCTTGATGGATTCCGTCAGCGGATTATGGTTGTAGTGGTTGGTCTTCTGGCGCAGCAAAAGCCCCCTGATATGCAGGGCGAACCGGGTACGGAGTTCCTCCTGCTCCAGGGAAACCCCGTAGTCTCCCTGCAGCTTTGTAAACATGGAATCCACCAGAGACATACATTCTTCCCCCACATATTCCCGGAGGTTGGACTCGTTGATATCATCCAACATCAGGGTGGAGATGGAGGTGTAGAGCAGAAATGCAAAGTCGTCCAGTTCCGCCTGATGGAATTGGATCTCAAAGTAATCCTCAAGCTGTTCGCAGAGCTCGCGGGCCAGCTCATAGATAGGATCAGGCACGACGGGCAGCACTTCCCCGTAGTTAAAGAAAGCGTAGGTTTTCCGGTGTCGGTCCACGGCGATGGTGATGTGCAGAACCACGTTGAACAGAGCGAAATCGTTGATAAAATATTTATGCTCAAACAATATCAAATTTATTGTTTCTGTGATATAATCAATATCAATCTCATCGAAAGCATCCTGCAGCGCCTCCGTATTGAAAAAGGAGAACTGGGATTCGTCGAAGATGATCGAGCTGAGCATACGGCGCCTGTTGCGTTCTTCCCCGCGGATATCGACGTTATCGCCGGAAGTGTTGAGGATCAGGTTGTACTGCTCCAGCATTCGTTTTGTGCGCTTCATAACCGTTCGGAGTGTGGACATACTAATATACAGCTCATCGCACAGGTCAAAGAGCGACAGGGCCTCCGGGGAACGCAGGAGACGGATCGCGACGTAGGCAGACCTCTCCTTGTTGGTCTGGGGAATGTGTTGGGAAGCCTCGTTCAAAAGATCGGCTGCCCTTTCCCTGTCGATGCGGTATCCGCTGCCGGACGATTCGATCAATGAAGTATAAATGCCGTTTAGATCGGATATGTAATTTTTTACGGTTCGGATGGAAACACCCATCTCGTCGGAGAGCAGAGCGGCTGTCACCCAATCTTTGTGTTCCAACAGAAGCCTTGTTATTTGAGAGTATTTTTGTTCCATGTGTCCTATTATACTGGTGAGTTTAAGCGGGAACAAGTTATGTTTTGCACCGCTCAAGTGAAAAAGATTGCTTGCGGGCTTTTTCATAAATAAAGTATATTCTATATCAATAGAGAAATAGAAAGAGGGAAAGGAAAGGAGTAGAGAGATGAAAGTATTGTCAGGGAAGGCGGCGTTTAAGGGCGTTGCCATCGGAAAGGTCAAGGAGTTCGGCGGAAAGCAGGTGGAAGTGAACAGGACTTCCGTAACCGATGTGGAAGCCGAAATCTCCCGTTTTGAGGCGGCGAAGGAGACCGCGTCTGACCAGCTCGGCAAACTGTACGAGAAGGCAGTCGCCGAAGTGGGAGAGGAAAACGCGGCGATTTTTGAAGTGCATCAGATGATGTTGGAAGATGAAGACTATCTGGACGGCATCAAGGGGATGATCCGGGACGAGCAGGTGAACGCAGAGTATGCTGTCTCCGTGACAGGACAGAACTTTTCGGAAATTTTTGCCTCTATGGACGACGACTATATGAGAGAGCGCGCGGCGGACGTGAAAGATATCTCCGCGCGGGTAGTTCGCATTCTGGCGGGCGTGGAGGAAGGCGGCGCTGTGATGGAAGAACCGTCCATCCTGGTGGCGGAAGATCTTGCGCCCAGCGAGACGCTGCAGCTCGACAGAAGCAAGGTTCTCGCTTTCGTGACGAGGAAGGGTTCCACGAACTCCCACACGGCGATCCTCGCCCGCACGATGAACATCCCTGCCCTTGTGATGGTATCTGAGGCGGAGAATGTGGACGGCCTGATGGGTATCGTGGACGGAAAAGAGGGCAAGCTGATCATCGAGCCCGATGAGGAGACGCTGAAGAGCTATCAGGAAAAACTGGAAGCGCAGAGGAAGGAGCAGGAACTGCTCAACGCTTTAAAGGGAAGACCCAGCGTGACGAAGGACGGGAGAAAGATCAATCTGTACGCCAATATCGGCGGCGTGGAGGACGCGGAGGCGGCGCTTGCCAACGACGCGGAGGGCATCGGTCTGTTCCGGAGCGAATTTTTGTATCTGCAGAGCAACGACTATCCGACGGAGGAGGAGCAGTTCGAGGCCTACAGGGCGGTGGCGGAAAAGATGGGCGGCAGGCGTGTGATCATCCGCACGCTGGACATCGGCGCCGACAAGCAGATCGATTACTTTGAACTGGACAGGGAGGAGAATCCGGCGCTCGGCTACCGCGCGGTGAGGATCTGTCTGAATAAGAAAGAGGTGTTCCGGACGCAGCTGCGCGCGCTCTGCAGAGCTTCCGCCTACGGCAGGATCGCGATCATGGTGCCGATGATCATCTCCGTCTGGGAGGTGCTGACCGTGAAGGAGATCCTGGAAAACATAAAGAAAGAACTGCGGGAGGAGGGAAAGGAAGTCGGCGAGATCGAATTCGGTATTATGATCGAGACGCCCGCGTCCGTCATCATTGCCGACGAGTTGGCGAAGGAAGTGGATTTCTTCAGTATCGGAACCAACGACCTGACGCAGTACACGCTGGCGATCGACCGTCAGAACGCGAAACTGGATATGTTCTACAACGCGCATCATCCGGCCATCCTGCGGATGATCAGGATGGTGGTGGACGCTGCGCACGAGGCGGGCATCTGGGCAGGGATCTGCGGCGAGCTCGGCGCGGATACGACGCTGACCGAAGAGTTTGTCAACATGGGTGTGGATGAACTTTCCGTATCACCCGCGATGGTGCTTCCGGTGAGGCATAAAGTCGTAAACATGTAACATTTTCGAGATGCGGCGCTGTGAAGGCCGTCCGGGAAGTATCCGGGTATGATTGACAACATGGTCTTGACAGGGAAATAATAATAAATGATAATAGGTAACAGGTAGAAAGTGAAAACAATTTTTTATAAGGAGGATTTAAATCATGAAGGAATTTAATTACATCGTTCAGGACGCTCTGGGGATCCATGCACGTCCGGCAGGACTTCTGGTGAAGGAGGCGGCAAAATTCCCCTGTGACATTACACTGAAATGCGGCGAGAAGAAGGGCAGCGCAAAGAAGATCATGGCGGTTATGGCTATGGGCGTCAAGAAGGATATGGAAGTTACCGTTGTATGTGAGGGGGATAAGGAAGACGAAGCTGCAGCGGCTCTGGAAGCGTTCTTCAAGGAGAATCTGTAAGCTTGAACTGTAAAAAACTGGTATTTCTGGATATTGACGGGACTCTTTTATACGAGGGACGTCCGATTTCCGAGAAGACAGCGCAGGCGCTGCGGCAGGCGAAGGACAACGGTCATTATCTCTGTATCTGTACCGGCAGGGCGTACAGCGAGACGCCGGAGGAGATGAAGGAGTTTGACGGTGTGATCAGCGCCGCCGGCGCCTGTGTCATGTGGAAAAAAGAGGTGTTGCTGGCGGAATATTTTTCGGAGGAGGAAAAGAAGCTGGCGGCAGGACTTCTGGAGGATATCGGAGCTGTCTATATTATGGAAGGCTTTGAGAATCTGTATATGAAAAAGGAGATCCGGGAGAGGTTTTTCAGAGAGATGGAAGGTCGTGAGGAGCAGGAGAAATTTCTGCTGAGCTTTTTTCTGAAGACGCTTCCGCGTACTTCGATCCGGGAGATGGACAAGGTACATAAGTGTTCCTTTTTTTATGCGGAGAAAGACAATAACTGGCTGAAAGAGAACCTGAAAAAATGGGGTATGACCGCGACGACATTCAGTCAGTCGGAGACCAGAGGAAACAGCGGAGAGATCACAAAGACCGCCTTCACAAAAGGCACGGCGGTCCGGTATCTCAGCGGGTATCTGGGCGTTCCGATCGAGGATACGATAGCCATCGGCGACAGCGAAAACGATCTCGAGATGATCCGGGCCGCCGGCATCGGCATAGCTATGGGCAACTCGTCGGACTATGTGAAGGAGGCGGCTGATGACGTCACAAAGTCCGTCGCGGAGGACGGCGTCTACCACGCTTTCCGAAAGTACGGATTGATCTAAACACAAAAAATCGGCAAACTAACATTTTCACCCCGGCGGTGAAAATGTCGGTTTGCTTTTTTGTTGCCGGGAAAATACAATAAATCTATCATATAAAACTGGAGGTACGAAAAATGGCTGAACACAATGTATTACTGGTATGCGGCTCCGGGGCGAGCAGCGGGTTTATGGCGGCGAACATCAGAAAAGCGGCCGCGGCGAGAGGCATCAAGATGAGCGTGACTGCGAGAAGCGAGTCCGAGGTTTTGAACTACGTGGAAGATATCGACTGTCTGATGGTGGGGCCTCATCTGGCGACCGTGATCCCTTCTCTCGAGGAGGACTGCGAGGGATACGATATCAAGATCGCGCTGATCGACAAGGAAGCTTACGCGAAATTGAACGGCGATATCGCTCTGGATCAGATTCTGGAGCTGTTTGGGGAAAAGTAAATCGCAAAAAATATAATGAGTGAGAGAGGAGATAAGTACAAATGCAAAAATTGATCAGCTGGCTGGAGAACAGTTTTGCTCCGAAAATGAATAAGATCAGCAACATGATCTGGGTTGTGACAATCAAAGATTCCGTACTGCAGATCCTGCCCTTTATCTTCCTGGGTTCGATCTTCTGTTGTCTGGCAATTATTGAGGACTATGTGACGCTGCCGTTTTCTTTCTGGACACCGTTCGGATGGACCATGGGTAAGGTATCGATCCTTGTAGCGTTCCTGATTCCCTTCAACTACTGCGAGAAAAAGCGGTACAGAAAACAGCGTCTGATCGCGGGATTATCCGGGCTGTTGCTGTTTTTGATCGTGGTGACGCCTATTGTGGAAGGGGAAGGCGCTGTAGGGTTTGGCAGTTCCGCGCTGGGCGCCGGCGGTATGTTCTGCGCGATGATAACAGGTGTTATCACAGGTCTTATCATGGGAGCCTTCGCGAAGTTCACATTTTTCAAAGAGGATTCCGCGATTCCCGATTTTGTGCGTCAGTGGTTTGATGCGCTTCTGCCCATCGGTATCGTTGTAGTTCTCGGATGGGTCGTAGTTCTGATCATGCAGGTGAACCTGTACAACATTATTCTGAGCATCTTTATGCCGCTGCAGAGTTTCCTGCAGACCTGGTACGGATTTACGTTCTTTATGCTTCTGACCTGCTTTATTTACTCCATGGGTATTTCCAGCTGGGTGCTGACGCCGGTAAACGAGCCTGTAAAACTGGCAGCTATCGTGGCAAACCTGGAGATGGTTGCGGCGGGAACCGCAACGGCGGCGAGCATGAACATCTTTACGGAAGGCCTTGTCTACTGTACCTACATGTGGGTCGGCGGTATCGCCTGCACACTGCCTCTGGTGGTATTGTTGATATTGTCTAAGTCGAAAGAACTGAAAGCACTCGGCAGAGCCTGCCTTGTGCCGGGGATCTTCAACATCAACGAGCCGGTTATCTTCGGTTGTATCGCGTGGAATCCGTACCTGATGGTTCCGATGTGGCTGCAGGGTCTTGTGCTTCCTCTGCTGACATGGTTCGGCACAAAGGTTATCAAGTTTGCGCCGATCCCGGATGTGCAGTTTGAACTCTGGTACTGCCCGTATCCGATCTCCACGTGGATCAACACAAGAAGTTTCAGAGCGATCATTTTCCTGATCATCTCCGTGGCGGTATCCACTCTGATCTGGTATCCGTTCTTCAAGGCTTACGAGGCAAACGAGCTGAAGAAAGAGAGCGGAGAGAAGAAAGCGGCGAAAGAATAAAGGGAGGATGCTTTTATGAATGAGACAACCGTAGAAAACGCGATGCAGATCATTATGCATGCGGGAGATGCAAGAAACTGCTGTCAGGCGGCGCTTGGCGCCATCGCAAAAGGCGATATGGCAGCGGCCGGAGAGCATTTGAAAGAGGCGGATGCCAAAATTGCGGAAGCGCATCATATTCAGACAGACTGCATTCAGGGAGCTATTGCAGGGGAGGACTTCGAGTACAACGTCCTGTTCGCCCATGCGCAGGATACCCTGATGACGATTTACAGCGAGATTATGATCGCGAAGCAGATGTGCAATATTTTTGCATCGTACGATGAAAGACTGAAAAAATTGGAGGAATAAAAAATGAGCAGAGTACCGAAAACATTCCCTGAAAACTTCCTCTGGGGCGGCGCGTTTGCCGCCAACCAGATGGAGGGAGCCTGGAAAGAGGGCGGCAAGGGACTTTGTGTGGCGGATATCAATGAATTTGTGGACAATGTTCCCGTGGACAAAAAGTATAACGAGGAAGTGACTTCGGAGTTTGTGAAGAAAGCCCTGGAGGACAGCGACAGGATTTTCCCGAAACGCTGGGGTATTGATTTTTACCACACTTACAAAGAGGATCTGAAGCTTCTCGCGGAGCTCGGGATGAAGACCTACAGAACTTCCATCAACTGGTCGAGGATCTATCCCAATGGCGATGACAAGGAACCCAACGAGGAAGGGCTGAAATTCTACGACAACCTGATCGACGAGATCATCAAAAACGGCATGGAGCCGCTTATCACGATCTCCCACTACGAGATGCCCCTGAACTTGACCATAAATTACAAGGGGTGGTATTCCAGGGAAGTCATCGAGTTCTTTGAGAGATACTGTAAGACATTGTTTGACCGATACGGTGACAGGGTAAAACTCTGGATCGTGGTAAACCAGATCAATCTGATCGTGCATGAGTCCTTCAATCATCTCGGCGTGGCTGAGGACGTGGTGGATAATGTGCTGGAAGCGAAATACCAGGCGGTTCACAATGAGATGGTGGCCTGTGCGAGAGCGACAAGATACGGCCACAGCCTGAACAAGGATCTGCAGATCGGCATGATGCTTTGCGGCGGCCCTTCCTATCCGGCTTCCTGCAAACCGGAAGATGTTCTGGCGGCAATGCGCCATAATCAGATGGAATACTTCTTCTCCGATGTGCTGCTTCGGGGTAAATATCCCGGGTACGCGTTCCACTTCTTTGAGGAGAGAGGCATCAACATAGAGTTCGGACCGGACGATGAGGAAGATCTGAAGAATACGGCGGATTTCCTGTCCTTCTCCTACTATTACACGAGAATGGTGACAAAGGAGAGCTTTGAGAACGGAAACGAAGCCATCCGGAATCCGGATCTTCCGGCGAATCCGTGGGGATGGAGCATCGATCCCAGCGGCCTTCGGTATATGTTGAACGAGTTCTACGACAGATACCAGTGCCCGATCTACATTACAGAGAACGGCTGCGGTAACTATGACAATCTGGAAGAGGACGGCACGATTCATGATCCCTACAGAGTGGATTACTACAGGGCGCATATCGAGCAGATGAAGCTTGCCATTATGGACGGTGTGGACCTGAGAGGGTACTATCTCTGGGCGCCCCTCGATATCGTGAGCTGCTCTTCCTCCGAGATGAGCAAGCGCTACGGCTTCATCTATGTGGATATCGACGATTACGGAAAAGGTACCGGAAAGCGGATCAAGAAAGACAGCTTTGCATGGTATCAGAAGGTGATTCGGACCAACGGGGAAGATCTGGCGTGACAATCAATGATATATAAAATATAGTATACAGGCGGCCCGGGTATTTTTATCCGGGCTGTTTGCTGAAAAATTTGCATGTTTAAAGATAGGTCGTCCATGGGTTGCTATCCTGGAAACAGGATGTTTTTGCATAAAAACTTGAAAAGCGGGAGCGGAGGACGCTATAATAGAGAAAAAGGGGTGCTGACAGGATGAAAGAGGAAAAAAAGAACGAGAGCAAGGCGAAGGCAAGAAACTGGAAAGTGGATTTTATCATGGGGATCGTGATCCTGGTGATCGGGCTTCCCTTTTTTGCCGTGGATTACAGGATCGCCGGCATCGTTATGGTGCTGATCGGAGCGTTCTGTATTGTGAGCGGGCTGTGTCAGAAGGTGGCGAAGGGTGAGGAAAAAAATGAGGGATGATATCGTCAGAAAGAAACTGATCTTCAAGGGGGAAGTACAGTTCGTGGGCTTTCGGTTCCAGTCCAAGTATCTCGCGGATACACTGGGGCTTACGGGGTATGTGGAAAATCTGCCGAACGGGGATGTGCTGATGGAAGTGCAGGGACGGATGGAGACCATACAGGATTTGATCCTCTGTCTGCATCAGAAAAAGCCGATTCGGATCGAATCCATCGAGGAGGAGACGCTGTCCGTGAAGGCGGGGGAGAAGAAGTTCCGGTATATGTGGTGAGAGAACTGTTGCATTTATTAATCAATATAGTTGATTTTGATTGTAAAGAGAGATATTCTGTGCTATAGTCGAACAAAGCAGATTATTTTCATAAATATAGTCTCTATATTGAGACATTCTAACAGGCGGTGTTCAGCCGCGTCAGGCCGAAAGGCATCTTTGAAAGTCCTGCTTTAAAACTCACATGAAACGAAATGAGAAGAGCGGGAGAAAAAGAGGAAGGGCACGAAATATATCTTTCTCCTGCGGGAGAGGAGAGAGATTTATGTCAAATGAAACGAGAAGCCATAAGGATAATGTTTTTTGTCTGCTGTACAGGGATAAGAAGAACCTGCTTTCGCTGTACAATGCGATGAATGATACATCTTATGGGGAAGAGGAAGAACTGGAAGTTGTGACCCTGGACGGGGCTATTTGTATGAAGATCAAAAACGATGCCGCGTTTGTCATTGATTCGATGTTGAATCTGTATGAACAGCAGGCCAGCGTCAATCCGAATATGCCGCTTCGGGATCTGTATTATGTGGCAAGAGAGCTCAAGAAGATAGCGCCGCCCCGCAGTCTGTATAGCACGATGAAGGTGGAGATTCCTGTGCCGAAGTTTGTTGTATTTTACAACGGAACGGCGAAGCAGCCGGAGCGGCAGGAATACAGACTTTCGGATCTGTTTTCCCGGGCGGAGGAGAATCCGGAACTGGAACTGAGGGTCACAGTGATCAATATTAATCCGGGCTACAGCGAAAACTTGTTGAAGAGATGTGAAAGCCTGAAGGGCTACATGGTATTTGTAGAGAAAGTCAGGGGGAAGAGAAAAGCGGGGATAAAACTGGAGAGCGCGGTATTACAGGCGCTGGAGGAATGTATTTCGGAAAATATTCTTGCGGAGTTTTTCAGGGAAAACAGGGAGGAAGTGGTTGAAATGAGTATTTGGGAATTTGATCAGGAACTTCACGATAAGACGCTTCTGGAGGATGGAGAGGCCATTGGATTGGAAAAGGGCATAGAAAAGGGTATAGAAAAGGGAACGCTGAAAGCGATAAAAAATATAATGTCCACGCTGAAACTGACGGCGGAGCAGGCGATGACGGCGCTCAGGATTCCGGAGACGGATAAACGGAAATATGCGGACAGACTATGAGGAATTAAAGAAGAATCACTTTAAAATGCGGAAGTGAAATCCGGCAAAATACCCATGCTCCGCACTTAGCGCTGCCTCTTTGCGGCAGCGGACCGGACAGCCGCCGACAGCAGGTAGATCAGTACGGTGACGATAATCATCAGCGTGAACAGGGCATAGACTTCCGTGGAGATCTTGCCCCTGGCCATGCCGTACACCTTGATGGGCAGAGTGGTATCGCCTGCGCCGGTCACAAAATAACTGATGATCACATCGTCCAGCGAGAGGGTGATGGACAGCAGAGCGCCGGAAATAATGCCGGGCATCAGCATGGGGATGGTGACTCTCCGGAGCGTGCGAAACTGGTTGGCGCCGAGATCCATGGCCGCTTCCTCGATGGATTTGTCAAAACCGGCGATCCTGGCCCGCAGCGTGATGATCACAAAGGGGACGCAGAACGTCACATGGGCGATCACTAACGTCCAGAAGCTGAGGGTGATATTCAGAGTCGTGAAAGTGGCGAGGGAGGCGATGCCTATGACCAGCTCGGGGATGACAATGGGCACATAGAGCATGTTGTCCAGCGTCTTTTTGAGCCTGAAGTCGTAGCGGTGCATGCCGATGGCGGCGAGGGTGCCTAGCACCACGGAGATGACCGTGCTGACAAGGGCCAGTTCCAGCGTCAAAAGCAGGGAACTCATGAGAGACCTGTCCAGGAACATCGCGCCGTACCAGTGCAGGGTGAACCCCTTAAAGACAAGGTTGTTGTCGTTTGTGTTGAAGGAATAGCCGACCACCATAAAGATCGGCAGATATAAAAACAGGTAGATCGCGCCGGCGTAGAGATAGGAAAATGCGCCGAGCTTTTTTTCTTCTTTTCTTTTCATCTTCTATATCCTCCTTGTTCCCGGGACCTGTTGTTTTGCTCTATGCCAGGTCCTCCAGATTTCCCACTTTCGTGTATAACTTTAATACAAGCAGGGTAAAGAGTATCAGGATCACCGAGAAGGCCGCACCGGAAGGCCAGTTTCTGGCCGCCATAAACTGGTCTTTGATCAGGTTTCCCAGCAGTGTGGAGTTGCCGCCCCCCATCACGTCCGCGATGTAGAATGCATCCAGACTGGGGATAAAAACCTGTATCGTGCCGGCAAAGATACCGGGCAGAGTGAGCGGCAGGATGACCCGGAAAAAGGTGCTGATCCGGGAGGCGCCCAGATCGTGAGCCGCTTCGATCAGAGAATGATCCAGCTTGGAGATGGAGTTGTTCAGGGGCAGCACCATAAAAGGAAAGAGGGCGTACACCATACCGAACAGGGTGGCGCCGTCCGTGTACATCATCGTGATCGGCTCGGAGATAACGCCGAGTTTTAACAGAAAGGTATTGATGACACCGGAATCCCGCAGGATATTGCTCCAGCCGTTTAGCCTGATCAGCTGGTTGATCCAGAAGGGCAGCATGATGAGAAGGACGCAGAATCCCTGGTATTTGCCGCTGAATCTGGACAAAATAAAAGAAAAGGGGTAGGAGATGAGCAGGCAGATCACGCTGGTCCAGAAGGCCAGAACGATGGAGCGCCAGATCACTTTCCCGTAGGTGGGATTCCAGAGGGCGGTATAATTTTCCAGCGTAAATATGGCCTGCACGCCGCCATAAACGCCTTTTTCCAGAAAGCTGATCGCGATGACGTAAAGAAGCGGCAGCGCGAGAAAAAGCACCATCCACAGAAAAAGGGGGCCGACGAGACAGAAAATATCACCTCTGTGTCCTTTGTTGTCAGTTGTTTCTGTTGTATGTTTCCGAGCGATCCTCATGTGTTTCCGCGTCCTTTCTGTACCGCCAGATCCGGGCGGTTTAACAGTGCATCCTCGATCAGGTCATACAGCGTATCCTCCGCGGTATGCATGATCACGGCCTTGTCCATATTCCAGTACACCGTGACGGCACTGCCGACTTCCGGCAGATCACTGTGGGGATGCTGGTTTAATCTTAGCCTCTGGCCGTTGGGCAGGGCAACGACGGTCTTTACGATGGAACCGACGTAAACATGCTCCTTTACGATGCCGCGGAGCCGGAAGTGTTCTACCGGTTCGAAGGAGTACATCGTGTTTTCCGGGCGAATGGAGATGTAGATCATCTCGTCCTGCACGAACCCCGTGCCCTTTGCGTGCACAACGCCGTTCTCCGCAGTCAGTTCGATCAGGTCCCCGTCGATCCCCGTGACGGAGGCTTCTATAATATTGGATTCGCCGATAAAGCTGGCGACAAACTTGGTCTTCGGCCGCTCATAGATCTCCCGGGCCGTTCCGATCTGCTCGATGATGCCGTTGTTCATCACGGCGATTCGGTCGCTCATGGTCAGAGCTTCCTCCTGATCGTGGGTCACATAGATGAAAGTGATGCCGAGCTGCTTTTGCAGATGCTTTAATTCCATCTGCATCTGTTTGCGGAGCTTCAGGTCCAGAGCGCCCAACGGTTCATCCAGAAGCAGAACCTTCGGATTATTGACAAGGGCTCTGGCGATGGCAACCCTCTGGCGCTGTCCGCCGGACATCTGGTGGGGTTTCCTGCGGCCGAAATTTTTCAGCTGTACCAGTTCCAGCATTTTTTCGACCCTCTCCCGGATCTCAGGCTTCGGCACTTTCTTTTCCACCAGTCCGAAAGCCACATTGTCGAAAACATTCATATGCGGGAAGAGCGCGTAACTCTGAAATACCGTGTTGACGTTGCGCTTGTAGGGAGCGAGATCGGTCACATCGGCCTGCTCCAAATAGACACATCCCTGGGATGGCGTCTCAAAACCCGCGATAATGCGGAGCGTGGTGGTCTTGCCGCAGCCGGAAGGACCGAGCAGGGTCAGAAATTCGCCTTCGTAAACATCCAGATCGATACTTTTCAGGACTTCACTCTTTCCGAAATCTTTTGTCACACCGGACAGTCTCACGATGGGTTTGCTGTCAGTTTTTATCATTCCTTTTGTGAATACCTCCAAATTGAAATGTGAGCGCAGCCCACAGTGTTGCTACAGTACCTGCCTGCCCCTCTCTCCGGTGCGGATGCGCATGACGTCATCGATATCGGAGATGAATACCTTGCCGTCCCCCACATTGCCGGTGGACAGTTTATCGACGATCTCGGAGAGGATATCCTCGAGATCCTCGTCCCAGACGACGGTCATCACATAGAGCTTCGGCAAAAGATTTACTTCCAGTCCCAGTTTTTCAAATTCCGGATTATCGAAACCTTCCTGATGACCGCATCCCATGGCGGACAGCACGGTCATGCCGCTGTATTCATTTTTGGTCAGTATTTTCTTTAAATCTTCCAGTTTTTCAGGACGGATGATCACTTCTATTTTTTTCATAAGAACCTCCAGACATATCTAGTTGCAACAGCACTTTTCATAGTAATGGAAAACGGGAGAAAATGCAATAGATTGTCGATAGAAGAATGAAAAAACAAAAAAAGCAGTGCGGACAGCACTGCTTTGGGCGGACACGGTGAATGATTATACGCTCTCGTTAAACAGAGTGGATACCGAATCCGAAAGATTTTTAATTTTATCGGCCATGGCGTTGTAGGTGGTGTCGGTGGAAGATTTTGAGGATTTGCCCTCCAGCGCATCCTGCACCAGCTCGACTTTTTTGTTTTTTACCTCTTCCTTCAGCGCCTTCTTTGTGTCGGCCTCCGGCACTTCGCTGTAGTAGGCCTTCAGAAGCTTGCCGTAACTGCCGTTTTTGATGGCGGTGTAATCGATCAGCGTATTGTCTCCGCCGCCCCCCAGCATGGTCTTTGTCAGGTTGGTCATATCCGTGCCGCCGTTAGAACCCAGTTTCTGCATGCTTCTTGTGACAACACTGGTATAATCAGGTTTCATTTGAACTGTCAGTGACATAATCTAAGCTCCTTCTATGGATTATATTATCAGCCAGGTTATTATAATACTATGGTATTTTTTATTTCGGCAGGAAAAAGAGAAAACTTAAGAGGGAATCGCAGAAAAAAATGAAAAAATTTGTAGGACAAATAAAAAAGGAAATGGGAGAAATTCGCAGAATATATAATATAGTGAAAGTGATGTCATGACGATTTCGGGGGATAGATCATGCTGATACGGGAGAGGCTGGAGAAGCGGGAAGAAGACTATTTGAGCCCCTACGCCTGTCATAGCGCGGATTCGAAGGGCAGGGACAGGGCGGAGGAAGAGTGCGATATCCGACCCGTCTTTCAGAGGGACAGAGACCGCATTCTACATAGCAAATCGTTCCGCAGACTGAAAGATAAAACGCAGGTTTTTCTGACGCCGGACGGCGACCACTACAGAACCAGGCTGACCCACACGCTGGAGGTCTCCCAGAATGCCAGAACCATAGCGAAGGCGCTGCGGCTCAATGAGGAGCTGGCGGAGGCGATCGCGCTGGGACATGATCTGGGGCATACGCCCTTTGGGCACGCCGGGGAGCGGGCGTTAAACAATGTCTGTCCCCTTGGTTTTGCACACAATGTGCAGAGCGTGCGGACCGTAGAGCTTCTGGAAAAGGGGGGACAGGGACTGAACCTGACCGTGGAGGTGCGGGACGGCATCCTGCACCATCAGACCAGGGGGACGCCCTCCACGCTGGAGGGACAGGTGGTGCGGTTTTCCGACAAGATCGCCTATATCCATCACGACATGGACGACGCGATACGGGCCGGGATTCTGACGCAAAACGATGTGCCGGGAGAGATCGGCGACGTGATCGGCTATGATTCCGCGGAGTGGATCGATCATTTCATCCACGATATCGTGTCGAACAGCAGCGGGAGGAACGCTATCGTCATGTCGGAGCCGGTGGAGGGCGCGCTGAAACGGCTCAGGCAGTTTATGTTCGAGCGGGTCTATATAAACCCGAAGGCCAAGAGCGAAGAGAGGAAGGCCGTGATGCTGGTGGAGACGCTGTACGATTACTTCTGCAGACACAGGGATGTCCTCCCGGATGAGATGCGGATGCTGCTCGAAAAAGGAGAGCCCCTGGAGCGCGTGGTGTGCGACCATATCAGCGCCATGACGGACCGCTATGCCATCGCCAAATTTGAGGAGATCTATGTGCCTGCGTCATGGCACGGCTGATTACGGTACTAAGAATAAGGAGGCGGGTATGTTCTATCCGCAGGAAGTAATAGAAGAAATCAGAGCGAGAAATAACATTGTGGATGTGATTTCCGGCTATGTGCATTTACAGAAAAAGGGAGCAAGCCATTTCGGGCTCTGTCCTTTTCACAACGAAAAATCGCCGTCCTTTTCGGTGTCCCAGGCAAAGCAGATGTACTACTGCTTTGGCTGCGGGGCGGGAGGGGATGTGATCATGTTTCTGCAGCAGTATGAGAACGCTTCCTTTCAGGAGGCGGTGAAGATGCTGGCGGACAGAGCGGGGATCAAACTGCCGGAGCCGGAGTACTCGGAGCAGGCGAAGCGGCAGGAAAGCCGTCGGGCAAAGCTGTTGGCCGTCAACAAGGAGGCGGCGAAATACTTTTATTATCAGCTCCGGGCGCCCCACGGCGGACAGGGGCTTGCCTATCTGAGAAACCGGAAGCTCAGCGAGGAGACCCTGCATAAATTCGGGCTTGGATTTGCGAACAAGACCAGCGACGATCTGTCAAAATATTTGATCCGGAAGGGATTTCAGGACGAGCTGATCAAAGAGGCGGGACTGGCATCCTTCGATGAGCGCTCCGGTCTCCACGACAAGTTCTGGAACCGGGTCATATTTCCGATACAGGATATGAACCACCGCGTCATCGGCTTCGGCGGCCGGGTGATGGGGGAGGGAACGCCCAAGTATCTGAATTCGCCGGAGACGCCGGTGTTCGACAAGAGCAGAAATCTCTACGGGCTGAATTTTGCCAGAAGTTCCAGAAAGAACCAGTTTATCCTGTGCGAGGGCTACATGGACGTGATCACGATGCACCAGGCAGGCTTCACACAGGCGGTGGCCTCCCTGGGGACTGCTTTTACGCCGGGACAGGCCTCTCTCCTCAAACGCTATGCGGAGGAAGTGCTGTTAGCCTACGATTCGGACGGGGCCGGTGTGAAGGCGGCGCTGCGGGCGATCGGAATTTTGCGGGAAGCCGGATTGACCGGTCGGGTTATAAGCTTTGCCCCCTACAAGGATCCGGATGAATTTATCAAGGCTGAGGGGGCGGAGGCTTTTGAGAGACGGCTTACGGAGGCGGAAAACAGCTTTTTCTTTGAGATCCGCATCCTGTCCGGGCAGTTTGACCTGAAAGATCCGGCGGGAAAGACAAAATTCCACCGGGAGATAGCCAAAAAGCTCTGCAATTTTTCGGAGGAGGCGGAGCGGGCCAATTATATGGAAGCGATAGCGGAAAAGTACCATATCGGCCATGAGAATCTGCGGAAGCTGGTAAATTCTGCGGCGTCCCAGATCGGTCTCCTAAAGCCGGTTGAGAGGCCGAAATCCGGTATCCAGTCGAAGAGGACGCCGGAGGACAGCGCGAAAAAAGCGCAGAGGCTTTTGATCACATGGCTGGCGGACAGGCCGGATATCTATCCGAAGATCAGGGAATATATCACACCGGAAGATTTCTTCGATGAGCTCTATAAAAAGGTGGCAGAGAGGCTGTTCGCGGAGCTGGAGGAAGGGAAAGTGGACCCGGCGGGCATGATGGATCTGTTCCCGGAGGAGGAGCAGAAAAAGGAGGTGGCCGGACTCTTTCACACGAGCATCGGAAAGATCGAGAAAAAGAGCGACGCGGAGCAGGCGCTGCACGATATCGTCTGCAATGTAAAGCGAAACAGCTACGAATACTATTCTCAGAGGTTAGGAACAGACATTTCTGCGCTAAATCAGGTGATTGCGGGCAAAAAAGCGCTGGAAGAACTTAACAAAATGCATATTTCTCTTGATTAGGGAGTATATTACTGTTTATAGCAGGAAGGATGGAAGTTATATGGATGAAAACACAAAAGTAAAATTTGACGAGAAGATAAAGGAACTTTTGAATCTTGCCAAAAAGAAAAAGAATGTACTGGACTACTCCGATGTCAACGACGCCTTTCGCGATCTGCCCATCGAGGAGGAGCAGTTTGACAAGGTGCTGGAAATTCTGGAGAGCAACGGCATTGTCTGCAATGTGGAGATTCCGGTGGAGGCTGATCTGGACGATGAGGAGATCAATCTGTCGGAGGAAGATGAGGTGGATGTGGAGAATATTGACCTCTCTGTTCCCGACGGCGTCAGCATTGAAGATCCGGTCAGAATGTATTTGAAGGAGATCGGCAAGGTGCCTCTGCTCTCCGCGGAGGAGGAGATCGAATTCGCCAAAAAGATCGAGGACGGCGCGGCCGCGGAAGAAAAGCTGAAGGATATGGATGCCATGCTGGAGACTGCGGAGGGCGAAGAGAGAGAGACCCTGGAGAAGGAGAAGAAGGAACTCGGGTACGTGATAGCGGACGGGGAGGACGCGAAGCAGAAGCTGGCGGAGGCGAATCTCCGGTTGGTGGTCTCCATCGCGAAGCGCTATGTGGGGAGAGGCATGCTGTTCTTAGATCTGATTCAGGAGGGCAATCTGGGGCTGATCAAGGCCGTGGAAAAATTTGACTACAGGAAGGGATATAAATTTTCCACCTATGCGACCTGGTGGATCCGTCAGGCGATCACGAGGGCGATTGCAGACCAGGCGCGGACGATCCGGATCCCGGTGCACATGGTGGAGACGATCAACAAGCTGATCCGCGTGAACAGGCAGCTTCTCCAGGAACTGGGGAGAGAGCCGCTGCCGGAGGAGATCGCGGAAAAGATGGATATTCCGGTGGAGAGAGTGCGGGAGATATCCAAGATATCTCAGGAGCCGGTGTCGCTGGAGACGCCCATCGGCGAGGAGGAGGACAGCCATCTCGGGGACTTCATCCAGGATGACAATGTGCCGGTCCCGGCGGAGGCGGCCGCCTTTACGCTGTTGAAGGAACAGCTTGTGGAAGTGCTCAGCACTTTGACGGAGAGGGAGCAGAAAGTGCTTCGTCTGCGGTTCGGACTGGATGACGGCAGGGCGAGAACGCTGGAGGAAGTGGGCAAAGAGTTCAACGTGACGAGGGAGAGGATCCGTCAGATCGAGGCGAAAGCCCTGAGAAAACTCCGCCATCCCAGCAGAAGCCGCAAACTGAAAGATTATTTGAACTGATGGACGGACGGAAGATTCATTTATCCAACAGAATGGCGGCGGTGGCAGGTCTGGTGCCGGGGGGAGTGACCGCCTGTGATATCGGCTGTGACCACGGGTTTGTGGCGATCTATCTGGTACAGGAACATATCTGCCCCAGGGTGATCGCGACGGATATCAACGAGGGACCGCTTTCCCGGGCGAGAGAGCACATAGAGGGCGTCGGTCTTTCCGCGTACATAGAGACAAGACTGTCGGACGGGCTGGAAAAACTGGCGGCCGGAGAAGTAGAGTGTATGATCGCCGCGGGGATGGGCGGCAGGCTGATCGTGAAGATCCTGGAGGACTATCCGGAAAAGCGGCAAAGTCTGCGCTATCTGATTTTGCAGCCCCAGTCGGAGCTTTCCTGCGTGCGTGGGTATCTGCGAGAGCGGGGCTTTGTCATCCGGAGGGAGGATATGGTCCTGGAGGACGGAAAGTTTTATCCGATGATGCTGGCGGAGGCTGTAAATGCCGGAGGGGAGCCATCCCCCGATGCGGAGAAGAACGCATACCTGGAAAGTCTGGAGGACGAATTCGGTCCCTGCCTGATCAGAGAGCGGAATCCGGTTCTTTTCGCTTACCTGGATTGGTGGGAGGAACTGCAGAACAGAATATTAAAAGAAGTTTTAACATATCCGAACAGGCGGGATCAGGTGGAGGAAGAACTGCGCCGGATACGGGATGTGAGGAGAAGAATGGATACGGACGGAGGAGGTGCGGTATGAAATGCTGTGAGATCATGGAATATCTGGAGGAGGTTTCCCCGAGATCGTTTGCGGAGAGCTGGGATAATGTGGGGCTGTTGTGCGGCAGGGAGGAGAAGGAAATATCCTCCGTCTATATTGCCTTGGATGCCACGAGGGAAGTGATAGAGGAGGCGGTGAGACTTCATGCCGATCTGCTGCTGACACACCATCCCATAATATTTAAACCGATGAAACAGGTTTCGGGGAGGGATTTTATCGGGGATAAGATACTGACGCTGGCGGAACATAAGATCTGCTGTTATGCGATGCATACCAATTTTGATGTGATGGGGATGGCGGACGCGGTGGCGGAACAGCTCGGGCTGGAGGATCGGAGGGTGTTGTCCGTGACTTACGAGGACGAGATATCGAAGGAGGGGATCGGCAGAGCGGGAATTCTGCCGACGCCGATGACGCTGGCGGAGTGCGCGGAATATGTGAAGAGCCGCTGCAAAATAGAGCAGGTAAAGGTATACGGAATGCCGGCGGAGACCATTGTGATGGCGGCGGTCTGCCCGGGATCCGGAAAAGGCTGTATAGAGGATGCAGTGAGGCTGGGCGCCGATGTTTTAATAACGGGTGATATTGATCACCATGAGGGGATCGACGCGGTGGAGCAGGGGCTTGCGATCATCGATGCGGGGCATTACGGACTGGAGAAGATATTTGTTCCCTGCATGGAGGAATACTGCAAGAAGAAGCTGTCCGGTGTGACCATACACACGGCCCCGGAGAAAAATCCGTTCTGGACGGCATAAATGAAAACAAGATTTAATATAAAACGAAAGGAGGCCGGCAGTTTATGAAGGTGACAGTAGACGGAGTAGTTACGGAATATGCGGAGGACGCGGTTTTTGAGGAGGTGGCCTCAAGACATCAGGAGGAGTATGGCAACCAGATCGCGCTGGTCATCGCGAACGGGAAAATGCGTGAATTGCACAAAAGGATAAAGGAAGACTGCACAGTATCCTTTCTGACGCTGAAGGATCCCATCGGGCACAGAGCTTATGTGAGGACCGTCAAAATGATGTTTCTGAAGGCAATAACGGATATTGTGGGGCGGGACGATCTGGAGAGGGTCAAAGTGGAATTTGCAGTCAGCAACGGATATTACTGCACGGTGACGGGCAATGTCCAGGTCACCGATCAGCTGGCGCAGGATATCGAGCGGAGGATGAGAGAGCTGTCGGAGCAGAGGCTGCCCATCATGAAGAAGTATTATCCGATGAGGAGATGCATGAAGCTGATCCGGGAGTACGGCATGAAGGACAAGGAGAAGCTGTTCCGCTACCGGAGAAGTTCCGGGGTGAATCTGTACTGTCTGGACGGATTTTACGATTACTACTATGGATATATGCTTCCCCATACCGGCTATGCAAAATATTTTCAGGTGATTACATACGGCGACGGTTTCATGCTTGTGATGCCGGATCGGAAGGAACCCTTAAAGCTGCAGCCTTTCCGGGCGCAGGAGAAACTGTACCGGACATTGAAAGAAGCGACAGAGTGGAGTTCTCATGTGGGCATCGAGAACGTGGGAGAGCTGAATGACGCTATCTGCGGCAATCACATGCAGGAGATGATCCTCTGGCAGGAGGCGGAGCAGGAGCGCCGCATCGGCGAGATCGCCAAGGAGGCGGTGAGCCGCAGCCATGTGAAATTTGTGATGATAGCGGGACCTTCCTCCTCCGGAAAGACTTCCTTTGCCAACAGACTTTCGATACAGCTGCGTGCGCTGGGCAAAGTGCCGCATCTGATCAGTCTGGACGATTATTTTGTAAACAGGGAAGACACGCCAAAAGATGAGAAGGGCGATTACAATTTTGAGTGTCTGGGAGCGATCGATGTGGAACTGTTCAACAGCGATATGCGGAAGATGCTGGACGGGGAGGAGGTGGAACTGCCCCATTTCAATTTCATGAGCGGCCACCGGGAGTACAATGGCCATATGATGAAACTGGAGGAGGAGGATATCCTTGTGATCGAGGGGATCCACGGACTCAACCCGAAGATGTCCTACTCTCTGCCGGAGGACAGCAAGTTTAAAATTTATATCAGCGCATTGACAAGTCTGAACATTGACGACCACAACAGAATACCTACCACCGACGGCAGACTGCTGCGGCGCATCGTGCGGGATGCCAGGACAAGAAACGCCTCCGCGAAGCGGACGATCCAGATGTGGCCCTCCGTGAGACGGGGGGAGGAAGAAAATATTTTCCCGTTCCAGGAGGAGGCCGATATGATGTTCAATTCGGCCCTGGTCTATGAGCTGGCGGTGTTGAAACAGTACGCAGAGCCGCTTTTGTTCAGCATCCGGGAGGGAGAGCCGGAGTATTATGAGGCGAAACGTCTGCTGCGCTTCCTCAACTACTTTCTCGGTGTGGACAGCGCGTCCATTCCGAATAATTCTGTCTGCCGGGAGTTCGTCGGCGGGAGCTGTTTCAAAGTTTGATGAGAAGGGGATGATGGTATGGTAGAACAGGTTTCGGGGACGGCGATAGCAGGAATTATTTTTTCGATGATCATCTCGATCGGTCTGCCGATATTTCTGCTGTTCTTTGTAAAAATCAGGCTGAAGACGAAGATGAGCGCGGCGGGGATCGGAGCGCTGATGTTCGTCCTGTCTGCGCTTATCCTGGAGCAGATACTCCACGGCGTCACGCTGAATCTGGCGGGGGATGTGCTGGAGGAAAACATATGGCTCTACGCCATCTACGGAGGGCTTGCCGCAGGAGTGTTCGAGGAGACCGGCCGGTTCGTGGCGATGAAATCCTGGATGAAGAAAAATCTTTCCAGGGAGAGTTCGATCATGTACGGGGTCGGACACGGCGGAGCGGAGGCGATCATCATTGCCGGCGTAGGGTGTATCACAAATCTGATCACGGTGTTGATGATCAACTCGGGACAGATCGAGAGCGCCTATTCCGCGATAGAGGACGGGCCGGGAAAGGAACTGGCTCTGCAGAGCCTGTCAGTGTTCTGGACAACGCCGGGCTATCAGTTTTTCCTGGTGGGGGTGGAGCGGGCCATCGCGATCGGACTGCAGATCTGTCTGTCCTATCTGGTCTACCGGGCGGTGAAGCGGGGGGAGAAGAAATATTTCGCCGCCGCGGTCGGCATCCATTTCCTGGTGGACGCTCTCACGATCGTGCTGTCGAACTTTGTGCCGATCGTGGCGCTGGAGATCGTGCTGGCGGTGCTGTTTGGCGCGCTGATCTTTGTGGTGAAGAGGATGTACGGAAAAGAACTTGCAAAAACGGAAGAATCATTTTATAATGCATAGTGATTTGCAACCATTTTATAAGCAGACCAGATGGCCGCGCCTGCTCGTGCAGGTGAGGAAAGTCCGGGCTTCACAGGGCAGGATGCCGGATAACGTCCGGTGGAGGTGACTCCAAGGCCAGTGCAACAGAAACAAACCGCCAGCCGGATTCCGGCTGGTAAGGGTGGAAAGGCAGTGTAAGAGACTACCGTCCGTCTGGCAACAGGCGGGGCTATGTAAACCCCATCCGAAGCAAGACCAAGCAGAGAACGATAAACCGGCCCGGTTTGTTCTCAGGTGGGTCGCTGGAGACTGTTGGCGACAGCAGTCCAAGATAGATGGCCATCGCCCTGCATCGCAGGGAACAGAACCCGGCTTACCGGTCTGCTTATAAGTTGTGAGAAGAAATCCCGACAGTGTTCTGTCGGGGTTTTTATATGAGACGCAGGAGTCTCGGTGGGATGCAAGAGGAAAAGATATGAGAAGAATAATAATATATGTAATTAAATTACTTCTGCCGGTGTGCGTTCTGGCGGCAGGATGTACAGGCTGTGGAGGCGGGACGCCCGGGGAGGAAGAGAGCTATGGGATAGAGGCTTTGGTCCCGGCTGAGAAGGAATGGTCCGTTCTGGAACAGGAACTGCGGCCCTGTGTCCTGCAGGTTTTTTGCGGTGACTACAGGGGGAGCGGTCTGGTCTGGGAGATCACGGAGGAGGAGGTGACTGTGATCAGCAGCGGCCATCTTCTGAAAAACGGGGAGACCTGCGAGGTATTGTGCTATGCGGGGATCTACTATGAGGCGAGGGTGGAACGGATCCTGGACAACTGCGATGTGGGCTTCGCGGTGATTCCGACGGAGCTGTTTGGCGAGGACGGGGCAGAACTGGCGGCGGTGATTCCCTGCGGACGGGGCGGAGAGGAGCTGACGCGGGGGGAGGAGCTTGTCGTCTATGGTTCCATGGATCGTGCGGCAGGAAATTTTGTGAAGGGATATCTGATAGAGGCGGAGGAAGAGATGAAGTTTGACGGGTATGAGAGCGCGCAGAAACTGATGCTTTGCGGGATCGTGCAGGATACCGGGACGGTGGACGCCGGAATGTCCGGCTGCGGAGTCTTCGACAGACAGGGAAAACTCCTGGGCGTTCTGGTGGGCGGGGACGGTGAGACCGGGTTTGCGGCGGTACCTGTCTGGGAGATTTTGTCGGAAAGCCAAACTGTTTTCTAAAGAATCCATTAACTGTCTCCCATGAACTTGACAGGCCGGAGAAATTGATGGAAAATAGGGAAGCAGAAAGGCAGGATGCATATGGAGAGGAGAGATTGTTAAAATGACAAAGATCGATATAGTTTCGGGATTTTTGGGGGCGGGAAAGACTACCCTGATCAAAAAGCTGCTGCAGGAAGCGCTGTCGGGAACGAAAGTTGTCCTCATAGAGAACGAGTTCGGACAGATCGGAATCGACAGTGGATTTTTGAAGGAATCCGGCATTGAGATAAAGGAGATGAACTCCGGGTGTATCTGCTGTTCCCTCGTAGGGGACTTTGGGACCTCGCTGCAGGAGGTGTTGAAAACTTACGAGCCGGAGCGGATCCTGATCGAGCCCTCCGGAGTCGGAAAACTTTCGGATGTGATGAGAGCGGTGGAGAATGTAAAATCGGACGGACAGGCTCATCTGAACAGCGCGGTGGTGGTGGTGGATGCCTCCAAGTGTAAAATGTACAGCAAAAACTTCGGTGAATTTTTCATCAACCAGATCGAGTACGCGGGGACAGTCATTTTAAGCCGTACGGGATCCATGAAGCAGGAGAAGATCGAGGAGGCGGTTGCGTTAGTCAGGCAGCACAACGAGAAAGCTGCGGTGATCACGACGCCCTGGGAGGAACTGGACGGCGAAAAGATCCTGGAAACGATAGAGGGGGCTTCCGATCTGGAGGCGGAACTGATGGCGGAGGTGATGTCCCACCACGGGGAGGAACATGAGCATCACCACCACCATGATCACGGTGCGGAGTGCGGCTGCGGATGTCACGATCACGATCACCACGGCCACCACCACGCGGATGAGGTGTTTACAAGCTGGGGGATGGAGACGGCGGCGGTGTATGAGAAATCCCGGATCGAGGATATCCTGGAGGAACTGGACCGCGAGAAGGAGTATGGCATCGTGCTTCGGGCAAAGGGTATGGTTCCCGCCGCGGACGGAAGCTGGATCCATTTTGATTATGTGCCCGGTGAAGCGGAAGTGCGGACAGGAGCAGCCGACGTGACCGGAAAGTTCTGCGTGATCGGATCCGGTCTGAGGGAGGAGGCATTGAAAGAGCTGTTTCTGGGAAAATAAGGAGTTGGAATATGAAACCTGTTTATATCATCAATGGATTTTTGGAGAGCGGAAAGACGGAGTTTATTGTCTATACACTGGCGCAGCCGTATTTTCAGCTGAGAGGGAAGACACTGTTAGTGCTCTGCGAGGAGGGCGAGGTCGAGTACGATGAAAAGCTGCTGAAAGACAGCAAAACCATACTGGAACGGATGGAGGAGGAGGCGGATTTTACTCCCTCCGCCCTGATGGAGCTGGACAAAAAGTATAAACCGGAGCGTATCATCATAGAGTACAACGGTATGTGGAATTTCAAAAATATGAAACTGCCCTGGCACTGGACCGTGGAACAGCAGATCACCTGCATCGACGCGAGCACATTTCCGATGTATTACACGAATATGAAGTCGCTGTTGGCGGAGATGGTGAAAAAATCGGAGATGATCATCTTCAACAGGTGCGACGGGATAAAAGATCTGGCCTCCTACAAGAGAAATATCAAGGCGGTGAACCGGCAGGCGGAGATCATTTTTGAGGATTCAAACGGTGAGATCGACGAGATCTTTGAGGATGATCTGCCCTACGATCTGCAGGATGATCCGATCGTTTTGGATAACAGTGGCTATGGTATTTGGTATATCGACTCCATGGATCATCTGGAGCGGTATGTGGATAAGCGCGTCCGGTTTACCGCGCAGGTGCTCAAGCCGGAAAATTTCCCGGAGGGTTATTTTGTGCCGGGGAGAATGGCGATGACCTGCTGTGCCGAGGATATGAGCTTTCTGGGTTATGTCTGCCAATATGCAGGAGCAGCGGAGCTGAGAATGCGGGACTGGGTCAGAGTGACCGCGGTGGTGAAGGAAGAATACTGGGCCGACTACAACGGAAAGGGACCGGTGCTCCATGCGGAGAGTGTGGAGAGGACGAAGGCGCCCAGGGAAGAGGTGATCTCTTTCCTGTAGGGAACTTTCCGTACGAAGGTCTGCGGAGGGGATGACAGGTGGATTCGGAGAAGGAGATAAGACAGTTACAGAGACGTCTGACAGAGCTTGCGGAGAAGAGCAGCAGACAGAATATCTATACGTTCACAGGTTTTCTGGGGATGGCGGAACAGGATGTGTTTTACCGGATGGAGAGAGAACTTTCCTTTGCACATCCTGTACTTTTTGGCGGGAGCAAAGAGGCGGAGAGAGCGGTGGCGCGCTTCGGCGATCCGGAGGAGTTCGGGTACGAGGCGGAGTTTCCGATCGTGATGCTGAAGATCCAGCCGCTTGTCCAAAAGTACGCGGACGATCTGGGGCACAGGGATTTTCTGGGAGCGCTGATGAACCTCGGCATAGAGAGAAGCACGCTGGGAGATATCTCGGTCAGGGATAACTGCGGGTATCTCTTCTGCCTGGAGTCCATCGCTGATTTTATCGCCGGAGAACTCAGCCGCATCCGACATACGGATGTCAGATGTGAGAGGGCGGATGCCGCAGAGATACAGATGAAGAAGGAGAAGGTGCGAAAGAATGTGACGGTCTCCTCGGAGCGCGCGGATGTGGTGATCGCGGCCCTGTATCATCTCTCCCGCGCGGAGAGTCTTGCGCTTTTCCGGGCGCAGAAAGTGTTTGTGAACGGCAGGATATGTGAAAATAACAGCTGTTTTTTGAAAAGGGAGGACGCGGTCAGCGTGCGCGGAAAGGGAAAATTTTTTTATGACGGCGCGGACCGGGAGACAAAAAAGGGCAAACTGAGCGTTGGAGTGTTCGTATATCAGACGTAGAAAAACAGGAGAGGAAATGCATTATGTATCCGTATACAATGTCACAATGGTTGTTTTTGTTTTATCTGTATTGCTTTCTGGGCTGGTGCGTGGAGTCCGCCTACGTCAGTCTGAAGGAGAAGCCGCCCCGCTGGATCAACAGAGGATTTATGCGGGGACCTTTTCTGCCGCTGTACGGCAGCGGGGCGATCATGATGCTGGTGGTCTCCGCGCCCTTTCAGCACAATCTGTTTCTCACGTACGCGGCGGGCTGTGTCGGGGCGACGGTACTGGAATACATAACGGGTGTTGTGATGGAGGTGCTCTTTAAGGTGCGCTACTGGGATTACTCCGATGTCCGGTTCAATTTTCAGGGGTATATCTGCCTCGGGACGACGCTCTCCTGGGGGTTTTTGACGATTCTGATGACGCATATCATCCACAGACCGATCGAGAGTCTGCTCTTAGGGATACCCGACGGTGTGCTGTCGGTTCTCGTGTTTGTTCTGACGGTTTTCATCGTCGCCGATTTTGCGCTCTCCTTCCGGGCGGCGCTGGATATCCGGGACATTCTGCTGGCGATGGAAAAAGTCAAAGAAGAGATGGCACATATACAGAAGCGTCTGGATGTGATTGCGGCGGTGAAGGAGGAGGGAATCGGACAATACCGGGATGCGGCGGAAATGCGGTTGGAGGAATTGACGGAGAGTATCGAGGAAAAACTGCGCGGTGTGCGGGAGAGAATGCAGATTCCGGGGGAATATCTGGAGAGCGCGATAAAGGAGGCGGCGGAGATCAGAGAGCGGTTTCTGAATGCCCGCTGGCATGCTTTTGAGCTGAAGACTGTGCGGGATCGCTGGAAACGAGGTATGATCCTGGGCAATCCGGGCATGCGGGGAAATAAGAAGGTGCATCGCAGTCTGGAAGAGCTGAAAGAAGCGGTGAAAGAAAAATTAAATTTAAATATAATTAATAAGAAATAAGCAGACAGGCAGGAGGATGTATCGTTCTCCTGCCTGCCCGATTTATGGGGATCATAGTGAGTTATTCGCTCTCTCATCCCAATATTCGCAGGTGATCCCCGCCGTCTCGGAGGTGAACGGAGTGCCGTCCTTCTTTTTGTAGTGGTCGGTGGCTCGGAATACATAGCCGCACCCCAGATATAAAAGCGGAATATTGGCGAACACGATCAGGATATTGCCGAGATCGGAGATCGCCCACAGATTGCCCAGGTCCAGCCCTGCGATGGAGCAGAAGATTCCGAAGAGAGTGATGAAAATACCCAGGATGCGTACTCCGTTGGTGAAGGACTTTTTCGCGGTGATCCTGCCGGCGGCGATTTCCGAAAAGCTGAAAAATCCGATCACGCAGGTGAAGGCAAACAGGCAGAAACAGACGGTGATCAGGAAGATCACGATATTGTCAAAGGTACCTGTGCCCGGCGTCAGAGCGGAAGCGGAAGTCAGAAACTTGGGCAGTTTATCCATTTCCATCCATGCCTGCGCGTTATCTCCGGTCCAGAGATGCGCCATCACCACCACGAAACCGGTCAGAGTACAGATGACGATGGTGTCGAGGAAAACGCCGATGGACTGCACGCAGCCCTGCTCGCAGGGGTGGTCGGTGTTGGCGGCGCCCGCCGCCATGGTGATCGTACCCTGGCCTGCCTCGTTGCTCATCAGTCCGCGTTTGATGCCCTGAGCCAGAACGGTCCCGAACACGCCGCCGAAAATCGCCTGGGGGGTGAATGCACCGCCGAAGACGGAGGCAAAGAAGTAGGGGATCGCGCCGAGATTCATGATCACCAGCAACAGTACGGTCCCGATATAGATGACGGACATGACTGGCACAGCCGTGTCCGTCACTTTCGTCACCTTTTTGATGCCGCCGAAAGCGAGGTAGGCGACGAGCACAATTAAAATAGCGGAAGTTATGTAATAGAGTGGCGAGGTGGTGGAGATCGGGGAGCCGGTCAGGATCTCGCCCATCTGTCCGATGGAGCTGACCACGTTGAAGCCCTGCGCCGGCAGACAGCACATCGCGTAGACGATGAACATGACGGAGAGAAAGATTCCCGCGCCCTTTCTGTTGCCGAGCAGTTTTTTTCCGTAGTAGGGCAGACCGCCCACAAACTCGTCGTCCTTTTTTTCCTTGAACATCTGAGCCATCACGGCTTCCGTGTAGGCGGTGGACATACCGAAGAAAGCGGAGAGCCACATCCAGAACAGCGCGCCGGGGCCGCCCACGCCGATGGCGCCGGTGACGCCCAGAATATTGCCGGGGCCGACACGCATGGCCGAGCTCAGGAAGAAAGCGCCCAACGAGGAGATGCCGATCTCATCGCTTTTCTTTTTGGACAGGATACGGATACCCTGTTTGAAGTGCGTGATCTGCAGGAAGCCCAGCCTGACCGTGAAGAAGATGCCGGAGCCGACAAGCAGAATGATCGCCAGAGAAAAATTCCCCAGGATGGGGATCCGCGCATACCAGTCAAAGTTCGTGGGAAAGTCCCAGAAAAAATCGGAAACCGGGATCACAAAGGAAAATACGTTGTTTATCATTTCAAAAATCTGTTCCATAATCTGCCCTCCTGTATCTTATATCGATGCTCTTTTATCTGCACTGTTGGCTGTAATTAAGTATAGATTGTCGAGGCGGAGAAAGCAATGGCATAAAGTGAGAAAAATATTGCAAAAAGTGCTGTTCTGAAAAGGATTTTAGGAGCAAAAAACAGTGGTCTTTGAAGAGAAAATGTTATATAATTTTCCTATAGGTTATTTTCATAACCGATACCATGAGAAAAGGGAGATGGGAATCATGCCTGACGAACAGAAAAAAACAAAAAACAGGGTGTCCGTATTGCATTCCATGCGGACAAAAATTATGCTGCTTGTGCAGATCGGAGCGCTTTGCTCCTGTCTTATGGTACTGCAGATGACAGTGCCCAGAGCGGAGGAGGAACTGACTAAGCTGACCCAGAACTCGATGCTCAGCCTTGTCGAAGCTTATGCTGCCGGGATGGAGACGGAGATCGCGGAATATCAGCAAGATGGCAGAACATTGACTTATGATGCCTATGCGGGAATTCTCGCAGGGGCGAAGATGGAGGGAGTGGAATCCTCCTATGCGTATATGGTATCGCCCGACGGCACTATGCTCTACCATCCGACGCAGAGCAAGGTCGGGAAGCCGGTTGAGAACGAGGTGGTAAAAGGAGTAGTGGCAAAGATCCAGGCGGGAGTCGTACCGCAGCCGGAGGTTGTGAGCTACGAATTCGACGGGGCTGTCAAGTACGCTTCCTACTATGTGCTTTCGACCAACGACATAATCGTGATCTCCTCGGATGAGGAGGAGGTCCTGAGCGGAATTACCGCGATGATGGTGAATTCCGGTCAGGGGATGCTTGTCGTGATGGTTATCCTTGCGGTGGTGATCTTTGTTGTGTCCGGTATTATGATGAAGCCGTTAAAGAAGATCACGGTGCTGATCAATGAGATAGAGGAACTGAGATTTGTCAGCCATCCGTGGAATAAGAAGCTGGTGAAGGGGAAGGATGAGTGCGGCGCCATGGCCAATGCGGTGGCGGCGATGCGCGAGAGCCTTCGGAATGTCATCCAGGACATCGGCAGTTCCAGCACACATCTGAACGAGATCGTCAATACACTGCAGGTTACCTCGGCGGAGGTGAACGATTCCTGCACGGATAATTCGGCGACGACCGAGGAACTGGCGGCAGGTATGCAGGAGACGACGGCGACGACGCAGACGCTTGTATCCAGCATCGAAGATATGAAGGATGAATCCGATGAGATCAAGAGGATGTCCATGGAAGGTGAGGAGTTGTCGGGTGAGATCGAGGAGAGGGCTGCGAAGTTGAAGGAGTCCGCGACGGCGTCCGTGAAGCTGGCGCGGGATATGTTCGCCACTCTGCAGAAAAACTCCACCAGGGTCATCGAGGAGGCGAAGGCGGTGGAGAAGATCAACGAGCTGACCGAAGTCATCATGCGGATCTCCTCTCAGACAAGTCTTCTGGCGCTGAATGCGTCCATCGAGGCCGCGAGAGCCGGGGAGGCCGGAAAAGGCTTTGCCGTGGTGGCGACGGAGATCGGCAATCTGGCGAACCAGACCTCCGAGACCGTGGCGGATATCAACAATATCGTGGCGGAAGTCAATATGGTGGTGCGCGATATGGGTACGACTCTGCGCGACACGACACAGTTTATGGAAACCCAGGTGGTGCCGGATTATCAGGCGTTCTATGATGTGAGCAATCAGTACAATGACGATTCCATGGCGGTGAAGAGCAGTATGACGTCGATCCAGGAGTCCGTTGTGCAGCTCAATGAGACGATCGCCGTGATCACGGACGGTCTCGAGGGCATCAGCAAGACCATCAACGAATCCGCAGTGGGTGTGGCGGATATCGCAGAGAAGACGGCGTCCGTTGTGAATCGTATGGGTGAGAACATGGATATGGTGAAGGGCTGTCAGAGTGAGGCGGACCAGCTGAAAGATATTGCGGCCCGGTTCTACATAGAAGTTTAAAAAGCACCTTGAAAGCCTGTGCCCCTTTTGTTATACTTATCTGTAGAGCAGCAGAAACGATCAGCATAACAAGGGAGGTATTCAATGACCGCAAAAGAATGTATTATGGGGCGCAGGAGTGTCAGACAATTCACGGATCAGGTCGTCGATCATGACCTTCTCTCTGAGATTGTCGAGACAGCTTCCTATTATCCCAGCTGGAAACATACGCAGATCGTGCGTTTTGTGGCAGTGGAGGGGGAAAAGAAGGAGAGGCTCGCGAAAGAATGTACCGATATGTGGGCCAATAATGGTAAAATCATGGAGGCCGCTCCGGTGGTGATGGCAGTCACCATCATTAAAAACCGTTCCGGTTTTGAGAGAGACGGTTCCTACTCCACCGGCAAGGGGGACAGATGGCAGATGTACGACGCGGGAATCGCTTCCCAGACGCTCTGCCTGGCAGCTTATGATAAAGGAATAGCAACTGTTATTCTTGGACTGTTCGACGATGCGAAGGCGGCGTCTATTTTGGAAATTCCGGAGGACAGGGAGGTTGCGGCTCTTATTCCTATGGGATATGCGGCGGAGGAACCCGCTGTACCCAGAAGAAAACCGGTGGAAGAATTATTGTCATTTTGTTAATTAAAAGGCGAAGGGATATTTCTCCCTTCGCCTTTTCATGGAACGAAAAACAGGAGGTATTACACCATGAAACATCTATTGAGTCCGCTCGATTTTTCGACGGAAGAACTGGATTCTCTTTTTTATCTTGCGGACGATATCGAGAGGGAACCCGGGAAATATGCGCATATGTGCGCGGGGAAAAAGCTGGCGACCTGTTTTTATGAGCCCAGCACGCGGACCAGGCTGAGCTTTGAGACCGCCATGCTGAATCTGGGTGGGAGCGTGATCGGCTTTTCGGATGCGGCCTCGTCCTCCGCGTCGAAGGGGGAGAGCGTTGCGGACACCACCCGCGTGATCTGCTGTTTTGCGGATATCTGCGCCATGCGGCATCCGAAGGAGGGAGCGGCGTACGTGGCGGCCTCCCGCTCATCCATCCCGATCATCAACGCGGGGGACGGCGGACACCAGCACCCCACTCAGACTCTGACGGATCTGATGACGATCCACGCCCTGAAGGGACGACTGGGGAATTTTACGATAGGCCTCTGCGGGGATCTGAAGTTTGGCCGGACGGTGCACTCCCTGATCCATGCGCTGGTGCGTTATGAAAATGTTAAATTTATATTTATTTCTCCGGAGGAACTGCGCGTCCCGGATTACATTATCGAGATGCTGAAAGAAAAGGAGATCCCTTATGAGGAAGTGATCAGCCTGGAGAGCTGCATACCGCAGTTGGATCTTCTGTATATGACAAGAGTACAGAGGGAGCGTTTCTTCAATGAGGAAGACTACGTCCGGTTAAAAGACTTCTATATCCTGGACAGGGCGAAGATGGCTCTTGCGAAACAGGACTGTCTGGTGCTGCACCCGCTTCCGAGGGTCAACGAGATCTCCGTGGAGGTGGATGAGGATGAAAGGGCGGTCTATTTCAAGCAGGTGCAGTACGGGGTGTATGTCCGCATGGCTCTGATCCTGACGCTGTTGGAGCTTGTGTGAGAGCGATAGAAAGGGAATGGTTATCATATGTTAAATGTAGGAAAGATCGAAGAGGGGCTGGTGTTGGACCATATCAAGGCCGGCAAGAGTATGGAAATTTACAGATACCTGCAGCTGGATAAACTGGACTGTACGGTCGCCATCATAAAAAATGCCCGCAGCAACAAGATGAAGAAAAAGGATATCATAAAGGTGGAGTGCGATATCAACATGCTGAATCTGGATATTCTGGGGTATATTGACCACAATATCACGGTCAATATCATTCAGAAGGGCAAGATCGTGGAAAAGATGGCCCTGCATCTGCCGAAGGAGATCAAAAATGTGATCCATTGTCACAATCCCCGCTGCATCACTTCCATAGAGCAGGAACTTCCGCACATCTTTGTGCTGGCTGACGAGGCGAAAGAGATCTACCGTTGCAAATACTGCGAGGAGAAATACAGCAAGAAAGCGTCCCACGACAAATAAGGGGGGTTTCCCGGCGGGGGCGAATATGGAGAAAGGAAGAGGAGAATGGGAATGGAATTTATTGAAAGAAAACGACTGTTATTTTTTGGCCTGCCCTGGACTTTTACGAAGTATACGGTGCGGGAGGAGATGATCACGGTCAACACAGGGCTTTTGAGCACGAGGGAGAATGACTGTTACATGTATAAAGTACAGGATGTGGAGCTGTCGGCAACTCTGTGGGAGAGGATCTTTAAGATGGGGACGGTGATCTGTTATACGGGGGATACGACAAACCCGAAACTGTGTATCGAGCATGTGCGGAACGCGAAGTCCATCAAAGATTTTATTCTGGAGGCATCCGAGGAGGCGAGAAGGAAGCGCAGGACGATGAACACTCTGCGGATCGATGCGGATATGGATCCGGAGGATAACCCGGCGGACGAATACGATGACTGATCGTCTCTCTACAGATTCCGGAATCCATTCTTTCTCGTGAATTTTTCATAGAACAGCCCTACGAGAAACCAGTTGGGGAAGAAATCCAGCCGTATATGGGGGCCGAGGCGAAGACGGTTCCCGCTGTAATCCCAGGGTTCCAGGTTTTTTCGGCTCAGCAGTCTGCCGGAAAGAAATTCACCGGAAAAAATGAGGAGAGCATACAGAGTACCGCGGAGAGGGAGCCACAGCCCGTGGGTGATGCGAAAAAGCGGCCGCAAAAAGGCGGCGCAGCCGTAGATCGGAAACATCCACAGGGAGGTGGTTCCTTTTAGTTGGAATTCCCGCCGCTTGAGCATCTCGCAGGCGGTGAAGAGGATCTCGATGCACCAGCCGGCGATGCCGCAGTGGAGAAATAATTTGAAGAGAGGCATGGGTGTATTGTTTTCTTTTTTTCTGCTCATAAAAAAAAGTATGGACAGATCGGACCAGTTTATTCATAATAAATGGAGTGACTGCAAAACTGCAGGGAAGAAAAATTTGGGAGAATGCACATGAATTATCGGGAAACCTTGGATTATTTGGAAGAGATGTCGCAGCTTGGCAGTGTGCCGGGGCTTGAGAGCACGGCGGAGCTTAGCCGGAGGCTTGGAAACCCACAGGACAGTCTGTTTTTTGTGCATATCGCGGGGACAAACGGAAAGGGATCCGTGCTGGCTTACACCTACGGTATTTTGCGGGCGGCCGGGTATCGGGTGGGTTGTTACTGCTCTCCGGCGGTCTATGCCTACCGGGAGAAGATACAGGTGAACGGGAAGGAAATTCTGGCGAGAGAGTTCGCGGAGCTGATGAGCCTGATCCGGGAGGAGGCCGATGCCATGGCGTCGCAGGGGCGGGCGCACCCCACGGTATTTGAGATGGAGACGGTCGCCTGTTTTCAGTATTTTAAGGAACAGCACTGCGATATCGTACTTTTGGAGTGCGGGATGGGCGGGGATCTGGACGCCACGAATGTCATCAGGAATACACTGGTCGCCGCTTTTGCTTCTGTCAGCATGGATCATATGGCGTTTTTGGGGAATACCCTGGGGGAGATCGCGGCGCACAAGGCCGGCATCATAAAATCCGGGGCCGAGATCGTCAGCGGTATACAGGATCCGGAGGTGCTGGAGATTTTGAGGGAGAAGGCCGGCGGTGTAGTGCTTCGCCTGGTGGATAAGGAACGCATATCCCATGTAAAATACGGTTTGGAGAGACAGCGCTTTGACTATATCTCTCAGGATGGCGGGCATTACAGACATCTCGAGATCCCCCTGGCGGGCATGGTGCAGCCGGAGAACGCCGCTCTGGCGGTGGAGATTGCCGAGGCTCTGGGGAAAAAGGGGTTCTCGGTCACCGAAAGGCAGATCAGGGCCGGTTTATCCCAGACGAGATGGGCGTACCGATTTGAGATCGCGGCAAAGAGGCCCTGCTTTATTCTGGATGGGGCGCACAACGAGGATGCGGCGAAGCGTCTGGCGGAGGCGGTGCGGTTTTATTTTACAAATAAAAAGATTCTCTATATAATGGGAATGTTGAAGGATAAAGAATATGAGAAAGTGATAGCGCAGACTTACGCTTACGCGGAACAGATCATCACGGTCACGCCGCCCGGGCAGGCGAGAGCTTTGTCCGGACATGATCTGGCTCTCGCGGCTTCGGCGTATCACCCCCGCGTGACGGAGGCGGCCAGTCTGGAGGAAGCGGTGGAGATGGCCTATCTTCTCGCCGGGAAGGATTGGGTCATTCTGGCCTTCGGTTCTCTCTCTTATTTGGGGGCGCTTGGCAGGATAGTAAAGGACAGGAGCGAAAAACATGGTAGATCAGGAAAAAATAAAAGAGGCCGTTAAGCTGTTGTTAGAAGGTATCGGTGAGGATGGGGAGCGGGAGGGACTGCTGGAAACTCCGGATCGGATCGCCCGGATGTACGGGGAGATCTGCGGCGGTATGGAGGCGGACGCGGCGGAAGTTCTCTCGAAGACCTTCGCGACGGAGAAGACAGAGATGGTGTTGGAGAAGGACATCGTGTTCTATTCCATGTGTGAGCATCATATGCTGCCTTTTTTCGGAAAGGTGCACATCGCCTACATCCCGGACGGAAAGATCGCAGGATTAAGCAAACTGGCGAGATGTGTGGAGATATACGCGAAGAGACTGCAGCTCCAGGAGAGGATGACGGAACAGATCGCGGAGGCGGTGATGAAACATCTGTCCGCCAGGGGGGTGATGGTGCTGACGGAGGCGGAACATTTGTGTATGACGATGCGGGGGGTGAAGAAGCCCGGCAGCAGGACGGTAACCTACGCGGTGAAGGGGGTTTTTCGGGAGGATGCGCAGCTGCAGCAGAATTTCTTCCGGATGTTGGAGCGGTAAGAGAACGGCGCGGAGCAGTTGACGGGGAAGTACAGAATGGAACGGGTAAACAAAATATTAAGACACGATTTATTTAATTTGTATTTAGAGAGAAACAAGACGGCGGAGGAAAACAGGCGTTTTTGTCGTCATGATATGGAGCATTTTCTGGATGTGGCGAGACTGGCTATGATCTTTAATCTGCGGCAGGATCTCTCCATCCCGAAGGAGATGATCTACGCGGCGGCGCTGTTGCACGATATCGGCAGGTGGAGGCAGTACGAGGATGGGACGCCCCACGAGAAGGCCTCTGCGGGACTGGCGCCGGAAATTCTGTCGGACTGCGGGTTTGAGGAGGAGGAGAGTGCGAAGATCCTCTCGGCGATCTCCAACCACCGGAACGCGGAAATCAGGGAGGAGCCGACCCTGGACGGCATTTTATACCGGGCGGACAAGATGAGCAGGAGCTGTTTTTGCTGCGAGATGGAGAGGGAGTGCGACTGGAAGGGAGATAAGAAAAATCTGAGGCTGCAGTTTTAGGAGGAGGAGTTCGGAGGCGGCGTTTTTGGTTGACAGGTGCCCGGACGGAAGTCAAATTCTCCGTCGCCGCGCTTTCGCTCCGTAAACAGCGTAGCGGACACTAAGCTCGAAAATACCTCGCTAAGTGCCGACGCTTTTTAAGGGGCTCCTTGAGAATTTGACTTCCGTCCTGGCAGGCTGTGAAAGCGTAAAAGGGCGCAGGCCGCCGAACTATCACATGAAAAAGAGAGAAGCAGGAGTTTTATGAGAGTCGGAAACAGAGAATTTGATATAAATAGCGGATGTTATGTTATGGGGATCCTGAATGTGACGCCGGATTCTTTTTCGGACGGCGGGAGGTTTCAGGAGGTGGACCGGGCGCTCTTCCAGGTGGAAAAGATGCTGGAGGAAGGGATGGACATTCTGGATATCGGCGGGGAGTCCACGAGACCGGGCCATACAAAGATCTCCGACGAGGAGGAGACCTTGCGTGTTCTCCCGGTGATAGAGAAAGTTAAAAGAGAATTTGATATTCCCATATCGCTGGATACCTGCAAGTCTTCCGTGGCAAAGGCGGGGATTTCGGCGGGGGTGGATATGATCAATGACATCTGGGGATTGAAGTATGACGGGGAGATGGCCGCCGTGATATCGAAGGCGGGAGTGCCCTGCTGCCTGATGCACAATCGAAATGAGTCCGTCTATGAAGAATTGATAACAGATGTTATATCAGACCTGCGGGAAAGCCTTTCTCTGGCGGAGAAGGCAGGCATCCCAGTAGAAAAGATTATCCTGGACCCGGGGATCGGCTTTGGAAAAACTTATGAGCAGAATCTGGAGATGATCGCGAAGCTGGACCGGCTGCATGTTCTGGGATATCCCCTCCTGCTGGGGTGCAGCAGAAAATCGGTGATCGGGCTGACGTTGGATCTGTCCCCGGAGGAGAGGCTGGAGGGTACGCTGGCGACGACGGTGATCGGTGTGTTGAAAGGGTGCGGCTTTGTCCGGGTGCACGACGTGAAGGAGAACGTGCGGGCGGTGAAGATGGCGGAAGCGGTGAAGAGGTATATGGTATAGACAGTGATTCGGAATAATATTTCCACAGAGAGAAGGAGGAACAGAGTATGAGTTATTTGGGAGAAGAGATCGGAAAACTGGGATTTGGTTTGATGCGTCTGCCGCAGAAGGACGGTGTCATCGACGTGGAACAGGTCAAGGAGATGGTGGATCTGTTTCTGGATGCCGGCTTTACCTATTTTGATACGGCGTGGGCCTATGCCGGAAGCGAGGATGCGATCCGTCAGGCTCTGGTAGAGCGTTATCCGAGGGAGAGCTACCAGCTGGCCACAAAAAATGCGGCCTGGATCGACTGTAAGACGAAGGAGGAAGCCTGGGCGCAGTTTGATACATCTCTCGCGCAGACCGGTGCGGGATATTTCGATTTTTATCTGCTGCACAATCTGGGAGAGGGCAGATCTCACTATTTTGATGATTTTGATATGTGGAACTGGATACAGGAGAAGAAGAAAGCAGGGCTTGTAAAACATATCGGTTTTTCCTTTCACTCCACTCCGGAGGAGCTGGAGGAGATTTTAAAGGCACATCCCGAGATGGAGTTTGTGCAGCTTCAGATCAATTATGGCGATTGGGAGAATCCGGCGGTGCAGTCGGGGCGCTGCTATGAAGTGGCGAGAAAATACGGGAAACCGGTCATCATTATGGAGCCTGTGAAGGGCGGTATGCTGGCGACACCGCCGGAAACGGTGGAGAAAATATTGAGAGAGGCGGAGCCGGAGAGTTCGGCGGCGTCCTGGGCGGTCCGCTTTGCAGCTGATCTGGACGGGATCATCACGGTTCTCTCCGGGATGAGCAGCCTGGAGCAGATGAAAGACAATCTCTCTTATATGAGATCCTTCGCCGGGCTTACCGATCAGCAGAGGGAGACGTTAAAAAGGGCGCGGGAGGAGTTGAAAAAGATTCCCCTGATTCCGTGTACGTCCTGCAATTACTGTGCTAAGGTTTGTCCGATGAATATCGGCATTTCCGGCTCCTTCACGGCGATGAACTATCTGACTCTTTACCGGGATAAGGAGCGGGCGAAGAGCCAGGAGGGGTGGCTGGTGGAGCGCCACGGACTGCGGTATGCGAATGAATGTATCAAATGTGGAAAATGTGAGGAGGCATGTCCCCAGCACATCGCGATCCGGGAGAATCTGGTGAAGGTGAGCGAGGCGTTTGCCTGAAAATAATTTAGAGTACACTCGGGAGAAAACCAAATGGATCAGATCAAAATCAAAAATCTGAAAATTTTTGCGCACCATGGCGTCTACGAACAGGAGAAGGAACAGGGGCAGAATTTTATTGTCAACGCGGTGCTCTGCACGGATATTGAGAAGGCGGGAAAGAGCGACAATATTGAGGATGCCGTGGACTATGGCGCCGTCTGTCTTTTTATCGACGCGTATATGAGGGAGAACCGGTTTGACCTTCTGGAGGCGGCGGCATCCCACACGGCGCAGGAATTGTTGCTGGAGTTCCCGGCGGTAAAGAAGGTGGAGCTGGAGATCGAGAAGCCGGACGCGCCGATACCGCTGCGGTTTGAGAGCGTCTCCGTGCGAGTGACAAAGAGCTGGCACAGGGTGTTCATCGCTCTGGGTTCCAACATGGGAGAACGACTGAAATATCTGGAGAGGGCGGTGTCAGATCTGGAGGAGGATATCTGTTTCCGAAATATCCGGGTATCCGATTACATAGAGACATTCCCCTACGGCGGAGTGGAGCAGGATGATTTTTTAAACGGCGTGCTGGAGGCGGAGACGCTGTACAGTCCGGAGGAACTGCTTGCGCGTATTCAGGAGGAGGAGGAGATCGCGGAGAGAAAGCGGGAGATCCACTGGGGCCCCCGCACGCTGGATCTGGATATTTTGTTCTATGACGATCTTATTCTGGCAAAAAAGGATCTCTCCATCCCCCATCCGGATATGAAAAACAGACGGTTTGTGCTGGAGCCGCTGGCGGTGCTGGCGCCCTCCTTTGTACATCCTGTCTACCGGAAGACGGTGGCGGATCTTTTGAGAGAGCTGAATGAGAGATAGGTCCGTCTATTCTTTCCGGTTTTCGAGCGCGGCCTGCAGTGCTTCCGGAAATTCATCCACCGCCACGGGGCCGAAGGTGCTGGTTCGGTAGATCACATCGTTGTCCCCAAAAGGCTGGAAGTAGGTGTAGGTGGAGGTAGCGTTGATCCGATGATAAACGCCCTCTCTGACGACCTCCGGATTGCTGCCGTCCAGGTTCATGCGCATCAGGGCGGGGGTATCCGTTCCGTTTGTCTGATAGAAGACGACATTGTCATATATATTGTAGTAGTCGAGCCGTTCGTCGGTCAGCGCGACGGTCTCGCCGTTTGACAGATCATAGCGGAACAGCCGATAATCGTAGTTGACATCCATATAGTACACGTAGTTTCCGATAGCGGTAGGATAGCTGGTGTTGCCCTCCCAGACGATGGTGTTTGTGTCGCTGCGCGTATCCCACGCGTACAGATAATGGTCTTCCACCAGGCCGCTGTAGTAGATCGTATGGTCCACGACACTGGCAGTCTCCACGATATCCTTACTCAGTTCGATCTCTTCTCTGGAACCCGCCGCGGGAATCTTGTGGAGGGTGCTGAACTCGTCGTTGTCATAGTGCTGGCAGTATAATTCGTCGCCGATGAGCACCATCATGGTCGCCATATCCTGATCGAGACAGGACGTCTCCTTCCCGTTCAATTTGGAGCGGTAGATTCCTGTGGTGGAACGGATGTGTCCGAGACCGGAGCCGCCTTCTCTGTTCTCCAGATAGTAGAACAGATAATCGCCCCCGGCGTTGATGTAGGAGACGCCTGAACCCAGCAGCTTTTTCATATCGCTGCAGTCGGAATTCATGACATACAGGGCATTCCCGTCGTAGGGGTTGGAGAAGTAGACTTTTCCTTCATACTCGCAGAATCGCCCTTCCCCCCGGATGTTACCCGCGGTATTGCCGATCGTATCCTTGGGGATCGGAGAAATGTATGCGCCCCGTTTCTCAAAATAGATCCCCAAAATGATAAGCAAAAGCAGAACACCGGGTATTATAAAATGCAGTGGTTTCTTTGCAGGTTTTTTCATTTTTGCTGCTCCTTACAGTTTTGATATAAAAAGGTATGTTTCTGACTTTGATTATAATCCTATACGCCCCTTGCTATCAAGAAATAAATGTAATAAAATAAAAATAATCGGCCGGAAAATATGGCGAAAGAGGAAAGAACGGGGAAAGTGCGAATGGAAGATTTATGGAAACTTCGCGGCCAGATCGACGAGATAGACCGGAATATCGTATCTTTGTATGAAAAGAGGATGAAGATCTCGGAGCAGGTGGCGGAATATAAGATAGAGACCGGAAAAAAGGTGTTTGACAGACAGCGGGAGAAGGAGAAACTGGCAGCTCTCACATCACTTGCCGACAATGATTTCAACAGGCACGGCATCGCGGAGCTGTTTGAGCAGATCATGTCCATCAGCAGAAAAAGGCAGTACCAGCTGTTGACGGAGAAAGGAGCTCTCGGGAGACTTCCCTTCATCGGGGTGGAAGAACTTTACTCCGGGAAGGCGCGGGTCGTGTTCCAGGGGGCGGACGGCGCCTACTCCCAGGCGGCGATGGTGCAGTATTTCGGGGAGCAGGTCAGCAGTTTCCATGTGGAGACTTTTCGGGACGCGATGGTGGCGATCGATGAGGGCAGCGCGGATTTCGCGGTGCTGCCGATCGAGAACTCTACGGCGGGCGTGGTCAGCGAGATATATGATTTGCTGACGGAGTTTGAGAACTATATCGTGGGAGAGCAGGTCATAAAGATCGAGCACTGCCTGATGGGCGTGCCGGGTGCAGAACTTTCGGATATACAGACTGTGTATTCCCACCCGCAGTCGCTGATGCAGAGCGCGAGATTTCTGCTGGAATATCCCGCCTGGAAGCAGATCAGCATGAAAAACAATGCCTTCGCCGCGCAGAAGGTGCAGAGGGATGGGGACAAGAGCCAGGCGGCGATCGCCAGTGAGTACGCGGCAAAGCTCTACGGTCTGGAAGTGTTTAAAAAGGGTGTCAACCAGTCCAGCTCCAACTCCACGAGGTTTATTATCGTCACCAACCAGAAGGTATTTAAAAAGGACGCGAAAAAAGTGAGTATCTGCTTCGAGGTGCCCCATGAGAGCGGATCACTGTACCATCTGCTGTCCCATTTTATTTACAATAATCTGAACATGAATAAGATCGAGAGCAGACCCATCGAGGAGCGGAACTGGGAGTACCGTTTTTTTATCGATTTTGACGGAAATCTTGCGGATTCGGCGGTGAAGAATGCGCTGCGGGGACTGCGGGATGAGGCGCGGAACCTGAGGATTCTGGGGAACTACTGAACGAGCGCATAGAAAAAACAAGCGGCTCCGCAGGAGACATTTGTTTTTTCTGCGCCGTTCATGAGCAAACGTCCGATGAAATCGGACATGGAGCATCAGGTGAACGAAGTTCGCATGATGCGGGTTTGCGAATGGAGGAATGAAAACAAGCAGGTTTGCGAATGGAGGAACGAAAATAAGCAGCTCTGCACAGAGAGAGGAAAGACATGAGAGAAAAAGAACTGATCGTATACAGAAACATGTCCCGTGAGGAGGGAAAACTTCTCGGGAATATGTCTTATATCATGGACCACTGCGGGGAGATAGAGGATAAGGAGGCATCCGACAGGGCCGGGCAGATGAAGGAGATGTTTTACGCCTGCATCCATGAGCTGTTGGAGCTGGCGGGCAACCATGGTTTTTACGGGAACCTCTGGCACTGCTATCTGGCAAATCTCCTGGTCAACGACGAGAACAGCTACAGCCGCGCCTGTGAGGTGGTGGGCGCCGTGGAGGGCAGCATCAACGAGGCCGTTTTACATGATATTGTGATATTCAAGGAGTTTTTTGACTTTGACTTCTCCCCGCTCACCGCGCGCTTCGGCGGGGAAAGCTGGGCGCTCATCGAGAACTATTTAAGCAGCAACGAGGAGAGCAAGGTCTATAATACCAGGATAAGGCAGAGGATCTGCGACCTGGCAAAACAGTTTCAGTATAACCATACGCCGGAGGAGATGAAGGAGACGCTGACGCGGTTCTACAAAGATTACGGGGTCGGGAAGTTCGGCCTGCACAAGGCGTTCCGCATTGTCCCGGGGGAGGAGGGCGCGGAGATCGTGCCGATCACCAATATCGCCCATGTGCATCTGGATGACCTGGTGGGATATGAGACGCAAAAGCGGAAGCTGATCGAAAACACGGAGGCTTTTGTCGGGGACAGAAAGGCGAACAACTGCCTGCTGTTCGGCGATGCGGGGACAGGGAAATCTTCCAGTATTAAGGCGATCGCCAACGAATACTATGAAAAAGGACTTCGCATCATTGAGATATACAAACACCAGTTCAAAGATCTGAACCATGTGATCGGGCAGATCAAAAACCGTAATTATAAGTTCATTATCTATATGGACGACCTGAGTTTTGAAGATTTTGAGACGGATTACAAGTATCTGAAGGCGGTGATCGAGGGCGGATTGGAGAAAAAACCGAAAAACGTGCTGATTTACGCCACATCCAACAGGCGTCATCTGGTGCGGGAGACAACTTCGGATAAGAACGACAGGGATGAGGATCTGCACACCAACGACACGGTACAGGAGAAGCTTTCGTTAGCTTATCGGTTTGGGGTGACAATTTATTTCGGAAAACCTGCGCCAAAAGAGTTTCAGAATATTGTCAGAACGCTGGCAAAGCGTTATGATATTGATATGGAAGAAGAAAAACTGCTGTCGGAGGCGAATAAATGGGAGCTGTCCCACGGCGGACTGTCCGGGCGGACAGCGCAGCAGTTTATCGACTACATACTTGGGAAAGCATAAAGTAAGAAACAGTGGGGGTAAAAATTGTGGCGATCACAACATTTGCGGCGATTGACGTAGGTTCATACGATCTGGAGATGAAAATATTTGAGATGTCCGGCAAAGGGGGCATGAAGCAGGTGGACGATATCAGGCACCGGCTGGACCTGGGGAGCGACACTTATGCGGAAGGCAAGATTTCCTATGAGGCGGTGAATGAGCTCTGCGCCATTTTGAATGAGTTTCAGAATATTATGAAGACCTACAAGGTGAGCGATTATAAGGCTTACGGCACAAGCGCCATACGGGAGACGCAGAATACCAGGATCCTGCTGGATCAGATCTGGCAGAGGACCGGAATTAAAATAGACGTCCTCAGCAACTCCGAGCAGCGTTTTATGGATTATAAATCCATAGCATCCCGGACAGAGGATTTTAATAAGATCATCGAGAAGGGCACCGCGATCGTGGACATCGGCGGCAGCAGCATTCAGATATCCCTGTTTGAGAAGGGGAGTCTGATCTCGACCCAGAATATGCGGCTCGGGGTTTTGCGCCTTCAGGAGAAGATCAACCGGCTGAACGCCGCATCCTCCAGGATAGAGGGGCTGATCGATGAGATGGCCACCGCCCAGCTCTCTGTGTTTAAGAAGATGTATTTGAAAGACTGCAAGATCGAGCACATCATCGTGGTGGATGACTATCTGTCGGTGATCCTGCAGAATCCGGCGATCACGAAGGAGAGAGCCGGGGTGATCGAGGCGGAGACCTACATGAGTTTTCTGGAATCCGTGCAGTCTAGGACTCTGCCGGAGATTGCCGGGACATTGAATATTCCGAGAGAAAACGCTATCCTGCTGTTTATCTCCGCGATCCTGGTAAAGCGGCTTGTAAAGATGATGGACGTTTCGCTTCTGTGGGCGCCGGGCGTCACGCTGTGCGACGGGATCGCCTACGAGTATGCGGAACAGCACAAAATATTTAAGGTGGAACATGATTTTGAGACAGACATTCTCTCCGGCGCCGAAAATATCAGCAAACGCTATATGGGAAGCAAGAAAAGGGGCGAGACGTTGGAGCGGATCGCACTGACCATTTTTGACAGTATGAGGCGCATTCACGGACTGGGGAAGAGAGAACGGCTTTTGCTGCAGCTGGCGGCCAGGCTCCACGACTGCGGCAAGTACATAAGCATGGTAAATCTGGGAGAGTGCTCCTACAACATTATCATGTCCACGGAAATTATAGGACTTTCCCATAAAGAGAGAGAGATCGTGGCAAATGTGGTAAAATATAATCACGAACCGTTTGTGTATTACAGTGGGACGAAGGGGAGGAGCGCGCTGGACGAGGACGCTTACCTGGTGGTTGCCAAGCTGACCGCGATCCTGCGGGTGGCGAACGGGCTGGACAGAAGCCACAAGCAGAAGTTCAAGGATGTCAAAACCGTGGTGAAGGATGGGCAGCTTATCGTACAGATAAATACGGCGGCGGATATCACGCTGGAGAGAGGGCTGTTCACGAAACGGGCCGACTTCTTTGAAGAGGTATACAGTATCAGACCGGTGATCCGGCAGAAGAAGAGTTTTTAGGGGGTATTATCATGGGTGAGAAAAAGGATTTCACAAATCCATCTTATTATACCAACAGGGAGCTGAGCTGGCTGATGTTCAACAGAAGGGTGCTGAGCGAGGCGAAGGATGTAAAGCTTCCGCTGTTTGAGCGGCTGAAATTTTTGAGCATCACGGCGTCGAATCTGGATGAGTTTTTTATGGTGCGTGTCGCCTCCTTAAAAGATATGGTGAACGCGAAATACAACAAGCCGGATATTGCGGGCATGAAGCCGAAGGAGCAGCTGGAGGCGTTAAACAAGGCAACGCACGCGCTTGTGAAAGAGCAGTATCAGGTCTACAATAAACAGCTTTTGCCGGGGCTTTCGGAGGCCGGGGTGCGGGTCGTGGAGCGCCATGAGGATCTGACGGATAAGCAGGCGGCGTACGTGGACCGCTACTTCTCCGACAATGTATACCCGGTGCTGACGCCCATGGCGGTGGACTCCTCGAGACCTTTCCCGCTGGTGCGCAATAAGACCCTGAATCTGGGGGCTCTCGTGAAGAAGAAGCAGGGGAAGGGCGAGGTGGAATTCGCCACGGTACAGGTGCCCGGCGTGCTCTCGAGAGTGGTGGAGATTCCGGGTGATGGCGAGGGGAGAAGATGTCTGATCTTCCTGGAGCAGATCATCGAGCGCAATATCGACAGACTGTTCTTAAACTATGATATCGAGTGCGTCTGGCCCTTCCGTATCATGCGAAACGCCGATCTCAGCATCGAGGAGGACGAGGCGGAAGACCTGCTCAAAGAGATCGAGAAGCAGTTGAAAAAGAGGCAGTGGGGACAGGTCATCCGTCTGGAGATCGAGTCCGGCATGGATGAGAAACTGTTGAATATTCTGGAGGAGGAGCTGATGGTGCAGGAGGAGGATGTCTATGCGATCAAGGGTCCTCTGGACCTGACCGTGCTGATGAAACTCTACGGGCTGGAGGGGTATGAGGAGTTGAAAACGCCGAAGTATACGCCGCAGCTCATACCGGAATTTCTGGAGGAGGGAGACATCTTTACCCAGATCAGACAGCACGATATCTTCCTGCACCACCCCTATCAGACTTTCGAGCCGGTGGTGGACTTTGTCAAACAGGCATCCCGGGACAGCGAAGTGCTTGCCATCAAGCAGACGCTCTACAGGGTCAGCGGAAATTCTCCGATCATAGCGGCGTTGGAACAGGCGGCGGAGAACGGGAAACAGGTCACAGTGCTGGTGGAATTGAAGGCGCGGTTTGACGAGGAGAACAATATTCTCTGGGCGAAGCGCCTTGAGAAGGCGGGGTGCCATGTGATTTACGGCCTGGTCGGCTTAAAGACCCACTGTAAGATCACGCTGGTGGTGCGCAGGGAGGAGGACGGCATCAGGCGCTACGTGCATCTGGGAACCGGCAACTACAACGATTCGACGGCAAAGCTCTATACGGATGTGGGGCTGATGACCTGCAATGAGCAGATCGGCGAGGACGCGACGGCTGTATTCAATATGCTTTCCGGCTACTCGGAGCCGAGAAGCTGGAACAAACTTTCCGTTGCGCCGCTCTGGCTGAAGGACAGATTTCTCTCGCTGATCGGCAGGGAGAGGGATTACGCGCTGAAAGGACATCACAGCCATATCATCGCGAAGATGAATGCTCTGTGCGACAAGGATGTCATCGTCGCGCTCTATGAAGCTTCCGCCGCGGGGGTGAAGATCGAGCTGATCGTGCGGGGTATCTGCTGCCTGAAGACAGGGATCCCGGGGGTCAGTGAGAATATCACGGTGCGCTCCATCGTGGGGAATTTCCTGGAACATGCGAGGATCTTCTATTTTGAGAACGACGGAAAGCCGGAAATTTACTGTGCCAGCGCCGACTGGATGCCGAGGAACCTGGAGCGCCGGGTGGAGATCATGTTCCCGATCGAGAAAGAGGGATTGAAGCAGAAGGCGATGCATATTCTGGAGTGCCAGTTGAAGGACAATATGAAGGCGCATATGCTGACGGCGGAGGGCAATTACGAGAAGGTGAACCGCCGTGTGCAGGATCCTTTCTGCGCGCAGGAAATTTTCTGCCGGGAGGCGAAAGGGCTTGTAAAGAAGGAGCAGCACAGCGCTGAAAGGGTATTTATCCCGGAGATGCATATAGAATAATGGTACATATGCAGAAAAATTGGTTTTTAAAATAATGAGGAAAGGTTGGTAAGTGGTATGACTTATGAGTATGATGATGCTGCCGTTCTCTGTTTTTTAGAAAATCAAAGGCAGTTGTTTCCGGAGGATGTGGCGGAAAATGAAAGCGAGGCGGAAGCCTTTCTGGAAGATTGCATGGCGGTGATTGCCGATTCTGCACAGGAGGTACTGGAGTATTTTGAGGAGCAGGGCGTCGATACGGAGGAAGCGGATGAGGAGAGTATTCTGGAAGCCTCGGAAGTTTTTGAGATTGGAGACGGACGCTACCTCATTGTGGAAGGATAAAAAATAAATGACAAGAACAAGGACAGTGAAGGGACATGTCATATGGGTCAAAACGCTTCACATATTGATGACGTTAGTCTGGCCTGTGGCCGCGGCGCTGGCGGTGTCGGGGGGAAGTTATCTGAACCGCGCTTACCAGAAAACATATACGCCCTACTATAATCCACTGGGAATGCTGCTGCTTTTATTCTGGCTGCTGTATGTCTATTTTATGATGGTCATGATGCGCAATTACAATCTGCAGGTCATAGCGACGCAGGAGTGCGATTTTGACGCGTATCTGGAATGCGTGCGGTATCTGGAAAAATTTCAGTTTCCGGGGGCGAGGCGGAGCCAGCGCATCAACCTGACCGACGCTTATCTGCTGATGGGCGATTTTGACGCGGCCTATCAGAATCTGATGGAGATGAAGCCGAAATATGAGCTCTGCAACAACCGGACGAGAATGATGTACGATTATTTCTGGTGCCGGTTTTACGCAGAACTGGAAGATATGCAGAATTTCCGTGTCTGTATGGATGCGTTCCGCAACAACTGGATCCACAATCCTCAGGTGAAGCGAAAACTGCAGGGACAGGCGGTGACTCTTTTGCAGGAGCTGAATTTTCGGGATATGTTGTTTGCGGGGAAAAATGACCGGATCAAGGCGGATATGATGAACCTGTACGCGGCAGGGCGGCTGGGCAGCCGCTATGAGTTTGTCCGGTACTGTTATTACATGGGCAGGCTGGAATACAATATGAACAATCTGCAGGTGGCGAAACACTGGTTCGCCCAGACGGTCAGTTTTGGCTTGCACGAATATATGAGCAGGCGGGCCGCGGACTTTCTCGCTATGCTGGATGCCATGCAGGTGCCCTATGCGGCGGTGCCGCCGGCGCAGAATCAGTATTACTGCAACAGGAGAGGCTTCAGCATGGTGTCCGGGATCGTCAGCATTTTGCTGGGACTGGCGCTTGTGGTGATGGCGCTTATCTATACCTGAGCGGGTACTCGCAAAGGAGAAGCAGACAGGTCGGAGGGTCTGTCTGTTTTTATATGTGACGGTGACGCGGAAAGATGTTATACGAGTAGAGGGGAAAAACAGCATGCTTTTTTATCTGTCTCTTCTGGAGACTGAGGAACAAAAGAAAAGTTTTATAGAAATTTACGGGAGGAACAGAGGGGGGATGTACCGCATCGCTTATGGCATTCTGGGACCGAAGGAGGAGGCGGAAAATGCGGTACATGACGCTTTTATGAAACTGGCTGATAAGTTTGCATGTTATGAGAGGCTCTCCGAAAAGGAAACGGACGGGCTGTGTATTACGATTGTCCGAAATGTGGCGATCAATCTGTGGCACAGACAGAAAAGGTCTTTTCCGGTGAAAGACTACGAGATGAAGGCGCTGTATCAGGAAGGCAGAGCGGGAGAAGTGAGCTTTCCGGAGGAGATGGCAATAAAGAAAGAGGAGGCGGAGCTGATCAGACGGCTTTTTGGGGAACTGTCTGCAGCGGATCACGATATTCTGGTGCTGCGGTATTTTTGCGGGCTCTTGGTAAAAGAAGTGGCGAAGGTTCTCGGAATATCGCGAAATGCGGCGCAGGTCAGACTTCAAAGGGCAAAGGAGAGATTGAGGGAGGCATTCGATGAAGCGGGGGTGTAGTACAGGACAAATACAGGAAGAGCAGAAGGTGGAGAGGTTTGTCAGGCTGATGTTTGAAGCGGAGCTTTACAGCATGAAATGCGAGGAGAATCGGCAGAAACCGGTGGTATTTTCGGAGAGCTTTGAGCGGAGGATGAAGAAGTTGATCGACTGGGAGAGGCGGAAGTACCAGATCAGGACAGGGGTGAGGTATATGCTGTCCGCGGCGGCTGTGATGTTGATCATTCTGTGTCTGACAAACCCGGGGTATATCGCGAAAGCCTGGGATGTGCTGGTGAAGTGGCATAAAACGCATCTGGAGGTGGATATGCCGGATACAGAATGGATGGGGGCGGTGCCGGAGTATGAGCTTTCGTATGTGCCGGAGGGGTTTGAGTTGGTGATGGAGGATTGTGATGAGATATTTGGAGGAGACTTTTGGTATAAAAAAGAGGAAAGAGATTTATTTTTCAGTTATTCGTTTTCCGGAGGCAATCATCAGTATGATAATGAACATAGTGAGATATCAATGATACAAGATAAAGAAGGGAATGATGTTCTTTTGGTCAAATTTGAAGATGGCGGTTATTCTATGCTGTGGCAAGCGAAAGAGGGGCTGACATTTTCTCTGGATGCAGATGTAACCGAGGAGGAGTTATTTAAAATAAAAGATAGAATACAAGTAAAAAAATAATTTTTGGAAAATCCTGTAATATTTTCTCATCTCGACTGTTTTATAAGTAGAGGGAGGAGGTGAGAGAAAAATGAGAAGTATTGGAAAATGTTGTGCGATATTGTTGCTGACGATTTTTATGTGTTGTGGCATTGCCAAAGTTTCTGCTCAGGCAGCGGGAATTCAACCATATTGGAATAATGCCGAAATGGTAAAAACAACTTTAGAGATTTCCGGAAGTACTGCAATATCTTCATTAACAGTTATAGGAAAATCCGGCACATCCCAAATAACTGGTACACTGAAACTTGTCGATAATACGACAGGAACAAATGTTGGCGAATGGGTTATATCTGTCAATGGGGCGAGCTGTTCTGAGATAAAGCGTTCCACAGTAACGGCAGGACATAAGTTTACATTGTCTTTCAGCGGTTATGTATACGATGCGAACGGGCGCGGAGAGTATGTGAGCGCTTCGGATTCAAAGTGAAAATTGCAAAGGAGAAATTGAGATGAAAAAAATTAAAGCGGTGTTGCTCTGTGCGGTGTTGGTGAGCGTCTTATTGGGAAATGGGCAGATGGCAAAAGCAGAAATCGGGACAGATGAGAAATTGGTTGTTGAGGAGGCAATTGATTTTGTTGACGATGAGGGGAATGTTATGGCAACATTTATACCATATTCGGAGGATGATCCGGCGCCTGACAAATCGGCGAGGACGACAACTCATAGTGTTAATTTTACTGTATTTGCATATGAAAAATGTTGCTCGTCGAGGGTGTTTGTATCAAAGGATGGGCATAGGATTGATCTGAATATCGTTATAAATCCGCAGGTTTCCAGCAATATCGGATTATATAATCATGTGACCGGAAAATATGGATGGCCTGCCGGAGGATTGAGTTCCAGTGTGTGGAATGGTTATATTATAGTGAATGGTGACGGGGATTATTCTTTGGCGTTTTGCAATAATACCAATATTACAACAACGTATAAAGGTACATATACTTTATAGAAACTTTTGTACACTATATTATTGAACAGAAAGAGAGCAAAAATGAAACGTAAAATAATAGTGGTTGTTATTATCCTCGCTGTAATACTTGGAATAACAGGGATTATAATGATTAAAGTCAATACCCCTGATAAAGTAGTTATTCCGGATGAGAAGTTTATTTTTGAGGACGGAGAGGAACATGAGGATGTGATTGAACATGAATTTGTGCCCAACTGATCTTAGCCAATGGAGCAGAATCGGAATGGAGAGACACTGCTAAAATATTGATGGAGGATATGATAATGAAAAAAATAGTAAGTTTTATTCTGGTATTAATATTAAGTTTTGGGACAGTTGCATCTGTCTGTGCACAGGAAAATGATTATAACGAAAATAATTTGAAGGGACAGGCATACAGGATTATTGATGTAAATGTGGTGGAAGGCCGCAATACAATGTCATGCAGCGTAACGCCTAACGCTTTTCTGACGGTTGAATTAACAAACGCAATATTTGTTCCGGTGTATACTTACAGTACAAATGCACCGGTAGGAGGGTTTTCCACTACTTATATTTCTTCAACGGCCGGGAGGGGAAGATACAGGGTGTGGAACAATTCTTCCTATACAATTACTTTGATAGCGGGGTCGTTTAATGGAGCGTAATTTAAAAAAAATATCTGTAGTTATCTGCATTATTTTGTGTTTATTAAGCGCGTGTGGGAGTAAGGATAAAATTCCCAATACTCCCGAAATTGCAGAAACACAAACGGAGGGGAACAGAATCATCGCACCTGATACAATACCTGAAAAGCCGGCTGTAGAAGAATTTAGAAGTGTGGTGTTAAATAAGAAAAACACAGATAGGCTGTGCTCGGAGTATGGGATAGAGACATTGTTTGACTGTCCTTATATCAAAGATGGAGATATGATAGATTTGTCTCAGATTGCGTTGTATGGACGGTCAGCAGAGGTGCTTATGCATGAGGATGCACAGGGATGGGAATTGGAAAAGGGAAGCAATGTCAGTTTTTTTGTGCAGTCTGTCTCTGATGATACCAGTTTGGATCTCTGTGGAGGAGTAATATTTGACGGAAATATCATTGCAGAGGTAAAGATAATGAGTGTGAAGGATGTGCAGTCAGTTGAGATTGAGGAAACCGGGACTTATTATTTCTATATGATGAATTGTGGTGATACAGATCAAGTGTTATCGGATTTAAAGATAACATTTGACAGAGCTAAATAAATGACTGGGATATAGCGATATAAAAAATATCTAAGAGGATAATATTGCTTAACAAGGATGGCGGCAAAATTTCCACGGAAGGAAGAGATGAAAATTTTGCCGTTTTATTATTAAAATAGGCTCTCGTTGCCGCTGATATGACATGTGGTATAGTAAAAGCCTACGATTATGATTTATCCTTTACGGGAGAACTGCAGTGGGATATTGAGGTGAGTGAGGATATGGAATTTGTGGATTGTAATGTGGAAGGAGATGGTATCTGGGGTATATGGAAACTGGCAGATGAAGATGTATATAGACGGGCAGCGCTTAAGAGATATCGCGTTTGGGGGAAACATTATTTTATAAGTTCATTCATAGTGTCATGATTTTGTCTTTGTTTTGCTTATTGCGTTCCGAATTTTCATGTTGTACTGGAGCGTGATGGTATAAATGGGAGACAAATGACCTTGTTGCAAAGATTTTATGTGAGGAATATCAAATGTTATCGAATGAAAAGATAGATGGATTGCGTTGAGAAAGGTTTTTAAACATAACAGAGGTTGAAAAACAGGTGGTAAACAATAAAAAAGTGTTGAAAGAGTTAAGCTTTCGTGATATAGTCATGTAAAGCAGATATTTTCATAAGTATATTCTATATATATTTTCGAATAGGTGGTTATTTCGATAGCCATGTCATCACGGCGCTGGAACTCGCAGAAGAGTTCTCTTTGCCCGTATCACCGCTTGTACTATAGTGGTTCAATTCCTGCTTTTAATTCACATCAAATCAAATGAAAAAGCAGGAGAAGAGGGGATGACATATACTTTCTCCTGCGGGAAGGAGAAATCGTTATGTCAAATGAAACAAGAAACCATAAGGATAATGTATTCTGCTTATTGTACAGGAATAAGAAGAACTTACTCTCTCTGTATAATGCCATGAATGGTACATCCTATGAGAATGAGGAAGAGCTGGAGGTAGTCACTTTAGAGGAAGCAATCTGCATGAAGATACGGAATGATGCTGCTTTCGTGGTTGACTCGCGGTTAAATCTGTACGAGCAGCAGGCAAGTGTCAATCCGAATATGCCGCTCCGTGATCTGTACTATGTCACAGAGGAGCTGAAAAAGATCGCGCCGCCGGGCAGTTTATACACTACAGCGAAAGTGAAGATTCCGGCACCGCATTTTGTTATGTTTTATAATGGTGTGGCGAAACAGCCGGAGAGGCAAGTTTACAGGCTCTCGGAACTGTTCAGCAGAAAGGAAGAGGAGCCGGAGCTGGAGCTGGTGGTAACGGTGATCAACATTAATCCGGGGTGCAACAGAGAACTTTTGGAAAGATGTGAAAGCCTGCGGGGATATATGGTGTTTGTGAAGAAGGCTCGGGATAAAAAGGCGGCCGGAATAAAGCTGGAAAACGCGGTACATCAGGCAGTGGAGGAATGCATTTTGGAGGGAATCCTTGCAGAGTTTTTCAGGGAGCATAAGAAGGAGATCGTAGAGATGGGGATCTTTGAGTTTGATCAGGAACTGCACGACAAGACGCTTTATGAAGATGGAGTGGCGGCAGGGATAGAGCGGGGAATAGAGCAAGGGATAGAACAGGGAATAGAGCAGGGGATAGAGCAAGGAATAGAACAGGGGATAGAGCAGGGAATAGAACTTGTAAGTCGTATTTTCAAAGCAATACAGTCCGGAGTGACGGATAACAATGTAATTGCAGAAACCTGCGAGTGTACGGTTGATTATGTGGAAATGGTCAGGAGAAAATTCAGCATGGAGGTATGAAAAATATAAAAGAAGACTAAATATATAACGGAAGAATACCGATATAAAAAACATAGTATATTATAAAATGGTTCAGCAAAGGATGCGGCAAAATTTCCACGGAAGGAAGAGATGGAAATTTTGTCGTTTTTTCATAGCCGGATCAAATATAATGGAAAGAGGTATATAAAATGGCGATTACGGGAGTTGGCAGCAGTTTTTCTTATATTTATAATACGAAAACAGGGAAATTATTCTCGAAGGACGGAAAAGAAGATGAGTTTATCCGATATTTTAATGGGGATCTGTCCGGGGAAGATTCGGAAACGCTGAACGGGTTTGACAGAGGAAAAAGAGCACAGATAAAAAACATGATTGAACTGTGGCGGCAGGGTGTGTTTCAGGGCGGGCTGAATCTGGACAGCGAGGAACAGGAGATATCGGGAAAAATCATTGATGCAGCGACAGAAGAATATTATGTCAATGGGCAGAAAGCGGTTACGATGTACAGTGGTATGATGTATACGCCGAGAGAGTTTCCCGGTTTATGGGAGCCTCAGGCGTATAAGACACATGAATCAAAGGGATATGATCCGGCGGATAACAGCGTCCATCTTGCAGTGGGAGATATCTATGATCTGTGGAACGGTTACAGGCTGAAAGTGGAAGAGGTTTCTGTCGATGTGGAGAAGGATGGAGACGGTAGTCCGGAAGAAGATGAGAGGGCGGCGCTTGCGGCACGGGGATTGGGTGCTCTGATCGCGTTTTCAGAGGGATCGACTTTTTCAGCCTGGATTCCAAAAGAGAGTACGCCCATGTTGTTCGATATACTGAGGAAACTGGGAGTAGATACAGATAAAGAATTTATACTCAACGGAACCAGATGCGAAGTGAAGGACGGGCGTATCCGGGAGGTAAACGGCAACCGGAGCGGAGCGCCGAATGCCATCTATGAGAAGGTGCTCAAGAGATATGAGGATGCGCTGTTAGAACGTCTGACAAAATCATTGTAATTTTGCCGTTTATTATTTTCATGCTTGAAAGAATTTGTATATCATGTTATAGTCATGTAAAGAAGATGTTTTTATAAGTATATTTTATATATTTTTTGATGGGCGGTTATTTCAATAGCCATGTCATAACGGCGTCGGAACTCGCAGAAGAGTTCTCTTTGCCTGTATCGCCACTTGTACTATAGTGGTTCAATTCCTGCTTTTAATTCACATCAGATCAAATGAAAAAGCAGGAGAAGAGGGGGATGACGTACTCTCTCTGTATAATTTAAGCATAAGAAGGAGATCGTAGAGATGGGGATCTTTGAGTTTGATCAGGAACTGCACGACAAGACGCTTTATGAAGATGGAGTGGCGGCAGGGATAGAGCAGGGGATAGAGCAAGGGATAGAGCAGGGAATAGAACTTGGAAGCCGCATTTTCAAAACGATACAGTCCGGAGTGACGGATAACAATGTAATTGCAAAAACCTGCGATTGTACGATTGAAGAAGTGGAACGGATAAGAAAACAGTTTGGGATTTAAAGTAAAAACCCCCGCGTTCTCACAGTTTATTCTGTGTCGGTGCGGGGGTTATATATGCTATTCTGTTGCCAGACGGAATAAAATTTCCGCCAGCCCGTCATGGTTATTGTCTTCTTTTGTGATCCTGGAGGCGATGGCTTTCACCTCGTCGCTGCCGTTTATCATGGCGATACTGTTGCCCACGGCGGTGAGCATGGAAAAGTCATTGTTGGCGTCTCCCGCGGCGTAAGCCTCCGAGACCGGAACATGGTACAGATCGCAGACATATTTGACTGCGCTTCCCTTGCCGGAGCGGTAATCCACGAACTCCAGATATTCCGGGCAGGAGAAAACGGTAGTCAGTTTTCCCTCCATCCAGGGGGCGAGCTTCTCCTTCAGCTGTTCCAGTTTTTTCACATCACCCATGGAGATGGCTAACGCCTTGTGGGGCGCTTCATCCAGATGAGCGAGGATGTCCTCATCATAAATGTATTCCATCTGTGTCTGATGGGCATAGTAGTCGGATTCCGGGTCATGATGCCTGCAGACGACCTTTGTGGAAGAGTAGGTCTGACAGTGGAGCCCCATTTCTTCCGCAGTGTCGATAATGTGCAGCGCATCTTTTGGATCAAGCCTCAGATCGACAAGAGTCTTCTCCGCTCCGCAGTCGTAGATCACGGAGCCGTTGTAGCAGATCAGAAGAAGATCCTGGTATTTGTCGAGACCGGTCCGTCTGGCAACCTCCCGGATGTTGTTGAAAGGCCTGCCGGAGGAGATGATAAACTTGTTTCCGGCGGTGATATAGGCGTCGATGGCTTCCAGCGTCTTTGGGGTGATCTGCTTCTTGTCATTTAACAGAGTTCCGTCTAAGTCAGTAAAAAATAAATGCATGATTTTTCCTTTCTTGTGGTACATCGGCTCGAAAGCCCGCGCGGTCGCGCTCCATGTTTGACTTCGTCAAACGCTTTCTCGCGATACGGCGCAAGAAAAACAAATGTCTCCTTCGGAGCCGCCTGTTTTTCTTCAGCGCCTGTCTGTCAGTTGTCCTCCTCATCAGATTCGGTCTTGGTGTAGATCGTCCTCTTTCTCGCCATCTCGTCACTTTCCAGATATTCGTCGTAAGTGGTGATCTTGTCGATCAGGGAACCGTCCGGCAGGATCTCCATAATGCGGTTGGCGGTGGTCTGGACCACCTGATGGTCATGGCAGGAGAACAACTCCACGCCCGGGAATTTTTTCATACCTTCGTTGAGCGCCGTGATGGATTCCATGTCCAAGTGGTTGGTCGGTTCGTCGAAGATCAGGCAGTTGGCGCCGCTGATCATCATCTTGGACAGCAGGCAGCGCACCCGCTCGCCTCCGGACAGTACCTTCACTTTCTTCACGCCGTCATCCCCGGCGAAGAGCATGCGCCCGAGGAAGCCCCTGACATAGGTGACATCCTTGACCGGGGAGTAAGCGGTGAGCCATTCGGTGATCGTGTAGTCGTTGTTGAACTCCTCGTTGCTGTCCTTGGGGAAATACGCCTGGGAGGTGGTCACGCCCCACTTATAGTATCCTTCATCCGGCTCCATCTCCCCTGTCAGGATCTGGAACAGAGTGGTCTTTGCCAGCTCATTTCCGCCCACGAAGGCGATCTTGTCGTTGTGTCCCACGATGAACGATATATTGTCTAACACCTTTTCCCCGCCGATCGTCTTGGAGAGGTTTTCCACAAGCAGAACATCGTTTCCGATCTCCCGCTCGGGGCGGAAGTCGATATAGGGATATTTCCTGCTGGAGGGTCTGATATCATCCAGCTGAATTTTTTCCAGCGCCCGTTTTCTGGAAGTCGCCTGTTTGGATTTGGAGGCGTTGGCGGAGAAACGGGATATAAATTCCTGCAGCTCCTTGATCTGTTCTTCCTTTTTCTTATTGGCTTCCTTGCGCTGTTTTAAGATCAGCTGGCTGGAGTGATACCAGAAGTCGTAGTTGCCGGCAAACAGTTCGATCTTGCCGTAGTCGATATCCGCGGTGTGTGTGCAGACCTTGTTCAGGAAATACCGGTCATGGGAGACCACGATGATGGTGTTCTGGAAGCCGATCAGAAATTCCTCAAGCCAGTTGATGGCATCCAGATCCAGGTGGTTGGTGGGCTCATCCAGAAGCAGGATGTCGGGATTGCCGAAAAGCGCTTTGGCCAGCAGCACCTTCACTTTCTGATTGCCGTCCAGGTCGGACATCTGCGCGGTGTGGAGATCCGGTTCGATGCCGAGACCGTTTAAGAGCATGGAGGCGTTGGTATCCGCGTCCCAGCCGTCCATCTCGGCAAATTCCGCTTCCAGCTCGCTGGCGCGGATGCCGTCCTCGTCGGAAAAGTCTTCTTTGGCATAGATGGCGTCCTTTTCTTTCATAATTTCATAGAGCCTTGCGTTGCCCATGATGACGGTATCCATGACAGTATAATTGTCATATTTAAAATGGTCCTGCTCCAGCACGGAGAGACGCTCGCCGGGGGTGATCGCGATATCGCCGGTCGTCGTCTCCAGTTCGCCTGAGAGTATCTTCAGGAAAGTGGATTTTCCGGCACCGTTGGCACCGATGATGCCGTAACAGTTGCCCTGTGTGAATTTAATGTTGACATCTTCAAATAAAGCTTTTTTGCCTACCCGATAGGTTACATTGTTTGCACTTATCATTCTAAAAACCTCTGTTTTCTTAAATTATTTGGCGTTTTTGGGTCACTTCTTCCATTATACATAAAACGCTCTGTTTTTCAAGGCATTTCTGCTATTTACATCTCGTAGTGTATTTGCTATAATATTGCCGGCAAAGAAAACGGTTATAAACGTATAAAATATATCAGGGAAAGGGAAGGTGTACAAATGAGTTCCACTATATATTCCAAGGCGCCAGATACAGCCCCGCTCAGTTCTTACAAGGGGAATCTGCCGTACATATTTATCAGCTACGCCCATGCCGACAGCAGAAAAGTATATCCTGTGATAAAGAAATTACAGGCGGACGGTTTTCGGGTCTGGTACGACGACGGGATCGACCCGGGGACGGAGTGGGATCAGTCCATAGCGGACGCCATCAAAAACTGCGCTTACTTCTTTGCGTTTTTGTCGGAAAATTATCTGCGCTCGGAGAACTGCAAAGATGAGATGAACTATGCCAGAGATCTGAATCCGGCGCCGAGGCGGCTTTTACTCTACCTGGAAGACGTCACGCTGACGGACGGAATGGAGCTGCGCCAGAGCAGAATCCAGGCTGTGCACTGTTATACCTACGATTCCCAGGCGGAGATGTTCGCCCGGATCTATGAGGCGTCGGATATCGAAAAGTGCCATGAAAAAAATAAGAAACCGATGCCGCCTTTGGATTCCGATATGGGCAGCGGTTTCCGGAGTAAACCGGAGCAGAAAAAGAAGAAAAAAGTCTGGATGATCCCTGCGGGGATCGCGGCGGTGGCGGTTGCCGTTCTGGCGGTCCTTTTTGTGCCGAAGATTTTGGAAAAGCCGTCGCCGGAACCGGAGGCGGAGACGGTGGAAGCGCCCGCGGTCGTACAGGAGCCAGAGCCGGAGCCGGTGCAGGAAGAGCCCGTCCCCGAGGCGGTGGAAGAGAGCGTGACCGATGTCAAGCTGACATCCATACAGGATCCGGTGGAATATGTGAATTTCAGCATACAGGAAGAGATTCAAAATACGGTGGGAAGTTCCTATGATAAGGCGGTTGTTCTGGCGGGCTGGAATTCCGCTTATGTCCGCTACAACGTGGGAGATTTTAAGCAGTTTGCAGGGACGTACAGCGTGCCGGCGGGAAGTCTGGAGTCCGGGGATGAGTATACCCTGCGGGTCTATCTGGATGAGGAGGAAGAGGAGCCATGTCTGAAAGAAAAGTTGACCCGCTCCACCCCGGAGACAGAACTTGACATAGATGTCAGTGAGGCGCAGTTTATCACTTTTGCGCTGGAGGGCAGCAGAAACTGCGGCCTGATGCTCACGGATTGTTATCTGGGGGAGGAGATCGACGCGGAAGCGATAGAGAAGACAGGAACTTCCCTGTACGACGAGAAAGAAGATATCTCGCTTACTGCGGTTGAGATGCCGGTGGAAAGCGGAAATTTCAGCATACAGGAGGAGATATCCAATACCATGGGCAGCGCCTATGAAAAGGCAGTCGTTTTATCCGGCTGGCAGTCGGCCTACGTGCGCTACTATGTGGGAGATATGAAAAAATTTACCGGGACATACAGTGTTCCGACGGACGGAACAGAGTCCGGGGATGAATTTACTCTGCGGATCTATCTGGACGAGGAGGAAGAGGAACCTTATCTGAAGGAGAAACTGAGCCGCTCCACTGTGGAGACAGAACTTGACATAGATGTCAGCGGTGCGCAGTTTATCACTTTCGCGCTGGAGGGTGACAGGAACTGCGGCCTGCTGCTGACCGACTGTTATCTGAATAAAAATGGAACCGCTTCGGCGCAGGATACAGGTACTTCCCTGTATGATGAGAAAGACGGAATTATGCTTACATCCATCGAGACGCCGGTGGAATCCAAAAACTTCAGCATACCGGAGGAAGTGCTGAATACGATGGGAACCACCTATGAAAAGGCGGTTTGCCTCTCTGGCAGACAATCCGCGTACGTCCGTTACAATGTCGGCGATTTCAGTCGATTTGCGGGGACATACAGCGTACCTCATGCGGGGATGGAAGCGGGGGATGAATATACGCTTACCATCTATCTGGACGAGGAGGAGGAAGAACCTTATTGGAGAGGGAAACTGACCCGCTCCACCGCAGAGACAGGGATCAACATAGATGTCAGTGAAGCGCAGTTTATCACGTTTCAACTGGAAGGGGAAAAGAATTGCGCGCTCCTGCTCGCGGATTGCTACATGAGCAAAACAGGGGGAAAAGCGCCGACTCAGAAGACGGGGACTTCGCCGTACTGGGAGAAGGATGAGATCAGGCTCACGTCTGTGGAGACACCGGTAGTGTGCAAAAACTTCAGCATTCAGGAAGACGTCTCCAACACGATGGGAGATATCTGCGAGAAAGCGGTTCTTCTGTCCGGCAATCAGATCGCATATGTTCGCTACAATGTGGGGGATTTCAAACAGCTTACGGGTACTTACAGTGTGCCGGACAACGGAGTGGGAGAGAAGGATGAATACACGCTGACGATCTATCTGGGTGAGGATGAGGAGAACCCCTCCTGGAACGGAACGTTAAGCCGTGGGACGGAGGCGACGCCGTTTGATATCGATGTGGAGGACGCACAGTTTGTCACGTTTAAACTGGAGGGAGCCAGAAACTGCGGCCTGTTGTTATCGGATGCGTACCTGAGAAAATAGAGAGAATAAAAAAGCAGGCGGGAATTTTTCCCGCCTGTTTTGGTGAATGCTGTCCGGAATCCCTGAATCAGAGATTTTCCTGCTGATAGAGCTTTGGAAATATTTCCTTCTTTACGATATAGATGTCATTCGGGTCTTCCTTCTTGGCCACCAGATAATCGCCCGGGAGCCCCAGCATATATTTTGTTTTGTCCCATTTGGTAAACAGTTTGGTGCGGACGGACAATTCCCTGGCGCAGACGAAACTCTGTTCTCTGGCGATGCAGGCGCTGGCGTAGGAGACAAGCTGACTGGCTTCCGAAGTCTGAGTCTGACGGACCGTCGGACTGTACTCTCCTCCGAATTGATAGGGAGTGTCGATCATTTCATAGTTTTTGAGGAAGACATCTCTGCGGATGGGGTAAATTTCGTTTTCTATGCCGATCATAATATATACATCTTCCCGCACTGTAATTTCTATATCTCCCTCCAGCATACGTATCATGATTTCCGTTCCGGCGGGGAAGACGTCGGTTGCTCTGACATAGCCCACGGGAATTTTCTTTTTCCGAAACAGCAGCATATCCGTGATGTCCGGGGTGAAGGAGTCCGTGTCGATGATCCTCTCATCGCGGAAATATTCTTTCATACGCTCGGAAAACAGGCGGTGTGCGAGCTGCTGTTTATCCGGCGAAGCCAGGGTATCGTCTTCGCTTTTAAAGGCGTTTAAGAGTTTATCCCCGTTTAGAAAACCGCCGGCTTTCAGCAGATGACCGCCTCCGGAACCGAAGCCGTCCGCGACAAATCCGGCCAGTTCATCAGCCTGAGTCTCTTTGATGCAGCTGCGGACGGAAAATTTGATGCCGCCGTTTAACGCACAGTGGGCAACACAGGTGTTTATGACGTCCACATCAATCAGCATATCGCTGATGACCCCTAAAATATTGGGGTCACAGGGCTCGGCGTTCACGATGGCAAAATGATATTCCGGATGGTAGTCGTAATTTGCCAGCGCGTTGCCTGCGATCCGCAGTTCATCCAGTGAGAGGTTGGAATTCTGGAACAGAACGATGGAACTCCGGTCTGGCTTTAGATCATCGCGCATATCTTTATCCATGGGATGAGAGATTTCCTGCAGTTTGTTGGTGTCGGTGTAGAGCCCGTAATAGAGAGCCGTTGCCAGGTTTTTGTTCCTGTTTACCTGTTCTCCGGCCGCTGTCAGCATTTGATAGACGACCGTGGAGCAGGAGCCGTAGTTGCTGTGGATCTCCTGCAGAGGCGGAAGATTCTCCGGGGCACTAACCTGGTGATGATCGATGACGCCGACGGTTTTGCCGGAGAAGGGGAACACATTTCCCTGACCATACTGGCAGTCCACCGTCAGCAGCAGGTCCGGGGGATCCAGTTCTTTGACATATTCGATGGGAATCTGACATTTCTCGATCAGGAGAACGAGATTGCTCTTTTGGATCACCGAGGGACCGCCGTATATCAGACGGACATTTTTGCCGTGTTTTTTCAGGTACAGATAGATGCCGTATCCACTGGCAAGGGCATCCGCGTCCGGGTTATTGTGACACTGGATCGCAATGGTGGCGTAGGGCAGAAGTTCATTCAGATGCATTTTCGCGTCCCCCTTTCTTTGGCTCGATCGTGTAACCGAGCTTGAAGATCAGCTTCAGGGTTTCCATGGCGGTGTTGCGGTCGTAGGATTTTTCGATCTCGGGCAGCTGAGAATAGGGAATGAGGCAGGGCGTGGTCCTTTTTTCGTCATCGCGCACGGGACCCGGAGTCCAGCCTTCCTCGAGACGTCTTTTTGCCCAGTTCTCATGCACATTTTCCGCCAGTTTTTCCGTCAGTTTAAGCAGATCTTTTGACAATGAGATATCGCTTGTGTCAATGGGAGTCGGGGTGTATTTTTTCATGGTTTCAGGGTACTCCTGTCATTTTAATATGTTGCGTATAATCATACAGAAAGGGGACAGATTTGTCAATAAAAGCCGCTTGCTGTTTCTATAGTCAGACATTCGGGTAAAATTTTATTTAATTGTGGGAAAATCTTACTTTTTTAGAAAAAAACAGATGGCATAAAATGGACAATATGGTATACTGATAGTACTGATATTTCAGTATGTAGAGAAGAGAAAAGGAGAAAAGAAGTATGGCAAAATGGATTTACTTATTTACAGAAGGAAATGCAGATATGCGGGAACTTCTGGGAGGTAAGGGAGCGAACCTGGCTGAGATGACAAACCTTGGACTGCCTGTACCTCAGGGGTTTACAATTACGACGGAAGCGTGTACTCAGTATTATGAGGATGGCAGGAAGATCAATGATGAGATCATCGGCCAGATCATGGAGTATATAGAGAAGATGGAGGAGATCACCGGCAGGAAATTCGGCGACAGGGAAAATCCGCTGCTTGTATCGGTACGTTCCGGCGCGAGAGCATCCATGCCCGGTATGATGGATACGATCCTGAACCTCGGCTTAAACGAGGAAGTGGTGGAAGTATTGTCCAAAAAGTCCGGGAATCCCCGTTGGGCGTGGGACTGCTACAGAAGATTTATCCAGATGTACTCTGATGTTGTAATGGAAGTGGGCAAAAAATACTTTGAAGAGCTGATCGACCATATGAAACTGGAAAAGGGCGTAAAGCAGGATGTGGAGCTCACGGCTGATGATCTGAAGGTGCTCGCGAACCAGTTCAAGGCAGAGTACAAATCCAAAATCGGCGCGGACTTCCCGGATGATCCGAAGGCTCAGCTGATCGGCGCGATCGAAGCGGTATTCCGCTCATGGGACAACCCCCGCGCGAACGTGTACCGCCGCGACAACGATATCCCGTATTCCTGGGGAACCGCTGTCAATGTGCAGATGATGGCATTCGGCAACATGGGCGATACCTCCGGAACAGGTGTTGCGTTTACCCGTAACCCGGCTACCGGCGAGAAGGAGCTGATGGGTGAATTCCTGTTGAATGCGCAGGGCGAGGACGTTGTGGCAGGTGTCCGCACACCACAGCCGATCAGGGAACTGCAGAACAGCATGCCGGAAGTGTATGCACAGTTTATAGACATCTGTAATAAGCTGGAAGACCATTATCGCGACATGCAGGATATGGAATTCACGATCGAAGATAAACACTTATATATGCTGCAGACGAGAAACGGCAAGAGAACAGCGAAAGCTGCGCTGAAGATCGCCTGCGATCTGGTGGACGAGGGCATGATTACCGAGGAGAAGGCGGTTTCCATGATCGATCCGAGAAATCTGGACTCCCTGCTGCACCCTCAGTTTGACAGTTATGTGATCAGCAAGGCCATCCCTGTGGCGAAGGGGCTGGCGGCAGCTCCCGGCGCGGCCTGCGGTAAGATCGTCTTCACGGCGGACGACGCGAAGAAATGGGCGGCAAAAGGCGAGAAAGTCGTTTTAGTACGTCTGGAGACTTCCCCGGAAGATATCGAGGGTATGAAGGCGGCGCAGGGTATCCTGACAGTCCGCGGAGGTATGACTTCCCATGCGGCAGTGGTTGCCCGCGGCATGGGCGCATGCTGTGTTTCCGGCTGTTCCGCTATCGAGATGGATGAGGCGCATAAAGTATTCCGCATCGGCGCACAGGAATTCCACGAGGGCGATGTGATCTCCTTCGACGGTACCAGCGGTAATATTTACGACAGACCGATCCCGACTGTGGATGCAACGATCGCAGGTGAATTCGGCAGAATTATGGAATGGGCGGATAAATATCGTACTTTGAAAGTGCGCACCAATGCCGACACTCCTGCCGATGCGCAGAAAGCCCGTGAGCTCGGTGCGGAGGGTATCGGTCTGTGCAGAACGGAGCATATGTTCTTCGGCGGACATCGTATCGATGCGTTCCGCGAGATGATCTGCTCCGATACGCTGGAAGAGCGCGAGGAGGCGTTGAAAAAACTGCTTCCGCTGCAGCAGAATGACTTTGAGAAACTGTTCGAGGCTATGGAAGGCGATCCTGTGACGATCCGTTTCCTGGATCCGCCTCTGCACGAGTTTGTTCCCTCGGAGGAGGAAGACATCAGAAAGCTGGCGGATGCCAAGGGCAAGACCATGGAGGAGATCAGGAAGTTCATCGATACTCTGCATGAGATGAACCCGATGATGGGTCACCGCGGCTGCCGTCTGACCGTTACCTTCCCTGAAATTGCAAAGATGCAGACGCAGGCAGTGATCCGCGCGGCGCTCAATGTAAAGAAAGCGCATCCGGACTGGGATCTTGTACCTGAGATCATGATCCCGCTGATCGGCGATGATAAGGAATTGAAGTTTGTCAAGAAGAACGTGGTGGAGACAGCGGATGCCGAGATCAAGGCTGCCGGCATCGATCTGAAGTATGAAGTGGGTACGATGATCGAGATTCCGAGAGCTGCCCTGACGGCAGACCAGATCGCTAAGGAGGCGGAGTTCTTCTGCTTCGGTACAAACGATCTGACTCAGATGACATACGGCTTCTCCAGAGATGATGCGGGCAAGTTCTTAGAAGCTTACTATAAGGCGAAGATCTTTGAGAACGATCCCTTTGCAAAACTTGACAGAAACGGCGTGGGTGTCCTGATGGAGATGGCGATCAAGAAAGGCAAGGAGACGAGACCCGAACTCCACTGCGGTATCTGCGGCGAGCACGGCGGAGATCCTTCTTCTGTGGAATTCTGCCATCATATCGGGCTTGACTATGTTTCCTGTTCACCGTTCAGAGTGCCCATCGCAAGGCTGGCGGCTGCGCAGGCGGCGATTTCCAATTGATGCCATAAGAATTTGGGTACTCGCAGGCAAAAGTATGAAAGAATGGCTTAAAATCAAGGTTTTTTAGGCTTGGTGGGGTTCATCACGGTGGTTGGTGGGCCCCACTTTTTCGTGTTTTTTATACCGCTGATAGAGGGGCGATTGGAGAAAAAATCGTACTATCAGGCAAAAGTATACTATCACGTAAAAGTCGAGGGTTTCCGTGATAGTATATAGAAAAATTGAAAAATGTTAACGGGAGGGTAAGGGCTGTTCAATGGCTCTTTTTTCATTCCCCCAATACAACACATAAAATCGTTTCTTTTTATTCAGATAATCTCCACGGGAAATAAAACCGATAAATCTGAAAAATGAAGATATTTTACAAGACGCAGGAAAAAATGAGAGGTAAAATGGCTTTTGACAAAATTCAAAAATTGAATTCGGAGGTAATCCACATGAAGAAAGAAATAAGGACAGTGGTATATGATGATGAACTGAGGATGGAGGCATACCGCCTTGAGGGGATTGTGCAGCCTTTTCCAAGCCATTTCCATGAGCATTATGTCATAGGGTTTGTGGAGAAAGGGGAGCGGGTGCTTTCCTGCCGTGACAGGGAATATGCCATAGAGGAAGGGAGCATCGTGCTTTTTAATCCGGGTGACAGCCATGCCTGCGTACAGAGTGATGAAGGGACGTTTGATTACTGCCAGGATTTATGGAAATGAAGCAGATGTAGGACGCGGCATTCAGAGGGCGATAGAGGAAGGATTTGTGACAAGAGAGGAAATCTTTGTCACCACTAAGATGTGGACGGATGATTTTGATAACGGCGCGGAGGCGATCAATGCTTCTCTTGAAAGGCTTGGACTGGACTACATTGACCTGATGATCTTACATCATTCCCAGCCCAGCAATGATGTGGAGGCATACCAGGCGATGGAGCAGGCAGTCAGCGAAGGGAAGCTCCGGTCCATTGGCCTTTCCAATTATTATACACCGGAGGATTTTGACCGGCTGGTAAACGCAACATCCATCACGCCTGCACTGCTCCAGAACGAAACCCATCCTTACCATCAGAGCATGGAGATGAAGGAACACCTGCGGCAGTATGGAACGGTTATGGAGTCATGGTTTCCGCTTGGCGGACGTGGTAACACGCAGACGTTGTTTCATGATGAAGTGATTTCCGGGATAGCGCAGGCTCATGGCAAGACTTCGGCACAGATTATCCTGCGCTGGCATCTGCAGGCGGGGAATATAGCGATTCCTGGTTCAAGTAATGAGGATCATATTCAGGAGAACTTTGAGATATTTGACTTTGAACTGACGGATGAAGAAATGGAGCAGATGACCGGACTTGACCGCAATGAACGGTTTGCCGGGTATTGATTCCTATGAGATGATGGTTTTAAAAAAGAGATATATTGTCCCGGATCGTTAAGGAGAAGGATGATGTGCCACATTTTTGCAGAGTGTGTGGCATAAACTCCTTCCTTGCCGGAAGTGATGTTGAGGAAGGGGAACAATCTCTATATAATACTTACAAGGTAAAAATATTACCAAATAATGATCGGAGGAAAAAGAGATGAGTCAGGCTTATATTACTTTGAATAATGGAACAAAAATCCCGCAGTTTGGTATGGGTGTGTATATGGTGCCTGCGGGAGATGCAACAAAGAATGCGTGCCTGGAGGCCCTGAAGATGGGATATCGTCATATTGACACTGCCCACGCATACCAGAAAGAGTAAGCGGCTATTTGTTGTATAGAACAAAAGCCGCCCCTTCATTTAGCAGAAAGCCCAGTATATAGTTATATCCCCATTGAGTACAACGACCTTTTCTATAAGGCTATGCACCAGGGCATAAAGCCCATCACCGTCCCCGGCTTCAATAATACCAGATAAAGAAGCCAGAGCCGCCGCCGCTTCCCCCTTAGACATTTTCCCGGAGTCTTCCGCTTCGGCTTCTTCCAGGCACTTCTGCGCCGCCTTGCGTTCTTCCTTAAGAGCGGATAGGCGGTCTTGTATTTCTTCCAGCCCGACAATCCCCGTCTGATAGAGATTAAGAAGCCTTGTTATTTGCTTTTCCACGTTTCCCAGCCGTTCCCGGAACGCCCCAAGGTCGGGCGGAGCTTCCCCGGCGTTTTCTTCGACCAGTGCATCCAGGGCAGCCGGATCCAGAGCGAGCTTTTTAATTTCTTCCAGCACCAGGGCATCCAGATCGGACACGGTAAAGTGTTCCTTACGGTTGGAGCAGGAATCCGACTTGATCATCCGCTTACTACAGCGGCTTACAGAGTAGCATATATATTTGTTGACTTTAGAGGTTTTCCAGCCCCACTGGCGGATAGACATCCGGGCGCCGCAGTCCCCACAGAACAAAAGACCAGAGAGCAGCCCGTCCGAACCAGAGTAAGCCCGCTTATAGGCTTTTTTATTTTGGGATAAGCGGTCATTTACTTTTTGCCAGACTTCCGGGGAAACCAGCGCCTCATGCTTCCCGGAGTATTCCAGGTCATTCATAAAGACCCGGCCAGCATATACCGGATTGCGGAGGACCCGGCCGCACTGATCGGCAGCAGAGCGACGATCCCGGTCAGCATATACGCCGTATTTCTTCTGGACGTAGTCGCCTATTTCCCCCAGGCTTCGCCCGGAGCTATAGAGCTTATACATATCCTTCACGACACGGGAGGAAAACGGATCCACGACAAGCGACCGCTTACCGTTTTCCTGCAGTTCGGACTTATAGCCGATAGGTGTTATGCCAGAGTAGTAGTTACCTTCCTTAAGCCCGGCTTGCTTCCCCATCATCATTCTTGATTTTATATTTTCCCGTTCCATTTGGGCGAAGGCCGCCAGTATTCCAACGATACACCGCCCGAAGGGCGTGGCGGTATCAAAACTTTCCATAAGGGAAATAAAGTTACAGCCATTTTCTAAAAAGACATCTTCCAGCAGGATAAGCACGTCCTTCTGAGATCGGGAGAGGCGGTCGAGCTTCCAGACAATAACCTTTTTCACATAGCCGCCCTGCACGTCCTTAATTACTTGATTGATGCCGGGGCGGTCGAGCGTAGCCCCGGAGTAGCCCGGATCGATATGGACAGCGTTTACAGTAAAGCCCATAGCGGAACAGTAGGAGCGGAGCCTTGCCTCCTGTTCCCCGACGCTATAACCTTCTTCTGCCTGTTCCGTTGTAGATACCCGGATATAGAGGTCGGCCACGTTTTCAAGATTGAAAGCAGCCGGAGCCGGGCTTAATTCTTTTTGTTTCATAAAGCATAGTCCTCCTTAAAAACGGGCGCAAAAATAGCCCCGCCTTGTACTTGTGTTTTTGGCCGGACCATGCTATAATACATTTGCTCGGAATGTTTATAACATGGCCGTAAAGCCGCCCCGCCCCCGTAAGCCACGCCAATGGCTGGGGGCGGGGTTCCTTTTTTATTTCAAAGTTTCTACGCCGCATTTTGAAGCAAGGTAATACATATGCTTGCAAGGTACTTTTCTTTTCTTAAAATCCGGACAGGAGCAGCGGCGGAGCGTTGTCCGATATTTCCCATTAGTAGCACCAGCAAATAAACCATACTTTAATTCAGTATCTATGTAGGTCGGTGTTAATTCACCATACGCCGCCCTTTCTTTTCTTGCCTGGGCTTTTTCACCTTCAACAAACGCCCAGCGTTTCCAGAGTTTCTCCGCCGGAGCTTTAGTATATAAGATATCCGAAAGAAGCAGAGCCGCAGCAATTAAAAGACATACTATAGCAACGATTACCGACTCATAGAACGTTTGTTCGTGTGGGGTAATTAGACTATAGGGTGCGCTGATAGCAAACAAGGCGGCAAGCGCAAGTTTCCACTTATTGAAAAATTTTAAGTATTTCATAAAAGCAATCCCCTTTCTATACGTTTTACTAAGATACTTCGGACTTTTCCGCCGCTTTTTCTTCTTTTTCAAGTTCCTGGCGGTAAAGTTCGACTTTTTCATCTACAGATAATTCTGAAAAGTCAGCAGGCGGAGCCGCAGGAGCCATCGGGGAAATTTCCCCAGATTGAAAAGCTGCTGCGACTTCCCGAACATAATTAAAGATTGTTTCCTGGGCTTCCGGTTTGAGGTTTACGAACTTTTCAACCATAACATAGGCGGCGTTAGATAAGCCGTACTCTTCGGACAAGGCATCCAGCGCAGAGCTGGGCGCAGCCTTGAACATTTCCCCGGTTCCGTTCCTTAACCATTCTTCCCGAACATTAAACTCCCTACAAATAAGAGATACCGCAGCGTCGCTGGGATTACTTTTTCCCGTTTCATACGTTGCAACGGTATTTCTTTTTATTTTTAGGCGGTCGGCAAATTCCTGCTGGGTAAGGTTGAGCGCCTTTCTTATTTGTTTTAAGCGCACATTCATAAATAGCACCCCCTTTCAAAAACAAGTATAAGCCTTAAATTGTGGTATGTCAACAAAATTGTTTTATAGCCACAAAAAATGTGTTGACAAACGGCTTATAGCCACATATAATAGTTTTATAGCCACAAAACGTACCCTCCTTACAGAAGGGTACAACATAATTACTTACTTGCCAATAAAAAACCATTGACAAGTAAGTAATTATAAAAACCCTTAACAGTCAAGGAAGGAGGAAACGGATGGCCGCGAAAAACCAGCAGAAAACCATTGATAACATTAGACGCCTTATCCGTACAAAGGGTCTTAAGCAGACTTTCGTAGCAGAGCAGGCAGGACTAACGGATCAGCAGCTTACAGACATTCTGAGCAATAGGAGGCTACTGAGGGTGGAGCATTTGGAGCCGTTGGCGCGGGTGTTGGGCGTAACTATTGAAGCATTGATTTCTTAAGAAGGAGGTAAGGACATGGCAGCAGTTAAAAGAGTTGAGGGCTACACGGAAGAACAGATCAGCAGCGCAAAGCGCCTTATTGACGTTCTGATGGGAGTACCGGAAGAAAAGCAGCCGCTTTTTACGGCAGTCGCTACCGCCTATATTGACGGTGTAGAAACCGGGGCGCGGATTGCCAGAGAAATGGAAGGGGCAGCAGTATGAGGACGCCGGGCGGCTTACGCTTTGGCGGGCGGGGCGGCTTCGGCAACTATAAACATTACGAGCAAAAAAGGAGTAACACATGGACAAAGAAAGCATTGATATCAAAACGGCGATCCAGATAGCAAAGATCGTTGTAGCAGTTCCAGAGGAACGGATGCCCATTATATGGGACATCTTCAAACAGGCCGGGCTTGATATTGGAGGCATAGACGAGATGGCAGAGTGGAAGGCCCTCACAAAGCAGGCTTTCCTCATTGATACAGAGAAATTTATAGCAGGCATCACCGCCGGGAAAGAGCCAGTAAGCGGAGAGTACCGGATCCTGGCGAGCGACTTTAACGAGTATTGCAACAAACAGAAACTAAGCGCCCGTTGCGTAAGGAAGCACCTGGCAGGGCTTGAAGCCATCCGGACGACCAAGATCGGCAGCGGCAAGGTTGATTATACCTGCCCCGTTTACGAGGCAGACAAGCCCGCCCGACGTTACGTCTGCATTTATTCAGACTGGCGGGAGCGGATTAAGGGAGGCGGGGTGAATTGATTAAGCATATTTTAGCAGACGGTACGGAGCTTAAAAGCATAGAGGGGCGGACGATACCGCCGACCGGAAAAACCGAGGCCGTTTATAGATTGATTGCGGAGTTTCTTATAAGCTCCAGACCCATCCGGACGGCAGAAGAACCGAAAGCAAGCCGGGCATAGGGAAAAAGAAACCAGATAGACAAGGAGGGATTAGATGGAGTACCAGGACTTAAAAAGCGGCATAAGGAACCACTTAAACGATGCCGCCGAGGATTTTTTCATGGTCGGTTACTTCCTTCGGCAGATCAGCGAAAACGCACTTTTCACGGAGGACGGCTATAAAAGTATATGGGACTTTGCAAAAGGGGAATACGGCTTAAGCACTTCCAGCGCAAGCCGCTTTATGGCAATCAACGCCCGCTTTTCCATTGACGGCGGCGAACACATGGCGGAGAAGTACATCGGGATGGGCGTGAGCAAATTACAGGAGATGCTGGGGCTTCCCGACGAGGAACTGGAGAAGGTAACACAGGAAACCACCGTAAGAGAAATAAGGGCAATGAAAAAGAAGCAGGAGGAACCGAAGTCTTTCTTCGGACTTCCGAAAACAGTATACCCGGAAGGTTCCTTACTTTCCACAAAAGGGTGCGGCGATGGGAAATACACTTGTTTTAGTTGCGCCCGCCCTTGCGGCATACGGCAGGAAGAACGGTACTGCAGGGACGCACCGCTGGGGAACCCGTTTTTTTGCACCCAGATGAGCGAAGAAAAGCGGCTGGACATTGAAGCCGGGCTTTTCAGTAAAGAGTGCCAGTTTTTGAACATTGAAAACGCAGAAACCAGGGAGGGCGACCACGAGCCAACGCCCTGCTGCCAGAATTGCGAAAATAAAACTTGCTTTTCCCGTTGCGACGTCGCAAAGAAAAAGGACGAGGACGAGCGGAAGAAAGCGCAGGCGGAGCTGCAGAAGCAGCAGAAGGAGGCTGAGGCGAAAAAGCCGGAACCTTCCGAACGCGATATAAAAGCCTTTTACGACTGGATCGGCATTAAGCACACGGACAACATAAGCGCCGACGACTTGAAAGCGAGATACAGAAACGCGGGCGGCGGCGGAGCCTACGGCCTTAAAGATTACCAGGGAAGCGCCAGGGGAGTCCGGCTTAATTATAAGCGAGAGATCACCTGGGTGCAGCTTGCGAAAAGATTTAAGGAGATCCAGGAGGCGGAGAAAGAGAAAGCCGACTTTGTAGAGCGGTCCAACGGAGCGCAGAAAAATGTCCGGGACCTTATTAAACAGCAGGAGGAAAAGCGGCAGCAGGAAGCTGAGGAAAAGAAAGCAGCCCAAAAGCTGAAGGAGGACGGCCGGCTTTTAAAGTTCTATAAAGATATTTATCCCAGCACCCGGCAGATCATAGCGCAGCGGGACAAGGCAGCCATAACGAAGGAACTTAAAACCTTATACGGCAGCACTTACGAAAGCGGAAAAGGCTGGACTTGTTACCCGGATAAGATCGTATTCAGAGATAAGCCGGAAGCGGAGCAGATACAGATCACCTGGGGACGCTTCACAACGAAGCTGGTGGACCTTTTAGACCGCTTCCCGGAAACAGAAAGATCAATTCTTTCTGGGGACAATACCAGGCAGAAGGAGCCGGACATCATAGATGCGGACTTTCGGGAAGTTGAGGACGAACCGAGGGACGACCCGGCGCAGGAAGCAGCGGCAGCCAGGGACGAGCTGCAGGAGGAACCCATCACCCAGGAGCAGGATCCAGAACCGGATCCGGAGGAATACGGCCGGCTTGACGTTGATTTACTTCTGGACAAGTACCGCCGGGACCTTAAGGCATACCACGAAGCAGACTGCCCGCCGAACATGATTAAGACGCAGCGGATCCTGGTAGACGCTTTAGCCCTTTTACTTGAACAGATCGACCAGGGAGGTGCGGAGGATTGACGATACGAGAGCGCAGGAGGCGACGAAGGCGGCAGCGGCTTATAAAAAGGCTTGCAGCCGCCGGGCTTATTCTTTCAGCAGTTGGCGGCGCTGCGTTTGTCATTATCGCCGCTACGGGCCACCAGGAAGCCACAGAGCCGCCTTTTACACATACGGTCGAGGAAATCCCCACCGCAAGCCCAGAAGCCACGACAGAGCCTACCACAGCCCCGCATAGAGGGCAAGATTTAGGATGGAGCGCAAATGAGGAATACATAGCAGCACGGATGGCAATGGCGGAGGCAGAGGGCGAGGACACCGAAGGAAAAGCCCTTGTTATTCTGGTTATTTACAACCGGACAAGATCCGGAAAATTCCCGGACACCGTAAAGGGCGTCATTTCCCAGCGTAACGCCTTTACTTCTTACAGTAACGGGAGATACGACCGGGTGGAACCGGACGCGGACTGCTGGGCGGCCCTTGACTTGATACAGGAAACGGGCTGGGATGAAAGCCAGGGTGCGCTGTACTTTGAGCGGACGCCGGAGGACGGGAAAAGCACCTGGCACAGCCGGAACCTTGAACGGCTTTTCATACACGGGAATCATACTTTTTATACAGAGAAGGAGGCGAAAGACCCTTGAAGATGGCAATGAAGGACGGGCAGATCCTTATAAAAGATGCCGATAACACACAATTCACGATTATTAAAAGTTGGAGCAAGATGAAGTGGAGCAGGGCGGAGCGGATGTTTTACGGGCCGGCGGAAATTGAGCTTTTAAACAAGCTGGCCGGAATAGTACGGCTTCCCGGACCCATTGAAGCGGAGCGGCAGCGGCTTAACGAGATCGCCCAGGCAGTAGACGCAGAGCGGATGAAAACGGACCCGGAGCCACTTTATAAGTACCCGGTCAAGTTTCCGCTTTTCAAGCACCAGACCAGGGCGGCAAACATGGCGCTTATTACCTTCGGTTTAGTTCCGCCGCCGGGGAAGGAGGCGGAGCATGGAAGCACTTAACCAGAAGGAGCAGGCGCACGACCCAGCGAGCATCTGGTGGGGCGATACGGAAGCCCTTACCGAAGCTATTAAGGCTTTAAGCCTTGATATAGATAAAAACCAAAAAGGAGAATCAGACATGACGAACGAAGCAAAAGTAACTATTGTAGCACACGACGGAACCACGAAGGAGCTTACCGGAGATACGGTGATATGCTTCACAGTATAGACTCCGGTTACGAAGCAGACTCCGTATACGATTTTTGTGCCTTGAACGCAGAATGGGCGAAACCAGCCAAAGGATCCAGCAACCCCATGCAGAGCCATTTTAAGCTGAGTACCGTCAATAAGGACGCTTCCAAGGCTTACGGTATGGACCTTGTTATCGTTGACGGCGGCAAGTATAAGGACATGATCGCCAGCAGGATGCACCGGAAGAACGGCAACGGAAGCTGGATGGTATACAAGGGCTGCGACGAGGAATACGCCGAGCAGGTAACGGCAGAGCATAAGATCCTCGTTAAGAACGGAAACAGCAAGCCGCGGCTTGAATGGGTGCCGAAGCACAGCCATGCGGACAACCATTATTTAGACGCGGAAGTCTACGCCATGGCGGCGGCCGATACCCTGGGAGTCCGTATGCTTCATTTGCAGAACATACAGGAGGAACCGCAGGAGCCGAAGAAAGAGCAGTACACGCCGGAGGAAGAATGGATAAGCCAAAACGAAAGCTGGCTATAACAGGAAGGAGGGAACCGGGTGGAAGAACAGATGACAGCGCAGGAAATGCTTACCGAAGTAAATAACGCTATTTACGCTATATGCGTAGGCGGGCAAAGTTACAAGATAGGCTCCCGGCAGCTTAACCGGGCAGACCTTAACACATTATACAAGATTAAGAACGACCTTATGGCACAGGTCGCAGGAAGTACACCGGGCTTTTTGGACGATTGCTACGTCGCAGTATTTGACCGAAGATAGGAGGGAAAGAAGTGGGAAACGTATTAGACAATATAATCGGCTTCATTTCCCCGGCAGCCGGAGCCAGAAGGGAAGCATGGAGGCAGTACCTGGACGAGCAGCGCCATTATGACGCCGGGGGCTATGACCGCCTTAACGCCGGGTGGGTGGCCTATAACCAGAGCGCAGAGCAAACGGACCGCTACAGCCGGGACACCATAAGAGCCAGGGCCAGGGACTTAGAGCGAAACAGCGATATGGCAAACAGCGTGATCGGGGCATACCGCCGGAATGTAGTCGGCCACGGCTACACGCTTCGGGCAAGAACCAGCAATGAAACGCTTAATAAGCAGATACAGGAAGCCTGGATAGAGTGGTGCAAGCGTAAAAATTGCGACGTAACCGAAACGCAGAGCTTTAACCAGATGCTTAGAATGGCGGAGCGCCGGAAGAAGGTAGACGGAGGAATCCTTTTTAAGAAGTGCTACACCAGCGGAGGGCTGCTGCCCTTTAAGTTGCAGGCGTTGGAAGTTGACGAGCTGGACACCGGACGGGCAGCGCCGCACAACCCGAAACACCGGGTGGTCGGAGGGATTGAGCTTAACACCTATAACAAGCCCATGGGCTACTGGATCCGCCAGTATAACGTAGACGGCTTCGGGCAGATTGAACCCGTCTATGTTCCGGCAAAAGATATTATTTTCTATTTCACGAAAGACCGCCCTTCCCAGGTTCGGGAGATGAGCGACCTGGCCCCGACCATTACCAGGGTAAGGGACGCGAATGAGTTTATGACGGCGGTAAGCGTAAAGGAGCGCATAGCCGCCTGCCTTGCCGTTTTCGTAAAGAAGATCATACCGACAACCGGGAACTTTGCAAGGGGCGTGGGAGTAAGCGACGGGAGGCCCCGCGAGGACTACGACGGAAAAAGGATAAGCCCCGGCATGATAAAGGAGCTTAACGCCGGGGACGAGATCCAGGTCGTAAACCCGACCGGACAGGCAACGGATGCCGCCAGCTATATCAAGCTGCAGCAACGGCTTATAGGAGCCGGGCAGGGCTTAAGCTACGAGGCTACCAGCCGGGACATGAGCCAGAGCAACTACAGCAGCGCAAGGCAGGGAATCATTGAGGACGGCCAGACCTACATAGAGGACATAGAGCTGCTGAAGGAAGTAGTTATGGACGAGGTATACGAAACCTTCATAATTTCCGGCGTCCTTTCCGGCTTATTCAATATCCCCGGCTTTTGGGAGGATAAGCAGAAATATTTTAAGCACGAGTGGGTGGCGGCGCCGAAGCCGTGGATCGACCCGGCGAAAGAAGCCACAGCTACCAAGGTCGCACTGCAGACCGGACAAAAGACATACCAGCAGGTCGCAGCGGAGAACGGCAAGGACTGGAAAGAGCAGATAGACGAAACCGTCGCCGTTTTAGAATACGCCAGGAAAAAAGGCATTGAGATGGGAGGTGTTATATTTGACAGAACCGAAGCGGAGCTTACACCTGCAGACGAGCAGAAGCCAGAACCGGGAGCAGTTCCCGGCGGACCTACTGACCAGGGCGGAGGAAACCAGCCACCAGGGCAGCAGCCGGGGAACGGGCAGCAGGACGGCAACCAGCCAGCCGCAGACGGCGGCGAAGGACAGCCAGAAGGAAAACCAGATAAGGGCGTTTAGTTCGGCAACAATCCGGGCTATGGAAGGGGAAGGGAATGAACGGAAGTTCATTCTTTCGTTTTCTTCGGAAGAACCTTACGAGCGTTTCTGGGGTAAGGAGATTTTAGACCATAACCCGGCAGCCGTTGACCTTACCCGGCTTAACACAATAGGAGTCCTTCTTTTTAACCATAACCGGGATAAGGTTATAGGCAAGATCAACCGCGCCTGGATTGAAAACCAGCGGGGCATGGCTGAGGTAGAATTTGACAGCGACGAAGAAAGCGAGGTCATTTTTCAGAAGGTAAAAAGCGGGACGCTCAAGGGCGTTTCCGTTGGGTATAAGATTGGTGTGATTGAGGAAGTCATGCCGGGGAAGATATCCACCGACGGACGTTTTAACGGTCCTTGCGACGTCGCAAGGGAATGGATGCCCTACGAGATAAGCGTAGTAAGCGTCCCAGCAGACGCTACCGTGGGAGTAGGGCGGGAGCTTAAAGGGAATCCGCAGGCTCCGGAAACTTTAACTTGTTTTGAAGCACAACTTCAAATAAATAAAAACAGAAAATAGGAGGTACAGAGATGACACCGAAACAAAGACGAGAAGCCGCCATGCTGAAGCAGCAGGCCATTGTGAACGCCGCCAAGGCAGACGGCAACCGTGCGCTGACGGCGGAAGAACAGGCACAGTTTAACGCTCTCCAGAGGGAGATTGACGAAGCCCAGGCAGAGATCGACGCACAGGAGAGAGGGCTGGCAGGAGGAACCGGAGCGGCAGCAGCACCCCCGGCGGCGAATCCCCAGCAGACGACACCACCCCCGGCAACCGCACCGCAGACAGTACCTGCAGATGGACAGCGGAGCGCAACCGAGGCGGAGCGTAACCGGGTAACGGAAATTATGGCACTTTGCCGGGACTTCGATGTGGATCCGGCGGAGCATATCCGCAACGGTTCCAGTTTGGATCAGGTACGCAGTTCCATCCTTGACGGCATGAGGCAGACCGGAAGCCCTGTGGGCGTACAGGTCACCAGGGACGAAAACGAAACTTTCAGACAGAGGGCAACCGACGCGCTTATGCTTCGGGCAGGCGTACCCGTAGCCACCCCGGCAGACGGAGCGAATGAGCTTAGATCCATGAGCCTCCGCGACCTTGCTATTGAGTGTTTGAGCAGGGACGGGCGGGACACTATGCAGCTTTTGAGGATGCAGCCCGACGATATGTACGGCGAGCTTTGCCGCCAGTTCTACAACCCTACGGCAGCCTTTCCGGCGATCCTTGACAACACGATCAGAAAGAGCATTGTGCAGCTTTACAACGCAGTGCCTACGACCTTCCAGGCATGGACCACAAAGGGCAGCTTGAAGGACTTCAAGACCACAGCGGATCACGAATACGTGATCGGAGGTATGGGCGACTTCCTTCTGGTTCCCGAAAACGGCGAGCTTAAGCCGGATAAGCCCAGGACGGAGCTGCTGCCGAACCGCAAGCTGGACACCTACGGGCGGACATTCAGCATGACCCGCCAGGCGTTCATCAACGACGATATCGGCTTTTTAACGGAGGTTCCGGGGCTTTACGCAGCAGCGGCAAAGAAAACCATTGATAAGCAGGTCTATAGCTTGCTTTACAATAATGCCCCGATTTTCGACGGCGTAAACCTTTTCCATAAGAACCACGGGAACCTGATCGCAAAGGGCGGCAAGCCTACCCAGGCTTCGATCCAGGCTATTATCCTGCAGATGCAGCACCAGCGCGACCAGTTCGGGGAAGCTATTTACATTACCCCGCAGCATATTATTGTGCCTGTTGGCTATGAGTTTGAGCTGGCGGTCATTCTTCACAGCACCCAGGTAGTAGGCAGCAATAACAACGATATCAACCCGCTGTACAACTACCCGATCAATATTATTCAGACCCCGGTGCTTAACGCCCTGGCAGGGGATAAGGAAGTGCCGTGGTTTATGGTTGCAAACACCGCCAGCGCAAAACATATCCAGGTGGACTACTTGAACGGGCAGGAAACCCCGACCGTAAGAAGGATGGAAACGCCGGGTGTTTTGGGCTTCCAGTGGGATATTTACCTTGACTGGGGAATCGCCGTAAGGGACTTCCGCGGAATTGCAAAGAACCCTGGAGAAAAGATCGCAGCAGAATAAGAGATAAGGAGGATTAAAAGCCATGAGTAAAGCCGCATATTGGCAGAGAGGGGAAACCCTCGACTATAAGAACAATACGGACACAAAGATCGAGGCAAACACGGTCATTTCTTTCGGTTCCCATATTGGCGTCGCCGGGACGGATATCCTCCCCGGCGAGCTGGGATCGCTTGTAGTTACAGGCGTTTTTGAGATCGACAAGACCGCAACTGGAGCCATTGAGATGGGAACGGAGGTATATTTTGACGGGACCGGCATCACCGACACCAAGGGCGACGACACGCCGCTGGCAGGGTATGCGGCTCAGGCAGCAGCCGCAAGCGATACCGTTATCCTGGTAAAGTTGGGCGGCTGATGAAACAGCTTATAGCCGTTTTCCCCATACTTTTTGAAAGCCAGAACTATGAGCCGGGCGACGAGCTGCCGACACATAACGCCGGGCTTGTAGAAGTATGGATCGGAAACGGAACGGCGATATGGAAGGACACGGAGGAACCCAAAAAGCGGAGCGCAAAAGCGAGGCAGACAACCGCCCCCGCAGGGCTTCCCGGTGATGCTTACCCTTCCGCCGGAGCGGAGCAGGATTTAGTGGGAAAACCGCCGTCCAGGAAAACGAGGGGCGCACAGCCGGAACCGACCAAAGGAAGGAGGAAAAGCAGTGCGTAAGCCGCTGACATTTAAGGAGCTTCTGAGGCAGGACGTAAAAACGGTATTTCTTAACCCGGCAGAGTTTGGAGAGGAACACACGGTCAACGGAAAAACAATGCTGATCATTATTGACGATAACGAGCTTACGGAGAGGGAAAAGCGGATGAAAAGCAACATGGACGGCATATACAAAAAGCAAACGCTTGTATATGTCAGCGCCTTAGACTTCGGCCCGCTTCCGGGAGTAGGCAAGCCCGTCAAGATAGACGGCGCAACCTTTATCGTTACCGACAGCTTGAACGAGGGCGGCGTGTATTCCTTGCATTTGGAGGCGAATAAGAGTTGATCGAAATAAGCTACGACCGGAATATGCTGGCACAGGTTGAGAAGAAACTGGGGAAGATGAAAAGCGAGGCCCCGAAAGCACTTAAGAACGCCCTCAACCAGACAGCCAAGCAGGCACGGAAAGAACTGACGGACGAGGCACAGAAAACCTATACCGTAAAAACCGGGCGCTTCAATAAGGCCATGAAGATAAAGAACGCCACCCCAGCGAGGCTGGAAGCGACCATAAAGGCAACGGGCAGAGTTATGGGGCTTAAGGATTACAAAGTAAGCCCGGCCACCATGAGGACCGGAGCGAACCGTCCGGACGTAGTAAAAGCGAAGGTGCTTAAGGCAGGCGGGATGAAGCCCCTGGAGATGGGAGGGCTTAAGGCTTTCGTTACCAAGTTTTCCAGCGGCCATGTAGCAGTAGCCCAGAGGCGCGGAGCCGCAAGGCTGCCTATTAAGTCCTTTTCCGCAAACTCTATCCCGGTTATGTTGGGGAACGAAAAGCGGGTATACGGCATAGTAAAGCCGCATATTAAAGACAACCTTAAGCAGAACGTAAATGCACAGGTTAGGAAGATATTAGGAGGATAGGCATGGTCGCAGCATTTCTGCAGAGCGAGCTGGCGGACGAGCTTAAGAAAATTCTTTCGGATTTTCGGCTTAAGAACCCCCAGGGGGAAAGAGTCAGCATAAATATTTTTGAACAGCTTCTGCCTATGCCGGAGCCATTGGACCAGGGAGAAATAGCCCCGGAACTTTTGGAGAACGGGCTGGCGGAAGAACAGACCGCCCCTGACCCATACCCTTATATTTTGGTACGGATTGCAGACGGGGAGATCGAGGACGAGAACAGCGCCCAGAAAGTAAACCTTACCCTGCTTATGGGAATTTACGAACCGGACTATGACAAGCAGGGACATAAGGACATTTTAAACATAATAGCCAAGATTTATGAGAGGTTCGCAAAGTTCCCGGTACTTAACGGGAAATATACGATACAGTACCCCATTTTGTGGACCCTGCAGGACGAAGAATCCTACCCCTTTTATTTTGGGGGCGTAAACCTGGCTTTTGAGATTGCAGCAGTAAGAAGGGAGGATCCATATTCATGAGCGAAGCAAAGAAAGCGACCGGGAAAGCAAAAGCTACACCGGCCACGCAGGAGGCGGAAACCGTGGTCTATATTGGCCCGGATATTCCCGGAGCGAAGCAGTATACCACATATAACGCCGGACTGCCGGATGCCCTTAAGGAAAAGATTAAGGAGCATCCGTTTTTTAATTCCTTTGTCGTTCCGGTTGAGAAGCTGGCAAAGGCAAGCGCAGAGCTGGCGAAGGAGGGAAGCGCATTAAGCATCCTTTACCGGAGAGCCAGCGGAAAATAAGAAGAAAAGGAGAGATAAAAGATGGCTTACAACCATGGTGTAAGAATTTTAGAAAACCCTACAAGCCTTACAGCCCCGATCCTTGGTACGGCGGCTTTCCAGGTAGTAGTAGGCGTTTCCCCGGTCAATTTGGCTGAGGATCCCTATAAGGCTACCAACGTAGTGAAGCTCGCCTACAGCTTCCCGGAAGCAAGCGCGGCGGTAGGGTATTCTAACAACTTGAAAGATTACAACCTGAACCAGAGTATCAGCGCCACTTTTAAGAAGTTCGCAGTTGCGCCGATTGCGCTGATCAACGTACTTGACCCAAAGAAACATAAGACGGAGATCCCGAAAACGACCTGCCAGGTAGACGCATTACAGGCAACCGTAGGCATTGAGGGAATACTGCTGGATACCCTTGTCGTAGAGGCCGGAGAAACGACGCTGCAGGCGGACGTGGACTATATTACAGGCTTTGACGACGACGGCTATGCGGTTATTACCCTTCTGGAATCCGGAGCCGGAGCAGAGGCGACAACCTTAAGCGTTTCCGCAGACAAGATCGACCCGTCCCAGGTAACAAGTAAGGATATCATAGGCGGCTACAACGTAAGCACCGGGAAGGAGAGCGGCCTGGAGCTTGTGCGCCAGGTTTACCCGCTTTTCGCCATGACTCCGGGGCTTCTTACTTCGCCGGGATATTCCAAGGACCCGGCGGTCGCTTCGGTCATGGCGGCGAAGTGCCTTAATATTAACGGGCTTTTCACCTGCGAATGCATCACCGACCTGGACAGCACCGCAGAGGGGGCGACGAAGTATACGGACGTGAAGACCGTAAAGGAGAAATCCGGCTTTGTAAGCGAGCATATGGCGGTGGTATGGCCCAAGGTAAGGATCGGGGACGAGGTTTATTATTTCAGCGCCCTTTATTCAGCATTGATCGCCTACGTCGACGCCAGCAACGACGACGTGCCGAACCTTTCAGCCAGCAATAAGGCAATCCCCATCACCGGGCTTTGTTTGGACGACGACGAGGACAGCGAGATCGTAATAGACCAGGAACAGGCGAACCTGGTAAACAGCTTCGGAGTTTCCACGGCGATCAATTTTAACGGCTTCCGCTCCTGGGGGAACAACAGCGCGGCCTACCCCATGACGACGGATCCGAAAGACCGCTGGTTCTGCTGCCGCCGCTTTTTCAGTTGGTGGGGAAACAGCTTTATTTTAAGCTACTTCCAGAAGGTAGACGACCCGGCGGATCCCCGGCTTATCCAGAGTATCTGCGACGCAGAGAACATCCGGGGCAATTCCTACGTCGCACAGGGGAAGTGCGCTGGCGCACGGATTACCTACAGCGAGGACGAGAACCCGATCACGGACATTTTAAACGGGAAAATCCAGTTTCACCAGTACCTGGCGCCGTACACCCCGGCGGAGGATATTCTGAACGTATTGGAGTTTGACCCGACCATGCTGGAAGCAGCTTTAGGAGGTGAATAAGATTGTATAACATTCCTTCAAAAATCAATTCTTTTAACGTATATAAGGACGGCACGAAGCTGGTCGGCATTTCCGACGAAGTAACCCTGCCGGACTTCGAGAGCTTAACGGAAACATTAAGCGGCCCTGGCATTTTGGGGGAGATTGACGATCCGACCGTGGGGCATTTCCAGAGCATGGAAATAGAAATCCCGTTCAGGCAGATGGACAAGGATCTGTTTATCCTTTCGGACGATATTTCAAGCGTTACGGTTACTTTGAGGGGATCGATCCAGTACACCGTAAACGACAGCGGCGCGACGGCTTTCAAGCCCATGCGGATTGTAGTCCGTGGAAAAAATAAGGGGCTTACGGGCGGCAAGGCGAAGCAGGGCAGCGGAACCGCAAGCAGCATTAAGCTGGAGATCCTTTATATTTTGATTGAGATCGACAACGTGACGGAGATCGAGCTTGATAAGCTCAACTTCGTTTACAAGGTACACGGCAAAGACTTATTAGAGAAAGTGAGGAAAATGTGCTAATGGAAAAGGATAAGAATTTAAACCAGGCAGCAGAGGCAGAGGCGGCAGCAGTTGAGGCAAGGAAAAAGCAGGAGATGGAGGACAACCCTTTCCTGGTATTCTTCAAGAAGCCCTTTACCTTCGAGGGCGTAAGCTATGAGAGCGTGGACTTAAGCGGGCTGGAGTCTTTGAGCGCGGCGGACATGATCGCAGTAAACAAGACTATTGAGAGGGGCGGGACGGTGAACGTATTGCCGGAGATGTCCCTGGAATACGCCTGCCTTATTTCCGCCAGGGCTTCCGGGAAGCTCGTGGAGTTTTTTAAGGCGCTTCCGCCGAAGGAGGCACTTAAGATCAAGAACCGGGTAACAAATTTTTTGTACGGCGAGGACTAAAGCCAACAGACGGCTCCAGCCTTCGGAAACTAACCATACACCTATCAATTATTCTGCGGACAGGCTTAGACGCATTGGAAAGCCTGTCCGTTTTTGAGTTGATAGAAATAGCGAAGGAGGTGACGGAGATTTATGGCAGCGGGCGGCGGTAAGGAAATGGAGATCGCTATAAAAATAGCGGGCAAAGTTGAAAGTTCGTTTAAAAACGCCTTAAGCCAGGCCACCAAGGGACTGGGAACCATTACGAAAACGGTCGCTTCCGCTACGGCGGCGGCAGCCGCAGCCGTAGGAGCTATGGGTATAGCTGCCATAAATACCGGAGCCGAGTTTGAAAAATCCATGAGCCAGGTTGCCGCCACCATGCTGATCGACAAGACCACGGCGGAGGGGCAAAAGGCCTTTGAAACACTGGAGAACGCCGCCAGGGAGTGCGGGGCAAGTACAGCCTTTTCAGCTTCGGAGGCGGCTGAAGGTCTAAACTATTTAGCCCTTGCAGGTTATGATGCAGAAAAAGCGGCGGCAGCGTTGCCGACCGTTTTAAAACTTGCAGGGGCGGGAGCCATGGATCTGGGACACGCCAGCGACATGGTGACGGACAGCATGAGCGCCCTGGGGATAGAGGCAACCAAGACGGACCTCACGCAGTTTTCTGATCAGTTGGCCCAGACAGCCAGCAAGGCGAACACGAATGTCGCCCAGTTGGGCGAGGCTATTCTGACCGTAGGAGGAACGGCAAAAGGACTCGCCGGGGGAACGACGGAGCTTAACACAGCCCTCGGAATTTTGGCAGATAACGGACTAAAAGGAGCGGAAGGAGGTACACACCTTAGAAATATTATATTGAGCCTGCAGAACCCGACGGACAAGGCGGCGGCTTCGCTTAAGTCTTTGGGTGTTGACGTATACGACGCCCAGGGGAATATGCGCGGCCTTAACGACGTATTTAAGGATTTGCAGGGAGCCATGGTCGGGATGGACAACGCCTCGAAGGACGCTATACTCTCGACGTTGTTCAATAAGACCGACCTTACGGCGGCCAACGCCATGCTTTCAAATTGTACGGACCGTTTCGACGAGCTGTCCGCTTCGATTGAGAACAGCGCCGGAGCTTGCGAAAATATGTACGCTATTCAGTTAGATAACTTAGACGGAGATATAAAGATATTACAATCCAGTCTTTCCGATTTAGGAATCAGCATATACCAGGACCTTAACGGACCTTTAAGGGAAATGACCCAATTAGCCACCAGCATGGTCGGGGAGCTTTCCGAGGTGTACAAGAGCGGCGGCATGGAGGGCATGGTCGGAGCGGTAGGCGGATGCATGGCTGAGGTAGTAAACACCATAGCGGACTACGCCCCGCAGGTAGTAAGCATGGGCGTGGACCTTTTGGAGAATTTTATAAGCGGGGTAACGGACAACTCCGGGGCATTGGCAGGAGCAGGGGCGAACATTGTTACTACTTTAGTCGAGGGGCTTTTTACCCTGGTTCCGCAAGTCATACTTGCCGGAATCGACATATTGACCCAGTTCGTGCAGAGCATGACCGCGCAGCTTCCGCAGCTTATAAGTACCGGAACGCAGGCAATAGTAAACTTCGTAAACGGCATCATACAGCGATTGCCGGAGGTTATATCGACGGCCCTTACGTTGGTTCAGACACTTGTAAACAGCATAGGACAGAACGCCCCCATGCTTATAAGCGCAGCTATTCAGCTTATAGGAAATTTGGTTTTAGGCATAGTTTCCATGCTTCCACAGCTTCTGCAGATGGGAATACAGCTTATTTTGAGTTTGGCGCAGGGAATACTTTCTAACCTGCCCCAGATTTTACAGATGGGCGTACAGATTATTATAAGCCTTGTTTCCGGCATAACCCAGATGCTGCCCATGATTATACAAGGCGGCATACAGCTAATTATTTCACTTATCCAGGGAATTATAGCGAATTTGGGGAACATTGTGCAGGCAGCCGTCCAGATTGTTATAACACTGGCGACGGGCTTAATCCAGGCAATACCGCAGCTTATAGCGGCAATACCCCAGCTTGTAGGGGCGATAATTGATACGATTTTATCTACAAATTGGCTTGACGTAGGGATCCAGATTATTAAGGGCTTGATTGACGGAATACTCAGCACCGGAAAGAGCTTGTGGAACGCGATTAAAAGCCTATTCACAGGCGGAGAGGTTGACATCCCGGACACTTCCAGCCAGAGCGCGGCAGTTGTGGACAGTTATGCATCCGGTATTAGCAGTAACGCCGGAACGGTAACGGCGGCAGCCAACAGCATGGCAACAAACGCTTTCAGCGGAATGGACACCAGTGGGGCGACGGCAGCCGGAACCCAGGCGGGGACGGCCTTCTCTACAGGCTTAACCGAAAGCATGGCATCCGGCGGGCTTGATACGGCGGCTTTCAGCACCAACATGACCAACATGGGAATGACCGGGGCGACAGCATTAAACACCAGCCTCAGCGCCGGACTTGCTACCCCAGTAGACACAAGCGGGCTTTTGGATGCAGGGGCAATCAGCACCAACATGACAGCAGCCGGAACCCAGGGGGCGACAGCATTTACGACCGGACTTAATACCGGGCTTTCTGGAACCACCATAAACACCAGCGCGCTGGCGGTAGACACTTCCGGGCTTACCACTACCATGACGACAGCCGGAACCCAGGGGGCAACGGCAATCGGGAGGGGCATGACCGGAAACAGCCAGGCAGTAACCCAGGCGGCGACGACACTGGGCAACGACGTAAACACCGCTTTAGACAGCGGATGGAATAAGGCGAACACAAGCGCACAGACGGCAATGCAGCGCCTTGCAACGACCGTCACGGACGCGGCCCGCTCCGCAGCGAGCGCGGTAAAAGCAGCATTTGAGAATATGACCATAACGATCCCGAAACCAAGGATCCCCGTTATAAGCGTTTCCACAAGTTCCGTGTCCTACGGCGACGGCGGAAGCGTAAGCGTTCCGAACTTTTCAGTGAGTTGGAACGCCCTGGGCGGCATTTTCGACCAGCCGACCATATTCAACACGCCAGCAGGAATGCAGGGCGTAGGGGAAGCGGGACCGGAGGCAGTTCTGCCCCTTGATACGCTATGGGCGAAAATGAAGGAGATTTTAAACGAGGCAATCGCCGCAAGCGGCGGAGCTTCCCTTATTGACGCCTTTATTGAAAAGCTGAAGGGAATAGGAACCGGGGGCGGCGGCGGACAGCCGGAGCTTGCCGGAGCCGGAGGACCTGCGATACAGTACAGCCCGGTCTATAACCTTTACGGAAGCGCCGGGAAGGAAGAAATCGCAGAGGCCGACCGCATGAGCCAGGCAGAATTTAACAAGCTGATGAAACAATACGAGAAGGATCAGCAGAGGCGGAAGCTATAGGAGGTGGTAAAGTTGGCGAAAACATATACCACGATACAGGGGGAAACCTGGGACGAAATAGCCTATAAGGTATACGGCGGCGAGGAATACGCCGCCTTCCTTATGGCGAATAACTACCCCTTTTTGGACGTTTTAGTCTTTTCAGCAGGAACCGTCTTAAATACGCCGGGTATTCCATGGTACGAGGAAAGCGACGAGCTGCCGCCATGGAGAACCGGGGCGGAGGACGACGGAGATGAGGACGAAGATCCTTACGACGATTACAGCAGCGAGGACGAAGCGGAGGATGAGGAATGAACAAAGAAACACCCAGGCAGGCAAGCGTAAGCGTGACTTACCAGAAAGCCAAGAAGGCCGGCGGGACAAGCAAACACCCCGCCGCCGTCATGGCGGAATATAACGAAGGTTTTTCTTATACAGACCCGGCATCCGGGGAAAGCGATACCGTAAGCATAACCTTAACAAATATAGACTTGCGCTGGGCAAACAAGTGGATGCCCAAAAAAGGCGACAAGCTGACAGCGAAAATCATTGAAAAGAGCTGGGACAAGGCAGGGCAGAAGAAAACTTTCTATTGCGGAAAATTCTGCCTTGACGATTTGAGCTATACCGGCCCGGAGCTTACTTGTACCATTGGCGGAGTATCCGTCCCGGAAGGTAATGCTTTCAGAAGCACGGCCCGGAGTAAGACCTGGAAGAAAGCAACGCTTAAGGAGGTGGCGGCGGAGGTCGCCAAAAAGTACCACCTTAAGCTGCAGTACACCGGGGGGACGATAAAGCTGGGAACCATAGAGCAGAGCAACGAGGCTGACAGCAGCTTTTTAACGAAAGTATGCCAGGATTACGGGATGGCTATCAAGATTTACAGCGGAAAGATTGTTATCTACGACAAGGGACAGTTTGAATCCAGGAAACCAGTGGCCACCTTGAAAAAGGCAGACTTGCAGGACTGGTCATACAATACCACCCTGGTCGGGACGTACACAGGCGCACAGATAAAGTATACTTCCGGTAAAGACGACAAGGAAATGAAGTGCGTAGTCGGAAGCGGAAAAAGAATACTTAACATTAACGAGAAGGTCGAGAGCCTGCAGGAAGCCCAGCTAAAAGCCTGCGCCAAGGTAAACGCCGAGAACGAAAAGGCGGTAACTATGAGCATAACCATCATGGCGAACAACCGGATCGCAGCCGGAAGCACGGTAAATATAAAAGGGCTTTACCAGCTTTCCGGGAAATACTTTGTGGACAAAGTAACGCATAACATAAGCCCGGACGGAGCCTACACCATGGCGCTGGAGCTTCACAAGTGCCAGAAGCGCATAAGCAAGGCAACCGTCATGAAGGAATACCAGGGACAGAAGAAAGCGGTCGCTTCCAAGACCGCAACCGCACAGCCAGCAGCCGGAGAAACCCTCGCAGTAGGCGACAAGGTTATCGTAAACGGGCCGGCTTATTGGGGAGGCAACGGAGGCAAGGCGAACCAGTGCAGCAACATGACAATGTATATAACGCAGATTTTAGGAAGCGGCTATAAGTACCAGTACGGAGTGGCGAAGCGCAAGGGCGGGACGCGGTACGGCTGGTGCGGAAAAGAAAGCCTTAAGAAAGCATAGGAGGCAGAGGATGAGCGACGGAGGAAACAGGATCGGGACCGTAAGCAGCGTAGACCCGGAAACGGGAATGGTAAGCGTAATATTTGAGGACCGGGACGGCGAGGTCACGGAGCTATTACCCTACGCCACCTTTAACGAAGAATACAAGCTGCCGCAGTTGGGGGCAAAAGTAGTCGTTATGCATTTGAGCAACGGCGGGGAGATGGGAATCATCTTAGGGACCTATTGGAACGAATACAACGCAGCGGGGAACCCCGGAACCTTCCACAAGGATCTGGGCGGCGGAGCCTATATCAATTATAAGGACGGCGTACTGACCATAGCGGCGGAGCATACCGTCATAGCTTCCTTAGATGGCAGCGAAACCCACCAGGACGCAGAGGCGGAGAAACTTCTGCTGAAGCTCCACGACCACGAAAAAAGGATCGCAGATTTAGAGAAGGTCGTAGGGGTAGGGAAGGGGGTAGTTGAATGGCCATAGGACATATAGGGAAAACCGTCGTATTTGAAACCAGCGACGCAAAAATCCTTAATTTCAAGAAGATGCAGCGGACCGTAAAGGGGCGCTGGGCTTCCCATTCCAGAGTAGGCAAAAAGCCGAAAAAGCAGTTTTTAGGGCCGGATGCCGACCAGCTAACATTTACCATAACCCTCAACGCAGAACACGGCGTGAAGCCGCGGAAAACGGTAGAGAACATAGAGAAGCTGATCCGGACGGGGAAACCCCAGACCGTAGTTATTGGAAGTAAGAAGGTAGGCTCCAATAAGTACGCCATAACAGAGATCAGCGAGAGCTGGGAAACGATTTTAAACCGGGGCGAAGTTGTAAAGATTACCTGCGACATTACCCTGGAGGAATATTTATAAGGGGAAGGAGGCGGGCGGATGTTTGGCACACCGGAAACAGTTATAATCGGCTTCGACTACCTTAACGCAACGGAGCTGGAAGAAATGCAGCGCAACCTTGACCTGCTTTACAGCACCAGGGCCGGCACTTGCCCCGGTGATCGTAACTTCGGATTAGAGCAGACCTTTGAGAGCTGCCCGACCAACGTGGCGAGAAATTTATTTGCGCTGGAGGTCATAGAAAAAACGGAGATTTACGAGGATAAGGCGGAAATATTAAACATTGAGTACACGCAGGCAGAGGACGGGAACCTGACCCCGAAAATCATAATCGGGCCGAAAGACCCAGAGGACACCGAGGATGCAGACACGGAAGAATCGGAGGAATAAAGGAGGTGGCAAGGATTGTCGGATATTCTGAACACGATAGATAATTTACCGGATATTTCTTTCATAGACGGATTGACGCTGGAGAACATCCAGAGCCAGATGTTAAGCGACTTCGTGGCGAAGTACCAGGAGATCACCGGGAAGAAAATACAGCTTTCCAAGTCGGATCCGAACCGCATTATTATGTTAGGTTGCGCCCAGCTTATATACCAGGGCTTGCAGAACATAGACAAGGGCGGAAAGATGAATTTTCTTAAGTACGCTTACGACGATTATTTAGAGAATATGGGGGCGCTTAAGAAGGTTACGAGGAACCCAGCAAAGTTCGCCCAGGTTCCGGTCAAGTTCACGCTTTCCGGGAAAAGGGAGGCGGCGACCAGTATCCCCCAGGGAACCAGGGTAACGGCTGCCTACGAGGTTTACTTTGCTACGATTGAATACGCAGAGATACCGCCGGGGGAAACGGAAGTCACGGTCATGGCGGAATGCACAGAGGCTGGGACGATAGGGAACGACTTCGCTGCCGGGGAGCTTACCACCCTGGTGGATCCGATAGGCTTTATTTCCAAGGTTGAGAACACGCAGAAAAGCACCGGGGGGACGGAGGTAGAGTCAGACCAGAACATGGCAGAAAGAATTTACCTGGCTCCTTCCAGCTATTCTACAGCCGGCCCGGACGACGCTTACGAGTATTGGGTGAAGGACAGCAACCCCTTTATAGGGGATGTTAAAATAACCAGCCCTACACCGGGCTTAGTTGATATCCGCTTTGTTATGACAGACGGAACCGTCCCGGACGATACCACCATAGCAGCAGTAACGGCGGCGGTAAACCAGAGAGGAAAGCGGCCGCTTACGGACCAGGTACAAGTAAAGCGTCCGGAAATTGAAGAATACGAGATAGACGTGACCTATTACATAAACACCAGCGACAGCAACGCGGCAACGGCTATCCAGGCACAGGCAGAAACCGCCGTAGAGGATTATAAGCTGTGGCAGGCTTCCAAGGTAGGCCGGGACATAAACCCGGATGAGCTTATAGCAAGGCTGAACGACGCAGGGGCAAAAAGGGCGGAAGTCCGGGCGCCAGCGTTCCGCGTTATAGGGGAAACGGCGAAAGCCCAGTGTACAGGGGTAAATATTATATACGGAGGGCTTGAAAATGATTAGTTATTACGACGGGCAACTAACAGACATCATGCCCGGAAACATAACCAAAAAGCCGGAAGTAAAGGCGTTAAGCTACGCCTTGCAGCAAGCCTGCCGTCTTCTTTACCGATACAGCCGGAGGCTCTATATTTATTCCAATTTGGACGAGCAGCCGGAGGAAGTTATAGACCTTCTGGCTTCGGAACTTCGTACCCAGTATTACCGGAGTACGCTGGACATTGACACGAAGCGGCGGCTTGTAAAAAATACGCTTATTTGGTATATGAGCGCAGGAACGCCCCAGGCAGTAGAGGAACTCGTGGGTGTAGTATTTGGGGAGGGCGAAGTAAAAGAGTGGTACGAGTACGGCGACAAGCCCTATTATTTTAAGATTGTTACCAACGCAATACTTACACTTGAAATGAACGATTTTTTTTCAATTATGATCCGGCGGGTAAAGAATACCCGGTCACACCTTCGGGCGATTGATATACACCGGATTGTAAATCACGAGCTTTTCTCTGGGGCGGCAGTTTTCCCAAACTATAAGCCGCCTGCAGTAATTGATGGTTACGCCGTAGACCGGGAAGCAAGGCAGACCATACACGCCGGGGCATTGGCATCCCAGCAGAGCCGCCCTGCGCCGATTTGGGACGGCTTTAAGACTGAGGGCGGAGAAATTACCGCCGGAGTATTTGCAGGGGCAGCAGGAGCCACCAGGACGCACCAGGCGGCCATTGTGGACGGTTTTAGCTTCGAGGGTAAGGAAGTCATAGGCCAGACGTTTATAGGGGGTGAAATGGCGGCCACAGAGAAGCAGGCAGCCATCCGGGAAGGATTGGAAGGAGCCGCCTCACCAGTAGAAGGCCATGCTTACACTGGATCCGCAGCGAGGGCGGAGGCGCACCAGAAACCGCCAGCAGTCCGGGAAGGTTTTATCGTCCAGGGCGAAACAGTAACAGAGGCTATTGTAGCCGCCACGGCTTCAAATAGTAAATACAAGAATACCGTAAAAGAAGGAGGAACCAAGAATGCCACAACCATTTAACAACGCGGTCATGACCAACGCAGGGGCGAGGCTTCTGACCAGGGCGCAGGCCGGGGAAATCAAGATAGAGTTTACCCGGATCGCAGTAGGCAACGGCAATTATACCGCAGCCGAAAAGACGCTGGATGCGCTGCAGAAGCGGACAGCCCTTAAATCGCTTAAGAACAGTTATACCCTTTCGGATATTGACGTATTCAGCGATTACAGCGTGAAGGTAACGGCGCTTATTACGAACCAGGACCCAGTAACCGGGCAGACCCTCGTAAACGCCGGGTATTACATTAACGAGATGGGCTTATTTGCCAAGGTAAAGGACGGAGCGGACAGCACGGAAATCCTTTACAGCATCACCACCACAGCCGGGGACAACGGCGACTTTATGCCGCCCTATAACGGATATAACCCGGCGCAGATCACCCAGGATTATTTTGCAACCGTAAACAACAGCGCAGAAGTTACAATCGTCAGCACCGGAGCCGCCCTGCTTGCGGAGGATGCGAACAAGATAAGGGACGACGCCACGAAGCAGAAGTATAAGCTGGGGATTGATAACGGATTGATTTATATACAGGAGGTAGACGAGTAATGGCAGGAGAAAAGATTTATATTGCAGACAAAGAAACCTTAGACAAGGTTTATAACATTTTGGCATCCGATCCGGTATACGGCTTCATTGAGCATAACGACATCTTAAGCCCGTCCGCCCGGATTGAGTACATCGGGCTTAATAAGAATTATTCCCCGCTTGCAAGGAATAAGGAAAACGGCAGCATGGTTCTGAACAGTTGGGCGGACTTCCCGGTCATTAAAGCAAACAAGCCTTATATGGTTCGGGCAGACGGCACACCGGATTACAGGCTCAAGGAAACGGACTACACCCAGAGGGAGGACGGCGGCTCTTCCGACGTTGCAAACAGCAGCTATAACGGCGGCGCTTTTTCCTGGCTTATGAAGATTTACAAGAACGAGGAAATGGTCGGCAACGACCGGATCGTGCGCTTTTCCCTTACCGCCCGCGACGGCTACGAGCCGGTGGGCTTCATTGACCCCAGCAATAACGAGCTGGGGGGCGTATGGCTGCCCATGTTCTACGGTTCCATTTTGGGAGCGGACGGAGCTACCCCGAAGATGGTAAGCCTTGCAAACTTGCAGCCGACCTATAACAACACCACGGACAAGGAAAAGACAGCTATTACCAATTTCAGCAGCCGGGCGGCGTTCCTGGGCGGGCCGATTGTGGAAACCATTATCGACCTTTTGATCATGTTCGCAAAAACAACGAACTTGCAGGAAGCCTATGGGTACGGAAACTGCAGCGGCTACGACGCCAGCCAGTCCCCGACCTACGGAGTAAAGCGGAACGCCGTAGTGGGCGGCGGGCAGTTCTACGGAACCGACGATAAGCTGAGCTTAAATAAGATTTTCCACAGCATAGTCCTGGGCAGCTACCAGCAGTGGATGCGCGACCCTTACGAAGTAGTTGTAAACGGGCGGGTGAAGGTAAGCAAAAATTACACCTACGATCCGACCGGGGCAAAGTATACGGATACAGGGATCACCGTACCGGATAACAAGACCTGGGACACGAACCACAACGCCCTGGACTACCCGGCCCATTTCAGAACCGTACCGGGATACGGCAGTATCCCGGCTTTAGGAATGGACGGAGGGAGCAGCGCGACCGGAGGCTGTGACGGGCTTTGGAGAAAAGACCCGAAGCAGACGTTTACGGGCGTCTGCCTACGGTTCGGTGATTGCGGCGTTGGGCTTAATTGCGGACTACGGGCGCGGTTTTGGTACGACAGTGTCACGTATGCGACCTGGAGCGTCGGCGCCGCCGATCTTCTTTTACCACCTGTCGGCGTAGCCGTTTAGGGGGTCTGGGGGTGCGAAGCAATTCCCCCAGGAGATACCGGAGCTTTGAAGCAGCGTAAATTATAAGCAACAAAATATAAGGGGATAGGGGCGGCGTCACCTGGGGGCGTCTGCCTACGGTTCGGTAATTGCAACAATGGGCTTAATTGCGGACCACGGGCGCGGAATTGGAACAACAGTGTCACGAATGCGAACTGGAACATCGGCGCCGCCTTTTTTCTATTCATACGGTTCATTAACTTAAAGCCGCCCTTATTCCTACACCCCTGGGCGTTGAAATACGCCTTAACCGCCATTATTGGAAGGGTAAGTGGTAAATTAACTTGATACAGGGCGCACGGTAAAGCGGTCGCACCTGCCGTGCGTAGAGGATAGAAGAAAAAATATTCTTATAGGAGTATTGTTTATGCGGAAGAAGGAGCTGTGGCAGAAAGTAGAAAAAGCCGCAACGGAAAGAGGCGTTAAACAGTACAAATATTTGTATCGCCGTATGCTTGACGAAAACATAATAAGAAAAGCATACAAGAAGCTGCGGAAGGGCAAAACGAAGCGAATAGAGATACAGAAGATAGACGCCGATCTTGATAACGAAGTCGCCGCCATGCGGCGCATGATAGAGAATACGAAGCCGCCAGACGTTCCGGTGGAACACCCGGAGCTGGCATATAAGCCGAAAAAGCGCAAGCCGAAAATCATAAGGGAAAAGGGCAAAACCCGGAAGATATTTATGCCGGAGATACACGAGCAATGGCTGCACCATATAATCGTCCTTATTTTGGAGCCGATTATAACAGCCACGGCTTACCCATATTCCTGCGGCAGCTTCCCGAAGCGGGGCGCACATTACGGCAAGAAACGGCTTTTAAAAATTATCCAGGGCGGAAAGAATATCCGGAATTTTGCGAAGATTGACATCCGCCATTTTTACGACAGCATACGGCTGGACATTCTTATGCGGGAGCTTCGCATAAGAATAAAAGACGAGCTTTTTCTATACATTGTGGAGCTTTGCTTACAAGGCTTTAAGAAGGGAATACCGCTGGGCTTCTACATTTCCCAGTGGCTGGCAAATTATTTGTTGGAGCCGCTGGATCACTTCATAACGGACAAGCTGGGAATACCGAACCTTATCCGCTATATGGATGATATTGTTTTAGGACACGACAACAAAAAGAAGTTGCACCAGGCAATAGTAGAAATTAAGAAATTCATAGGGCGGAGGTTCCGGCTGAAGCTGAAGCGAAACTACCAGGTCTTTAAGTTCAACTACCAGAAGAAGAACGGGAAGGTCGTAGGGCGCGTTATTGATTTTATGGGCTTCCTTTTCTTCCGCAACCGGACAACGATGCGGAAAGCTATTATGCTTTCAGCCACCAGGCTGGCCAGCAAGCTACACGCAGCAAAGGAAGCCGGGAGGGGATATTTTAAGAAACACTTAGAGGCAATGTTAAGCTATATGGGCTGGTTCAGTTGTACGGACACTTACGACGCATACCAGGACTATATAAAGCCTTACATAAAAGTAAGACAGCTTAAGAAAATTATTTCAAAATTGACAAGGAGGGCAAACAGAAATGAAGCAGTGGACACAGGAACGAAGCGCAAGCCGGCCGGCAGAATTGCAGCTTGTGGCGCCTGATACTTTCATCCAGCGCCGGAACATTCAGCAGGAGGAACACGAAGCCACGGAGCAGGCGGCAGCCTATACGGACTTCGTATGCGAGAGCCGGGAGATCAGCGTCGGAGAGTACGAGATGCTTAAGAGCATAGAGGAAATCCGGACGGACGAGGCAGTGAGCGCAGCTATTGACGAGTACACGATGCAGCTTATGGAAGGAGGGCTTTTATAATGGCTTCGATTTTAGTAAACAGCCTTAAGAGGCTTTATGCAGCAGGCAGAGTCACCAGGGAACAGATCGGGGAACGGGTAGAGAAGGGAACCATCACCGAAGCCGATTACCAGGAGATCACGGGGGAGGAATATGGAGAATAGGAGCAGCGGCCCGCTGGAGATAGTAGAGCAGCAGAACGCCATTATAAGAATCCAGAGCGGCGTTATTGACGAGCTTTTCTTGCTTCTTATGCAACACATAAGCGCAGAAGAAGCGGACGGCCTTCCGTGTATTGCCAGGATTAACCAGGCGGCGGAAATCCGGGCGGGAATCGGCTTAGACTAATATTTCTACACTAAAAGGCAAAAGGCCCAGGAAACGGCGCAGGACGCGCCGTGGAAGGGGCTTATTTTATTGCAAGAAGGGAGGGCAAAAGCATGGACACACCCATCACCAGGGCAGAGCATCAGGAATTTGCAAAACGGCAGGACGAGGAAAACAAGCGGCAGAACAAGCGGATCGACGAGCTGGAGGAAACCGTGCGCCAGATTGGAACGCTTACCGCTTCCGTTGAAAAGCTGGCCGTAAGCATTGAGAGCATGGCGAAGGAGCAGGAGCAGCAGGGAAAACAGCTCCGGGAGCTTGAAGCAAAGGACGGCGAGATGTGGCGGAAGATTGTAGGCTACATAGCAACCGCCATTGTCGGCATTGTTATCGGCTTTGTTTTCAAGCAGATCGGGATGTAACAGGGCAACCGCGCCGGAAGGTTGGGAAACCCCGGCGCAAAAAAAATAAACCTTAAAGGAGGACAACACCATGAAACAGATTAACTGGGTAAAGAAACTTACAAGCCGGAAACTTTGGACGGCGGTCGCTTCCTTCGTTTCCATGATGATCCTGGCAACGGGCGGAGCCGAGAACACGGCGACGCAGGTAACGGCACTTATTATGGCCGGTGCTTCCGTTATTGCCTACATTATCGGGGAAGGATTGACGGATGCGGCAAACATTGAGGGCGAGGTCGGGATCGAGGTCCAGGAGGATACCGAGGAATAGGAGGCAGACCATGGGCATTATTTGGGGAGGCGTAGAGCGTGAGCTTTACGCCTTTTACAGTAGCAAGGGACTTTGTAACAATGGCATTTTCGGGCTGTTCGGCAACTTTTACGCAGAGAGCAGGATGAACCCGAAGAACCTGCAGAACAGCTTTGAAAAGAAACTCGGCTTTACAGACGAGAGCTACACGGCAGCAGTTGACAATGGAAGCTATAAGGACTTCGTACACGACGGTGCAGGCTACGGCTTACATCAATGCACATTTTGGAGCCGGAAACAGGCTATGCTTGCTTTCCACCAGGCAAAGGGCGTATCCATTGGCGACACCTTGACGCAGGCGGAATTTATTTACAAGGAGCTTTCCGAGAGCTTCCCGGCAGTCCTTAAAGTTCTTAAGACAGCCGCCAGCATCCGGGAGGCTTCCGATGCCGTACTGCTACAGTTTGAGAAACCGGGGGATCAGAGCGAAGCCGTCCAGAAGAAGCGGGCGGGCTATGGCCAGGAGTACGAAGCTCTTTACCAGAAAGAAGGAGGGAACGAAGGTATGACAGAGGCACAGGCAAGACAGAAGGTCGTAGGCATTATGCAGGGCTGGATCGGGCTTAAGCGTTCCGACAAAAGCCACGCCCCGATCATTGACACATATAACGGCGATAAGCCGCTGCCCAGGGGGTACAAGGTTACTTACACTGACGCATACTGCGCCACCACGACCAGCGCGGCGGCGATCAAGGCAGGCTATACGGATATTATCCCGGTAGAGTGTTCCTGCTATTATTTGATTGAGAAAGCCAAGGCTATGGGCATTTGGCAGGAAAACGACGCATACATCCCAGCACCGGGCGACGAAGTTCTTTACGACTGGGACGATGGGGCGAACTTTGCTACCACGGATTGCACCGGAACACCGGAACACGTCGGCATGGTTGAGGCAGTAAGCGGAAACACGATAAAAGTTATGGAGGGCAACATGAGCGGCGGAGTCGTAGGACGCAGGAACCTGCAGGTCAACGGCAGATATATCCGGGGCTTTATTTGCCCGAACTACGCCAGCAAGGCGACGGAGAAAGCTCCGGAGAAAAGCATAGACGAGATCGCCACGGAAGTCCTGGCAGGAAGATGGGGGAATAACCCGGAGCGCAAGCAGAAGCTGGAGGCGGCCGGCTACAACTACGAAGCCGTCCAGGCAGCAGTAAACCAGAAAGCGAAAAGCGGAGCTTCTGCAAAGAAAAGCGTTTCTGCAGTAGCCCAGGAGGTACTGGCAGGCAAGTGGGGCAATAACCCAGCCAGGAAGAAAGCCCTGGAGGCGGCCGGCTACGATTACAACGCCGTCCAGGCGGAAGTAAACAGGCTTTGCCAGAAGTAGTCACATTTTCACAAAGGAAAGCCCGGTATTTTGTCTATTTCAGTGAATAGATGAAATCGGGAAACAGGCGTATAATTGTGCGCCAGAGGGGGGTATAAGGGGGTAAAACCCCAGCCCCGAAAAGCGAGAAAAGCCCCGCTGCCGTTTTGGCAGTTGGGGCTTATTTTTTAATTCCAGATATGATTATTTTGTCGCCATCGAAAGAGGCTACGACGCTTCTATTATTCAGATCCACACCCAGGGCAGCCGCCCAGGGCTTCGGTACTGAGAGCTTGAAACCAACGGAACCAGAGCCGCCCTTATTGGCGATTAAGTTAAGTTCCCTTGTTTCAATTCCTTCTGTTGTTTTCTTCATTTCCTACACTTCCTTTTGCGACGTCGCAACGAATTTTATATAAAAGAGGCTTCCCGGCCGCCCTTCGGTATAGCCCGACGGGTAGAGCTTGCATAGCTCGGCTTCACATCACCTATTAACCTTTCTTCCACGCGCCAGGCGCAGATCCTGCGGAGGTTTACGAGTTGCACCGTTTCCCCGGACGGTTTTAAGATTTTCCCATTAAAAATCAGTAAAACTTGTTGAACGACACTCAGGCCGGGAAGCCTTGATTTATACATAGCACCCATCCCACAAGCTGGGGAGCTTGCTTTACTTCTACCCGCCGGGCTTTGGACCGGCCGTCGGTGGTTTAGTGCCAGGGCAGCAGCTACGCCGCCGCCCGTTCAATTTTAAATAACCAGTTTTCCTCGTCTTCGGTTACAAGCCCGAAGTATTCATCCGTCCGGGTAAAGTTGTATTCGATACCGAAGAACTGAAGGAGAACCATTTTATATACTTCCCATTGAGCCTGGCACCAGTCCGCAACCTTACGCTCGCGCTTGTATTCTTCGGTATAATATTCATTTACCCGGCAGGAGTCCAGAGCTTTGTCCCAGGATATAATACAGCACTTAAGCTCCGCCCCTACTTCCGTCTTTAAAAACTTTTCCTTATTCAGCTTCATAATTGCATCCTCCTATTTGTTCAGAGCTTTAACGGCATTTTTAAAACAACGCTCTTTTGCACTCGGTTCGTTTCCATATTCCCGGCGGCTTTTCCGCTTTCCGTTTTCCATAACCATATATCTCACACAGCAATCATCCAAGATGCAAACCACGCAGCGGGAGCAGTTCAGCCCTTCGTAATATTCCTTAAACATTGTATCTTTAACTTTCTTTAATTCAGCCATTTTTATCACCTTTCTTGCTTCCGTTTTTTTGTTTCCGTTCCCTTAAGGTGTGTGTATGGTAACTCTGAAAAGACGGTACGTCAAGTCTTTTTTGAAAGTTTTTTAAAAGAATTTTTAGTGGCATTTCTTACGGTTATTTACACAACAAATACCAGCGTATTATAATGAGCGCAGTGTGGGCGAAGCTGTCCGTGAAAGTGGTATCCCCCGTGAAGAGATCTGGGTGACTTCCAAATTGTGGCCCAGTGAATATGGGGAAGGCAGGACGATGGAGGGCATTGACAAGATGCTGGAGCGTCTGGATATCGGTTATATTGACCTGCTTCTTTTGCATCAGCAGGTGGGTGAGTATATGGGCGCATGGCGGGATATGGAAAAGGCAGTTGCGCAGGGAAAAGTAAAAACCATCGGACTCAGTAATTTTGAGTCAGAACGTTTGGAGGAGGTCTGCGAAGCAGCAGAGGTCAAGCCTGCAGTGCTGCAGGTAGAGTGTCATCCCTATTTCCAGCAGAACGAATTAAAAAAGAGGCTGGCTCCTTATGGAACTGTGATCGAGGCATGGTATCCTATCGGACATGGCGATGCAGACCTGATAAATGAACCTGTATTTACAAAGCTGGCAGAAAAGTATGAAAAGACTAATGTTCAGATCATCCTGCGCTGGCATATCCAGGAGGGTACGATTATCTTCCCGAAATCTACCAATCCGCAGCATATCAAAGATAATTTTGACATCTTTGACTTTGAATTGACGGAAGAGGAAATGGAGCAGATCAGGGCAGTGGATAAGAATGTGAGGTTCTTTACGGTTCCGCTTGAGCAGCAGGAGATACAGTTTACTGCATGGGCACCGGAGGACTAAAGAAGCATGGGAAAGAAGTGGTCATCATGGAACCGGTGAAAGGAGGCGTTCTGGCGCAGATACCGGAGGCGGCTGAAATAAGCTGCTTGCAGGTGGCGTGACGGATATCAAGCAGGAATTTCCAAAAGAGACCGTTATATTTCATGGAGAGGATATTACAGGACAGGTGGAAAAGGCGTGGAATTTCCTTGTGGAGCATGCGTATGAGATGTAATGTTTGCGGAAATTTGTCCTCCTGATATAATGATTATTTTTGAGTGGATTTAACAGCTATAGAGGCGGATACGGAAATCATGTATCCGCCTTTTATGAACAGAAAGAAATGGTGGAACTAAAATGGAAAATAACGCAGGCAAAGCAGCAATTATGATGAGGTTATGTGCAGCATGCGGAAAGTGTAGTGAAAGCTGTCCGGCACATATCAATATTTCGGAGGCATTAAAAATCTATGGGGAATATTTGTCCGGAAATCCGCAGACATTAGAAAAAATAAATAACATGAAGTCATTAGGAAAGCCTGTGGATTGTATTGAATGTGGTGCATGTTCATCCAACTGTCCAGAGGGTCTGAATGTAAAAGAACTAATGCGGGAACTTGCCATGATGCAGTCATCTGGAAGGCTGATGAAGTTTTCATATGATGGGCGGAAGGAGAGAATCGGATGAGAAAACCCCGGATGGTATTTATAAGTGTATGGATGTTGGCGTTGGTTTTGTTTGCCGGATGTTCGGATACGAAAAGGCTGGCACAGAAGGAAAATGCGAGTTCTTCTGTGCAGGAATCAGATTTGGCAGTACAGGAAAGGGAGGAGGATATGGAGGAAAACATATTTGTAGAAAAGCCGGAAACAGAAACCGCTTCATTGGAACCAGGACCGGCGGTACTACTTTATCAGGGGCAGGCGAGCATTCGTGTTGTTACAGACGAGGGGAAAGTAATTTATATTGATCCATATGCAGGAGACTCCTATGACCTTTCGGCGGATTTGATATTGGTTACACATTCCCATTTTGACCACAGTCAGATTGATAAGGTAAAAAACAGGAATGAAGACTGTAAAATTATTACATACAGAGAGGCAATACGAAATGGAGAACATCATGTCTTTGACCTTGGTTATGTTACAGTGGAAGCAGTAGAGGCGGGGTATAATTCACTTCATGATGTGAGTGACTGTGTAGGTTATGTGCTGACGTTTTCTAATGGCAAGTCGATTTATGTGGCAGGGGATACCTCCAAAACAGATCAGATGGCGCATATGAATGAAATGGAAATTGATTATGCGTTTTTCTGCTGTGACGGGGTATATAACATGGGGGTGGAGGAAGCAGCAGAGTGCGCTGAACTCGTAGGTGCAAAACATAACATTCCGTATCATATGACCACAACAACTACTGGAAGGCAGTTTGACTGGGAATTGGCAGAGCAGTTTGATGTAGACAATTGTTTGATTGTGGAGGATGGAGAGCAAATAATTATCGAATAGTTTTGAAAAATCAAGAAGGAAGACATCATGAACTACAAATTATTTCAGGATATGTCACTTTCTATGCTGGGGACGAGAAACATGCGGTTGATGGTATTTTCATGGGTGTCGGTGTTGTCTTCCTATCTTTTTCCATACATTTGTATATGTTCAGAAACGGTACTAGCACAAGAGAAAATTGTTTTAGAATGATGTGTTGCTCCCTCTCAATTTTTACGGTACTCTTTCGGTAGGACTTCAAAATATGTTTTAAATGCCGCAGTAAATTTGCTCTGGCTGTCATAGCCGACAGCCTGTGCGATTTCGGCTATGCTCTTATTCGTTTCTTTTAACAGTTTTGCTGCCTGTCGCATTCGATGTTCCTTGATATGTGCCGCAATGGAAGTTCCATAGACTGACTTAAAAGCATTTTTCAAAGTTGTTGGATTGATGAGATATTGTCTTGAAAGTTCCTCTATGGTAATTCTCTGCTCCATGTGCTGCAAAAGCTGGTCATGGATTTTCCGGACCGTTTCAGTCAGCTCGAATTGATATTCAGCCAGTTTGTTTTGGGGAGTAAATTCCATTTTGGTAAGGTATAACAACAATTCTAATACTTTGATTTTCTGGTATGGAAGCGTAAGTGTTTCAGGCTGGTCATAAAATGCAGAAAAGATACTTTCCGTCTGTTCATTTCCGGCAAGAAAGGCAGGAGTATCATTTTTGCAAAATTTTTCAGGCAATACGGCTTCAAAAATATTACTGTTTTCCAGCAGGTCGGGTGGATTTCCAGAGGCTTTTGGCAGATCAATATAAATACTAAGTCCCTGATACATATTGTTTGGAAAAGTAAGTACAGAATCCGTACAGGCTTTCATGGTATGGAGAGAAAAATCTCCCGGATTCAGATATATACGATTTCCGTTTTTCATCTCCCACATAAGCTGTCCGGATTTACAGTAGTTAATCTGAATGATGTGTGATATAGCCTTATGCCGCACAGAAAAAGAATCAGTTGAAAACGTAAGATAGCATAACTCGATACCGGAATAAAGCGGAATGAGAGTCTGCGATACCTCTTGATGAAATTTCTCCACATTTTTTTGTATTTTTTTCAATTTCTCATTCATAGGGCAGACCTCATAATTCAGGACAGGTGATTTCCATAACCTGTTCAATCATCTGATGCAGCAGACGTCCTTGCTCTGTATCTGCGGCACGATAGTAAACCTCTTTTCCTTCACGTCGGCAAATAATCAGACCGCTGTTTTTCAATGGTCTGAGATGATGTGAAACTGCCGGACTTGACATATGAAGCATAGCTGAAATATTGAGGACACATTCCTCCTGATGGCAGAGAAGCCAGAAAATTCGGATTCTGGTGGTATCGCCAAGCTGTTTGAAAACTTCAGCTACGGTTTGGAAATAGTCTACATGGTCTAATTGTTTCTGGATTAGTGCGGTCTGCGGTCCTTCTCCATGTTGGTGTGGTAATTTTATATTGTCCATATTATTTTCCTTTCCTTTCGTTTGCATTTCGCCCAAACGGAAATACTTTTCGCCCGTTTGGGAGGGAATGCTTTAGGGATATTGACGTGTGCCTTTCTCTGTATTATACTACGGCCATGATGATTAAACAAGTACTTAATCACTGAATTTAAAAATAACAAGGAGGACTTTACAATGAAAAAGACTTACAAAATCGAGGTAGACTGTGCCAACTGTGCAAATCTGATGGAGGATGCAGCCCGTAAAACAGCAGGAGTACAGAGCGCAACGGTCAATTTCATGACACAGAAGATGATCGTGGAATTTGACGAAGGGCAGGAGCCGAAAGATGTTATGAAGAACGTGCTGGATGCCTGCAAGAAAGTGGAGCCGGACTGCGAGATTTTCCTGTAAGCCAGAGCTGCCCATGAAAAGGTGACACCCTGAAAATGCCCGGCTGCAGTTTTGGGGTGTCTTTTTTATCAGAAACGATTAAACAGTTAAGCATATTTTGAAAGAAGATTTTACCATGCAAGAATTAGTAATCAGCATATTGCTGACAGTTGTTATTATAATGGCTGCTGTACTTCTTATTTTTGTCGGCAGCCGCAAGGATGGTATGACAAAAAAACAGAGGGTTATGATGATACGTATTTTGATTAGCGCCGGAATCTTACTGGCACTCCAGTTTGTTTCAGCAGAGATGTTTGATAAGGCTGACAGTTATTTATTTCCGTCCGCAGGAAGGTGGATTCGTTTTGCGTGCTATCTGATCAATTATTTTATCATCGGATATGACATTTTAAGGAAAGCGGCAAAAGGCATCAGAAACCGTCAGGTATTTGATGAAAGTTTTCTGATGGCAGTGGCTACTATTGGGGCGATGGCGCTTGCTATTTATGAGAACGGTGATTATCTGGAAGCGATTGCCGTTATGCTGTTTTACCAGATCGGGGAATGGTTTCAGGGCTATGCTGTGGGCAAGAGCCGCCGCAATATCAGTAACCTGATGGATATTCGTCCTGATTATGCAAATGTTGAGAGAAATGGGAAATTAGAGCAGGTTGATCCGGATGAGGTAGGGATTGGCAGCGTGATCGTTGTACAGCCGGGCGAGAAAGTGCCGATTGACGGCAATGTAGTTGAGGGAGCTTCCAGTCTGAATACCAGCGCATTGACCGGGGAAAGTCTGCCCAGAGAGGCAAAAGTCGGTGATGAGGTAATCAGTGGATGTATCAGTATGACAGGGGTATTGAAAATACAGACAACAAAAGAGTTTGGAGAATCTACGGTTTCTAAGATTTTGGATTTGGTGGAAAATGCAAGCTCACGCAAATCAAAATCAGAAGATTTTATCTCAAAGTTTGCGAAAGTATATACTCCGGCTGTCTGCTACTCAGCATTGGCGTTGGCATTGCTTCCTCCAGTTGTCAGAATGCTTTTTATGGGACTGTCTGCTGATTGGGGTGTTTGGATTTACCGGGCATTGACATTCCTTGTTATCAGTTGCCCCTGTGCGCTTGTTATCAGTATTCCTTTGAGTTTCTTTGCAGGAATAGGAGGCGCAAGCAAAGAGGGCGTGCTGGTAAAGGGTTCCAACTATCTGGAAATCCTTTCACAGACCAGGTATGTTGTTTTTGACAAAACCGGAACGATGACAAAGGGTGTTTTTGAAGTAAATGGGATTCATCACTCCACTATAGACAATGAGAAACTGTTGGAATATGCGGCTCTTGCAGAGAGCGCTTCTTCCCACCCAATCAGCAAGAGCTTACAGCGGGCATATGGAAAAGAGATTGACAGAACCCGTGTGGCAGATATACAGGAAATCAGCGGAAATGGGGTAACTGCAAAAGTAGACGGCGTAAAGGTTGCCGCTGGTAATGACAAATTGATGAAGCACTTAAACATTCCTTATCAGGATTGTCATCAGACAGGTACGATTATTCACATGGCAGTAGGTGGGAAATATGCGGGACATATCGTAATCTCCGATATTATCAAGCCTCATTCTAAGGCTGCGATTGCGGAATTAAAGAAAGCAGGGGTAGATAAGACCGTCATGCTGACTGGGGATGCAAAGAAAGTGGCAAATCAGGTTGCCGCATCACTTGGAATTGATGAGGTTTACAGTGAGCTTCTTCCGGCTGACAAGGTAGAAAAGGTAGAAGAACTATTGCGGGTGAAGTTAGGCAAAGCAAAGCTGGCATTTGTTGGCGATGGTATTAATGATGCACCAGTGCTTTCCAGAGCGGATATTGGTATCGCTATGGGCGCAATGGGTTCCGATGCGGCAATCGAAGCGGCTGACATTGTTCTGATGGATGACGATCCGATCAAGATTGCAAAAGCAATCAAGATTTCAAGGAAGTGTCTGAGGATTGTGTACCAGAATATTTCGATGGCGCTTGTTGTGAAATTTGCCTGCCTTGCATTAGGAGCTGTGGGAATCGCAAATATGTATCTGGCTATTTTTGCGGATGTAGGTGTTATGATTCTTGCGGTGCTGAATGCGATCCGCTGCCTGTTTGTGAAAAAACTGTAAGGAAGGAGGGGCCTTTTTTCAAGGTGCTTGGGAACCCCGCCCGTATCCGTATCCTGCTCCTTTTAATGGGGCAGGATTCATGTGTTGGTGATTTGGCAGAGCAGCTTGGAATTACGCAGTCTGCGGTGTCCCACCAGCTAAACCTTTTAAAGTCAAATAAGCTGGTGTGTTGTGATTGTCGTGCTATAATAGAGTTGTAACAGCAGTGGATAATAAGTATAATCAATCTACAAAAGAAAGAGGTACTTATTATGCCACAGAATTATACTCTCCAATTGAAAAAAGATTGCCCGCCTCCGTCTGGAAAAATCCGGATGTTAAGATGCGTTGCTTGCAGCAACGGGCAGTTTTGCCTATAATAGCGGCAACAACTGAAAGAATGGAGGATATACCGAATGCTCAACGAAAATTTGAAAACAATCAGAAAATCAAAAGGACTTTCCCAACAGGAGCTTGCTGTCAGGCTGAACGTCGTGCGGCAAACTGTATCAAAATGGGAGCAGGGATTGTCCGTTCCCGATTCTGATATGTTGATCTCCATATCGGAAGCGCTCGAAACACCCGTGAGTACGTTGCTTGGAGAAAACGTCAAGGAGTCGGAAGTTGATGATTTAAAGACGATTTCCGCAAAGCTGGAGGTGATAAACTTGCAGCTTGCACAGAGAAAAAACACGAGGAAAAGAATTTTACTTTGGATTCTGATCGTATTGTGCACAGTCACAGCGGTAATTTTTGCAGTCCTGCTGGAATGGCAAAGTCCTTATTTGGGGTGGGATTATACTGATCCTGAAACCGCCGTTCTCGGAGTGGCATTTCACTCATTTGAGTGGCTGTTTGTCAGAGCAGCACCGATTATCTTTATCGGCGCAGTCATTGGAATTGTTCAAAAGCTATGGTCTTGAAATAATTTTTTGCACCGCCGGTGGGAAAAAGCGGATTTGAGAAAATGACGGAAAAAAATATATAATGGTACTGCGTCTGACAGGAGGGTACCATGAGTACAAAAGAAAAAAGAGCGGTTATTTTGGCGGCCCTTTCGGGCTGTATGTGGGCAAGCGTAGGGTTGTTCGTACATAAACTGGGAGCATATGGCGTCGGTTCTGTGCCGATGACAGTGGCGAGATACCTGATTGCTGTGGTTCTTGTCGGAAGTTTTCTGGGGATAGGGAAGAGAGAGCTTTTGAAAATCCGCCCGCGGGACATTCTGTGGTTTTGTGTGACGGGGATATTGTGTCTTCTGTTTTTTAATATCTGTTACGGGATCACCATCGAGAAATCCTCCATGCCGGTGGCGGCAGTTTTGCTGTATACATCCCCGGCGATCGTGACGATAGCGTCGGCTTTTATTTTTAAGGAGAGGATCACTTTCCGCAAGGTGGCGGCGGTGCTCATGGCGGTCACCGGATGCGCCTTTGTGTCCGGTATTATGGGCGGGAGCCTCGCCTATCCTCCGCAGGCCTATCTGTGGGGGATGGCGGCGGCCGTCGGGTATGCCTTTTACAGCATTGTGGCGGGGATTTTGCTGAAGCGCTACCACGCGGTGACAGTGCTGTTTTATTCCTTTTTGACGGCGGTTCTTGCAGGTCTTACTCTGATCGATCCGGGAGAGCTGACGACCATCATCAGGGCGAATCCGTCTGCCGGGATGTGGCTTGTGGCAGCATCTTTCGTCTGCAATATATGTCCTTATCTGTGTTACAATCTTGCGCTGGAAGACATGGAGGCGAGCCGCGTGTCGGTGATATCGTCCATCGAACCGGCCATCGCCTCCCTGCTGGGGGTTGTCGTGATGAAGGAACAGATGGATGTCTTCGGTGTGATCGGAGTGGGCATTATTTTTGCGGCGATCGTCGTATTGAACCGGAGAGTTTCCTGTGCGGGCCCCCTATATGAAAAAACGGAGTAAGGGAGGAAAACGGACGGGAGTTACCCTCCCAGTGTGACGTCCTGCCTCTGATACCACTGCAGGGCATCCAGAAACTGCTGTTCTTCAAAGTCGGGCCAGAGTTCCCTGACGATATAAAAATCGGAATAGACGGTCTGCAGGGGCAGAAAACCTGACAGGCGGCACATCCCGCCCCAGCGGATCACCAGATCGATCCGCGGTATCCCGCGGGATGCCCAGCCGTTTTTCATATCCCACTCCCAGCCGTAGTGCGTCAGAAGATTTACCCTCAGCTTTCCTTCGGTATAGGCGGGGGGCCGCCTGCGGTCCGCATGGGGAAGCAGAGCGGCAGGAAAACAGGAGGAGTCCGTGTTGCCAAGTACAAACAGCTCCGTATTCTCCTGCTCGATCATTTTGGCGGCCTCGACGCAGGCTTTGGAAAAGGAAAGTACCTGTTCCTTTGGCCGCTTGCAGTTATCTACGGTAAATCCGTAAAAAGTCAGCTCCTGCACGCCGCATTCCTGTGCCGCTTTGAGGAGTCTTATTCCCGGGGCAAGCCCGTAGGTGTAGCCGTCTTCTTTTTTCAGTCCGTTTTGTTTGGCCCAGCGTCTGTTGCCGTCCGGAATCACGCCGATATGCTTTGGAATTCGTTTCATGTCTGTTAGTATGGACAGACTTTGGAAATTTATGCAAAAATCAGACGGTCTGCCTGCCTGTCACGTACTCGTTCATCGGTTTTACCAGATAATGATTCACCGGCATCTTTTCGGTGGTGATATACCCCGGCTCAGCGTCGATCAGCATCGGAATGCGGTTGATCAGCGTGGCGCAGGTCAGTTCCACCGTTGCGGGGCGGTTTACCACCAGCGTCGTATCCGGCTCGCCCTCCAGTGTCCACTCGTTCCGATCCATATCCTCCGGACCGTACACATAGCCGAGGCACTGGGTTTCCAGGGTGATGCCTTCCTCGGTCTCGGTCGTTACGACAGCGGACATACCGGTGGCATCTCCCGCTTTGATCGTCATATGGAGGGTGTCGGATGCCAGATCCTCCCTGTGGGTGATGGGGATGCATTTCTGCGTCTGGGAGACGACGTGCAGGCCGAGCCGGCTGCAGAGCCATCCGTTCTGGTTCCACATGTAGGAGGGCTCAATGACACCGTCTGCGATCAGCTTTTTCGTCTCCTCGTAGGATAGGTCATTGTAGTTGCCGATCTGTTTTTCAAATTCTTTGATGGACAATCCGGCGCCGTGGCCTTCCGCCAGCGCGATGCCGTAGTCTTCCACGTTGTAACTGCTGCTTCCTTTGATCTTCTTCAGGGTGTGGATGGAGCCCGCCAGCGTTGTGATCAGGGAACCCCAGTACATATCCGGGTAGCCGCTGCCGCAGAGCGTGCAGTTGCCCGCTTTTGCCAGATCGTCCAGCTCTTTGGTGATCTCATAGGATGAGTTCCAGGGGTATAGCGACTCCTCGCAGGTGGAGATCGCGTTTACCCCGTTTTTTGCACAGGTGGAAAAAGCTTCTTTCAGATCAAGCATTGTGGAGCGCGTGGCGATCACGCAGGCGTCCGGCTTCAGCTCGCCGAGGATCCTGTCCGCGGCTTTGGCATCGGAGACTGTGACGCCGATATTACCCGTGCCCATGATCTCCCCTGCATCTTTGCCGATCACAGCGGGATTCCTGTCGAACGCGGCCACCAGTTCCGCTCCCTTCTCGAGCGCATACCGCATCAGGTATACACTCATTTTCCCGCACCCGTACTGTGCGATCCGTACTTTTCTCTCCATAAGAAATACCTCCTTTTTCATTATAGAGTGTGCTGTGGGGATAGCTTTTATGCTTCAAAAAAGGAGACGGGAATCTCGATCTGTACGATATAGTCATCGACGCAGTCGACAACGGTCTCATTGATTCCCTTTTCGTAGGAAAAACCGGACAGCACAAGGCCCTGTCTGTGGGCAAAATCAAAGATGGCGTGATAGCGCTGGGGGATTCTGTCAAAACTGCCCTTGTGAAAGGCGCGGATATACGATCCTTTCGGCTGGATATGAATCCCCTTTTTCTTCTCCAGGAAGGGAATCTCTATGAACAGTTTTGTGTAATCGTCAAAATTTCCGCTCCGCAGGCTGGAGACGGGTATCATGGAGCCGTAGGAGGCGTCGTGCAGGCGTCCGAGCCGGTATCTGGCCGTCTCCGCTGTGATCAGTTCCACTTCCTTTTCAAAAGTAGTTTCGCTGTCGATATCCACTGTCACAAGACAGCGTTCCTCCTTCTCCACGATGCTGATCTCGGATAAGTCCATCGTCAGCAGGGTCTCCATGCTCTGGCAGTGGTTCTGCAGGGTTTTTCTGACTGCCTGGAGATGCATGATCTGCAGGTCCAGGTCTGTGATTTTTTCCTCTAACAGAGTTTTCATATTTTGAGCGCAGCGGTGCCGCATGAATTCCTGTATCTCCGTTATGGATACGTCCAGCTCCCGCAACAGCAGGATGGTTTCCAGGATGGGACTCTGGTGATAGCTGTAACAGCGGTAGCCGTTTTCGGGATTGACGGCGGCGGGCTTAAACAGGCCGATCTCGTCGTACCACATCAGAGTTTTTTTGTTGATGCCGTGGAGGGCGGCGAACTGGCCGATGGTGAGGAGCTTGCTCTTTTCTTCCATGATAACGATCGATTCCTTTCCGGATGTTATTCCATGTGTGGTCGGATAAACGGAGACTGAAAAAAATTTATTTTCTGCTTGACCGTACAGTTACTGTATGGTTTATGATATCCGATACAGAGAAAAAATGCAAGCAGACAGGGAAAGGAACAGGTGAATTTATGGAAAACCAGAATGTGTATCGGAAACCGGTGACATGGAAAAATATTTTGAAATTTGCGGTGCCGACCATTGCGATGACCGTGTTTATGTCTTTTTACACGATGGTGGACGGGCTGTTTGTCTCGAATCTGATCGGCACGGACGCGCTGTCCGCGATCAATCTGACAGCGCCGATCATCCAGGTCGTCACCGCGATCTCCACCATGCTGGCCACCGGCGGCAGCGCGGTCATTATGAAGAAGATGGGGGAACAAAGAAGCGAGGAGGCGAAAGAAGACTTTACCTTTCTGATTTTGGTGAATGTCATCGTGGGGATCGCCATGTGCGCCCTTGGATATGTGATGATGGATCAAATTTTTGCGGGCATGAACCTGTCGGCGGAGGTGGAGGGGTACTGCGCGGAGTATCTGAGCCGCTATCTGATCTTTGTGGTGCCGATCCTTCTGATGAATAATTTTACGCTCTACATGATCGCCAGCGGGAAGGCGACACTCTCTTTGGTCTGCTCGGTGGCGGGCGGCGTGTTGAATATGGTGCTTGACTATGTGTTTATCGTGGGGTTTCAGATGGAGATAGGCGGTGCGGCGATCGCGACGGGACTGGGATATTCCGTGACGGCGGTGGCGGGAGTGTTTGTGTTTTCCGGGAAAAAGAGCCTGCTGCACTTCAAAAAGCCTGTGTTCCGGCTTAAAGTTCTGTGGAACGCGGCGACAAACGGCTGCTCGGAGATGGCCACGGCGCTTGTCACCGGGATCATCACGATGATGTTCAACTGGACGATGCTGCGCTATGTCGGTGAGGACGGTGTCGCGGCCGTGACGATCATCATGTATGTGCTGATGTTTGCCAGCTCCCTCTACACGGGGTATTCCTACGGGGTAGCCCCGTTGCTCAGCTTTTACCACGGGGAGAAAAACCAGGAGAAGCTGAAAAAGCTGGTGGCGCTGAGCCTGGAAGTGATCCTGGGCATCTCCGCGGTGACGGCGGCGGCTTCTTTCCTGCTGACAAAGCCGCTCGTGTCGGTCTTTGCAAGGCCGGATAACCCGGTGTACGATCTGGCGGTGTCCGGAAACAGGATCTGTACGATCGCGCTGTTGTTTATCGGGTTCAATATCTTCGCCAGCGGCATGTTCACAGCTCTGTCCAACGGGATTGTCTCGGCGATTCTGGCGTTTTCCAGGTCTTTCGTGTTTATGTTGATCACGATGCTGGTGCTGCCTTTGTTTTTTGGGGTAAACGGGATCTGGCTGGCCACGCCGGCTGCGGAGCTGATGGCGCTTGTTCTGTCCGCGGTTATGTTCTTTCGATATAAAAAGAGGTACGGGTATTGAACCTGTACCTCGGTGTATATACTATTCCAGTTTCAGATCGTTCTCTTTGATCCATCCTGTCTTCCGGAGCAGATTTCCCAGGAGAAGGGAGATGACGGCGGGCAGAAGAAAGCAGACCGTGATCAGGCCGATCCAATCCGCAGCGGTGATGGATGCCTTTGTGCCTGCCGCTATGTCGTTTAACCAGCCGGTGTAGACGCCGATCTGACCCACCAGTCCGCAGGTGCCCATCCCGGAGGAGACGGGAGTGCCGTTCATTTGCAGTCGGAACAGGCAGGTTGCGATGGGACCCGTGATGGCGGACGCAACGATGGGAGGGATCCAGATCTTTGGATTTTTTACGATGTTGCCCATCTGAAGCATGGAAGTGCCGAGACCTTGGGAGAGTAACCCGCCCCATCTGTTTTCCGGGAAGCTCATGACAGCGAATCCGACCATGTTGGCGCAGCAGCCTGCCACGGCGGCACCGCCGGCCAGTCCGGTCAAGGACAGCGCCGCGCAGATCGCCGCGGAGGAGATCGGAAGAGTCAGAGCGATTCCAACGAGCACGGATACGAGGATTCCCATCAGGAATGGCTGCAGGTCGGTCGCCCACATGATCAGCCGGCCGATGGAGCTGGCGGCAGCGCCGATGCCGGGGGCGAGAAGGGACGACAACGCCACACCCACGAAGATGGTTGCGAAGGGGGTGATGAGGATATCGACCTTTGTCTCTTTGGAGACGATTTTGCCGGATTCCGCAGCCAGGATGGCGATGATCAGAACGGCGAGAGGTCCGCCGGCTCCTCCCAGTTCGTTGGCAGCGCCGCCCACCGCGGCCAGGGAGAACAGTACGAGCGGGGGAGCCTGCAGAGCGAAGCCGATGGAGATCGCCATGGCCGGCCCCGCCATATTGGCGGCATATGTACCGATCGTCACAAGATACTCCATGCCGGTCTGCTGGCCCAGTGTTTTGATGATCGTGCCGATCAGAAGGGAACAGAACAGCCCCTGGGCCATGGCGCCCAGACAGTCTACGCCGTATCGCTTAAAAGAGAAGATAATGTTTTTGCGTCTGAGAAATTCTTTCATAATATTTTATTCCTTCTTTCATACCTGATCTAATCTAATGAATATTACAATAAAAGGGTAGAATAAGCAAGAAAAATTTGTGAGAAATGATACTGTTCTTTTGGAGGAAAAGTGTATATACTCGTATTTGATTTTTGAGTATTAGACGGAGGCGATAAAAGATGAGTGCAGTGTCGGTTGTTTTGGAAAGAAATAGAAGTCTGCGCGCAGGAAACGGCATGGAAGTGAGGGAGAGGGCACAAAAAGTATTGACGAAAGATATGACGGCGGGTTCCCCCATGAGATTGATTCTGGGATTTGCCGTACCGCTTTTGTTTGGCTTTTTATTTCAGCAGTTCTACAGTGTGGTGGATACGATCATCGTGGGGCAGTTTTTGGGCGTGAAAGCGCTCGCCGGGGTGGGTTCCACGGGTTCCATCAACTTTATGATCATAGGTTTCTGTATGGGCGTCTGCAATGGTTTTGCGATCCCGGTGGCCCACAAATTCGGTGCGAAGGATTACTCCGGTATGCGGCAGTTCATTGCGAACAGCGTGTGGCTGTCCGGAGTTTTTGCGGTGATCATGACGACGATGGTGGTGTTGTTGTGCAGAAATATCCTGATGCTGATGCATACGCCGGAGGATATTTTTGTGTACGCTTACACCTATATCGTGATAATTTTCTGTGGGATACCGGCGTCGTATCTGTATAATCTGCTGTCCGGCATCATACGTTCCATGGGGGATTCCAGGACGCCCCTCATGTTTTTGCTGCTTTCTTCCGTGCTGAATATCGGCCTGGATCTTCTGTGCATATTGACTTTCCGCATGGGAATTGCGGGGGCGGCCGTCGCGACGGTGGTGTCCCAGCTGATCTCCGGTGTGCTGTGTCTGTTCTATATGAAGAAGAAATTTGATATTCTGGAGATCACAAAGGACGAGTGGAAGGTGAATTTCAGTCATATGAAAACGCTCTGCGGTATGGGTGTGCCGATGGGACTGCAGTACTCGATCACGGCTATCGGCGGTGTGATCCTGCAGACTTCGGTGAATTCTCTCGGCTCTGTGGCGGTCGCTGCCACCACGGCGGCGAGCAAGGTGAGCATGTTTTTCTGCTGTCCTTTTGATGCGATGGGTTCCACGATGGCGACCTACGGCGGACAGAATGTGGGGGCAAAGAAGCTGGAAAGGCTGGGAGAGGGACTGCGCGCCTGCAGTGTGCTGGGAATCGGATACGCGCTGCTCGCCTTTGGAGTGCTGTTTTTCTTTGGAGATAACTTTGTGAGCCTGTTCGTGAATGAGGGCGGCGCAGGGATCGTGGAGGGGGCGAGACAGATGCTGCTCACCATGAGCGCATTTTATATTCCGCTCGCCTTTGTCAATATCATCCGGTTTATGATACAGGGGATGGGCTTCAGTGCCTTTGCGGTTCTGGCGGGGGTATGTGAGATGGTGGCGAGAGGGCTTGCGGGGCTTTTCCTGGTGCCGGCTCTCGGGTACACCGGAGCCTGTTTCGCCAGTCCTCTTGCGTGGATACTGGCGGACGTCTTTCTGATCCCCGCCTACATCCATGTGAGGAGAAAACTCGGAAAAATGATGTCGGATGGCGGTGAGAGCTGATATCTCACAGAGCTTTTCAGAGAGTAAAATATGCATTGAAAAACAGCCTTTCAGATGATAAAATGAATGTACTGCGTTTGTCTGAAGCAGGAGAAAATATAGGATGAGAAAGGCTTTAAAGAGATGAGGGAAGGAAGCATAAAGACAAAAATCATACGTTACGTTATGGCAGTTTCCATTGTGATCGTATGTCTGATCACTTCTTTTATGGTAGCTGCCAGTTTTGACACTACAGACCATACGATGCTCAATACGATAGAGCCTATGGTAAAGATCGCGTCACAGAATGTGAGCTCCAATCTTCATTTACTGACGGAGAGAATCTACCAGCTTTCCGAAAGTACGGAAATAAAAGAGATGCTCTCTTCAGATGGGGAAGATCCGGGGATAGAGGCATTTCTGGAAGGAGAGGCAAATAAAGTGGAATTCGTATGGATCGGTATTTACCATACGGACGGCACTAAATATACAGGATACGGGAATGCCCCGGCCGATATTTCGGATCGGAAATATTATGAGTTCCTGCGGGAGACCGAAAATATCGTGATCGGGGAACCGGCGATGCAGGATGATCTGATTCAGCTCGCGGTGGGAATCCCTTTGAAAACGGAGGAGGAGACAGCATATTATCTGGTGGGGAGCTACAAGTATGATATCCTGAATGATGTGCTCAGCAATATGAATCTTGGAGAGACCGGAACTGCCTATATCGTGAACGAGGAGGGGCAGATCGTTGGGGATAAGGATATAGAGAACATTGCGAAGAAGGTGAATGTGTACGATATGTATCCCGGCTCGAAGAGCAGGGACATGTATGAGAAGGTGATTGGCGGGCAGACGGGATCCCAGAAGATCACTTTACATAATACACCTCATTATGCGGCGTATTCTCCGATACCGGGGACACTGTGGTCCCTTGTGATCGATGTCCCGGTGAAAGAATTTAAAACAAGAGGAATTACCGCGGCCATACTGGGAGTTGTACTTGCGGTGGTTGTCCTTTTGATCGGGCAGGCGATGATCACACGCATGGTATCGGGGCTGACAGAGCATCTGAGGGCGGCGACGGGACGGATTGAAGCCCTGTCGGAGGGAGATCTGGCGTCCGCCGTAAATAAAGCGGAGACCGGGGATGAGATAGAGGTGCTTACCACAGCCCTGGCAAGGACCGTGGAACAGCTCAACAGCTATATCACCAATATCAGTTATGTGCTGGGCGAATTATCCGGCGGCAATTACACGGTGCAGACGACGGGCGAATACAGCGGCGATTTCGCGGCGCTGAAAGAAGCTTTGGCGGTCATCACGGATTCCCTGAACCGCAATATGGAGGCGATGCGGGATACCGCCAGGGAAGTAGCGCAGAATACGGATGTGGTGGCGGAGCGTACCAAACAGATGCAGCAGGATTCCGGCGAACAGATGGAAGCCGTAACCCGTCTGAACGAAAGTACAAACCGGATCGTGTCCAATATTGAGATGATCATTGACAGCGCAAGGCGGGTGAAAGAGTGTTCCGACGCGACAGACAGCAAAGTGACGCAGGGCAATGAGGAGATGGCGGGGCTGATTGCCAACATGGATGAGATCAGTTCCAACATGGATGAGATCAGACAGATCAGCGGCATGATCGAGGGGATCGCGGCGCAGACAAACCTGTTGTCTCTGAACGCGTCCATCGAGGCGGCGAGAGCCGGGGAGCAGGGAAAAGGTTTCGCTGTAGTGGCGGAGGAAGTGAGAGAGCTGGCGGTACAGTCGGCAAACGCTTCCGCGCAGACGACGAAGATTATCAAAAATACATCCGATACAATACAAAAGGGCGTGGAAGCGGTGAAGGCCATGGAGGCTTCCCTCCTTGAGATCGCCGAAAATACTTCCCGGTTTTCGGAAATTACCGATAATCTGGAGCAGGTTATTGTGGAACAGAAAGCGGCGGCGGAGGATGTGAAATCGGATCTGGAAGCGGTGGATCAGATTGCGGGAGGCAATGCGGATACGGCGAGACAGACAAACGCCGCCTGTGAAGATTTCACAAGACAGGCACAGATGCTGACAGAGCTGGTATCCCAAGTAAGGATCAGGAATGCGTAAGGAGGAGGACGGAAGATGTGGAAGAAAAAGATCATGTTATTGTCCGCGGTGATTTTGAGTCTTTGCCTGGCAGGATGCGGCAGTGAAAAGGGGATGAAAAACGGTTATTATACAGCGGAAATGAAAGAGTATGATTACGGGTGGAAAGAATATGTATGTATTTTTGTAAAGAATGATAAGATTGTTTCGATAGAATTCAACGCGAAAAATCCGAGCGGTTTTATCAAAGCCTGGGATAACGCCTATATGGAAAATATGAAGCCGGTATCAGGAACCTATCCAAATGAATATACCCGTCTGTACGGAACCAGGCTGTTGGAGTCTCAGGATATCGAGGCGGTGGATGCCGTCACTGGAGCGACGAGTTCCGGAGAACACTTTTATAAACTGGTGAATGCGGCGATGGAGCAGGCGAGAGAAGGTAATTCCGAGGTAGCAGTGGTTGAATGAGCGGCAGTTACAGATGCGGTCTTGAGAAATGATTCTGAAACAGGTATTGTATGCCGTGGAACAGTTATTTCCGGGTTGCATCATCAGCGCAGATGTTTTATACTGAAATTACGATAAATGGACGACTGTGCCGGGCAGGCGGCAGATGTGGCCGGTGCAGGATAAGAAATGGAGGAAACGCATTATGAGTCATCAAAATTTATCCGCGGCGGAAGCGCTTGAAAAGCTGAAAAGCGGGAATCAGCGCTACTTGGCAGCAACGACAAACCCGGGGGATGTTTCTCCCGCGATCAGGCAGTATACCTGTGAAAACGGTCAGAGTCCTTATGCGACTGTAATTACCTGTTCGGATTCAAGAGTGATTCCGGAGAGCATCTTTTCCGCGGGAATCGGTGAGCTGTTTACGATTCGTGTGGCGGGAAATGTGATGGACAATCATCAGATGGGCAGCGTTGAGTATGCGACGGAACATCTCGGAACGAAGCTGGCAGTGGTGCTTGGCCATACAAACTGCGGTGCAGTGGGGGCTGCGGTGAGCAGCGATCCCGGTGGTTTTGTGAAATACATAACCGATGAGATCAAAAAGGCGATCGGCGAAGAAAAAGATCCGACCAAAGCCAGCTGCCTGAATGTGAGAAACAGTGTAGCGGCGATCCGGGAGAGTCTGAAGGAACTGGTAGAGAAAGGTGAGCTTACGGTGTGCGGAGCCCTTTACCATATCGACAGCGGTGAGGTGGAATTTCTGGACTGACCTGAGATTCTCTAAACTTTTACAGGAAACCTTATTTTCAATGCACAAGCGAAATAAATACAGAGAGGCTGCCCGGAGGGCAGCTTCTTTATCATTTCTGGAAAATTTCGGGGAAGGATGAGGGAGAAAACGTATGAAAATACTGATCATAGAGGACGACACGGGATTAAACAGCGGCATCCGTTTCGCGCTGGAACAGGAAGGATATGAGACGTTGGGCGCGGGGACGTTTCAGGAGGGGTACGCGCTCTTTGAGAGAGAGCGTCCCGACGCGGTGATCCTCGATCTGAACCTGCCGGACGGGGATGGCATCTCGCTCTGCCAAAAGATACGGAGCCTGCCCGGAGCGGGAGAGAAGTGTGCTGTCGTGATGCTGACGGCGAGAGATCTGGAGACGGATGAGATCATGGGACTGACAAGCGGTGCCGACGATTATATCACCAAACCATTCTCGGTGGCGGTCCTGAAGATCAGACTGCAGAATATCCTGCGCCGGCTGGCAGCGGAGGGGGGAACAGATCAGGTGTCCGACCGCACAGTCGTCTCAGGGGATATCGTGTTGGATCTAAAGACATTCCGCGCATCCTGCGGCGGGAGGGAGCTGGATCTGAGCATGACGGAGTTTCGGCTTTTGCAGTATTTTATGGAGCACAAAGATCAGGCACTTCTGAAGGAACAGATTTTAGGGCATGTCTGGGATGAGGGCGGGAATTATGTGGAGGAAAATACGCTCTCCGTCAATGTGAGCCGTCTGCGCAAGAAGCTGGGCGGGGATCATATCCGAACGATCCAGGGGATCGGTTATCTGTGGGAGGAAGGCTGATGGGGATGGGAATGCTTTTGTCAGCAGATAAGCGGATAGCTTCAGGCAGTGTGATAATAGTTCTCTGCCTGTGCCTTTTGGCATGTTTTGCCGTGATTTTTCTGGAGACGGTCTATTTTCTGCGCCAGTGGAAAAAGATGGATAGAATTCTGGACAGCTTCCAGGACACCGAGGAGAAAGACGGCGGTATACACCCGCCTTATCCCGACACGCTGGAGACAAGGGAATCCCGGATCGTCAGTGAGCTGCAGCGCATTCTGGCGTCTGCGCGGTTCAAGCAGAGGCAGGCAGTGGAGGAGAAGGATCAGGTCATGGAATTGATTTCGGATCTCTCTCATCAGCTAAAGACACCGCTTGCCAATATCATCATGAACACGGAGCTGCTGCAGGATCCCTCCCTGGAGGAGGCGCGCAGGATAGAGTTTCTTGAGCGGACCAAAAATCAGGCGAATAAACTGCAGTGGCTGATGGCGGATCTGCTGAAGGCTTCCCGGCTGGAGAACGGTATGATCCGCTTTGAGGCCGGATATACCGGAATCAAAGAAACTGTCGCGAGGGCGGTCGGCTCCGTCTATGCGCAGGCATCCGCGAAAAAAATCGAACTGATCACAGAGGAATTTCGGGATGTGAAGCTCTGGCATAATCCGAAGTGGACGGCGGAGGCGATGACAAATATTCTGGAGAACGCCGTCAAATACTCCCCCGAAAACAGCAGTATAAAAATTACACTGGAAAGACTGGAAATTTATGCGAAAGTCACGATCGCGGACGAGGGCATGGGTATTCCGGAGAGTGAGTTCAACCTTATCTTTCAGCGGTTCTACCGCGGGAGAAAGGTGGAACAGCAGGAGGGGAGCGGTCTGGGACTGTACCTTGCGCAGCTGATACTCCGGTGCGAGAAGGGGTATATCACCGTGTCCTCCGAAGCGGGTGCAGGCAGCAGGTTCTCGCTGTTTTTGTTGAATGAGTCCGGGCAGGTTTCCGCTATTGTGTAAGATTTGCCGGATCAAGGTTGTGTATTTTTCTGACAAAATTGTCACATCTTTTTCGCCGTCCTGTCAGGATGCTGTAAGATGCATCTGGTAAAATTAAGAGATAAGGCAAACGGGGATTGCGTTGATCAGTTGGAGCGCAGGATGTCTTTCCGGAGGGAAAGGCTATGGCTTTAGCTAAATGCAGGGTATATGCAGGACTGAAAAGGAGGATTCCATGAAAATACTCGAAACCAAAAATCTCAAAAAATATTACGGCGAGGGCGATGTTCAGGTCAAAGCTTTGGACGGCGTGGATCTGAGCATAGAAGAGGGGGAGTTCACCGCGGTGGTGGGGACTTCCGGCTCCGGGAAATCCACGTTGCTGCACATGCTGGGAGGGCTGGACTATGCCACCTCCGGGATGGTGACAGTGGCGGGAAAAAAGATCTTTGAGTTGAATGCGAACGATCTGACGATCTTTCGCAGGCGGAGGATCGGCTTTATCTTCCAGAGCTATAATCTGGTGCCGATCCTGAGCGTCTACGAGAATATCGTTCTGCCGATGGAGCTGGACGGGAGGGCGCCGGATAAGGCTTTTATGGAGCAGATCGTCTGCACGCTGGGCCTTGAGAGCAAACTGGACGATCTTCCGGGACAGCTCTCCGGCGGGCAGCAGCAGAGGGCGGCTATCGCCCGTGCTCTGGTGACAAAGCCGGCGATCGTCTTAGCCGATGAGCCGACCGGAAATCTGGACAGCAGGACGACGCAGGAGGTGCTTGGACTTTTGAAACTGTCAAGCGAGCAGTTTCACCAGACCGTCGTGATGATCACCCACAATGAGGCGCTGGCGCAGCTTTCCGACCGGATCATCCGCATCGAGGACGGCAGGATCGTAAATGATTACAGAAACGGAGATATCGCGGTAAAAAAGGCTGTTTTCCAAACGGAGGAAGAAGGTGAGCCGGCGGTGGAGGTGCGCGTATGAGAAACAATAACGGCGCATCCGTCCGCAGGCTGTCGGACAGAAGCCTTCGGAATAACCGGATGCGGAATATTTTTGCGGTGGCCGCCATCGCGCTGACCGGCATTTTGTTCACGGCGGTCTTCTCCCTGACGGGCGGCGCAATGCAGGCGATCCAGGAGAGCACCATGCGGGAGGTGGGCGGAAGGTATCATGCGGGGCTGAAGGCGGTTACAGGGGAGCAGTATGAAAAAGTGTGCGAGGATCCGTCCGTGAGGGAAAGCAGCTATACTATTCTTATCGGTATAGCGGATAATATCGTAAAGCGGCAGGCGGAGATCCGCTATACGCCGGAGCAGAGCGTTCTCGAGAATATGTTCATCACGCTGGAGGAGGGGCGGATGCCGGAAGCAGCGGATGAGATCATCGTGGATACGTTTGTATTGGAAGAACTGGGGGAGCCCTGTGAGCTGGGGGCAAAGATTCCGCTCTGTTTTTCCTTTATGGGGGAGGAGATTGAAAAGGAGTTTACCCTGTGCGGGTTTTATCAGGGAGATTCCATTGCCCACGCCAGCGAGCTCTTTGTGTCGGAACGCTTTTGGAAAGCGTTAAAAGGCTCTCTGACGGATGAGGATTTCGTGAGATGGAAGGAGGAGCACCCGGAGGACGCGGGCATGGGATTGATCGCAGGCAATCTGTATTTTGAAGATACTTCCGATCTGGAGGGGAAGGTCAGGGCGGCGATCGCAAACGCTGGCTATGAGCCGGATACGGAGGTGGCTTACGGCGTAAACTGGGCGTATATGGAAAGCCGCATGGCAGCGGCGGATCCTCTGACTGTGCTGATCTTGCTTGGCGCTGTCATCGTGATCCTGCTCACCGGCTATCTGATCATCTACAATATTTTCCGGATATCCGTTGTAAATGATATCCGTTTTTATGGGCTGTTAAAAACCATCGGCACGACAGAGAGGCAGATCCGCAGGATGGTGAGGCGACAGGCGGTTCTGTTGTCCGTGATCGGGATCCCTGTCGGACTTTTTATCGGTTTCGGGATCGGAAGGCTGCTGTTTCCTTTTATGCTTCGGATCGGAGATTACGGGGAGATCAAGTCCTCCCTGGAATTTCATCCCTGGATCTTTGTGTCCGGCGCCCTGTTTTCCGCGCTGGCCGTCTGTCTGAGCAGCGGAAAACCCGGGAAGATCGCGGGCAGCGTATCACCGGTAGAGGCGCTCCGGTATGCGGAACCGGACGGCTCAGGGAGAGCGGCGCGTAGAAGAAGGAAGAAAAAAAGGAAAGACGGAGGCTCCTTTAGCGCGGTTTCCATGGCGTTCTCCGACCTGAGCAGAAACAGGAGCACTGTCGTTGTCGTCATCTCGGCGATGTCCTTAAGTGTCATCTTTTTAGCCATTGTCATGACTGCGGTGGGGAGTTTCCGGGTTGACCGGTATGTGGAACAGCGGATCGCCGGGGATTTTCTGCTGGGGCATGTCAATATCACGTCGGGTTCTCTGCGGGACGGCGAGCTCAGCGTGGATCCGGAATTTCTGGCGCTGGCAGATGCGCAGGAGGGCATTGAGGAGAGGGCAGAGATGTGGCTGCGCTTCCGGTCCTTTGTGGAGATCGATGAGAAGGCGCAGGTTCAGCTGAACAGGCTGAAGGAGGAAGGAAAACTGCGGCAGGATCCGCATTTTGTGGAGGAGCTTGAGAAGAAACTGCAGGGAGAAAAAGAATTTGGCGGAAGCTTTTACGGGTACGACAGGGAATTACTCTCCCGTCTGACGGTGCTGGACGGAAGGCTTGATATCGACCGGTTCATGGAGGGCGGGTATGTGCTGCTCACGCCGATCAACGGGTTGGAGAAGGTGTCTGCAGATGAGCATGTCTACCATCCGGGGGATGCCGTGACGGTGGAGAGGTTCACGGAGGGATCCATGTCCCGCGAGATACGGGATGCGTCGGGAGTGGTCGTGGATGTAGCGTACGACGATCTGGAGAAACAGGAGTACGAAGTGATGGCGATCGTGGAGATCCCCTACAGCATGGATATCCACATGTATGCGGCGAACGATTTCGATGTGATACTGCCGCCGCAGGAATTTGAGGAAAACGACGACAACGCGCAGCTCTTTGCGGTGTCCTACCGGGTGGCGAAAGAGAAACAGGAGGCGTTTGAGGAGGCGCTCAGATCCTATACGGAGCAGAACGGAAAGATGGGTTATGTGACAAAGGAGGCGCTGCGGAAAGAGTTTGAGAATATGACGGCGATGGTCGCCCTGATCGGTATCACGCTATCCACGGTGGTCGCTCTGGTGGGCATTTTGAACTTCAGCAACGCGATGATCACGCAGATCCTTTCGAGAAAGCGGGAGTTTGCCATGCTGCAGAGCATCGGGATGACAAACGGCCAGCTGCAGAAAATGCTGATCTGCGAGGGAATCAGCTATGTAGCGGTCTCGGGCACTGCCGGCTTTGTATTGGGAAGTGCGCTGTCCTTCGTTATTCTGGGAGCACTTGGTGATCTGGTAGCGTTTTTTGAGTACCGATTTCAGATACTGCCCTTTGTGATCATGCTGCCGGTGCTCGGAACAGTGGCTGTGCTGGTGCCGCTTTTCGCCTGGCGCAGCATACGGAAGAAAAGTATCGTGGAGAGGCTGCGGGAAGCTCACTCCTGAAATGCCTGGATGCAGCATTTTTCTTTGGAGTTGTCCAGGACAGCTTGGAATATCCGGAGTACGGGTGTTTTTGTTGAGCGGAAACTCTCATCGCGGAAAAATACCACTGGTCCTTTTTGACAGTTGGTTCATAGTACCCCCGGTTCAGTATATTTATTGTCTCCTTAAAAATTGATCATAGCGGATTCGCTGGAAAGTGTAAAGTCCCGGACTGCAGACGGAACAATAAGAGATTATCAGAAATAATCTGCTGGGAAATCATGTGAAGACGTGCTATAATGTTCACGTAAGTAGTGAGCAGTGCGCCAAAAGTCAGATAAAAAGATGCGTTGTGCCTGCACTGTATACATGCCTAAGGGATAAGGAGAGGGAATAAGTTATGGACAAGAGCAAAGAGATCAGGAAACTGTGCGAGGAAAAACAGATCCGCATGATCGATTTTAAGATGACGGATATCGACGGGCGCTGGCGGCACATTACGATACCGGTGGAGCGGTTCAACGAGAACACGTTTGTGTACGGCATCGGATTTGACGGCTCCAACTACGGTTATGCGCCGATCGAGAAGAGCGACATGGTGTTTCTGCCGGATCCGGATACGGCCTACGTGGATCCTTTCGCGGAGGTGCCCACGCTGACGATGTGCGGGAACGTCTGTGTGATCGGGAAGGAAGAGAATAAGCCCTTCGATCAGTATCCCAAAAATGTCTCGCTGCGGGCAGTGGAGTATATGAGAGAGAGCGGCATCGCGGATTCCATGATCATCGGACCGGAATTTGAGTTCTATCTGTTTGACACGGCGCGCTATGAGGTATCGCCGAGACAGTGCGGTTACCGGATCGACACGAAGCAGGCGGCGTGGAACAGAAGCCTTGACAACCCGGGCAACAACGGTTTTGAGGTGCCAGGCCAGGGCGGCTATCATGTGGCGGCGCCCCAGGATGTGGGGTATGATCTGAGAAGCCGTATCTGCATGGAGATGGAGGACTGGGGCATCAGGGTAAAATATCATCATCACGAGGTGGGCGGCCCGGGGCAGATGGAGATCGAGGTGGAGCTGGCGGATATGCCCGAGATGGCTGACAATACGATGATCATCAAATATATCATTAAAAATATGGCTGCGAAGGAGGGCAAGACCGCGACGTTTTTGCCAAAGCCCATCTATCAGGAGGCCGGCAGCGGCATGCATGTACATATGCTGTTAAAGAAGGACGGAAAGCCGTTGTTCTACGATGAGAACGGCTATTCGGGCCTTAGTCAGACGGCGCACTGGTTTATCGGCGGGCTGCTGACACATATCGCGTCTTTATGCGCCTTCACGAATCCCTCCACCAACTCTTTCAAGCGGCTGGTGCCGGGCTATGAGGCGCCTGTGACCATCGGCTACGCCACATCCAACAGGAGCGCGGTGATCCGGATTCCGGCTTACGCGAAATCTCCGGAGACAAAGCGGTTTGAACTGCGAAATCCGGATGCCACGGCAAATCCATACTATGCCTATGCGGCGATCCTGATGGCCGGTCTGGACGGCATCGAGAGAAAGATCGATCCCGCGGCCATGGGATGGGGGCCTTATGACTTTAATCTGTATACGTTATCCGCCGAGGAGCAGAAGAAGATCAAGGGACTGCCGAAGAGCCTGGAGGAGGCGTTGGATGCGTTGGAGGCGGACCATGCCTATCTGACAAAGGGCGGCGTGTTCCCGGAGAGGCTGATCGAAGTATGGACGGCGAGAAAGCGCGCGGAGGCGAAGAAGGCGGGGGAGATCCCCACGCCGGCGGAGTTTGCGATGTATTATGATCTGTAGGAAAGCTCTGAGAGACGGCGATAGAGGGTGGAGAGGCTTATGCCGAGTTTTTCCGCGATCTGTTTTTTTTCGGCAACAGTATCGCCGCGTTCATTGATCAGATCGAGAAGGATCTGATTTTCAATAGAACGCAGAGGTATGCCTGAAGATGCATTCATATCGGTTTGCATACGTTGTGGAATCCCCATGGTATTGACATTTTCTCTGATATTGACAGGCAGTTCATCGGCGGTCAGTATCAGAGATTTGTTATTATGGATGGATAACATATATTGGATAGCGTTTTCCATCTCATGGATATTTCCGGGCCATGCATACTGGGAAAAATACATGTTTATTTTCTTGTCAAAGCGCAAGGATTTTGACGTGAAATATTTATTGTGCTTGTCCAGAATATGGCGGGCATAGAGCATAATATCATTTTTTCGGGTACGCAATGGCGGCAGAGTGATCGGAATACCGCTGAGACAATAGTACAGTTCTTCCAAAAACTCATTGGTATGCGTTAATTGTTTTAAAGAAGCAGAGGTAGAAACGATAATGCGTACGTCGACGGAAACTTTTCTGTTGCTGCCTTTCCTGGTAAAATAATGGTTTTTGATGCAGGAAAGCAGTTTGAACTGGAGCGAGATGGGCAATAGCTCTATCCGGTTTAAGAAAATGGTTCCCGAACTGGCCAGTTCAAGCGCACCCGGGGTGTGAGAATCCGGAGTCGTATCAGGGATATCGGGGGAACCAAACAGTTCTTCATCCATGGTTTCTGTGGAAAAATTCTGGCAGTCTATGGCGATAAAAGGGTTTTTGCTGCGGTTGCTGCTGCCGTGAATGGCACGCGCCAGAAATTCCTTTCCGGTTCCGCTCTCCCCAGTAATAAGCACATTGACCGGCTGTACAGCGGCTTTTTGAGCCAGTTTTTTTACGGCGAGCATTTCTTTGCTTTCTCCGAGAAAATCGCGGAGAGATACGGTATTGCCACCCGAAAGATGATCAGAGATTTCCATGCGGGTGCAAAAACTGTCAATGGTTTTAAAATTGACCGTGCAGCCAAGCAGTTCATTTTCATTATAAAAAAAGGTTACAAAGATGCCGTATTCTTTTTTGCATATATAGATTCTTTCATATACGGCATTCCTTTTTTGGTTGAAAAGATTCAGAAAGGCAGGATCCGGTATCAGTTCGTAGACTGTCTGTGAATGAATTTTTTTTTCGGTTGTATGAAGGATCTGAAGGGCCTTATCGTTGTAATTGCGGATGGTTCCGTCCTTGTTGACAAAGATATATCCGTTTGAGATCTGGCTCATAGCCTGATTCAGGATCTGGTTCTGCAAAAGGGCTTCCTCCAGCATTTCCGCCTCTCTGGAGTAGATTTCATATTCTTTCAGTTTCAGTTGTATGATGGAGCACATCTGCTCAATAAAGGAAAACAGACGATACTTGCTGTCGTCTATTTTTTTTGCCTGTTCCTGCGTGAAGCAGATGATGCCCATTACGCCGACAACACTGTCATCATAAAAAATGGGATAGTGAATAAATCCCTTTTCGTTACAATTTTCTTTTCGATCGCAGTACTGGCAGGCGGGAGCCAGACCCGGGGAGGTACATATCTGTGGCAAGCCTGTTTTAAGAATATTGCGTACAACACCGCCGATCGGAGGCAGGGACTGAGATACGGTGCCGGCGATCCGGTTGCAGTAACAGTCGATGACCTGTGTGTCGATTTCCGTTGCCAAAGTAATCCCTTCTGCAATTTTCTGAATAAAATCCTGAATCTGTAAAAGCTCCGTCATACTGCATGAACTCCATTTCTGTTTTGGTATGAATGATAAAAAAACATGACCGGGCAGAAAAATATAAGGCAATTATACCATGAGAACCTTTTTGATAACAATAATTTTGAGTGAATTATGTAAATAGTATGTACAAGAAAGCCTGATGAACAAAGAGAATTCTCAAAATGAGAAATAATTTCACTGTAAAATTCACATTTTAAGAAACACATAAAATTGAAGAGAGGGAAGGAGACAGATACAATATATTTAACAGGATTTTCAAGACAAAAATACAGAAAGGCAGGGAGATAAAGTGAAAAAAATTCTGAATTCAGTGGAAAATGTTGTGCCGGAAATGCTGGAAGGAATGATGCTTGCACATCCTGATCTGAAGATATTGCCGGGAACACAGGTCGTGGTAAGGAAAAACAGGCCGTCCGGTGAAAAGGTCGGCGTAATTTCCGGAGGGGGAAGCGGGCACGAACCGGCACATGCCGGATATGTGGGTGCCGGCATGCTGGATGCCGCCTGTGCGGGAGCGTTATTTTCTTCTCCTTCCGTAGATCAGATGATAGAGGGAATCAGAGCGGTTGACATGGGAAAAGGCGTTTTGATCGTAGCGAAAAATTATACCGGTGACAATCTGAATTTTGATATGGCGGCGGAACTTCTGGAGGACGAGGGAATCCGGGTGGAAAAGGTTGTGGTAAAGGACGACATAGCGGTTGAGGAAAGCGAAAATACGACAGGGCGTCGCGGTGTGGCCGGGACGATTTTTGTCCATAAAATAGCCGGAGCAAAGGCGGAGAGCGGAGCCGATCTGGATGAAGTGAAACGTTGTGCGGAAAAAGCGATCCGTAATATACGGACTTTTGGATTTGCGCTCAGTCCCTGTATTATTCCCAGTGTGGGGAAACCGGGATTTACGCTGGAGGAGGAGGAAATGGAGCTGGGGACGGGTATTCACGGAGAAGCGGGTATAAAAAGGATGTCGATTCCCTCTTCCAGGGAACTGGCAGAGATATTGCTGGAAAAGATACAGTCTAATATCGTGTTAAATGGGGGGGAAGAGGTTGCGGTTATGGTAAATGGCTGCGGTGCAACACCTCTTATGGAACTGTATATTTTAATGCAGGATGTGGCAAAAATTCTCACAGAAAAACGGATCGGACTGTATAAAAGCTTCGTAGGAAATTATATGACATCGCTGGAAATGGCTGGAGGCGCCGTTACGGTTATGAAACTGGATGACGAACTGAAAGAACTGCTGGATGCGAAAGCGGATACGTTTGCATTTCATATGGGATAACAGGAGGTGAGAGATGGGACATAATAAAACAGTATTGCAGTGTCTGTCGGAAGTATGCAGGGAGCTTTTGGAGAAAAAGGAGGAGCTTAATGCGCTGGATGCAGTGATGGGAGACGGGGAGCACGGTTCCAATATAGAGAGGGCTTTTGGGCAGGTACAGGAGCAGATTCCGCAGATGGAAGAAATGAGCGGAGTACAGATCATTGACAAAACAGGTTCCATACTGCTGGCCTCCGGCGGCGGAACAGCTACCACTCTGATGGGATTTGCCTGCAAAAAGACTGGGGTCTTGTTGAAAGACAGAAAGAAACTGACAGCGGAGGAGACGGCGCAAATAATGCGGAAAGTCTGGGAGAGTATCCAGAATAAGTCAAAAGCCGTAAAAGGTGATAAGACGCTGATGGATGCCTATACACCGGCAGTAGAGGCTTTTGTGAAAGCTTCTTGGGAAGGCGCTTCGTTTGAAGCATGTTTCGTGGCGGCGGAACGGGCGGCAGCGGAAGGCGTGGAAGCGACAAAAGAGATGATAGCAAAAAGAGGAAGAGGATATTATGTCGGAGAACGGGGGCTGGGAACAGCCGATCCGGGAGCGACATCGGTGGCGACCATATTTCACGCGATATCCAAAATTTTAGGTGAAGGAGAGTAAAAATGGAGACAAGAGTAGTAGTGACCAGACAGCCCAATGAGGTAGTGCTGGAGAGATGTGATCTGCACCCAGGGGATAATGAAGTTCTTGTGAAAACGTATATGGCGTCGATCTGCGGGACGGACAAAAATTATTCCGAGGGAAAGATGCCGAGGGAGGTGCTCGTGGAGCAGGTGACGGCAAACAATGAGGCGCACCATTCCTATCCGCTAAAAATGGGGCATGAAGCGGCGGGTATCATCGTTGAGGTGGGAAAAAATGTGACGGATTTCAAAGTCGGCGACAAAGTAATGTCCTTTGGCTGGTATAATACAATGGCGGATTATTTTGTGGCACCAGTAGATTATAACGGATACGGCGTGGTAAAGGTACCGGAGGGAATGTCCATGGAGGCCGCTTCTCTGGGCGAGCCGACAGCCTGTGCCGTTTACGCCGGCATGCAGTCGGGCGTGGAGCTGGGAGATGTGGTGGTTATTGTCGGAGCTGGTTTTGCAGGGCAGGTGATGATGCAGGTAGTGAAGAAGATGGGTGCATATAAAGTGATCTGTGTGGACATCGTAGACGGTAAACTGGAACTTGCAAAAAAAATGGGAGCCGATATCGTGTTGAATCCGGACAGAGATGATGTTGTGAAAACAGTTCTTGAGGTGACAGGAAATCAGGGAGCGGATATATGTATTGAAGCGGCCGGAAACGATGCGGCGATACAGATATGCAGCGACGTGCTCAAGCATGGAGGGATACTCGGGCTTTACAGCTGGGTTCTGGAACCGGCTACACTGTATATCAACAGGTGGCATAACGACGGATTTGATATCCGCACACTGGCGTTGATCCACAGAATTAAGATAGACAGGCCCTGGTGGATCCACAAAGCACTGGACAATGTGGCGAAAGGAATGGTAAATATCGAGCCGCTGATCTCCCATGTATTTGATCTGGCGGACGCAACGAAAGCTTTTGAGACAGCATGCGGCGATCCTATGGCGTGCAAGGTTATGTTGAAGCCCTGAGGAAGTTTTAAAGGTTGGTGTGGTTTTTAAAATTAAATGATAAGTAAAGATGGAGGAAAAGATAATAATGTTAAAGTGTAAAAAAATTTTATCAGCAATTCTTTGTGCAGGAATGATGACAATGCTCGTTGGGTGTGCAGGCATTCAGACGGATGACGGAGGAATGGTGTCTGAGACCACATCCGAAGAGGGGAATAGCGAGGATGGAAGAGCTTCTGCAATTCATGCCCGTGAAGAAAAAGATACTTATAAAGTGGCGTTTGTACCCTGGTCTATCGGCCATACTGTTCCGGCAGCATGGGATCAGGGAATACGGGAACAGTTTTCGAGTTTTCCCAATATTGAATATAGCTGTTTTGACGGAGAAACATCCACAGAGAAACAGATAAGCATTATTAACGATTTGATTAATCAGGATTATGACTGCATTTTACTGCAAGCTTCCGATGCAGCAGGGGTTACTTCTTCTGTACAGGAAGCGGAAGCAGCAGGAATCCCTGTTATATGTATTAATCTGGATGTGGCGGAAAATCATGCGGGACTGGTACAGATGGCAACATATGAGTCTGGTGCACTTGTGGCAAAACATATGGGTGAACAGCTTGGCGGAGAAGGAAAAGTAGTTATTATTCAAGGGGTAATAGGAGCTTCCACGCAGGTGTTGCGAGAGCAGGGATTTCGTGAAACGCTGGAAAAAGAATATCCGAATATAGAGATTCTTGATGCACAGCCCGCAGACTGGGAAAAAGAAGAAGCCATTACTGTTATGAATAATTTTCTTCAGACATATGACCAGATAGATGGCGTATGTGCTATAAATGATACAATGGCGGAAGGTGCAGCCATTGCGGCAGAAGCGGCGGGGAGACTGGATGATATATGCATTTGGGGAAATGATGGGGAGTCTGATGCACTGACAATGATCGAAAACGGTCAGATGGCAGGAACAATCTACACGAACTGTTATGAACAGGGTGCAGTGGCAGCGCAGCTGACCATGTTCTTTTTAAACAGCGGTCTGTCTCCAGAATATATTACAAGAACCGGAGTAGTGGATATGCAGCCGGTTGTTGTAACCAGGGATAATGTGGATACAATCCTTCCGGAAGACAGATGGTAAACAGGATATATTGATTCAAAAGCATGGTAAGCGCTTGGCGCTTACCATGAATAAGGAGTGATAAAATTGGATGACAAAATAATAAGAAAAATGATATCTATCCTGTTACTGGGTCTGCTGGTTGTTGTATTTTCTTTTAGAGCGCCACTCTTTTTTACTGTAAATAATTTTGCCTCCATATTGAGGGAAGCGGCATATGTTGGGATTATGGCGTGTGGAGTAACTTTTGTTATTATTACCGGTGGAATTGATAATTCCGTCGGATCAATGATGGCGCTCTGTGCAATGATTGGATCTAATATGCTGCGTTTTACCAGTATTCCGCTTTTGGTGATAATATTTCTGGTGTTGGTTCTGGGATTGCTGTTGGGGGCAGTAAATGGCGTATTAATCACGACGTTGAATATTCCTGATTTTATTGTGACATTGGCGACCATGAATATCTACAGAGGGCTGACAAGAGTACTGAACGCTACGGATATTGCAGCGTTGCAAAATGCAATGATAAAAAATAATATTCTGAAAATGTTGGGTGGAAGAATTGGAGTATTCTATCTGGTTGATATTGTCTTTTTTATACTGATTATTATCTCACATTATATTCTGCGTTATACTAAACTTGGTTTATATGCATATGCAGTCGGTTCCAATGCACAGGCAGCGAAGTTGACAGGGATTAATTTAGCAAAAATCAAGGTATTTGCTTATACATATACTGGATTTTTGTGCGGAATTGCAGGGATTATGACAGTTGCACGCATGATGACGGCGACAACAGAGATTGGTATCGGAATGGAGTTCAGCGTTATTTCGGCGGTGGTTATCGGAGGATGCAGCCTTCAGGGAGGCAGAGGAGATATGACCGGAACCTTTATAGGAACATTATTGATGGCAGTTATTAACAGTGGTATTGTTCAGATTGGCATTTCAACGTATTATCAACCGATCATTAAAGGTGTGGTGATTCTGGCGGCAGTCCTATTTGATATTGCTTATACTAAATATGTTTTTGAAAACAGGAAAAACGCAGGTGGAGGCAAAAGTATTATGAGGAGGAATTTTTATGGATAAAAAAGAAGTGCTGTTTGAAGTACAGCATATTTATAAAAGTTTTTCCGGCGTTCCCGTATTAAAAGATCTGGGATTTTCCATAAAAAAGGGCGAGATTCATGCGTTGATGGGGGAAAACGGTGCAGGAAAATCTACCATTATCAAGATTATAACCGGCATATATACAAAGGATGCCGGAAGTTTTCTGCACAATGGAAAAGAAGTAAAGATTAACGGAAAGAAGGACGCTGAAAAAATTGGAATTAGTACGATTTTTCAGGAGTTAAGCCTTATTCCGGTTTTGAGTGTTGCAGAAAATATTTATCTTGGGAAAGAGAGTGTGAATATTTTCGGTAAAGTCAATAAGAAAGAAAGACTGAAAAAGGCGCAGGAATTAATTGATCAGTATGAATTTCCGCTTCGTGCAGATGAAAAAGTTGAGAATTTGAGCATTGCACAAAAACAGCTGGTAGAAATATTGAAAGCCTTGTCAACAAAGGCATCCATATTGATCATGGATGAGCCGACGGCGTCGCTAACTACGACAGAGAGTCAACATCTGTTTAAAATCATCAGGGAGTTATCGTACAAAGGAGTCAGTATTCTTTATATTTCACACCGTATGGAAGAGGTGTATGCACTTTCTGATGCAATCACGGTTCTGAGGGATGGCAGACGTATGGGGACTTATGCGAGAGGAGAGGTAGAACCGGAGGAAATTATCCGGTTAATGATAGGAAAAGATATTACGGACAAGGACAGTTATGCAGAACCAAGTAAAAATAGTGGCAAGAAACCGGTGCTGGAAGTGGAGCATTTAAAGATACCGGGAGTTATACAGGATGTGAGTTTTCAGGTATATCCCGGAGAAATTCTCGGGCTCAGCGGACTTATAGGAGCGGGAAGAACGGAAGTTTTAAGAGCAGTTTTTGGCGCGGACCCGACTGCATCTGGAAGTGTAAAGATCAAAGGAAACAGGTTGTCTTTAAGATCGGTGAAAGAAGCAGTCAAATACGGTATTGGCTATGTGCCGGAAGACAGGGCGCTGGAAGGATTTGTTCCTCTGTGCTCCATAAAGCAGAACCTGATGTCAAGCAATCTGGACTGGGTGAAGACAGGAAAGTTTTTTGTGAATGTAAAGAAGGAAGAGGGGGTTACCGGAGAAGCTATAACGAAATTTGATATAAGACCTGATATGCCGGATCAGCTGGTGATCAATCTTTCGGGAGGAAATCAACAAAAAGTTGTACTGGGGAAATGGCTGGAAAGGGATTTGACATTACTGTTGGTAGATGAGCCTACTGCCGGTGTGGATGTGGGGGCAAAGGATGAGATATATCGTTTGTTGAAAGCGCTCGTAAAAGACGGAGGAGCAGTGCTTTTGGTATCTTCTGATTTAAATGAGCTGTTAAAGCTTTCTAATAGAATTTTGGTGCTCCGCAATGGAGGTATTATAAAAGAGGCACTTGGCGGCAGTGTAAATGAAGAGCAGATCCTCGCGTATGCATCGGGTTTGAGGCAGGAGGAGGAAGAGATATATGAGCAATAAGATGAAAGTGATATTATATAAATATCGCTATATAATGATACTTTTAATTGTAGTTGCACTGTTGGCTATGGCAACACCGAAATTTTTTTCTGTTAACAATTTTATGAATATATTGTGGGCGGTTGCTGTTGTCGGCATTATCTCTATGGGTGGAACTTTTGTGATTCTTGTGGGGAAAATTGATTTGTCTGTAGGAAATATAGCGGCTTTGGCTGGTATTACATCTGCGCTTATGTTAAAATCAGACCATTCTATAGCATTGTCTGTTTTGAGTGCTTTGGCAGTTGGGGGAACTGCAGGAGCAATAAACGGTATTTTTGTAAGTAAATTAAAGGTGCCGCCATTTATTACGACATTGGCAGTCGGAAGTATCCTTACAGGAATAGCTCAGATGGCAAGCGATGGAAAAACGATCAGCATTTTAGAGCAGAAACAGTATGTTTTTCTGGGAAGCGGAAAAATTTTAGGGATTCCCTGTCCCGTGTTTGGCTTCGGGTTGGTATTTTTAATCTCTTTTTTTATTTTAAATAAAACGGTGTATGGAAGAAAGTGTTATCTGGCAGGCGGAAATCCCAGAGCGGCAAGAATCTCTAATATAGCGGTTGACAAGATAGTAATTCTGGCATATGTGATCTGCGGAATTGCAGCATCTTTTGGCGGCGTAATGCTGACTGCTTTAAATCAGCAGGCCAATGCGACAACTGCAAACGGATATGAACTGGATGTGATAGCAACAGTAGTGATAGGCGGAACCAGTATGAGTGGCGGCGTAGGTACCGTGCAGGGAACGGTTTTTGGCGTGATTCTTATAGGATTGATCAACAATGGATTAAACTTGCTAAGTGTTTCCGGTTCATGGCATCCGGTTGTAAAAGGAATCATTATTATTGCGGCAGTTGCATTTAACAATGTTTCAGTTAAATTTATGCGTTCTATGAAAGAAGATGGAAAGCAGGCGGCAGCATAAGTGTTGTCGACGGCGTACAAAAAAGAGGTATAAAAATGATTATTGATTGTCATGCACATATTATAGAACATCTTTCCGGTATGGGAGCCAGAGGGGAAGTACGTCCTGTGGGAAGAGGGATGGTCAGTTTTCTGGATGGTACGAAGCAGAAGGTTATACCGGAAGAATGCGGTGATAAAGAATATCTGGCGGAGACACTGATCAGACAGATGGATCAGGCAGGGATAGACAAAGCTGTGTTGTTGCATGGTCTTTTATATGGATTGCAAAATGAGTATATTTTTGAAACAGTAAAAAAATATCCAAATCGTTTCATAGGGTCGGGAAGCCTGGATCCATGTATCGAGCAGATCGATATGGTACTGGAGTGCCTGATCTATAAATTCGGATTCAGAATACTGAAATTTGAAATCAGCACCGGAGCCGGAATGACAGGTATACACAGTGCTCTTAAAATTGATGGAATAGAGTTTGAGACGATATTCAAAAAGGCTGAAAAAGAACATATTACACTCGTGTTTGATATAGGCAGGCGGGGAATGAAGAGTTATCAGATTCAGGAACTTTGTCGGGCCGCCAGAAAACATGATACTGTAAAATTTGTGGTCTGTCATTTGCTGGCAGCCGATGGAGAATGTTTCGATCAGTGGGAAGAGGATATGGGACAGCTTGCAGAGTGCAGAAATATCTGGTTTGATGTCACGGCGGTTCTGTGGAATATGAGGGAACGGTACCCGTTTCCGAAAAGTGCTGATCTGATATATAGGGCAAAGAAAATAGTCGGCTCCAAACGCATGATGTGGGGAAGTGATGTCCCGCAGCTGTTGGTGATAGAAGATTATCGTAGACTGTATGATTTTCTTTTGGCAGATGACAGATTTTCTGATGCGGAAAGAGCAGATATTTTGTGTAATACGGCAGCGGAGGTATATGGAATAAGGGAAGAGAAGGATTAAAACTTGTTTATGGACAATAAACGAAAGTGAGGAGAATAAAGTGGATTTTCGTAAGGATGCAGACCTGATTATCGAAAGAGCGATTCGGGATGTACAGCCGGACCAGGCGGTAAAAAAGGCGCTCGCGAGCCTGAAAATGCCCCAGGGAAGGTTGATCGTGGTATCGCTCGGGAAAGCGGCATGGCAGATGGCAAAGGCAGCGAAAGATGTGCTGGGAGATCGGATAGATGCGGGCGTTATCATAACGAAATATGAGCATGCCAAAGGAGAGATCGAGTCGTACCGCATTTTTGAGGCTGGGCATCCCGTACCCGATGAAAATTCTTTCAGAGGGACGGAATATGCGGCGGATATGGTTGGGAACCTGTCAAAAGAGGATCTGGTGATCATGCTGATATCGGGGGGAGGTTCTGCTCTTTTCGAGATACCGCTCTGCACGCTGGAAGAGTTGCAGGATGTGACAAGGCAGCTCTTGTCCTGCGGCGCGGATATCAAGGAGATGAATATCGTCAGGAAGCGTCTCTCTGCGGTGAAGGGAGGAAAATTTGCGAAGATGTGCTATCCCGCGCATGTGTTTGCGGTAGTACTTTCAGATATTCTGGGGGATCCCCTTGATATGATCGCTTCGGGACCGGCGTACCCGGATTCCTCGACAACGCTTATGTGCCTGGCTGTAGTGGAGAAATATGGTCTGGTATTGACAGAAAATGTAAAAAAACTGTTGGAGCAGGAAACACCGAAAATCTGTAACAATGTGACTACTGTGATTACGGGAAGCGTGCAGGAACTGTGTATTTCAGCTTCGAGAACCTGCAGAGAGCTGGGATATGAGCCTTTTGTGCTGACTTCGAGCCTGAATTGTATGGCAAAGGAAGCGGGAACCTTTCTCGGGGCGATCGCAAGGCAGTATCAAAATTGTAAAAAATCGTTGGCTTTCCTTGCGGGAGGAGAGACGGTGGTGCAGCTCACAGGAAATGGCATTGGAGGGCGCAATCAGGAGCTGGTGCTGGCGGCGGCGGAAGCGATACGGGGCATGGAAAACGTGGCTGTATTTTCCTTCGGCTCAGATGGAACAGACGGACCGACAGATGCGGCAGGGGGATTTGTGGATGGCAGTACTTATGGTAAATTAAGAGAAGCGGGATATCGAATCAGCAGTGTTCTCTTACAGAATGACTCTTATCATGCACTGGAAAAATGCGACGGTCTGATTAAAACGGGACCTACAGGAACCAATGTAAATGATCTGGCATGTATACTGATCAGGTAACAAAATGGGGCTGTTGCAAAAGTAGCTGAACAATCGCTACTGGAGCAATGGCTCCGTTTTTGTGTCTAAAAACAGAA
>RAZE01000041.1 GCA_003611955.1 bacterium 1XD8-76
ACATTTCCGGTGGCGATACGCCTGGGGGGAACACCCGTCCCCATCCCGAACACGAAGGTTAAGACCCAGACGGCCGATGGTACTATGCTGGAGACGGCATGGGAGAGCAGGAGGCTGCCGGAGCCCAAGGGGGCTTAGCTCAGCTGGGAGAGCACCTGCCTTGCAAGCAGGGGGTCGAGAGTTCGAATCTCTTAGTCTCCATTGCAGTTAAAAGACTGCAGAGAAGTGTACCTTGAAAACCGAATACTGAAAGATATCTATTCCAAAAAAGAAAGGCATAATGAAAGAAGGGAACTTGTTTTGTTGTGCCTGCCGAAAAGATAGAGACATCCGAGGCCGTATATAGAGATATATACGGTAAAACCAAGAAAAAACGAAGAACCAAAGACCAGAGGCGGAACGCTATCCGCCGGCTCAGTCAGGGAAGCAGGAGAGAGTGCCTTACTGCAGAACACAGAAAGTGCGAAGCGGCAGGGGGAAAAGCTCCATCTTGTGAAAGAAGATTGAGGTTGGTCAAGCAGAGAAGAGCACAGGGAGGATGCCTGGGCACTGAGAGCCGAAGAAAGACGTGATAAGCTGCGAAAAGCCGCGGGGAGGAGCAAATATCCATCGATCCGCGGATGTCTGAATGGGGAAACCCGCCTGAGAAAACCTCAGGCACCGTTAAATGAATCCATAGTTTAACGGAGGGAACCCGGTGAACTGAAACATCTAAGTAGCCGGAGGAAAAGAAAACAAAAGTGATTTCCGAAGTAGCGGCGAGCGAACCGGAAAGAGCCCAAACCATAGCGCGAAGCGTTATGGGGTTCGGACTGCAGAAGTCACTGGAAGATCCAGCAGAACGGCCCTGGGAAGGCCGGCCGAAGAGGGTGAAAGCCCCGTAAGCGAAGGATCGTACAGGACGGCAGGATCCAGAGTACCACGAGACACGAGAAACCTTGTGGGAATAAGCGGGGACCACCCCGTAAGGCTAAATACTCCTCAGTGACCGATAGAGCACAGTACCGTGAGGGAAAGGTGAAAAGGACCCCGTGAGGGGAGTGAAAGAGAACCTGAAACCCTGTGTTTACAAGCTGTGGAAGCACGCTAAGTGCGACCGCGTACTTTTTGTAGAACGGTCCGGCGAGTTGCGGTGTCTGGCAAGGTTAAGCGCAGGAAGCGCGGAGCCGAAGCGAAAGCGAGCCTGAAGAGGGCGTAAAGTCAGACGACGCAGACCCGAAACCGGGTGATCTACCCATGTCCAGGATGAAGCTGCCGTAAAAGGCGGTGGAGGTCCGAAGCCACATCCGTTGAAAAGGGTGGGCATGAGGTGTGGGTAGGGGAGAAATTCCAATCGAACCCGGAGATAGCTGGTTCTCCTCGAAATAGCTTTAGGGCTAGCCTCGATATGAGTCTGGTGGAGGTAGAGCACTGAATTTCCGCGGGGGCGTCAAAGCTTACCAAAGAATATCAAACTCCGAATGCCATACAGACAGATACGGGAGTCAGACTGCACGAGATAAGTTGGGCAGTCGAAAGGGAAAGAGCCCAGACCTGCGGCTAAGGTCCCGGAGTGCGTGTTAAGTGGAAAAGGATGTGGGGTCTCAAAGACAACCAGGATGTTGGCTCAGAAGCAGCCACACATTAAAAGAGTGCGTAATAGCTCACTGGTCGAGAGGCCCTGCGCCGAAAATGTCCGGGGCTAAAACACGCCACCGAAGCCCAGGGATCATGTTAAGGCATGATCGGTAGAGGAGCATTTCTGCGAGCGGCGAAGCTGTACTGAAAAGAACAGTGGAGAGGCAGAAAGAGAGAATGCCGGAATGAGTAGCGAGAAAGAGGTGGGAATCCTCTTGGCCGAATATCCAAGGTTTCCAGGGTAAAGCTGATCTGCCCTGGGTAAGTCGGGGCCTAAGGCGAGGCGGAGACGCGTAGCCGATGGACAACAGGTGGAGATTCCTGTACTATGTTATGACAGAACTGTGGGGACACGGGAGGCAGCTGTGAGCCGGGAAAGGGAAGACCGGTGCAAGCGCAGGAGGTGCTGTAAAGGAAAAGCCGTACAGCAAGCCAAAGGCGTGATGCGGAGCGAAAGGAAGTAGCGAAGCACAAAAGCCTGCCGTCGAGAAAAGCCGCTATAGCTCATAACATACCCGTACCGTAAACCGACACAGGTGGATGAGGAGAGAATCCTAAGGCCGGCGGGAGAAGCATTGTCAAGGAACTCGGCAAAATGGCCCCGTAACTTCGGGAGAAGGGGCGCTGCAGAGATGCAGCCGCAGAGAATAGGCTCAGGCAACTGTTTAGCAAAAACACAGGTCTATGCGAAACCGGAAGGTGAGGTATATGGGCTGACGCCTGCCCGGTGCTGGAAGGTTAAGGGGAGAGGTTAGCGAAAGCGAAGCTTTGAACTTAAGCCCCAGTAAACGGCGGCCGTAACTATAACGGTCCTAAGGTAGCGAAATTCCTTGTCGGGTAAGTTCCGACCCGCACGAAAGGCGTAATGATCTGAGCACTGTCTCGACAATGCACCCGGTGAAATTGAAATGCCAGTGAAGATGCTGGCTACCCGCGCCAGGACGGAAAGACCCCATGGAGCTTTACTCCAGCTTGGCACTGGGATCCGATGTTCGATGTACAGGATAGGTGGGAGGCAGAGAAGCAGGGACGCCAGTCTCTGCAGAGCCGTCCTTGGGATACCACCCTCCGAGCATTGGGTTTCTAACCTGCAGCCGTGAACCGGCTGGGGGACACTGCCTGGCGGGGAGTTTGACTGGGGCGGTCGCCTCCGAAAGGGTATCGGAGGCGCTCGAAGGTTCCCTCAGAATGGCCGGAAACCATTCGAAGAGCGCAAAGGCAGAAGGGAGCTTGACTGCGACACCGACGGGTGGAGCAGGTACGAAAGTAGGACTTAGTGATCCGGTGGTATGAAAGTGGGATTGCCATCGCTCAACGGATAAAAGCTACCCTGGGGATAACAGGCTTATCACTCCCAAGAGTTCACATCGACGGAGTGGTTTGGCACCTCGATGTCGGCTCATCGCATCCTGGGGCTGAAGCAGGTCCCAAGGGTTGGGCTGTTCGCCCATTAAAGCGGTACGCGAGCTGGGTTCAGAACGTCGTGAGACAGTTCGGTCCCTATCCGGCGCGGGCGCGGGATATCTGAGGGGAGCCGTCCTTAGTACGAGAGGACCGGGACGGACGGACCGCTGGTGTACCTGTTGGGGACCAAACCCATGGCAGGGTAGCCAAGTCCGGCAGGGATAAACGCTGAAGGCATCTAAGCGTGAAGCCCCCCTCAAGATGAGATATCCGCCCCGAAAAGGGAGAGGCCCCTCCGAGACGAGGAGGTAGATAGGCGGGAGGTGTAAGTGCAGCGATGCATGTGCTGACCCGTACTAATAGGCCGAGAGCTTGACCAGAAGGTTGAGGTTTCAAAGAGGATGGAGAAAGGATTTCAGTGTTCGGTTTTGAGGGGACAGTTCCTCAGG
>RAZE01000042.1 GCA_003611955.1 bacterium 1XD8-76
AAAAATACGCTCAGGCAAACCATTTTCATTGCGTTTTGTGCCTTGAGCGAAGCGAAAGGAATGGATATAAAAATGAAGTTAGGCATCGTAGGGCTCCCCAATGTGGGGAAGAGTACCCTTTTTAATTCTCTGACAAAGGCGGGGGCGGAATCTGCCAACTACCCTTTTTGCACGATCGACCCCAACGTGGGTATCGTGGCTGTTCCGGATGAACGAATAAAACTGCTGGGGGAGATGTATCACTCCAAAAAGGTGACGCCGGCTGTGATCGAGTTCGTGGATATCGCGGGGCTGGTGAAGGGGGCTTCCAAGGGGGAAGGGCTGGGCAACCAGTTTCTCTCCAATATCAGGGAGGTGGATGCCATTGTACATGTGGTTCGCTGCTTTGAGGACGAGAATGTAGTGCATGTGGACGGCAGTGTGGATCCTCTGCGGGATATTGAGACGATCAATCTGGAGCTTATTTTTTCAGATCTGGAGATTCTGGAGAGAAGGATCGCGAAGACTTCCAAAGGAGCGAGAATGGACAAGACTCTGGGGAAGGAGCTGGAGCTTTTGGAGAAGATAAAGGTTCACCTGGAAGCCGGGGAACTCGCCATGAGCTTTGATCCGGGGGACGATGAGGATCACATCGCATGGTTCCAGTCCTACAATTTATTGACGGCAAAGCCCGTTATCTTTGCGGCGAATGTGGCGGAGGAGGATCTGCCGGATGACGGCGCCTCCAATGGCGGTGTGCAGGCCGTGCGGGAGTTTGCGGAGAAGAACGGCAGTGAGGTGTTTGTGATCTGCGCACAGATCGAACAGGAGATCGCGGAATTGGACGATGACGAAAAAGCGATGTTTTTGGAGGACATGGGCATTGAGAAGTCGGGACTTGACAAGCTGATTGCTGCCAGCTACCGTATTTTGGGGCTGATGAGTTTTCTGACCGCGGGGGAGGATGAGACGAGAGCCTGGACCATCAGGATCGGTACGAAAGCGCCCCAGGCAGCGGGAAAAATACACACGGATTTTGAGAGAGGATTTATCAAGGCGGAGGTCGTAAATTATAAGAATTTGCTGGAACTTGGCTCTCTTGCGGCCGCCAGGGAAAAAGGGCTGGTGGGAATGGAAGGAAAAGAGTATGTGGTCCAGGATGGGGATGTGATCCTGTTTCGGTTTAACGTGTAGCGAGGAAGGAAATCAAGCGTCCGCGAAGCGGACATTTGATTTCCCCCGAGCGAACAACGAGAAAATGAGGAGCTGCAAAGCAGCGTCTTCGGCAAAGCCGAAGTATTTTCGAGTATGAGAATAAAGGAAGGAAATCAAGCGTCCGCGAAGCGTACATTTGATTTCCCCCGAGCGAACAACGAGAAAATAAGGAGCTGCGAAGCAGCGTCTTCGGCGAAGCCGAAGTATTTTCGAGTATGAGAATAATGAGAATAAAGAAAGGAAAGGAAATGAGCGATACAGCGATAGCATTCCCGCATCTGGGAATTTATCTGGACAATGTGCCGAAAAGTTTTACGGTATTCGGATTTACGATAGCCCTCTACGGCGTGGTCATTGCGATCGGCATGGCCGCCGGACTTTGGCTGGCGCTGTGGGTGGCAAAAAAGTATGGTCATGACGGGGAACTGGTATGGGACTATTTCCTGTACGGCATTATCTTCGGGCTGATCGGCGCGAGAATCTACTATGTGGTTTTCGCTTGGGATTATTATAAAAACGATCTGCTCAGTATCTTTAATCTGAGAAAAGGCGGTCTGGCGATCTACGGCGGAGTGATCGCCGCTTTTCTGACGCTGTTTCTCTTTTGCAGGAAAAAGAAGATAAATTATTTGACGATGGTGGATATCTGTGTTCCGGGGCTTGCACTGGGACAGGCAATCGGCCGCTGGGGGAATTTTTTCAACAGGGAAGCTTTCGGGGAATATACGGACAGTCTGCTTGCGATGCGGCTCCCCGAGGTGGCTGTGCGTCCCAATGAGATCACAGAGGCGATCGCTGCACATGCGGCAGACGGAGCGATCCAGGTGCATCCGACTTTTCTGTACGAATGCCTCTGGAACCTCATGGTGATTGCAGCGATGCTGCTTGTCTGGAAATACAAACAGTTTGAGGGCGAGATCGCCCTTGTCTATCTGGGCGGCTACGGGCTGGGGCGAAGCATAATCGAAGGATTTCGGACGGATCAGCTCCATCTGCCGGGAACGCAGATTCCTGTGTCTCAGCTGTTGGCAGTTATTCTGCTGGCATTTTCTGTTGTGACTTATTTGTATGTGATGTGGAAACGGAAAGGGCAGGGGGAAACGCCGAAGCAGAGCTGAGGCTGACGCCTGATCATTGGGCAGGCTGTTATGGGAGCGGATACTCTACCACATAAAACTCATAGGCGTTGATCACCGTGGTCTTCCCGTAGGTATCCGTTCGCTTGAAATGCCGGTTATAGTTTGCATGGACATGGCCGTGGAAGAAAAATTTCGGTTCATATTTTTCCAGCAGGGTGCGAAATGCGGTAAAACCCTGATGGGGGAGATCGGGGAGGTCGTTGAAGCCGGAGGCGGGGGCGTGGGTGACGAGAATGTCAAAGCCTTTATGTCTCCACAATTTGAAAGACAGTCTGCGCACCCGTCGGCTCATCTGCCACTCGGTGTACTGATTTTTTGCGCCGGGGATATACTGCATGGAGCCGCCAAGACCCAGAATCCGCACGCCTTTGTAGACAAAGATATCGTTTTCGATACAGATGCAGCCCTCGGGCGGATATTCTTCGTAGCGGATGTCGTGGTTTCCCTTCACATAGAGGAGAGGGACATTGCAGAGGGTCACGAAAAAACTCAGATACTCCTGAGGCAGATCGCCGCAGGAGATGATGAGATCGATATTTTTCATCCGTTCGGGATCATAATAGTCATATAGAAGTTTGGATTTATGATCCGCGAATATCATAATATTTAATGTATCTTTTTCTGTTTTAGTTTCCTTATTTTTCGTTTTCTTCATCTCTGTAGACACCCTGTAATCCCGAAAGCATTTGAGCCTCCTCCGTAAGTTCTTCAAACCGGGGGATTTCCCCGATCACATTTTCCGCCAGCCAGTTCATGGTGAGAATATCTTCCGGCAGCAGGGATTCTCCCTCCTTGCAGCGTATGATTCCATCCTGCGAATAGATCAGGCCGTCAAAGGGCTTGAAACTGCCGGCGCAGATGGAACTTTTCAAAAAGTTGATCAGTCTGTGTGTGCCGTGAGGCATTTTTTCCGAACAGATCACATCGATCACATCCGCCGACATCCCCCACCAGTAGTTGATGGCGGTCTCTTTTTTGGAGGAACTGGCCTCGATGCTGCCGTTACAGATATTTGTGACGATCCTCTCGTAAAATTTCCCCCAGTGCCAGATCGGAGTGGCAAGGTTTTCCAGGGTACCGTCCTCGTTTTTCAGATACAATCCGTATTCCCTGGTTGGATTGTTCGGGGTGATCATATCGTCGTCCGACATGAACAGTAGACCGTCCTGCTGCAGTCGTTTTTTGCCGTCCTGTTCTTTTAACCTGGACCAGTCCAGGTATACTTTTACGTAGGGGTTGATCATACGGGCACCCAGCGCGAAGGCGTTGATATTTGCGAGGGACCCGTAGATCGGGTAGTCAGCCACATAGCCCAGTCTGTCCGTGCGGGAGACGGCGGCAGCGATGGCGCCGATCAAAAACTTTGCTTCGTACATTCTGGCGTAGTAAGTATGCACGGAGGAGTAGGGCATCTTTATGGAGCAGTTAAAAAACTTTACTTTCGGATACTGGATGGCGGAGCGTACGCACTGGTTCACCATCTGGACCGCGGTGGCAAAGATAACGTTGCATCCTGCGGCCACCGCGCTGTCCACTGCATTCTTCATCTGGTCGTCGGTGTTGACCTGTTCGATGGCAAGGGTTTTCAATTTTCCGCCGAATGCCTGCTCTAAATGGAGCCGTCCCAGCTCATGCGCGTAGGCCCAGCTGGAAGTTTCCAGATCCTTCCGGTAGAGGAAGGCGATCTTGAGACTCTCCGGCGTGGGATTGGTGGGAAGAATTTTCCCGAGCAGAGAAGTTTTTGGCGGCTCCGGATCCTTTACCAGGGTCACCTGAGAACCCTTTTCGGCCAGCTGTAGCTCTTTCTGGATTTTTTCCAGGGTGCTTTGGAGCTGTGTCTGGGTCTCCTCCTTCAGTTTTTCGTATCCGTATAACTCAACATAGATTAAGAGCGCGTCCGAGGCGGAGAGTTTTATTTTTTCTCCGTAGGCGGCTCTGTAGGCTCTGCCGAATTTTTCACAGGCGGCGTGGAAAGCGGTGCGCTCATCCCTGCTCCATACTTCCCCCGCATTTTTTCCGACCAGTTTTATCAGCTTCTTATAGCTGCCTTCTCTGCTGAACCAGACGTCGTAGGATTCGGCAGCCTCATAAAAGTCCAGAAACTCATAGTACAGCCGGTTCTCCTTATCGTCAGTTTTCTTCGGAATGATGCGGGTGACGGTACCGGGAATGCTGTAGGAGTCCAGGAACTTCATAACGCTGACCCGTTTGTTTCCCTCCTGCACATAAAACCGGTGCATAAATTCATAGACTACGATAGGATCCCGGATGCCGTCGTCTATCTGATGATTATAGAGAGATGCCCATTTCGCCGCAAACTCGGATTTCTCCGGCAGAAGAGGCATAAAATTGCCGGCAAATGCGTTTGTCCTGCCAGCGGTCTTTGTGCCTACGATCTTGGCAAGAGGTATATCCATCAATCCGAGATTGACTGATGCGGTCACTTCCGTGTAGGACAGGATGTCGTCCAGCGCGGGCAGATAAGGATACGCTCCTCTGGCGAGAGCGAGCTGATAGTTTCGTTTTCCTTTTTTGAGTGCGGCAGTATAGTCGGTGATTGCCATAGCGTAAGCCTCCTGGTATTTATGCATGTCTCAGTTTTACGGTTATCAGTATATGCAGAAAAACGGTTTTCCTGCATGTTCAGACTGATTCTAACAGATACTTTGAAAAAAGGCAAACGTCAACTTACAGATTTTACGGTAATTTCCGAAATCTTTTTCAGCATTGTGCCGAAGAGAGAAGAATCTTTACAATATGCGGGCAGATGTCTTATAATGGTGCACAGAAAGGCGGCTTTTTAGCAGGCATTTTGGGTAGTGTCAAGTAATCTATGAAAAAACCGAGCCAAAAAAATAGGCTCAGCGGAACCTTGAAAATTGCAGATATTGATGATTTAGAGACCTTGGGGCGTAGCCCC
>RAZE01000043.1 GCA_003611955.1 bacterium 1XD8-76
AACACCTCGCAGCCAGCATAAATACTGAGGTCGCTAGGTGTTTTGCTTCGCTCAACTGTCAAAAACAGGATTATATTATGTATTTTTACAAATTACAATCACTAAGGTATAGCATTTTCGGTGCGGTATTCCCTTCAATGCCTATAGATTCCAGAGCAAGGGCGACCTGATCACCGATCTTTTCGAGGATATGGCGGCGGAACAGAAAGCACGCACCACTTACGACAACATTCTCCGCCTGATCAAAGATCCCGAAGTCTGCGATCCCATCCGCTTCTTGAGACAGCGCGAAATCGTACATTTCCAGAGATTCGGCGAAGCCTTACGGCTCCTGCAGGATAGACTGGATCCAAAGAACTTCTACATTTGCAATCCCGAGTTTGACACGAACTGCGGGTTTGACTGCAAATAATGTAATTCTTATCGTGCAAAAACAGCAAACAGTGATAACCATAATAGGCCATTGCGCCATAGATGATCAATCATCCATGGCGCAACAATCCTTTACTATTATTAAGATTCATCCTCTAATCCCAGCACATAAACAAGCATCCGGAAAGCAGCGCCTTTTTTCGCAGCTTTTTTGGAAGTCGAAAAGTCTTTCCTAAAGCAATAAAAGTTTCAGCATTTAGTTTCTTCGGTCAATGCCAGGTTTGTATGGCATTTTGTTCACGGAATACAAGAGCTTGAGGCATGCGTTTGTTTCTGCCAAAAATCGCTTCATAAAAAACAGGTTTGACTTTTTTTACTATTTTCTGAGAGCTTCTGACAAAAAACAGATAATAATATAGTCCTGCTCCTAATAAAACAAGCAGACTCGATAATTCTGACTGGGTAGAAATATAGAAAAAAAGATAAACTGACAGACAAAGCCACACCAGCCAGATCAGCCATGCCAGCGCAGTTCCACACAGCGTTACTTCTACTTCCTGATTGCCATCATACTTATTCCTTCTCTTTGCATCCAATCTCCAGAAGCGATTTCCATCGCACAACGTATTCAATTTCTCCATAACTTCTTTTTTTACAAAGGGTTCTTCTGCCCTGAGCCTTTGTAAAGGACAAAACAGCGGGACTGTCTCTTTCATTTTCTGGTGTGTATAGATCTTGACACTATCGTCATATTCACGAATCGACGCACTAAAATCCTTTTCATGAAATATAAGCTCTTCAATTGAAAAATAAGTGCCATCCTCATAACAAAATACTAATTCGTAATAATACGGTATTACAACAAAATTGCATCTCCCCTGCCTCCTCTCACACGCCAGATATACAGCCTGCAATCCTTTTACCGGAATTTGATAAGTAATGCTGTTCATATCGGATTTCAACATGATCATGCTGTGTTCTGATTCCAAACCTTTCTCCATAAATCAATTATTCTCCTTAACTGTTTCGCTTTCTAAATGATGTTATAGTCATAGCAAAATTTGTATCCAATAAAACGGACACAAAAGGCGTAACCGCCGCAGTCTTTTTCAGAAAGATTCCCCGCGTCAGCTACGCCTGTCGTTATGTTGATATCATGTTATCGTTTACTTAAGTTTCCTCTTCCAAATACTCTTCCGGATGCAGCGGATCGTCCTGTTCTTCTTCCAGCTCCTTTTTCTCCTCTTCTTTCTCCTCTTTGACACGATCGATATCGTTGCGCCTGTCGATCAGTTCTTCCACTTCCGCCTCAAGTTCTTCAGATGTCTCCAAAAGCTTACCTTCCGTCGCATCATGGAAAGCCGCATCCACAGCAGAGAGTATCATGCTGTCTTTCGCCTTCTCCATTCCTCTCAGGGGATCATCCGCAATATGCTGTAGCTTGACGTCCAGTGTGTCCTCCAAAATCTGCAGTCCCCAGCCCCTGTAGTCCGCCACTTCTTTATAGAGTTCCGGTGTCATTCTCTCCCGAATAGGCCGCATCAGCTCCTCCATCTCCTCCAGCGTGAGCTTCTCCTGTTCGAGAGCCTTTCTGGCATGTTCATTTTCTTTGAGAACCGCCTGGGTGATCGAATCCGCCAGGTCGAGAAGGCGGTGCCCTTCCTCACTCAGACCGACGATCATCTTTCCCACTTCCAGCTCCCGCTTCACTGAGGATGCCGTAAACTGAGCCGCCGAGCCTCGTATCACATCGCCGGTTGATTTTCCTTGATCGGATGCTCCTTTACCTTTATCAGCATCCTCCACTCCTCCATTTTCCCTCTGTTCCTCCGCCTTTTGGGCCTCCTCGATCGTCCGAAGAAGCGTCCGCATCTCCCGGTTATTTTCATTGATCTCTTCCTGATATCGCCCGGACTGCATGGCAGCCATCTGTTGTGCTTCCTTTGCCCGCCTCTGGTTTTCTTCGATCTGATGCTGCTTCTGACTGCGCATGGCCCTGAGCACTTCCTGCTGCTTTTCAATCGTTTCATCCATCTCTTTTTTGGGACTCCAGGAAGAGTTTAAACCGCTTATCTTATCGTCGATCTCCTTCAGCTCCTCGAGATATTTGTTTTTCATGCTTTCATAATAATTCTCCTCTTCCTGCTGACGAAGCATCCTCCTCTCTGAGCCGATATCCTGAACTCCCTTTTCCGCCTGAGTATCCTGCTGTCTGCTGAGGTTTTTCCCCTCCTTCGAGATCGTGACTCTGCACTCGGGTCCGAATATGTTACCGGCCTGCTGTTCCGCATTTCCTTTCTCCTGAACACTTCTTCCTGCCGTCATCATACCGGCACCGCTTATCGTGATCGCTTTAATCTGCATATCCAAACTCCTCCATTCCATTGAATATCTGACGCAATTCCTTTTGCGTGGTATCTGGCCTTTTATATTATCTCATTTTCGGTTTCCTGCATATCTTTCAGAGAGTTCGGCATCTTATATTCCTGTGCCGCCTGCATAAGATCCTGAGCCGTCGCAGGGTCAATCTCTATATCCTTATAGCTTACTTTTTTCACCTTCTCGATAAGATTCGTCACTTCTGTCATCTTTTCCGCCGTCACCGTATCCGCCGGAACCTCTAAGCCATTTTCGAATCGCCGCATCATTTCTTCATAGATGGCATCCACTCTGTCACGAAGCCTATCACCCTCAAGCCCGCACCCTTTGAGTATACTTCGCAGGTCTTCTTTTAGCCCGCTGAGTTTCTCCTTTTTATCATTATCACTCTGTATATTCTCCGCCTGCGCCGTCTGCCGCTCGCTTAAGGTTCTGCCTTCCTGAGAAATCGAAACTTTGTATTCAGGACCAAATATATTGCCTGTTGAGACCGTCAGATTCCCTTTTTCCTGAATCCCCTGCCTCGCTGTCATCATACCTGCACCATCTATCGTAATTGTTTTAACCTGCATATCTATACTCCTCCATTCCATTGAATATCTGACGCAACTCCTTTTGCGCGGTATACTTTCATTTTTAATATATATCGTCAATCAGTGTGTTATATATGAGTCTATCAAATAAAAAAATCCGGCAGTACATTTCTCAGAATCGCAAATCTCTACTCTCATATAGTCATAAAAATCACCATGATATTGCCGCAATCCTTTCGATCTGTTCAAATATACTCTCATAGTAAAAAAACCGTTGCTGCGTGTGACCGCTGTTCCATATGTTGTAGATAAATCCGGTCGATTCAGTGATTCCCATGAAGTATTTACAACTGTCCCATTGAGTTTTATATTTTCTGCCGCAAATTTATTTCCCATACTGTCTGTATAGTAAGCCCATCCTGTTATATCGATCCAGTTTGATTCTGCGTCAAACAGGCGATAAGACCATCCCTCCGGATACCAAAAACCCGTAACACCCTTGGGACCTTCATACACAGTAATTTCCATTTCATCCACTCTTGAAATGGGTACTACAGAAAGATTATAAACGGGCAAATCTCCCGGATTAAAATCACTAAAGGTATTCGTACTTACTACACGGACATAATATGTACCCACCGGCAAGTCCAACTCTCCTTCTGCGGTACCGCTTCCACAGAGCACCATTGTGTAATAGTCATCTGTCAAATTCCTGTATATCTCAAGCATACATCCATTCGAAACCGATGTTGAAGTTATTCCCAACCTGATCTTATCATACTTGGGACTATCGATCACAGTAAAAGAGTACCAGTCATTATCAATAGCTGTATTTAACATTCCGGACGCATTAGCTCCGGAATGTTCCAAAGTCAATGCAATCGCTTCCTGAACATTTTCATTTGGTTCGCCTGTATCTCCTAAAATAGAATAATTTGATGTAAGCGAAAAATCTAATGTATATGCTTCTGTCTCACTGCCTCCTACAAATGAAAGCACCCCGATATATATCAGTTCATCTGATGCTGACAGATAGCCAACGGATTCTTCCAATGCTTTTCCTCCATTCAGATATGGTATATAATGGCTCGCTTTCATGACATTTAGTTCAGAATCATAAATCGCCAAAGCATAATTAATGGAAGAATTGTTCGGCACCGTCAATCTTGCCTGCAAGTATCCACCAGCAGAAAGATTAAGTGAATACAATTCAAAATCTCCTGATTCAAGCAAATAACCAGAAACCGAACCATATCGCGTAATACTTGTCTGTTCTGTCTCATCCTCTACATTTGTCGCCTGAACTCCATTATCAATGTCCAGCATTGTTTCACTTCCTGTAACTTCAACAGCTAGTTCCTCCATCGATAAAATTTTCTCAATTTCTACACAATCATTGACCGTGAGATTACTTTCCATATCTTTCTCTGTCGCTACCTGTTCAACCACGTTTTCCTTTGCCAAAACACTTGATGGTTCAACAGAAACTGTCAGAAGCAAAACCAACAACAACGCCAATAAATTTGATACTTTTCTTTTCATAGATGTTTCCTCCAATTGTTAAGATAAATCCGCCTAGACAATATCTATCCAGTCAGGGGCGACCCAACAATTGCGTGTTTCATTCCATCTGCGGTATTGAGGTACTCCATTGTTTACCCGGTATTTCTTTACGATAATATCTGCCCTTTGCATCCCTGTATCTTTTCCATCTGCCTACATTACCATACTACTTTCTTTTGCCCACACACTTTGGATTGGACTTCCTGCTATTAAAAAAATAGATGTCAATAAAATCAATGCTCTTTTCATTTACTCACCTCCTTTATAATGAATGGTAGTGTCAAAAACTACCCATTTTTTTCACTTCTAAATTTAATAAAAACCTTGATTTTTAGGAAAATCTC
>RAZE01000044.1 GCA_003611955.1 bacterium 1XD8-76
CCCCCCCAGATTGTCCGAAAATTGGATTAATCTAACAATCAAATTTGAATTTTTGCACTAAAAAATCAGGTATTCCCAGATCCTCTCACGAATCTTTTACCTGACCTTGAAAACTGAATAAAATACACAATTTTTATGCTGCTTCTCTTCCTACTTTTTCCATCAATTCCTCAAATCGAAACATATTTTCTGCTCTTGACAGGTTATATCCTGTTGCAAAGAGCGCAAATTCCCCATCCACTTTCCTCTTGCCTTTTAGCAGAAAGTAGCTTGCTCCCATTGCTCGTTTTATTGTTCCAAACGGATGCTCTGAGGTACATTTCCTCAGTTCCATTTTCTCCCTGCCTGGTCGGAATTTTATTCGTACCACCTTCTTCTTTTCAAAATGCCACTTCTCCTTTTTCCCTTTCTTTGGTTCTTTCCCAGGACCTTCTGGTCCTTCCGGCCCTTCCGGATTCCACCATGCTGCTTTCTTCTCCAGCGTATCTTTGTTGAAATCTATTTCTTTCCATTGTCCTTTCCCACTTATACATCGATTTCTATATGGACATTTCCGACATGCTGTTTTATTCGCGTATCTCGTGTCTCCGTTTTTCTTAACACTTTTATGCCGAAGTACCGCTCCTCCTGGACAATGTACTTTATCACGCTCCGGATCCCGTACATAAAATCCTTCCCCTGCACGCTCCTTCATCTCTTCCTCTGTTGCATACGGCTCTGCCATTTCTGCCGGTTCGTCGACTACTTTCTTCTTTGTCTCTACTACTTCTATTTTCTCTATTACTTCTTCATACACGTCTGGCACAATTCCATTATGCAGGCACTTTTTTATCTCTTCTGTTGATTTGCTCGATTTGTCACATCCCTTTTCCTCATACTCTATTTCCAACTCATATGTCTCCTGCCCGTCTGGCAATATCACATTCGGAATGATCCCTTTTTCAAGACATTCTATCATATCTTCCGGCTGTTGGTACCCTTTGTCTGCCAGCGCTTCTATGATCTCATCCCCCGCACCCTTTTTTATCTCTTCCATTGTTGATGCCATGAGTCCATGGTCCGTATTCCGGTTTGTCATCTGGTAATCCATCATCAAATGCGTCTCTGTATCTACTGCGGTCTGAACATTATATGCTGTATCCATCCCATTTTTATTTTTCATCAATCGGCAATCCGGATCTGTTAATGATATTTGTGTCAAGTTATGTTTGATCATCAAATCCCTATAAAATTTGTATTGATCTAAACGCTTCTGCGCCTCCTCTAATTTCTTCTCAAGCTCCTCTTTGGTAAGACTTCCGTTTCCTGTTTCTTCATTTTCATCTGCTATTTCTATCTGACGTAAATATTCCTCTGTATGGTCTTCTAACCATTTGATACGGTCATCCAGTTTCATGGCCGTAAAGTTTCTGTCTTTTGAATTCCATGCCTTAAATTTACTCCCATCAATCGACACATAACCGGTATCCAGATCTACCGATATCCGTTTTGTAAATTCCTTGAATACTTTTTTCATACAGGCAATATTGTCTTTTCTAAAATCAGAAATCGTCCGAAAATCCGGCTGCAATCCATCCATCAGCCATATCACTTCAAGATTTGTTTTACATGCTGCTTCCAGCTTTCTTGATGAACGGATCCCTCTTCGGTAACCGTACAAATACAGCTTCATTAAATTGGATGGCGGATAGCATCCTCTTCCTACTGCATTCGCTTCTGCCCTTTGAAATCCCATTTTCATGAGATCAACATGATCAACAAAAAAGTCAATGATCCGTGCAATGCTTTCCGGCTCTACAAGACTATCAAATGATGTGATCATAACTTGATTTCTGTCTATTTTCTTCTTTATATATGGCATGGGACTTTCTCCTAAAGTAATCAATTTTTATATTTCTATTTTATCACATTTGAGAGAAAAATTCTTCTATTAGGAGATAATTTGTGTACTTTATTCAGTTTTCAAGGTACATTATTTTTTTGAAAATCACTCGCTTAATTTGCGAATGCATCTACCTATTAGATTAATTCATCAACTTATTAGTTTTCGGACAGTCTCCCCC
>RAZE01000045.1 GCA_003611955.1 bacterium 1XD8-76
CGGGAGTTTGACAGTTAAATATTAAAAAAATATTTGCAGGTCGCATAAAACCTGCTTTTTTTGTGTCAAATTATTCGTTTTGTTTCATGGTATTATATAGCATTATTTCGGAAAGTGTGGTATAATATATCCAGGAGGAGTTCATTATGAAAGTAACTACATCTAAATCGAAAAATTCCGAATCTTTTTATATCGCAAAAAGTTTTATTGACAATAATGGGAAAAGTACGTCCGTCAATGTCCGTAAGCTTGGAACCCTTAAAGAACTTCTGCCCGAGCATGGCCCCACCCGTGATGACGTTATGAAATGGGCTAAAGAAGAAGCCAGAATAGAAACCCTTAAATATAAAAGGGAACAACAGGCAAAGGCTGTCCGGATAACATTTCATTCCGATCATAAGCTGGATTATGACCAACAGGTATTCTACCGTGGAGGGTATCTTTTTCTCCAATCTTTTTACTATCGTCTTCAACTTGATAAAACCTGTCGGAAGCTCCGGGACAAATATGGCTTCAAATATGATATCAATGCTGTCCTATCCGATCTTATCTATGCCAGAATCCTTGAACCGGCCAGTAAACGTTCTTCTTATAAGACAGCTTCTGAATTTCTGGAAAAGCCTTCTTATAAGCTGCATGATATATACCGTGCCCTTGATGTGCTTGGAAAGGAATGCGGTTTTATCCAGTCAGAAGTGTATAAGAACAGCCGTCTGCTTGGGAAACGCAATGATAAGATCCTCTATTACGACTGTACAAACTATTTTTTTGAAATAGAACAGGAAACGGGAGATAAAAAATATGGCAAATCCAAAGAGCATCGTCCTAACCCCATTATTCAAATGGGAATGTTCATGGATGGGGACGGCATCCCGCTTGCATTTTCGCTTTTCCCCGGAAACGCAAATGAACAGACTTCCCTAAAGCCGCTGGAAGAAAAAGTGCTTCAGGATTTTGGCTGTACCAAATTTATTTACTGCAGTGACGCCGGACTCGGTTCGGAAGCAATCAAAAGAATAAACCATGCAGGTGAACGTGCTTTTATTGTTACCCAGTCTATTAAAAAGTTGAATAAAGAGGATAAAAAATGGGCTTTGGACAGGACTGGTTTTAAACGTGTTTCAGACGACACGCCTGTTGACCTTTCTGAAATCCCGGAAGAGGATAACGGATTGTATTATAAAGATGAACCATATACCACACACTCTCTCCACCAGCGTCTGGTTGTGACTTATTCTCCGAAATATGCAAGGTATCAGAAAACGATACGTGACGCGCAGGTGGAACGTGCTGAAAAGATGCTGCATTCCGGAAATGTAAAAAAGGAACGCAGGAATCCGAATGATCCTGCACGTTTTATTGGAAAGATTGCTGCAACGGAAGATGGAGATGCAGCAAAAATCCATAATTATCTGGATACGGATAAGATTGAACAGGAAGCGCTTTACGACGGAATGTATGCGGTAACTACCGATCTGTTAGATGATGATGTGGAAGATATTTTAAAAGTCAGTGAAGGAAGATGGGAAATTGAAGAATGCTTCCGGATCATGAAAACAGATTTTGAAGCAAGGCCTATATTTCTTCATGATGATTTACGTATAAAAGCACATTTCCTCATCTGTTTTCTTTCTTTAATCATATACCGTTATCTTGAAAGAGAACTAAAATATGCCTTTACCTGTGAGACGATCCTGAATAAGTTAAAAACAATAAATTTTGCGGATATACAGGAACAGGGCTTTATCCCGCTTTATACACGTGACAAGTTAACCGATGCTTTACACGGAATCTGTGGTTTTGATACTGATTTTAAATTCATCACCAAAAGCCATATGAAAAAAATCCAGAAAAAAAGTAAAGGCAGAAAATAAAATACCATATCTTAAAACGAAGTAAAAACACCTCGCAGCCAGCATAAATACTGAGGTCGCTAGGTGTTTTGCTTCGCTCAACTGTCAAAAACAGGAT
>RAZE01000046.1 GCA_003611955.1 bacterium 1XD8-76
GGGGGTGTCGCAAAATCATCAAATTAGATGATTGAGCGGCACCCCCGCTCTAGTTCTACTAACAAAAAATCCAGCGTTTTCCCGTTTCAAGAAAATCTGCTGGATTTTGGCGTACTTTAATAACGGTTCCTGTTTTCATGAATTTAAGCTGTTCCTTTTACTGCAAACAGATGACTTCCTGTACGTTCTTTTTGTATTTTTTCATGTAGCTTATTGATGTTATACCCTATGCAGAGCAAAAGAATTTCCAGTTTTACCTTTGTTTTCCCACGAAGCAGAAATCTTTGGAATCCATAGTCATTTTTCAGAACACCAAATGCACCTTCTACTTGAATGGATCGGTTCATCCGATATTTGATCCCTGTTTCGCTCAGGATGTTTTCGTAAGATTCCTGCCGCTTCTCCAGAAAACTTTTGGAAATATATAACCGCTTATTGCCTTTTGCTTTGGTGCATTTTTCTTTATAAGGACATCCACTACAGTCTTCACATTCGTAAACAGTTACTTCCGATTCGTAGCCGCTTTTACTTTTCTGCTTTTTAATAAAAAGAGGAAACAATGATTTCCCCGCATGACAGGTGTATGTGTCAGCTTTTTCATCATATCCCATGTTTTCACGTTTGCTGATATCTTTTTTAAAGCTGCGCTTTTTCCATTTCTCATAGCTCTGTGGTTTGATATAAGGTTTTTGTCTGTTTTCCCTTAAAAAGCTGTAACCTTCTTCACTTTCGTATCCGGAATCCGCTGTTACACTTGGGTATCGCAATCCCAGCTTTTCTTCCATTGTCTTCAGAAACGGGATCAGTGTCCATACATCGTTTCTGTCCTGGAAGATATCAGCTGCTACGATATATTCACTGTCCACGGCGATCTGTACATTATATCCCGGTTTTAACTGGGCATTACGCATATGGTCATCTTTCATATGCATAAAAGTGGCATCCGGGTCTGTCTTGCAATAATTATTCCTTCCCTGAAAACTGGCTGTATGCCAGTCATAGTTCCTCTGGCGTTCCAGAAAACTGCGGAACAGTTCTGCATACCGCTGGTTCTTACTTTTCCTCCTGCCGCGTCCGTTTACAAAAACGGTACCGTCTGTCCGGCATTTCTCTTCCAGAAAACGGGATATTTTCTGTAAATCCTGCGTCCTTGTTTCTACACTGACCGAAAAAGTCTGTAGGTATTCATGATTCAGCAGATGTACGGCTTCCTGTATCTTCTGGAACATCTTTTCTTCCCATTTCCCGACAGACTTTTTCCACACAAAAGTATACCTGTTGGCACAGGCTTCTAACTTTGTCCCGTCAATGAATACGGTCTCCTTTGATAGTTCGTCCGCCTGTCCCAGCCTTTTTACCATCTGATAGAAAAGATTTTCGCAGGCTTCTGCCAGAAATCCTGTACGGAAACGGGCAATGGTGCTGTGATCCGGTGCTTTCTGACCAGCTAACAGCCACATAAAGTTAATGTCGCGCCTGCAGGCGGTTTCGATCTTTCTCGAAGAATAGATATTTTGTGAATAAGCATAGGCCAGGATCTTGCACATGGTCTTTGGGTCAACCGCCGGATTTCTGCCTTTGGCAGAGTAAGCCTGATACAGTAAGCTGTAATCTAATTCCTCCAATTCGTGGCTCAGCAGTCGAACAGAATCATCATCAGGGACCAGACCTTGTAAACTTAATGGCAAAACCAGTTGATAAGGTTCGCCAAATTCGGTATAATTTTTATGGTATTTTAATTTACTTGTCATAACTTATTATACCACGGATGGCAGGCTCTTCGGAGTCTGCTTTTCTGTTTTTAGACACAAAAACGGAGCCATTGCTCCAGTAGCGATTGTTCAGCTACTTTTGCAACAGCCCC
>RAZE01000047.1 GCA_003611955.1 bacterium 1XD8-76
AAGATTGAAAATGAGAAGCAGAGGGTATCCATTACCTGAATTACACAACAAATAAGCCATCTTTCGGTGGCCGCTTTAAAAATTGAATATTAAGAATGTTAAGGTTATGCAGTTGCTGACTTGACTTTATAACCCTGATTCCTTGCTATAATGATTGCCTGCTCAACCGTGATTTCACGGTCTGCCGGAGGCAGGTCGGATTTTCGATAAAGTTCCGCATTATAGTTTTCCCCGTTCTTCAACATGTGGTATAATGCAGTCAGAAGCATTCTTGCTATGGCAATGATTGCTTTCTTGTGGCCGCGACGCTTCTTGAGACGGAGATAACGGTTACGTATTTCAGGATGCTTTTTGCTTTTGATAACAGCGTTCGCACACTGTACCAGAAGCGGTTTAATGTAGCATCCGGCTTTGGAGACCCGGACAGATTTTTTCTTCCCTGCGCTTTCGTTGTTGGTTGGGGTAAGGCCAGCCCACGAGCATAAGTGTTTCGCCGAAGGAAAAGCCTCCATATTGGTACCGATTTCGGAGATGATTCCGATGGCAGTGAAAATACTGCGGATACCAGGAGCGGTTTGAAGAATGACAAGTTCCTGCTGACAGGGAGCGGCGAGCGCAAGAATGAGTTCTTCAAGCTCTGCTTTCCGGGATTCGAGGTCTTCGTAATGGGCTTTGATTATCTTAAGTTTACCAGCCTGTTCTGGTGTGATATAGCCGTCAATGGCGTCACGGAGTTCAGGAAGTTTCTTTTTGAGATTTTTGTAAATAAGAGGTTCAAGGTCAAAGGAAGTATCTGCGGGATTTTCCAAAAGCTTATCCAGTATCGCCTGAGCAGATTTGCCGAAGGTGTCCGAGACAACGTTTCCCAACTGGATATTGGAAACCGTGAGACAGTTCTGCAAACGGTTCTTTTCACTTGATTGAAAGCAGGTCAATTTGAAACGGTAGCGCATAAGGTCACGAAGCTGGCGGATGTCAGCGGGCGGCATAAAGCTTCCGGCAACAAGGTCATGCTTGAACAGGTCAGCAATCCATTTGGCATCTTTCTTGTCAGTTTTTTTTCCACGGATAGCCTTAACATATTTAGGATGGGCAAGGACAATCGTACAATCATTTTCCAAGATATTGTAGACAGGAATCCAATATTTACCGGTGGATTCCATACAGACATCCTTGCAGTTTCTTTTGAGAAGCCATTGTAACAAATCTTTCAGACCTTTCGTGTAGGTCGAAAAACGGTGGTTCTCATAAGTGGTGACGCCTTTATCATTGGTAGAGGCGATGCAGGCCACTACAAAAGTCTTGTGGACATCAATGCCACAGCAGATTTTGTACACGATTTTTAAAGCCATAGGGACTCCTTTCAGAACCATAGAGATTCGACAGAGATTATAGGGAGAAACGGCATTGACTGGCTGTCTAAGCCATAAACGAAGTTGTTTAAACAGAGATAAGATTCCGTGTTCAGAGTCACACTTATTTGTGCCTGAAAAGACAGCCTACACATATAAAAATACGGTCATCCGGCAGGCCGGAGGGCCCACTCACCTCCCCGTGATTTGTAGTATACTGAGTTCCCTATAAGAAGAATTATAAAGAAAAAAATACGCTCAGGCAAACCATTTTCATTGCGTTTTGTGCCTTGAGCGAAGCGAAAGGAATGGATATAAA
>RAZE01000048.1 GCA_003611955.1 bacterium 1XD8-76
CATTAAAGTTCTGGAAGAAAAACGTGACGCTGAGAAAAAGCAATGGCAGGAAAAGATCGATGCCATCGGCAATGAGATCGATGCATTGGAAGATGCCAATGACGAGCGTGAACGTGCTATTGATCTGCAGAACAGGCAATGGGCGCTTCAGAAAGCAATGCATCAGAGGACGATACTGCTCTATTCTGAAAACGGTGGAATGCGCTATGTCAACGACAGTAAAGCGGAGCGTGATGCAAAGAACGATCTCGATGACGCGGAACACGACAACAAAGTTGCAGACTTAAAGAAACAGCAGGAAAATTTAGAGATACAGTTAGATGCGATCCTCGAGACATACGATGCCCAGATCGAAGCCATTGAGAAACAGATCGACAGTCTGAAAGAAGTAAAATCCGCATGGTCTGAGATCGTGGAGAACCAGGAGTTCAAGGAACTGGAAGAACGTCTGAAATCCTTATTCGGTGATGATGTCAGGGAAAAGATACTCAGCGGCAGCACGGATTTTATCAACAGTATCGTTTCACAGTATTCCGATACTTCCGATATGCTCAGGACGATCCAGGACGCTGCACTGGCGGATATTCAGAACATGGCGGCACAGTACGGTATTCTTCCGGAAAATCTGATGTCGATAACCGATGCTTTATCTGATATCACAAACGTCATGGGAAATGTGGATACATCCGGGTTTAACACAAATCTTGATAACACTGCACAAACCTCAGCTAATGCCGCCGAAAAGATACAGAGCACCGCAACAGCGCTGAACAACCTGTCAAACGAAGTATCCGGCTATCAACTTCCTGAACTCAATTCGGAAAACTTCATGTCGGCTTTTTCAGAAGAAGGCGGCATCCTGAGTGCATTAAACGGGTTCATGGAAAGGTATAAAGAGATCTGTAACGGCATCCCTGAGATCTGGAATAATTCCCTGGCAGAAGCATTCGGTCAGGGCGGAGGCAACGGTGATCCGTTAGCCGGCGGTCTGCCAAACGACACAAAATACGACGCACTCTTTGAACCTCTCATTACAGCGCTGAATAACTGCCGGACAAACATGGAAGCTAAACTGAAGGAAAGCCTTGAGCTATTCAGTAAATTCCAGACAGATCTGTCCGGTATTATCGGCGTTGCCAGCGGCGGATCAGAAGAGTCCGGTATCCCGCTGCCCGGCGCAGAAGGCGGCAAAGGAAACGGATCCGGCGTTGATAAGAATTCGGAATCCGAAGGCGGATCCGGCACCATAGTAGGCGCTATTCAGGAGGGCGGCGCCCTGATCGAGCAGGCGCTGAACGGTGAAGAAAACAGCTGGTCAGCTTCCTTCCTCACTGCGGCAGGATCGATACATGGCACTGCTTCTTACATTGTGGAATGTATCGAGTCTATGGTAGAAACGATTGTCAATGCATGTATTGCTGCTATTGATGCCATCAATATGTTGGAACGTGCAGAAGGAGGTTCTGGAAACCATCCTGCTCCCCCGCCCTACAGTCGTGTCGGACATGCCCACGGCGAGATCGGTAATGCTTTTGCGGATGGAACCGGATTAA
>RAZE01000049.1 GCA_003611955.1 bacterium 1XD8-76
TCAGGACAGTGTCTTATAACACTTCCGGCAGCTTCTATGATATAGTAGCGCAGATATCTGTTGCCAGCTTTGCTCATGTGTTTGTCTTCGGCAACGAAGTCGCCAGAGTCATTATCGTTCCAAACGATACCACAGTATTTTGCGAGGGCATTGGCGTTAGGAAAAGCCTTAATGGAGCCCATCTCAGCTAAGATACCGGCTGAATAAACTTTACCGATTCCGGGAATGGAATTCAGTACAGTGTACTCGTCAGGGTTTAATCCCTGAACTGTTTGAAGGATTGCTTTATCAATCGCTTTCAATTCTTTCTCAAAAGAACTGATACAGTTAAAGGAAGAAGCGATTGAGATAGTAAGCGGCTCGTAGAGACATTTATGAAGCCGGTATGAGTTACGGGCTGCAGCCTGTAAAATCTTTGCAGTTTCTTCCGGATCAGCGATGCGCCCTCTGCTCTTAGAGTTAATAAAAGCGACAAGGTCTTCCAGTGATGAATTAACGATAGCTTCATTGGTTGTGTACTCGGTAAGAATAGCTTCGGCTGTGGCACCATACTTGTTTGCAAATGGATGTTGTCCATCACGTAGCAATGCGTATTCACTGAACTTGAGATAAATGTTGTTAAGCATGTAAGTCTTTTCTCTTGCAATGCATTCAGTGATATGCATACGGTGTCTGGTAAGACGCTGTAGGGCAAGGTATTGGGAACCACGCCATGGTTTGATTGCAATACGTCCTACACGGGCAAAATCAGCAATCACATAGGAATCAATGCCATCATTCTTTCCGATGTCGTTAAAGGACTTCTTGTAGTTCTTAACTTCCTTTGGATTGAGACAATAAACTCTGACGGAGAATGGTGCAAGCAGGTCACTGGCAGAAAGATAGTTCGCCAGATGGACACCATAGAAGCCGGTGGCTTCCATACCGATCACAACGTATTTGAACTGATGGTTATGTTTTAACACGTCAGAGATCATCTGTTCCATAAGAGCTGCGCCGTCCTGAGTGTTTTCTACAGGTTTCATCTTGATGTAGAATTCCTCGTTGAAATCAAGTGCAGAGATAACATGAATACGGGATGCAATGTCAATCCCGACAAACAGTGTTGAGAGGTAATCAATATGTTCTTTCACGGATCATCACCACCTTTCAATAAAAATGAAGAAGAGTAATCATGGCTTATCCCAGATCACTACGCCGCCCTAAACCTCGCGTTATGAGCATTACCTGGCAGAAATACCCTGCTGGTGGCTAGATACCAGGATGCAGCATTTGTGTAATAAGTCTTAGCGCA
>RAZE01000050.1 GCA_003611955.1 bacterium 1XD8-76
CTGATAACAGAGGTGATAATCATGCGGGTGACAACATCTAAATCCAAAAATTCGGAATCCTTTTACATTACCCAGTCGTATACAAATTCCCAGGGAAAAAGCACTTCAAAAACGATCCGCAAGCTTGGCACTCTGGCTGAATTGTCAAAGCGTCTCCATACTGACAGGGACGGGGTCTTGGCTTGGGCGAATGAACAGGCCCGCCTTGAAACGGCGAGCTATAAAAGCGAAAAGGAAGATGCTCTTGTCATGGTTCCTTTTCATTCCAATAAACTTATGGACTATCATAAGCAGAAACTTTTCACCGGCGGCTATCTTTTCCTCCAGTCCATTTACTATGGCCTCAAGATGGATTCCATATGCCGGAAGATCAAAAGCCGCTATAAGTTCGAGTATGATCTGAATGCAATCCTGTCGGATCTGATCTATACCAGGGTGCTGGTGCCTTCCAGCAAAAGTTCTTCTTTCCGCACTGCAAAACAATTCCTTGAGCCGCCAACTTACAGACTGCATGATGTATACCGTGCACTTTCAGTCCTTGCCAGGGAAATGGATTTTATCCAGGCGGAAGTTTACAAAAACAGTTTTTTTCTGGGCAGCAGAAATGACCGGATTCTTTATTACGATTGTACGAACTACTATTTTGAGATTGAACAGGAGGACGGAGATAAAAAATATGGCAAGAGTAAAGAACACCGGCCAAACCCGATTATTCAGATGGGGCTTTTTACGGACGGTGACGGACTACCATTAGCTTTTTCCCTTTTTCCAGGGAACCAAAGTGAGCAAAAGTCTCTAAAGCCCCTGGAGACCAGGATCCTTCAGCAGTTCGGATGTGAAAAGTTTATATATTGCAGTGATGCGGGCCTTGCGTCTGAAGACAACCGGGCATTCAACCACATGGGGCAGCGCTCATTTATTGTAACCCAATCGATTAAAAAACTCCCTGCCGAGGATCGGACATGGGCACTGGACAGGAACGGTTTCAAGCGTCTGTCAGATGATGCGTCTATGGATATCACGAAACTGTCAGAAGAGGATAAAGACCAGCTCTATTACAAAGAGGAACCGTTTACAACAAAAAAACTACACCAACGGCTGATCATCACATATTCCCCAAAGTATGCTTCCTATCAGAAGGCGGTCCGTGCGGAGCAGATAGCCAGGGCAGAAAAAATGGTTGCCAATGGCACTTTGAAAAAGCAA
>RAZE01000004.1 GCA_003611955.1 bacterium 1XD8-76
ATCTTGTCGCGGAGCCGTTCCGAGCCGCCGCAGGAGGTAGACACTTCATAGTATGTGCCGCCGATTTTGTAGCAGACAGTTTCCTCTGTCGGTTTCCCTTTTTCCGGCAAATAGCCGCTGTCCTTGATTTCTGGTTCCCAATCCATTCTTTTCCCTTCCTTTCCGTATTTGCGAAATGATAAGTTTCGGAGCAAGCATAGGAAACGGGTACCCATTTCCGTAAATCTGCCCGTCCGCGCTACGGCTTGCCGGACAGATTTTGCTTGTTGGGAAGTTTCCCAAACCCTCTTGAAAATCCTCTCACTACCTACAACACCGCACAGGGCGTTTTTGACGAATATTTGAGAGAAATTTTTCAAAAAGTTTTCCTTGCTTCTTAATACGGGGGAGTTTCAGAAATGCCAAATATGAATAAAAAATAGCAGAGGTTTTTTGTAAGCTGAAATATGGTTTCAGAGTATGTCTATTCAGTTCTATCAGTTAACTAAAATACTTCCTATAATGTAAGGAATGATTTTCTGATTTTGGGGGTATACGGCATTGCTAAATCAAGTTCCCTACTTGACAATAGTTATCAATCGTGCTATCATTCGTTTTGCGAATATTTATAGCGAATATTCGCAAATACAATTCAGAAGAAAGGAGAAGTGAATCTATGCCGTCAAAGCCAGTCCTTTCGGACGCTGATAAAAAAGCAATCCGCAAAAAGCTGGAAGAACTATGCGAGGAATGTTGGATAGCGCAAGGGTACAAAAAGACAAGCATTAAGAATCTATGCGACAAGGCAGTTATATCTATCGGTACTTTTTATACGCTCTACCCGACAAAGGAAGATTTATTCCTTGAAACAATCACAGACATACAAAGGAGGTTGACAGAAAAAATTATCGACATAAACAGGAACAGCCGGACGAAAGAGGGCTTTGCACAGTCCATGAAAAGGCTTTTCCGGGAATACGACAGCAAGCCGTTCCTCTACAATGTCAATACGCCGGATTTTCAGTCTTTTGTAACAAAGCTGCCGGAAGAAACGATTAAGAAAATCAAGTTTGACAGTTTCGATTTTTTCAGACAGGTTATCCATGCCGCAGACCTCAATCTGAAAATGGAGGAAGCACAGGCATATGGAATTTTGAGTGCGCTGCTGTCAACAATCAATGCAAAAGAAACGCTTTCCGTCACTTGTGATTATTTCGCTGTTTTTGATTTTATGGTGGATAGCCTTGTGGCAGATATTTTTGAGTAAAGGAGATTGTTATGACAGAATTTGAGTACAAAACGATAGTAATTGACAGCAAGGAAACAGAACATTCCGAAAAGTCGCTGTCTGATAAACTGAACCATTACGGTAAGGACGGTTGGGAGCTGGTTACTTGTTTCGCCTATCCGTGTATAGGCAGCTCCCAATATTCTCTTATCGGAATCGCACAGAAAGCAACTCTGATATTCAAAAGGCGGCTATGCCCCAAAAAGGGGGCGGGCGAATGACAAATGCGGTTGAAGTCCGGCACTTATCAAAATCCATAGAGGGCAGCCCCATACTGAATGATATTTGCATGAATGTAAGGCAAGGGGAAGTGTACGGATTTTTGGGCGCGAACGGCGCAGGAAAAACTTCGCTGATGAAAACGCTGTACCACGTCATTTTCCCCGATACAGGTACGGTATGTTTATTAGGCGAAACTATCAACAAGGGGAACAATCCCGTTTTCTCCCGTATCGGCAGCATTATTGAAAGCCCTGTTTTTTACAGCCATTTAAGCGCATACGAGAACATGGAACTCCATTGCCGATACATGGGCGCAGGCTATGAAAACATCATGGAAACGCTGTCACTGTTAGGGATTGCAGAAACGGGCAAAAAAGCCGTAGGGAAATTCTCTTTGGGAATGAAACAGCGGCTTGCGCTTGCAAGGGCAATGCTCACGAAGCCGGATTTGCTTATTTTAGACGAACCAATAAACGGCTTAGACCCACAGGGGATTATTGAAGTGCGGGAGCTGCTGTTGCGAATCAACCATGAATACCACACAAGCATTTTAATATCCAGCCATATCCTTGACGAACTATCTAAAATTGCCGATACAATCGGAATTATTGACCACGGGGCTATGCTTGCGGAAGTATCAATGAAAGAACTCACAGCCAAAGGGATAGACCTTGAAACCTATTATTTAGGCTTATTGGGAGGAGGTGAAAAAAATGTGGAACCTTATCCGCATGGAAATTAAGAAAGTACCGTTAAAGCCGCATATTGCCGGATTGTTAATCGCTAACTTTATTATCTTTCTGCTTTCCGTCTTTACGTCCAGCCTTTTAACCGCAAGCGGCAATATATCCACGCTTCCGGGATTTGCCCCTGTCCAGTTAGATACAGTTACGTTAGCGGCAATGCTTGTAAGGGCTACTCTGATTGTATGGGAAGCGGTACTGATTTCCGTATTTGTGATTGAAGAATACAGAAACAAAACAATCTGTTTGCTTTTCACTTACCCAATCAGTCGCACAAAACTGATTACGGCAAAACTCATTTTGATATGTGGTATCATGTTCCTGTTCCATGTACTATCAAATATCTTCCAATATGCCACAATCTTTCTTGCGGCAAAATGTTTTGATTTTGTCACGTTCAGCTTTGGAAACATAATGACACAGGCAGTTACAACAATATCCGCAATCCTGTTGGGGCTTCTCCCGCTGTATGTTGGAATGATAAAGAAGTCAGCGATTGCAACCGTTGTTTCGTCTATCATCATTGTTGCCATAGCGTCAAATTCACAGGGAAGCAGCGCAGGACTTTTGTCAATTCCCATTGCGGCAATTATTTTCGGCATCATAGGAATCACTTTTTCAGCAATCACAATGAGGAAAATGATTTTATCAGATTTGAGCAATTAAAAGAAAGGGGGCTATAAAATGAACTTTCCAATTCCCGACTTTGTACCCGTTCCAAGTGCGGAAATTATGCAGACTATTTCAATCATATCATTGATTATCGGTATCTGCCTTGTGGGTGCGGGATTGCTTTTCCTGTTTCTGAACAAGAAAAAAGGGAAAGAAAAGAAAGCCACAGCCTTATGGGTTGTCATAGGCATTGGCGTGTTACTCATTGCAAATCACGGCATACAGTTATTATTTTAGGAGGGCAAAATGATTAAAGAAGTAAACAGGGCTTGCGAAAAGCTGAATGACACACTGGGAATATCCGTAGAGCTTCCCAACCCGAAAAAGAAAGCGTTAAAAACGGCAGCGGTATGTAACTTAGTTGTCGGCGCTGGTCTTGTGGCGGCAGGAATCCTTTTTCCGTCAAAATCTTGTGCGTTATTGGGCGGTATCAGCGTTATCAGCAGTGCTGTACTGAAAAAGGAAAGCAAGAATAAAACCCATGAATCATAACGAGAGCGAGCAATTCAAATGGTTATTATGCCCTGTTTGCGGGAGCAAGACACGTATTAAAATGCGGTTAGATACAGAGCTTCGGAACTTCCCGCTGTTCTGCCCCAAATGTAAGCAGGAAATTTTAATCAATGTAACACAATTTCATATTTCGGTTATCAAAGAGCCGGACGCACAGACGCAGAGCCGATAACACGCAGATTTGAACTGCTGTTATCGGCTCCTTTTTTGATAATTCAATCCAATCTGCTGAATGACGACAAAGAAAAAACTGTTGTTCAGCAGAGAGCTTTTTACACGTTCCTTTTGACGCGATGTCTAAAAAGAGGTACCGCCATGAAGCATAAATCATATCGACAAAATCCAACAATCATTGACCTGTCAAAAAAATCCAAGCCATTAACGAGGATTATTGCGCCTATGAGTATGAATACACATATCATTTAGTATGTCTTAATAACTCATATTACTCAAGAACCTATGCGGATATATTCTGCATGGGTTCTTGTTGTAATAGCCCCCTACTGGGAAGAAAGGGGGTGAGAGAAAATGAGATATTCTGAACAGTTCATGGAGCATATTGAATATGCTTTCCATGCGTTCTGCAAGGTTGTCCTGCGCCATGAAGCAATCAACGCATGGAGGGATTTGAAGCGGAAAATGGAACGGGAAATATCCCTTGACTATCTGATGTCAGAACGATATTTTGAACCGTCTGCTATGGACAGCTACTTTGAAAAGCAGGACAAGCCGACCGTATTTCTTGTGTTGGGAAAGGAAGTTATCGTTGATGATGAACGGTTAGCGACGACATTAGCAAAGTTGCCGGAGTTAAGGCAAGAAGTTTTGTTGCTATATTACTTCATCGGTTATCGTGATGAAGCAATCGGCAGACTGTATGGGCGTTGTAGAAGTACGATAAATCACAGAAGAAATGTCGCGCTGAAACAGTTGCGGAAAGAATGGGAGAGATTGGAACATGAGGAACAAAAAGCTGATACCTTTTGAAGTAATCGAAAAAGCCGTTGCCGGAGAGCCGGAAGCGGTAGACGCAGTATTGAGGCACTATACCGCACACATCAAATACCTGTCTATGTATAAGGGGCATATCAATGACGACACACAGGACAGATTAAAGGCAAAACTGGTTGAAGCCATATTGAAATTCCGCTTCGACCGATAGGAAGTAGCAAAGACGTGAAAAGCTGTCAAGGGTAAACTTCGCGCTACGCGCCCTTGACAGCTTTTCCCGCCTTTGCTAATGGGCAGTCAAGAGGACGAAATCAGTAGACTGCTTTCGCCCTCAATCCAGTATGGAATGATTGTTACACGATAGAGGGTGTTTCTCGCTTGATTTAAGCGCATTACAGCGGCGATAAGGACAAGGGTAAGGGTTTTATACTCCTACCCTTAAAAACGGTGTTCTATTGCGTAACATAGTAAACAATATTTCTTTATACTGCCGTTTCCGTTCCATTCTTGCAGCTCTGTCACTATATTGTGCTTCAAAGGAAAGGGGTTAGGGGAAAGGATAGGAAAGGAATAGATATTTGATTAAGTCTGTATTTGGTTTTTCTTTAGTTAGTTATATCTTTATTTAATTGCGTTGGATTTTCCGATGTCGGATAACCCGGTGTCGGAAAATCCAATATCGGATAATCCAACACCGGGAGTTGTTACGGTGTTCAAAATCCGTCTAATCCAATCGCTTTATAAAACTAATGCTTTCTTGGGTAGGTATGTTACGCAGTAGAGGTTAAAAAGTCCTTGATTTATGCGGCTTTCAGAGCATGGAAAACACTTAGACGATATTTTATATCCCTACCCTCAAAAACAGCGTTCTATTGCGTAACAAAAAGCAGAGAACCGACCACTAATGAAAGTGATGTGTTCTCTGTTCTTGCTTGCACCCTGTTTGTCAGCGTTGATGATAAGTTAGTTTCTATACTTCCTTATCACCGTAAAGCGAAGGATATTCCGGCTTTTGCCATGCCTGAAAATAAGAACAGTCCTTTTCGGTAAAACTCACATTTGGTCGAATTTACATATTTTACGCACGTTGTTTCATAGAATCTGGTCTTTTAATATAATAATATAAAAAAGTAACAATACTAAGCCGTAAATACGGAATAGAATTGGATAAAATGAATAGAAGGGAGAAATAGAATGAAGAAAAAAGTTATTACAATTGTTCTTTCGGCAGTACTTGTGGGATCTCTGTTGACAGGCTGCGGGAATAGTAGTGATAATGAGACACCTGCAGAGGATGCCGGCAGTGAGGCACAGACGGCCGGCGATGAAGCAGATGCACCGACAGAAACGGAAGAGGAGGCACTGGCTGAGGGGGCCGAAGGAGATCTGGCAGGAGAAATCACTGTATATGCGTGGACAGATATGTATACTGCATCCAGCCAGGTTGCAGAAGCTTTTATGAAAGAGCACCCGGAAGCAAAAATCAATGTGGAGCAGGTGGATGCTGCTTATACAAAGCTGATTCCCCAGCTTGCGTCAGGGCAGGATGTGGCGGATGTGTTTATGCTTCAAAACTACGATCTGATGTCCTTTGTGAATACCTATCCTGGTCAGATTCTGGATGTTTCAGATCTGATTCAGGGGGAGGAGAGTAATTTCGCGGAGGCAGCTGTACAGTCTATCTACAATGTTGAGGACGGTAAATATTACGGTGTACCTATCGATGTAGGGCCCTGCGTATTTTTCTATCGTGCGGACATGCTGGAAGAATACGGAATCAATGTGGAAGATATCAAAACATGGGATGATTATATTGAGGCAGGAAAAGTTGTACGTGAGAAATCAGGCGGAAAAGTATATATGACAGGCTTTGACTTTAATGGTCAATCCAGTCAGGACTATGTGAAGCTTTTGTTCCAGCAGCAGGGTGGTTCTTATTATGATGCCGACGGCAAGATCAATTTGAACACGCCGGAAATGGTGAAGACATACGAGACTCTTCAGAAGATGATCGACGCGGATATTGTTCAGAACTTTACAAGCGAGTGGGATGACAGAGTTGCAGCACTTCAGAATGAGACAATTTGTACTCTGCCCTATGCGTGCTGGATCCACTCCATCATCAGCGGTCAGTGTGAGGACCAGAAGGGGCTTTGGTCAATCGCTCCGATGCCTACATTTGACGGCTATAACGGGGATGTTTTCCTAGGCGGTTCTGTATTCGCTATCGCAGCAACTACGGAGTATCCGGAACTTGCAAAAGCTTTTGTAAAATATGAGCTGATGAATCCAGACAGCGCACAGTACATGCTTCCGAACGGACAGTTTGAAGCTTATGCCCCTTATTATGATACCCTCGTTTATCAGGAAGCGGCAGATTACTGGGGAATCAATATTGCACAGGAATTTGCGAATCATATAGAAGCTCCCGGTATCAATTTCGGTAAATTTTTCACCGATGCACAGAGCGGCATTAAGCAGGCAAGTGCTGATATTCTGATCGAAGGCAAAGATATGACAGAAGCTCTGGATGATGCTTCCGCAGCTGCACAGAGAAGCGCTGATAACAAATAAATAAATCACGACAAACTGAGGATATTGTTTTGGGTTTGAGAAGGGGGATTCGATAGATCAGTTGGATTCCCCTTTGATTATGTGAAGTCTATCAATGACCCCGGAGCGGGGTGCTAGGGCAGAGGTGGTTTGATGGGAAAAATAAATAAAAAAAATGCACCATATCTTTTTCTGATTCCGTTTGCAGTGTTCTTTTTTGTATTTATGCTATATCCGTTAGGATTTTCTCTGCTGCTCTCTTTTGGAAAATATAAATCAGGGCAGCTGATGATAACAGGGTTTAATAATTTCCGATTTGTCTTTACAGATCCGATGTTTTATAAGTCGATCGGAAATACGTTTTTAATTATGGCTGTGCAGGTGCCGATTATGACATTCTTTGCGTTGATATTAGCCTATTTTTTGAATAATCGTCTTGTAAAGGGCGTAGGGATTTTCAGAATGTTGGTATTTATGCCTATCATTTTGGATGCGGTCAGCTATTCCATTATTTTCAGGCTGTTTTTCAACGCAGATAATGGTCTGTTCAACAATGCCCTCAGAGCTCTCGGGGGGACAGGCCCTCAGTGGCTCAGCGTGGGGTGGCTTGCACAGGGGGTTATCATCGCGGTGATCACTTGGAGATGGACAGGGTATAATACGATCATTTTGTTGAGTGGCATGCAGAGCATATCTTACGATCTGTATGAGTCAGCCTCCATGGACGGAGCTACAGGCATTCAGAAGTTTATTCATATTACGATTCCCGGTGTAAAGCCCGTGTTGATCTTTTCCGTGATCAATTCGGTGAACGGAACGCTTCAGCTGTTCACAGAGCCTTTCATCATCACATCAGGAGGACCGGCATATAAGACGTTGACAATTGTGGGATATCTCTATGAAAAAGGATTTAAGGGATTTGATTTTGGGGTCGCCAGCGCAGGCTCCTATGTTTTAGTGATTATCATTGCGATCCTTACATTCATACAGCTACAGGTGACAAAGGAGAAAGACTGATGAAAAAAAGTAAGAGAAAAGCGATTCCGATTTATATCATACTTGTGTTTGTATGCATCATAGCACTGTTTCCTTTTGTATGGGTTGTCTTTGCGGCGACACATAATAACTCACAGATATTTGATCTGTCTTACACATTTATACTTGGGGAATCATTTTTAGCCAATTTTGCAACACTGAAGAAAGATTTTCCCGTGGCGCGCAATATTTTCAACACGCTTGCGGTGGCGGGGATCTATACAACGATCGTCATACTTGTGGATTCCATGGCAGGCTATGCTTTTGATAAATTTGAGTTTAAAGGGAAAAAGCCTATTTTTATGCTGTTTATGGTATCTTTGTTTGTGCCGGTCCAGGTGACGATGATCCCGCTCTTTGTGGAAGTGACAAATATGAAGTTGATGAATACCATATGGGCTGTAATCCTTCCAGGCTGTGCATCTGTGTTCGGCGTATTTTTGATGAGGCAGAATATGGCAGTTTTTTCAGGGGAGATCATTGACGCGGCAAGAATTGATGGGGCCGGAGAGTTTTATATCTTTTTTAAGATCGTCTTTCCCAACATGCGCTCTGCAATTACTGCACTTGGTATCGTGTCATTCGTGAACATGTATGGAAGTTTTATGTGGCCCCTCATCGCTCTGCGGGATCGAGAAAATTATACGCTGCCGTTGGCGTTGTCGCTCCTGGTGCAGCCCTCCTCTATGGTGGACTATGGAGAGGTCTTCTGCGGAGCAGTGATCACACTTCTTCCCATGCTTATCCTGTTTTTGGCTTTCCAAAAGAATTTTGTGGACGGCATGACGGCAGGCGCACTGAAGGGCTGACAGGGAAGATAACAGTACAGAGAGAACTATTTAAAACTCAGGATATGAAGGAGATTACGATATGGATAAAAAAACACGCGTATTAAATGCCATGGACGGTCTGCCGGTGGATCGTGTGCCGACCGCTTTCTACACGCATTTTCTTACACCGGAGGAGCAGAAAGATAATGCGGTGAGCGCCCAGATAGCATGGTTCAATGAGTGCAATATGGATTGTTTGTGCATAGAGACAGACGGGTATATGGAGTATCCGATCGTCAATACGGGATCGTTGAATGACTGGAGAGGAATTAAGGTACATACAAAAGATCATCCATATATAGCAGGACAGCTTGACCGAGCAAAACGCATCAGGGAGGGCATAAAGGACGGCGCAGTTTTTTTCGTTGTATTTACGCCATTTTCCACGATTAAACATACTATAGGCGGTGAAGAGCTTGTCATGGATTACTATCGTGAGGATCCGGCATTTGTCACCGATGTAATGAAAGTGCTGGAGGAGGATACATTCCGTCTGATGGATCATCTGGCGCAGGAGACAGGGATAGACGGTTTCTTTGTCTCCCTGCAGAACGCGGAATGGTGGCGATTTGGCCGGGATGAGTACAGAGAATATATGGCGCCCTGGGATACGCGGATCATAGATTATGCCAACCTGCTTCTACCTCACAGCATAACACATATGTGCTCTTGGACTGGGCTGCCGAATCAGCTTGATCTGTGGAAAGATTATAATTATAAGACGGTCAACTGGTCACTGAGCATTGAAAAAGATATGGATTTTAAAAAGGCAAGAGGCTATTTTAAGCCGGGGACCTGTCTGATGGCCGGGTTTGATACAACGCCCAGGGGCATTTTATACAGGGGTGGCGAAAAAGAGATAAAGGACTTTACAAAGAAACTGTTAGACCAGGCGGGGCAGAGAGGGACTATTCTCTGCGGAGATTGTTCTGCGCAGATGGATACGGACCGGGGACATATCCGCGCTGTGGCTGAGGCGTGTGAAGAATATGCAGTACAGAACAGCATGTGATTTCAGGGAAGATAGAGGGTGATTCTGTGGAATACTTTGTCGGAAAAAGAATGAAAGCAAGATATGAGCAGGTTCAGTGTTTTTCCAGGGAGGAGATGGAGAGACGTTTCTGCGAAGTGAGAGAAGCCATGGATGAGGAAAGTGTTGATGTTCTCTTTATCCTGGAAGGATACTGGGAGGGATACAGCCAGTGGCTGATCGGAGATGCCGGGGCAGAGATCGTGGTAGTACCGCTGGATGGTCCTATCACAGCCTGTTATGGTGATCATTATATAAAAGAGGGTGAGAAATATGACAGAGAAATAGACCCGAACTACACGGTAATGTCTCTGCCTGTGGAGCCTGTCCACGAAGACATTCGGTACGTGCGCGGTTTTTCCGGATATGAAGTTCGAAAACAACTGAAGGGATATGAAAAAGCAGTTATCGGATTTGTGCATCTTGAATCCCTGCGGGCAGATTTGAAAGAGTATCTGAGTGAGATATTCCCCCGTGCGGAGTACAGGGATATTTCTCTGGCTATCGATGTGAGAAAGGCGGTGAAGAGCGCCGAGGAACAGGTTATGATCCGCAATGCCGTCTCGATTCATGAAAAAGTGATGGCGGCATTGCCCGCTTATATTATGCCGGGGAGAACAATCAGGCAGATCGATTCTCAGACAAGAAAGCTCTGTCATGACCTGGGCAGCGGGGGTTCGTCCTGCATCTGCTCCGTCATGCAGTATGGAAAAGATGAGGAGGGACCTCTCACTTATCAATCGGGGCTGAAAGAATACCCTCAGAGACCCCTGGAAAGGGGAGACAGAATTTTTATGATGTTGGAGGCAAACGGCATCGGAGGGCATTTTACTGCTATAGGAAGAAATTTTTGTTTGGGAGAACCGGATGAAAAGATACGGGAATACTGGGATGCAGCGGTAAAGATGCAGGATTTCGCTGCAGGAATGCTTCGTCCCGGTGTTACCGTAAGAGAGATTTTTGAAGAAAATGTACGCTATATTGAGAGCATGGGATATCAGACAAATCAGCAGAATTATCTGCACAGTTTTGGATATGTGTTTGGAGAAAAACCTTACCTGCATGATGAATCAGAGAAGATGCCACTCAGGGAAAATATGATTTATGTCAATCATCCCCATGTGAGTATAGATCGAGGTAAAAATACAGGCAAGGCGCTGTATGATACTCTTTTTGCCTTTGATACTTACCTGGTGGCGAAAGAAGGAGGAATCATCCAGAATAAGGTGCCCCGCAGTCTCTTTGTGATTGAATAGGGATATGGGAGGAAAAAATGACTTATTTTATGACAGATGCATCGACAGGCATCACAATTCCGGCAGACAGAAAAGAGATAGATCGTCGTATCGTTGCGATGCGGGAGATGATGGAAAGGGAAGGGGTGGATCTTCTTGTTGTTGTCAGTCCTTCACTGGGAGGGTTTCGACATTATTTTACGGGAGCCGGATGGGCGGAGCGCAATTCGGAGGGCGGAATTCTGCTCGGAAGATGCGGAAATGTATACTCGGTGCGCGGTGCCGGAATGATCGCTAAAGGGAAGGAGGCGTCTGTAGACCACAGTCGTGAGGTGACGGCGGACCGGCCCCTTTTTGAAAATATCGTGATAGAAGACGGGTTTCACGCGGAAGGCATCTGCGATCTTTTGGGGGGAGGACACAGAATCGGACTGGTGAACGCGTCGTTAGTCAGGGCGGATCTGAAAGAGTTTATAGAACAAAATGTGCCGGAAGTAATCTGGAAGGATGTCACAGATGCCTGTAAAACAATAATGTCCCGTAAGAGTGCAAAGGAGATAAGCTGGATGTCGAAAGTGTGCAGCATGATGGATAAAATATTTCATCGGGCCTACACGGCAGTAAAGCCCTTTGTGTATGAGAGAGACATCGTGAACGAGCTGAGAGCGGCCGCCTATGAGCTCGGCAGCGGTGGTCAAAATTATCTTGATTCTGCCAAAATACACCTTGTATCATTTCCGGACTCCGGTGCGGAAACAGAGGAACCTATGACGTGGCCCGGGCGAAGGATAAGCAGCGGAGACCGCGTCAATATTTCCATGTACTGTGCAGGGTTTGGAAATTACTGCGGAACGCTCTCCAGAAGTTTTGTGATAGGGAAAGCCTGCAGGAAGACGAAAGATATGTGGAACGTGGCGAAAAAAGCCCAGGAAATGGCGGCTAAAATGGCAAGAATCGGAGAGAACTTAAAAAATGTTGCGGAGAGGGTAAACTCGTTTCTTGCAGATAGAGGATATCGGAAGAATTGCCGCATTTTTCTGCACGGTATCGGATATACCATGGATGAGCAGCCCAAGCTATATGAACGCTCGGAAAGCAGACCCTTATCCGGACAGGAAACGCTTGTAATAGAAATAACAGTGGGAAGTGAGGGGGCAGGATATGTCTGCTGTGGAGACGTGTATCTGGTTCAGGAGGAGGGTGCGGTGAGGCTGACTTCTTTTCCCCTTGAATTGGTGGAATTATAATGAAACAGGAAAAGATACCGATAACGCTGAAAGAAAAACTGAGTTTTGGAGCGGGTGATTTTGCGATTAACGGCATGTTTACCTTTATTTCATCTTATTTACTCTATTTTTATACGGACAGTGTGCGGATCAGCTTGGGAAATGCAGGGATTATTCTGTTTACGGGACGTATCGCAGATGCGCTTGCCAGTCTTTTGATAGGCGGGATTGTGGACCGGACTCATATAGGCAGGGATAGGTGTAAGCCGTATATAAAGCTGTTCGGACCACTGGCTGCAGCGCTTATGTGCCTCCTCTTTTTTATGCCGGATCTCAGTGACGGAGTAAAACTTCTGTGGGGGTGTTTGGTCTATGCAGTTTTCAGTATCTGCCATTCTGTGACGAATGTGCCGTACACCGCAATGATTGCGGTGATCAGTGACAGGGAAAGCAGCCGGATGGAACTGAATGTATTTAAAAATGTAGGTGCTAACACAGGGGCTTTTTTTGTGACATTTTCTGCTGCAGCATTGATCGCGTATTTTGGTGCTGTGCCGGGGAGAGGATACCTGGGCACCGCAGTATTCTATGCAGTATTTTTTCTGGCAGCTATCCTGGCATGCGTATCCAATACAAGAGAGCGGGTCAAGGGAGAAAACAGCGAAAAAATATCGCTCCGCAGATCCGCACAGGCAGTGTTTTCCAACAAAAACTGGATCGTTTTTATTGTTATTCAATGCGCCGGAATGCTCTATATGATCATCCATAACCAGAGCATCGTTTATTTTGCGAATTACTATTTGGGGAATGAATGCCTGAGTACCATTTTTTTTTCACTGACTCCGATCATGTGTGTATTGGCGGCACCCTGTATGCCAATACTGGTAAAGAAGATAGGAATGAAGAAAATTATGCTGTTGGGACATGCTATGGTGGCATTTTCTTTGGTTGGAACATGGGTGGCAGGGAAAAATATTCCGCTTGTGATCTTGTGTGCCGTATTGACGAGCTTGGGCTGGAGTATCGCCACAGGGATTATTTTCGTAATAAACGCTCAATTTATCGACGATGCGGAGAGGAAAACCGGACTCAGACTACAGGGGTTTATGACGTCTATCATGACTTTTTTTATGAAAATGGGGATAGCGGCGGCAGGATATATCGGACCCTGGCTTCTAAGCCTCGGAGGTTATGAGGCGGGGAGTGTGCTTAGCGGCAGGGCATTGGCAGCGGTGAGCACAAATTATGTTTTTATGCCTGCGACGGTTGCGCTGGTGCTTACAGGGGTCTGTGCGATCTGTGAAATGCCTTCGTCAGAGAGGGATGTGACGACAGTGTAAATGATAGAAGACCAGATATATGGTAATGTCGGAGACAGTATGGCCTTAAAAAAAAATCAAAACTATAAACTGATATACAGACACTATAATTTTTCCGAAGATTTTCCTATCATAGGACTGACGGGTGTGAATAAGTGGCTGCTTCCTTCAGACGATATCGTATTTTTACACAGTCATAACTGTCTGGAGATAGGATATTGTCATGAGGGACAGGGTACTCTTACGGCGGAGGGACGTGAGTTCAGGTTTTCGACTGATGATATAACTATGATTTCAATGAATACCATGCATATTTCAAAAAGTGATAAAGGGACGACAAGCAGATGGGAATACCTATATCTTGATACCACGAATCTGGTAAAACGTTATGAGCTTGAAAAGCACAGTGAACCCTTTTCTCAGATCAATAATCCGGAATTCATCGGTGTGATTTCCGGAACGGAATATCCAAGTCTCAGAAATATTTTAATGGTGATGTTTAATGAGTTGCATACACAGCTCCCGGGATATAAGGAGAGTGTGAAACATATGTCAGCTGCATTTCTTCTTATGTTGAACCGTATTATAACGGAATGTTTTATGAGTGAATACAGCAGGGTAGATTGCAGGCATAAGGTATATCCGGCAATAATATATATTGAAAAAAATTATATGAACCGAATCAAAACACAGGAACTCGCGGAGATATGTTTCATGAGTGAAACGAATTTTCGGCGGACTTTTAAATCGATATTGGGGATACCACCGCAAAATTATCTGAACCGTATCCGGGTGAAGAAAGCCTGCGATATGATATTGAATACAGATAAATCGATCATGGAGATCGCGATGGATGCCGGGTTTGGAGACAGTGTTTCATTTGACCGGTATTTTAAACGCATGCTGGGAATCACACCGTATAAATGGAGAAAGTTAAGCCGGAAGAATCCTGCCAGCTATATCGATATTGCGATCTATCCGGATGAGCCGTTTTCGGACCGGGAACTGTAGGAAATGCTGATCCATGGACAGTACGAAATTCAGAAAAGGGAGAGACAATGTACAAAAAATATGAAAGTCTGCTGGAGAAGATTATTCAGGCAGAGATAGAGAAAGGTGAGATTGCCGGTGCAGTGATCGGACTTGTAAAATCGGGCAGATTCATTTATCAGGGATGTTTTGGCTATGCCGACGTGGAAGAAAAGAAGCCGATGGAAAGTGCTACGTTGATTCGGCTGTACTCTATGACAAAGCCGGTGACAGCCACTCTCGCCATGATATTTCTGGAGAGGGGAATGTTTGATATCTATGAGCCCGTTTCAAAATACCTGCCGGAATATAAAGAAATGAAGGTGTTAGAAAACGGGGTGGAAGTGCCTGCCGAGAGAGAGATTCTGATAAAGGATCTGTTGAATATGACTTCCGGTCTTGTCTATCCGGACGATGACAGTGCAGGAGAGAAGATGGGCATATTGTTTGACCGGATTCAGGAGGGGATCAGGCAGGGAAGGCAGATTGCCGGAAGAGAGTTAATCAGATTAGCCGCCCGCGTACCGCTGGCACATCAGCCGGGAGAGTACTGGCGCTATGGGATCGGCTGCGATGTGATGGGGATGGTTCTGGAAGAGATCGGGGGAAAGAAACTTTCAGAATTGTTCGCTGAGGAACTGTTGGATCCCTTGGAAATGGGAGATACAGGGTTTTATGTGTCGAAAGAAAAACAAAAAAACTTTTCGGCATTATACAGCTATGTAGAAAACAATGGTCTGCAGGTAGAAAGGGACAGACACTTGTGCCTGACGGACGCTCTTAAGCCTCCGCTTTTTGAGTCCGCAGGTGCCGGCCTTGTATCCTCCTTGGAAGATTACGGGAAGTTTGGCGCAATGTTATCACAGGGTGGTATCTGGAAAGGAAGACGTTTTTTTTCGGAGAGAATGGTGGCGTATCTACAGAAAAATCAGTTGAAAGAGAGGCATTTTCTGGGGAAGGATGCCGAAAAGATCCTTTTGCCCGGTTATGGATATGCAAATTTTATGAGGGTGTGTATGGAGGAGGCGCAGAGTGGCATTGCAGGAGCCAGTGGAGAGATAGGCTGGGATGGATGGACCGGAAATCATTTTGCCGTTAATATGCGGAGGGAAGAGGCAGTGATTTTTATGATGCAGAGATGCGGCTATTCTAATCCGTTTCTTATACGAAAAATAAGAAATATTTCAAATATGATATTTGAGAATAAATAATGCAGTTGTGAGAGCAGGAGGAATATTTATGTATCAAGCGGACGAAAACAGATATCAGGTAATGCAGTACAATCGATGCGGAAGGAGCGGGTTAAAGTTGCCGGTTCTGTCCTTGGGGCTGTGGCATAATTTCGGCAGCAATGAGAGTTTTGATAATATGAAATGGTTGTGTTATACCGCTTTTGACAATGGTATTACGCATTTTGACCTGGCTGATAACTATGGACCGGTTCCGGGCAGTGCGGAGGAAAATTTCGGAAGGATACTGGGGGAGGGGCTTCGGGCCTACAGAGATGAGATCGTCGTCAGCACAAAAGCCGGATATGATATGTGGAAGGGACCATACGGAAATTGGGGTTCCAGAAAGCATTTGCTTTCTGGACTAGACCAGAGCCTGAAGCGAATGAAGCTGGAGTACGTTGATATCTTTTATCATCACCGGATGGACCCGGAGACCCCGTTGGAGGAGAGCATGATGGCATTGGATCAGGCGGTAAAAAGCGGGAAGGCTCTGTACGCAGGTATTTCCAACTATGATCTGGAGGGGACAAAAAGGGCCGCCGATATTTTGCGAGAATTGAAGTGTCCCTTTATTATCAATCAGCGTCGTTATTCTATCTTTGACAGAACTATCGAGGAGGATGGTGTCAAGAAATATGCGGGGGAAAACGGAATCGGAATTATCGCCTTTTCCCCTCTTGCGCAAGGGCTGCTCACAACAAAATACCTGGACGGCATTCCGGAGGACAGCAGAATAAAACATGACGGAAGATTTTTAAAGGAGAGCGATCTGACAAAAAAACGTCTGGATCAGATCAGGGCATTGAATGAGATTGCCCAAAAAAGAGGGCAGAAACTGCCGCAGATGGCTCTTGCCTGGGTACTAAAAGACACAGAGGTGACGAGTGTGATCATCGGAGCTTCCAGAGCGGATCAGATTACAGAGAACTGCAGGGTACTTGAAAATACTGAATTTACAGAAGACGAATTACATAGAATAGAAGAAATCTGCAGGGCGTAGAACAGAATCATAAAGGCTGCGTTGCCAAAATAGTGAACAAAACAAAACAGAGAGAAACGGGGAAGAAAAATAGGATGAAAAAGAATAACGGTTTTACACTACCGGGGGAATCCGGGTATGAAAAGCTGACATTGGAGCTGGCTGAGAGATGGGGCGCTGATGTGATCAGGGACAGTGATGGGACGACTCTTTCCGATGAAATCACGGATGCAGGATATAAAATATACTCTACAATATGCATTATCCGCGGACATAATGAGTGGGCGGGAAAGAATCCGGATAAACTGCAAGGAAGTTTTCTGATGACGTCGCCGGTAACCGCTTCGGGAACGGTTCTCTGTATCCCACTGATGAAGGATTTCTTTGAGGAGCAGTTCAAGATCAACGAAGCGGCGGAATCTCTAAAGTACTGGCAGGTGTACGACAGGACTTTGGAGAGAGAAGTTCCCAGAGAAAACTGGAAGTATGTGGCAAAAGAGAAAGCTGTTATTATGGAAAATATTGAGCCATGGCATACTTACACGGTAAGCTTCCATGCCTATCGCATCTGGGAAGAGATTTCCATGTATAATCATGTTACGAATCATTGGGAAAAAGAACATTTGATGCCGGTGGATCCGATCTATCCGCAGACCCAGGCGTATCTTCTTGAGTGGATGGATCGCTGGTGTAGGGAGCATACGGCTACAAATGTGGTGCGCTTCACTTCCATGTTTTATAATTTTGTGTGGATCTGGGGCAGCAACGAGAGGAACAGAAACCTGTTTACAGATTGGGCATCCTATGATTTTACGGTGAGTCCCTATGCCCTTGACCTGTTTGAGAAAAAATACGGTTACAGGCTGACAGCAGAGGATTTCATCAATAAAGGGAAACTGCATGTGACCCATATGCCTTGTGAAAAAACAAAGAGAGACTGGATGGAATTTATCAATGATTTTGTGATCTCCTATGGGAAGAAGCTGATCGATATTGTGCATGACTATGGGAAAGAGGCATATGTATTCTATGATGACAGCTGGGTCGGCATAGAACCTTACGGAGAAAGATTTGAAGAATTTGGCTTTGACGGGATCATCAAAGCTGTGTTTTCCGCTTTTGAGGCGAGGCTTGCCAGCGGTGTGAAAGTGAAGACCCATGAGTTGCGGCTACACCCCTATCTGTTTCCGACGGGGGTTGATGGTTCGCCATCTTTTCTGGCAGAGGGAAATCCCAAACTGGAGGCTCAGAATATCTGGTGTGAGATCCGCCGTGCCATTTTACGTGCTCCTATTGAGAGAATAGGGCTTGGGGGATATCTGCATCTTGTGGAGAGAAAGCCGGAGTTTGTGGATTATATCGAGGAGATTTCCGATGAGTTTGGAAGGCTGAAGCAGCTTCATGAAGGAGATGGCCCGATCTGTTTAAAACCGCGGGTGGCGGTACTCCACTTCTGGGGGAAACTCAGGTCATGGTCGCTGTCAGGGCATTTCCATGAGACGTATAAGCAAGATCTGATCCACATAAATGAAGCGTTGGCGGGTCTGCCTTTTGCAGTTCGTTTCATCAATTTCGAGGATGTGAAGGCAGGAGTCCTGGAAGCTTTCGATGTGGTGATCAATGGGGGAGCTGCCGGCAGTGCCTGGAGCGGAGGAGATACGTGGAAAGACGCAGAGGTTGTTTCTAAAATAACTGAATGGGTCCATGGTGGCGGTGTCTTTGTCGGTGTGGGAGAACCTTCCGCGGCTGAGGGATACAATACCTTTTTCAGAATGTCGCATGTACTTGGAGTGGACAAAGACACGACGGCTGAGGTCTGTCATGGAAAGTGGCAGTTTACGGTGACGAAGGAGGAAGGGCTGATTCCCGAAGGGGCATATGTGAGAGGGAAAGAAGTCTGCCATTTGACAGATGCGGAGGGCAAAGTCTTAATGTCAGAGGGCGGTATTCCTCAAATGGTCATACATAATTTCGGGGCAGGGAAGGGCATTTATCTTTCATCCTTCGAGAAGGGGCCGGAGAATAACAGGATGTTGATGAATCTGATTCTCGTTGGTGCAGGAGAGGACCTCAAGCAGCACTATACAACGGACAATCTGTATACAGAGTGCGCATATTTTCCGGAAAAGAAAAAACTTGTCGTGATCAATCAGACGAATGCGCAGCAAAGTTGTCGTATTTCCACACCGGGAAGGGATGTGAGCTGTACTTTGAAACCTTACGGCGTACAGTTTATAGGTTTATAGAAAGTAAATGATTGTGAGTTCCTTTTTATCACAAACAAACCCTTTGATATTTTTTATGAAGAGTAGATTTGGGAGAGGAGAAGAATGGATGGCAGAGCAAAAGCTTTTTTCAATGATGCATGCTGACAGACAGGTAACAGATCCGATGTTTATAAAAAAAATGTTGGATCTGACGGAGACTTGTACAATAGCTCTGTACGATGAGCCATATCCCTATATTGTGCCTATGAATTTTGGTTATGATTGGGAAGAGAATCTGGAGATTTATCTCCATTGCGCAGCGGAGGGGCATCGGATGAGCCTGATCAGAGAAAATTCCTGGGTGGCGTGCAATATCAATGTGTTTATAAACCGTTATGGAAAAGAACCCTACCGAAATGAAAAACAGGATTACCGCAGTGTATCTGTTTTTGGCAGACTGGAGATTATTGAGGAGGAAGAGGAGAGGAAGAATGCGCTGAATGCGATCTGCAGGCAGACGGGGGCGCCGCTCTTAAGAAGAGTACCCAAAAACGGGAACCCTGTCGTACTGCGGCTGCGGGCTGATCAGATTACGGCAAAAGCACAGTATCCTCTCAGCGGTATCTCGGAAATCGAGATGCCGTTGTGATATCAGACGGAAAAAACTGTGCTATACACTATCCGGATTCAATAAAACACTTGACAGTCCAGGGAAAAGCCACTAGAATGTAGGATAGTTTAAACGCGGTGACGGTGCAAAAGAGCCAGTTATTCCCACAGAGAGAAAAGGTCATCGGCTGAAAGCCTTTTCGGGTTCCGACGAAGCTTAATTTCACACCAGAGCGGTTTCCGGGAAAATGATGAGTCTGCTCATAAGTAGCGGAAAACGGCATAAGGCACGTTACGCCGAAGGAGAGTCTGCTAAGGCTTTAGCAGGAAGCAGGGTGGTACCGCGGAGAGAATTTCGTCCCTTGCACGGATATTTCAGAAATGGAATATACGTGCAGGGGTTTTTTAATGCGACAAAAAACAGCAGGAAAGGAAACGGAAAATGAAAGAAAAACTGGAACAGATACGGGCAAAGGCGCTTGAGCAGATCGCGCTGATGGAAAGCGGCGAAGCATCTGCCGCACTGGACAAATTAAATGATGTTCGTGTCAATATCCTTGGCAAAAAAGGAGAACTGACCGCAGTGTTAAAGGGCATGAAGGATGTGAAGCCGGAGGATCGCCCGAAGGTCGGGCAGATGGTGAATGACGCCCGCGCAGAGATCGAAGCGGCATTGGAACAGGCGAAAAAGAAGATGGAGCGTGCTCTCAGGGAAGCGGCGATGAAGGCGGAAGTGATCGATGTGACGCTGCCGGCAAAAAAGAACGAGATGGGGCACAGACATCCGAACTTTATTGTGATGGAAGAGGTGGAGCGTATCTTTGTGGGCATGGGTTACGAGGTTGTGGAAGGTCCCGAGATCGAGAAGGATTACTATAACTTTGAGGCGCTCAATATTCCGGCTGATCATCCGGCAAAGGATGAACAGGATACTTTTTATATCAACGGAGATATTCTTCTGAGGACGCAGACTTCCCCGGTGCAGGTGCGCACGATGGAGCAGAAAAAGCCGCCCATCCGTATGCTGGCGCCGGGCAGGGTGTTCCGTTCCGATGAAGTGGATGCCACTCATTCTCCGTCCTTCCACCAGATCGAAGGCATGGTTATCGATAAAGGCATTACCTTTGCGGATCTAAAGGGAACACTGCAGGAGTTTGCAAGGGAACTTTACGGGCCGGAGACAAAGGTGAAATTCCGTCCCCATCATTTCCCTTTTACGGAGCCTTCCGCAGAGATGGATGTGAGCTGTTTCAAGTGCGGCGGCAAGGGCTGTCGGTTCTGCAAGGGAGAGGGATGGATCGAGATCTTAGGCTGCGGCATGGTGCACCCGAAGGTGCTGCGCATGAGCGGCATCGATCCGGAAGAGTACTCGGGCTTCGCCTTCGGTATGGGACTGGAGCGTATCTCACTGCTTAAATATGAGATCGATGACATGCGTCTGCTCTACGAAAACGATGTGAGATTCCTGAAACAGTTTTAACAATCTAATATAAAACAGCGTATATCAGAATAGGAGATAGATAAAATGAATACAGCATTATCATGGATCAAAGCATATGTACCGGATCTTACCTGTACGGATCAGGAATTCTGCGATGCGATGACCTTGTCCGGTACAAAGTGTGAAGGATATGAAAGACTGGACAAAAATCTGGAGAAGATCGTGGTGGGAGAGATCACAGAGATCGCGGCGCATCCCGACGCGGATAAACTGATCGTCTGTCAGGTAAATATTGGGGAGAAAACCATTCAGATTGTGACAGGAGCGCCCAATGTGAAGGTCGGCGATAAAGTACCTGTGGTACTGGACGGCGGCAAAGTGGCGGGCGGACACGACGGCGGTCCTCTGCCGGAGGAGGGTATCGTGATCAAGTCCGGGAAGCTGCGGGGTGTACCCTCTGAGGGCATGATGTGTTCCATAGAGGAACTTGGTTCTGACCGGAATTTTTATCCGGAGGCACCGGAATACGGTATCTATATTTTTGATGATTCTGTGAAGGCGGGAGATGACGCGATCGAAGCGCTGGGGCTTCGCGATACGGTGTTTGAGTATGAGATCACCTCCAACAGGGTGGACTGCTACAGTATTATCGGTATCGCCCGGGAAGCGGCGGCGACGTTCCGCAAGCCCTTCCATGCGCCCGATGTGAAGATTCAGAATGAGACGGGGGATGTGAATGACTATATTAAAGTAGAAGTGCAGGATAAGGACCTGTGTACCCGCTATTGCGCAAGAGTATGTACGGATATCAAGATCGCACCTTCCCCGAAGTGGATGCAGAGAAGACTGGCGGCCAGCGGCATTCGTCCTATCAACAATCTGGTGGATATCACCAACTATGTGATGGAAGAGTACGGTCAGCCCATGCATGCTTACGACCTGGATACCATCGCGGGACATCAGATCATCGTGCGCCGGGCCAAGGACGGGGATGTGTTTACCACGCTGGACGGTCAGGAGCGGAAGTTGGACAGCGAAGTGCTGATGATCTGCGACGGCGAGAAAGAGGTGGGTATTGCCGGGATAATGGGCGGTGAAAATTCCATGATCACCGATGAAGTGAAGACGGTGCTGTTTGAGGCGGCGACTTTTAACGGCGCCAATATCAGGAAATCTGCCAAGAGGATCGGTCTGCGTACGGATGCCTCCGGCAAATTTGAGAAAGGATTGGATCCATATAATGCCAAGGCGGCTATTGACAGAGCGTGTCAGCTGATTGAGGAGCTGGGCTGCGGCAAAGTTGTTGCCGGGACTGCAGATGTACATGCATCGCTGAAGGAGCCTGTGCGGGTGGCTTTTGAGCCGGAGAAAATCAATGAGTTTCTGGGGACGGAGATTCCGGCGGAGGATATGCTGGGATATTTTAAGGCGATCGAACTTGGGTATGACGAAAAGACAAACGAGATCATCTGTCCTTCTTTCAGACAGGATCTGCTTTCTTTTGCGGATATTGCGGAGGAAGCGGCAAGATTTTACGGTTACGATAAGATTCCGACCACGCTGCCCAGTGGTTCCGCTACGGCGGGCAAGCTGCAGTTTAAGATGCGGATAGAGCAGAAGGCAAGAGATATCGCGGAATACTGCGGTTTCTCTCAGGGGATGTGCTATTCCTTTGAGAGCCCGAAAGTGTTTGATAAACTGCTTTTGCCGGAGAATTCGGAGCTCAGGAAGGCCATCGGGATTTCCAATCCGCTGGGGGAGGATTTCTCCATTATGCGGACGATTTCTTTACACGGTATGCTGACCAGCCTTTCCACCAATTTCAACCGGAGAAACAAAGTGTGCAGGCTGTATGAGCTGGGAAATATCTATCTGCCGAAGAGCCTGCCTCTGACAGAGCTGCCGGAGGAGAGAATGCAGTTTACATTGGGCTTTTATGGTGAAGGCGATTTCTTCACAATGAAAGGTGTGATCGAAGAGTTTTTGGAGAGCGTGGGACTTGACGCAAAACCGGAGTATGATCCGGAGGCAGGCAAGAGTTTTCTGCATCCCGGCAGACAGGCGCTTGTGCGTTATGACAGGAAGGTGTTAGGCTATCTGGGTGAAGTGCATCCGGAGGTCTGTGAGAATTATGATATGAAGACCAAAGCCTATGTGGCGGTACTGGATATGCCTGAGATTGTGCCTCTTGCGACCTTTGACAGGAAGTACGAGGGGATTGCGAAGTTCCCGGCGGTGATGCGGGATATCAGCATGGTGGTGCCGAAGGATATCCGTGTGGGACAGATCGAGAAGATGCTTGCTCAGAGGGGCGGTAAGATATTGGAGTCCTATAAGCTGTTTGATATTTATGAGGGCAGCCAGATCAAAGAAGGGTTTAAGTCTGTGGCTTACAATATTACGTTCCGGGCAAAAGACCGGACGTTGGAGGAAAATGATATCACAGCAGCGATGAAGAAAATTTTGAACGGACTGCAGTCGATGGGGATCGAGCTGAGGCAGTAAGTCATCGCCTGGCAGCAGGGCATCGGGCAGAAGGCCTTACGGCGTTCTCTGATGCCCCGATGATGGATAAAACAGCATAAAGCGGAAGATTATATTTCAAAAGGATGAACAAAAAGGGGTATTATTGTGAGTAAGTACTTGATCCAGACCATTCTTTTTTGACATATAAGAAGGAGGCAAAAGAATACGGCTACGAAGTCGGAAAGATTTCTATGAAGGAAAGGACCGTTTTGTTTCATAAGCTGGACAGGATCCGGCAGTGATCTGATTCAGGACTCTGTATTTTATCACAAAAATCTGTAAATGCGTACTTGTTCAGCCGCCTGAAAAAAGAATTGCAGGGGATTGCGTTTTATGGAAAATCGTATTATGATGAGGAAGTATAGTTCGGAGGATATCTGCTTTATGATATCTGTCTGGAATGAGGTTGTGGATGAAGGAGCTGCTTTCCCGCAGGAAGACTGTTTGACAGTGGAGACGGGGGAAGCATTTTTTGCTGGGCAAAGTTATTGCGGAATTGCGCAGGATTCAGAGAGCGGGGAAGTGTTGGGGCTGTATATTCTTCACCCGAATAATATCGGAAGATGCGGCCATATCTGCAACGCGAGTTATGCGGTGGCTTCTCGCTGCAGGGGCATGCATATCGGTGAAAGGCTGGTGAAGGACTGTATGGAGCAGGCGCGGAAGCTTGGGTTTAGGATTTTGCAGTTTAATGCGGTTGTCGCCTCCAATATCCGTGCGAGGCATCTGTATGAAAGGATCGGTTTTCATCAGCTCGGTGTGATTCCGGGAGGATTTCGCTTAAAGAGCGGTAAATTTGAGGATATCTGTCCATACTATATAGAGTTATAAACACAGGAGGATGGATTACAGTATGAAAATTATACCAATATATAGTATAAAAAAGAGATATATATGCGGCGTACTGTTCCTTGTGTTGTCTGTGCTCACTGCCTGTGGGACAGATGCAGGAGGAGAGGATGGCGAAATTCAGATCGTGGAATCGGAGCCAATCGAGGCGCCGGTAAGTACAGAAAATGTTGAGACAGAGGAAGCAAAAGAGGATGTCTATGCAGGTGAATACAATGCCTGCGATGTTGGAGAGCCTGGCCTGGAAATTGAGAAAACGGAAGCAGGAGCTTATCAGATTTTGATCCACATTTTCAGGCTGGCTTCTTTTGACAATGTGAGTGGTATGCTGACGGGGAAGGGGCTGGAATTTACGGCAATTGCGCCGGACGGAAGTGAGACGGGCGGCGTGATAACGTTGGATGAGGATGTGGCTACAGTGACATTCGATCCCGGATGGTCCGGTTTTGAGGGGGTATACAGTTTTCAGTATTATAAGACATCGGATACGCCGAATATGGATTTGTCTGCGTATTAACAAATATATATTTAAATAGTTCAAACAGGAGGATCAAAAACAATGGAACACAAAAACACATGGCTGTTGTACGATGAAAATCAGGTAAAAGAGGCTGAGAAGTTTGCCGAAGACTACAAGGAATTTCTGGACAATGGGAAGACAGAGCGGGAATGCATCGATGAGATCGTGACAGAGATAGAGAAGGAAGGGTATGTGGAATTGGAGGCGGCGATCGCTGAGAACCGGACATTAAAAGCCGGCGATAAGGTGTACCATGTACACATGAACAAGTCCATCGCCATGTTTCAGATCGGTAAGCAACCGATGGAGGCAGGCATGAATATTCTGGGCGCGCATATCGATTCTCCGAGGCTGGATGTCAAACAGAATCCGCTCTATGAGGACGGCGGCTTTGCCTATCTGGATACCCATTATTACGGCGGTGTGAAGAAATATCAGTGGGTGACGTTGCCTTTGGCGATCCACGGCGTGGTCGTAAAGAAGGACGGCACGACGGTGGAACTGAATATTGGTGAGGGTGAGGACGATCCGGTATTTTTTGTGTCCGATCTTCTGATCCATCTGGCGTCTGAACAGCTTGAGAAGAAGGCGGCGAAGGTGATCGAGGGCGAAGCGCTGGATATCATCGTGGGAAACCGGCCGATCGTGATCGAGGCGGAAAAAGAGGATGATAAAAAGGAGGATGTGCCCGGAAAGGCGGCGAAGGACGCGATTACAAAGGGAATCCTTGGCATTTTAAAGGAGCAGTATGATATGGAGGAGGAGGACTTCATCTCGGCGGAGTTGGAGATCGTGCCCGCCGGAAAAGCGAGGGATGCCGGTTTTGACAGAAGCATGATCCTGGCTTACGGGCATGACGACAGAGTCTGCGCGTATCCTTCGATGAAGGCGATTTTAGAGGTGGAGGAGCCGGAGAAGACGGCGTGCTGTATTTTAGTGGACAAGGAGGAGATCGGCTCTGTGGGGGCGACCGGTATGCAGTCCAAATTCTTTGAGAATGCGCTGGTGGAGGTGATGAGCCTTGCGGGACAGTATTCGGAACTGGCTTACCGGAGATGTCTGTCCAATTCCTGTATGCTCTCCTCCGATGTGAGCTCCGCTTTTGACCCAACCTATGCATCCAGCTTCGACAAGAAAAATGTGGCTTTCCTGGGCGGCGGCATGGTGTTTAACAAGTTTACGGGGGCGAGGGGAAAATCCGGCTCCAACGATGCCAATGCGGAATATCTCGCTTATCTGCGCGGTATTTTGGATGAGGCGAAGGTAAACTTCCAGACGGCAGAGCTCGGTAAAGTGGATCTGGGCGGCGGCGGGACTATCGCTTATATTCTGGCGCTCTATGGAATGAATGTGATCGACAGCGGGGTTCCGGTGCTGAATATGCACGCGCCCTGGGAGGCGATCAGCAAAGCGGATCTGTATGAGGCGAAGCGCGGTTATGTGGCGTTTTTGCAGGGGGAGAAGAATTTTTAAGCATGCAGGAATTAAAGAAAAGCGATTTTTATTTTGAACTGCCGCAGGAACTGATCGCCCAGGACCCCTTAAAGGACCGGGCGTCTTCCCGCCTGCTTGTATTGGATAAAGAAACCGGAGAGATAGAACATCATGTCTTCCGGGATATTTTGCGCTGCCTTGTGCCGGGGGACTGTCTTGTCCTGAATAATACCAAGGTGATCCCGGCAAGGCTCCTCGGCGTGAAGGAGGAGACCGGCGCGGCAGTGGAAGTTCTCCTTTTAAAGCGGAAGGAGAAGGATATCTGGGAGACGCTGGTACGCCCCGGGAAAAAAATGCGCCCGGGAGCGAAACTTTCTTTTGGCGGCGGACTTTTGGGGGCGGAAGTTCTGGAAGTGGTGGAAGAAGGAAACCGGCTGATCCGTTTTACATATGAGGGCATCTTTGAGGAGGTGCTGGACCGGCTCGGGGAGATGCCCCTGCCGCCTTACATCACCCACAAATTGCAGGATAAGAATCGTTATCAGACCGTTTATGCAAAATATGAGGGCTCGGCGGCGGCTCCCACGGCGGGGCTGCATTTTACCACGGAGCTGCTGCAGGAGATTGAAAGAATGGGCGTACAGATCGCCTATGTGACACTGCACGTGGGGCTTGGCACGTTCCGGCCGGTGAAGGAGGAGAATGTGCTGGAACACCATATGCATTCCGAATATTATGAAGTTTCTGCGGAAGTCGCCGAAAAGATCAACCGGACGAAGGCGGAAGGCAAAAGGGTGATCTGTGTGGGAACGACTTCCGCGAGAACGATTGAGAGTGCGGCGGATGAAAACGGGCATCTTGCTGCCTGCAGCGGCAATACGGAAATCTTTATCTATCCCGGATACCGCTTTAGAGTACTGGACTGTCTTTTGACAAACTTCCATCTGCCGGAGTCCACACTGATCATGCTTGTTTCGGCACTGGCTGGCAGGGAGAAGGTTCTTTCGGCGTATGAAGAGGCGGTGCGGGAGAAGTATCGTTTTTTTTCCTTTGGGGATGCGATGTTTATCTATTAACACCGTTTTCGTACATTTGTAAACAAGTAAATATTGAGGAAATGAGCCGGAGAGCCGCTGATCTTCGGCTTTTTTCATGGCTTCAGGGAAAATAAAGCAAGATTGACAGAGTTCTGGAGCATATATGCTTTATATATTTCTGCCGGTGGATTGGCAAAGAGATCAAGGTCCGGCGGATGGTAAGTAAAGATAAGAAAGCAGACAAAGAGAATGCATACCAGAATGCAGAGCATAACGGTAAAGGGTTTCGCCTTGCAGGACAGCGTGAGCCTGTAAAAGAGGAGAAACGCGGTCAGGGTGCTCACAATAAAGATGCCGATATCCAGAATAAAGAAGTCTTTTCCCAGAATGCCGGTGTAGGCGTAAAAAAGAACCGGGATGAGCAGAGTTCCAGTCAGTATTCCCAGACACAGGGAGGAGATGATGCATGGGTGATCTTCTTTCAGGCGGAGCGCCGCGAAGAAAGCATACAACAGCATCGGGAAAAACAATAATTTCATGTGTTCCCATATGGATTCGTTTACTGGTGTGAAAAGACCGATTACAGTATGATTACCGGTCCAGTCATATACAAAATGTGACAGCGTTCCTGTGAGCAGGACAAACAGGATTCCGATCACGGTAAAACGTTTAATATTTTTCATGGAAAATACCTCACAGGACAGTATACGGAGCAGGATGAAAGTTATGCATTTTTTAAAAATATTGTTAAAACGTTGCCGCCGGCGGCGCTTTTTTTATAGAAAGTTTATACAATTAAGAGGACTTTAGCGTGTCAGAGTGGTATGATAGAAGAAGCAAGACGGAAGTGAGGAGAACAATGCGGAAACAACTTATAAAGGCGGCTTTCACACTGTTGTGTGTGCTCAGTCTCCTGACAGAAAAAGAGAATAATACAGTATATGCGAGAGAAGAGCAGGCCGCAGAGACCTTTACCGGGGATGTGGCGATGCTGAAACAGGAGGACAACGGCTATGTGATGCAGGTGACGGTGGGAAACAGTGGGGCGGACTTCACCGGCACGGTGCAGGTGGTCTTTGCCGGCTTTGATACCGGAAACTGTGCCTATCAGACGCAGATCACGCTGCCTTCGCAGGGGAAAAAGCAGTTTACATTCCATATGACCGACACGGCGGCGGACACCACGCGGGGCGGCCTGTGTGCGCTGAATTTCCTCGATGAGAAGGGGGATGTGCTGCAGTCCATCGAGTTTGGAAATGTGCTGGAACATGCGGTGACAGATGGTCTGGTCGGTGTTTTGTCGGACGACTTTGCAGGGCTTTCCTTTATGGAGGCGGACGGAGATCCGATCGATATTCAGGGAAGACAGTTTCCGGTAAAGCTTGTGGAACTGAACGAAGAGAACCTGAACGAGTATCTGGATGGAATGTATTATCTGATCATTGATCAGTTTGATGTATCCGCCCTCAGCGATGATAGTATTGAATTGATTCAGGACTGGGTGGAGGACGGCGGCTGGCTGATGATCGGAACCGGGGAAAATGCGGCACGGACGCTTTCCGGTTTTGATCAGGATTTTCTGGATGTTGGCATTCTGGGGATCAGTGTGCCGGGGGAGGGAAACATTGCTTCTGCCAATGCGGAGCCATCAGGCTATTCCTATACGATGTATACAAATGACGGCATCGATTTTACGGATATGGCGATCGCGGAATTGGACTACAGTAAGATGAGCGGCAGCTTTTATGATAGTTCTGAGAATCCGGCAATATGCGGGCCTGTGAACAATGGGGGGATAGCGGTCTATTTTTATTCTTTCTCAGATGCGGAACTACAGAAACTGAGCAGTTATTCGATTGCATCCATCTATAAGGAATTCATTAATTTCGCTTATAAGTATGACGAATATTCGGAATGGGAGTACAGCAGGGAGAGAGCGCTTTCTTTTATAGACAATATCAATACCAGTGTGGATTTCACCTGGCTTAAGGTGATGATCCTTGTGTATGTTGTGTTGATCGGACCGGTATTGTATCTGATCCTGCGCAAATGCGGAAAGTGTGAGTGGTACTGGATCTGTGTGCCTGCGCTGGGAGTGCTGTTCATTGTGGGCGTGTATTTTCTGGGGCAGGGAGCCAGGGTAAAGGACACAATGGTCTATTCCGTCACGGCGCAGAGGGCGGACGGCGACAGCAAGGATACTTATTTTCTCGCTTATCATGCGGGGACAAAGCCATGGGAGGTACGTTTGAGATCGGAATATGAGATGGCAGGTCCAGGTTCCGGCGGGGGCGGTTATTATTATGGGGGCTACATCCGGAGTGTCGAAGATTACTTCTACACGGTGAGCGATGACGGTGATGGGCTTTTGGCGGGTATCAAACCGGAGGAAAATTTTGACAGCGGATCGTTCTATGCGGTGGGAGGCGCGGAGAGCAGAGGGCAGATTTTCTGTGAAAATCTGAAATATGACAGAAGAGGAACAGTGGGCGGGAAGATCACGAACGAGACAGATTGTGACATGTCCTATATGGCGGTGTGGTATCAGAATAATATCATGATATTTTCCGATGTGAAAGCGGGGGAGACGATCGATTTGAAGAGAGATATCCAGAATGACAGGTATGTATTTGGCGGCAGCTTTTATTCGGTGGATGATCTGCTCTATGATGTGGTGTCCATTTACAGTTATCACGCCGATCTGGGGTATGAGCAGGACGACATGGCGGCGCTCCTGATCGGTCTGGGCGTAGCGGACCGTGAAAAACCGTCGGGGCCGGATCAGATGATTATTGTGAGCGGTGCAAAGCCGTCCGATATGGACCAGGCAATTATCGTGGGAGTTGTGAGGGATTACGACAGGGTGACGGAAGGGAAATGCAGTGAAACCTCTTACGGGTGCCTGTATTCCTATGCGGAGATAGGAGGAGGACGAAATGCTTCACATTGATCATCTGTATAAAAATTACGGAAAATTTCAGGCAGTCAAAGATCTGACGCTCCATATCCCGCAGGGGGATCTGTTTGGATTCGTGGGACCAAACGGCGCAGGGAAGACCACTACGATACGGATGGTGTGCGGGCTGATGCTCCCCACCGCCGGCAGCATTGCGATCAACGGGGTGGATGCTTTAACCCACCGGAAGGAGATCAAAAAACAGATCGGCTATGTGCCGGATTTCTTTGGCGTATATGATAATCTGAAAGTAAAGGAGTACATGGATTTTTACGGTTCCATGTACCGCATGCATTCCGGGGAGATCGAGCGGATCGCCGATGATCTGTTGGAACTGGTCAATCTCTCCGACAAAAAGGAGGTTTTTGTAGATACGCTCTCCCGGGGTATGAAGCAACGGCTGTGTGTGGCAAGGGCGCTGATCCACAATCCGGCGCTTTTGGTTCTCGATGAGCCGAATTCCGGGCTTGATCCCAGAGCCAGGGTGGAGATGAAGGAGCTTTTGCTGAATCTGAGAAGCATGGGAAAGACTATTGTGATCAGTTCCCATATCTTGTCGGAGCTTTCCGAGATGTGCAACAGCATCGGGATCATGGATCACGGGAATCTGGTGGCGGCGGGGCGCATTGAGGATGTGATGGAGCATGTATTCGGAAACGATCAGCTTATCATCACGCTGGACGAGGGGCGTGAGACGGCGCTGCGCATCGCCAGCGAATATCCGAAGGTGAATGTCCGCTCCGCGGGAGAGCATGAGATCAGGCTGTCGCACACGATGACAAAGAGGGAGATTGCGGGGATGGTCGGAACGATGATAGCGCACGATGTGGTCGTGACTGGTTTCCACAAACAGGAGGGCAATCTGGAGACACTGTTCATGCGCGTCACCGAAGGTGACGTTGGCATCGAAGGTGACGTTGGCATCGAAGGTGACGTTGGCATCGGAAGCGCCGCCAGGAAAGAGGGTGCAGCGGGGAAGGAGGGGAACAGAGATGTGGTTGAATCCGATTGTTAAGAAGGATGTAAAAGTGCAGTCGCGCAGTATGAAGATCTGTTTTGGCGTGCTTGTCTATGAACTGATCCTGGCGCTTGTCTTTTTCTTTGCGATGTTTATTATCCAGGAGAACAACACTTATTATTCCGACAATATATACAGTGAGCTGGTGGGACTCTATCCGGTGCTGGCGATCACGCAGTTTGTGATCCTCGGTGTGATCGTTCCTGTCAGGACGGCTTCCTCCATATCGGGGGAGCGGGAACGCCAGACTTTTGATATTATGATGACCACAGGTATGACGCCTTTTTCCGTCGTCACCGGTAAGGTGATGACTGCGATCGTGCAGAGTATGTTGTTTATCGCCGCAAGCCTGCCGATTATGGCGCTCTCCTTTGTAGTCGGCGGTATGTCATGGAGTTATCTGTTCTGGTTTTTTGCGATCGCGCTTCTCATATCGATCTTTTCGGCGAGCATAGGGATTTTGTGTTCTTGCCTCTGTAAAAAGAGTGTCAGCGCGGTGATCATGTCCTACGTGTTTTATCTTATCTTTTTCATCGGTACGCTGGTACCGTCCATTTTGTATGAGATATACAGGATCAATTACTGGTATAATGGAAGTGCTGTACAGAATGGATACAGCTATGGGGAAAATATCGTTTTGACGCTGCTCATTAACCCGGCGGTATATCTGGCGGAGTTCGTTGCGCTGGTCATGACAGGAGAATCCATTTGGGATAGTTCGTTTGATATGGCGGGAGCGAGAGGGCCGATCCGCTTTCTGGCCGACGGAAACCGCTGGATAATCGCTTCGACGATCCTGTTTATGGCAGTTTCGTTCTTGTTTCTCTGGCTTGCCGCAAGGCGCATTGATCCTACCAGGAAGCGCATGAAGAGGAGGTAGGTAAGCTGCGGCTGCTTGAATGAAAAGTACCTTTCGGCAACACGCTTGCGCTCCGGGCGAAACGCAGCGGGCACTAAGCTCGAAAACACCTCGCTAAGTGCCGGCGTTTAGCAGGGTTGCGTCAGGGTACTTTTCATTTGAGCTTCGGCAGCGTAGACTTGCATAAAAGGAAATGGAAAGGCAGGGCGACATGGATATCGGGAAATATCTGTTGGACGAGATCAAAAAGTGCAGACGTAAGATGAACCTGGCGAAGGCGATAGACCGGGGGATTTTGTGCGCAGCTGTGGGCGGGATAGCCGGTATCTTCTGTGAGGCAGTCTCTGTGTTTTTGCTGTTTTACCATGTGCATCAGATCGCTGTGTTGTGTTTTCTGGCAGGTTTTATTGCGGGCGTCTGTCATGCGATATACAGGCGGGCGGATATGAAAAAAGCGGCAGGGCGGCTGGATTCTTACGGGTTAAAGGAGCGTATGCTCACAGCCTGCGAAAATCTGGGGAAGAGAGATGATTTCGCTCTGCTTCAAAGGCAGGATGCTTACCGTCACTATGAGCGGGTGCGCGGGGAGATCAGGATATCCATCACACCGGATAGGCGGCATGTTCTGGCATTGCTTGTGGCGACTGTTACGGCGGTGGGGATCGGGGTGATCCCTTCTCCGGTGCGGGAGCAGGCGGAGGTCACGCATCAGGTGAAAGAGGAGGCGAAGGAGGAGAAGGCGGAGCTGGAAGAACTTCTGGATGCCCTGGAGGGTGTGGATATGGAGAGTCTGACGGAGGTTCAGAAGGCGGAACTTCAGGAGCTTCTCGATACAATGGAGCTGTCCCGGGAGGAACTTGCAGGGGCGGATTCCTGGGAGAGCCTTTCTGCCGCGACGGGGCGGCTGGACTATAAATATCAGCAGGCGGCGCAGAGCCTTAATGGTCTTGCCGGGCAGCTTAAGTACCCGGATATGGCAGGTGTGGCAGACGCGGAAGCTCTGGCAAAGGCGCTTGCGGATGCAGCGGAGCAGAACGGTCAGCAGATGGTTTCCGCTGGAGCGGCGTCCGGAAACCCGGACGGTGGAGATGGGCAGAATGGAGAAAGCGGTCAGGGAGGAGCGAGTGGCTCCGGCAATGGTCAGAACGGGAATAATAATGCGGGCGGCGGAGACAGTCAGGGCGGAGAGGATGGTTCCGACGGCGGAGGCGGCCAGGGAGGAGAAGGCGGCCAGGGTGAAGAAGGCGGCTCCGGCAGGGAAAGCGGCGAAAACGGTCAGGGTAGCGGAACCGGAGGCGGACGGGGTACCGGAAGCAGCGATACGGCACATGATTATGTCAGCATTCCGGGGGCTTTGGCGGATGACTCTTCCCTGACGGGAAACAAAAGCGGAGATCAGGGTTCCGATTATTATCGCCAGCAGAACGGCCTCGCCTGGGAGGGCGATCATGTGGAGTACAGTTCCGTGATCGGCGAATATACGGACAGCGCCTATGAGGGGATCGCGAACGGGAGGTATCCGAGCGGGATGGAGGCGGTGATCCGGGATTATTTTGAGAATCTGAACAAATAGAGGAGCTAAGGCGCTGAGAACTATTTTCCCGAAAGGGGAAATCATAAATAAGAAAGCGGGAAAGAGGGATATGACGGCAGATATCGAATTGTATCAGAAGAAAATCATGGAGTGTGAACGGGAGATCGGGAAGGGGATCATCGGGCAGAGGGAGGTGATCCGTCAGGTAATGCTGGCGCTTCTCTCAGGGGGGAATGTGTTGCTTGAGGGGATGCCGGGGCTTGGGAAGACGATGTTGGTGCGCACGATTGCACGGGTGTTTCGGCTGTCCTTTAAACGGATTCAGTTTACGCCGGATCTGATGCCTGGCGATGTGACGGGGACGAATATCATGGTGAAGGAGGAGGGACACAGCAGTTTCCGCTTTGAGCGGGGACCTGTGTTTGCCAATCTGGTGCTGGCGGACGAGATCAACCGGGCGACGCCCAAAACCCAGTCCGCCCTGCTGGAGGCGATGCAGGAGCATACGGTGACGGTGGGGAACGAGAGCCACCGGCTGGAGGAGCCGTTTTTTGTGCTCGCCACCCAGAATCCTATTGAGCAGGAGGGGACCTATCCCCTGCCGGAGGCACAGCTCGACCGGTTTATGTTCAAGGTGCTGGTGACTTTTCCGGGCAAGGAGGAACTGCGGGGCATCGTGGAGATGACGGAAGGGCAAAGAGAGCCGGAGATTTGCAGCGTATTGAGCGGGGAGGAGCTTTTGAAAGCCCGTGGGCTGATAGCCGGGATGCCCATCGCAGACGCGGTCATGGATCATATTCTGGAACTTGTGATGGCGACGCATGAGGAAAATCCGTATATCAGAGAGGGCGCCAGTCCCCGTGCGGCACAATCCCTGATCCGGGCGTCCAGGGCCCGGGCTTTTATGGAGGGACGGCTGAACGTTTCCTTTGAGGATGTGCAGAGGATGGCGTATCCGGTGTTGCGCCATCGAATCCTGTTAAATTTTGACGCGATCTCGAAGGGCATCCGGGAGGATACCGTGATCCGCCGGATCATCGAGGCAAAGGGAAAGAATCTGTATGCTTGATCACACATTTTTTGACGGTTTATCCCGTCTGCAGCTTAAGATGTCACATAAAAGCAGTCGGAACAGTTCCGGCGGCCACAGGTCTTTCCGAAAGGGAAGTTCCACGGAATTTTCGGATTTCAGGGAGTATATGCCGGGGGACGATCTGCGGCGCATGGATTGGAATATTTATGCCAGACTGGATAAATTATATATTCGAGAGTATATGGAAGAGAAGGAGGCACAGATACGGGTGCTGATCGACACCAGCGCTTCCATGGATTACGGTGCAGACAGCAAGGCGGAGCTTGCAAAGGATCTGGCGGCAGTGGTGAGTTTTCTGGCGCTCAACAACATGGACCGGGTGCTTTTGTGCGATATGAAGGATATGGGGCGCACACTTTCTGTGGGCGGCGGGAGAGGTGTTTTTGCCAAAGTGCTTCGTTGGCTGGAACAGCTCGAGTTTTCCGGTGAGATCGATATGCTTTCTGCAGTCAGGAGGATACCCTGCAGAGGCGGCGGGGTGACGGTGATAATCAGCGATTTTCTGCATCCCGATATGCTGGATGATCAGGGGGCAGCGTCGGGCTATGAAAGGCTGCTGCAGTACCTGGATTACTGCGGACAGCGTCCGGTGATCCTTCACACGATGGCGTCGGAGGAGCTGCATATCACGCTGGAAGGTGTGCTGAATCTGATCGATGCGGAGACAGAGCAGAAGAAACGGCTGGTGGTGGACGCAAAAGCCATCGATAGTTATGAGAGGGAACTTGCGCGTTTTATGGAGCGTATGAAAAGGGGCTGCACATCCGGCAGAGGAGCCTATGTGCTCTGCGATACGGGAAGGGACAGAAAACAGCTTGTGTTTCAGGATTTAAGGGTGATCTATGATATTTGAGAGTTTGTGGCCTCTGACACTGTTTTCGACGGTGCCGGCAGTGATCATTTTATATTTGTTAAGACCGCGCGGAAAGGACTACAGGATTTCTTCGACGCTGCTGTGGGATAAGCTGTTTCGCAATCAGCAGTCCCGGACAGTTCTGGAGAAGTTTATCCACAATATTTTGATGTATCTTCAGATACTGATCCTGGCTCTCCTTATTTTGGCGCTGATGTCGCCCTATATGCACAGAGTGGGAAAGAGCAGAGGGAATGTGATCTTTGTCTTTGATACCAGCGGAAGTATGCAGCACGATGCGGGGGATGGCAGGACGCGCCTTGATAAGGCTCTTAAGCAGGCGGAGAGTCTTATCCTTTCCTCGGAGGAGACAACTTTTTCGATCATCACCTGTGACTGCACAGGCACGGATCCGCTGGCGGTGGGTGTGAAGGACAAGAATACGCTGTTAGCGGCGCTTGATCAGATAACGTGCTGTGACGGGGGAGGAGATCTGTCGGATGCGCAGAGCATGGTGGAGACTTTCCGGGATGCCGGCGGTGAGACGGGGGAGGCATCGCAGGCGGAGGTGATTGTATTTACAGACGGCGGCGGCGCGGAGGAGGCGATGTGTTTTTCCGGGTACTTCGACGCGCAGGTGCTTGTTCTGGGCGAGGCGGTGAACAATGTATCGAATCAGTTCCTCAGCTGGGCCGATGTCGATGGAGAGACGAATGCGGAAGGCCTGCGCATGATCACCTGTGCATCCGGCATTGCCAACTACAGTGATGCGGAGGCTTCCATGGAAGTCAGCCTGTACGCGGGCGAGAAGCTGGTTGAGATCAGGAGGATGACGCTTGCCGCGGAGGAGACGGCGTTATGCTTTTTTGAGGATTTTCCCTGGCAGGGCGAGGTTCTGCGCAGTGAGATCAGTTCCGTGAAGTTTGCCGGAAGACAGGACGGGGACTCTCTGGCGGGCGATAATACGGCATTCGCCGTCGTGGAGCAGACGGGCAGCGTGGATACAGTGCTGATCGGAGAGGGCAATACCTATGTGGAAAAAGCGTATGCGGCAGCTTTCGGGAGGAGTCTGACGAAGGTGAAGGGAGAAAGTGCGCTGCAGGGGACGCAGCCCCAGGCAGTGCGCATCTATGATGCGGGCGCGGAGAGTGGACTGCGGGATGAGGGAAATTCTCTTGTGTTTCAGGACGAGAGCCTTAAGGCGGGGACTGCGGAGAAGGTGATGCTTTCGGTGACAGACTGCGAGCTGACAGAGGGGTTGTCCTCTTTTTCGATCGGTGTCAATGAGACCACCGTGTATGAGGTTCCCTCCTGGGGGACCGGTTTTTTGTGGGCAGGCGGTCAGTGTGCCGGGTATTATGGCGAGCATGACGGGGTCAGGACCGTTGTGGTCGGTTTTGATATCAGGGAATCGGACTTTCCGCTGAAGGCGGAGTTTCCGGTGTTTATGGCAAACGCCGTCCGCTTTCTGGGGGATACCTCGCTTCTGGCGGAAAATATCTATGAGGCGGGGGATGCGCTGCTGTTTCATCCGCTGGCTGATTTTGATGTGAATACGCTGTATGCGGAGACAAAAAAGGCAGGGGTTTTCGAAGTGACGGCGGGCGATCTGACGGAATCGTATGTGGTGCGTTTTGGCACGGAGGAAGAGTCTGACGGGCGGATCACGGCGGAGGGAACGGTTTCCGAGACCACCTACAGCAGCCAGCTTATGAAGGTGCGGCTGCGCAATGTACTGCTCTTGCTGGCCCTCGTCTTTATGGCGGCGGAATGGGTGCTGTATGTGCGGCAGATGCGGTATCGGGGCAGATTTTATCTGATCGTGCGTGTTGCCGGAGCGTGTATTTTACTGCTGGCGCTGTTCGGCGTGTCCGTAAACAGGAGGAGCGCCGTCAATACGACAGTTTTTCTGATGGATATATCGGACAGCAACGAACAGAACCTTCCCGCTATGGAGAATGTTCTGAAGGAGGCGCTGGATCGGATGCCGAAGGACAATCAGTATGGGATTGTGACTTTCGGGAAGAATGCGCTTGTGGAGCAGTTTCTGACGAGGGAGGATCATTTTTCAAAGGTGATGTCTCTGCCGGAAAAGACTGCCACAAATTTTGAGAATGCCCTTTCCAGAGCGCTTGCCATGATTCCGGCGGAGGGAGCCGGAAGGGTTGTCATCCTGACGGACGGGAAGGAGACAAAAGGGGATCTTGGGCGCATGGCGCCGGCGCTTCTTTCGAGGCAGGTGGAGCTTCTCGCTTATGTCTATGAGTCGGAAAAAGGGCAGGATGTCTATGTGGAGGATGTGGAACTGCCGGGATATCTGTATCAGGGCGATTTGTATTCCATGACGGTGACGGTGGAGAGCAACTATGAGACGGATGCGCAGATCCAGATCCTGACAGGCGGGAGACAGACGAATGCCTACGAGGTTCATTTAAACAGAGGAAGCAATCAGTTCCGCTTTCAGCAGAAGGTGACAGGGGCGAATGTGGAAAGTTTTGAAGTCCGGGTGGCTGCCGCCGGAGACACCTGCGAGGAGAACAACAGTTATCACGCCTACTCTGTGGTGGATGCCGTGCCAAGGGTGCTTCTGGTATCCGGCATGGGGGAAGATAACAGCCCGTTTCAGAATCTGCTGCAGAGCGCAGGCTGTAATTTTGATGTGACGGATGCGGCAGCTGCGCCGGACTCCCTGAGAGAGCTGTTGGAATATAAGAGCATCCTGCTCCAGAATGTGTATCTGTCGGATCTGCCGGAGGGATTTCTGGCAAATATGGAGACTTATGTGAAGGACTACGGCTGTGGGCTCATCTGCATCGGCGGCGAGGACAGTTTTGCCCTGGGCGGCTATCGGGACAGCGTTTTGGAGACAGTGCTTCCGGTGGATATGGAACTGCGGGGCGTGAATGAGATACCTTCCACGGCGATGATCATGGTCATCGATCACTCAGGAAGCATGAGTATGGAGGCGGGCGGCGCGACAAGCCTGGATCTGGCTGTTACCGCCGCAAAGATGGCTGTGGATCAGATGCGGGATACGGATCAGGTGGGCGTCATCACCTTTGATGACACTTTTGAGTGGGTGGTGGAGCCGACGGCAGCCAATGAGAAAGAGAAGATCAAGGCCCAGATCGAGACCATAGCGGAGGGCGGCGGAACGACCATCCAACCTGCGCTGTGGGCGGCGCTCGAAGGTGCGGAAAATTGTGAGGCGGGCATCCGCCATGTGATCCTTTTGACGGACGGTCAGGGAGAAGGAAGAAACTATAGAGATATTATCAGGGAATATACAGACGCAGGGGTTACGCTGTCCACGGTGGCGGTGGGAGACGATTCGGACGCAAGGCTCCTTGAACAGCTTGCGGACAACTGCGGCGGGCGTTACTATTATTCCGATATGGCAACGGATATTCCGAAGATCTTTGCCCAGGAGGTATTTTTGAGCGGAGATACTTATTTGCAGAACGGGCTGTTTCATTTGGCTGTGGATGGCGGCAATGAGATCACGGAGGGGCTGTTTGAGGACGGGTGGCCGGGGATCTTCGGTTATGTCTGCGCAACGCCGAAGAATGCCTCCAGCGTGCTGATCGCTTCGGAGAAGGACGATCCGCTGCTCACCGTCATGCAGTACGGCCTGGGGCATACTGTCGCCTGGAATACGGATGTGACAAACGAGTGGACTGCCGGGTATGCGGGGGAGGGCGATTATGCGCAGCTCTGGAAGCGCATTGTGGATTACAGTGTGGGCAATGCGGCGATCGGTGAGGACTCGGTGGATGTGAAAACGGAGGGAGGTTACACTGATGTCGTCTATCAAGCCAGAGATTACGACAGGCAGACGAGGGTGGAGGCAGTGTATACCGATCCGGAGGGAAATACACAGACGGTTTCTCTGCAGGCTGTGGCGCCGGGGCGTTTTGAGACAAAACTGGATACGGATGTCACAGGCATTTATAATCTCAGCGTGCGGCGGCTGGATGAGGGGGAGATCGCGAACGCCGTGACTACTGCGGTGGCGGTGCAGTATTCGGATGAATACAAATTTGATGTGGATCAGGAGATCTTTACCGGCTTTGTGGAGCGCTGCGGGACGATGCTCGATCCGGAGCAGAATTTATGGGAGCAGAGAAAGAGCGGGATAAAAGAGCGCTATGAGCTGACAAAGTGGCTGATCCTTGTGCTGATCTTCTGGTTTCTGATGGATATCGCTCTGCGCAGGTTTCATGTTCTGCCGCAGGATACGAAACTGTACCGGATAGCGGTGGAGTATCGGATGAGGAGGAAGATGGGGACTGAGCGTATGGAGGCGGATATATCGGAAAGCGCAGACGATTCCGGAAGAAAGAAAAAGCAAAAGAAACCGAAAAAAGGGGATGGGAAGAAAGAGGTGCAGACGTTGGATACTTCCGCTCTGTTGCAGAAGAGGGATCAGAGAAAGCAAATGTAATGATTCCTGATAAGGGGCATGGATTATGGAGAAAGATACTCGTCTTATCAATATTTATCTGAAAATTCATCACAGAAGATCGCTGACGATCAGTGACCTCAGTTATTTGGCGCAGTATGATCCGGAATGTTTTAAGAAAACCTGTAAGAATGTTGTCTATAATATTCCCGAGACAAAGCCGATCATGTCAGCGGAGACGGGACCGGTACAGAAGCATGAAACAGGTTCCGGGCTGAAAGCGGGATCGGAATCTTCCCAGATCGGTAAAACGAAGTACGGATCAAAACAGGAACCGGAATCTTCCGACTGGCAGGACATTGAGAAAATTCTGGAAAATATCAGGCATCTGGAGATGCAGGATTTTCCAATTGCGGATATAGACGCTGACAGGGTGAAAGGGCTCTTGGGAAATCTGTATATGGAACTGTTGTTTCCGCATAATGACAACTATCCGTTTATGGATATGATGGATCATGTCAATGTACCCTCGTTTGATAAAAGGGCCTAGGGTGATAGGGAAGGCAGATGACAAAAAGAGAATTTAAGGAAGTCAATATGCGCGGCCAGGGGCGGTGCATATTGGAACTGGGTAAAAAATTGTGTGTTATTTTGGCATTGACTTATGCATGCCTGTGTCTTTCCATGCGTCTTTCTGTGCGTGAGACTTCGTATGCCGAGGGAGAGTGCATGCTGTATTATATAGTGAATGCAGACGGTATGAAGGGATTGGGACATAGTATTTTGATGGTGGTGGATGGAGAGGGCCGTGGAACGGTGCTCAGTTTTAACGGGATGCAGAGATCGCTTTCGGAGAGCCTTATGGGGAAGAGCGGCATAGGAAAACTGAGCGTCGGAGTGATGGATGCGGAGGAGACAAAAGCTTTTCTGGGTTCGGGCGATCTGAGTCTGGAGGGCGATCAGCTTGCGGATAATTATGATATGGCGCTGTACAGACCGATCACACGGGAGGATTACCGGATTGTTTTAGAGCAGGTCTTGCCGTACAGAGAGGCGGAAGAAGGGTTTACCGTTTTGTATGGGAAGTGGGTGACGGAGGAAGATGCCGCAGAAAAAGCGGAGTATCGACGGGCGTTGGAGCAGATGGCAGAGGATGAAAGTCTGCCGTTATATCAGATCTATACCAATAACTGCGACCATGCGGCGAGGATGATGGCTTCTCCGGTTGATCAGGATCTGTTTGACTATACTTATGGTGCATGGCGCATGACGCCAAACGGGAATCTGAAGGCTTTTGGGAAGAAGGCGGAAAAATGGGGCGTTATGGAGCTGGGGGAGCAGACTTTGGCGGAGAGGATCTTGATGTTTCTGGTGAGTTTTTGAAAACTTTGTAAAGTCTGTTTCAGCTGAGAAAAGTTTGCGCTCAATAGAGGAACGAGAAGGAACATTTAATGCGAAAAAAAGGATTAAAGATCAGATGGCGGGGAATATTATGCGGCAATACCGGAAGAGACAAGAGAAGAAGCCGGATCAAGGGTAGAAGAGAAGATAAAGATGTTGGCTCTTTTAAAGAGAGATGACAATTTCGGATGTTGTGTCAGAGAGTCGGCGGAGTGGATCCGCTGTATTCTTTGGAGGAAGTGCCTCTGCTGCCGAATCTAAAAAGTCTGTCTGTGCAGATAAACAGGGATGACTCCATGATCAGGGATTTTACACCTGTCACGGAACTGTCCCGGTTAGAAAAATTTTCTGTAGAGTATGCGGAAAAAGAGATAGATCTCTCTTTTCTGGCGGGGATGGAGACAGTGACTGGCCTTGCTTTGTCAAACTGTCGGATCGAAGACCTTACGTTTCTGGAATGTATGGTTTTACCATAAATAATGTCCGGGAAGAGGAGTGGGAGGACAGGGATATTTTTGGCGCGAGGTCTGTTTACGGAGAGGATGTTATGGAGTATGTATATGATCCGGAGGTGACCATACAATATACGCCGTCCGGACAGATAGACCATTACTGTTTAAGGAGGATGGCGGAGCGGGAAGTGGATGGAGAAATAAAAGATACGATGTGTACGGCACTGGAAATGGATTATATCTATCGCGATGACAGTACTCTCTTTTACCGGGATTATCGGCATGATCCTTATCTGTTCAGCACGACCCTCTCAACTTTGAGAAGTTTTTATGATGAAGAGGGAAGGGTCATATATGAGAGCGGATATATTACGCACGGGAAACTGGAATACTATTATATTTACGATGATAAGAGAGAGTTTCCGACTCATTGTCTGTGTATCGATCATGATCTGGGGTATGCCGTCCCGGATCTGGTGAGGTATGAGTGAGCTGACAGACGTTGCATTATTTCTGAGATGAAACGTTAGAGTATGCTGTTGTTGATAAGATAAGTTTGATATTGTAGAGGGACAGCGAAAGATGTAAGGGTGGTTTTTCTCGTTGATTTTTTGTGGAAAAATGAAATGCAGGGGGCTGAAAACGTGTTCGGGAAAAAATTTATACGTTGTATAGCAATAACAACGATTTTTATGATAATTCTGACCAGTTGTGCGAAAACGAAAGTTCCACGGGATACAGATGCTGAGATAGAAGAGCAGAATTCGCAGGTAGAGGATGAATTGGCAGAATTTGTGGATGACACATTGCAGATGCCGGATGAATCCGTGAGTGCGATCGTCGGAACATGGCAAAATACACCCGATCCGAAGAAAGAATGGATGACATCCTATAAAACCTGCTTTTCTCCGGATGGACGGGCTGTGCATTACGGCTTTAGAAACGTGGATTTTGGGACATGGACGCAGGATGGAGATATCTATACGGTGTATTTTGATGATTGCAGTTATTTTGGGATTGACGGCGGAAACCATCATGTTCCTTCATACACGCTCACCTGTTGGCTGGAAGTTTCGGAAGATGGTGAGAAAAAGAGTCTGCATCGAGATACGGAGAGAGAAACTGAGATATCACTGGAAGTGGAGACATGGGATGGGATAGAGTTGCATACCGCTCAGTATACTGCTGTCGATCTCGATGATTATGGATGTCCGCTTTCTTATGAGAGTGGTCTGGCGGAAGTTTATGAATATGCTTCGGATTATTATTCGGAATCTGCAGAGTGCAGCGATCTTTTGAAGCAGGGACTTTTGGAGATAGCCGGGCTTTTGGCAGAGGGGACGGCAACAGAGATGGAACTGGCGGCTTTGCCGGGTACTCTCGAAGATATAGTAACATACGATTTTACCGGGGACGGCAGGGAGGAGGTACTTGTCCATGTTGAATTTTTTAATACCAGGGCAGATGGCGGAGAGGAGGCAATCTATATTATTTCTCCTGTAGGGGATGGCAGCTATAGCATCCTGGCAGAGAATATGGATTTTAAGAGAGGTTATACCGATATACTGGCTCCTGACGGAACGGAATTGCTCTCGTTAGGCTATGCCTCCGCTTCTTCCTGGAAGGGCGGCGTCAGATATCATCTGGGATACAGAGAAGGAGAGATCGTAGTGGACAGAGAGGAGTCCTATTGGTTTCATTGGGATTATCCTTTGATAAATGATGTGAATGATTTTAAGAACGGTGTCTTTTACGTCTATGTCGCAAGAAATCCGCAGGAAGGGGAGGTGGAGGGCTATGGATCCTATATCGAATTGGAGGACAGTATAAAAATAGACGAGGAAACGTTTGAACCGGTTTTTCTTCCTTTCACCGGGCATGGATGGGAAGAGTATGAGTATCCGGCGGTATATTCGCTTTGCCATCCTTTTTCAGAGGACTGGTGGCTGGATGGCGGGAAATACCCGGAGGATGGGGAAGCTTATGGGCGAGGAATGGCAGACTGGATCGCGGAAGCGGAAGATGATGATCCCGATGAGATGCTGAGAGAAGCGGTGGAAAAATCCGGGTATAAAATGGAGAAAAAGGCATATCCCTGGACCGATGAGACAAAAGAAAATGTGGTCGGACTGCTTCGATGTCCGGTGGCGAATCATTATTATATTTCGGAGGATCATGTCGCTTATTATGCGAGAGGGGAAGTTCATTTTGTTGAAATAGAGCAGTGAGCTGTTGAAACTGGAGCCGAAGGCAAGATGGTTTCTGAAGGGTTAGGCACAGAATGAAAGCAAAAGATAAAAAAACGGTTTTCAAATTGGCGATTTTGGCAATGTTGTTTTTACTGACAGGATGCGGCGGTCAGGACGGCGCCTGCGGGATGGTGGATCATCCTGTACCGGAGGGGGAAGAATATGACACGGATGTCGGGAATATTCCTGCAGAATATGCGGAGGGGGAATCTGCTGCCGGTGGAGAGGTTGATGCCGATGGGGAGGAGCAAACAGACTCGACAGATTCATCGGACTCTATCGCCGTAATCTCTCCGGACGGGGAGGAGATCGGGTGGACGGTGTACTCGGAGGGGGTGTACTGTTACAGTAATGTCAGGAGTTATTTTTCGGATGAGGGAGGCCTTTATGGGTATCTGTCGGAAGACGGCAGAGAGATAACGCCCTGTATATACAGCGAGGCGGCTCCCTTTTCCGAGGGGCTTGGGTGCGTGCTCCTGGACGGAAAATACGGGTATATTGATAAAGACGGGGAGACAGTCCTGCCTTTTATCTACGATCAGGCTTCCCCGTTTCGGGAGGGTGTGGCCTATTTTTCCATCGGGGAGGAATACGGGCTGATCGATCGGGAGGGCAATGTGGTGCTGGAGCTGACGGACTGTGACAGTATCAGTTCATTTCGGGATGGGCTTGCCTATTTCAGCGCGGACGGGCTGTACGGGTATATGGATCAAAGCGGCGAGGTTGTCATCGAGCCGGTTTATGAGGATGCCGGATATTTTTGCGGGGGACTTGCCGTGGTGATGAGAGGCGGGTTTCTTGGGGTGATCGGCAGGGACGGCGGAGAAGTTCTTCCGCTCGAATATGAGGATATCACACTGGGGGATTCCTGTATCATTGCCCGGAAGGAAGGCATATTCTATTTTTTTGACAGGGGCGGCAGAGAGGTCTCTTCGGGCGACTGGGACAAGGTATGGGAGGGCAGAGATGGCAAAGATGTATTCTATCTGGAAAAAAATGGTAAAGAAGGATTAGCGGATAAAGATGGCAGGATCATATGGAATCCCGTATATGAACGTCTTACAGCCGTCCCCGGAAAAGAGTTTGCCATAGTGCAAAACGGAAATGGAAAGTACGGCGTTCTGGACTATGACGGTCAGGTCAGAGTGCCGTTTCTCTACAGTGAAATTCGTTGTGTGAGGGATATGGGTGTTCGGTATGCCTCGGATGTGGATGGACTGTATGTCACGGATGCGCATACCGGAAAGGCGGGATATCTTTCGGGAGATGATTTTTCTGTGAAAATACCGGTGATCTACGACGATTTACGGTCTTTTATGGAGGACAGAGCGATTGCGCAGCTGGACGGGAAAGAGGGTATAGTCCGGTATGACGGGACGGTGGAGATGCCTTTGGAGTACGAGGGACTCAGGCTGTTCTCCGACGGTTCCATGGCGATACGGAGGGGAGATATGTGGGAGCTGACGGACAGGAAAGGAGATAAGCTGTTTACCATAGAATGTGATTCTATCAACGAATGGGGAGACGGTTATGATATATCGATAGATGGTGAGTACAGCTTTTATGACAGACAGGGCAGAGAAGTCGTATCCCACGATGAAGGTTATCGGTTGAATAATGACAGGGTCTTTGAGGCGGAAAACAGTTATATTCTGGGTGGCAGCATTCTTCTGAAAACAGGGCGGGAAGACGGAGGTGTCTGCGAGGAGGAGGTTTTGGTCAACCAGATCACGCCGCGGGCAGGGGTTTTTGCGGAATTTATGGAAAACGGGAGCATCACTACCGATACCACCGGACCGGAAACAACAATGGATGCAAAAAGTCTGCGGCAGTGTAAGAAATTCGGCAAATTGTACCGAGCGGGAGAAGGTGAGGAGCTCTTTTTGTATTTTTATGCAAAGCCCTGGAATCAACCGATGTTTCCCGAGTCATACAGTGGATTTTTTGCCGAGGAAAATGGACAGGCTATACAGCAGATCACGGCTTCCGAGTGCGGCGGTTCTATGAGAGGCGACAGAGCGTGTCTGTGGTATGACAGGGAGGAAGAGGTGCTGAAGCCGGGCACTGTCGGAAATTGGGGCGGTTTTGGCGGATTTGCGTATGGCGGAGTCGTCTATAAAATGAAACAGAGGAATGCTGTTGTTGAAAATTCCTTTGATCATGTGGAAGAGGTGTGGGAAGATGGTGAGGTGTCGGAGAAATATTATGTCGGGGATAAAGAGGTATCGGAGGATGCTTATCGCGCGGCGGAAGCGAGATATCGGGAGTATGTGCCGATAAGATAATATTGTTATTGATGTGTTAAGTTTGGTATAATAATTTAAAGGCTATTTTCCGCATGGATCACGGAGATAAAATAGGTATGAGAATGAACTGTGTGAGAACGAAAAAAACGGTTGTAAAGATGACAGCACTTCTGACAGTTCTTTTTTGGCTGGTCGGATGCGGCGCAAAAGAGACAGTGCCGCAGTTGGCAGATAAAACTGTGGAAGAAACTGAAAAGGAGAACGGTTCTGGGAAAGAAGATGTGAAAAAAGAGATAGCATCGGCAGTGAAAGAGACTCCGGTTGATTTTTCTTTCTGGTCAAGTGCTCTCCGGGAGGAGGTTGACTATTTTACACTTACATTGGCAGAACTCAGTGAGCCTGCCGGGGAATATGAGCTGAGGCTTTATAACCGGAAGGGAGATGTTTTGCAACAGGTTCCATGCGGGAAACTTACGGAACCGATAGAAATTACGTTTGGAGATTTTGGCAGATATCCGGGAGCTCCTGTAAGAGATATGGAAATTTTTTCTGCGGGCAGTTCCGAGGGAGTATATATCGGTTGGGATGATCTGAAGCTGCGGTTTGAGGAAGCAATCAGGATACCGAGATACGAGGAGGTGCGGTATGAGAGAATGCTCACCGTTGAGGATGGAGAAAAGTATCAGGTCAGGAAGGTTTATCTGCTTGACGGACGTGAATTTCGACGCTCATTATTGAATAAGGATACAGGGGAGATGGAGATATGGGATTGTCTGGACAGGGAAAGTCTTTTTAAAGGAATCGCGAAACTTGATAAGGAGGGGAATCCGGCAAACAAAGAATATTATGACTTCCTGATGTGGGAGGGGCTGTATGACAGGTCAGATGATTATGATCCGAAAGTCCGCATGGATATGGAATTTGAAGATGGAAAATGGCATGAAGTAGAATATGAGAGCAGGGAGGCCTTTTGGGCAAAGTACGGAGTGAATGACAGGGAACCTGTGTATCAAATTTGTGATCTGCACCATAATCCCCGGCTGGAATTATATAAAACCAAATCCGCAGGGGAGTTTTGCGGTATTCTCTACAGAAATTACTATTTGAACAGTGACAATGAACGATGGGCATCCATGTACGGTTTTACAATTGGGACGAACGGGTCGATAAAGGAAAGATGGTCGGATAACACTTATTCCAGGATGACTGTAATAGGTCCGGATGATCAGGAGGGATACGAAGAAACAATAGAATATACACAGGATGGAAAACCGGCTCATTTTCGGTCGTATGGATTGGTTGAAGTAAACGATGGCTCTGGCATTGTAAAAGATCGATTGCCCTTGATGGAAATAGATTATATTTACCGGGATGACGGAACCTTATTTTACAGAGATTATTGGCATACTACTTATTTATATATGACAAATGATTCTAGTCTGCAAAGTTTTTATGATGAAAAGGGAAGGGTCGTATATGAGGATGGATACATAACGAGCGGCGATCAGGAATATTTTTATCTTTATGCGGACGGGCGGGATATACCGGTATGTAAACTGGACGTTTATTATTCCTGCCATGGCGGTGTGGCTGTCAGTCCGACATGGTATTACTAAAAACGAGAAAAGAGGAGAAACCAATGACAAAAAAACAACGTACTTTGGAGATCATCGAGAGACTGAAACAGGAATATCCTGATTCGGACTGTACTTTGGACTATGATGAGGCGTGGAAACTGCTTGTCAGCGTGCGGCTGGCGGCGCAGTGTACGGACGCCAGGGTGAATGTGGTGGTGGAGGAACTCTATAAAGTATTCCCCGATGTCAATGCGCTGGCGGAGACGACCGCGGAGGAGATAGAAAAGATCGTTCATCCCTGCGGGCTCGGAAAAAGCAAGGCGCGGGATATCAACGCCTGTATGAAAGTGCTCAGAGATGAGTACGGAGGAAATGTCCCGGACGACTTTGGCAAGCTGCTTGCTCTGCCGGGCGTGGGCAGGAAGAGCGCCAACCTGATCATGGGGGATGTGTTCGGCAAGCCTGCCATCGTGACAGACACCCACTGCATCCGCCTGGTGAACCGCATGGGGCTGGTGGACGGGATCAAAGAGCCCGCCAAAGTGGAAAAGGAGCTCTGGAAGCTTGTGCCTCCCGAGGAGGGAAACAGCTTCTGCCATCGCCTGGTGGACCACGGGAGAGCTGTGTGCACGGCGAGGACAAGTCCTTATTGTGATAAATGTTGTCTGCAGGATATCTGTAAGAAAGTGGGCGTATAAAAGTGAGGAGACTTTTTATGAAAGATCGAAAGATAACCATTCTGGGAACCGGAAATGCCATGGTAAAAAACTGTTACAATACCTGTTTTATGGTGGAAAACGGCGGGGAGTACCTGCTGGTGGATGCGGGCGGCGGAAACGGCATCCTGACTCAGCTCGACAGAGCGGAGCTGAAACTGAAAAAAGTACATCAGATGTATATCACTCACGCCCATACCGACCATATTTTAGGGGGCGTCTGGATCGTCCGGCAGATCGCAGCATGGATGAAAAGCGGGAAGTTTAAGGGGGATTTTACCGTGTACGGCAACGAAAAGGTTATCCGGACCCTGCGGACGATCTGCGATATGACGCTGTGGGAGAAATTCACCTACTTTTTTGACAATCGGATCTTTTTTCGGGTGATGGAGGATAAAGAAACGATCACTCTTCTGGGAGCGGAATTTCAGGCGTTCGACATCGGTTCGGAGAAGGAGAAGCAGTTTGGTTTTATGATGACCTTTGAGGACGGGACGCGGCTGACCTGTCTGGGAGATGAACCCTATGCGGCGTGCAGCCGTTCCTATGCGGAGGGATGTGATTACCTGATGAGCGAGGCGTTCTGTCTGTTTGCCGACGCGGAGCGGTATAACCCTTACGAGAAGCACCACAGCACGGCGAAGGATGCGGCGGTTCTGGCAAAAGAACTGGGTGCAAAAAATCTGATCCTGTACCATACGGAGGACGATCATATGGAACAGAGGAAGAAGCTCTATACGGAGGAGGCAGAAAGATATTTCGGCGGTAAGATTTATGTGCCGGAGGATCTGGAGGTGATTTTTCTATGAAAGGATTAAAAAGAGTATGCTTGGCGGTATTGCTGGCCGTGGCGTTGATAATGACCGGATGCGCTGCCGGAAATGGGGAATGCTGAAGATTCACAGGAGAAAAAAGAGGAATCTTCCTTTTTGTTTGTAATGTCCACGTCATATAGCATGGTGAGTGAAAGTTTTGGCGGAGACATGGTAGATTTTAATGGGGGCTATGTGACGAGAGGCACGATGAAAACCGGTGATAGAGCGATGCTCGTAAAGAGTGACGGCTCAAACTATGAGGCAGTGATAGAGAAGGTAGCGCTATACAGAGAAGAGGATAAGGGGAATCCGACACCTGTCAATGAGGCGGGGGAAGGTCCTCTGGTGTTTGTCTGGCTTGCAGAAAATCCCTCGGAGGAATTGCGGGAGCAGGCGTCATGGAAAAGGGCGGACGAAGTACAGTACGGGGATATGCTGCTTGGCATGAAAGAGTGGGAACAGGGGACGTTTTACAGAGCGGGAAACCAATATGGGTCCGGGTCTGGTTCTCACAGAAGAGACAGAGAAAGAACTGATCAAAGAAGATTATGGAACGCAGGGGGATGGCATAACGTTAGAAAGGACACGCAGTTTTACTTTGCGGAAAGATACGGGAGAATTAAAGATTTGGAGTGACATTGCCGGGGAATTTCTGTTGCAGACAACGGCAGAAATTGACGGAGACGGAAACCTGGTGAATCAGGACTATTATGATTTTCTGTTTCGCGATACTCCCTATATTTCGTCTGATAATTATGATCCGAAGATTCAAATGGATTTGGAGTTTGAGGACGGAAAGTGGAACGAAGTAAGTTACGAGAGCAAAGAGGCTTTTTTAACAGAGTATGGCGCTGAAAACAGTACCCTCAGATACCAAAACTGCGACAGATACGGCAATCCTCGCCTGGAATTATATGAAGATCGATCAGGAGAGAAATTTTGCGGCATCGTATATAGAAGGTACTATGTGAACAGCAAAAAAGAAAAGTGGGCCAGCATGTATGGATTTACACTCGATAAAAAAGCAGAGGAGAAAGAGAAGTGGTCGGATAATACTTATTCTATCATGTCCAGGATCGGTCCGGAGGATGAGAAGGGTTATGAAGAGACCATAGAATATTCAGCGGACGGAAAACCGGTTTCTTATGAAAGCCGCGGGCTGGCGGAAGTGAATAACGGATCAGACATTGTGGAAGAACTTATTCCGTTAGTGTGGATAAATTATTTATACCGCGAAGACGGAACTCTGTTTTGCAGAGGCTATGGACACAATACTTATCTATATGCAACAAATGACTGTTCATTGATGAGTTATTACGACGAAAAAGAAAGAGTTGTTTACGAAGAGGGGTATATCACATCCGGGGATCAGGAGTATTATTATATTTATGAGGGCGATGGGAAAGTACCGGTATGTAAACTGGGTGTTTACTTTTCCTGTCATGGCGGAATTGATGTCTATCCGACATGGTATTATTAAGATTTGACCGGACTTTGGATGGGGGAGAACAGATGAAAAAATTTCTGGAAATTATGGCGTTGGCGGCCGTTTTGGTTTTTACCGCTTTTACCGGGTACAGACAGGACATAAGGGAAAGCAGCAAAGAAATGTTTCCAGATGACCGGGTTTGTGGTGGATGATATCGAGACGGAAGAGTGGGTGGACGATACCTGGTCTCTGGCGGATTCCCTGGATGATTCCGCCTATGAAAAAAGTATGGAATATTCGGCGGATAACAGGCCGGCGTATCATGTTGTGAAAGGGGATGACGGAACGCTGTATGACAGGCATTACCGGCATAATTTATGCTGGAGGGGCTGCGCCGATCACCACAATGATACGGTATTATTGAGGGGAAAAGCATGAAGATGGCATACGGACTTCCTGTTTCTCATACAATGAAAGTGTGAAGAGGATGCGTTAAAAAACATCGCAGAAACGGGGAAACATGAGAAAAAAGTCAATCATTGCGCCGCTTGCGGAATCCTTAAAACTGCCGAAAGATATCACAAACGGAGATTCCATCATTTCTCTGACGGGGAACGAGGAAGCCTGGATCGAGAACTACAAAGGAATTATCGAGTATACACCGGAACGCATTTTTTTGCAGTTGAAAAACGGCAGAGTCGCTTTCTGCGGGAGGGAACTGCATATCGTTTTTTATACGGTGGAAGAGATGCGTATCACAGGAATTATTGAGGAGATGCAGTTTTTATGCTGAAATTATTCTATTTTTTCCGGGGATATCTCTGGATCCGGGTAAGCGGAGCTTCAGCAGAACGTTTTATCAATCTGTGCGGCATCCGCCATATGATGCTTTGGGATATAAAGAAGGATGAAGAATCCTATGTCATGTGCATCAGCCTGAAAAGCTTTTTCGAGATGAAAGATATTGTCCGTAAAACCTCCACAAAGGTAGTCATTCTGAAAAGAATTGGACTGCCTTTTCTTTTACCGGGCGTGAAGAAAAGATGGTTTTTCCCGGCTTTTTTTCTGCTTATCTGCACGGTGTTTCTGCTGTCTCAGTTATTGCTCTGGAACATTCACATTCTGGGCAACCAGAGCATTTCCGAGGAAAGCATTCTGCTCTTTCTGGAAGAACATGAGGTGAGGAAGGGGATTCGGTTAAAAGAGGTGGATACGGAACTGCTGGAGAAAGAGATGCGGAAAACTTTTCCGACGATCACCTGGGTCAGCGTCTATCTGGAGGGCAACAGCCTGACGCTCAGTATAAAAGAAAATGACAAGCCCATACCGGAGGAGACTGAGGAGCAGGAAAAGCTGCACAAGGAAGGGTTTCTGGAGGAACCGGAAGGGATGGATATCTGTGCCAATAAAGCGGGCAGGGTAGTTTCTATTGTGACGCGGACTGGTACACCTGTAGTACAGATCGGCGATGAAGTGCAGGTAGGTGACGTCCTGATCCGGGGCAGAGTGGAAATATTTGATAATGAGGGGAATGTCCGGGAAGAAGTGAATGTTCATGCGGATGGAGATGTCATGTTGGAAAGCAGTATTGAGACCGGTTTTAAGACTCCTCTGATGAAGATCGTGGCTACAGAGACCGGAAATTGTAAAAAATATAATTTTAGCAGATGGGGAGACAACTACCGTGTATGGTCCGTTTTTGCGATTCCTTATAAGGAATATCACGCTGTTCCGCATACTTATGCCCATGTGGGAGATAAACTCGGATTTACACTGGAGTTTGGTGAAATGGAAATTCGCGAGGTTATAAAGGTTCGGAGGGAAAAGACAGAAGAGGAATATACGGCGGAGCTTTCGGAGAAGATGAAAGAATATGTGGCAACTTTGGAGGAAAAGGCTATACAAATCAAGGGAAAAAATGTTAGAATAAAAAAGAATGCGGATACGGTAACTTTAACCGGGGTACTGAAAGTACAGGGACCATTTATTGAGAGAAAGGAAACAAAGGTTGTGGAAGAACCTTTGGATGTGTTGGATGAATGATTTTGTAGTGCATATGGAAATATCGGCAAAGGATCAGCAGGATCTGTTCGGTATGCAGGATCAATATATAAAAAGTCTGGAAAAAGAATACGGCGTCAGTATCTATAACAGGGGTAACTGTGTGCATATCAAAGGGGACGAAAGACAGGTGCGCCGGGTGGAGGATGTGATGAACCAGCTGTTATTCCTCTCCCGGAAGGGGACGCAGATCGTACAGCAGAGCGTCGATTACGCGATGACACTGGGGCCGGATGCCAAAAAGGGAATTTTAGCGGAGATCGACGATGACATTATCTGTCACACGATAAACGGGAAGCCTATCAAGCCCAAAACCATTGGACAGAAGGAATATGTGGACGCGATCCGGCATAATATGATCGTGTTTGGTCTGGGGCCTGCGGGAACCGGAAAGACCTATCTGGCGATGGCGATGGCGATCACGGCGTATAAGCGGGAAGAGGTCGGGCGGATCATTCTGACGAGACCTGCCATCGAGGCCGGGGAAAAACTCGGATTTCTGCCGGGCGATCTGCAGAGCAAGGTGGATCCCTATCTCCGTCCGCTCTACGATGCCCTCTATCAGATCATGGGGGCGGAGGCTTTCCAGCGGGACATGGAGAAAGGGCTTATCGAGGTGGCTCCCCTGGCGTACATGAGAGGGCGGACGCTGGATAACGCCTATATTATCCTGGATGAGGCGCAGAATACTACGCCGGCGCAGATGAAGATGTTTCTGACCAGAATCGGTTTCGGTTCGAAAGTCATCATAACCGGCGACGCATCCCAGAAAGATCTGGCACCGGACATGAAGTCGGGGCTGGACATTGCAGGACGGGTTTTAAAAGGAATTGAAGATATCGCGTTCTGTGAGCTGACCAGCAAGGACGTTGTGCGTCACCCGCTGGTACAAAAAATTGTAAAGGCATATGAGACATATGAGGCAAAAGAGGGAAGACAAAGGGATGGACAGTCAGGAAAAGAAAGGGGCCGGAAAGATTATAAACGCAGGTAAAAACAACAATGCAAAAAAGGTGCTGTTTAAGAATGTATTCTGTATGCTGCTTACGCTGTTAAGCATTACGCTTACGGCTTTTTCCGGCAGTGTGTTTGTGGGGCTTGATCTGTATTATACCGCCAGAAATCTGGTGTTCTGTGTCTGTGCGGCGCTTGTCACGGTGTTTTCTTTCCAGGCGGGCAGAGTATCCGGAAGTTTTTTTTATGATGACGGGGAATATCCGGGCAGATTTTTGCTGATCTATCTGTGTGGTGTTTTGTGCGCGTTGGTGTTCACGCAGCTGCCGACGACAGGCTGGATGTTTTTATTTTTCTATGTGGCGTTGGCGCGGGTATCGGACAGCGTGACCGGAATCTGTGCGGGGACAAGCCTTCTGGTGCTCACGACCGTTCTGTGTGAACAGATATCCCTGACTATATTTTTGGTCTACCTGCTCAGCGGTATGATCGGTATCGCACTGTTTGCCCACCAGAGAGACGACTTTTATATGACCGTTCCGCTGGGGCTTACCCTGGGAGCACAGCTTCTTTTGATCTTTGCAGGGGAACTGCTGATACAGAACAAGAAGCTGGTCTGGGACGAGGCTCTGGTGTCCGTAGCGAATACGGTGATGAACGGTATCTTGCTCTATATCTTTCTGCAGTACTATATCAATAAAGTGGCGAAAAAGACGGATAATCTGTATCTGGCGTTGAACGATCCGGAATATATGGTCATGAGGCAGATGAAAGAGCAGAAGAAGGAAGATTATTACTGTGCAATCCATACCGCATATCTGGTGGAGCGCATCACATCCGATCTGAAGCTGGATGTCCGTTCGGCGAAATGCGCCGCCTATTACGGACATTTGCCGATGGAAAAACTGGAGGAAATGTTTTTTCCGGAACCGGTGTGGTCCCTTTTGACGGAACTGAAGAAGGGCGGAAAAGCGCTGAAAAGAAAAGAGGCGGTTATCGTGCAGATCTGTTACCGCGTGGTTCAGGAAATACAGAAGACAGAAAGACGGGACAAGGAGAAAAAGCCGGACTACGAACAGCTGATCGCTCCGATGTTTGAAAAACAGTATTCGATAGAGGCGCTGGCGGAGACAGATATCACACTGTCCAATCTGCGCTATATTAAAAAAAGACTGTTGGAAGAAAAAATGTACTATGAAGTATTTATGGCGAGAGAGGTTTGATATGACGATCTATATGGAAAATGAGACGGAGACAGCTTTTGATTTTGACCTGCAGGAGACGGCAGGTATTGTGGCGGAAAAGATATTGGAGCTGGAGGCATGCCCCTATGAGACAGTGGTAAATGTTCTGCTGACTGATAATGAGGGGATCCGGCGGTTTAACCGGGATTTTCGCGGGATAGACCAGCCTACGGACGTACTCTCTTTCCCCAATATTACTTATGAGACGGCGGCGGATTTTGGCTGTGTAGAGGAGAGCTTTGCGGACTGTTTTGAGCCGGATACCGGAGAGCTTATTCTGGGAGATATCATCATCAGCGCGGATAGAGTGACAAAGCAGGCGGAAAGCTATGGACATGACAGGCGGCGGGAATTTGCCTTTCTGGTGGCGCACAGTATGCTGCATTTGCTGGGATATGATCATATGACGGAAGAAGAGGCGGCCGTGATGGAGGAAAAGCAGGAGAGAACTTTGCAGGAACTTCGGATCACAAGGGACTGAGTGAGAGAATTTATGAAGAAAAAAAACGTATCGGGAATAGAGATATTGAAATATAAAATGCTGCTTGTCGGCATGGTAAATGTGCTGGTTTTATCTGCCTTGTCGGGAATTCAGGGCGCCGGGTATCTGGGGATTTCCCTTATGGTTCTGACACTTCTTATTTCCTTTCATTCCGTCTGGGTCTCCGATATGGTGGCCAGATATATTCGGGGCAGGAATGCCAGGAATCAATACAGGAGCAGTCTGAAATTTTTCAGAGGGGCACTGTTGTACATATCGGTTACGGGCATCCTGCTCGGAGTGGTTCTTGTCCTGTGCAGTGATCTGCTCGGGAGCTTTTTAATAAGAGATATCCATATCAGCATTTGTCTGATGATCCTGGCGGCGTTATTGCCCGCCTATGGGATCTCGGAGGTGTTCAGCGGCTATCTGCGCGGGATGGGCTTTTATATGCCGGTAAAACTTTTTTATGTGGTGAGGCAGGCGGCAGCCTTCGTGGGAAGTATTGCCGGTATGAAATTTTTGGGGGAATACGGAAAAAAGGTGGCGAACCTCAAGCACAACGAGGCGGTGACAAGCGTCTATGACGCGTTTGGGGCTCTGTTAGGAATGACCGCGGGCTGCATTCTGGGGATCGTGCTGCTTCTGGCATTTTGTGTGATACTGCGGGGAGAACTGCGTTCGATGCGAAGTAAGGATAACGCGAGATACCAGGAGAGCGCATCCCACGGTTTCCGGGTAATGATCAGTATGGGCTTTCTGTACGGTTTCCGGTGTCTGCTGCTTTTTGCGCCGCTGCCGGTCAATTATATTTTGTATGTGCGGCTTTGCAAGTCGGGCGGAGATTCGGCCCCGTGGATCAGGACGGGCGGTTATCTGTTCGGGGAAGCGATCCCTGTGATGGCGATGCTGCTTCTCAGCTTTGTCATTTTGAATCATAGAAATTACAGACAGCTTGCAGGGTACTGGAAAAGTGAAGCGTACTCCCAGTTTCGGGAAAAGGTGTTCGCCATGTTGCTCAGCGTTTTTACTCTGATATTCCCGTTCTGCGCCGCTGTCGCTGTGATGGCGGAACCGATCCTGAAATGTCTGACCAAAGGAGCGGATAAAGAAGGAACCTCTATGTTACTGTTTCTGTCCGTCGGAGCGGTTCTGCTGGTTTTGGAGAGGATCGCATATAAGCTGATGGAGCTCTGGGGGGAGATGATATATTTATACCTGACCGTAGTTGTGTGTTTTGTGGTGCAGACCGCATTTGCGGCGGCGGCGTTCAAAGTTTTGGATCTCGGTGTGAAAGGGATCGTATTTGGCATGTTTTTGCAGGCGGCGCTTTTCCTTCTCCTGTTCCTCGTAAAATTTGCCAGACGCCTTCGAATTTCCGGATACCAGGTAAAAAAGCTGATCATGGGAATCATCGTAGCGCTGGCGGGAGCTCTTATAATGCTCCTCATCTACAAGATCATCGGAGAAAAGCTTTCGGCAGGCGCAGCCGTCGCCGTCTCGGTGGTTCCGGGATTTCTGCTGTATCTCGCAGTGGTCGTACTGCTACAGATCATCAGCGGCAGGGAGGCGGAGTTTATGCCGGGGGGAGAATTGTTTTTGTGGTTGAACAGACTGTTCAGAAGGTGACATAAGAGAGCGAATAAAATCAAATAAAAAAGCTGATACTGAAAACAGGTAAAAATGCCGGGCCGATGGGCTCGGGAAAGGCATTGGGCATTGCGATGAAACTTGTAAAAGGTATCAGCCTGTTTATTATAGCGCTCGGTTTGTTCACGATCGGATGTTTTCTGGGCTTTGAGGGGCATGATTTTTTTTATCCCGGGGTGAACAGAAAAGAAATCAACGAATCCGAAGAAAAGATGCCGGTTTCCGTCCGGGAAGAAAATATTATCAGCGCCGATACCTCTTTTGTTGTGATAGAAGTCAATCTGGATGATCAGTCGGAACGGGCGGAAGAAATCCCGGTTCCCCCGTATTACATGGGTATGGATCGGGAGGCGTTTGAGACGCAGCTGCAGAGTTTTGACAGATCGCCGTCTTTACAGGAGCTACAGAAGGGATTTCAGGGCTCTGAGATACGAAGTTTTTCAGGAGGAAGGGTGGAGCTGTGTAAATTTTATCAGAAACAGAAGGATGACAGAGAGGAATACTATTACCTGGCGATCCAGGAAAATAAAGTGGTTGTCTACAGGGCGGACGGAAAAACGGTCTATATGGAGACGGATATTCCGGCGCAGGATCTGCCCACCGATGTGTTGCAGGAACTGATTCAGAAACGGGTCGTCAATACGGAGGAGGATCTGTATGATTTTCTGGAATCCTATTCCAGTTGATATTTTGACAGAAGATAAATTCAAAACAGTGACAGGAGAGAAGAGATGAAAAAAGTGATTCTATTTGACCTGGATGGAACCCTGACGGAATCCGGGGAGGGTATCATGAAGTCGGTGCAGTATGCGCTGGAGAAAATGGGGAAACCGGAACTGGAGTTGCAGAAACTCCGTGTGTTTATCGGGCCGCCGCTCCTGGAACAATTTATGAAATATGCGGATCTGGACAAGGAGGAGGCGAAGCAGGCGGTGGTCTGTTACCGTGAGAGGTATTCCACGGTGGGACTGTTTGAGAACCGGCTTTATCCGGGGATAGAAGACTTGTTGAAAGCGTTAAAGGAAAAAGGCTTTCTGTTATCGATGGCATCCTCCAAACCGGAAAAGTATGTGGTACAGGTTCTGGAATATTTTAAAATAGACCGGTATTTCGACGAGATGACGGGAGCCACAATGGATGGAAAAAGGGTCAAAAAGGAGGATGTGATCGAGGAGGCGCTGCGCCGGCTTCAAATAAGTGATGACCGGGATCATGTCATCATGGTCGGCGATAAGGAGCACGATGTGATCGGCGCAAGGGCGGCGGGAATCTCCTGTGTGGCCGTCGCCTACGGATATGGAACGATGGAGGAACTTAAGGCATCCGGGGCCGAAAAGATCGTCGGGACCGTGGAGGAACTGCGGGAATATTTACTGCGTGGAGATACATAGAGTGAAGACAGTGGTGAAAAGATCGTATGACGTAATTGTAATCGGTGCAGGGGCTTCCGGAATGACTGCGGCTATCGCGGCGCTGGAGGAAGCACAAATACATGACGGGACGGCAGATCGAGGGAGTGTGCTTCTTTTGGAGAGCAACGACAGGGTTGGAAAAAAGATTCTGGCCACCGGAAACGGAAAGTGTAATTTTACGCACGAAAAGATCGGCGGCACTCATTATCATACGGATGACCGTTCCGTGCTGGAGGCGGTGATCTCCGGCTTTCCCACGGAAGCCGCTCTGGATTTTTTTGCGCGGCTTGGCATGCTTTCCAGGGAAAAAAACGGCTATTTTTATCCTTTGCCGGAGACGGCGTCTACTGTTCTGGAGGTGCTGCGCCTTCGGCTGTCGGAACTTGGCTGTGAGATATCATGCGGGGTCTCGGTGGAAGGGATAGAAAAGAAAAGCGGAGGGTTTCAGATCTGCTTTGCGGAGGGCGGAAAAAACCGTCTTGTATATGCGGATAGTGTCATTTTAGCTACAGGCTCCAGGGCGGGAGGATTTTTGCAAAGTAAAAATGCGGACCCCCTGGGCCCGGCGAAATGTCTGGGCCTTCGCAGCACGGCGCTCTATCCGTCGCTGACCAGGTGCATTTGTCTGGAAGATTTTTACTATCGGCAGCTGGCAGGCGTGCGCTCTCATGTGAGATTAAAGTTGTACGAGGAGAATCGGGCGGCAGGAAGAAAGTTTTTGCGGCAGGAGGAGGGCGAACTGCAGTTGACAAAAGAAGGTATTTCCGGAATAGTTGTTTTTCAGCTATCCGGAGAAATTGCCTGTATGCTGTCGGAAAAGAAACGCGCGATCGTAGAAATAAACTTTTTGCCGGAATTTTTGGAAGGAGAACTTTCCGGCTGGATTGAGAAGAGGCTTTCCCTGCTGCCGGGACGCTGCCTGAAAGATTTCTTTTTGGGAGTACTGCATAAAAAAGTGCTGGACGTCTGTCTGCAGGCGGAGGGGCTAAAAGGGACACAGGAAATTCCGTGTGAGAACCGCAGAAAATCTTTTCAGATGGTGTCATCTGTCATGGAGCGTGCCCTGCATTTCACAACAGAAGTGACAGGAGTGTCAGATATGAGGCAGGCGCAGGTCTGCCGGGGCGGTCTTATTCTTTCTCAGTTTGACACAAAACTGGAATGCAGAACGCTGGCCGGATGTTTTGCCTGTGGGGAAGTGTTAAATGTGGACGGGGAATGTGGCGGATATAATCTGCATTTCGCCTGGGGATCCGGGCTTTTAGCCGGAAGGGAAGCCATGAAAAGAGCATTGAAAAACAGACGGGGGAGAGGAAACGATGGGAGAAAATAACGCGTCGGAAAAAGATATTGACAATTTGCTGAAGATTCTGGACGGTTTTTGCACAGCGCAGGAGAGCCGCATGAAGGTGGAGGTATCGGAAGAGATTTCTTCCGGCGAGGTGTATCACGCATATCACCATGGACGGTGTGACATAGGAAGTCCCTGGGCGAAAGGAACCGCTTTTGACGTGCTGGAAGATTGAAGAACCAAACGCAGCCGGAAAGGAGAACGATATGCTTCGTGTCAATCAGATCATATGTCCGATAGAATCTGACGACGAACAGATTTTACAGGCATTGTGTCAAAAATTGAAATGCAGGGCCGGCGATATTGTGAGCTGGAAGATCGCGAAACGCTCAGTGGATGCCAGAAAGAAGCCGGAACTTTTTTACAGCTATACGCTGCTTGTGAAATGCCGCAAGGAGCAGAAGATACTGGCACAAAACAGGAAGGACAGAGATATCGCCAGAGATGACACGGCACCTTTTTGTTTTCAGGTGACAGGCGGGACGGCGCTTGACAAACCGCCGGTTATCGTAGGAACCGGGCCTGCGGGGCTGTTTTGTGCCCTGGAGCTGGCCAGAGCAGGTTTTCGGCCCATTCTGCTGGAAAGAGGAAGAGATGTCGAACGAAGAAGCAGAGATGTGGAGGCGTTCTGGAAGGAGGGGAAATTTCTCCCGGAGTCCAACGTGCAGTTCGGGGAGGGAGGCGCCGGAACTTTTTCCGATGGAAAGCTGAATACTCTGGTGAAAGACAAATACGGACGAAATCGGCATGTGCTGGAAACCTTTGTGAAATACGGGGCGAAAGAGAGCATTTTATACGATCAGAAACCGCACCTGGGAACAGATGTGCTGAAGAATGTTATTAAAAATATGCGGGGCGAAATTCTTTCGCTGGGGGGAGAGGTGCGATTTGAGAGCCGGATGACGGATATCAGATTTTCCGAAGATACAGCGGCGCAGAGGAGAGAGCGGATATCCGCCGTGGAGATAAATGGTGAAGAATGGCTGGAAACGGGTGTTCTGGTTCTGGCGATCGGACACAGCGCGAGGGATACCTGTTCCATGTTGTACGCAAGAGGACTCCGGATGGAGGCAAAACCTTTCGCTGTGGGCTTTCGGGTGCAGCATCCGCAGAGCTTCATCAACAGAAGCCAGTACGGTGCAGATCATCCCCCCGGGCTGGGTGCCGCTGCATACAAATTGACGGCGAAGGCAGGGGACGGCAGGGGAGTGTACTCCTTCTGTATGTGCCCCGGAGGATATGTGGTAAATGCCTCTTCTGAGGAGGGATATCTGGCGGTGAACGGTATGAGTTACAGCGGCAGGAATGGCGATTGCGCCAACAGTGCCGTGATCGTTTCCGTATCGCCGGAGGATTATAAGACGAAAGATACGCCGTTGGACGGAATCCATTTTCAAAGAGAGCTGGAGCAAAGGGCTTACCGGGCGGGAAACGGGAAGATTCCGATTCAGAAATACCGGGAATTTCAGGAAAATCTGGCTGATCGGGGCGTTTTGGAAAGACCTGTTTATGGGGAGGATATGGAGCCTTTTTCCCCCGCTTTGAAGGGGCAATATGAACAGGCGGATCTGACGGACATCCTGCCCGCTTCCCTGAACAGAGCGTTTGCAGAAGGTATGGAGGAGATGAACCGTAAGATTCGCGGATTTGCCTCCGGGGAAGTCTGGCTCTGCGGTATAGAGAGTCGAACATCCTCACCGATCCGTATGGAAAGGGATGATGTGCTGCAGAGCAATATCGAGGGGATTTATCCCTGTGGGGAGGGAGCAGGATACGCCGGCGGAATCACTTCCGCCGCCATGGACGGTATCAAGGCAGCGCAACAGATTGCGGCGCAGTACCACCCGGTACTTTCAGGCAGGGAAAACATGAGTGTAAAATTATAAAGGAGGAGTATGTTATGAAAAAGAAAAAAGCAAGAGGAATTCTCGCCGTATTATTAATCGTCTGTATGCTTGGCGGCTGTGGTCTGACGGATCTGTTTGACAAAGATGCCGGGACAGACGAGTTTTTTGCGCCGGAGGAAGACACGGCGGAGGAAGAGACGGAAGAGTGGGAGGAAGAGACAACAGAAGAACGGACGGAGGAATCCTTTTCCCGGGCGGAAAATAACAGACCGTCTCTGCTTGGCATGAATACAGAGGAGGATGAGGCGATTTCCCCCAATGTCTCGCCCTACACAGTGGAAGCGGATTTTAGCAACGTGGACAATTTCTGGCAGTTTTATATAGAGGATGAAATGGCACAGAAACTGGCGTCGAACGGGTTTGTGGTGGCAGAGAATGCCGGATATGAGTTTTTTGAAGTATATGAATGGAACCGGTATTCGCTGATCCCCAATTTTGTGACGGTGGATTCCATGATGCACACCTATCATCTGTATTTCAGTTATCTCATGAAAAACATCGAGAAGGATTATCTGGCGGATGCGCTCGGGGAACTCAGCTCCAGAATGGCGCGGGCCAGCGCGGAGCAGTATGAGACATTAAAAGGAACGGAATGGGAAACGGCGGCGGCGCGCAATGTGGCGTTTTTCACTGTCGGGGCAAAACTTTTGGAGGCGGATGTCTCCGGATATGATTATGTGGAAGACATGGTATCCCGGGAACTGGATGCGGTAAACAACGCCTCCGGTATTGCCGACTGTATGATCACCGGGAAACAGGAAGATTACAGCCAGTACATACCGAGAGGCTATTACGAGGGGGATGCGCAGCTGGAGCAGTATTTTAAGGCGATGATGTGGTATGGAAGAATCCACTTTTCTCAGGAGGAGGAGGATCTGGACCGGAGCGCGCTGTTAATTTCCCTGGCACTGACGCAGGATGAGCAAAATTATGAATTGTGGGAGAGTATTTACGCGGTGACTTCTTTCTTCGCCGGCGCAAGTGATGATTCGGGCGTCTGCGAGTATGTTCCCGTGATAGCGGAAGCTTATGGCGGAAGCGTTTCTGTCAGCAGTCTGGCGGGAAACGAGGAGGCTTTTGATGCGTTTCGCGCGAAGACGGCTAAACTTGCGCCGCCTCAGATCAATTCGATTCCGATATGGGATGGGGAGAGCAATGTGATACCGGGTTTCCGCTTTATGGGCCAGCGCTTTACGATCGATGCGGCCATCATGCAGAAACTGATCTATCAGGAAGTAAAAGAAGACGCATCCGGGAACAGGCGGATGCTTCCGGATGCTCTCGATGTACCGGCGGCGCTGGGCAGTGATACGGCGCTTGGGATATTGGCCCAACAGGGGGATACCGGGTATGAGAATTTCTCGGAGAATATGGAAAAACTGCGGGAAAATCTGTCCGGTTCCAATAAGACGCTGTGGAGTGGCAGTCTTTATGCAAACTGGCTCCATACGCTCAGACCTTTGCTCGACAAAAAGGGGGAGGGGTATCCGTTTTTTATGCAGAATGAGGAGTGGGCAAAGAAAGATTTGGAATGTTTTGCGGGCAGTTTTACAGAGTTGAAACATGATACAGTTCTCTACACAAAGCAGGTCATGGCGGAGATGGGCGGCGGCATGGAAGAGGAACCGGACGACAGGGGTTATGTGGAACCGGAACCGCTTGTCTTTTCCAGATTTCACCGCCTGGCAGTTTTGACGGCGGAGGGGCTGAAAAAGTATAATATGCTGGATTCTGCGGATGAAGAAAATCTGTTGAGACTGGCGGAGATGGCGGAAAAACTTCAGACAATATCCAACAAGGAACTGAAAGATGAAGTTTTATCGGACGAAGAATATGAGTTTATCAAAAGCTATGGCGGAAATCTGGAACATTTCTGGGTGGAGGCGGTGAAAAACGATTCCGGTGCGGAGGGCACACAGGAGGCTCCTGCCGCAGTTGTGGTGGATATCGCGACGGATCCGAACGGACAGGTGCTGGAGGTGGCGACCGGTCTCCCGTGCGCTATGTATGTGATAGTCAAAGTGGATGGAAAGGTCAAGATCGCGAGGGGCAGCGTGTATTCTTTCTATCAGTTCCCCTGGGATTTGAGTGACAGGCTCACCGATTCCAAATGGCGTTACATGATGGGATATCAGGCGGATGAAAACGGCAACCATATACCTTATGATGCGGAACTGCCGGTGAAACAGCCGGAATGGACACAGAGTTATCGATATTGAGCGGAATAAGATGAGCAGATATGTGAGAAGAACAATCTATACAATAATGGCGCTTGCAATAACCGGCGCCGTTTTGTATGTTCTATGGGAGAGAGGGACTTTTCTGCCCCGGTGGATCGTCTGGGAGGAAGAGAATATCTCGGATGCTTCCGGCGATTATGAGATATCTCTTGCGGGTGGGAAGGTTTCTGTGGCTTACAGGGAAAGTAAAGTCTGGGATTCCCCGGAAAACGTGAAAGTGCAGCAGATTCTGGCCTGCGATATGGATTATGACGGCAGGGAGGAGCTGATTTTGCTCTGCTGGAAGCGGGGCCGTTTCGGGAAATATAAGCCCTTCTGGATCGAGGAGGACGAAAAAAACTGGTCTCAGCACATCTTTGTCTATGAGATGGAACACGATAAGGTCACGCCGAAGTGGATGTCCTCCTACATCGGGCAGGATGCGGCAGGGATGGCATTTGACGAAAGGCTCTTTCTGACAGATCCCGATGGAGAGATCAGCTGTTGGCGCTGGAAAAGCTGGGGATTTGAGAGAGAGGAGGCGGAAGTTTCCTTTGTAGTCTTCGGGGACAATCTGATCCATGAGCCGATCTATACTTACGGCTTGAATCACCAGCAGGAGTTTGATTTTTTGTACGACAATGTCAGGGATATCATCTCAAAAAATGACATTTCTGTCATAAATCAGGAGACGCCGCTTGTGGATGATCCGAAGGAGTACGGCGGATATCCTGCATTCGGGACGCCGATCCAGGTCGGTGAGGCGATCGTGGACGCAGAGTTCGATGTCGTTACCTGCGCGACGAATCATGCACTTGACAGGGGAAGCAAAGGGATTCATACTACAAAGGAGTTCTTCACGGAGCATGATGTTCTGTGTCTGGGCATTCAGACTTCGGAGGAAGAGAGAAAACCCTTTGAGGTCATCATGCGGAACGATATGAAGTTTGCTCTGCTCAACTATACCTACGGCATAAACGGTATTTCTCTGCCGGAAGAACATCCGCATATGGTGCATCTGTTGGGGGACGAGGCGCAGATCAGGGAGGATATCAGACGGGCAAAAGAGGAAGCGGATGCAGTGGTTGTCTTTGTCCACTGGGGAACGGAAAACGCTGAGGAGCCCGATGCGTTTCAGGAGAAATGGACCGATGTATTTCTGGATTGTCGGGTGGATGTAGTGGTGGGGACGCATCCCCATGTATTGCAGCCTTACGAGGTGCTGGAAGGCAAAGAAGGACACAGGATGCTGGTGTATTATTCCATCGGGAATTTTGTCAGCGCTCAGCCGGAAAAATCCTGCGTGAAGGGCGGGATGGCTCACTTTACGATTGCGTCTGTGCCGGGCGGAGCTAAAGTGACGGAGTATGGCCTTTCGCCGCTTGTGATCCACTGGCAGAAGGGCGGAAAGTATGCGCCGGTTTTTGGGGAAGAGTGAGAAAAGGAAACGGAAAGGCAGAATATAATATGGAAAACAAAAGAGCATTTTTAAAGGATAAAAAGAGGATCGTGATCAAGATCGGTTCCTCCTCTCTGCAGCATCCGGAGACAGGGGATCTGGATTACACGAAACTGGATGTGCTGGTGCGGGAGATCTGTAATCTGCGCAATATGGGGAAGGATGTGGTGCTGGTGACCTCCGGTGCGATCTCCGTGGGCAGGAAAGCGGTGCATATCACAGAGATCGACGGGGAGGACGAGGATCACTGTATCGCGGTCAAACAGGCGTGCGCGGCGGTGGGACAGGCAAGACTGATGATGATCTATCAGAAGATCTTTGCCGAGTACAATCAGATGACGGCGCAGATTTTGATGACGAAAAATACGATTGTGGACAATTTAAACCGCTATAACGCTCAGAATACGTTCCGGGAGCTTTTAAATCTGGGGGTGGTGCCAATCGTCAATGAGAACGATACGGTGGCGACCTATGAGATTGAGATCGGGGACAATGATACGCTCTCCGCTATCGTGGCGGCGCTGATCGATGCGGATCTTCTGATATTGTTGTCCGATATCGACGGGCTTTACACCGATGATCCCCGCACCAATCCCGATGCGGAGTTTGTGGAGGAAGTGGATCAGCTTGACAAAGAGACCATGCAGATGGGGAAAGCTTCCACCGGCAGCGCAAGCGGTACGGGCGGCATGAATACAAAACTGCTGGCGGCAAAGATCGCCACCAAATCGGGGATCGATATGCTGATCGCCAACAGCAAGGATATCAAAGTCATCCACAGGCTGGTTGCCGGGGCGCAGATCGGGACGCTGTTCCGCACGTCCGGGTACGATAAAAAGTTTGACCTGCCGCTGTTTGTGGAGAGAATGCACAGGTAGTATCCTGCAGAAATGAAGGGTGAGATGGAAGAGCAAAAAGAACGGAAAACCAGGCTGCGCAGACAGATTTTGAAAGAGCGGAACAATATACCCGAAGAGATAAGACGCGGGATGGACAGGCAGATTTTGGACAGGCTTATGCAATTTGATGAGGAAAACCCCTGCCCTGTATATTTATGTTATGCCAACTATAAAAGCGAGGTTTCCACAAAAGAATTTATGCTCTGGTGTCTTCACCAGGGGAAAATAGTTTTTGTTCCGAAGGTAAAAACAGAGGAGAAACCGGCGGAGATGGAATTTTATCGGATCCATGCCTGGGAAGAGCTGAAAACAGGTTATCAGGGGATTTTGGAACCGGAGCCCCTGCCGGAGAGGGCGTTTTTTAAATGGCTCGCGGAAACAGAAAAAAAAGCCGGGGAGGGAGCGGAAAGGATTCATCTGCGGATGTTGCTTCCCGGGGCGGTTTTTGATAAAAAAGGGAACCGGATCGGCTATGGCGGCGGCTTCTATGACAGATGGCTCGCCGGATGGGAGCATTTGGCCGATGGAAAGCCGGTGGTGCTGGAAAAGATCGGACTTGCCTATGAGATGCAGGTCGTGGAAACGTTGCCGGCAGAGTGCTTTGACAAAAAAGTGGATCGTGTGATTACGGAATAAGGCGGATATTATGATCGATACCATTTATTTTTTCGCATCCAAAACAGATATATGCAATATTTTTCACGAGATAGAACAACAGTTCGACATCAAATACTGCATGACGGAAGCAGATAGGGAAGCCGGCAGAGGTGAGATGCCCCAAATGGAGTTTGATACCATTGATGAGATCGCGGACGACTGTCATGCCGCTCATTCTATTCAACCGTTTTATCTGATCGCGCCGAAAACGCAGACGATGAAGAGATACCGGCAGGCGTTAAAAGACAGGGATGATATCGAGAGATATCGGATGATCTATACGGAAAACGGAAACAGCGTGATGTTAAAAGGAATGCGAAAACATGAGGATTTGACATACGATTATTATATCCACATTGCCAGAAACCTCGAGACGGAATTTTCCGGTGAACTGTTCAAAAAACTTGTGCGGGAAGTAAAGAAAAACTGTGTGAGGATAAAGTATAATACCCCGATCTATATCGGAAAGGACATGTACCGGAGCAAAGAGGAATTTGTCTTTTCCGGCGAGAGATGCGGATGTTTTACTCTGACAGAGACAGATGAAGTGAAGGAGTGGTACAGAAGCCCGAAAGTCAGGGAGTTTGCGGATAAGCCCTTTGAGGAACAGCTTTTCTTTCTGCGGGATGTGTTTTGCGGAAAGGAACTGAAAGATTACAGGGATGAGGAGAAAAACTTCACGGAAGATTATCAGAACTACAGGGTGGCGATGTCCGGGCTCTGGGACATCAGGGACCTGTCACGTTTCAAAAACGTGTTTGAGTTGTTCAACGATGAGACCAGGGTACCGTCCCCCATGGCGATGACCGCTATGGAGTATCTGTGCGAGGCGTGTGTTTACGCGGCATCCCGGCAGAAACCGGATGGGATCGGGATTTTGCTGGAGTATTTACATGATATACCGGAAAAAGGGTATCATTGCGGCTGTGAAGGGATCGTTCGGATTTTGTCAAAGAAAAAATATCGCGAGAGGTTTCAGGAAAGCCTTGCAGGTGCGTCGGAGGATACACAGGTGTTGGTAAAAAAGATCCTGTCCGGGATAAAGGGAGACGGCGCAATAGCTGCAGCGCCCCTGTAAAAATGGTTTTATAATAAGAGCAATGCGGAAAGGAAGAAAAATATGAATCTGGAACAACTTTGTAAAAACGCGGCGGCTGTAAAATATGAGATGCAGACGTTATCCACGGAAAAAAAGAATCAGGTGCTCTGCCGGTGCGCGGAGGCGTTGGTCCGGCGACAGGGAGAAATCCTGGAGGCAAATGAAAAAGATATGCTGAGAGCGGCGCAGAAGGGAATGCCTCAGGGATTGCAGGACCGGCTTAAGCTGAATGCAGTCCGCATCGAAGGTATGGCGGAAGGGCTTAATCAGATCGCGGCGCTGCCCGATCCGGTGGGAGAGGTTATGGAACAGTTTGACCGCCCGAACGGGCTTCACATTGAAAAATGCCGTGTGCCCATTGGTGTGATCGGCATTATCTACGAGGCCCGCCCCAATGTGACGGCGGATGCCTTCGGGCTCTGTTTTAAAACAGGAAATGTGGTGATCTTAAAGGGCGGGAGCGATGCGTTCTGTTCCAATCAAAAGATCGTGGAGGTGCTGCGGGGTGTGCTCATGGATAACGGGATATCCGCCGATGTCCTGTCCATGATAGAGGATACCAGCAGGGAGACGGCGGCGGAATTTATGAAGATGCATAAATTTGTAAATCTTCTGATCCCCAGAGGAGGCGCCGGACTGATCCGCAGCGTGGTGGAAAACAGTACGATCCCGGTGATCGAGACAGGAACCGGAAACTGTCATATTTATGTGGATGAGGAGGCGGATATCGATATGGCGGTATCCATCATTTTCAACGCGAAAACCCAGCGGATCGGCGTCTGCAACGCCTGTGAATCCCTGGTGGTCCATGAAAAGGTAAAAGATGCCCTGCTGCCGAAACTGGCGGAAAGGCTCAGGGAGAAGCAGGTGGAGATCAGGGGCGACGAGCAGGTATGCGCGGTACTTTCTGACTGTGTGCCTGCCACGAAGGAGGATTACGGGACGGAATATCTGGATTATATCCTTTCCATAAAGACAGCGGGTTCCGTGGAGGAAGCCATCGCTCATATCAACCGTTATAATACCGGACATTCCGAGGCGATCATCACCGAAAATAAGGCCCATGCGGAGAAGTTTCTGCGGGAGGTGGACGCCGCCTGCGTGTATGTGAATGCATCCACAAGATTTACGGACGGATTTGAGTTCGGCTTCGGCGCGGAGATCGGCATCAGCACCCAGATGCTTCATGCAAGAGGGCCTATGGGGCTGAAGGAACTGACAAGCTACAAATATCAGGTTTACGGAAACGGCCAAATACGGTGCTGAGGATAAGCGGAGGTGCGGAGTATGAGCGAAATGTTACAGTTTGCGGACAGAGAAGAATTCAGAAAATGGCTTTCCGATCACTGCCTCTCAGAGGAAGGCGTCTGGCTTTTATTCGGAAAAGCCGGCGGACCGAAAACAGTAAAAGCGGGGGAAGCGCTGGAGGAGGCGCTCTGTTTTGGCTGGATAGACGGCCAGATGCAAAGCATTGACGATAAGACATACAAAAAATATTTTTCCATGCGCCGGGAGAAAAGCAAGTGGTCGGAGAAAAATAAAAAGTTGGTGAAGCAGCTTGAAGAACAGGGAATCATGACCGATTTCGGAAGAAAGAAGATAGAGGAAGCGAAGAAAAACGGCCAGTGGCACGCCAAAAATTCCATGGTTGTCACAGAGGAACAGATTGCCATGCTCTCCGAACTGCTGAAAGAATATGAGCCGGCCTGTACCAATTTTCAGGCGATGTCCCCGTCGGTGAAGAGGACTTACACCCGGGCGTATCTGGACGCAAAGACAGATGCCGGACGGGAAAAACGAATCGCCTGGATGGTGGAGAGACTAAATAAAAATCTGAAACCGATGTGACAGACATGGATGCTCCATCGGACAGGAGATGATATGACGGAAGATAAAAGATATCCTCTGGAAGATATGGAAGAAAACCGGCGCTATTTCGGGGAGATCACAGATCTTTTGCTCTCACGCGAGAAAGAGACAAACGGTTTCGGCACCTTGCAGGAAAAGACGATCCACGAGGTGATCAAGGATTTTTACTGTTACGACCATGACTTTCAGGAACAGAAAAGAGGGCGTTACATAGTGGACATCGCCGTGGACCATGAGATCTGGGAGATCCAGACAAAGGCTTTTCACAGACTTCGCGGAAAACTGGCTGCCTTTTTAAAAGCGTATCATGTGACGGTGATCTATCCGGTGGCGGTGGAAAAAAAGATATACTGGCTGGATCAGGAGACAGGAGCCATCACAGGGGGCAGGCGCTCTCCGAGAAAGGGAAGCGCATACGATGTGTTCCATGAGCTCTACGCGATCCGCCCGTACCTGCGAGATCCCAACCTTTCGCTTCATATTGTCCTGATGGATATGGAGGAGTATAAACTGTTAAACGGCTGGAGCAGGGATAAAAAGAGAGGGGCTTCGCGGTATGACCGCCTGCCGGGGAAGCTGCGGGATATTGTGCGGATCGAGAGTATCAGCGACTATGCCTGTTTTCTGCCGGAGGAACTTCCGGAAGAGTTTACTTCCGGAGATCTGGCAAAATGCGCCCATATTCCGAGAGGCACGGCGCAGACCTGCCTGCTGATCCTGCGGGATTTAGGCGTTGCAGAACTGATCGGGAAGAAAGGACGGTCGAATCTGCATCGGAGAAAGCGCTAAAACAGAGGAGAAAGAGGACATGAATTACGTAGAAGAACTGAAAAAGTATAACCCGAAAAACGCCCAGGAGGCGGCGGATAAAGAGATGATCCTGCGGTATATCGAGACTTTTCCCGATACGATCCTCACCCGGGAGAATGGCTTCGCCCATATGACAGCTTCCTCAATGATTTTCAATAAATCCCGGGACAAGGTGCTGATGGTCTATCACAATATCTACCGTTCCTGGTCCTGGACCGGCGGACATGCGGACGGTGAGGAGGAGATGCTGCCCGTGGCAAAAAAGGAGGCGACGGAGGAGACCGGCGTAAAAAATCTGCGGGTATTGTATGAGGGCTCTGCAGAAGGTGTGCTGGCGGCTGTGGATGTGCTGCCTGTCTGGGGACATGTGAAACGGGGGAAGTATGTCTGTTCCCACCAGCATCTGAACTACAGTTATCTGTTTGAGGCGGACGAGGAGGAAACGCTGCATATCAAAGCGGACGAAAACTCTCAGGTGGGCTGGATTCCGATCCTGGAGATCCGGGAAAAAGTGACGGAGCCGGATATGATCCCGGTCTACGAAAAGTTGATCCGACTGGGGGCGCGATAGGTACTTTTCTTGTAAAAAAAGGGGAACTATGCTATGATATCATCGTGATCAAAAAGGAGGTGCTATCATGTCGCTTGAAAAAGTATACGAGTATTTCCATCATTATGACAAGCAGACTTATCAGGTCGTAGCCTGTATGGGAAATGAGCCGTCCAGGCAGGACATAAAAGTGTTTGAGGATCAATATAACATAGAACTTCCTGCTGATTTCAGAGAATTTACCATGTCTCCCCTCGGCGGGCTTTATATGGAAGTGCGGGAAGAGATATGGCCAAGAGCGAAGATGTATGAGGTCGGACCGTTCTGGTCATTTTGCCGCGGGGTCATAGTCTACGGAATTGCGGAGGAGATACCGGAATTTCTTGATATCAGGGTAAAAACAAAAGAATTGCATGATGAGGGATTCACCGATTTTATACCGTTTCTGTCCGTTATCGGGAACGGCGATGAAATATTCTGTTTTGACAGAGAGAATAAAATTGTCCTTCTTGATCATTACACAACAGGGGAGGCTGTGCCGTTTGAAGGGACTTTCCCGGATTGCCTGATGCAGCAGATTGAAGAACTGGAAGAACGCAAAAACAGGAAGATTCGGGGAGAAGGATAAAGGGAAACTGATACGAAAGGGAGAAAAGTCAAGAGAAAGTGTATATGGAAGAAAAAATTTCCAATAAAATTGATATAGATACGATAGATATCCATTCTATACCGCCGGCAGAAGAACCGGCGAGACAATACTATTACATAAAAAAATGCCGCCTGCTTCTGCAGGAGATAAAAGAAAGAGAAGGGCGTGAGCTCACCTGTAATGTCACAAATTTCGGCTGTCAGATGAACGCCCGGGATTCGGAGAAGTTACTCGGCATTTTAAGAAGCGCGGGCTTTCAGGAGACCGATTCGGAGGATGCCGATTTTGTGATCTACAATACCTGCACCGTGCGGGATAACGCAAACCAGCGTGTCTTTGGCAGGCTGGGTGTTTTGAACGGCTATAAAAAGAAAAATCCGCAGATGAAAGTGGCGCTCTGCGGCTGTATGATGCAGGAGGACCTTGTCATCGAGAAACTCCGCAAAAGTTACGGGTTTGTGGATCTGGTGTTCGGCACCCACAATCTGTACAAATTTGCGGAACTGCTGTACCGCTGTTATGCGGAAAAGGGCATGATCGTCGATATCTGGGAGGATACGGACAAAATCGTGGAGGATCTGCCAGTGGAGCGCAAATTTCCGTTTAAATCCGGCGTCAATATCATGTTCGGCTGCAACAACTTCTGCAGTTATTGTATTGTGCCCTATGTGCGGGGGCGGGAGCGGTCGAGAGCGCCCGAAGAAATTCTGCGGGAGATCAGGAATCTGGCGGTGGACGGCGTAAAGGAGGTCATGCTTTTGGGGCAGAACGTCAATTCCTACGGAAAGGAGCCGGCGGGGACAGGTTTTCTGTCTTTCCCGGAACTGCTCAGAGAAGTGGAGAAAGTGGAGGGGATCGAGAGGATACGCTTTATGACGTCCCATCCGAAAGATTTATCCGATGAACTGATCGAGGTGATGAAGCAGTCGAAGAAGATCTGCCGGCATCTGCATCTGCCCCTGCAGTCCGGCTCCACGAGGATTCTGAATAAGATGAACCGGCGGTATACAAAGGAATCCTACCTTGCGCTGGCGGAGAAGATCCGGCGGGCGATACCAGATATCTCCCTGACAACGGACATCATCGTGGGCTTTCCGGGGGAGAGCGGAGAGGATGCGGATGACACCATCGATGTGATCAGAAAAGTTCAGTTTGACAACGCCTTTACCTTTGTATATTCGAAGAGGACAGGCACTCCGGCGGCGGCTATGGAGCAGGTGCCGGAGAAGGAAGTGCGGGAGAACTTTGACCGGATACTGGCCTGCGTGCAGGAGACGGCGAGAGAGCGGGTAAAACGTTTTGAGGGGCAGGTGCTCCCTGTTTTGGTGGAGGAGATCAACGAACAGGACGCATCCCTTGTGACAGGAAGATTGTCGAATAATACGGTGGTGCATTTCCCGGGGGATGCATCCCTGATCGGGGAGATCGTGGATGTAAAACTGGTGAGATGTGAGGGATTTTATTATATTGGGGAAAGATAAGAAATGGCTGAAAATGCTAAGGAATTGACGAAGGAAGAACTGGCGGAACTGACGCCGATGATGCAGCACTATCTACAGACGAAAGAGCAATATCCCGGCTGTATTTTATTTTACAGGCTGGGTGATTTTTATGAGATGTTTTTCGAGGATGCGATAACGGTATCCCGGGAGTTGGAGATCACGCTGACCGGAAAGAGCTGCGGGCTGGCGGAGCGGGCGCCGATGTGCGGTGTGCCCTATCATGCGGTAGATACCTATCTGAATAAACTGATCGAGAAGGGCTACAAGGTGGCTATCTGCGAGCAGGTGGAAGATCCGAAGCTTGCGAAGGGCATGGTGAAGCGGGAGGTGACGAGGATCGTCACGCCGGGGACCAATCTGAATATTCAGTCTCTGGAGGAGTCCCGGAACAATTTCCTGATGAGTATCGCCTATTTCCCCGGCAGGATCGGTGTTTCAGTTGCTGATATATCCACCGGGGATTATTATTTGACGGAGCTGGAGGACAACAGCAAGCTGCTTGACGAGATCAGCAAGTATGCGCCCTCGGAGATCATCTGCAACGACGCGTTTTTAGTCTCCGGCGTTTCCGTCGAGGATATGCGAAACAGGCTGCGGATCGCGGTCAATGCGCTGGAGGCACATTATTTTGATGAGGACGGCGCTGGGAAGCTGCTCAGGAAACATTTTAAGACTGCGACGCTGACGGGGCTCGGCATTGAGGATTTTCCGGTGGGGATCCTGGCGGCGGGAGCGCTTCTGCGGTATTTATATGAGACACAGAAGTCTTCCATGAGCAATATCACCCACATTTATCCTTATCTGACCAGCAAATTTATGCTGTTGGATTCCGCCACAAGGAGAAATCTGGAGCTGGCGGAAACCCTCAGGGAGAAACAAAAGCGCGGCTCTCTGCTGTGGGTGCTGGATAAGACGAAGACGGCGATGGGCGCAAGGATGCTGCGCAGCTATATCGAGCAGCCTCTGATCGACAGACAGCAGATCGAGGAGCGGCTTGACGCCGTGGAAGAGCTGACAAAGGATGTGATCAGCAGGGATGAGATCCGGGAATATTTGAACCCGGTCTACGATCTGGAGAGGCTTCTCGGAAAGATCAGTTACCAGTCCGCCAATCCCCGGGATCTGATCGCGTTTAAAAATTCCATCGCCATGATGAGGCCGATCAGGGCTGTGCTGGAGGCTTTTCACAGGACGCTTCTGACGCAGATCCTTGAGGAGATCGATCCGCTGGAGGATCTGTTTACGCTGATCGATGTGGCGATCGGGGAAGATCCGCCGCTGCTCATCCGGGAGGGCGGCATTATCAAGGACGGGTTTGATGCCACTATCGATTCCCTCAGGAAGGCGAAGACCGAGGGGAAGAACTGGCTCACGGCGCTGGAGGAAGAGGACAGGAGCCGCACCGGTATTAAAAATCTGCGGATCAAATACAATAAAGTGTTCGGCTATTATTTCGAGGTCACAAACTCTTTTAAGGATATGGTGCCCGAGGACTATGTGCGCAAACAGACTTTAGCCAACGCGGAGCGCTACACGACGCCCCGCCTGAAGGAACTGGAAGATACGATCTTGAATGCCGAGGACAAGCTTGCCACGCTGGAGTACGATCTGTTCTGCAAAGTGCGGGATACGATCGGTGACCAGATCGAGCGGATCCAGCGGACGGCGAAGGCGGTGGCAAGGCTGGATGTCTTTGCCTCTCTCTCCCTTGTCGCGGAGCGGTACCACTATGTGCGCCCCGAGATCAACGAGAAGGGGCTGATAAATATCAAGGACGGGCGGCATCCCGTGGTGGAGCAGGTGATGGGAAATGACATGTTTGTCACAAATGACACCTATCTGGACAATGGAAGCCACCTGATCGCCGTGATCACCGGTCCCAATATGGCGGGAAAATCTACCTATATGCGGCAGACGGCGCTGATCGTGCTGATGGCGCAGCTGGGCAGTTTTGTCCCCGCGAAGTCCGCGAAGATCGGGCTGGTGGACCGGATCTTTACCAGAGTGGGTGCATCCGACGATCTTGCAAGCGGACAGAGCACTTTTATGGTGGAGATGAACGAGGTGGCAAATATTCTGCGGAACGCCACCAGGAACAGTCTGCTGATCCTGGATGAGATCGGCAGGGGCACCTCCACCTTCGACGGGCTGTCCATCGCCTGGGCGGTGATCGAGCATATCAGCAACCGAAAGCTTTTGGGCGCCAAGACGCTCTTCGCCACCCATTACCATGAGCTGACCGAGCTGGAGGGAAAGATAAACAACGTCAACAACTATTGTATCGCGGTGAAGGAGAAGGGGGATGATATCGTGTTCCTCAGAAAGATCATCAAGGGCGGGGCGGATAAGAGCTACGGTATCCAGGTGGCAAAGCTGGCAGGGGTGCCGGATATGGTCATCGACCGGGCGAAGGAGATCGTGGCGCAGCTCAGTGAGAACGACATCACCGAAAAGGTGCAGAGCATTGCGGTGGACACCAAGACGGACAATAAGAAGGTGCCGACTTACGACGAGGTGGATCTGCAGCAGTTTTCCCTGTTTGACACGGTGAAGGATGAGGATGTGCTGAAGGAACTGCTGGAGGCGGATGTGATGAATATGACGCCGGTGGACGCGATGAACACGCTGTACCGGCTGCAGAGTAAGCTGAAGAATCGGTGGGGATAGAGATACCTTGTAAATATCTTTTTAATACAGATAAAAAAGAAGATCAGGAGGAATTAGAAATGAGTTATGATTACGACGTTATGATCATCGGAGCGGGACCGGGCGGTATTTTTTCGGCGTATGAGCTCCTTCAGAAAAAGCCGGAGTGGAAGATCGTGGTGCTGGAGGCGGGAAATTCTCTCGATAAGAGGAAATGCCCGATCGACGGCGATAAGATAAAAAGCTGTATCGGCTGTAAGACCTGCGCGATCATGAACGGTTTCGGCGGCGCGGGCGCATTTTCCGATGGGAAATACAATATTACAAACGAATTCGGCGGAACGCTTCACGAGTATATCGGCAAGCAGAAGGCGACGGAACTGATGGAGTATGTGGACGGCATCAATGTCCAGTATGGCGGGCATAAGACAAAGCTGTATTCCACCACCAACACGCAGTTCAAGCGGCTCTGCCTGCAAAATAACCTGCACCTTTTAGATGCTTCCGTGCGCCATCTCGGGACGGACATCAATTTCGAGGTGCTGGGCAATCTGTACAATGAACTCAAGGATAAGGTGGATTTTCATTTCCTGACGCCGGTCCGCCATATCAAACTGCTGGAAGGCGGCTATGAGGCGGTGACGGACGATTCCTCCTGCACCGCTGAGAAATGTATTATCTCCGTGGGCAGGAGCGGCAGCAAATGGATGGAGAAGGTCTGCAGCGAGCTGGATATTCCGACTTTGTCCAACCGCGTGGATATCGGCGTGCGCGTGGAGCTTCCGGCGGAGATCTTTGCGCCGATCACCGATGAACTGTACGAGAGCAAGATCGTCTATAAAACGGAGAAATACCAGGACAAGGTGCGGACCTTCTGCATGAATCCGAAGGGCGCCGTGGTGAATGAGAATACCAACGGCATTGTCACGGTAAACGGACACAGCTATGAAGATCCGGCTCTGCAGACGGAAAATACCAACTTTGCCCTGCTGGTGGCAAAACATTTTACGGAGCCCTTCAAAGACAGCAACGGCTACGGCGAGAGTATCGCAAGGCTGTCCAATATGCTGGGCGGCGGTGTGATCGTGCAGCGCTTCGGGGATCTGATCAGAGGGCACAGAAGCACGGAAAAGCGACTGAAAAAATCTTTCCTGACGCCGACGTTATCGGCGACGCCGGGGGATCTGAGCCTTGTGATGCCGAAACGTATTCTGGACGGCATTATCGAGATGATCTATGCGCTTGACAAGATCGCGCCGGGTACTGCCAACGATGACACGCTGCTCTACGGCGTGGAGGTGAAATTTTATAACATGGAAGTGGAATTGGATAAAAATCTGGAAACACTGCACAAAGGACTGTTTGTGATCGGGGACGGCAGCGGCGTCACCCACTCTCTGTCCCATGCGTCGGCGAGCGGGGTGTATGTGGCAAGGTATCTGGCGGAGCAGGAATAAAAGGAGACCTATGGCATCCATTCATATATTAAGTCATGAAACAATCGATAAAATCGCTGCCGGAGAGGTGGTCGAGCGTCCCTCCAGCATCGTAAAGGAACTGGTGGAAAACGCGGTTGACGCAGGGGCGGAGGCGATTACCGTCGAGATAAAAGACGGCGGCATCAGCTTTATCCGTGTCAGCGACAACGGCTGCGGGATTGAAAAGTCTGAGATCCGAAAGGCGTTTCTGCGCCATGCCACATCCAAGATCCAGGATGCGGACGATCTTCTCAGACTCCACTCCCTGGGATTCCGCGGGGAAGCGCTGAGCAGTATTTCCGCCGTTTCCCAGACAGAGATGATCACAAAAACGAAACGGGAACTGACCGGTGTCCGGCTGAGTATGGAGGGCGGTGCGGAGACAGATTTTGAGGAAGTCGGCGCACCGGACGGGACGACGATCATCATCCGCAACCTGTTTTTCAATGTGCCCGCGCGGAGAAAATTTTTAAAACAGCCTGCCACCGAGGGAGGTTATGTGGCTGACCTGATGGAGCATCTTGCGCTGGCCAATCCGCAGATTTCCTTCCAGTTTATCCAGAATAATCAGGTGAAGTTTTCCACGGCGGGGAATGGGGATCTAAAACAGACAATCTATAAACTGTATGGAAAAGATATGGCGGACTCCCTGATCGGGATCGACAAAACAGGGGATGGCATCCGGCTTTCCGGCTATCTGGGAAAGCCTTCCGGCAACCGCTCCAACAGAAATTACGAACTTTATTTTCTGAACGGCAGGTTTATCAGGAGCAATCTTGTTGCGAGAGCCATAGAGGAGGGTTACAAACCTTATCTGATGCAGCATAAATATCCTTTTTGCGTGCTGATGATGGAGGTGGATCCGGCCAGGGTGGATGTGAATGTGCATCCGGCAAAAATGGAAGTAAGATTCACGGAGGAGATGCGCGTCTATGAGTTTCTGGCATCTTCGGTCAGGGAGGTATTGGACACCCATGAGATGATCCCGGAGATCGCTTTGACAGAGCCGGAGAAAACAGAAGAAAAAAAGGAAAAAGCGTTGGAGCCCTTTCAGAAGGCGAGAAGCAGGATGCAGACGGAAGGGACACCGCCTGCGCCTGCCCAGCCGCAGAATGAGAATGCGGAACGCTATAGCAGGCAAAAACACACCTCCAGGGACTTCTTTGTGGATTTCGGGGAGGAGGACGAGGAGAGGGAAGAGGAAAAGCCCGATCTCATAACAGATACAAAAGAAATAGAGAGCGGAAAAGTTTCGGAAGAGGAAAGCGTATACTGCATCGAAGAGACCAGACAGGAAAACGAGGAAACGCCCGTCATGTACCAGGGGGAGCAGCTTGAACTGTTTAAAGAAAAGATCATTTCCCCGGTATCCCGGCAAAAATTCAGGATTCTGGGACAGGCTTTTGCCACCTACTGGATCGTGGTGTTTGAAGATAAACTTTTGATGATCGATCAGCATGCGGCGCATGAAAAAGTAAAATTTGAGCGGATCATGAAAGCGGTCCGGGAGAGGGAGATATTGTCCCAGAATCTCTGTCCGCCTCTTGTGCTTTCTTTGTCCGGCAGGGAGCAGGAGGTGCTTGAACGGTTTCGGGAGGCATTCACAAAACTGGGATTTGAACTGGAATATTTCGGCGGAAATGAGATCACGATCCGGAGCGCACCGACAGAGCTCTTTGGCAGTACCATAAAGGAGATGTTTCTGGAAGTGCTGGATGAACTCTCCGCAACCGGCGTGGGACGGGCAAAGAGCGTGGAAGAGAGGATAGCGACCATGGCATGCAAAGCGGCAGTCAAAGGCAACAGAAGTATGACTGTGCCGGAGATGGAAACACTTTTAGATGAGCTTTTAACGCTGGAAAATCCCTATTTCTGCCCCCACGGAAGACCGACGATCATCTCGTTTACAAAGCAGGAGCTGGAGAAGAAATTTAAGCGGATCGTGTGAATATGTTGCATAAAAAAAATCAGATCTATGACCATGAAAAACTGCATACGCTTCGTCCCCTGATCGTTTTGACAGGTCCTACAGCGGTTGGAAAGACTGCCGTTTCAATCGGATTCGCCAAAAAAGTACAGGGAGAGATCCTCTCCGCTGATTCCATGCAGGTCTACAGAGGCATGGATATCGGCTCCGCCAAGATCGGGAAAGAGGAGATGGATGGCGTCCCCCATCATCTTCTGGATATTCTTGAGCCGGAGGAGCCTTTTAATGTCATGCTGTTTCAGCGGCTTGCAAAAAAGGCCATAGAAGAGATTTATGACAGAGGGCATATCCCGATCCTGACAGGCGGCACGGGATTTTATATTCAGTCGGTTCTATACGATATCGCCTTTACGGAGGAAACTGACACGAGCGTCAGAGACATGCTGGAACAGGAAGCGAGGGAAAAGGGTGCGGAATATCTGCACGAAAAGCTTGCGAAAGTCGATTGGAAGACGGCGGAAAATATTCATGCCAACAATGTAAAACGGGTGATCCGGGCGCTGGAGTTCTATGAGCTGAACGGATATCCTCTGTCAGAGCACAACGAGACCGAGCGGCAGAAGAAATCTCCCCATCTGTTTCGCTACTATGTGTTGAATGAGCCCCGGGAAATTCTCTACGGGAGGATCGAGGAGCGGGTGGATCGTATGCTGGATGAAGGGCTTGTGGAGGAAGTAAAGGCGCTGAAAAAAAGGGGATATACGCGGGATATGGTCTCGATGCAGGGACTCGGATATAAGGAGATTCTGGATTATTTATCAGACTTTTGTACCCTGGAGGAGGCGGTCGATACGATCAAAAAGGAGACCAGACATTTTGCAAAGCGCCAGCTCACCTGGTTTCGTCGGGAGAAAGAGACGACATGGGTGGAAAAAGGCGATTTTCAAAATGCGGAAGAGCTTTTGAACTACTTGCTTGCGGATTTTGACGAGTATGTCGGGAGCAGACTGATATAATTGCGTCCTCCTTAAAATAATTTGCGGAGACAGTCGTAAGGAGAATGGATATGAATAAATTGGAGACAAAACGGTTGCTATTGCGTCGATGGCGGGAAGCGGACGCGGAGAGCCTTTACGAGTATGCCAAAAGCCCGGAAGTGGGACCGGTGGCGGGATGGCCTGCGCATACCAGTATAGAAAACAGCAGGGAGATCATACGGACTGTTTTTGCGGCGGATGAGACATATGCGGTCTGTCTGAAAGAAAACAACAAAGCGATAGGATGTGCCGCGATCACCGTCGGAGCGGAGAGCAACTTAAAACTGCCTGAGACAGAGGGGGAGATAGGATACTGGATCGGGGTGCCGTTCTGGGGACAGGGATTGATACCGGAAGCCGTGAGAGAACTGATACGCCGGGGGTTTGAGGAACTGCATCTGAAAAAACTCTGGTGCGGATATTTCGAGGGAAACACGAAATCCAGGCGGGTACAGGAAAAATGCGGGTTCATTTACCATCATACCAATAAAGACATGCACTGGGAACTGATGGACGACATCAGGACGGAACATATGACCTGTCTGACGAGGGAGGACTGGGAAAGACAGCAGAGCAAAACTTGACAAACCGTCGCTTCGGCTCTATGATGATATATAGATAATCTATATATCATTTATGTGAGAAGAAAAGAGGCGTGACATGAAAAAGAGATTTTTTGCAGTGACAGCAGTTGTTTTGCTCTTTACAGCGGGCGGTTTTTTATTCTGGTTTTTGACAGGCGGCTTTTGGGCAAGGCCTGTCACGGGGCAGATATCCGACGAGGCTTACCGGGAAGGACGAAAGACGTTTTACCGGCGCGAAGAATATCGTCCCTGGGACAGAGGCGTTTTATCCGGGCTTCCCGAGCAGGATGTCAATATGGGGTTCGATATACGGAGCTATGACGTTTCAGGTTTTGACCTGCAGGATAAGGGAGATATTTTATCCACGGTGACTTTCGATACGGACACTGTCTGGCCGGAGAAACTGCCGGAGGGATTTTTGCCGGATCAGATCCTGGAGACCGGAAAAGATCCGGGGCTCGGCATTCGGGCTTTGCACGAACAGGGGATCACCGGGAAGGGCGTCAGCATTGCCATCGTCGATCAGGCGCTGAACCTGGAACATACGGAGTACGCGGATAACCTGATGAGCTATGAACTTCTTCACTGCTGTGACGATGGAGCCCAGATGCACGGCAGCGCCGTCACAAGTATCGCCGTCGGAAAGAGCTGCGGCGTGGCGCCGGACGCGGACGTCTATTACATCGCCTCTACCTTCGGCAGATACGGTGCAGGCGGTATGAAAATAAACCTGCGATATATGGCGGACAGTATCGACCGCATTCTGGAGATCAATACTTATCTGCCGGAAGAGAAAAAGATCCGCGTTATTTCGATCTCGAGAGGATTTCGTTCCGAAAAAGGGTCGGATGCAGTCCGTGCCGCCATCGAGCGGGCGAAAGATGCGGGGGTGTTTGTGGTCACGACTTCCACGGAGGACAACTACGGTTTTGCCCTGATGGGACTGGGGAAAGAACTGATGACAGATCCGAGTGATATTTCTTCCTATGGTCCGGGGCACTTCTGGAGCGATTCTTTCTACGGCGGATATACGTCCGATGCCGCCCATATGCTGCTGGTGCCGATGGACGGAAGGACCTACGCCTCCTGGAACGATACGGCCGGTTACGAGTTCAGTGCATCCGGGGGCCTGAGCTGGTCGGTTCCGTGGATGGCGGGACTTTATGCGCTCTGTCTTCAGACGGATGAGGATTTGACGCCGGAAGTGTTTATCCAAAAGGCGTTTGAGACCGGGACGGTAAAGACTGTGGAATATCAGGGCAGGACTTATGAACTGGGGACGATCATAGATCCAGCGGCTTTGATAGAAGAACTGAAATAGAAAAGACAGTACAGGTAATAAAAATGATTTCTTTTCTGACCGGCGGACTGTTATACAGTATAAAATATATATTATTATGATATTCATCCAAACAGGAAGGAAACGGACAAATGATACAAAACATGCAGATGGATCAATACTACAGAAATCTGGGGATATCCCCGCAGGTCTACGGATTCTGCCAGAATATCTGGGAATCTTTATCAGAGCGCTTTCAGAAGATCGATGCCGTATCGGAAGCAAATCAGTTAAAAGTAATGAAAGCCTTACAGGAAAACCAGGTATCGGAGGCGTGTATGCTTGGGACAACCGGCTACGGCTACAATGACCTGGGACGGGATACGCTGGAAAAAGTGTACGCCGGGATCTTCCATACGGAGGACGCCCTGGTGCGCCCCCAGATCACCTGTGGTACCCATGCGCTGGCGCTGGCGCTCATGAGCAACCTGCGCCCGGGTGACGAGCTGTTGTCGCCTGTGGGAAAGCCCTACGACACGCTGGAGGAAGTGATCGGCATCCGTCCGTCAAAGGGTTCGCTGGCTGAGTACGGGATTACTTACGCTCAGGTGGATCTTCTGCCGGACGGCGATTTTGACTATGAGGGGATCAGAAAAGCGATCAACGGACGGACAAAGCTTGTGACGATACAGAGATCCAAAGGCTATGCCACAAGACCGACGCTGTCTGTGGAGAGGATCGGGGAACTGATTGCCTTTATCAAGGGAATAAAACCGGATCTGCTCTGCATGGTGGACAACTGTTACGGGGAGTTTGTGGAGGTCGTCGAACCCACGGATGTGGGGGCGGATATGGCGGTGGGCTCTCTGATCAAGAACCCAGGCGGCGGTCTTGCGCCGATCGGCGGTTATATTGTCGGAAGAAAAGAATGCGTAGAGAACGCGGCCTTTCGGCTTACCAGCCCGGGGCTGGGCAAGGAGGTCGGAGCATCCCTCGGCATCCTGAGTGCTTTCTACGAGGGATTGTTTCTTGCCCCGAATGTGACGGCATGCGCCTTAAAGGGGGCCATATTTGCGGCAAATGTCTTTGAGAAACTGGGCTTTGCGGTGGTGCCGGACGGCCGGGAAGAGCGGTACGATATCATTCAGGCGGTGAGCTTCGGGAAACCGGAGGGGCTGATCGCTTTCTGCGAGGGGATCCAGGCGGCTTCCCCGGTGGATTCCCATGTGCGTCCGGAGCCCTGGGACATGCCCGGCTACGATGCCAAAGTCATTATGGCGGCGGGGGCGTTTGTCAGCGGTTCTTCCATTGAACTGTCCGCGGACGGGCCTTTAAAAGAGCCCTACGCGGCATATTTTCAGGGAGGAATCACCTGGCAGCACGCGAAGTTCGGAATCATGAGATCTCTGCAGTCTCTTGTCGATAGAGGGGTTGTTTTATCGAAGGATGTGGAATTGTGAGGACAAATTTTGTCTAAATTTTATATACAGAAACGGGATTATGTGGTAGTATGTTATAGGTAGTCAGGTATAGGATTCCAGATATGGTAAATACTATCAATGCAGACCTTTTGTCCGGAGAGTGGAAAGGAAAGGTATATGCATTCATACGATATGATGCCCTATGAAGTAGTGAAAGAATACGGGGCGGAAGAGCTGGATGATAAGGAGCTTCTGGCTGTCTTTATCAGAACCGGCACCAGAAAACAGAACGCGGTGGAGGTTGCGGACCGGGTTTTAAACAGTTTTCCGGAGAGAAACCTCCTGGGGCTGTGCCATATTCCGTGGAAGGAATTGATGAAAATTCCCGGAATCGGCGAAGTGAAAGCAATAAAGCTGAAATGTCTGGCAGAACTTGCCAGGCGGATATCCAGGATGGAGGCAAGAAAAGGGTTGAAATTCGATCAGCCCGGAACGATATGGCAGTATTATAAGGAAAGTTTACGGCATGAGGAGAGGGAGAAAGTTATTTTGATCATGCTGGACCAGAAGCTTCAAATGCTGTCGGACGCGGTTCTCTCCATCGGGACGGTCAGGGAGTCCATCGTCTCGCCGAGAGAATTGTTTCTGCTTGCGCTGAAAGAAAAAGCGGTACAGATTATGCTGGTACACAACCATCCCAGCGGAGATCCGACACCCAGCAGAGCGGACCTGGCGATTACCAGACGGGTTCAGATGCTTGGAGCGATGATGGAGATCCCGCTGACGGACCATATTATCATCGGAGATAAAACATATTGCAGTCTGCGGGAAAAGGGCTATTTTACGGAGTGACGGTCTGCGGGAAATGAAAGGAGTACAGTTTTGGCTAACAATATTTTTGGTATCGATCTGGGGACAAATAATATCAAAATCTATAACAGGGGCGACGATTCCATCATGGTGGAAAAAAATATGATTGCCATTGAAAACAAAAAGAATCTGTTCGCCTACGGCGATTCCGCCTATGAAATGTATGAGAAAGCGCCGGGAAATATTCAGATATCTTACCCTCTGTGCAACGGGGTCATCGCGGATATCCATAATATGGAAACGTTAGTCCGGTATTTTGTCACCGATCTTTCCAAAGGAACGATAAAACCCGCCGATTTCTATATCGCGGTGCCCACCGATGTGACGGAGGTGGAAAAAAGGGCTTTCTATGACCTGATACGGGATGCCGGCGTAAAGGCAAAACGCATCATGATCGTGGAAAAGGCGGTGGCCGACGGCCTTGGGTTGGATATCGACGTGAAGAACTCGCAGGGGGTACTGGTAGTCAATGTGGGCTATGATACGACGGAGATATCGATCCTCTCTCTGGGCGGCATCGTGCTCAGCAGGCTGATCAAGGTGGGAGGCCTTAAATTTGATGACGCGATCCGCGCGGCAGTCCGGAAAGAGTTCAGTCTTTTGATCGGCGGAAAGACAGCTGAGAATGTAAAGTTTGCGCTGGCGGACCTCGAAAAGGAAGGAAAAGGCGCCCAGGTGTTCGGGCGGGATATTGTGACGGGGCTTCCGGTGGAGAGAGAGATTCCGACAAGCCTTGTGGACACTTGTCTGACGGAAAACTTTAATATCATTATTGACAATATAAAGGTGATTCTGGAGCGGACGCCGCCCGAGCTGGCCGCGGACATCTACAGACACGGCATTTATCTGACCGGCGGTGCTTCCCAGGTAAACCATCTCGCGGAATTGATCAGTCTGGGGACCGGTCTGAAAGTCAATGTGGCTGCGGAACCGATGAACAGCGTTGTGCTCGGTATCGCGAAGATCATCAAAGACGATAACTATAAATCCGTAGCGTATTCTATCGAAGGAATGAGCAGATGAGTCCAGTTGTGAGACAAAAGGGAGAAAAATTTACATTACCGAGTAAATATCTCCTTTTTCTTTTAACGATCCTGTGTACGGGGCTGATGATCCTTACCTTTACGACATCGGTTCTCAGCACCTCCCTGTCCTACGTGGCGGGCTTTCTTGTGGTTCCCTTTGAGAAGGGGATCTCCAGGGTGGGAAGCTATCTGAACGAGCGAACGGAGATGCTGCAGGAAATACAGAATTTAATCGAGGAAAATGAATCTTTAAAACAGCAGGTTGCGGATCTCACCAACGAAAACATCTCCCTGCAACAGGACCGGTTTGAACTGACCAATCTGCGCCAGCTCTATCAGCTCGACGCGGAATACGCCGATTACGAAAAGATCGGCGCAAGGGTGATCTCCAAGGACAGCGGGAACTGGTATCATTCGTTTGTCATCGACAAAGGGACAGACGACGGCATCATGGAAAATATGAATGTGATAGCCGGAGCAGGTCTCGTGGGAAGAGTGACGTCCGTCGGCAGGAACTGGGCAAAGGTGACTACGATCATCAGCGATAACGTGAGTGTCAGCGGCACGGTGCTCTCCACCTCGGACAATCTGGTTGTCACCGGCAATCTGGAGACCTATGCCGACGGACTGATCGAATTCAGCAAGCTGATCGATGAAAAAAGCCAGGTGGTGGCGGGGGATAAGCTTGTCACTTCCAATATCAGCGATCATTATCTGCCGGGAATTTTGATCGGTTACATATCCAGCCTGAATACGGATTCCAACAATCTGACAAAATCCGGATATGTGACGCCGGCAGTCGATTTTTCCCATCTGGAGGAAGTGCTGGTTATTTTGGAGCTGAAACAGACGATCGAGGAATAGATGCGTAAAAAATTATTATCCTTATTATTTTATTTCATTATGTTTTTCTGCTTTTTACTGCAGTGTACCCTGTTTAAGCGGTTGAATTTCGGCGGGATCAGTCCGAACCTGCTGATCATCACCACAACTTCGATCGGTTTTATGCGGGGAGAGAAACAGGGCATTCTCGCGGGATTTGTCAGTGGGCTGTTTATCGATATTTTTTTTGGCGATGTGATCGGGCTCTACGCTCTGCTTTACATGTACATCGGTTTTTTGAACGGGAAATTCAGCAGGATCTTTTATCCGGAGGATATAAAACTTCCGTTGGCTCTGATTACGCTGAGCGACCTTTCCTACGGGATGGTCTGCTATATCATACTGTTTTTGCTTCGCGGAAGGCTCAATTTCCCTTATTTTTTCATCCATATTATCCTGCCTGAAACAGTATATACGATTGTGATGAGTATTATTCTTTATCCGATTCTGCTGTATTTTTACAAACAGCTGAATGTGGAAGAAAACAGGAGCGAAACAGATTTTGTTTGACAGAATAAAAGATAAAGTACTGAATATGGTTCTTTCCCGGGAATTTGTGCTGATTCTCGCGATCATCTTCTGCAGTGTTGTATTGATACATAGACTTTTCACTCTGCAGATCGTAGACGGCGCATCCTATCTGGAAAATTTTCAACTTACTATCCGAAAAGAGCGTTCTATTCCGGCGACCAGAGGCAATATTTACGACAGAAACGGCAGACTGTTGGCCTACAATGAACTGGCCTACTCTGTGACGATCGAAGATGTCTACGAGTCCGGCAAGACAAAAAATCGGGATATCAACGAAACGATCCACAAGGTTGTTCGCATGATAGAGGAGAGCGGGGACGAGGTGATCAGCGATTTTGATATCTATCTGGATTCTTCCGGCAATTATCAGTTTAATGTCAGCGACAGTGCATTGCTTCGGTTTCTGGGGGATGTCTATGGAAGAGCGAACGTCAATGACCTGGAATACAAGGAGAAAACGGCATCTCCGGATGAGGTGATTTCTTTTTTGTGCAGCACGGAGAAATACGGTGTGGGCACTTACACGCAATCGGATGAGGGCGTGCTGGAGTTTGAGGCCGGCGAGGGATATACGAAAGATGAGATCCTGAAGATCATAACCGTCCGATCGGCTCTCTCCTCCAACAGCTATCAGAAATATATCGCCACGACGATCGCCACGGATGTGAACGAGAAGACGGTGGCGGTAGTGAGTGAAAACATGCAGTATCTGGACGGGGTCAGCATCGCGGAAGATACCATACGAAAGTATGTAAACAGTGTCTATTTCAGCCATATAATCGGTTACACAGGAAAGATCCCGTCGGAAAGGCTTGCGGAATACACGGAAAGGGATTCCACCTACGCTCTGAACGATCAGGTGGGCGTTGCCGGAATAGAGTCCTCCATGGAGGATGTGCTGAGGGGCCGAAAAGGTTCCGAAGTCATCTATGTGGACAGTTTTGGCAAGGTGATCGAATCCACCGATTATGTGGAACCCGCCGCCGGAGATGACATCTATCTGACGTTGGATACGGAACTGCAGGCAGCGGCCTACAATATTCTGGAACAGAAGATCGCCGGCATACTGTACTCCCGCATTCGCAATATCAAGGAATACGTGCCGACAGAAAATTCGGGCAGTTCCTCTATTTTGATCGCTATTTACGATGTGTACAATGCCCTGATCGAAAACGGTATTATCGATGTCTCCCACTTTTCCGAAAGAGGGGCGAAGGAAACCGAACAGATCGTTTACCAGAAATATAAAGCGCAGCAGGCGAATGTGCTGGAGCGGCTGAGAGAGGAGCTCCTGGCCACAAAGACTCCCTACGATCAGCTCACGACGGAATACCAGGTGTACATGCTCTATATTGTATCTCTTCTGGGAGACAACAATATTTTGCTGAAAGAGGAGATCGACACTGCCGATGAAATCTATCAGGCATGGCATCAGGATGAGATCATCCCGTTAGAACAGTACCTGCGGCATTGCATCGCAATGCGATGGATTGATGTGACAAAACTGGAACTGGCCGGCGACTATGCGGATTCGGAGGAGATCTACGAGACGCTGGTGGATTATATACTGAAAAAACTGGAGACGGACTCCACTTTTGAAAAGCGGATCTACCGCTATATGATCAAAAACGATGTGATAAGCGGCAGGGAGATCTGTCAGATTCTCTGCGAGCAGAAGATCGTGGAAGTGGACTCGGATGTGGAGAGTCGCCTGTACAGCGGCGGTATCACCGCCTACCAGTTTATGTTGGACCGGATCACGGATCTGGATATCACGCCCGCCCAGCTGGCGTTAGAGCCCTGTTCCGGGTCCATGGTGGTGACGGACGTCAATACCGGCGATACGCTGGCGTTAGTTTCCTATCCGGGTTATGATACAAACCGGCTTGCCAATTCCATTGACGCAGAATATTACGCGAAACTGATGAACGACGAGGCGCGTCCGATGTACAGCCGGGCGACGCAGGAGAGAACGGCACCTGGTTCTACCTACAAGATGGTTTCCGCAACAGCGGGACTGATGGAGAACGTGATCTCCACGACGACAACGCTTGGATGCCAGGGACCTTTCGACAAGATAAGTCCGCCGCCGCACTGCCATATTTATCCTGGCGCCCACGGTCTTTTAAATGTCAGCGGAGCCATACAGAGATCCTGCAACAATTATTTTTATGAAGTAGGTTACCGACTGGGCTCTGCAGGCGGTTCCTATAACAGTGAACGGGGAACAGATATTCTGGCAAAATATGCGGATATGTACGGACTCTCCGAAACTTCCGGACTGGAGCTGGAGGAATCCGATCCAAAGCTCTCAACGGAGGATGCGGTGCGTTCTACCATAGGACAGGGCAACAACAACTTTACAACCGCTCAGCTCGCCCGCTATGTGACGACCGTGGCCAACAGCGGAACCTGCTACGATCTGACACTGATCGATAAGATCACGGATAAAAACGGGTCTCTTCTGGATGACCGGAGCGCGGAAGTGCGCAACCGCATCGAGATGGATCAAAGTTATTGGAATGCCATTCACGCCGGTATGCGCGGCGTTGTGGAGAATATGAGCTATTACGGCGATGTGGGCGTCCATGTGGCCGGAAAGACGGGAACGGCGGAACAGTCCGACAGACATCCCAACCACGCCCTGTTCGTCAGCTATGCGCCCTACGAGAATCCGGAGATTTCCGTCACGGTGCGTATTGCAAACGGATATTCCTCGTCCTACGCGGCACAGACAGCGAAGGATTTTTATGTATATTACTATAAACTGGACGATGAGGAGAATATCCTGACCGGTCAGGCAACGGAAAGTATGGGCAGCACTGCCATACAGGGAGACTAAGATGAAAGAGCGCTCTTTTACACTGAAAAGTTATCGGAACGGTCTGGCGCTTCATATCAGACCGGAGACGGAGATGGAGACTCTGCTCTCGGAGATAAAGGAGAAATTTGAAAGTTCCAGACAGTTTTTCGGAAGTATGCAGGTGGGGCTTGCCCTCTCCGGAAAAGAACTCACGCAGGATGAGGAGAATGCCATTTTAGATGCGATAGAAGAAAATTCGGATCTTCAGATCGTCTGTCTGATCGGTGAGGACGAGAGGATCCAGTATCTTCTGGATGAGGCGTTTGAGGAGAGCAGACCGACAGAGGAAAGCCGAGGGGAGGACGGCCAGTTTTACCGGGGTACCTTAAAGAAGGGACAGAGCCTGGAGACCGAACATTCCGTGATCATACTGGGGGATGTCAACCCGGGCGCCAGAGTCTTTTCCAGCAAAGATGTCATCGTGCTGGGCACACTCTTTGGAGAAGTCCATGCGGGAATCGGTTCGGAGGAGGACGGACACTTCGTGTGTGCGCTGGAATTCTCGCCGGAAAAGCTGAAAATCGGCAGTCACAAATACAGGAAGAAACCGGAGAAGCGATTGTGGCCGGATTCTTATAAAAAATTACCGAAGATGGCAGCCCTGCAGGGGGGAGAGATCATCGTAAAACCTGTCACAAAAGAATTACTGGGACAGATTACCATTATGCAGAGCGACTATAACGGTCAATGATTTTGACCAAGTCAGTCAAACAACATATGTCCCAGGGGACGACAACATCACGAAAAATATTCAGAAAGCGAGGTAGCGTATATGAGTGAAGTTATTGTCGTCACATCAGGGAAAGGCGGTGTTGGGAAGACCACAACATGCGCAAACGTAGGAACAGGTCTTGCAAAGCTCGGAAAGAAGGTGCTGTTGATCGATACGGACATCGGATTGCGGAATCTGGATGTAGTCATGGGATTGGAAAATCGGATCGTCTACAATCTCGTGGATGTGGCGGAAGGAAAATGCCGTGCCAAGCAGGCTATGATCAAGGACAAGCGCCATCCCGGCCTTTGTCTTTTGCCCTCCGCTCAGACGAGGGATAAATCCGCAGTGAAGCCGGAGCAGATGGTAAAGTTGATCGATCAGCTGAAAAACCAGTTTGATTATATTATACTGGACTGTCCGGCCGGGATCGAGCAGGGCTTTAAAAATGCCATAGCAGGAGCGAACAGAGCTATCGTCGTCACGACGCCTGAGGTCTCCGCTATCAGGGACGCGGACAGGATCGTCGGCCTTTTGGAGGCGAACAGTTTTGAGAAGATCGATCTGGTGATCAACAGGCTCCGCTACGATATGATAAAGCGCGGGGATATGATGTCCTCCGCAGATGTAGTCGATATATTATCCATTCCTCTGATCGGCATTGTGCCGGATGATGAAAGCGTGGTGGTCTCCACCAATCAGGGAGAGCCTGTCGTGGGTAATTTTACCCTGGCAGGGGAGGCTTATCGGAATATTTGTCACCGTGTGTTGGGAGAAGAAGTACCTTTTATTGAATTTGAAAAAGGATTTTCCTTCTGGACAAAGGTGAGCGGAATATTCCGAAGAAATTAGAAGGGGGGATCCATAATGAAACTGCATCGATTTTTTCAGAAAAAAAGTTCCGGTATTATAGCAAAGGACAGACTGAAAATTTTACTGATTTCCGACAGGGTAAACTGTTCGCCGGAGATGATGAATATGATAAAAAATGATATCGCAGGAGTGATATCCAGATACATGAAGATAGACGAGGAGAGCATGGAGGTTCAGATCACAAAGAAAAACAGCAAGGGAGCATCGAGAAAATCGCCGTTTTTGTATGTGAATATTCCGATTCTGGATCTGACATCCTCATCCTCCGAGAGAATATGAGCGGGCGATAGAAGCGTATGCCCGGACAGGTGTTGATATATGTTCAGACAGCATGGAATACGTGAATTTTTAAAGGATTATGATTTCAAACTGATATTTTTAGTGGTTTCTCTGACGGTGCTTGGCATTTTCGCGATCGGAAGTGTCAGGCCCAGCCTGCAGAACCGACAGGTGATGGGCATGGCTCTCAGTATTTTCGGGATGCTGGCGGTCTCCTTTGTGGATTACCACTTTGTGCTCAAATTTTATCATCTGATATATGTGGTGAATATCATTTTGCTGGGACTGGTTTTCAGTCCCCTGGGAGATTCCGCCGGTGGTGCCCGCAGATGGCTTGAATTGGGTGAATTTCGCTTTCAACCTTCAGAACTTGCTAAAATTTTGTTGATTTTATTCTTCGCACAGTATATTATGTTAAATAGGGAGAGATTAAACAGTTTTGGTATTATTTTGTTATCCCTGGTGCTGATCGGAATTCCGATGGTGCCGATCGTGAAGGAGGACTTGTCTACTACCATCGTAATCGCTATCGTATTTTGTGTTATGATGTACCTTGGGGGTCTGAGTCATAAACTGATTCTGGCGGTGATTGCCATTACAGTTCCGGTGACCGTCATCTTTTTGACGATGGTGATCCGGCCGGATCAGAAGATTCTGGCAGACTACCAGCAAAAGCGTATTCTCGCCTGGCTTTATCCGGATGAATACAAGGATACGGAGGCATATCAGCAGAATAATTCCATGATGGCGATCGGTTCCGGACAACTTTTGGGGAAGGGCTATAACAACAACGAAATAGTTTCCGTCAAAAACGGGAATTTTATTTCGGAGGGGCAGACGGATTTTATCTTTGCGATCATCGGGGAAGAATGGGGGTTTATAGGGAGCTGTTTGATCATCATCCTTCAGTTTTTAATTGCGCTGGAATGTGCTTTGATCGGATGGAAAGCCAGGGATATGGCAGGACATGTGATAGCTGGCGGGGTCGCCGGTTTGGTCTGTTTTCAAAGTTTTATCAATATCGGGGTTGCAACCGGGCTGGTTCCGAATACAGGACTCCCGCTGCCATTTGTCAGTTACGGACTCACTTCCCTCGTCAGTATGTATCTGGGGATAGGGTTTGTCCTTAACGTGAGATGGGTAAGCCGCAGGGCGAGAAATGACTGAAATGTTGCCAATTGACAGAAAAATAAATGCATTAAAGAAGAGGTGAGAAGGAGTCATGAATATTGCATTGATTGCGCACGATGCAAAAAAGAAGCTGATGCAGAATTTCTGCATTGCTTACAGGGGTATTTTAAGCAAAAACGATCTGTTTGCCACCGGGACGACAGGCAGACTGATCGAAGAAGTTACGAACCTAAATGTACACAAATATCTTGCAGGACATCTCGGGGGAGAACAGCAGATGGGGGCAGATATCGAACACAATCAAATTGATCTGGTGATTTTTCTGAGGGATCCGCTTACATCCAAATCCCACGAGCCGGATGTGAACAATGTTGTCAGGCTGTGCGACACGCACAATATCCCGCTTGCTACAAACCTCGCATCTGCAGAACTTTTGGTTAAAGCATTGGACAGAGGAGATTTAGAGTGGCGTGAAATGTACAAATAGGAAACATGTTTTGTTGACGTGCATCTGTCTTGGCGCATTGCTCCTGACCGGCTGCGGCCGCAGCAGTTACGCGATGCCTTATGACGCGTACTCTGTGAACAGCAGTTACACTGTTTTGAGTGTAGATCAGGCGGGCAGGGCGGAAACTTTTGCCGCGGACTTATGCATTGCCAATGAAAATTACAACGAGAGCGCCGTGGATATGTCGCAGGCTGAGGCGGCCGGACTGTTTTCCCTGGGGGATAAGCAGACGATGTATGCCAAGAATATCCACGAGCAGCTCTATCCGGCGTCCCTCACAAAGGTAATGACAGCTCTTGTCGCACTAAAGAACGGGAATCGGGAGGATGTACTGACGGCCTCCGCCAATGTCAGGATTACAGAATCGGGAGCGACCCTCTCCGGTCTGAAAGAGGGAGATAAGATGACTCTGGACCAGGCGCTCCGGATTCTGCTCCTGCAGTCTGCGAACGATGTGGCGATCATGATCGCAGAACAGTATGGCGGAACAGTGGAGCACTTCTGTGAGATGATGAATGAGGAGGCCGGAGCGATCGGCGCCACAAACTGCCGGTTTGCGAATCCTCACGGATTGACGGATGAAAATCATTATGTCACAGCCTATGACATGTACCTGATTTTTAACGAAGCCTGTAAATATGAGCTTTTTAAAGAAATTATCGGTATGAATGCCTATACGACGGTCTATTATGATGCAGGCGGAGGGGAAATTACCTTTGATAAGCCTTCTACCAACTGGTATTTTACGGGTGAAGCCGTTGCTCCGGCAGGTATTACGGTACTTGGCGGTAAGACCGGTACTACAGCTGCCGCCGGAAAATGTCTGGTGTTGTTGTCCAGTGATACATCCGGGAAATCCTATATTTCCGTGATTTTGAAGTCCGAGGAAAGAGGGGTCATGTACACGGAAATGACCGACTTGCTGAATGTCATCCAAAAATAAACACAATACTTATTGTTTTTTTTGGCAGAATCACTTATAATAGAAACAGAATTTAGGACAACCTAAAACTACTTACATCAGGAGGTTTTTTCAATGGTTCAGTTAATCGTAGGAAGAAAAGGAAAAGGAAAGACAAAACAGTTGCTGGATAAAGTAAATGCTGAAATTAAGACAGTGTCCGGCAACATTGTTTATCTTGATAAGAGTACAAAACATATGTATGAACTCAATAATAAAGTCAGACTCATCAATGTGCCCGATTATATGATCTCCGACGCGGATGAGTTTATCGGTTTTATCTCTGGCATTATTTCTCAGGATCACGACCTGGAGCAGATGTATTTCGACAGCTTTTTAAAGATTGCGTGTCTGGAAGATATGGATATTGAACCGACAGTGAAAAAACTGCAGACGATCAGTGAAAAGTTTAACATACAGCTTGTTTTAAGTGTTTCTCTGGATGAGCATGAATTACCCGAATCCTTGAAATCCAACGTACTGGTGTCCCTGTAATGGGGTGAGTTTCACTCAGTGAGTTTCACCCGGTGTGTTTCACTTGGTGAGTTTCGTCTCACCGGAAGATAAAAAGGCTACATAAGGCCTCGGAAATATCCGAGGCTTTTATTCATGGAGGTTCTTATCTTGGCACAGGAAAACGGCTCCAACATCAGAAAATACCGTAGACCGTTAAATATAAATATCGGCATGATTATCTTTGGAGCGATGTTTATCTACATCATCATCTGTATTATCATGTATATGCAGACGGAACATTTGAGTGGTTACGAGGTAAAAACCGGTTCACTCACCGTCAACAATGTATACCGGGGAATCGCGATCAGGGAGGAGACGATCTACCAGTCCGTCGACGCCGGATTTGTCTATTATTTCGTGCCTGAGGGAAGTCATGTGGCCTGTGGCGATCTCGTGTATGCCGTGGATTCTTCCAGCAAGCTGGAGGAACTCATGAATGAGACTGCGGAAGAACGAAAACTGACGAACAATGACTACAACAGTCTGAAGACAAAAATCGTAAATTACCGGAATAATTTTGACGAAATGGAGTTTTCCACCGTCTACGATTTCAAGTATGATCTGCAGAGTGAAGTGGCGAAACTCAGCAACCAGACTATACTCAGCACGATCAACGAGATGTCCGAATCGGTGGGCATCAGCAAGTGTTACGCTGACAGAGCCGGAGCCGTAGTGTTTTCCAGTGACGGTTATGAGGAGCTGAAGCCCCATGAAATTACTCTGGACAATTTTGACGAGGAGAAGTATGTGAAAAATCAGTACCTTGCCACGAACCGATTCGGGAAGGAGGACGACGTCTATAAGCTTGTGACAAAGGAAGACTGGGAAGTCGTCATCCGGGTGGATACGGAGCGGGTGCCGGAACTTCAGAAAGCGGAATATGTAAAAGTAAAATTTATGGAAGATCAGTATGAGACCTGGGGAAAAGTGACGGTTTACGGGAGAGACGAGGAGGAGAATATCACCTTTGTAGGCCTGACTTTCACCAATTCCATGATCAATTATATCACAGACAGATTTGTCGATGTGGAACTGATTCTGGAGGAACAGACAGGGCTGAAAATTCCCAATTCCGCGATCGCACAGAGGAATTTTTTCCTGATCGATGAGGAATACATTATAGAGCACGGCAGTGATAAGACCCAGGGCGTCATGCGCCAGACTTTTACCGAGGACAATGAGATCACCTCGGAGTTTGTCGAGACGCCGATCTATAACGTGGACGAGAAAGAGGGGGTCTACTATGTGGATGAGAGTGTTCTGAAAGTGGGAGACGTGCTCTATCGGGAAGACTCCGCGGAGACTCTGACGGTGAGCAAACAGGCTTCCCTGACCGGTGTCTACAACATCAATAAAGGGTACGCGGATTTCAAGAGGATCATTGTGCTGTATGACAACGACGAGTATTCCATCGTAGAATCCAATACAAAGTACGGACTTCGCCCGTACGACTATATTGCTCTGGAGGCGTCCACTGTGGTGGCGGATCAGTTTGTGACGGAGAAAGGGCTTACGATGAAGGAAGAGGACGATGGGGAGTAACGTCCACATGTCCGTTAATGTGGAGGGGAGAAATAATATGATAAAAGAAAATCTGGATGCGGTGAACGGAAATATTCAGGCGGCGGCTCTGGAGGCCGGGAGAAAGCAGGAGGAGATCACGCTGATAGCGGTCAGCAAGACGAAACCGGTTTCCATGGTGGAGGAGGCCTACGCCTGCGGTTGCCGGGACTTCGGCGAGAACAGGGTGCAGGAACTGTGCGATAAGTGTGACGTACTGCCGAAGGATATCCGCTGGCACCTGATCGGACATCTGCAGCGCAATAAAGTAAAATATGTGGTGGATAAGGCGTATCTGATTCACAGCGTGGATTCCCTGCGGCTGGCGCAGGAAATCCAGAAAGAGGCGGAGAAAAAGCAGGTCGATGTCAATATCCTGATAGAGGTAAATATGGCGGCGGAGGAAAGCAAGTTCGGCGTTTCGCCGGATGAAGCGGAAAATCTCGTCCGCGAGGCGGCAAAACTTCCCAACGTACACATTCAGGGGCTGATGACGATAGCGCCTGTTGTCGAAAAACCGGAAGATAACGCAGTTCACTTTGCTAACTTAAAACAATTATCTGTTGACATAAAAGGTAAAAACATTGATAATGTTAATATGAATGTTCTATCCATGGGAATGACCGGTGATTATGAACAGGCAGTCAAAGATGGAGCGACATATGTGAGGGTGGGGACCGGCATCTTTGGGGAACGATAAGGAGAGAGTGATTAATGGGAGCATTAGACAATTTTTTAAAGATTCTTCAGCTGAATGAAGAGGATGAAGATGGGGAATATTATGATGACGACTACTATGACGACGAGGATGAGATAACGGAGCCTGCGCCCCGGAAAAAGGCGGCAGTTGTAAAAGAATCAAATATTTCTGAGGTTGCTGAAGAAAAAACGGTCAAGAAAACGGTTCCCAAGATAACACCGATGAAACCCAGGAAGGTGAATGCCGGTGGCATGGAAGTCTGCGTGATCAAACCTACTTCGGTGGAGGACGGGAGAGAGATCACCGAGACACTGCTGGCAAACAGAACGGTTGTTCTGAATCTGGAAGGGCTGGATATGGAGATCGCCCAGAGGATCATCGATTTTACGAGCGGATCCTGCTTCGCGATCAGTGGGAATCTGCAGAAAATTTCTCATTACATATTTATCGTCACCCCACCGAGTGTGGATATCTCAGGAGATTTTCAGGAGATCATGGGTTCCGCACTGGACATGCCTATCTGATGACTAAAAATGATACAGAAAGCATGAGGATGCAAGGCATCCTGCAAGAGATGCACCCTTGCAGGATGTTTTTTCAGGTACTGATTTATTATTGAGGAGAAAACTTATGAGCGAGACTGTTAAAGAAAAGGCTTATGGACGGCTTGCGGTTTCCTTTCAAAAGAAACCCTGCTATGATATTGTGTTGGAACATTCCTTTGAGAGACTGCCGGAGGAACTTTTGCAGCTGTTTCAGGGGGAGGATGGGGATAATTCCCTGGAGAAGCGGAATCTCTGCGTTATCACGGACCGTAATGTGGATGCGCTTTTCGGATCCGAAATCAAAGAGCTTTTACAGGGAATCTGTAAGGAACTCTTTTTCTATGTGTTCTCTGCGGGAGAGGAACATAAGACGTTGGAGACAGTATCCGATATCTACCGCTTTCTGATCGAAAAGAGGATTACCAGGAAGGATATGCTGATCGCTCTCGGCGGAGGCGTAGTCGGGGATATCGTCGGTTTTGCCGCAGCTTCCTATCTGCGCGGGATCGATTTCATACAGATTCCGACCACTCTGCTCGCCCAGGTGGACAGCTCCATCGGAGGGAAGACCGGTGTGGATTTCGAGCAGTATAAAAATATGGTGGGGGCTTTCCATATGCCCAGGCTTGTCTATACGAATGTTTCCGTGCTGAAGGAGCTGGATGAGAGGCAGTTTGCGTCCGGCTTTGCCGAGATCATGAAACACGGACTGATTAAAGACGGAAAATATTATGAATGGCTCCTCGGAAACATCTATGAGATCAACGACCGGGATATGGATGTGCTGCGGGAGATGGTCTACAGGAGCTGTGTGATCAAAAAGAAAGTTGTGGAGAAGGATCCGACGGAGAAAGGGGAGCGGGCTCTTCTGAACTTTGGACACACCATCGGACACGGCATTGAAAAGGCGAGCAATTTTACGCTGCTGCACGGGGAATGTGTGGCTCTGGGCTGTATTGCCGCGGCTAATATTTCCTGTATGCGCCATCTTATCGGGGAGGATGAATATCTGGAAATCCGTGATATGTTTGTTCCTTTCGGCCTTCCGATCACCCTGCGGAATATCGACTTTACGGCGGAGGAAGTTGTAGAAAACACGAAGTCCGATAAGAAGAATGCTTCCGGAACGCTGCGATTTATTCTGCTTAACAGATTGGGAAAGGCAGTGATCGACGAAAATGTGACAGAGAAAGAACTGCTGCAGGCGGTGGAGGATTTGATCATTCATGAAGAAGCGTAAAACGTTATTACTTATCACGGATCTGGTGGCAATAGTCCTTTTGACATATTTCGATCAGTTCACAAAGGGCATGGCGGTTCTCTATCTGAAGGGAAAGCCTGAGATCCCGATCTTGCGGGATGTCCTGGTTCTGCAGTATCTGGAGAACAAGGGAGCTGCGTTTGGCATGCTGCAAAACCAGAAAATCTTTTTTATCTTTATTGAGATACTGATTTTGTTCGTCATCGGTTTTGTGCTGCTCAGGGTGCCTTCCCACAGAAAGTATAATCTGATGCATCTCATTCTGGTGTTGATTGCCAGCGGGGCCATCGGCAATATGATTGATCGGGCAGCGCAGGATTATGTAGTGGATTTTATATATTTTGTGTTGATCGATTTTCCAATCTTTAATGTGGCGGACATCTATGTGACCGGAGCTACCGCAATTTTTGTGATTGCTATTTTATTCTACTATAAAGAAGAAGATTTCTCTTTTCTCAGCATAAAGCAAAAGATGCAGCGCACCCCAAACTACATGGAGGACCAGGGTAAAAAATAGGGATGGACGAGTTTAAATTTGAAGTGACAGAGAGAGACAGCGGTGAGCGGATCGACAAATTTATCACAGATTGTATGGATTCTCTCACCCGTTCTTATATACAGAAGATGATCGCGGAGGGACAGTGCTATGTAAACGGGAGAGCTGCGAAGGCGAGTTACCGTGTAAAAGAGGAGGATGAGGTGATGTTCTCTCTGCCGGAAAACGTCGAGCCGGATATTGCGGCCGAGGATATACCGCTCGATATCCTGTACGAAGATGCCGACGTTCTGGTGGTCAACAAGCCGAAACATATGGTCGTGCACCCGGCTCCAGGACATTATGGCGGGACCCTGGTCAACGCGGTCCTGTACCATTGCAGAGGGTCTCTATCCGGCATCAACGGCGTAATGCGGCCGGGAATCGTTCATCGTATCGACAAGGATACGTCAGGTTCTCTGATCGTCTGTAAGAATGATGCGGCACATAACAGTGTTGCTGCCCAGTTGAAAGATCACTCGGTAAACCGTATCTACCATGCGATCGTCCACGGCGTGTTGAAGGAGGAAGAGATGACAATAGACGCTCCCCTGGGGCGGCATCCGAAAGATCGGATGAAAATGGCAGTGGTATCCGGTGGAAAGAGGGCAGTGACCCATGTTCGGGTGTTAAAACGTTTTGAGAAGTTTACCTATGTAGCCTGTCGGTTAGAGACCGGAAGAACGCATCAGATCCGGGTGCATATGGCCCATATCGGGCATCCGATTCTGGGGGATGAGATCTATGCCCCCGGCAGAAAGAGCCCCGTCAAATGCAAAAACGGGCAGATACTGCACGCAAAGGTCATCGGTTTTGTCCATCCGACGAGCGGGGAATATATTGAATTTGATGCCCCGCTGCCCGATGAATTCAGACATCTTCTGGAAATTCTTCCATAAATTCCGCATATTTATTCAAAAAAAATTCGGTTTTTCCGGATTTTTTTATTGAATTTTTCGATTTAGTGTGCTAAATTAATTACAGTGTTTTTTTAGAAAGTTTATAATTATTTAATATCATAGAAGTACAACGGAGTATAAAACGGAATGAATTCGGCTGATTATTTAAATAGATTGCTTCTTCGGTATTCAGGTACGTTCGATATTTATCAGCCATATATTATCCTGGGCAGAGAATATCCGGCGTACGGATATTTTTTTTCACATGTGGAGAAATATCTTCTCACAAGAAGGGCAAACATGTGGTCTGCGGACAGTTATGAACATATTTTGTTTGTTAATCCGGACGAACTGACAACAGCACATTTGGAGGAATACAGACAGGCGGTGGAGGAATATATTGAACCGATACTGGTTTTGAAGGGGGAGAATCTCCCGGAACCAAACCATATGTATTCCTATATCACAATAGCGGTAGTGACGGAGAAATCATTGTCCCCCGAGATAAAGAAGGCGGTAGGAAAGTTTAAGTTTGAGAAAAGCTATATGCACAGTATCCGGGGATATTCTCAAATGCGGATCGCGGTGGCGTCCATGGAGGATGAAAAGGTCTGCCTGAATGCCGCGGGGCGCACGTTAAAGAAACTTTATCGAAGTGTTTTCGAGGAAGTCAAAGCCGGAAAGACCGGTTACAGGGAAGCACTGGAAAAGCAGGGGATCGAAAGTTTCAAACAGCAGATGCCCGAATGATATTCGCTTATGTTGGCGTCGGAGACGGCGTTTATATAAGGCTCTATCAACACTAATGAGGAGTAAACATTACTCCCCAAATAAAAATTTATAGGAGGGATTAGTGTGAGCGCATTATTATTAATCGTACTTGCCATCGTAATTTTCATCGTAGCTTATCTTACGTATGGACGTTACCTGGCTAAAACATGGGGAATTGACCCCAGCAGAACCACGCCTGCCCATGAGATGGAAGACGGCGTTGACTATGTTCCGGCAAAGACGGCTGTCCTTATGGGACATCACTTTTCATCGATTGCCGGCGCAGGCCCCATCAACGGACCGATTCAGGCGGCATTTTTTGGCTGGGTACCCTGTTTCCTCTGGATTGTGATCGGTGGTATTTTCTTCGGTGCAGTTCAGGATTTCAGTTCTATTTTTGTATCGATTCGTCATAAAGGTATGTCCCTTGGCGAAGTAATCGAGGAGAACATCGGCAAAAAGGCGAGAGTACTCTTCACCGTGTTTGCGTGGCTGGTACTTCTTCTGGTTATTGCGGCATTTGCGGATATTGTGGCAAACTCCTTTATCGGTGCAAGTCATGGCGGAAGCGCCAGCAACGGTTCCGTCGCAACGGCTTCCCTGCTGTTCATTCCATTGGCTATCGTTTTCGGTTTCCTCGTATACAGGAAAAACGTTCCGATGGTGATCGCTACCGTTCTCGGCGTTGTTCTTCTGGCGGTATGCGTGGGTCTCGGCCTGGCATTCCCGATGGACCTGCCCAAAAATTTCTGGATCGCGTTTGTGTTTGTCTACATCATGATCGCCTCCGTGGCTCCGGTATGGATCCTGCTGCAGCCCAGAGATTATCTGAGCTCTTTCCTGCTTTATTTTATGATGGCAGCTGCTGTGATCGGTATTGTCGGCGCTACGATTATCAATCCGGCGTCCACAACGTTCCAGACACCGGCATTTACAGGCTTCTCGGTAAATGGAAGCTATCTGTTCCCGGTATTGTTCATCACTATCGCCTGCGGCGCTATCTCCGGTTTCCATTCACTGATCGGTTCCGGTACAACGTCCAAACAGTTGGATAACGAGAAAGACGCGCTGTTGGTCGGTTACGGTTCCATGCTGATCGAGTGCGTGTTAGCTGTGATCTCTCTGATCGCCATCGGTACGCTTTCCGCTAATGGCACACAGGCTGCAGTACAGGAGATGCTCGGTTTGGAGGCGATTTCTCCGACCGTTATCTTCGGTACGGCTATCGCTAACTTCTTCGAGGTGATGGGGCTCTCCGCAAATGCGGTTGCAGCGACAAAGACAATCATCATGCTGGCGGTTTCCTGCTTTTGCCTGACATCTCTGGATACCGGCACAAGGCTCGGCAGATTTATGTTCCAGGAACTGTTTGCGACAAGCAGGAGCGGAGAAAAAAATATCCTGTCCAATATGTATGTGGCGACAGTGATCACCGCCATCTGCGGTTTCATTCTCTGCCTGGCTGGATATCAGAAAGTATGGCCTTTATTCGGTGCAGCTAACCAGCTGGTGGCTGTTCCCGCATTCCTTGCGGCAGCTACATATTTAAAGAAGATCGGCAAGAACAACAAGATGCTGTATTTCCCGATCATCTTCATGTCCGCCGCAACGCTCTGCTCGCTGATATTATCCTTCAAGAATAATATCGTGGCAATCACTGAAGGGGCGGAAGGAACGGCACTGTTCACCTGCATTTTGCAGGATGTGATCATCGTTCCGCTTGTGATCCTTGCTGTTATCCTTATTGTGGAGGGTACGCAGGTTCTGACAGGAAAGAAGAAAGTGGCTTAATGGAAATAAGTTTGCCCGTCCGGATCATTATCCGGGCGGGCAGTTTTGTTTTCACTTGTTTCTATCTTCTATAGCAGGTTTAACGGTGACTATGACCAGTTCCGGGCGATTGAAGATTCTGGGAACCTTTGTGCTTTCTCTGGCCAGGCCTCTGCTGACGATCATAACCTGATCGTTTTTCACATACATACCGCCGGCATATCTGGGGAACCATCCCTGGTCCGGGGCATAGAGACCGTTGATAATACCCGGCAGACGCCATTGACCGCCGTGGGCATGGCCGGATAAAACAAGATCATAATCGTATTGAAGATAAAGACCGATCAGTTCCGGGCGGTGGGCGAGCAGAAGAGTGTAGCATTCAGGGGGGCGCGTATCAGAGAGAGCGTCCAGCTGTGACCTGATGTCCGCCGCTCCGGCGTAAGTCACCGCATCGGGATCTGTAACGCCGCATACAGTGACCGGCTGTGTCCCTATTTTTATCGTATCGCTGGAGCCGTTTAGAACCGTCACATGATAGGAGCGGAACAATTCCAGTATATCGTCAATACGTCCGCTCCAGTATTCGTGATTGCCGGTCACATAATAGCAGGGGTAACGTCCGGAAATTCCCTTCAATAGCGCTTCCACGTTATCGTCCGGGATAACATCATCGCAGATATCGCCGCCTAAAAGGATCAGGTCCGGCTGCTGGCTGTCTATGGCCCGAATGAGCGTCTCCCCGTCTTTACCGTATTTGCAGGAGTGCAGGTCGGTGAGAAGAGCGATCCGGAGCGTTTCCGTTGTCTGATCTGTAGTGATCTCGTAGTGTTTTATATGCAGTCTGATGTCGAACGCAGCGACAAAGAGAAATGCTGCCGACAAAAACACAAACCGCTTTATCCTGCCTGTCATATTGTGCATATCCAGTGTCATAAACCAGGTCTCTTTCTTTGCATATTTCGTAACATATTAAACAGTATAAGAGGCGTCAGACGAGGGCGTCAAGTATGGATCTATAATATCATATGCATGTTATGGGTTGTTTTTGAGGAAAAATAAGAGTATACTGGAAAACAACAGAGAAAAACGTAAGGAGGTGAAAATATGAGAAGAGGACTTCAGAGATTGTTTGCCGGCGCGGGCATGATATTCACTCTGTTTATCGGATGCGGCACCGCGGCGAACGCGGTGAACTACGCGGATTTATTTGATGCCGCGTATTATGCGGAAAAGAATCCGGATGTGGTGGAAACCTACGGAAACAATCCGAATGTATTGTATGCCCACTATGTAAATAATGGCATTAACGAAGGACGAAACGCCGGGCCGCTTTTCGATGTAAAGAAGTACAGAGAACATAACAGCGATCTGGAGGGACTTTACGGTGACAACTGGGCGGCTTATGTGAATCAGTATCTGACCGAGGGTCTGAAAGAGGGACGTATCGGTTACGGTGAAGATTTTGACGCGGCTTCCTACGCTGACCGGTATTCCGATCTGAAGAATGTATACGGTTATAACGTAAAAGCTCTGTATACCCATTATATAACACGCGGTAAGAAAGAGGGCAGAAATGCCTCCTACGAGTCCACGGAGGAGGAGAAGAAAGAGGAGAGCAAGAAGCCGGTGTTAAACGGCCATCAGGTAACCAGAAAAGCCAGCAGACTGTTTACGATCACAAACGAAGAGAGAAGAGCCTGGGGCCTGCGGAACTTTACCTGGGATAATTCCCTCGCGGCGCTGGCAGAGACCAGAGTGATGGAACTGCCGATCAGATTTGACCATGTGCGTCCCAACGGAGACAGTATCTATGAGTATCGGGTAGATGCAGAGAATATTGCCATGTGGTATGACGATTCGGAAGATGTCCACAATGCTTTCATGGAATATTGGACAGACGCCAACAATATTATCGACCCGGATCTGCGTAAAATCGGGATTGCCTGCTATGAGGTAGGCGGTGTCTATTACTGGTGTGAACTGTTCAGAGAGTAGGAAATTATCTAAAAGTTATAAAAAAATTAGAAGAACTGCTGTAAAATTTTATTGTGGCAGTTCTTTTTTTGTGCTATAGTTATATTAATATCATTTAAGGGAAAAGGAGACAGTTATTATGGGGGCAGCTGAAATGGGATATTTGATCGGTATTATACTGGGGAGTTTGCTGGCAGGCACAATTTTCGGACTCATTCCTTTTATTTTGGGTAAAAAAAGGGGATTGACAGGACTTGGCACAGCCGGATTGATATGTACCATTGTAGGATATTTTATATGGCCGCTGATCGGAGGGCTTGTTGCGGCTATTTTTATAATCATTATCATGATAAAGAGCAGATAAAATAAACCCAGACAAGGAGGAAATCATATGAATACAATCATTACAATAGGAAGACAGTACGGTTCCGGCGGAAGAGAGATCGGTGAAAAGCTTGCAAAACGACTCAACATTCCGTTTTACGATAAGGAACTGCTCAGCAGAGCAGCAAAAGAGAGCGGTTTTTGTCAGGAGATGATAGAAAACCATGATGAGCGTCCCACCAGTTCTTTCTTATATAATCTGGTTATGGACACATATTCTTTCGGCTATAATTCTTCCTCTTTTGTGGATATGCCGATCAGTCACAAGATTTTCCTGGCTCAGTTTGATACGATCAAAAAGATTGCGGACGAGGGCGCCTGTGTGATCGTGGGAAGATGCGCGGATTACGCGCTCGCCGAATATCCGAACTGTGTCCACATTTTTATTCATGCGGATGAGGCGCACAGGATAAAACGTATTATGGAGCGCTATCATATGACTGAAGCCAAGGCGAGAGACTCCATCAATAAAAAGGATAAACAACGCCAAAGCTATTACAATTACTATTCCTCCAAAAAATGGGGACGCTCCGATACCTACGATCTCTCCGTCAATTCTGCCAGACTTGGTATAGACGGTACGGCCAATCTCTTGGCTCAGTATGTGGAGGATGTGGAAAAAGGACGTTTATAATAAACAGCAGAGGATAAGGAGATATAGAACTATTCGCAAAACGATAGTTTAACGAATAGTTGAGAGAAAAAATCTCTGTGGAGCCATTAACTGATTTGATAAATTGATAATATAAAAGCCGGTATATTACGAAATATGCCGGCTTTTATAATTTACATTTCATTCACAGCGATTTATTCCTGAGTATCTGTATTATTGTTGTTGGAACCTGCGATTTTGGCGCCCGCAAAGCCCGCCAGAACGGCATTCAGGTCGATTCCCGTGGATTCCTTTAAACCGTCCGTAACCTGGTTCAGCGTACCCATGATATCCTTCATCAGTTTCGCGGAGTTTCCGTCACCGTACATGGTGATCCGATCGACTTTTGCGAGAGGTTCCGCAATATTCTTCGCGATCTCGGGCATCGCCTTAAAGTACATCTCCAGCACCGCGGCTTCGCCCATCTGTTTCATGGCTTCCGCCTTCTTCTCGATACCTTCCGCCTCTGCCAGTGCCTTTGCCCGGATCGCCTCGGCTTCTGCGAGACCTTTGCTGCGGATACCTTCGGCTTCCTGTTCCATAGCGTATTTCTGAGCTTCCGCAGTCGCTTTTAAAGCTTCTGCCTCTTTTTCTCTCTCAAACTTGTCGGCTTCCGCATTTTTCTGGCGCTCAAACAGCTGGGCCTCGGATTTTCTCTGTATTTCATACAGGTTGGCATCTGACTCCTGTTGTTTCGCGTATTTCTCGGCTTCCGCCTGTTTTTTGACCGTCGCCTCGAGCGTGCGCTCCGTGAGTTCGACTTCTTTTTCCTTCAGGGCGATGGCTTTTTCCTGCTTGGCGAGATTTGCCTCCGCGGTTGCAACTTCGACCGTCTTTCTCTCCATCTCCTGCTGGATCTGGTATGCTGCGTCGGCGATAGCCTTCTTGGTATCCGCATCCTTCTGCAGCTCCGCTTTGCGGATAGCCAGATCGTTTTCCTTCTGGGCAATCATTGTCTCCGCGCTGATCTGCGCTTCCTTTGATTCTCTGTCCGCCTCCGCCTTGACGACCGCTTTTTCTTTCTGGGCTTTGGCGATGGCATTCGCGATCTCGAGTTCAGAACTCACCTGTGCGTCGTTGGATTCTTTCTTTGCCTGAGCCTGGGCTTTGGCAATCTCTTTTTCGCTCTCCGCTCTGGAGATGGCAGCGTTTTTCTGAATTTTGACAATATTGTCAACACCGAGGTTTTCGATAACGCCGTTGCCGTCCACAAAGTTCTGCACATTGAAGCTGACGATATCCAGTCCCATCGCAGCGAGATCCGGCTCCGCATTTTCTTTTACTAAGGTCGCAAACTTCTGGCGGTCGCTCACCATCTCCTCCAGGTTCATCTTGCCGACGATCTCACGCATATTGCCCTCGAGAACTTCCCTTGCGACCTGCGCGATATATTCCGTCGGTTTATTCAGGAAATTTTGCGCCGCAAGGTTGAGGCGTTCTTCATTGTCGCTGATCTTGACATTTACCGCCGCGTCCACCTTAATGTTAATATAGTCCGCGGTGGGCACCGCGCTGGAAGTCTTCACATCGATTGGGATCAGCTGCAGGTTTAACTCGTCCTTCTTTTCCAGAAAAGGAATTTTTAGCCCTGCCTTACCGATCAGTACTTTCGGATGTTTTCTCAGGCCGGAAATTATGTATGCCGTATCCGGCGATGCCTTGACATAACCCGATGCAAGGATGATGATGACTATGATCGCCGCCGCAACAGGAGCAACCATCCCGAGGATTCCCAATAATGCGTTAAACATACTTTTCTTCTCCTTTTCTTATATAAATTTAAAACAGTTCCGCTGAGTCCAGCATGACGGTAAACGGTCCCTCGTTCGTAAAGGAAACCTTCATCTCTGCGCCGAAAACGCCGGTCCGGACATCCGCGCCGGATTCTTTGCATCTCTCGATAATATAATGATACATTTTTTCCGCATATTCAGCGGAACCGGATCTCGTGAAGGAGGGCCTGTTCCCCTTTTTGCAGTCAGCGTACAGAGTAAACTGTGAGATCAGAAGCAGGCTTCCGCTCACCTGGTCGAGACTCAGGTTTGTTTTTCCGTTTTCGTCTCTGAAGATGCGCAGTCCCAGCATCTTCTTTATCATTTTATCCGCGATCTCCTCCGTATCGGCGTCCTCCATGCCGATCAGCACCACATAGCCGTAAGGGATAGATCCGACAATCTGATCTTCTACCGTCACGGAGGCATTTGATGCGATCTGTATCAAAAATTTCATTTTTCAGTGCTCTCCTTTGCTTTCCCGGATTGTGATTTTTTTGACGATTCTGTGTCCTGCATTGGGACATACACCTTTTCCAGGCTGATATGATCCAGCCCCTCATAGTCCTCCGTGTTGGTGGAAAGGGCCTTTTTCTCGAGGAGTTTATTGATCAGATAACTGATGCCTGCATACAGCACGGCAAACAGCGGTACACCCACTACCATCCCGGCTATCCCCCACAGACCACCGAAGAATGTGATGGAGAAGATGACCCAGAAACCGGAGAGACCGGTGGACTCGCCGAGGATCTTGGGGCCGATCACATTTCCGTCCAACTGCTGCAGCGCCAGTACAAAGAGAATGAACGGAATACACTTTACCGGGTTGATCATCAGCACGAGCAGCGCGCTGGGGATCGCCCCGATATAGGGACCAAAGAACGGAATGATATTTGTCACACCGACAATAACGCTGATCAGCACGGCGTAAGGCATCTTCAGAATACTTGTGCCGAAAAAGCACAGGACGCCGATGATCGCGGAATCCACGATCTTGCCGCCCAAAAAGCCGATAAAGGTTTTGTTGGTAAACCTGCAGGCATTGATGACCTGGCTGGCGACGGGGCGTTCAAACAGCGCGTAACAGATCTTTTTCGCCTGACTTGCAAATTTCTCCTTCCCGGACAGTACATAGACGGAAATGATCATGCCGATCACCAGGTTGTAGAGCGATTTTAACATACCAATGACGCCGATGGAGGCGGAAAGGATAAAATTGTTGATGGTGGGCATTACCTTATTGTCCAACAGGCTGTCCAGATCTTTGGAGTAGGTACTCAACAGGCTCTCGATGTACGCTTCCACATCCGGATTGTCAGCGAGGAGTTTTTCCGTCAAATCGATCAGATTGTTGATATACGTCGGGAACCGCGTGATAATACTCTGGACGCTCAGCACAAGCTCCGGGATCACGATGGCAAAAAAGGAATATATGATAATCCCGATGAACAGAAAAGTGAGCAGAACGGAACCTGCCCGGATCCTTTTCTTCACTTTAGTATTTCGGGTATCGACACTGCATTTTTTACAGAACGGGTAGAGAAGCCGGTCCTCTATCCAGTTCAGCACCGGCGCTGCGATAAAAGCGATAATCAGGCCGTCGATCACGGGCATGGCAACGCCGAAGATCACGTTCAAACCGTTCCAGATCGATTCCCCTTTGAAGATCAGACAGACAAAGCAGATCGCCAGGATCAGCACGACCAGAGCCGTTGTCCCCCATTTCATATACTTGTTGGTAAACTTTTTCATTTGGTTTTCAGTCCTTTTCTTTTCATGGCTGTCATGGTATTATGAGTAAAGAACACTATAATAATATTATTATATCAAAACAGGCGTGACTTTCAACCGAAATTATCGATAATTCATGAAAAGAAGGACAAAAATCGTAATATGAAACTACAGCAGCTCTACAGTTATACAAGAAAGGCCATAGACGATTATCATATGATAGACGAGGGGGATCATATTGCCGTGGGTATATCCGGCGGCAAGGATTCCCTCGCCATGCTCTATGCCCTGTGCGGTCTGAAGCGCTTTTATCCGGTCTCTTTTTCTCTCACCGCGGTGACGGTGGACCTGGGGTTTGAGAATCTGAATCTGGACAGGATCACTGCCCTATGTGCAGAACTCGGGGTGCCGTACCATATCGTAAAAACCGATATCGGCCGGATCATCTTTGAGGATCGAAAGGAATCCTCTCCCTGCGCCCTGTGCGCCAAGATGCGAAAAGGAGCGCTAAACCAGGCGATGAAAGAACTGGGATGCGGAAAAGTAGCCTACGCCCATCATAAAGACGACGTGGTGGAGACGATGCTGCTGTCCCTGATCTTCGAGGGGCGTTTCCACAGCTTTGCGCCGGTAACGTACCTGGACAGGATGGATATGACGGTGATCCGGCCGCTCATCTATGTGCAGGAGGCGGATGTGATCGGATTTGTAAACAAATATGATATCCCCGTGGTAAAAAGCCCCTGTCCCGCCGACGGGCACACAAAGCGGGAGTATGTCCACCTGCTGCTGCAACAGTTGAATCGGGAAAATCCCGGGGTGAAAGAGAGAATGTTCCATGCGGTGCAGGATATGGTCCCCGCCTGGAAAATACCGGCCGGACACGCGAAGGAAACGGTCTGAGACAGACGGAAGGAAATGGCGCCTATGAAATATTATGAAGAACAGGACAAAAAAAATATTGAGAGGATACGGGAAATTCTGGAGCAACTGCCCTCTTTCTGCAAAGCTTTTTTCTATGATATGGCAGATTATACCTCCACGCGGACGAGACTCGCCTATGCCTACGATCTGAAGGTATTTTTTGATTTTCTGCATAAAAACAATTCGGTCTGCGGCAAAATGGAGATAACGGAAATACCGATCTCCGTGCTGGATCGTATCACCAAGGATGATATACTGGAATATCTGGATTACATGACGCTCTACGATAAGGAAGGGCGTGTCATTATGAATAAAGAGCGGGGAAAAGCGAGAAAGATCGCCTCTCTGCGCAGTTTTTACAATTACTTTTACCGCGCGGAGAAGATCGAAAAGAATCCGGCATCGCTGATCCCGGTTCCCAGGCAGCATGATAAGGAGATCATACGGCTGGAACCTCAGGAGGTGGCCATTCTGTTAGATCAGGTGGAACGGGGGGAAAAACTGACAACGTCCCAGTTGAAATATCATAAGATCAATAAAGTGCGGGATATTGCCATTTTGACGCTTCTGCTCGGGACAGGCATTCGTGTGTCGGAGTGTGTCGGGCTGAACATGAGTGATGTGGATCTGGATAACGGAGCACTTGTAGTACATCGAAAGGGCGGCTATGATGCGACGATCTATTTCGGATTCGAGGTGGAAACCGCTCTGCGGGATTACATGGATCAGAGAGAAAACATGATTCCGCTGACCGGACATGAGGATGCCCTTTTTATTTCCATGCAAAATAAGCGGATGGGTGTCCGCAGCGTGGAAAATATGGTAAAAAAATACACCCGGAACGTGACGACCTTAAAAAAAATCACACCGCACAAACTGCGCAGCACCTACGGCACATCTCTCTATAAAGAAACCGGCGACATCTATCTTGTAGCCAGTGTACTCGGACACAGCGATGTAAATACGACCAGAAAACATTATGCCGCTGTCAGCGATGAAAAACGAATGAAAGTGACTAATGCGGTCAAACTTCGCAGCGACACATAATATATCTCAAAAGGGAATATTCCGATTCCAACAGATTTCCGGAAAGGAATATTCCCTTTTTGATGCATAATGATTACAATTTGCTTATCTCATCCTGGTCTACCAGCTTAATACCATTCTCCGTCAATACTTCTACTGCCTTCTCATTGTCATTGACGCGCAGTATCATATAAGCCACATCTTTTTTGCGCGTGGTAAAGGCGTAAGAATATTCCAGATTGATATCGTTCTCCCCCAGAACCGTCACCGTGCGCAGAAGGCTGCCCGGCTTGTCGGGGATCTCCACCGCCAGCACCTTCGTGACGGAGCAGATATACCCTGCCTCCTTCATCGTGCACACCGTGTTGTAGACATCATCCACGATGATGCGCAGAATACCGAAGTCGGGCGTCTCGGCGATGCACATCGCCCGCATGTCGATACTGTTGTCGGAGAGTACCTTCGTAAATTCCGCAAGCCCTCCAGGCCTGTTTTCCAGGAAAACGGAGATCTGTTTTACAGTCATTTTGTTGTCCCCCTTTCTCTTTTCGAGTGTTTAGTATAAATTCCGCTTGTCGATAATGCGGACAGCTTTTCCTTCGCTCCGCGTTATGGATTTGGGCGCCACAAGCCTTACCTTCGCATAGATACCCAGCATGGACTTCAACGCATTTACCAGTTCCTTCTCCTTTTTGCTGACCTCGCTGACGGAATCGGAGAACATCTCCGGTGTCATCTCCACCTGCACTTCCAGTGTGTCGCTGTTGTTGACACGGTCCACGATGATCTGGTAATTTGCCGCGTAACCCTTGTTCAAAAGCACAGTCTCGATCTGGGACGGGAATACGTTGACCCCCTTGATGATCAACATATCGTCGCTTCTTCCCATAGGTTTCGTCATCTTGACATGAGTTCTGCCGCAGGAACATTTATTTCTGGTCAGTACGCAGATATCGCGGGTGCGGTAACGGAGAAGCGGGAAGGCTTCCTTTGTAATACTCGTGAATACCAGCTCACCCTTCTCTCCCTCCGGCAGCACTTCCCCCGTCTTCGGGTTGATGATCTCCGCGATGAAATGGTCTTCATTGACGTGCATGCCGGTCTGATCGCTGCACTCGAAAGCTACGCCCGGTCCGGAGATCTCGGTCAGGCCATAGATATCGTAGGCTTTGATTCCCAGAGATTTTTCGATATCGCGGCGCATCTCCTCCGTCCACGCCTCCGCGCCGAAAATGCCGGCTTTCAGTTTGATCTTATCCTTCAATCCTCTCTCGTTTATGGTCTCGCCGAGGTACGCCGCATAGGAAGGCGTACAGCACAGGATCGTGGAACCGAGATCGCACATGAACTGGATCTGTCTGTCCGTGTTGCCGGAGGACATCGGCAGCGTCAGAGATCCCACCTTGTGGGATCCGCCGTTTAAGCCGGGGCCTCCGGTAAACAGGCCGTATCCGTAGGAGACATGTACCACGTCCTCGTCCGTACCGCCCGCCGCCATGATCGCTCTCGCACAGCACTCATCCCAGAGATCGATATCGTGCTGGGTATAAAATGCCACGACCCGCCTGCCGGTGGTGCCGCTGGTGGACTGAATGCGGACACAATCCTTCAGTGGTTTCGCCATCAGGCCGTAGGGATAGGCGTCGCGCAGATCATCCTTTGTCAAAAACGGCAGCTTGTGCAAATCGTCCACGGATCGGATATCCTCTGGCGTCACACCCTTCTCTTCCATTTTCTTTCTGTAGTAAGGAACGTTGTCAAACACATTCTTTACCTGTTTCACAAGTCTCTCGTTCTGCAGCTTCAGGATCTCTTCTCTCGAAGCGCATTCGATTTCGGGCTGGTAATAGTGCTCCATTTCTTTGGTATCCTTTCATAGTAGTAATATAGTTTTTATATTCGTTCGAAGCTTATTTGGGGGAGAGGTATTTCTTTTGGGCACTCATGGAGATCTTGCAGTAGATGAGCAGAATCACCAGAAAAATGCCGCATATGGCAAGGCCGAAATAGGGGATATTCCAATACATATCGTTCATATAATCGAGTGCACCGCTGAGGATCACAAGCACCCCCATAATGATAGACTTCATATACATATAGTCGATAAATCCCTGCGGATCCTTCGCTTTCTTGACATCGCATCCTTTTCCGATGATCGCGGAACTGGTGATCTCGCCGGTGCGTTTCATCTGTATCGCGACATAGACCAGGTAGGCCCCGCTGACGATAATGATAATGTCCATAAATCCAAATGTACTCATCGCTTTTTCCTTTCTTTTGCAGCTATATTCCGAGATATTTTTTCACCACATCTGCCATCTCCTCTTTCTCACAGATGGTCTCGTGGAGAACGGGAGCTTTCCGGATGCTCTCCACCGCCTCGGGGATCTTCACACCGGACAGGGAGGAGAGTCTGTCGGCAAGCGCAAAATCATCCGCCTCCCCCCCGTCTTTTTCGATCGCGGTTATCACGCTTCTCGTAAATTTATAAGGGCTTGCAGTGGAGGCGATCACGGTCTTCGTCTCATCCCCGGTCTGCTTTTTGTATTTTTGATAGACGCAGGAGGCCACCGCCGTATGGGGATCGATGACATAGCCGCATTTATCATAAAGGGAGGCAATGGTCTGCGCCGTCTCCGTCTCGGTGGCGTATTCCCCGTAAAAATCCTGCAATTTTTCCTGCATTTCTGTCGATATTTCATATTTTCCTGACGTAGAAAGTTGCATCATCAGGTTTCTGTTTCTTTCTGCGTCCTCCCCGGCGATCAGATAGATCAAACGCTCCAGATTGCTGGAGATCAAAATATCCATGGAGGGGGAACTGGTCAGCACAAAGTCTCTGTTTCTGTCGTAGGTGCCTGTCCGCAGAAAATCAAAGAGCACCTTGTTTTCATTGGAGGCACAGATCAGCTTCGCGATGGGCAGTCCCATGTTTTTAGCAAAACAGGCGGCGAGAATGTTCCCGAAATTCCCGGTGGGCACCACCACGTTTATCGGCTCTCCCTCCGCAATTTTCCCCTCTTTTAACAGCTGCGCGTAGGCATATACATAGTATACGATCTGGGGAACCAGACGGCCTACATTGATGGAGTTTGCCGAGGAAAACTGGTATCCGTTGTCTGCCATCAGCTTTTCGAATTCCTTATCGCCGAATATTTTCTTTACGCCGTTCTGCGCATCGTCAAAGTTTCCGTGAATGCCGACGACGAACGTGTTGTCCCCCTTCTGGGTGATCATCTGTTTTTCCTGAATCGGGCTCACGCCGCTCTTGGGATAAAAGACAATGATCTTCGTCCCCTCGACATCGGCAAATCCGGCCAGCGCCGCTTTTCCCGTGTCGCCGGAAGTTGCTGTCAGGATAACGATATCGTTTTGAATGTGATTCTTTTTTGCCGCGGTGATCATCAGATGGGGCAGGATAGAAAGAGCCATGTCCTTGAAAGCGATCGTAGCGCCGTGGAACAGTTCCAAGTAATATGCGCCGTCCGCATAGGCGAGGGGGGCGATCGCCTCCGTATCAAATTTATCATCGTACGCGTTCTTAATACAATTTTTCAGCTCTTCCTCTGTATAATCGGAAAGGAAAGGCTGCATCACTTCATAAGCAACTTCCTGATAGGACATATCAGCGAATTGTTTTAAACTTTTCGTCAGCGCGGGAATATGGTCCGGAAAGAAAAGTCCGCCATCTTCCGCAAGTCCCTTTAAAACGGCCTCCGATGCCGATGCCGGACTGCCGCCTCCTCTGGTACTGAAATATTTTACCATTTGTTGTCCTCCGATACTAAAACTTTATTCTATGAAAGTATAGCATATACCGTGTCTTTCCGTAAATAAATTTATGAAAAAAAGTATGTCCGGTCAGGCAAAAAACTCATGCCGCCCGTATGTAAACAGAAAGGTACATCTCGTATCAAACCAGTTCATGTAGGAGCTGTTCGCCGCACGTCTGTTGACAAAATACAGAGCGCCCTGGGATTCGTCCGCACCTCGCAGTACTTTTTCCACGGCATCCCTGGTCTGTTTTGAAACTTTCACACGATAATATCTGCCGTTCGCCACCGGGGAAAACTGGTAGATTCCGCCACCTCTTTGAAATACGACCCCCTTGACCGTATTGGGAAATCGGCTGCTCTCCACCCGGTTCAGCACCACATTTGCCACCAGCATCCGTCCTTTTTCATCCTCGCTTCCGGCTTCCGCCTCCACAATGCGGCACAGAATCTCCACGCTTTCCTCGTCCAGAAATATGGCGTCCTCATTGACAAGCACGTTGTAGCCCACAGTTCTTTTGGGCGATGAGACATTCTGCAATATTTCCCGAAAACGGTAAATCTCCTGTATATCGTTTTCCTTTACCATGGTCTGTACTTCCTCCAATGTCATGTCAAAGACATCACCGGACAGTTTCCGGTTTAAGTCTGCCTCTCTTGCATTGACCGCGCACATGCCGGTGATCAGCATGGAAAGGCACAATATCAGAGCACAATTTTTATACATATCAGACAATCCTCCCGATTCTTACATTTTGTACTGCTCTTACCATTCTATGCGGGGGTTGTCCGGGACATGCCTGAAAGCCTCGATTATTTTGTTGAAAAGTCTTTCCTGTTCATGTTATGATGTGAAAAAGTCACCCTGGAAAGGAATTGGAACCATATGACAAAAAATCTCCTGAATGCTGTTCTAAATGTACTGCACGCTTTGAATGTTATGAATCTCCTGTTTCTGACGGCGGCAGGCATCATAAACGCTTTCGGAGTCGTGATGTTTCTCGCTCCGGTAAAACTATTTGACAGCGGTATATCAGGAACCTCCATGCTGATCTCCCAGCAGACGCCGGCCTGGTGCAGTCTGTCGCTTATTCTGATCCTTCTCAACATTCCGATCTTTCTGTTCGGACTAAAGAAGGAAGGACCTGTTTTCACCGTATATTCCATCTATGCGGTTTTGGTATATTCTGTGACGGCATGGATCATCACGGATATTCTGCCGGTGGATGTGACGATCGCCTCCCCTCTGGCGGAGACGGATCTGTTTTTGTGCGCTATCTTCGGCGGGATCATTTCGGGATGCGGCAGCGGCCTTACGGTGCGGTTCGGCGGAGCCATCGACGGGATAGACGTCATCGGCGTGATGTTCGCAAAGCGTCTGGGATTAAGTCTGGGGAGTTTTGTGATGATCTACAATGTAATCCTGTACATCGTATGCGGTATCGTTCTGGGGAGTTGGGTTCTTCCCCTGTATTCTATCGTAACCTACGCTGCCGCGTCCAAAACCGTAGATTTCTTCGTGGAAGGGTTCGACCGTTCCAAAGCCGCGTTTATCATCACGACCAGGCAGGAGAAAGTCTGTAAGGCACTCTCCGAAACTTTTGAGAATGGGATGACCATTATCGACGCGAAAGGGTATTATTCCAATTCCGACAAAACGCTGATCTATTTTGTGGTGAATCGTTTTCAGGTGGGAAAAATGAAGAATCTGGTGCATAAGATCGATCCGAAGGCCTATATCGCGATCAATGAGGTGGCGGATATTTTCCCCGCCAACCTCGAACCGGATCGGCGGGGAAAATAAGAGTGGCTCCTGGCATTGACTGAGTCAGTCGAATTGACCGGCATAACTGCCGGAAGTCATCTGTCAAAGAAAAAATAACTCACAAAAGCCCTTCCAGATTTCTGATAAACGCCTGATAAAATGCCCGTTCTCTCCTGCGATAGTACTGCACTTCGAGACTATTTTCGTTGTTTCTCGAAAGCGGATTCTCCAGATCGTACAGAGCCTCATTTGCCGCCTGGAGTGCCGATGAAACGCTGTTTCCAAGTATGTCGTCTGCGTCAGAACCCCTGCCCGTCAGATTTCTCTTTAACCGCTGTACCATCATCTGAGAGATATGAGTCATCATCCCGTCAGCGCCGATGCCGAGACCGTTTGCGCCTGTCTCTCTGGCGGCGTCCATCCACGCCTTTTTCACCTCCTGCGGCGCCCTGGAACCGACAGAGTAGAAAGCTATTTCGGCATATTTCATATATGGTGTCTGAAGGGCAGATTCGGTTGTATCTTTGTTGCAGTTAATCTTTTTGAGAATATCCTGCCACACAGAAAATTTCTCCAACTCCGCTTCTCCGTTTCCACCATGTTCAAGCCACTCAAAAATCATTTGACAGGTATCCTCCCCGAAAGGAATGCTCCAGTTTTTGACTGCGTTCGTATTATCATTGTAAGACATGCCGTCACAATGTATGGAGAGAATGCCCTGGTCTGTGCGCACTGCCATTTGTCTGATCTCAAAGGAAGCCCATATGTACGCCTCCTCTTTGCTTTCGATCAGGTTCGGATATCTGTTGAAATATGTTTCAGCCAGCGCCTCATATTTTTGGATGTCCGCCTCGCTTTGCAAAAGTACCCTGCCGCCGCGTCCCTCGTCGCCGTCTCTGACCACATACTGTATACCGGTACCGGCATGGGTTTTCAGAGTATATCCCTGAAGAGGTTCTGTTTTCAGGGCATCGACACCCATGATGTGCTGTAAGTCCTCCTTCAATTCCTGATCAAGCGCCAGCGCCTCATACCACATGGTTCCGTTCTCAGAGATCAGAAGCTGCCTGCCGGTTGCGGTATCCTGCCTGCATTTGATATCCGAGTAAAAAAAGACGCCGAGCCGTTCGCCCTGTCCGTTAAATATGGTAAAGCACTCATTTTCATTGTCCGGCTCTATCCTGTAATTTGCGGATGCATAGGAAGTATAGGAAACTTTTTCGCCGGACGTCTCCATTTTGTCTGTCGTTTCTGATACAGTCAGGTATCCAAGAATCGCCCTGTAAAACAGTTTCTCTTCCTTCAGGAAAACCTGATCTTCCTCAGATACATTTTTGCGCGGATGATCTATCCTGTCCAGAATGTTCTGTATTGTCGCGATATTGCGCTCCATATCCGCCCCGAAAATAACATCGTTTCCTCCGGTGGCAAAATCCTGTTCCATGGCAAACTGGGACAGCGCGCTGGCATAACCCTCCGGGAAGGGATTGACGCCGGTCTCTTCCAAAGCTTTCTGCCATGCCGCCCGCATTTCTTCCGATGCATGCTCCAGATAATAGTCGCTTATATAGGCGACCTGGCTTTTTGTCCGGTCGTCGGCAAAGGTGTATGTCCGGTTGTTCCTCCGCTGCATTTCCCAGGCAGCTTTCGCACTGCTGTTTTCTTCCGACTCCCAGTATCCTTCGCTGTCTTTGTGGTATTTCATGCCGTTTACGGAAAAATCTCTGCTCCCGTCAATGCCCATGTAAGACAGCACTGATGAGACATTCTCCGTCCATGTCTGATAATCCTCCTCGCTGAACGCCGTGGTCTTCTGTGTTCCGCCGGCGTTCCTCAGCAGTGTGCCGAGGGCGCCCGCCAGTGCCTGTGCTTCTACATAGGCTTCCGTATCATAGGGATCATAATTTTCTCCATGATGGCATTCCACGCCCCGCTCCGTCACTGTCAGAACATAGCCGTCATTTACCGTAATGCGGGTCCCCGCCGCGATCGTCACGGAATTCGTCATTCTGTTCACGCGGGTCTTTTCAGCCAGTCTCATTGGTGTCCGCACCACCCTGGCCATATCTTCCACAGGATGCAGCAGATGCTGCATACAGCTGAAGGCGTCCCTGTCTTTGATCGACGTATTTTTTCTGTCTGATGTCAGGGTTCTGGTATTCGGGTTTACATACCATGAACCCTGGTAAGATCTTTGATTTGATATATCCATGCTTTATACTCCTTATTTCTGCGCTGTCCTGCCGCACGATTTTTGTCCGACAATCCCGCGGCAGACAACATGCAGTACTATTTGCCGCCTGTCAGATAATTTCCGACGGCATCCTGTATCTTTCCGGACCAGTATTTTTCGCTGAAATAATCGCCTGATGACCCGATATTCCGGAACATGAAGGACAGTACATCATAAGACAGCAAGGATGTGTTGATCGATAATTCTCTGCCGTCTTTCGATTTTATCACAGTGCCGTTATCCCCGACATAAGCCGTGGTGTTTTCATCCAGATGTCTTATCATTCCGGTGATCTCACCCATTTTTTTCAGGAGAGGTTCCCCTGTTGCAGCGCATAACTCTTTTAATTTTTCCACGTCCTCCCCGGTGATATAAGGATGCTTCCCGTCGGCGACATAATAAGAGATGCCAGTTTCTTTATCGGTATATTTTTTATCATCAGCACTTCTCCTCAGGGGAACTCCGTTATAGCTGACTGTCAGCTTTTCCGCCGGCTCCTCCTCTGTCTTTCTGTCCGGGGAAGCAAAATTTTCGGATATTCTGCCATACCCTTCGATTTCCCTCCGGTTCTCCGGCATGCCGTTATTCCCGATAAAATCCCAAAATTTCTTAGTATTCCAGATATCCGGTGAAGTTTCCTACGTCATACTGCATCTGCATCATCGCCCCGAGACGTTCCGGCCAGTTTTTCCTGGCAAACAGATCTGCATGCCGCATATCCGACATTTCGTAAGGATCTCCGGCTGAGCCCATAAAAGCTGACTGTGCGCCGGGGCATTTCCCGCTGCATTCCAGATAGCTGGACCAGGCGAACATATCAATGTAATCACTGTTTTCAGGATCAATTTCAGAGACATCGACCATCCGCTCCGTCACATTGCCTTCCTTATCCCACACCTTTACTTTATATACCGGATTTTCCGGATCAAAATCTTTCGGAATATAGGCAGAGATCGAATAATCCCTGCCGCATGATGCGCCCACCGTCCTTTCTCCGTCTTCATGGTCAAAATAGTGCAGCACAAAATTTCCGTCCGCCCTGTCCGACCCCTGCAGCGTTTCCGCATATTTTGCGTAAACTCCCGTACCTGTTCCTCTCTCCGTCCTTCCGTACGGATACCCTGCAACGGCAGGGCATCCGCCGCTTCCGCTTCCGTATATACTCATATTGTCATATCCTCCGATGATTTTTCAAACTGCCGCTTAAACTTATATTTTCCCGATATTCCCGCTGAACAGATCCATCATATTCAGATAGGTATTTGTCGCGACTGTGACATGCCCGGAAGAAAATACCGTATTTTCCTCCCCGGATATTCCATCCGTCAGGAAATTCCTGAGCCTGGCGTTGCTCATCATCTGCTCCTGCAGCATTTCCGCCTGCTCTGACTTCCGATATGCTGCGGCCCTCTCTCTTGCCGCTTTTTCCTGTAGCTCAATCAGTTCTTTCAGCCTTTTTTGGCGTTTTTCCCACCAGGATTCTTCGTCTGAATCTGTTTTTTTGCTGCTCCCGCTGCTCATGGGCACGGACTGACCGATATGCTGCTCGATGGAATCTCCGAAATTTTCCGTACAGACATTCGGTGAATACCCCGGCCAGGAGGCAAAGGGATTGTATACCGAACGGTTCTCCGAGGTATACCCCAACACCCACGCTTCATACTCGGGATCGTTTTTCATCTGTTCCCACCCTTTTTCGGAGATGGACCAGATCTCCACGTCTCCCTGATGGGATGCGTCGAAGGGGATACTGTCCATCAGGGCGGTGAAGAACCGTTTGTACTCTTCCATTGTCATATTTTCCCTGGAGACATCCTGAACACCGTTTTTTTCGAGAACCTTTTTTCCGGCCCGTACCTGCCCTTCCACGTGGGATCTGTCCTCGGGATGTTTTTTTATGTATCTCTCCACTGCGCTTTCCTTCACTCCGCCTGTCTTCCCGGCAGTCTCCGCCTTTTCCACCGATTTTGAAAATCCGGTTTTGGAGGAGGTTTTGTCAGTCTGATCCGCTATATATTTTGCTGTATATTTTGAAGTATATTCTGTATATCCCGCATATCCGACACTTCCGATACTCATCTGATATTTTCTCCTTTCGCATGGGGCACTTCTTTTCCATACCCGGTTATGACCGAACGGTAGTTCGGCATGTTGGCATTCTGTTTCAACACATGAAAATAAAAGGGATTTAGCACAGACATATTCAGACTCATAAGATATGTCCTCCCATATAAGCAAGTGCGGATATCCAGTCGGTTCCTCTGTCAGTCAGAACCCCTCGCTCTCCGGTAAGGTCCAAGCGAATCTGATCCGTCATCATTTTATGCTTCATGTAATTCTGCAGTTCTCTCATGCGTTTCTCAGCGGCCTCTTTGCTCTGGATGAAATACGTTCGCCGGCGTGAGGCTTTCTCCTCCTGCTCCGCCCTGATCTGTGCCTCTATCCTTGCCCTCACCTCCGGCTTCAGGTCTCCGGTGATGTAATAGGTTTCCGTGCCGTCGGGGTGAATGACGATGCCACAGGAGTGGATCTCGTGCCCCATCGCGGAAATCTCCGCCTTGATCTTCGGCAGTTCCTGAAAATAGCGTTTGATTTTCCCCTCATAGTAAGCGGCTTTCTCCGGGGCCTGTGCCATCTGTTCCAAAATGTTCGGCGCGATCACCACATTTCCCGTGCCCGCTGTGCCCATACCCAGATCATCCATGCTCTGCTGGTCTTTTCCGACGCTCCTTATCATCACATTGCCGTACGTTTTTTTCAGATATTCCGCGTATTCTTTCGCTTCCGCCGACACAGTGACCGGAATATTATTCTTTGACGAGCCAACGCCTGAGGCATCCTCCTTTGACGATAGGATATCTTCGAACCGGAAACCGCCTTTTTTCTGCATTTCCTGGTCTCTCACGTTTCTGAGCTGATGCAGTATTTGCTGCATATAGCTGTCAGATAAAAAAGTTAAATCCATACTCATGCATGTCCTCCTCTCTTCCCGCTGAAATCAGCAGGTATATTGTTGTTTTTTCTCCGTATCATTTTGATTACATCCCATCCCTCCTTTCGCATTCAGCATAACAGATAAGGTAAATATTGCATAACCGGACAAATCTTTCGTTTCGCCCGAATTACCTTCCGCGAAATAATCCACCGTGCCGCCGTATTTTTCGGCAGTTTTTTTCATATTCTCAAAACCAATGCCGTGTGTCTGCTTATCAGCTTTCAGCGTTGCGGGAACACCGGGCCTGCATTCTCCGGAAAGCCTCCCGTCAAAGCTGTTTTCCACCTCCAGAAAGAAATACTTCCCTCTCCGAAAAGAACGGAGCCTGATAAAAGTCTCCGCATTCGGCTGCCGCTGTATCAGGCGTACACAGCCCTCCATCGCATTGTCCAGCGCATTGCCTAAAATGATGCCAATGTCATAACTTCGGATCCGGATATCCTCCTGAAATACCAAATCATCCGCCTCAAACACAAGTTTCGGTATGCGCCCCGTAATCTCGTGATATTTCATATTTAACAGCGCATCAGCCACCGCATTTCCTGTCCGAAACCTGAATTCCAGCTTGTCAAAACTCCGGTTCAGCTCCGCCAGATATGCCGTAAGCTCCGGGCTCTCCTCCGCTTTGTCTTCCGAGAACAGACTCATCAATACGGCAAGAGTATTTTTTATATCATGCTTTATGCTCCGCACTCCACTATACAGACGATCGATCTCTTTGATATGTTCCTGCAGTGTATCGATCTGTTGTTCCAGAATAACAAGCCGGCTCCTCTCCCTGCTCAACAGGATCATATCCTGAAAAAGCCTGACACTGTACACGATGGACGAGAGTGCAAGCAACAGGATCGCCGGGACAAGAAACTGCAATGCTGGAAATCTGTCATATAAAAGCATCGGTTTGCCGTCCTCCACCGTGACCATGATGATACGTAACAGCACGCAGAGCAAAAGCCCGGCGAGGCTTGGCGTCAGAATAAACAGAAGTTCCGTTTTCTGCATCTCATGGTCCTTTTCCTTGAAATAATACGCCACTCTCCGCAATGAAAGGTACAACAAAAGAACCCACAATACACAACACAATATCTGCAGTGACGCAGCAGTACCCCGGATTAATCTGTCGAAACGGGCTTGCGCTATATAACCCTGTGTAAAAAGCCAGAGTTCCAATTCCAGCAGGACCGTGCTTATGCCCATGACAAGATAGCCGATGAAAAAACAGATCTCGCTGAGAGCCAGAAAAGCGGTGATCAGAAAAACCGTAACAGCTTTCACCGCCCTGTATAAGCAGAATGTCAGGACCGTCAGAAAAACTGCCTGCAGCGACAGCCGATACAAGCCGTTTAAACTGCCCCTTTCATCATAAGAGATCAGATAAGCGATAGCCGTCTTTAAAACACCATAACTGAGTATGATAAAAACATTTATCCTCCGCCTGGGGTACCTGCTCTCCAAAAACAGGCCGAGAAAATACTGCAGACAATATCCCTGCAAAAAGTAACCGATGATCTCACACAAAACGGTTATCTGCTCAGCCATGTATGATTCCACCACCTCTCAGATAGTGCATGTATTCTCTCACAAATTCCTGATATTTCTCCTTTGCCATATAGACTCTCTCCCCGTTTGTCAACAGGATGCTGTCGTGGTAGTATTCCGAAACATACGCCATATTGACGAGATACCCTCTGTGTGAGCGATAAAACCCCTCCCCCAACTCCACCTGCAGGCTGTTCAGGGATGCATACATGGAGACTGTCTCCCTGGCGGTATGGATCTCCGCTTTCTTTCCTCTGCTCTCTACATAGAAAATGCTGCCTTTTGGCAGAGGAAACGTGCGGTTCCTGGTCCTGACCAACAACAGCCCAGTCTCTTTCCCCTTCCGCTTCTCCGCCTCCCGCCAGGCGCGCACAAACACTTCCTCAAACTTTTCTGCGTCTATGGGTTTTAGCAGATAATGAAAAGCCGCCACGTCGAACGCCTGAAAGACGTAGTCCTTTATTCCCGTGACAAAAATCACTATCGTATTCTCCGATTTCTGCTGCAGTTCCTCTGCTATATCAATGCCATTCCTTCCCTCCAGCTGTATATCCAAAAATACGATATTGTACAGTTTATCCGCAAAAAGCAGATCCTCCCCTCTTGCATATTCGTCTGCATGACAACAGGGTTTTATTTTTTTTATCCGTTTTTTTATCTCATCACAGATGATCTTTTCATCATCTACTATCGCTATCTCCATCAAAATGTTTCCCTCGATATCGTCGGCCATCTACTATTTAAAATTACCCCTATCTATTTTATCGGCATATTTTTTGTTTTCTTATATAAAATGGAATGAAACCGCCCTGAACGGGAACGAAATAAAAGATCAATACAAAGGAGAAATGATTATGTATAATTACAATGCCTTATGGCGCACACTGAAAAAGCGCGGAATTACTACTTACAGCCTGATTAACCACTACAATATCAGCAGTCACACGATGAGTAATATCCGACATAACGAAAATATTACCATGGAAACATTGCACAAATTGTGCCAGATCCTGCATTGTCAGGCAAGCGATGTGATCGAAATTACCTTCAGTGAAGAAGAAGCCGCCTATTACCAGAAGATAAAGGACGAACATTTTCGACATCAGTAAAAAATCCTATTCTGAATAGACAATGACATCTTCTCTGGAGCAGGCAGGTTTGGAAGATGTCTTTTTCTGATGCAGAGAAATAAACAGGAGAAACAGTATAATTTTATGATTTTATATTGACAAGCCTGCAGATCTGTTGTAAGCTGTCTATTACCTAATCTTTATAAAGATCTATCTCACATGTTATAAGTTCTGCTAAATAAAAAGCAGTCTATATCACTCCCCAAAATTGGAATCAACCGATACTGTATTTTTTCTGTGATGTATGGATGACGTAATAGGAGAAAATCATATGACAACTAATCAAAAAATAGATCAGATTCTTGAAAAAGTAAATTTGCTGGATGCAAAAGTGGATTCTCTGGATGCAAAGGTAAACTCTCTGGATACAAAAGTGGATTCTCTGGACGCAAAGGTAGACTCTCTGGATACAAAAGTGGATTCTCTGGACGCAAAAGTAGACTCTCTGGATAAAAGAACTGCCGCTCTCGAATCCGATATGAAAGAAGTCAAACAACAGATGAAATCTGCAAATTTGATTATCGAAAACGAGCTTCGCGTCAACATCAAACGTGTCGCAGAAGGGCATCTTGATCTGTCCAGAAAGCTTGATGAGTACATAGAACTCTCCCACAAAATAAAAGATAAACAGGAACTGCAGGATATTTATATTAATATGCACACAAGCAAACTGGCATCTTTGTCTTAAATACCATGCCTGTCAATATCGCGAAGGCGATATGGCGAGTAGAAAGCTTTGTTTGCAATCACATCCCACTCGCCCGATAGCGCGCCAGCACCCGATTCACCTCAGCCCTTTCCCCCTTGCTTCCCGGAACCCATGTCAGATCTGTCCGGAAGGGAACAGAATAAGGTCCGTCAGGATTAGTCTTTAATTTTTCAAAAATATTTCTTCGATATGCCGCGCTTAGCGCCGCATCCTTGCTTCCGATCCTGTTAAGCCACGCCTCATAGCCATGCAGATAGCTTTCCGCCATCGCATCCCAGGATGAAAACTGCTGTTGGATCACTTTCCCTGTGGCGGAGAATTCCCGGTCAAGTTCCTCCCTGTCTATCATTTTCACCAGATACATCATGCCAAGAAGCTGCGTCGCACGGCACAGATCCCAGCCAGCGTACTCCGTGTCAAAACGACCCGCATGCTTTTCCACCAGTTCGTGTACAGTCCGGATTCCTTCCTGCCTGTTTCTGATATCCCACTGTTCTCCCAGCGCCACCTTTTTGAAATTGGCTACCGCTCTTCGATTTCCGTGGACACCGGTGACCAGAGGCCATCCCTCCAGCATGGGAAAAGAATGGGACCAGATCGCAAAAGTAGAAGCGCACCAGCACTCCAGATCATTGCGCGGCAGGAGCGGATCTCTCTTCCAGAAAAAGGCGGGAGCGAAACGCCACCGTCTCACACCGATCACCCTGTAGAGCACCATAACGATGACAAAGAGCCATGCGGAAGCCGCTCTGCCCAGTACCATACCGTAATCTGCCTCTGTCAGCACCGGCACATAATCCCCGTACATATCTACGTAGTGGTCCATAACATACTTATTCGCTTCATATATCCTGGCTTCTTCCGGCGCCTCCCACTCTCTCCATTGTCCCACCGGCAAACGATAGACACCGACCTCATCCGTCTCCAGAAGAGCCTTTTTGTTGATATGCGCAAAGACCTTCTCTCCGCTGGGCAATTCGATCCGGTGATAGATATCTTCCCCGACACGGAACGTGTCGTATTTGAGTACTGTTCCGCTGGTGATAAATGTAAAGGTGCCGAGGCTTTCCATTTCTTCTATGGACTCCGCCACCGGGATATTCGCCCCCGCTTCACTTCCCGCCGCGTCTTTCTCCAGTGTGGCATCTTTCTGATAGCCCTTATAGAGAAGAGGTCCCAGACAGAATTCCGCAAGCAGTGCCAACACTATGATCACCGGTACCAGCAGAAACATCTGGTATATATTGTCCTTAAATCCGTAAATATTTTTATTGGAAACTTTGTATCTGGCCATGTTCTTTGCTCCTTCCATTTTTCATTATACCCCCCCGTCCCACAAATGCAAGCCCCCAAAATATAAATGGAATTATCGCCGGGGATATGGTATAATAATTTGAAAAATTGGTACAGACTATCTTTTGGATATGGAATATTATGAGCCTTCCCGGTGTATACGAAACAAGTTTAAAAGATGGCACGCCTTCCTACCGTGCCTCTATTACCTGGCAGAAAAAGCATATCAGCCTCGGCAGCTTCCCGGAAGAGAAAGCAGCCCACGCCGCCTATCTTCTGGCGTTTTCTGTTCTCTCGGAAAAGTCCCGAAAAATTCTTGACTACCGAAATACTTTGCCGCTCTCCTTTGAAAAATGGGTGGTTTTAATCAATCTGCGGGACAACGGACTCTACTTTGCCACGCCGATCTATCTGATGAAAAGCTATTTTTTATACTATCTGGAGCCGGAGCTCGAGTTGAAATTTGATATGGAAGATCTGTTTTACTACGCTTCCCACAAGATCATGCGCCGGGGAAACCACCTCTTTGTGGCGGACTACGGCATGCAGGTGACGCTTTTCTCCAGGTATGGCATCAAAAATTACGCCGTTCCCGGGAAGGATTACCGGTTTATTAACGGCGATCCTTACGATTTTCGATATGAAAATATAGAGATATTGAACACGTACCATGGCGTCTTTCTGACACGGAGAAACGATAAAGCGATATATCGTGCAAGGATCCATGTCAGGAGCTATTACCTGATCGGTTATTACGACAGCGCCGTGGAGGCCGCTGTCGCTTACAATAAGGCGGTGGATATCATAAAAGAACGTTACCCTGAAAAGAATTATGAACTGAATTATATTGCGGAGTTAAAGGCCTCCGAGTATGCGGCCCTGTATAAGCGGGTGAAGATATCCGATAAGATATACCATCTTCCTGTATGATCCGAAACAGACAGACTGTGAGCCGGATCACCCTTCCAGTTTATGGAAAATAATACAGTTCGGATAGTTCACCGAAATCTCCTTTGTATTCATGACAATCAATCCATTTTTCAGATCTGTGGCAAAGAATGTCATGGTATTTGACTCATGATTCAGAGACACGAGATGCTTATTGTCCGGGAACAGCACCGCATCTTTGGGATAATCTCCGCTGATCGGCAAGCAGAACAATTTTTCCAAAAGCCCTGTCTTTTTATCCACTTTATATACCGTTGCGGTATTATCTCCCGCGTTTGATGTTACCATATAGCGAAAATCTTCCGAGATATTCAACGCGCTCGCCGCCGAATTGGATGCATGGTAGTCATTTACGGTGGAAATGGTCTGAATTCTCTCAAACTCCGGTATGTTCTTCTCCTCTTTATAAGTATACACATCAATATAATTTTTTAATTCATGGACGAGATACATGAATTTTCCATCCTGCGAAAACTTCATATGTCTCGGCGCGGAATCCTGATCGCTCCGGAGAATATCCATCAGTTTCAGTCTGCCGGTCGTATGGTCCAGCCTGTATACGTTCACATGATCCATCCCCAGATCTGCCGCGCAGAGGAATTTATTGTCGCGAGTCATCTTCACACAGCTGACATGCGGCCTGGATGTGCGCTCCGCCATACTTCCCATACCCTTGCAGAAAATCTCGTCGGTGATATTTCCGATGCTCCCGTCGTCATTCAGCCGCAGTGCCGTGATCTTCCCGTCGTGATAGCCCGCGGTAAACAGAAACTTATCCTCATAGTCCGTAGACAGATAACAGCCGCGCATGCCGTTGATGGAACCCTGATTGATCCTGGATAACGTCCCGTCCTTCTCGATGAGGTAAGACTCTACGCCCATATCTGTGATCGAATACAGATATTTTTTATTGTGGGAGATCGTCACATAGGAAGAGTTGGTGATCTCCACCTGATCCTTCGGCGTAAACCGTCCGTTCTTCAGATCCACATCGTAAATCTTGATACCATAGCTCTTTTTGTCGTTCGTCAACGTTCCCATCGTATAGGTTGACACATAAGCCACATATTTGTCCTGCATCGCGCTCTCCTCCTTATCTGATCCTCTCCGGGAATCCTATTTTTTTCTGCACTTTCCGCAGCGTTTTCACGGCATAATAGTTTGCCTTTTCCGCATTGTTCTTGATCACGGAATCAATGTAATCCTTATTTTTGCAAAGATCCGCATACCGTTCCTGCAGCGGTCTCAGCACGTTGACGACAGCTTCGCCCACCGCCGCCTTGAAATCACCGTAGCCTTTTCCGTCAAACTCTCTCTCTATCTCCTCCGGCGTCTTCCCGGTGCAGGCACTGTAGATATTGATCAGGTTATAGATGCCAGCCTGTTCGGGATTGTAGCGCACCTGCGCCTGGAGATCCGTCACCGCCCGTTTGAACTTCCGCATCACCGTGTCGGGATCATCCATCAGATAGATGCTGGCATTGGGGTTCTCATCGGATTTCGACATCTTTTTCTCCGGCGCCTGAAGGCTCTTGATGCTGGCACCGGTCTTGCCGATGTAGGGTTCCGGTATCGCAAACACATCCCCGTAGATCGCGTTGAACCTCTGAGCGATATCTCTTGTGATCTCTAAATGCTGCAGCTGGTCCTTCCCTACCGGCACCACATCTGTCTGATACAGCAGGATGTCAGCCGCCATCAGCACGGGATAGGTGAACAGTCCGGCATTGATATTGTCGGTATGCTTCGCCGCCTTGTCCTTGAACTGCGTCATCCGATTCAGTTCGCCCATATAAGTATAACAGTTTAAGATCCAGGACAGTTCGCTGTGCCCGGATACATGGGACTGGTAGTATATACAGTTTTTCTCCGGATCGAGCCCGGCCGCGATATAGAGCGTTAAAAGACTTCGCGCTCTCTTTCTCAGCTCCGCGGGATCCTGTCTGACTGTGATGGAGTGCAGATCCACCACCGAATAAAAGCACTTGTACTCATCGCACAGCGTCACCCAGTTTTTCAGCGCCCCCAGATAATTGCCGAGTGTCAGATTTCCCGTCGCCTGCATACCGCTGAACAGTATCTTCTTTCCGTCTATCAATTTTTTTGCCTTCCTTTCCTGTCAAATTCTTCCGCTTTTTTAAAAATCTGTATCTGATATACAGAAATGTTTTCCGCTCTCCTTTTTCCGCCAACATCCGCAAAAGCCGCTCCAGATTCCTTCTCGTGTAGGGGTGAAGCGGCGCAGGATCTTTCCCCTGCAGATAATATTCCAGAGGACTCTTATCCGTGTAAGTCTCCCCCTGATAAGTCTTACAGGCAGCGATCCTGTCCATGATCATCTCCGCGATATATTTATCCGGCATCGGACAGGGAAGCATGCCCCCGGGCCCCGCTTTCAGAGAATAATCGATCCAGTATTCGTAGTGATGCTTGTTTCTGCCCTTGTGGTGCAGCCAGGCGGAAGAATAGCCGATATCCTCCCGCTCTGCGTTGTTGGGGCTTCTTGTTCCCTGATAATATTTTGCACCCACCCAGAATTCGGAAGGACTGTATTTGGACAAATCGTGTACCAGCCCCTGCCGGTACAGTCCCACCTGAAAACACCCTTTTCTGACAAGATGCCTGTGATGTGTTATTGTTTTAAAATGTTTCCAGACATGCATTGCTGCGCCTATTCCTCATTTCTACCCGGGAATCCATCCCGAGTATATTATTTATATCCTGCCGTTTTTTCGCACTTTTGGAGTTTCCTCCGAAATGTAGATGCGCACACATCTTCCCGGCAGCGTCACAGACTGACCGCTGTCATCCTCTTTTCTGCTCTCTGGTTTTGTCGCCTCCGCAGTGTCGATTGTCAGATTCCAACGTTTCCCTTTCATAAGCTTCGGCAGCGCGAAGTCATGGGGCTCCCAGTGCATATTGTATGCGATATAGAGACATTCATCCTCCCTGCCGTCGGTCACACAATATTTTCCGCAGAGCAACACGCCGATACTCCGGGTATGATACTCCATGCTGGTACGCCACGCCTCCTGCCCGTGGTAGGACAGATCCGGATAGCCGCAGGACAGATAGTCCATCAACCGGAGCTCCTTTCCCTGGTGCATAATGCCGTGCGCCCTCCTGAGAGCAATCAACTGCATCGTAAAGGAGAGAAGTTCTTTCTCCGTCTTTTTCAGACTCCACTTTTGCCAGGTCACCTCATTGTCCTGACAGTAAGGGTTATTGTTGCCGCCGGAAGTTTTTCCCCATTCATCCCCCATAAAAAGGAATGGAGTGCCCTGCGCAGTGAACAGCATGATCAGCGCATTTTTCATCAGCTGCGTCCGAAGCGCAAGGACGCTTTTCCTCCTCGTCTCACCTTCCGCACCGCAGTTCCAGCTGTAATTGACATCCTCTCCGTCCCGGTTTTCCTCACCGTTCGCCTCATTGTGTTTTTCATTGTAGGAAAACACATCCGCAAGACGAAAACCGTTGTAGGTCGCGAGGAAATTGATCCGGCCGTGTCCCTGCGGGTTTTTGCGCTGCATCCGCAGAAACTCTGACAGCACGCCGCCGTCCCCCTTCAGGAAACGCCGTACGGTATTCTGGTATTCTTTTCCGAAATCGGCAAGACGGCGCGTCTCTCTTATCGGTGTCTTCCTATGACGCTGGTGTCTGCCGGACTCAGGCAGGCGCGACGCGGCCCTTCTCGCCCGTATCTCCTCAATTTCTTCGTAGGGGAACCATTCGCTCCAGAGCTTGCACTCTGAAAACGCCGGTTCTAACGCGATATCCCGCAGGGGAAGCTGCGCCCCCATCAATTCAAAACCATCGATATGGTAATTCTTTAGCCAGTATAATAAAATTTCTCTGATCCGCACCGAAGACATATACGGTTCAAAATAAAACTGCAGGATTACTTCGAGACTGTTTTTGTGGAGCTGACGCACCAGTGTTTTCAGTTCTGTCACGGCATCATCGCTGTACGCATACGCATTTTTGGGAGCAAGGTAATACCCTGGGAGATATCCCCAGTAATTGAGGCGTGTCTGAGACTCTCCTGGCAGCTGCGAAGCCAATGCCTCCGCAGTCCTCACCTCCGTTTTTTTCATACACTCCTCAAATTCATAGACGGGCTGCAGCACAATCCCTGTGATTCCCAGCTTTTTCAGATAAGGTATTTTTTTCTGAATTCCGGCAAATGTCCCTGCCTCCTTCACTCTGGAAGAAGCGTCTTTCGTAAATCCGCGGACATGCATCCCGTAGTAGACGCTGTTCTCATAGGCAGTTTCCGGCTTTTTATCTCCCTGCCAGTTGAACTGATCAGCCACGAATACACATCTCTTCAGGGCGTCCTTTTTCCCCGCAGCCAGGTGTTCCTCCCCGAAATACCTGTGCCCGGAAAGGCGTTTTGCCAAAAGGTCCGTCACGGGCTTTCCATCCTCATGGAACAGATAGGTGTACTCCCGCAGGGAACTCCCGGACAAGAGACAGCGGTATGTGCTGCCAAGCTTCATCTCATCCGTGAAGTCAATTCGGACAGGCTCCGCATCCTCCGAATCATACAGAAGAATACCGTTGCTTTCCTGCCCGTAGAGTTCCGCATGAATGCTGATACCGTCCGCCGTAATGCTGACACCGGTACTCTCCGCCGCCCATTTCTTCAAAGTAAAGTTTTTATTCATATAGTTTTCCTGTGTTGTATGCTGGTTTCAGGTCTCAAAAAACAAATCTCTTTTCTACTGCGGTTATTATACCACAATTCTGTTCCTATGGGGAGATTTTTCATAAAATGTTTTCACAATTGTGTATCCTTCAAAAATAGTTTATAATATATTCGGCGACAAATATTGGGACAAAAACACCACGAAAGCGAGGGCAAATCATGAAAAATGAAAAGCACGAGATCATAACCGAACCCGACAGAAATATGGCCCAGGAGGAAATGACCGTAGATCTCGAACTGGACGAGGGTACGGTAACCTGTTCCGTTGTCACGATCTTTTCCGTCGGCGAAAAGGATTACATCGCTCTGCTCCCCTTAGATAAAAATAAAGACAATGCGGAGGGCTCTGTCTGGATCTATGGCTACTCGGAAAATCCGGACGATCCGAATGAAGAACCAATACTGCGTTATATTGAGGACGACGAGGAATATGAACAGGCATCCGACGCTTTTGATGAATACCTGGACAGCTGCGAATTCGATGAGATGCTTTGACAAAAAACAGCTGATGCAATCTATCAGACGATCTCTTTCAAAAACCTGGAAGGCGGCATTGTTTTTGATGTGTCGTCTTCTTTTTCTGATTTTTTTTGACAGTCGATATAAAACAAAGCCAGTTCCTTCTTAGCTCTTGTCATCGCCACATAAAACATCCGGCGCTCCTCCTCGATCTCCTCCTCGCTTCGGGCTTTCCTGTGTGGTGTGATTCCCTCATTACAGTTTACTATAAAAACTTTATCGTATTCAAGCCCCTTGGAACCGTGCATGGTCATCAAAGTGACGCTTTCCTTCGGCGCATCATCCTGAAGGCTCAGCTTATGATCCTGCTCCTCTTTCTTTCGCTCCTCTATCACCGCTTTCCACTGCGAAAGATTTCGGCACCCTTTAGCGGAGTTCTGAATCATATCCGCAAATTCCATGATATTGCCGCTCTCGTCGTCACTGTGCGCGCCTTTTTCTCCGAACCGCTCCAGAAGCCAGGCATCGTAGCCCATACCTTTGCGGATATAGTTGACTGCCAGAAAGACAGGCATCGCGCGCATCCTATCCAGATCCTCTTTCAACTTTATCACCGTTTCCTGCATGGCAGGTTTTCCCCGATAAAAGCGGATCAGATGTCCCAAATCAGCGATTTCATTTACTGCCTCCCTGCTGATATACCGAAGCGGCCTGTTCATAAACCGGAAAAACTGGCTCCTGCTTCTTTCCATCGGAGGCGTCGCACAAAATTCCAGGTAGGCGAACAGATCATACACGATTTCATGTTCATAAATGCTCTTCACCTTCTCCCGGAAGCCACAGGGAATCCCTGCCTGGCGAAGCTTCTCAGAGAGAATCGAAAAGCAGGAGGAAGTTCTGCTGATCACAGCGCAGTCTGCCAATTTTCCTGCCTTCTTTTCCCGCAATAAACTGCGGAACAACTCCTCTTCCATTTTGCTGCTGTGTTCGAATTTTCCGATGCGGAGAGGCGCTCCGGACTCACCGGCAGAAAGAATCTCCTTGGGAAAGCGATTTCGATTATGTGAGATCAGCTTTCCTGCCGAGGAGACAACCTGCGGAGTGCTGCGATAGTTTATCTGCAGGGCAACGATTTCGGCATCCGGATAATCCTTTGGAAAATTGCGCATAATATCCGGTTTTGCTCCTCTAAAACCATAAATAGACTGATCGTCGTCCCCCACAATAAATATATTGTTCTCCGGCGCAGCGAGAAGCTGAATCAGATGATACTGTATGGGGGCGATATCCTGGAATTCGTCGATCAGAAGATAGCGGTATCTCGCCTGATAGCGCTTCAAAATATCCGGTCTTTCCTGAAACAGTTCCCGGCATTTTAACGCCATATCATCAAAATCGATTTTTCCCAGAATATCCTTTGTATGTACGAAATCATGGTACAAATTGTGGAACAGTTCCGGGGAAATGTTTTGTGGTATAAAATTTATATTTTCATCGGGCTTTTCAAAAGAACTTTCCGAAAAGTTCTGATATCTGCCGATCTCTGCGAGGATCTCTTCCAGCATATCCGCGTTCGGACTGATATCGTAACTGTTTCTCCGGATAATGTCTCGAAGTATTTTTTTCTTTTCCGCTTCGGATAAGATGCTGCCGGCGCGGCAGCGTGATGTTTCTTTGAGAATCGAATAAAAGACGGCGTGGAAAGTGCCGAAAGTCACCGGCGGATGTTCCCCCTCACAGAGTGATAGAAAACGCTGCTGCATTTCTCCCGCCGCTGCTTTTGTGAAGGTGATCACCAGAATTTCCGATGGATTGATATGATGCGTGTTGATCAGATGGGCGATTCTTCTTGTCAGAACAAAGGTTTTCCCGGAGCCCGGCCCCGCAAGTACCATCATGGGACCGGCTCCGTGTGTGATCGCCTTTTTCTGCTGCGGATTGCCCGCACTGTCCGGCTTGCGGGACAGGGAATACTGTGTCAGGATAACGCCTGCGTCAGAAGCTCTATCCCCGCTTTGATCCGGGACAAAGATTCTTCCTTTCCGAGAATTTCCATGATTTCCGTAGCGCCCGCCGGCGTCATCTGCCTGCCGGAAACCGCAGTGCGGACCGGCCAGAGTACATAGCCGTTCTTGCTGCCTTTCTTTGCCGCGAAATCACAGAGTGTCTGATACAGCGCATCATTGCTGTAATCTTCCTGTTTTTCCAGAACAGGAAGGAGTTCTTTCAATACTTCCAGGGAAGACTCCGCCGTGGTCTTCATCTTCTTGTGGGTATACATCGCCGGATCGTACTCCGGCAGCGCCTCAAAAAAGTCGACCAGCGCCGGAATATCCGGGAATACCTCGATCCTCGTCTTCACCATCTCCGCCATCTTTTTCAGGTCAAGCGGCTTCTTGATGGTTTCTTTCAAAAACGGCTCCGCCATCTCATAAAACCGGTCAAAGTCCATCTGCTTGATGTACTCGCCGTTCATCCATTTTAACTTTGTATAGTCGAATACCGCCGGGGATTTGGACATATGACGGTAGTCAAAGGCTTCCGTCAGTTCCTTTAAGGTAAAGATCTCCCGATTGTCCGAAGGGCTCCATCCCAGAAGCGCTACAAAGTTCACGACCGCCTCCGTCAGAAATCCCTGCTCGATCAGATCCTCGTAGGAAGAATGCCCGCAGCGCTTGGACAGCTTGTTGTGCTCCTCATCCGTGATCAGCGGACAGTGTACGTACACAGGCACCTCCCAGCCGAAGGCTTCATAGAGCCTGTTGTACTTCGGGGAGGACGAAAGATATTCATTTCCCCGCACCACATGGGTGATGCCCATCAGATGGTCGTCCACCACATTGGCGAAATTGTAGGTGGGATAGCCATCGGATTTGATCAGGATCATATCGTCGAGCTCCGCGTTTTCCACCGCGATATCCCCGTAGATCTCATCATGGAAAACGGTCCTCCCGTCTGTGGGATTGTTCTGCCTGATCACATAGGGAACTCCCGCCGCAAGCTTTTTTTCCACTTCCTCTCTGCCAAGGGAGAGGCAGTGCTTGTCATAAACGTTGATCTCCTTGCCTGCCACAATTCTTGTCAGCCCGGCCAGCCGTTCTTTATCGCAGAAACAATAGTATGCTTCGCCCTTTTCCACCAGCTTTTTCGCATATTCCAGATAGAGTCCGCTCTTTTGCCGTTCACTCTGCACATAGGGACCGACGCCCCTGTCCTTGTCCGGTCCCTCATCGTGGACAAGACCGGTCTTCTGCAATGTCCTGTAGATAATATCCACAGCGCCCTCCACCAGACGCTCCTGGTCGGTGTCCTCGATGCGGAGAATAAAATCCCCGCCCTCGTGCTTGGCGATCAGATAGGCGTACAGCGCCGTCCTCAGATTTCCCACATGCATCCGCCCTGTGGGGCTTGGTGCAAATCTTGTTCTTATTTTCATTGTGCTGTGCTCCTTTGTCTATATATAGCATTTTAATAAAATAAACTCTGTAATCAATATGACCGTTATAATGCTTCCTCTGATTCTACCACAGATATTCTACGGATTCAATACTCATTCAAATGTATAATTTTCACCCCTTTACACATCCTAAAGCAAACCGCATAAAAGCTTTTGTAAAGGAGGAATCCACTGCGTGAGCAATAAAAAGAAACAGAAAAAAAATCAGGAGGCATACCACATGAGCGACGATAAAAACAAAAAACAGAGCGAAGAGACCAGAGAGGAGATCAAGGAGAGCGGACAGCTGATCCTGGATAAAAACAAAAAGAAAAACCATATCCAGCTGATCACGATCATCGGCGAAATCGAGGGTCACGATAACCTGGGCAGCAACTCCAAAACAACAAAGTACGAGCACATCCTGCCGAAGCTGGCGGCTGCGGAGGACGATGAGAACATCGACGGCCTGTTGTTTTTGCTGCATACAATGGGCGGTGACGTGGAGGCCGGGTTGGCCATCGCGGAGCTGATCGCATCCATCAGCAAACCAACGGTGTCCCTTGTTCTGGGCGGGTCCCACTCCATCGGCGTACCGATCGCTGTCAGCACGGACTATTCCTTCATTGTTCCCACCGGCACAATGGTCGTCCACCCGGTGCGCATGAACGGCACGGTGATCGGTGCAAAGCAGACCTTTGACTATTTCAAGCAGATGCAGGCCCGCATCAGCTGGTTTGTGGCCCACCACTCCGGCATCACTGAGGAGCGGTTTGAGGATCTGATGATGGAGACCAAGATGCTGACCAAGGATGTGGGAACCATCCTGGAGGGTTCCGAGGCCGTGGAGGAAGGCATTATAGACGAAGTCGGCGGTCTCAAAGAGGCGATGACAGAACTGCAGAGACGGATCGAAAAACAGAAAAAATAATGCTATACGTCGAAATCATCTCCCTCTGCTGTCTCAATATCAAACTTCATATCCGTTTCTTTTACCTGATATCCAAAATCGGCCGCCGGACGAGGCTTCTTTTTGGGCACGGGCAATGGATTGGGTAGCGGTTCCCCGGGAGCAGGCGTTTTCTGCTCCTCTTTTTCTTCTATTTTATCCATTTCTTTCCTTTCCGTATCTTCCGATATCACATCTTCCTCCACTGTCTGCGGTTCTGGCTTCCGAATGACCCCATACACTCCCGCCCCGGCCAGAATACACCACGCCAAAGTTATGACCATCTGCATATTCCTGGGCGGAGTGGAAAAAACGGACAGGCAATATACCAGGAATAAATTCAGGATCAAAGCGCTGCTTTGCATTTTCCTCCCGACAAAAAATGCGGGAATCAGAAAAAAGGCCAGAGAGATCAACAGCAGGGAACAGGCAAAGGTGGTATCCGGCATGAGAAGAATGTTCTCCACAGACGCGATCTCAAACTCTGCATTTTTTGTATAAAATGTCCAAAGCCCTTCCAGGTACCCTGAAAAAGTCAAACTCTGGGAATAAGAGGTAGCGATGACGGATAAAAGAAAGCCCACCGCACCGCCGAGCAGTGCTAAAATATTAGAGACAACAGCCTGTTTTCTTTTTTCTTTGTCCACCGAATACAGCATCGCCAAGAAAAAATACAGGGAGATACTGTAAATATCGAGATAAATTAAAAATCCGATATAAAAACCGAGAAACAGCGCCCCAACATTCTGTGCGGAAGAGGGACCGCTTCTCCTGAACTTTCCGTACAGAGCCCCCGCGAGTCCAAAACCGACCAGGTACAGAGACAGATAAAACAGTTCCGGGGTGAGAGAAAATACATATCTCAGGGAAACCGGCAGAAAGGCAAAAGCCGCCATGGAGACCGACGCCGGGATCACACCGATAAAAGCCTGCATCCCTATATACAAAAACAGCAGACAGATAAAAAACAAAACGATCTGCAGCACTACACCGGCAAAAGGCGTATTGCCAAAAATAAGGAGCATCACATGGAGCAGAGAAGGATACAGAAAACTTGTCCCGTGCACGGAAAAAGGTACGCTGTTCCCCGCGGAGACGACCGCCTGCCTGTAAAAACTGTCGTCCTCCAGCGTGAGCGGCACACGGTACATCAGATAGAGCACAAGATAGACGACCACACCGACCAGAATAAGCACCGGCAGAATAACGGAAAGCATCATCTTCACTCTCTGTCCGTTTTTTATATGTCTATGTATTTCGCTGCAGATGGTGCGAAGTGCAAGAAAGACTGCCACAATAAACAGAAGATACGCGCATACGCCGCCATTGACGGCGGCGAGAGGCCACCCCAGTATATCTCTGATTCCCGCCGCGCTCAGAGCAAAAACGATCCCGATGCAGCAAAGCGGCGCAAAGGCCGCCCACACTATATAGCTAAATATACTTTTTCTCAGATTCATCGGTTTCCCCTAAAAAAGTTTCTATATTGTACCTCGGCCGCTGTTTCACTTCGATGTAAATTTTGCCGATATACTGCCCGATCAACCCAATGCTGACAAGCTGCACACCGCCCAAAAACCAGATGGACAGAATGAGCGAGGTCCATCCCGCCGTCACATGACCGGTAAAATAACTCCACAGCGCATAGGCAGCCGCCAGAAAACACATGCAGATAATGATGATCCCCAAGTTCGTGATCAGACTGATCGGCTTGACGCTGAAAGAACTGATACCGTTGAAGGCCAGCGCCAGCATCTTCTTTAGCGGATATTTCGACTCGCCAGCCACCCTCTCTTTTCTCTCGTAGTAGACACAATCTGTCTGATACCCTATCAAAGGCATGATCCCCCGCAGAAACAGATTGGATTCTCTGTATTCTGAGAACTGTTCCACGGCCCGCTTCGACATCAGTCGGAAGTCCGCATGATTGTAGACGGTTTTCACGCCCATGACAGCCATTATCTTATAGAAAGACTGCGCCGTAAAGCGCTTGAAAAAAGAGTCGGAAGAGCGGTCATTCCGCACGCCGTACACGATATCGTTTCCGGCGTGAAATTTATCGATCATCTCCTCGATCACACTCACATCGTCCTGCAGATCCGCATCGATGGAAACCGTCACATCGATCCAGTCCTTCGCTGCGACAAGCCCTGCCGTCAGTGCGTACTGATGTCCCACGTTCCCCGCAAGCTTCAGGCCTTTTACGTTCTCATGCTGCCTGTGCTCCTCCTCGATGAGTTCCCAGGTCTTATCTTTACTGCCGTCATCCACAAAGAGCACGAAACTGTCCTCGGATATTTTCTTCTTCCCGATCAAATCCTGCAGCACGCCCCGCAGCGCCTCGGAAGATATCTTCATTACCGCCTCTTCATTGTAACAGGGTACTACCAGTGCAAGTCTGTCCATTCTCTATCCTTTCCGTATCCCGGGGCCATATCGCCCATTCTGCCATTTGTCAAACAGGATCCACAGATCATTCCGCTTCCATCGCCTGCCTGAGATCCGCAATGATATCCTCCGCGTTCTCGATACCGACGGAAAGTCGGATCAGATCAGGCGCCACGCCCGCTTCCACCAGCTGCTCGTCCGTCATCTGCCTGTGCGTATGGCTCGCCGGATGCAGCATACAGGTCTTGGAATCCGCCACGTGCGTGGCGATCACCGCCAGCTTCAGCCTGTCCATCATCTTGCCGGCGGCGGCTCTTTTGCCCTTCAAACCAAAAGCGATCACCCCGCAGGTACCGTCCGGCATATATTTCCGAGCCAGCTCATAATATTTATTTCCGGGAAGCCCCGGGTAATTTACCCATGCCACTTCCTCATGATCCTGCAAAAACTGAGCTGTTTTCAGCGCGTTGTCACAGTGTCTCTCCATGCGCAGCGCCAGAGTTTCCAGACCCAGATTCAGAAGAAACGCGTTCATCGGAGCCTGGATAGATCCCAGATCCCTCATCAGCTGGGAAGTCGCCTTCGTGATATAGGCGCCCTTGCCGAATTTTTCCGTGTAGACAATGCCGTGGTAGGACTCGTCCGGCGTGCATAATCCCGGATATCTGTCCGGATAAGCCGCCCAGTCAAAATTGCCGGAATCCACGATACAGCCGCCCACCGTCGCGCCGTGTCCGTCCATATATTTCGTCGTGGAATGAGTCACGATATCCGCTCCCCACTGAAAAGGGTTACAGTGGATCGGAGTCGCGAATGTATTGTCCACAATCAAAGGACAGTGATGCGTGTGGGCGAGCGCCGCAAATTTTTCAATATCCAGCACCACCAGTGCCGGGTTGGCGATCGTCTCCGCGAAAACGCATTTAGTATTGTCCCGGAAAGCCTTCTCCAATTCTTCTCTGGGCGCATCCGGATCCACCACGGTGCAGGATATCCCCATCTTCTTCATCGTACAGGTCAGCAGGTTAAAGGTGCCCCCATAGACTGTGGAGGACATCACGATGTGATCTCCCGCCTCACAGATATTGAATACTGCATAATAGTTGGCCGCCTGGCCAGAGCTCGTCAACATTGCCGCAAACCCGCCCTCCAGCTCGCAGATCTTCTGCGCCGCCATATCGTTGGTGGGGTTCTGCAGTCTTGTATAAAAATAGCCGGACTCTTCCAGATCAAAGAGTCTTCCCATCTGTTCGGAACTGTCATATTTGAATGTGGTGCTCTGTATGATCGGCATAAGCCTGGGCTGCCCGTTCCCCGGTTTCCAGCCGGCCTGCACGCAAATCGTATCTTTCTGGTATTTCATTCTCTCTACTCCCGTCTCCCCGTCATATATTCTCTCTTCAGTTCTTCCATCATATGACAGTAGGTCTCCTTACACGGTTCCATCCGCCCGCTCTTAATATACTCGACACACGGTGCAAGATAGGTATTCCAGAGCCAGACATATTTCGCCTGCGCTTCCGCGTCCTTTGCGATCCGTTTCACGAGAGTGGGGGCAATATCATAATATTCTTCGATCAACTCCGGACCGCCCTCCGCTTCCAAGAGATAGCCGTCACGGAACCCTTTGATCAGCCGCAGTGCCTCGCAGTCTTCCCCCTTGTTCAGGTTTTGACAGACTGCCGTTGTGACATAACAGAGTTTTCTTTTAAATCCCTGTACGATGGAGTCATAGTCGGAAGCAATGATATTGCTGTCCTTAAAGCTCTCCCCCCATTCTTTACAGATTGCCTCCGCCAGTTCGTCCGCTTTCTTTCCACCAATTTCTTTGATAGAGGGGAGAACATAGACGGCCATAAACATATTTTTGTCCATCTGGACGGTAAATTTTTCATTCTTTTTCTTTACCTGCTCCAGTTTTGCCTCCTGTTCCCGGATAAAACCGGACGCTATCTGGTGATAGATGCCGTCCAGGCTTTCCACGCTGTCGGGGGCATTGTCCAGCACGATCTTGACAGCGGTATAAAAAGCATAGTTTTCCTCTTTATAGCGCTCAAACAATTCATGGTAGGAATCCTTTTTAAAGGCCCGCACTCTCTGGGAGTAATCTTTACATGCCGCCCCGACATGTTCCAGCACAAAATTCAGATTCTCATAACATTTTCCCGCATCTGTCTGCTCCTTTGCCACTGCGGTTTCCGCTTCCGCCTCTGTCCTCTCCACAGCGGCCAGATCGATCCTCTCCCCGCAGAACATGCAGAGAATGGTTTCTCTGCCCGCAGGCGCCTGCATTTCTTCGCCGCAATGTGGGCACTTAATCAAAATGGTTTCCATTATTTATCCTCTCTTCAACAGATTACTCGTCCCAGTTGTGGTACACTGCCTGTACATCATCATCCTCGTCCAGCAGATCCAGCGTTCTCTGCAGATTCTTTATCGCCGTATCGTCCGTCAACTCCACATAATTCTGCGGGATCATCGTCACCTCGGCTGAAACCATTGCGATACCTGCCTCCTCCAGAGCCTGTCGCACAGTCTCGCAATCATCCGGCGCCGTCAGGACCTCATAGCTGTCCTCCTCCTCGTTGAAATCTTCCGCACCTGCATCCAGAGCCATCATCATCACCTCGTCTGCCTCCACGTCGCATTCTTCCTTGTCGATGATGATCTGCCCTCTTTTGTCGAACATGTAGGACACGCAGCCCTGCGTGCCGACGTTGCCCTGTCCCTTCGTGAATGCGTTCCTCACATTGGCCGCTGTGCGGTTCTTGTTGTCCGTGAGCGCGTCCACGATAATCGCGATGCCGCTCGGACCGTATCCCTCGTAGGTCACATACTCATAATTCACGTTTCCGTCTTCGCCCGCCGCTTTCTTGATACCGCGCTCGATCGTATCGTTGGGCATGTTATTGGCCTTCGCCTTTGCCACTACCTGGGCCAGTTTAAAGTTGTTCGCCGGATCAGGGCCGCCCTCTTTTACCGCCACGGCGATCTCACGGCCGATGATCGTAAAAATTTTGCCCTTTGCCGCATCGTTTTTCTCTTTTTTGTGTTTAATGTTCGCAAATTTTGAATGTCCTGACATCTGTACTATCTCCTTTAATTATGTAATAAGCTGTTTTCCTTCACAACCAACACTTTTTCAATTCTCCGGTTCTCCACTTTCAGGATCTGGAATCTGTAATCTCCCACCATGATGGAAAACTCCTCATTCTCCTCCGGAATCCTGTCCATTTTTGAGATCAGGAAACCGTTTAACGTGTCAAACTCATCCTCCTCAAAGTCGATGCCGAATCTTTCCTCCAGTTCTTTCAGCTCCGACATTCCGTCTATCACGTACTCGTCCTGGCCCTTTTTCTGGATATGGCTCTCTTCCTCATCATATTCGTCCAGAATATTGCCGACGATCTCCTCGAGGATATCTTCCATCGTCACAAGTCCGGCCGTCTGTCCATACTCGTCGATGACGATCGACATCTGCACCTTTTTCTGCTGCATCTCCCGGAACAGGATATCAATTTTCTTTTTCTCTGTCACAAAAACTGCCTTGCGGAGCAGATCGGGAATATCCTTTATCGCCATTTTCCGGTTGGCTGCGATCCGATTCATACGAAACGCATCCTTTAAGAATAAGATGCCGGTAATGTGATCAATGTTTTCCTCATAGACGGGAAATCTGCTGTTGGAACCGTCCAGCATATAGTCCAACGCTTCTTTCAGTGTCATCTCCGCCTCAATTCCGGCGATCTGAGAGCGATGCGTCATGATATCTCCCGCCTCTTTGTCATTCAGGGCAAAAATATTGGAAATCATCTCCGCCTCGTCGTCCTCGATGGTCCCCTTCTCCTGACCTTCGCTGACCATAGTCAAAATGTCTTCTTCCACCTCTTCCGACTTTCCCCGCCGTCTGCTGCCAAGTCCTTTTTTTACCGTTTTTACGATGGTTCCCAGGCCGAAACTATCGGGGTTTCCATCTGTGTCCGTCATACTGATTCATCTCCTATTTTATTATTCCATGCTTTTGATACATAAAATATCAACTTACAATATACCATTTATCGAAGATACAGTCAACAAAAAACCGGCCCCCGCCAAAAGCAAATTGGAAATGGGCCGGTTTTCACCGAACTTCAGCTCTCCGCCGAATTTCTGGTCAACTCGAGGCTGATAGCCAGTGCGCGGTTCACCTGGTTCATCATCTTGTCATCCAGATGACACACCCTGTCCTTCAACCGCATTTTGTCTATCGTGCGAAGCTGCTCCAGCAAAATGACTGAGTTTTTCTCCATCTGGTACTGTTCTGCACGAAGCTCTATGTGGGTCGGAAGCTTTGCTTTGTTTTGTCTGGAAGTGATCGCCGCACAGATGACCGTCGGACTGTGTCTGTTTCCCGTGTCATTCTGCACGATAAGTACCGGTCTCACGCCGCCCTGTTCCGATCCTACCACAGGGCGAAGGTCCGCATAGTAAATATCTCCGCGTCTCATAAAATTCACCTCTCGGATTTTCCTGCCATCTTCTCTGCAGGTGATATTTACAGTATTTCCCGTGTTTTTCTTTTCATACACAGTTCCTAAAAATTCTTTTAAATGTATATCCTCGGAATCCGGCACCCCAGATCGCAGGCAAGCTCATAGTTAAACCGGCCGGAGAGATCGCCGAGTTCCTCCATTGTAATCTGCTCCCCGCTGTCTTTTCCGATCAGCGTCACCGTATCTCCCTCCATGGCATCCGGAATATCCGTCACATCCACCATAAACTGATCCATGCAGACTCTTCCCAGAATCGGCGCCCTCTTCCCCCGGATCAATACGCTCCCTTTTCCCGACAGGCCTCTCGGATACCCGTCTCCGTAACCCACCGGTATCGTCGCGATCCGCTGTTCTTTCTTCGTCACATAAGTGCCGCCGTAGCTGACAGCTCTCCCCGCTGGCAGCGTCTTGATGTAGACGATGTGTGAATACAGACCAAACAGCGGACGAAGTGCGGTCTTTTCCCGGTCCATCTCCGCCGAGGGCCACAGACCATACATGGCGATGCCGGCTCGCACCAGATCCAGCTGTGTCTCCGGCAGTTCCATGATCGCGGCGCTGTTGGCGCAGTGCTTTAGCGGGATCTGCAGGGAAAGCTCCTCTTCCAGCCGTGTTACAAATTCCCTGAAAAGCGCAAACTGTTCCAGCGCGTTTTTCTTGTCCCGCTCATCCGCCCGGGCGAAATGGGTGAAAATCCCTTCGATCTCCAGTCCCGGAAGCTCCATCACCTGCCTCACGAACGCGATTCCCGTATCGTCCGGGAAAATGCCGATCCGGGACATCCCGGTATCCACTTTGATATGGATCTTCAAAACCTTTCCCTGTCTGACGGCTTCCCCGGAAAGATCCTTCGCCATGTCGAGCCGAAATACAGTGGGACATACCTCTTCCTCCACCAGCTTTTCATAGCATTCCGGAAAGGTGTAGCCCAAAATAAGGATCGGCTTCTTTGAACCGCTTTGCCGAAGCTGTAGAGCTTCCTCCGCCGTCGCCACCGCATAGCCAAAAACATAGTCCAGACAGTCAAACTTTTTCGCCAGTTTTACGGCGCCGTGCCCGTAACCGTTGGCCTTGATCACCGCAAGCATCTTTGTCCTCGGGTCAAGTTTTTCCCTCATGGATTCCAGATTTTTCACCGCGGCATCCAGATCCACCACCGCACAGACGCGCTTATGTTCCGTTAAGTGTTGTTTGTTTATGATATGAATTGGGTCATTATTCTCCATGAGTGTTCCACTCCTTTTTCATCGCTCTCTAACAGCATCTTTTATAAAAAATTCAAAGTCTCCGGCAGCGCCGCAATGATATCCCCCGCTTTCATCGACACTTCCCCGCACTTTTCGGCCGCCATATCTCCCGCCAGCCCATGCAGATAAACGGCATGACACACTGCCTGAAAACAGGCTTCTTTTCTATCGGTTTTCTCTCCGCTCCCACCATGGTTCACCGCCGTATATGCCATCAGAGCACCTGTGATTCCGGACAGAACATCCCCGGAGCCGGCTGTCGCCATACCACTGTTTCCGGTCTGATTGACGTAATAACGGAAACGGTCCATACTATCGTGAAAGCCGACCACCGCAGCCGCATCCTTGCTGACCAGAATAGCCCCCGTCTCCCGACAGTATCCTTCCAGTTTTTCCATCCTCTCTTTCTGCAAATCCGGCATGCTGCAGTGCAAAAGCCTGGCAAGCTCCGCCATATGCGGCGTCATGATCACAATGCCGCCCTGAGCAGTATATATTTTTACAAGCTTAAAAAGCCGCTCCGAGGATGCCAGCAGATTCAGTCCGTCCGCATCCAGGATCACCGGTTTTATCTTTTTGTTTTCTGACATAAATGTCATAATTTTTTCCATACTCTTCTGTGCGGCTATATCCTGTCCGATGCCCGGACCGATCACCACCGCATCGCACCAACCAAACAGCTTTTCCCAGTCAGTCTGCTCCGTGAGCGCCTGATACATCGCCTCCGGCAGTCTGGTGAGGATCAGCTCCCTGTTTTCTACGGGGGAAACGATCTGCAGCATACCTGCTCCGCTCCGCAGTACCGCCTCCCCGGCCAGCAGAGCCGCCCCCGGCGTTCCGGCGCTGCCTGCATAGAGAAGAACCTTCCCGAAACTGCCTTTATGCCCGTTTGGATTCCGGCGAGGCAATATTCCGCCCTCTCTCCATCGATCCCTGCCGATCGTCATCCCCGCCGGATACTCCCCGAGAAAACTATCCTCCGTGATGCCGATATCCGCGACTATCACTTCTCCGCAAATCTCCCTGCCCGGATAGAGCGCCATCCCCCTTTTCTGAAAACCGAAAGTCACCGTGAGATCCGCACGGAAAGCACATCCCAGTATATGCCCGTCCTTTGCGGAAATACCGGAAGAAATATCTAACGCCGCCTTCTTTCCGGAAAGTCCGTTCAACCACTCTGTCTTTTTGCGGTAAATGCCGGTTATCTCCCTGGAAAGCCCGATTCCGAACAGCGCGTCTATCACCAGATCCCAGGCTGCAGAATTTAATCTCCCCTCCGGTCTGTGTCCGTCCCATATCGAAATCCACTTCTCATCCGTCAGGATATGCAGGGTTTTGTCCCCTTTTTCCCTGTATCGCTCCAGAATTTCCATCTGCGTCCGCATGGCCGGGGAATACTTCTCCCGCTCTCCGCTGACAAGCACCGTCACATCGCAGCCTGTCAGAAAAAGAAGGCGGGCAAGCGCCGCACCGTCCCCGCCGTTATTGCCGTTTCCGCAGGCAATCAACACCTTTGGTTCCCCCTCGAAAATTTTGCGCCACCTCTGTCGGATCAGATCTCTTGCCGCCAGAGCCGACCGCTCCATCAAAACGAGCTGCGGTATTTTGAAATGTTCGATCGTATTATGATCGGCGCGCTGCATCTCCTCCGCGTCCACGATATATTCCCACCGCATTCTACAACCCCCAGACACTGAAATCAAACTGATTGACAAGTTCCCGCAATTCCTCAAGCTCTTTTTGGTACGTATCCGCCGTCACCTCTTTTTCCCCGCTCGCAAAACACTCGGTCATATAGAGATTTACCTCCCTGTCGTAATGCGTATAATCGACATAGCGGTTCAGATCGCAGACCAGCTCCGGATCATTCTGAAAGAAAAAGACTCTGACATTATCATGGCCGAACAAGGATCCCATGATCGCGTCATACTCCGCCAGTCTGGCGTCCACGTTCTTCTCCTGAATACAGTCATACCAGAACAGAATGCTGTAAGGCGGAAAAAACACGTAAAAATCCGTATCCGGATGGCTTTCAATATGGGGAAGAATATGTTCTCTCATGTTGGCCTTAGCCGCCTCCGTGTAGGCGTCCTCCGGGACGGTATGTTCCGCCTTCCCGGAAGGCACATAATTGCTCAACACATACTCCTCATTATAGTATTCCGCATAATAATTTTTCCCGTAGATGATATGAAAGTCATCGGCCTCATCCTTCCCGATATAAGGCGCTATGATATAATCCAACAGAACGTCTTTATTCCACCAGTATTCCACATCATTCAGAATATTATCATCGTAATAAATTTCCGGCACAGGATACGCATCGATATCTGTCCCATTCGCATAAGGCAGCAGATCGATCCCTAAGAACACCGCCTCCGGCATCCCGTGATGCTCTTCCACAACCGTCAGGATCCTGTCCTGATCTTTTGCGTGGGCCGCGTTATAGGCCAGCTTCACCGTATGCAATCCCAGAATATCCTCAAACCACTGTGTATTAAACTGCACCACCATGGAGGAACCGAGAAGCACGCTGTCATAGTCCATGTTTTTGGCGATACCAGGATTCTGGGTGAGCTGATTGTCCAAAACATAGGGAAAATCGGGTAAAGGTTTATGATATTGAAAAAACGGATCCACATAGACGACGAGAGATGCCATCGCGAGCAGACAGATTCCGCACACTGCGCCGAAAGCCGCCAGCCATTTTTTTCTATGATTCATGGTATCCTGTCCTCCTTTGCAAAATCTACCTAAATATTTTAAAAGTTAAAATACAGGAAGGAGCTGACCCCCGACAGCGATACGACACAATACAAAAACAGTATTGCGGCGGCAATGGCTCCTCCCATTTGGAAACGACTGTTCTCCGCCCGTTCCACCGCGTTCTTCCCCACAAACACAAGATAAAGCGCCAGAGCCATAAACAGCACAAAAGGGCCATAATTTTTCAGGACGACCGAAAGCCCCGGCACGACTTCGAACAGATAATTCCATGCGCTGCCATGAAAAAATACGGCGATCTCCGCCATCGGCAGACCGATCCCGCCGGAGAAGATCTGTCGGTACATATCGCACATAGTACTTAAATCCGGCGCCCGAAAAGCCACAAACGCCAGATTTACAAAACAAAAGGTCAAAAACACCGACAGCGCCCGGGGCAGTTTTTTCCAGATGGGCTTCCCCAGATAGTCTATGATATAACCCACGCCGTGCATTACGCCCCAGAGCACGAAAGTCCAGTTCGCCCCGTGCCAGAGTCCGCTCAGAGAGAACACAATAAAGCTGTTCCTGCAGGTTTTCCATCTCCCGTTCCGATTTCCGCCTAACGGAATATAGACATACTTCGTAAAAAATCTTCCCAGCGTGATATGCCACCGCTTCCAGAACTCCATAATGCCCGTCGACTGGTACGGGGAATGAAAATTGGCCGGCAGGTCGATATGCAGCATACAGCCGATGCCCTTCGCCATATCACAGTAGCCGGAAAAGTCAAAATACAGCTGAAAAGTGTACAGTACGGAGATCAGAAAAGCGTTGGTGGAATCCAACACCTCGATCGCGTCGTATCCCCAGTCCACCGCCTGTCCCAGCGTGTCTGCCAGGATCACCTTCTTGACAAGTCCCAGGGTAAAGAGCATAACGCCTTTTGTCAGATAATTCATGTCCGGTTTTTTTCTCGCAGGATCGCGAAACTGATCCATCATCTCCCCGCAGGTAACAATGGGCCCCGCGATCAGCTGAGGAAAAAATACGACAAACAGCGCATACTCCGTAAACCCGCACCTTTTTGCCTCTCCTCTGTAGGTATCCACCAGAAAGGATATCTGCTGAAATGTAAAGAAACTGATGCCGAGAGGCAGCACTATATTTTTCAGCGGCATCGATGCGCCGAATACCATATTGATATTCTCTATAAAAAAATCAAAATACTTAAAATAGCACAGGAGCAGCAGATTGAAACCGACCCCTGTGACAATATCCGTTTTGTGCTTTTCTCTGCAGATCCTGCAATGAAAAAAATAATTGACCGCCACACTGGCACATAACAGAATCAGATAGGAAACGTTAAAATAGGCATAAAACCAGCCTGACATTCCTATCAGAAAAAATTTTGCCTGAGTATATTTTTTATATCTGTTTAAAAGATAATAAAAAACCAGCGTGACAGGCAGAAACAAAAACAAAAAAATGTACGAATTAAACAGCATCTTTAGTCTATATAACCCTCTTCTTTTTTCTTTGGCCTGAATTTTTCCGGATGGTAATGCATATCAAAAATATCGATGACATCCCGTCCGAAAATATTGTGCATATAGGTGTACAATTCATATGTACTGGTTTCTCTCTCCTGCTTGCGAACCATAGTTTCCCTGAGCTTTGCCCGTGTCTCCTCGATCCATCCCTCGCAGTACTCAATTTCTTTTCTGTTTTCTTCCAGGCGTTTGTAACACAGCTCCATGGTCCTCAACATCAGCTGATAGTTGGTCTCTTCGATCTGCTCCGGAATGTTTCCATTCTCCTCCCGCAGCGCTTTGAGTCTGTCATTGCACTCTTCCACCATCTCCCGATGACGGTCCATCGCCTTCTGAATCATGTCGTCCCTGTCGCCGCCGTAATGGTCTGCAAGCTGTATGATCTCATCCATCAGTTTTCTTTTGACCGCTTTTAACTTTTTTTCCTCCGTCGTCACTCTCCCCTGGCTTTTCAGAAGTTCGTTCAGCTTCTTCTCCAGCTTTCTGATCTCCGCCGTCTCTTCCGTCTGCGTGAACAGTTTATGCCAGTTGTTATCGAGTGTCAGAATTGGTAATTTCGCTTTCTCCAAAGCCGGTTTATAAATATCATTTGTCCTTGACATAGTACCTTTATACGCTCCCATCATTTTTTAACCGAAAGGATAATTTCATTAAACTTTCCGAGAGATGTACATTTTCCACCTGGATATGCGGCGGCACATTCAGGTCACAGTGCGCGAAATTCCAGATGCCGCGGATACCGCACCCGGAAAGAATGTCCGCCACGGACTCGGCGCTGGCCTTCGGAATCGTCAGCACCGCGATGTCGATATTGTTCTCGCGCACAAACTGTTCCAGATTTTCCATCGGCTGCACTTCCATATCCCGGATCTTTTTACCGTACAGAGCCGGGTTTTTGTCAAAGATCCCCCGGAACAAAAATCCCCGGCGCTGGAAATTCATATAATTTACCAGAGCCTGTCCCAAATTGCCCGCGCCCACCAGGATCAACTGATGCGTCTCATCGATCCCGAGTATTTTTCCGATCTCACTGTATAAATACTCCACATTATAGCCGTATCCCTGCTGTCCAAATCCTCCGAACTGATTCAGATCCTGTCTGATCTGAGAGGCCGTCACATGCATCAGGTTACTCAATTCCCTGGAGGAGATCCTGGTGACTCCCTCGTCTTTCAGTTCCCCGAGATACCGAAAATATCTCGGCAGTCTCCCGACCACCGCCTGGGAAATATCCCTCGCAAATTCTCTGCCGTACTCCATCCCGATAAAACCTCATTACATCGTAATATTTCTACTGCCCGGATTTTATGTCCCCCGATTTAACCGTAACCGTCTGGTAAGGAATCTCAATGCCCTCCTCCAGATATTTCTGCACCAGAGAGAGACGTATATCGCTGCAGGCGTGAAAACTGTCGTCCAGATTCTTTGTCCAGACCGTCGTCTTCAGAATGACTCCGTCTGCACTGTACCCCTTTACAAACACGCTGTTTTCCATGGTATTCAACGTCAGCTCATGCTCCGCGCAGATCTGCCGCATCAGTTCCATCGCCCTGCCGATATCCGAATCGTATCCCACCGTGATCTCCATAAAGTTTCCGATGTTCTCCGTATAGTTCGTATTGGTGATCACCGCGGAATCCATAACCGAATTGGGGACGATACAACTCTCCCCGTTATACTGGCTGATGATCGTATGGCGCAGCGTGATATCCGTCACAATGCCTTCCGCGACCACACTGTTTCCCTGGGAGACCCTGATCTTATCGTTCACGTTATAGGGTTTGGAAAACGCCAGACTGAAGCCGCTGATCACATTGGCAAGAGCCTGCTGAGCCGCAAAAGTCGCCACTGCGATCACCAGCGAACCGCTCTGCAGAAGTACCGTACTCATATCCTTCGTCAGCTCAAACTGCTGGGCAAGCGTATAGATCGTCAGTACGATAATAAGAGCCTTAAACATCCCCCGGGAAAACCGCAGATGCGCCGCTTTGCTTTTCTTTTCTATCCGACGGAATATCAGATTGACAATCTGGATCAGCACACCGGCTATCGCGATAAAGGCGGCTATCATGATAATCTGACCAATCGCCATTTTTTCACCCTCTTTCCATAATAGTATATCACTCTATCTTCAACTCGGCAAATACTCTTCGCACATTTTATTGACAGTTTTCTCTTTCCTTAGTAAACTGGTTACTGTCCGGGATAGAGTGGTTGCTCTCCTGATATAAAATATGCCGGACTTTTCCCTTACATGAACAGACGAGGTACATTACCATGATTTTATCCTGTCAGAATATCACAAAATCCTTCGATGGAAAAACCATCATAAAACAGGCTAATTTCCATATAGAAGACCATGAAAAAGCCGCGATCATCGGTATCAACGGCGCAGGCAAGACCACCCTGCTCAACATCATCACCGGACGCTTATCCCCCGATGAGGGTGTTGTCAGCATTTCCAGGGGCAAAACCATTGGCTATCTGGAACAGAATCCCATTCTGGACAGCGAAAATACGATCTTCGATGAACTGATGAGCGTCAAAAACTATCTCCTCGTCATGGAACAGGAAATCCGGCGGATGGAGCATGAGATGAAACACAAGGAGGGCGAAGCGCTGGAAAATCTGATGAGCCAGTATGCCCGCCTCACCACCCGCTTCGAGATGGAAAACGGCTACGCCTATAAGAGCGAGCTGACCGGGGTCTTAAAGGGGCTCGGCTTTGAGGAGTCAGAGTATGACAAACCCGTCTGCACCCTCTCCGGCGGCCAAAAGACAAGGGTAGCGCTGGGCAAACTTCTGCTGCTTTCCCCCGATATCATCCTGTTGGATGAGCCCACCAACCATCTCGATATGAATGCGATCCGCTGGCTCGAAGGTTATCTCGCGGCATATAAAGGCGCTGTACTGATCGTCTCCCACGACCGGTATTTTCTGGACCGCATCGCCATAAAGATCGTCGAGATCGATGCCGGCGTTGTTATGACCTTTGCCGGCAACTACAGCGCGTACGCGAAAAAAAAGGAACAGTACCGCATCAACCGGATGCATGCTTATCTGAATCAGCAGCGTGAGATAAAACACCAGCAGGAAGTCATCGACAAATTGAAATCCTTCAACCGGGAAAAATCGATCCGCCGGGCGGAAAGCAGGGAAAAAATGCTGGAAAAAATAGAAGTGCTGGAAAAACCTACGGAAGTGCGCAGCGACATGCACATCGCCCTTATCCCCAGCATCACCAGCGGAAAAGATGTGCTGGATATCACGGAGCTCAGCAAAGCTTTCGACAGGGAAGTTTTATTCCGGAAAATATCTTTTTCCTTAAAGCGCGGCGAGCATGTGGCGATCATCGGGGATAACGGCACCGGAAAGACCACACTCCTAAAAATGATCAACGAACTGCTCCCCGCGGATGAGGGCACGATCCGCCTGGGAACCAATGTCCACATCGGCTACTACGATCAGGAGCATCATGTGCTCCACGCGGAGAAATCCATCTACGATGAAATCTCCGACGAATATCCGACGCTCACCACGACCGAGATCCGGAATATTCTTGCCGCCTTCCTCTTTACGGGAGACGATGTGTTTAAACTGATCAAAGAATGCAGCGGCGGCGAACGGGGACGCATCTCCCTGGCAAAGCTTATGCTCTCCGAGTCAAACTTTCTGATCCTGGATGAGCCCACCAACCACCTTGATATCACCTCCAAGGAAATACTGGAAGACGCGATCAACGACTATGAAGGAACCGTGCTCTACGTCTCCCATGACCGGTATTTTATCAACCGCACGGCTCACCGCATCCTGGAACTGAGCGGACAGACGCTGACCGGCTATCTCGGGAACTATGACTATTATATGGAAAAAAAGACAGAAAACAAGGCGGCCGATGCCGGCGGGATTTCCGTTGTTTCTGATACTCCTGTCATTTCCACTGCCAAAGCCGACTGGCAAGCAAAAAAAGCGGCGCAGGCGAGACAGCGAAAACTGGAAAATGATTTAAAAAAAGCGGAAGCCCGGATCGCGGAGCTGGAACAGAAAATTTCGGATATCGACACGCTGATGTCCTCCGATGAAGTCTGCCGCAATTCCGCAAAACTCGGGGAACTGTCCGCCGAACAGGAAAAAATAAAAGAAGAACTGGATACCCTGTACGAAGAATGGGAGCGGCTCTCGGAGATGGAATGATCTCTTCAGGTCCTTTCATAGGGGGAGCGGCAGATCCTGTCCTCCCCCTATGATCATACTCATTATCCTCGTCATACCTCTTCCAGTTTTTCCCTGATTGCTCTGATAAACTCCTGAGAATTTAAAACAGTAACATCCTTAAGGCTCGTGATCAGCGCCAGATCCTTCGTCATCTTTCCGGACTCTATGGTCTCCACCGTCGCCTTCTCCAGCCTGTCCGCAAAATCGGAAAGCTCCCTGTTGCCGTCCAGTTCCCCCCTCTTTCTGAGCGCCCCTGTCCACGCAAAGATCGTCGCCACGGAATTGGTGGAAGTCTCCTCACCTGCCAGATGCTTGTAATAATGTCTCTGCACCGTCCCATGCGCAGCCTCATACTCGTAGACGCCATCCGGCGATACCAGCACGGAAGTCATCATAGCCAGGGAACCGAAGGCGGAAGACACCATGTCGCTCATGACATCACCGTCATAATTTTTGCACGCCCAGATAAAGCCGCCCTTCGACTTCATCACCCTTGCCACCGCGTCATCGATCAGCGTATAAAAGTATTCGATGCCCGCCTGCTCAAAGGCATCCTTATATTCTTTCTCATAAATTTCCTGAAAAATATCCTTAAATGTATGGTCATACTTTTTGGAGATCGTATCTTTTGTCGCAAACCAGATATCCTGTTTTCTGTCGAGCGCATAACCAAGGCACGCCTTCGCAAAGCTTTCGATGGACGCGTTGGTATTGTGCATTCCCTGCAAGATACCCGCGCCCTGAAACTCGTGGATTGTCTCCCTGATCTCGGTTCCGTCCTCCCCGGTAAACACCAGTTCCGCCTTCCCCGGTCCCGGCGCCTTGATCTCCACATTTTTATAAACATCGCCGTAAGCATGTCTTGCCAGCGTGATCGGCTTCTCCCAGTTCTTCACACAGGGCTCGATCCCCTTTACCACGATAGGTGTCCTGAAAACCGTACCATCAAGCAGCGCACGGATCGTACCATTGGGGCTCTTCCACATCTCCTTTAAATGGTACTCCTCCACCCTCGCCGCATTTGGCGTGATCGTAGCACACTTCACCGCAACGCCATACTTCTTCGTCGCCACCGCCGAATCCACTGTCACCTGATCATCCGTCTCATTCCTGTGCTCCAACCCCAGATCATAATACTCTGTCTTCAGATCGACAAACGGCAGCAGCAGCTCCTCCTTGATAAGCTGCCATAAAATCCTTGTCATCTCATCCCCGTCCATCTCCACAAGAGGAGTTGTCATTTTGATTTTTTCCATACTCTCTTTTCCTTTCACCTTTATTTTAATAATCCTGATAAATTCCGCTCTCCACCATATTCTGAAACGCTTTGATCATATGCGCGTTGGCCAGCTCCTCCGCCCTGTCCGCGTCCTTGTCCCGGATCGCCTCCATGATCAGGCGGTGTTCATTGTTGGAAACGCTTGCCCTGTCAGTAGCAAGGCTCTTTTTTCTCACCCGCAGCACGTAATTATGGTAATCCTTCAGCAGATGCTCCAGCATCTTGGAATTGCATGCCTCATACAGTATATCATGAAAACGGTTATCCAGCTCAGCGATCTGATCCATATGCCCCTTTTTTGTATGAAATTCTGTGAGATAGACATTCTCCTCCATCTCTTCCATCTGTTCTTTCGTGATATGCTCTGTCGCCCACCTGGCACAGAGCCCTTCCAGCTTGGAGCGGATCATGTAGATGTCCTTGACATCCTTGACTGTGATGCCGGTCACAAAAGCACCCTTGTTCGGAATGATCTGGATCAGTCCCTCCAGTTCCAGCTGTCTGAATGCTTCCCTGACGGGGGTTCTCGACACTCCCAGCTCCTCTCCGATGGCCACTTCCTTTAACTCTTCATGCTCCTTATACTTACCGCTCAAAATATCATCCCTGAGCTTGTGAAAAACTCTCCCGCGCAGGGAATATTTGTCCGTCACCTCATTTTTTACATCATACTTTCCCATTTTTCCCTCTTCACTTTACCAGATCGATTCCAAGCTTATTACATTCCTCGTCAATCACGCTCACCAGCTCGTCGTCCGTCAAAACAGTGACGCGCCCTTCCGCATACTGCTCATCCACCCATATCTTCACATTTTTTACCAGCTCACTTGTCTTGTCCACCTGCCTGTCCTCTCTCAGCTTGTAATAAGTGTTGATCCAGTGAGCGATCCCCGCAAGCCCGGAAGTGTTGGATACTGCACACAGCACCGGCCTGTTCAAAAATTTCTCTGTATCAAATATATTGTAGATCTCCTCGTTTTTCAGGAGCCCGTCGGCATGAATGCCTGCTCTTGTCACATTGAAATTCTTCCCGACAAAAGGGGTTCTCGGAGGGATCTGATAGCCGATCTCCTTTTCATAATACTCTGCCAACTCTGTGATGACAGCCGTCTCCATACCATCCAGACTGCCTTTCAGCTGAGCGTACTCAAACACCATCGCCTCTAACGGCGTATTGCCGGTCCGCTCACCGACACCAAACAATGACGTATTCACGCCGCAGCAGCCGTAGAGCCACGCTGTTGTAGAATTGCTGACAGCCTTATAAAAATCGTTATGTCCGTGCCACTCTATCAGTTCGCTGGGCACACCGGCGTGTTTATAGATCGCATAGATGATCCCCTGCACGGACCGGGGAATTACCGCCCCCGGGTAGTTCACGCCGTAGCCCATCGTATCGCAGGCGCGCACTTTGACCGGTATCTTATACTGTTCCATCAGCTTCATCAGCTCCAGGCAGAACGGTACCACATAGCCGTAAATATCCGCTCTCGTGATATCTTCCAGATGACACCTGGGGCTGATGCCCTCCTCCAGACAGTCCCGTATCACATTCAGATAGTGCTCCATCGCCTGCCGTCTGGTCATCTTCAATTTCATAAATATATGATAATCGGAACAACTTACCAGAATGCCAGTCTCCTTCATGCCGATTTCTTTGACCAGCTTAAAGTCTTCTTTAGACGCGCGGATCCAGCTCGTCACTTCGGGGAACTCATACCCCCTCTCCATGCACTGATAGACTGCATCCCTATCTTTCTTGCTGTACAGAAAAAATTCACTGGCGCGAATCAATCCTTTCGGCCCGCCCAGTTTGTGCAGATAATCATATATCTTCACGATCTGCTCCGTTGTGTAAGGCGCCCTCGACTGTTGTCCGTCCCGGAATGTGGTATCGGTGATCCAGATCTCCCGCGGCATATTGTGGGGCACGATCCTGTCGTTAAACGGGATTTTCGGCACCTCGGAATAAGGAAACATGTTGCGGAACACATTGGGCTTTTTCACATCGTCCAGTATGTACATATGCTCCTCAATTTCAAGCAGATTATTGTTTTCATTCATCGTGATGGGTCTGTTTGTAAAAATATCTCCATTATAAAAATCAGACATCTTTATGTACCTGCCTTTCTGTCAGAGATATGGCATGACTGTTCATATATCAACGCCATCTTATCTGTATTATTGTATACAATCGTACACTTTTATGTCAATCATCAAATTTACCAAAAAAGGCAACAAAAAAAGTGCAAGCCTTGATCATTCCACAGACTTCACACTTTTTTGGTCTCCAACTTTTAACGCGGTATTAAATCGTTCATCCTCAGTATCTCCGTCACCGTATCCATACCGTCCTGCAGCCTGGCAAATTTTTTGCTGCCAATGTATTTTACATTTCTCAGATTGATATCTACATCTTTCAACATCCTCGTATTTCTGTCGACTTTTACCTGGAGTATATCTACGCTGCCTTTCAGACCCTGTACATCGCCCTTCAGTACCTCTACATCGCTCTTCAGACCCTGTACATCGCCCTTCAGTACCTCTACATCACCCTTCAGACCCTGTACATCGCCCTTCAGTACCTCTACATCGCTCTTCAAGTCCTGCATGTCGCTCTTTAAACCACATACATCTGCTTCCAGTATCCCTACTCTTACTTTCAAGTCCTGTACATCGCTCCTAAGTATTTTCACATCACTTTTTAAGTCGCCTATGTCATCTTTTATTGGTTTAAGTTCCTTCTTAAATTTCTCATCCAGCTTTATTTCCAATCTTTCATCGACCAGATCGGAAATCGCCTGCAAATCGTCTTTCGTTAATGTCATATCTACCTCCCGAATCATATTTCTACTCAAGGTTCACTATTCCCATACAGATCCGCTGCGTTTAATAAGTATACCATATTAAAAGTGTAAAGTCTATGCAATTATCAAGGAACTATCCGCTTCAAAGGAAAATATAAGCGTACAAACTCCGAACAAGGAGTTTCTGATTATGATAGTAAAAAAGATTTTTTAATACGGTATGAACAGAGTCAGAAATCAACTTGGACTGTACACTTTGGAAAAAAGAAATGAAATCTCTGAGAGAACACCTGTAACTGTTGCTGTGCTGGACAGCGGTATCGACCATAAGCATCCGGATTTGACAGGGTCTGTTCTCGCTTTCCGGGATTTTATCGGAGGAAGAAATACGCCTTATGATGATTACGGGCACGGGACTCATGTGTGTGGAAGTATCGCAGGAAGCGGGAAATCTTCAGAAGGAATCTATGCAGGGATTGTGCCGGATGCCCGTTTGATCGTCGGAAAAATTTTGGACAAAAGAGGGGATGGCAGTGTGGAAAAGATGGCTAAGGCAATGGAGTGGATACTGGATGTCAAAGATATTTACCATATTCGTGTGCTGAACATTTCGATCGGTACCGGAAAAGGATATGAAAAACAGGAATATAACAAGATACGAGAATTGTTAAACGAAGCCTGGTATCAGGGTATTATGATCATCTGTGCGGCGGGAAACAGCGGACCGGCAAGCGGCAGCATTTCCATGCTTGGAATGAATCGCAACATTATTACAGTTGGCTGCCATGAAGGACGGGAAAGTTATCGTTTCGGACATCCCTGCCAGCTTTATTCCGGCAGAGGTGAAGTCTCAGATATTTACAGAAAACCTGATATAGTCGCCCCCGGTACGGAAATCGTCTCCTGCAAGGCGGCTCCATATCGGGGAAAAACAATATTTGACAAGTACTATTGTAAAAAAAGCGGCAGTTCTATGGCAACCGCCATCGTATCCGGGTGCTGCGCACTGTTTTTCGAGAAGAACCCGGTAGAATCCAATGAATACTGTAAGAGACGTCTGCTGCAGACAGCCCGCAACTTAGGCGAAGCCTGGAATCAGCAGGGCTATGGAATGATCGATCCTGTTGCAATGTTATTCTCCTAGTGCTCCGGGAACAACACTCTTCACCTCTTCCGGAAGCACAGGATTTCCCTCACTACCGCGATAGGCAAGCAGTATGCCATCTCCGACAATGAGAAAATCGGAAGAACCTGAATTTTCCGATTCGTTTTCACTCTCATCTCCTCCCGCCATCCAGTTTTTGAGCCAGAGTGTATGGGAAAAAGCATTCTCTTCGATCGTTGTGACGCTGTCCGGTATCGAAACCTCGGAAAGTGAATCACAATGATAAAAAGCACCATAGCCGATGCTGGTAACGCCCTCCGGAATCACCACACTGCTCAGATTACTTCTGGCAAAGGCAAACTTCTCGATAGACGTTACTCCTCCCGGAAACTCAAATTTCTTCAACATGGCTTCTCTGTAAAAAGCCCACTCGCCGATCTTCCCATTAGATGATGCTTTTGCCGCCTCATTTTCCACCTTTAAGGCAAATGCATCCATCTCCTGCGGTTCATAATCTCCCTGATACGTTTTCGCATAACTGCCATCCAACAGCACGATAGCACTTCCGTTGACGATCGGCACCATCCCCATATTATTTACAGCGGACGTTTCAATTCGATAAAGAAGCCCTTCCTCCGAATCGTCCGCCACGCTGTTTCCGCCGACTTCTGCGGCTTCCTCTGCCGCTTCCAGTTCTTCCAGGGAGTCCTCCGGTAATTCCTCTGTTGAATCCCCTCCCGACGCAAGAACGGAAACCACATTCTCCTCATCCGTGATTTCTGTCTCCGCCGCCGCATTTATATTTCTTGCCCCAATCCATACCACAGCGGCCAGAACCAGCACGCCGCAGCCTATCCATACTTTTCTCTTCATATTTGGCTCCCCATTTTGAAACGTTCAAAACAGGAAAGCTGAATGGACCTCCAGCTTTCCCGTACAAAAATCATCATGCTATCCCAGGATTTGTCTTCTTATCCTTCTTCAGGAACAATACCGCCGAAAACATTGCCAGGCCAATCGCCAGGAACCATTTCGGATGGATAGCATCTCCTGTCTTCGGCGTGATATCGTAAGCCCCCTCTGAAAGATTTGCCGTATCTACATAAATCGTATACGGTGAGAAATGCGTCGCCGTAAACGTCACGCAAGGCACACCGTTTACCGTGGTAAACCGTGCATTCAATTTCTCCAGATTATTTCCGCCCGTCACTGCACCCACTTTATTATTTCCGCCATACTGCCGCAGTTCATCCGGCAAAGGAAGGGTTACTGTCACGGAAAGACCATTTGTATCCGTTATCTTCTTTGTGCCCGTCGCGTCGTACAGTGAGATATCCATCGCAAAGTAGTGAACGTTCTCCAGGCTTCCATACTCGTTCCGGAGCGCCTCGGCCACTGCCATGGTAGCCTGCCCATCCTCCGTCACCTTGACAACAAAATTATCCGTGGAACCGTTTACCGTTGCCGATGCAACATTTGTATCGGAAATACCGGGCCTGCTCACCTGCACCGAGCTTCCGCTGTTGCCTCCGGTATTACTGCTATTACTGCTGGTGTTCGTCTTATTCACCGAGCCGGTGTTGGAAGCCGGCGACGAGGTTATCGTTCCCGGTGTCCTCCTGGAAGTAATACTGTTGCCGGTCTCACTCTTCACCCTGTAGTTCGCGGTAACCGTCAGATTCTTCTTCGGCATGGTAAAGGATGTCGCAGCCATCGTCTTGCTGGCAAAATTCGTATCGCTCTCCGAGGAAGTCCAATTGTAAAACTCATACCCTGTATTGGCTGAATTTGCCGCTATTACCACAGTAGTTCCTTCCTCATAAGTACCGGAACCGGAACCGTTTACAACGGTAAGGGTATACTTGGCCTTATTGGAATTGTTATTGTCATTATTGCCATTATTGTTATTATTATTGTTGTTGTTATTGTTCCCGTTGTTTCCATCGCCCGGCTTATTCGGATCATTGGGATTTCCCCCCGGGTTACTTGGATCATTCCCGCTCTGATCCCCGTTATTTCCACCGCCGCTGCTATAGCTCGCCATAAACGTCACATCGCAGGTGATCGGATCATAGGGGCTCTGTCCCTGGGGATCCGATAACCATCCTCTGAACGATGCCCCCGGATTCTGAGCCGATGTTGGCGTCTGCGGAATCGGCGTTCTCTTGCCGCTCATCACATCTTCTTCCATAAGAACCGACAGATTATCGTTTACAAATCGCACATGATAATACGTCACCTCATCGGAGAAAATTGCCGTCACATAATTTTCTTCCTTGCTTGCAGGCGTATAATTGGCGGGAGACCATCTTGTAAATATCATATCCTTAAATTCAGGATATTTTTCAAAATACGCTGCCCACTCTTCTTCCGTAGGCTCTTCTACCGCTTCACCTTCTTCGACACGCCGCTCTGCAATTACATTCCCGTTCTCATCCTGGAACACAGTGACGCAGATCATATTAATATAAGCATCCGAAACCCGCCAGCCATACTTGCTGTATATCTTCGCGCGCTCTTCCGCCGTAGAACCCTTCATCGTCCGAACTTCCACATCATGCTTCACGTTCCCCGCTTCATCCGAATCATAAAAAGCAAAGTTTGTGAAGATCGTGTACATATTCGGTACGCGCAGCCTGCGCAGCAACGTATCTTTAAACGCAAAATCATCCACCCTGGTACAGGTCGGCGGAAGAGATACGTTCCATAGATGATCCGAATCGCTGAAACAGAACTCCGGAATATTTGTAACATTCGAATCCGTCAGATCGATCAGCTCCAGATTGTCACAGTTCATAAAAGCTTCTTCCGCAATGCTGTTAATTCCGGCCAGCTCTTTCGCCTCTATATCGGAAGATCCGATACCGTTCTCAAAAGCGCCTCTCGCTTCCAGACATTGTACAATAGAATCCTTCGTGCCGTTTTCCAGTTGATAGATAATACCGTACTCGCAGAGATAATTGTCGCCTCTGTTCTGCGCCGGATTACCACCGGATGCAGCCGTCTCGCCCACAAAACCTATTCCTGTCAGCTTCGGAACCGAAGCAAAAGGCCGCTTTCCAATTCCTGCCGTGCTGCCCGGCAGATAGACACCGGTCAGTTCCGGACAATGGCCAAAGGCGTAATCTCCGATATTTTCTCCGTCCTCTTTCTCCGAAGAGTACATTGTCACACTCTCCAGATTCTTACACCCATAGAAAGTATATGGCTCCAATTCCTCCACATCGTCCATGATAATATTCCGGACAGATGTATTCGCCTTAAAGTTGCCGGTAATCGAATCCTTTACCGCCGGAACCGTTATGGAATTATTGCCAGCATCTACCTTTGTCTCTTCGGTATTTTCCCTTTCAGCCTCGGAGAACAGTCCGCTCCGAATGCTCTGAATACCGGGCGGCAATTCAATATTAAACGCTGTCCTTAAGATTCTCATCACATCTTCAGAAGGTTTGGACGATGTGATTTCCCCGTTTTCATCATACTCCTCGACCAATGTTTCCATATTACTGTCAACATCTGCTTCCGCGTATCCGCTCTCGAGCATTGCCTTTTTCAGAGACTTGTAGTAATCGTCATTATCCTTATTGGAAGCTGTCGATGCTATCTTTGCCACGTCGATGGTCGGAACCTTCCACACTTCACGCTTGCCATGTGAATAATCCGGATTGCTTCCTTCTATTTTCCCAGGATTATATCGAACATGAATATTCGTACCGTCGCCGGAACAAAAATCAATATAGGAACGATCCTGGTTCGCATTATTATAGTTGCTGTCCCACTGCATCGCATACTGGAACGGTATGGACTCCAGATCGATATCACCATAGAAAGTCAGTTCCGTAACAGTGGCTCCGGCCCCCTCCTGCGTTTTGAAGGCATCCAGACCGATAGTCTGAATATTGTTCGGCTCCAGGAAAATTACCTCCCTCAAATTATTACAGCCCTTAAAAGCGTTATCTCCTATCACAGTGATCGTATTCGGGATCGTAACGGATTTCAGATCCTGATTACCTCTGCCGTCATCACTGAACTCGCTTCCGATAGAAGTGATCGGATATGGTCCGATCTTTGCTTCTATGATAACCGTTTCCGGCGTGCCGCCCGCAATATCGATATCCAGCAGTTTACCATCCGGACTTACAAGATAGGTATACCGGATCTTATCATCTGTCTGATCATGAACAATCTTCTCAAAATTTTTGCTGACTCTGTACTGAAACGCAATCTCATGCGCCGCTGTCACGGCATGGATCGCACAGCCGGAATCTTCTCCGATAAAATAGAAAGTATCTTCCTCATTCTTCCTGACATCCGCCTTGAAGCTTTCCACGTTATATTTGTAGTCCGTATCTTCAAAAGTCGAACCGTACCCCAGCACATCGATCCATTCCAGAGCTCTGCAGCCCTCAAAGGTGGAATATCGCATCGGCTTTAAAGACGGATTATCCGGCAGCGTCACGAACCTCAGCGACGAGCAGTTTTTAAAAGTATTGTACCCGATCGTATTCATGGAAGAGGGCAGCACGATCTCCGTCATGGAACTGCAGTTTTCAAACACGTTCAACCCCACCTTCGTCAAGCCGGAGGGGGAAGCAAACTGTATATTTTTTAAACTCCTGCAGTCTTTGAATGCCTCATCTCCAATCTCTGCAATGTAGATAGGCAGTGTAAAACTCTCTAACGACTGACAGTTTTTGAATACATTCTCCGGCAGCACCTTGACGGTAGCATTACCCGGAAAAGTAAAATTCACCATACTTCTGCAGTCCTCAAAGGCGGAGGGTCCGATCTCCTGCAGCTGGGAATTTCCCGTGAAAGTAACTGACTTTAAGGACGCACAGTCATAGAAAGAATAGGTATCAATCGCGCGCAGGGAATCCGGCAGGCTCATCTCCTCGATGGAAGCGCTGGTCGCAATAAATTTTTCCGTCAGATAGGCATCTGCCGGACGCAGTTTCCAGCTCTGCGTCGCATTCGGATCCGTGTCAGGTTCCACTCTTCTGGAAGATATGGCTCCGACACCCACACTGTTCAGCCAGCTGTTATCATCGTTCGCCTCAGTATAATATGTATTCTGATCACTGTTCGGATGCCTGTTGGCATCACCGCCTGTGAGGATAATGATGTTCGATGTCGCCTCGCTGAATCCTGTCGGCAGATCATAATAGAGATAGTTTTCCAATACTCCCGAAGTCGCATCGGTACCCGTACGGTAATAATATTTCAGGTTGCCGGTACTTTTCCAGGCATCCTCCCTCTCGTAACAGGGTTTCATCTGAAAACGGTAGTATTTTAACGTCTGTGTCCAAGTGTCTGTCGTACCGTCGCTGGAAGTGGATGTAAGCGATTCCGTATAGGTTGGACTGGTCAAAGCCGTATCCTTCTGCTCGATAAGCGTCGTGCCCTGCACTTCGCTTCCGTCGGCGTTGGCCTTTGTCCAGTCAGGAGAATCTCCTTTTGCCACCGTGGCAGTCCTCGTATAGGTGACTTCCGTAATTTCTTTATAAAATAATACGTCACCATTCTGATTTGCTGCCGCATAACCGCCTCTGCCGCCCTGGCTCAGAGTATACTGCACATAAGCCTCCAGCTGGCTTGGAATCGCAACCCGGCCATTCTGAATGTTGTCCGCCGATCCACGGAGCAGAATCGCCATGTAATCACCGTTTATCTGTTTGTAGACATACTGAAAGCCGTTGTTTGCGGAAGTATATATCGTATCCGTTTCCAAAATTTCAGGAATAATGGAAGGTCCGGAAAACTTCACATGATCCGTATCCTGATACGTCTCCTCTACGGTTCCGGCAAACGCCATAATATCACCGTCGGCTGCCGCCGCATCCGGCACCGGGATCGCCGCCACAACGATCGCAGAGATCAACAACATCACCGCCGATGTCCTTCTGATCCGTCTCCTCATTTTTCTGTCCAATCTCTTTTTCTTTTTTCCAAACATAAAAATCTACCTTCTTCTGTCATTTTATTTTGGCAACACCAATCTCTGATTTATCTTATGCGATTCTGACTCCAACGACCACAAAACGTCCCTCCGCCCCCTGGGAACGATCGCAGGTGGAGAGCGTTACAAGTTCATCGCCGTACACCGGCGTAATCCCCGTATCGTACAGGGACATCTGCGCCATCGCCGCCATATTGGAGTTGAATTCCTCCTCGGAATTGGCGTCTATAAACTGATAATATTTAAACGCTATTTCATCTTCGGGAAGCACCTGTGCCTGAAAAACATAAACAACCTGATAAGTCCCTTTTTCATATATCGTATCAAACTGGAACGTCTGATGCTTTTGATAAAAGGACTCATCGGCATATTTGTCAAGGCTTCCAAACATGGCTCCCGACTTCATATGATGCCCGTAAATGATCAGATTTGTGGAACGGTCGACCACGTCACAGTCCTTATCCATAAAGATACAGCCGTTTTTGTCGTAATTCTGGTCAAAATCATGATCCAGATAATACTCATTGTCCACAGTCTGCATAACCGGGTAATCTATATTTATATCGGCGATTTTAACCCAACCGATTAGCTTTTTATTCTTATTATATAAAATTTCGTACTCCGGAAGAACATCCGGCACTTCTATATCGCCTGTTTTATGTATGACAAGCTCTTCCTTTTTGTCCGCTGTCTTTTTCCCGCCGCTTTCTTTGAGCTGCGCCCAGTTTTCACTTTCACTCTGCGTCCTGCGGTTCATATAGGTATACACCGAAAAATAGCCAATACAGCAGGTTGCAACAACAATACACAGAGCGATCAGTCTTCTTCTTCTCTTTTCGCGCCTTTGCAGCTCTCTTGCCACTGCAGCTCTCAGCTTCTCATCTTCTATATCCTGCAGTCTGCCCATTTCTGCCCACACTCATCTCCTTCCACTTTCTATTTTACTATATCTTGCCCGAAATGCAAGTGTTTTTACCATATCTGGTAAAACAAATAATTCCAAAATACGAACCCTTTCTCTCTCCCCGCATATGATAAACCATAATCAAACAAATGGAGGTAACTATCATGAGCGACTTAACAGCTACAAACTGCGGATGCGGTAATGTGAGCGGAAACGGATGCGGCTTCGGCAACAACTGGTGCTGGATTCTCATTCTCCTGCTTTTCTGTGGCGGCAATAATGACGATTGCGGGTGCGGCGGAAGCGGCTTCGGCTTCGGCGGAAACGGCGGCTGCGACTGCATCATCTGGATCTTATTGCTGTCATGCCTTTGCGGCAATGGCAACGGATTCTGCTAAAGCAGACAGACGGGGCGGCTTTCAGGGCTGCCCTGTACTTGATTAGCCTGTTTCTCCCGCATTCGCCGTGGCATCAGGTATAAAGCATATTTGTGACGCATAGATTGATATAAGATTTTCAGACGGGAGCAAGCTTTGTGTAATTCCATGGAAACGATAAAAAACGAACAAATATATGCCTTTGACAGTTTGTATACGACCAACCATATCCAAATGCTGAAGATACTGTTACCATGTTTAAATCCTCCCCTTCAAAAAAACCTGGCATTATACATTAAATTTCTGGAGCTTCGTTACACAATATCGTTTCTGAATACACACCCTTATGTCATCAGCGGATGCGGTTTCGATAAAGAACACCGGGGACAGGATATTCCGATTCAGGATATCCTCCCCTATCTCACGCCACAGGAAGCTGAAAATTTCCGGCAGCTTCAAAAGAGCATGGACATGATGAAGCAATTCTCCAATATGCAGAAAAACATGGAAGCGTTGAAGGGTATTCTTCCCGAAGGTATGGATATGGAGGCACTGTTTCAGAACAGGAAGTCTGACGGAAACGATATTTTTCAAAATATGATGCAGGGAAACTCTTCCGGTGATGTCATGAAAAATATGATGTCGGATTCCCAAAAAGAACTCTACGAAAAATTTAATGAACGATTTCAGAATCTATAACAAAATATCTGCAATTTAAGAAAGGATCACTATGGGCAGCACAGCAGACAATTCAAACGAATATTTATCCTCCGGCGAATGGACCCGTGACAAAGCGCTCTCCCACATTCCGCATGCCAAACTGGAATTTCTACAGATCATGCTCTTTGAAAGCCGCAAACTGAAACAGGATGAAATGCTTCCTTTTTTCATGTCGGTCATCAAGGTGAGCCGCGACAAAAACATTACTTTCACGGAAGCGGAAATGGACTCTATTTTAGAGGTGCTGAAAGAACATTCTTCCCCTGAGGAACTGACACGCATGAATCAGATCATGCAGATGCGCAGATCCCTGAACTGATTCATGGTGCACTATGCCTTTACACTGAAACTGCCGCATCGAATACTATTCCGTGCGGCAGTTTCAGCATATAATTATCTGTTATTTCTGTACGATATTCACAAGTCTTCCCGGCACATAAATCTCTTTCACGATCGTTCCGGTGAGCTTCTCCGCCATCATCTCTCTCGCTCTGGCTATGATATCCTCCTTCGGATCATCCTTCCCGATATTCATCGTTCCACGGACCTTTCCGCCTATCTGCACCGCGATCTCTATCGTCGATTCAACGGTCTTGTCTTCCTCAAACTCCGGCCAGCCCTGAACATAGAGACGTCCCTCTTCTCCCAGCGCCTGCCATATTTCTTCTGTCATATGGGGCGCAACAGGGTTCAACAGTGTCAGAAGAGTCTTATATTCCCCCTTCGTCACAGCGTTTTTCCGGTAAAACTCATTGAGTAATGCCATCATGGCCGCGATCGCCGTGTTGAACTTCAGATTTTCGTAATCGCTGCCCACCTTCTTGATAGTCTGGTGCACCTTTGTCTCCAGATCAGCGCTGTAGCTCTCCTCATCCGTCATAATGTCCTGCAGTTTCCAGACACGCTCCAAAAACCTTCTGCAGCCTTTCACGCCGTCCTCACTCCAACCCGCACTCAAATCAAAAGCGCCGATGAACATTTCATAGGTGCGCAGCGTATCCGCGCCGTAATCTCTTACAATATCGTCCGGGTTCACCACATTGCCCAGCGATTTTGACATCTTGACAACGGGATGGTCAGCCATCTCACCGAATTTCTCTCGAAGAACAGCTCTTGCCGCATCCTCGTTTCCGCATTCTTCCAGCAGCTTCTTCTGCTCCTGCGCGGGCAGGTTCGAGAAACTGTGAGGATTAAGCCCCAGGATCATACCGTGGGAAGTTCTCTTCTGGTAAGGCTCCGGACAGGGCACCACGCCCTCGTCGTAGAGGAATCTATGCCAAAATCTGGAATACAGAAGGTGCAGCGTGGTATGTTCCATACCGCCATTGTACCAGTCCACCGGCATCCAGTATTCCAGAGCTTCTTTACTGGCGAGCGCCTTATCATTTTTCGGATCGGTATACCGCAGGAAGTACCAGGAAGAACCCGCCCACTGGGGCATCGTGTCCGTCTCCCTCTTTGCCGCCCCGCCGCAGCACGGACAAGCGGTATTGACCCAGTCAGTCATCACAGACAACGGTGACTCACCAGTGTCGGTGGGCATATAGCTGTCCACTTCCGGAAGCTCTAACGGCAGCTCGCTCTCCGGGATCGCCACATAGCCGCACTTCTCACAGTACACCACCGGGATCGGCTCACCCCAGTAGCGCTGTCTGGAGAATACCCAGTCACGGAGCTTGTAATTTGTCTTCTCCTGTCCTATGCCCTTTTCTTCCAGATACCGGATCATGCGCGCCTGTGCCGCTTTCACGGGCAGTCCGTCCAGGAAATCGGAATTCACCAGAATACCGTCCGCAACATCCGTATATACTTTCTTCTGCACATCCTCGCCGCCTGCCACAACTTCCACGATCGGCAGATGGAACTTTTTCGCAAAATCCCAGTCTCTCTCATCGTGGGCGGGCACCGCCATGATCGCACCCGTACCGTAACTCATCAGGACATAATCCGACACAAAGATCGGAATCTCTTTCTTATTTACCGGGTTCACCGCCGCAAGACCATCAAGCACCACGCCGGTCTTGTCCTTTGCCAGCTCGGAACGCTCGAAATCCGACTTCTTAGCCGCCTGTTCCCTGTAGGACTCCACATCGTCCCAGTTCTTGATCTCCGCTTTATACTTGTCAAGAATCGGATGTTCCGGGGAAACTACCATATACGTCGCGCCGAACAGCGTATCGCATCTTGTGGTATACACCCGCAGCTTGTCCTCTTTTCCCGCGATGGAAAAGTCCACTTCCGCTCCTTTGGATTTTCCGATCCAGTTTTTCTGGGACACGGCGATCTTCTCCACGTAGTCCACGCCGTCCAGACCTTCGATCAGCTTCTCGGCATAATCCGTGATCTTTAACATCCACTGGCTCTTGACTTTACGGATCACTTCCGCGCCGCAGCGCTCACAGACACCGTTCACCACTTCCTCGTTTGCGAGTCCCACCTTGCAGGAAGTACACCAGTTGATCGGCATCTCCGCCTTGTAGGCGAGACCCTTCTGGAAGAGCTGCAGAAAAATCCACTGGGTCCAGTGATAATAGTTCGGATCCGTGGTATTGATCTCTCTGTTCCAGTCAAAGGAGTATCCCAGAGAGTGAAGCTGTTCTTTAAAACGCCCCACATTGTTTTTCGTCACGATCTTCGGATGGATCTTATTGGCGATCGCATAATTCTCCGTGGGCAGACCGAATGCGTCCCACCCCATCGGAAAGAGCACATTATACCCCTGCATCCTGCGCTTGCGGGATACGATATCCATCGCCGTGTAAGGCCTCGGATGGCCCACATGCAGTCCCTGTCCCGACGGATAGGGGAATTCCACCAGGGCATAATATTTCGGTTTGCTGTAGTCCTCTGATGTGGCAAAAGCCTGTTCATCATCCCAGATTTTCTGCCATTTTTGTTCCACTTCTCTGTGGTTATAAACTTCTGACATAATACTCCTCATTTCTAAGCGTATTTACTTGCTCTTTAACAATTCTTTCTAAATATTACCTATATAAAACTTTTTTGTCAAGCAAAGAATCTCTCCAATCTAATCGCTTTATTGCCTTGCCGCCGTTATGACATCGAAAAAGCACCCATGTCATACACAGGTGCTTTTTCTTTCCCCCATAGCCGATGTAACTATACCCCCTTTGTTACTCAGCGTTTTCAGACAGTGCTGCCGCTCTCGCCGCAACCTCCTTCTCCTGAATATCGGAAGGAGCCTGTTCATAGCGGGCAAACTCATAAGCATATATGCCTCTTCCGCCGGTCATGGAACGAAGATCTGTACAGTAGCCGTAAAGTCCGGTCATCGGAATGTCCGCTTCCACGACAGTCTTTCCGCCGGGAGCCGGATTCATACCGAGCACACGGCCTCTTCTCTTATTCAGATCGCCCATAACATCGCCGGTGTAGCTGTCAGGCACGGTAACCTTCAAATTCGCGATCGGCTCCATCAGCACAGGCCCCGCATCCATAAAGCCCTTCTTGAACGCCTGGCTCGCCGCCGTCTTGAATGCCATCTCGGAGGAATCTACCGGATGGTAGGAACCGTCGTATAAAACGGCTTTTACACCCACCACGGGATACCCTGCCAGAGGTCCCCTCTGCACGGAATCCGCGATCCCCTTTTCCACTGCCGGGAAATAATTCTTCGGAACTGCGCCGCCCACAACCTCCTGGTCAAAGGCATAGGCCGTCTCTAAATCGCCTGAAGGCTCAAAGCGCATCTTAACATGGCCATACTGACCGTGGCCGCCGGACTGCTTTTTATACTTGTACTCCACATCGGATTTTTTGCGGATCGTCTCGCGGAAAGCAACCTTGGGCTCCGCCATCTCGATCTCCACTTTGTATTCATTTTTCAGACGGCTCGCCACCACATCGAGATGCAGATCACCCATGCCGTAGAGCAGCGTCTGTCTGTTTTCGGAGTCGTTCACCACTTTCAGCGTCAGATCCTCATGCATGATCTTCTGCAGGGACTGAGATATCTTATCGATATCGCCTTTGTTCACCGCATTGTAGCGCTTGTATGTATAGGGAACGGAAACATCCGGTTTACCGTATTTGATCACATGCTGTTTCGTGGACAGGGAATCCCCGGTTCTCGCCGCAGTCAGTTTGGAAATCGCTCCGATATCTCCGGCGTGCAGTTCCGGTACTTCGATCGCTTTATTGCCCTGCATCACATAGAGCTTACCGGCCTTCATCTCCACATCCTTGTCAAAATTGTAGATCATATCATCCGGTTTCAGAACACCGGAATTCACCTTGATCAGCGAGTACTTGCCGATAAACGGATCTACGATAGTCTTCCATACCACTGCGGATTTTGCCTTGGAGAAATCATAGTTCGCCTCAAAAATCTCATTGGTCTTCATATCCACGCCGGCACATTTTCTGTTCTCCGGGCTGGGGAAGTACTTGATCACGTCGTCGAGCAGCGTATAAACGCCCTGACAGAGCACGTTGGAACCCATCGTCACAGGAACCACGCTGCCGTCCATCACGCTGACGCGCAGTGCGGCACGAATCTCCGCCTCGGAGAACGTCTCTCCGCCAAAATAACGCTCCATAAACTCTTCCGAAGTCTCAGCAACCGTCTCTAAGAGCGTATCACGGCAGATCTGCAGATTGTCCTTGCTGTAATCCGGCACCTCGCAGGGAACGACTTCCTTGCCCTGCCATTTATTGCCGGCTTCCGTGATAACGTTGATATATCCCACAAATTTCTCATTTTCTCTGATCGGCAGATGGAACGGCGCAATCTTCTTTCCGTAGCGTTTCGTCAGATCCTCCACCACCTGGCGGAAGGACGCGTTGTCAATATCCATGTCGTCCACATAGAATATTCTCGGCAGATTATATTTCTCGCAGAGTTCCCACGCTTTTTCCGTGCCGACTTCCACGCCCGCCTTACCGGACACCACGATAATCGCCGCTCCCGCCGCGCTCATCGCCTCTTCCACTTCGCCCACAAAGTCAAAAAATCCAGGAGTATCCAATATGTTGACTTTATAGCCTTCCCATTCCACCGGCACAACGGTAGTATTGATGGAAATGCCTCTCGACTGCTCCTCTTTCCCGTAATCGCTTATTGTATTCTTATCGGATACCTTGCCCATTCTGGACGTAATTCCGGACAAATATGCCATTGCTTCTGCTAAAGACGTCTTTCCGCAGCCGCCATGCCCCAGTAATACAACATTTCTAATCTTGTCAGTTGTGTAGACTTTCATGTAAATTCCTCCAATGCTGGTATTCTTACAGGCATTATGCATAGAAAATCCTGATCTTCTTATTTCCCGTCAAACGCCCATAGGGATATTTTACTAAAGTTTCGGAAATTTTACAAGAGCAATTATTCATTTTAGACAAGAATTTTTGTCAAATTTCGGGACAATGCGTGCGAACAGAACAGCAAACCCGCGTTCTCCATCCCCATTTGACATCTTTTACGAAAAAAATTATAATGGAGCTGCTGTATTTCAAGCAGCGATACGAGCAATAAGCGGAGCGTTTGCGAGTCAAATTGCTGTATTTCAAGCAGCGAAGGGAGTTTGAACAATGAAAGATTTCACATATATGCATTATGGCTTTATAGGGCTTGGCCTGATCGGTGGTTCCATCGCCAGGGGACTCCGGGAAAGGTATCCGGAGTGTGTGATCACCGCCTACGATAAGGAATCCGCTTCCGTGGAAGCCGCAAAAAGGGACGGGATCGTAAACATATGCGCTTACGAGATCGACCGGGTCTTTTCGGCCTGTGATCTGGTCTTTTTGTGTGCGCCGGTCTCCTGCAACGCCGAAAATCTTCCTCTGCTTGAGAAAGTGCTTGGAGAAGACGCCCTGCTCACCGACGTGGGCAGCGTAAAAGAGGATATTCATTCCCACGTGCGTGCTGCCGGACTGGAAAGCCGTTTTATCGGCGGGCATCCGATGGCAGGCAGCGAGCGGACCGGTTATCAGAATTCCAAGGCAAGGCTTCTGGAAAATGCCTACTATATTTTGACGCCCACGGAAAAAACACCGTCCGAAAAGACGGATTTTATGGAACGGCTTGTGAAATCACTGGGAGCGATCCCTCTGATTTTAAGCGCCGCCGAACACGATTACGTGACGGCGGGTATCAGCCACCTTCCCCATGTGATCTCCGCCTCTCTGGTGAATCTGGTCAAAGAAAAAGATAACGCTGAGGGCATCATGAAACTGATCGCCGCCGGCGGGTTTAAGGACATCACGCGGATCTCCTCCTCCTCCCCTGTGATGTGGGAGCATATCTGCATGACCAACAACGCCAATATTCTCTCCCTGTTGGACAACTATATGGAGACTCTGCAGGATATTCGCCGCCGTATAAGCACTCTGGACGGTCGGGCCACATACGACTTTTTTGAATCCGCCCGAAGCTTTCGGGAATCCTTTACGGACGTTTCCGGCGGACCGATCAAAAAATCCTATGTCTTTTATGTGGATATCCCGGATGAACCCGGCGCGTTAGCCACCATCGTCACACTGCTCGCTTTCCAGCAGATCAATCTGAAAAATATCGGTATCACACACAACCGGGAAGTGGCGGAAGGCTCCCTTCTGATCGAGGTCTGGGAGGAGAAAGAGATCAGAAGAGCTCAGGAGGTATTGTCCGCCAAAGGCTATATTGTGCGTATCAGAAAATAACAGGAGAAAGGCGAAAAGCTTATGAAATTACAGAGTATCAGACGGCTCCGCGGCGAAGTCATCGTTCCGGGGGATAAATCCATATCCCACCGCGCCGTGATGTTTGGCGCGCTGGCCGAAGGGAAAACAGAAATCACGGGATTTTTGCGGGGGGCGGACTGTCTCTCCACGATCTCCTGTTTCAGGCAGCTCGGCATCTCCATCGAGGAGACTGCCGATAAGATCATTGTGCACGGAAAAGGACTGCACGGTCTGAGAGCTCCGGTATCCACTCTGGACACCGGCAACAGCGGCACAACGATGAGACTTATCTCCGGTATCCTGGCAGGTCAGAATTTTACTTCCGTTTTAACCGGCGACTCTTCCATCCAAAGACGTCCGATGAGACGAATTATGACACCTTTGTCACAAATGGGGGCATCTATCCGCAGTATAAAAGAAAATAACTGCGCACCGTTAGAAATTACAGGCAGTTCTCTGCATGGTATTTCCTATATGTCCCCGGTCGCCTCCGCCCAGGTAAAGTCCGCTGTTCTGCTCGCCGGATTGTATGCCGACGGTGAGACAAGTGTAACGGAAACTGCCATCAGCAGAAATCATACGGAACTGATGTTAAGAAGTTTTGGCGCAGACATACGGACCGACCATCTGACTGCGACGATACGGCCGAATCCCGCCCTGCACGCCATGGATATCCATGTGCCCGGCGATATCTCTTCCGCCTCCTATTTTATCGTCGCCGGCTCTCTTGTGCCGGATTCCGAAATATTGATTCGGAATGTGGGAATCAATCCCACCAGGGACGGCATTATTCGTGTGGCCAGAGAAATGGGGGCCGACATCACCCTTTTTAACGAAAAAAACACCGGCGAACCGGTGGCGGATCTTCTCGTGAAGAGCCGTTCTCTCCACGGCATTACCATAGGCGGTGACATCATCCCCACCCTGATCGATGAACTGCCGATTATCGCAGTCATGGCCGCGGCGGCCGACGGCACTACCGTCATCAGGGATGCCGCCGAACTGAAAGTCAAGGAATCCGACCGGATCGCCGTGATGACGGAAAATCTTTCCGCCATGGGCTGTGATATCACGGCAACGCAGGATGGCATGATCATCCACGGCCGAAACGCCCTGCAAGGCGCTGTGATCGATCCCCATTCAGACCACCGCATTGCGATGAGTTTTGCCGTGGCAGCCATGATCGCCGACGGAGAGACGGAAATAAAAGACGCGGGCTGTGTCACGATCAGTTACCCGGATTTCTATGATGATCTGAAAAAACTGGGCACAAAATAAGGGCAGCAAACGCTGCCCCTTTTCATCACTCTATTCGTTCCCTTGTTTTTTCAGCTCCGTATTGACCGTATCATAGATAGCGATGCGGGAAGCATCCATACCGGGCATACCCACAAAGATAGACCCGTAGTTAAACTTATCTCCGGCTTTCTCGATGCGCACGATCTCGATAAAGGCGTGAAGCACTTCCTTCGTCCAGATCGTCAAAAACGCCTCGTACACCGTACCGATCTCCAGAGGAAGATTACAGCTGAAGCCAACTCCCGTTTTACTGACATCTATGATATCGATGACCGCTTCATGCTGTGTCCCCGGATCATTCAGGGATTTTATAATAATCTTTGATTGCAATTCCAGTCGTTTGCTTTTTCTGCGTTCCTCCATAGCTTTACTCCTTCTTTTCATAATCATAAATTTATTATAGACTTTTGTCAGGTAAAAATCAAGGGGCATTTCTGCCATATCCCGCAATTACCGCCACAATCAGCACTACTGACATACAAATAGAATAAAAGTTCACAAAGGGGATCGATGCGGGTGCCACTGCGAAGCCTTCGCCAAACTGGGCGGACTGTTGTGCCGGTATCACGCAGTGTACCGTCCAGGGTGCCAGAAAGCAGAAAACACAGCCTGTACAATCCAGCAGGTTTGCGCGGCGATACCGATCCACCCCCGCTTTTTCTCCGATCTCTTTTACCAGATCACCGAGCGCCACGATCGCCACGGAAATGACCCCCGTCACCATGCTCAATATCCCGCAGGACAGCACGATAGCCGCCTCTGTGCTGCGCTCACTCTTTGCAAACCGCGCCAGAAATGATCCCACATCCTCAAAGAGGCCGCTGCGCTCTACAGCCCCGAGAAGGGCAAACACTGCGATCAGCATCGCCACTGTGCCGGATGTACCCGCAATGGCTTCTATGATCACACCGGACACGGAAAATCCGCCGGGAAAAGAGATGAGCCCTTGCATTGTATATATGCCAAAGAGCAGTCCTGCGGCGATCCCCGCCAGAATACCCCAGGACAGAGCCGTGATCAGATGCTTTCTCATCAGGCACAGAAGAATGATCACCGCCGGCACCACCAGCATCGCCAGACTTGCCGGATTTTCCGCACCGCCGTCCACCTGAATGGACGCCCCGGTATCCGTGGTTTTGGAGAACAACAGAAACAAAACCAGGGCTCCCGCCGCCGCCGGCAGGCTGTAACGCATTCTGGTCTTCACCACGCATCCCAGATCTGCATGCTGCGTCGCGGAGGAGGCGATGGTGGTATCCGATATGGGCCCCAGATTATCGCCGAACGCCGCTCCCGACACGATGGAGCCGATCATAAATTCCGGCGCCGCCCCCGCCATCACACCCACCGGAAATAAGATAGGTATCACGACAAAGTAGGTTCCCACCGAAGTTCCCGTTGCGAACGCCAACAGACAGGTGATCAGAAAGGATGCCGCCACAAACAGTCTTCCGGTAAAACCGGCTGCCACCACATATGCCGCGATGGTCTGTACCACGCCGCTTGCCGAGATCAGCTTGCCCGACACCGCAGCCAGTATCACCGCCATCACGATCACGCCGAACATGGGTTTCCCCAAGCCGCAGACTAACGCTTCCCCGTACGCCTTTTCATCTTTTGCAAAAAGAACTCCAGTCACCAGCGCAGCGAAAAAAGCCAGCACATAACCGTTCACATTGGACTGGCTGAATGCCGCCCACAGGATCATGAGCGCCGCCACAATGAGCGGAGCCAGCTTGCCAAATTTCCCAAAGCGAAACGTTATTCTTTTTACTTCCTGTTCCATCCTTGTGCTCCTTTTACCCTCTCCGCTGTTCCCGGATCCTCCTTACGATGGATCACTTCCTGCAGTTTCTCATACAATTTATTTACTTCGACAGGCTTGGAGAGATGTCCGTTCATGCCACATTCCACAGACTTTTTCAGATCATCGTCGAAAGCGTTGGCAGACATGGCGATAATGGGGATGGTATGGCAGTCCTCCCTCTCCATACCGCGGATCGTGCGGGCAGCCTCAAGCCCATCCATAACCGGCATCATAATATCCATCAGGATCACATCATAGGTGCCCGGCTGCGTGTTGCGGATTCGTTCCACAGCCTTGGATCCGTCATACACACAATCCACTTCAAAACCTCTCTCCTCCAACAGGCACTGTGCGATTTCGGCGTTCAGCTCATTGTCTTCCACCACCAGGACGTGACAGCCTTCGAAGGAAAATTCCTTCTCTTCCTCCCCGACAGCCTCGCTCTTCCCGGGAGACAGGAAAATGACAAAACTGAAGGTACTGCCTTTTCCGAGTTCACTCTCCAGCTGAATGCTGCTCCCCATCATTTGTACCAGGCGGCTGCTGATGGATAGCCCCAGACCGGTCCCCTGCTGTTTGGAGGGATCTCTGTTGGAAGCCTGTTCAAAGGAGCGGAATACTCTCTCCTGCTCTTCCTCCGCAATACCGATTCCCGTATCCTTCACCGCAAACTGAAGAGAGATCCCCTCCTCCGAGATGGACAACTCCCTCACGGCGAGCGTAACACTTCCGCCCGCCGGTGTAAATTTTATCGCGTTGCCGAGCAGATTGATCAGCACCTGGCTGATGCGCATTTTATCCGCCACAAACCAGTGATGTTCCAGTGCAATATCCTGAACAAAATGGACACCTCTGGACAAAGCCTGCGTCAGGATCAGTTCGTGGATCGTTCCCAGCATTTCATCCATATTGAAATTAGCCGGCTCCAACTTCATCTTACCGCTCTCGATCTTGGACATATCGAGAATATCATTGATCAGTCCCAGAAGATAGTCCGAGGAAGACTGGATCTTCTGCAGACAATCCATAATTCTCTCAGCCGTCTGCCCCTGCTGCAGGGCAATGGCAGTCATGCCGATGATGCCATTCATGGGGGTTCGGATCTCGTGGCTCATCCGAGAGAGAAACTCCGACTTTGCTCTGCTGGCAATATCATGCTGCCGCTGATTGAGCTGGCTCTGTATCACCCGGCCGAGTTCCGCCAGACTCTGGTATTCTCCCTGTCCGCTCAAAAGAGAGAAGTCTATTCCGAGAATACAGACATTTCCCATATAACTTCCACTGTCATACATGGGAAGGAAGATTCCCCGGCTTCCCGGCTCAACGCTCAAAAAGTCTTGCAGAGCTTTCTGTTCACTGTCCTTTTCAGAAAAACAGCGTACCTCCGCCTGGCCTAACCAGTCAAAAAACGCCCTCTTCTCCGATTCCGTGTATTTTCTTACCGTTTCCGCCGCCGCCTCATGATCTTTGTGCCACTGATAATTGAGATAATTGGAGTTGAAATCGGGCCGCAATATGGAAACCAGCACATCGCTCGCCTGGTAAAAACGCCCGATCTTTTGGATCATCAGCATCATCTGGGCAGGGAAATCCGAACCCCATCCAAACAGATTTAAAGCTACGGAGACAAGACTTGTATTCTTGTCATAGCCCAGGCTGTTGACCTCCTGTCCCTTAAGGGCCGGCAGGGAAATTTTGTTGCCTTTCGGAAGCTCTTTATAAAAAAGAAACTGTTGTCCGTTGAAAGGAGAGGCATTCTTTCCTGCCAGCTTTGCTCTGCGGATCAGCTCCTCCGAAGACTGTTCCTCCTTCCCGAGGCACAGGCCCGCACAAAGATGCACATGGAAAATCTCCTCATCAAGCTCCGCTGCAATGCGATCCAGCAGATCTTTTACATGCCAGGAGGCATCCTCCCGGCCTACCCCCTCCAGCCACAGAACAATCTCCTCCGGGTTCAGACGCAGCGCGACGGCGCTCAGACCTGTCCTGTCGGTGAACCCCCTGCACTTTTCCAGGATCATTCCGCCCACAGTTTCCAGAATCATATCACCGAACACAATGCCGTTTTTCTCGTTGACTTCCCTCAGATTGCCCAGAATAAGACTGACCATCACGCCCTGAGGCTGCTTTCTGCGCGCCTGGGACAAAAGTTCCATCCCGGCGCTGAATACATAGAGGCCGGTGACGCCGTCTATCATATTTTTCCGAAGCTGTTCCGCCTCCTTATCTTTCTGCTCCTGAATATTGTGGATGCTTCCCACTAACTTCCATCGCTGTCCGTCGGTGTCGTAGACAGCCTTGCCGGAAAGAGCCACCCAGTTAAATTCCGATTCCTCCGGCCAGCGCATCCGAAATTCCGCATAGGGATTGTCAGGGTCCTCCTGCAACGCCGCCAGAGCTCCCTCCTGATCCTCCTCATAGATATAATCAGGATTGATAAAGCCTTTTCCGGTCTTCGGAGTCTTCCATTGACCGCTCATGGTCTTATGGTTGACCAGATCCAGAATCTGGTTTTGCAGATCATAGGAAAAAAAGATATCATTGGAGGATTCCAACGCCATTTTATAACGTTCCTTCTCCTCCAGAAGAACATTCTCCGCCTTCTTCTGCTGCTTTGTCAGATCGTTTATGACCTCATAGAGCGCATCGATCTCCAGAATGTTGGACAACCTGAAATTTTGGAGACCGGCACTCCCTTCCATGATACACTGCATCAGCCGCTGGACCGGCCTGGTTATATGACGAACCAGAATATAAATGCCGAACACGCCGAAAGCAAGGCCGATCAAAACGGCAACCACCATCCAAAAATAAAGCTGGCGGCTCATGCCGAACAGCTCCTTTTCCGTATTCAGCCCCAAAAGCACCCAATCAGTATCTTCGTAGGGCACATTTTTGCCGTATATTTCCAACGGACATGCGACGGCATAGACCCCCTGTCCGGTCAATCTGACATCCTGCACCAGAGAAAGGTTATCATACGCCGTCTCCAGCAGGGCAAAATTTCCATCTTTGGACCGCATCAGATCATACAGCATTCCCTTGCCTGCCAGAGATCTATAGCTTCCGTTTTCCTCTCTCACCGCCAGCATATAGCCGGACTGTTGGGAACTGTTCAGTTCCGCCGCAGGAAAATAGTCATACAGATACCGGACCGATATCTCCACACCAAGTACGCCATACACCTGTCCCTCATAGCGCAGCGGAAGGGAGTATGTGATCATCTCGTAGGTGTCTGATCCTTCCTTTCCCAGAGAAAAGGGAAGGGACCAGTATCCAAGATCGTCCGCATCCGCATCAGGATACGCCTCCCCGGCGCGCCACGGTTCATAAAAATAAGAATCCTCTTTCTTCTGCCCTGCTCCATCCATATGAAACCGCGTTGTCCAATTGGTATCCAGGGGAACATTCCACGTTCTGGAAAGCTGTTTGCTCCCTTTCTCCAGCAGAAGGTCCGTATAATTTACAGGATTTGTGCGCGGATCGGAATCCCGGATAAAAAGTCCGGCATAATCTCCCTCCGCCTCCATATCCGTTCCGGTCAGGATCAGAAAAATTCCCGTTGTAGAATTGTTCTGCAATATACTGAGACATTCGGGAAACAACTGATCCAAAAAACGGTCCTTCAATTCATCCGATCGAAGCATTTCATCCAGCTCCACATCCTCTTCCGCGAGAAACTGCTGAAGCCTGTTATTCAGAAAACCTTCCTGATCAGAGATGACAGACCACCTCTGATTCATATCGCCCTGCAGTATCACCTGTCTGTTTTCCACCAGTCGCCGCATCATACCGCTGGAATATTCTTCCAGCGTCTTTGTCGTATGCCTGACTATCAGGGTGCCTATGGTGATGGCGCTCTGCACCAGCATAATGGCAATCAGCGGAATAAGGAAGAATTTAAATATGGTCTGACTTTCCTTTTTCCTCATTTACCATACCTCTATTTCACAGAGTTTTCCAATGCCTCACAGAAAGAACGGTACCATTCTCCAAAAGCCTCCTCCGTCACATAGGGAGCCGCTGCCTCTTCCAGGCTTTTCCCCTGCTCCAGTGCAGCCACGACTGCCGCGCGATCTTCAACAGCTTTGTCCGCAAGATGATACTCCAGGATCTTTCTGGCGGCAGAACCATTCTCAAAACTTTTATTCGTATAAAGAGTCATGTCACCCATCTCCTGAAAGATAGTGGTCAGACAGTCATAGGTCTTAGGCGCTACCGTCAGCTGCTGCGAGGCAATGACCTGATCCAGCTTTTCCACGCTGTTCGCCTCCTTCAGCACAGGAAGATAACCGGATACGCTGCCGAACTCAAGATTATTTTCCGTCTGGGTAAACCATTTTAAAAACTCTACAGAGGCATATTCGTGCTTTTCATCCGATTTGCTGACCACCATGCCAGCCCCCTGCTGTACGGCGCATTGCTCTCCCGCCTCAAACACAGGTGCCATCATCACGATATAGTCGATATCATAACTTCCATCATCCAGTTCCACCCGGTCAGGAAAATACATGGCCGAAGCGGTGGATCCCGTATATGCCAGAATATCCCCGGTTTTCACATCGTCAGAGCGAAAAGAGCCATACGCGCCAAAATAGCCCTTTACCATGGGAACATAATAGTTCTCCCACAGTCTGTGCAGTTCCTTCTCAGGCACATTTAAAGTTACCTCGCCGTTTTCCACATGGAAAATTTCCACACCCTGCTGCTGCATTCCGATAATAAAATAGTTAGCCAGAGCATCTCTGCCATAAAACGCCTTGCCGTCTTCCGGAACATCGGGAGTAAGGCTGTCGGTCCACTCATAATACGCCTGCGCTGTGGCGTTTACTCCCTCCACGGTCGCCAGAGTATCCAGAGAAGCTCCGGTTGCCTCCGCAAATTTTTCCCAGTCCGTCTTATTGATCATCATGACCTCCGTGGATTTGGCCGTAGGAAAAATTCTGAGCGTACCGTCGACAGCAATTCGGCCTTCTTCGATATAGGAATCCACATACTTCTCCAGCTCCTCCTCACTCAGATAGCCCGACAAATCCGCCAGGGCACCTGCCTGCTCCACCTCATAGGCGGTGTCCGCGTAGGAGGAGAAAATATCGGGCATGGCATCCGCACCTACCTTTCCCTCGATGGCATCCCGCACCGCAGTCTCCAGATCAGAGACAGAACCCTGGGAAAATCCCTCCACATAGATTCCCTTCTCCTGCCCCACCGTATCGTTAAATTCCTCCACCAGAGCATCAAAAGCCGCCTGCTGAGAACCGTTATAATAGTGCCATACAGTCAGTGACACAGGATTCTTCGGATCAAGAGGACTTTTGTTCCCGCATCCCGACAATCCAAATACAATAACCGTCATGAATCCAAATATACACAGTTTCTTTCTCCAAATTTTAAAACTATTCATCGACATGCCTCCTGACAAATCTCTTATGGTTTCCCCCGCCTTTTTCCACAGGGTAAATATACCATACCATATATTGGTAAATTTTACAAACACCTTGTTGTTTACTTGTGATATGGTTCTCCATATCATACCTAAGTGCGAAAAATAGCCCTATATTATTCTGTCAAACAAGGCAGAGCACTTGAAATACTCTGCCTTGTCATACTCCTGCTCTTAGATGATGTGATATTCTAAATAAAGGCTCTGGCGATATTCTTTATCCTGTGATATCCTTACAACATCTGATAGCCGCCCATCCTCATTTAGTAACATTATCAGTTTGGCCATCAGTTCTTCACCATATTCTTTGCCCTTTTCCACATTCTCCTGGTCTCGCATCAACAACGTCATATACTCATGCCTCCATTCCCTGTTTTTCTTGGCTTCCTGCACAGCTTCTTCCAGCTTCTCAACATAGGAATCCTCCGGCTTTTGCCCAGCTACATAGTCTAAAAATGCCTTTAACTCCCTGCTGACATCATCCATTGTCCCATCGGCGTTCAGAAATATCTTTATGGCTTCATCCCCCATGGAAATACTGTTGTCTTCTTTACAGATATTTTCAAAGGTATAGATATGCCTCCCTTTCCCGTATAAATCAAAGGGACAGATAAATATGATATAGCTTTTGTTCAACTTTTTATAATGCTGACCTGCATCCACAAGCTGCAGGTCAATCATTCCCTGATAATATCTGCTTCTCTTTGGCAGTTCCTTTGTATCACTGACCTGCATTTCTATGTCGTAAACAGTCTCCTTGTCGTCCTTTACATACACATCCAGTCTGACGCTATGAGCGTCCATATCTACATTGATATTCTTCTGTAATTCCGGATATTCAATGCGTTCAATATTCAAATCCGGAAGAATCCTCTGCAATAACTCTTTGCACAGTTCTGGATTCTGCATGACCTTTCCAAACAGGAAATCATTGGATATGCTTAATTCTTCCCATTTTGTCTGCTTTGTTTCCATGTCTCCCATTTTATTCACCTGCTTTCTTTCCATAAACCACTGCCGGAAAATGTGTATTTTTCAAAATCCCTATTATCTATTTCTATTATACACAGACTTCTGGCAAATTACAATAAGCCGAGAACCTGTCTCTTGGCATTTTTTCCTTTTTAATCTTTCAGGATAACCAACTTATTCTGATAACACTCCACAGACACGCTGCAGCCAATCTCAAAGCCCCACTGCTCCACCCAGTTCCCCTGCAGGATAATCTGCGGCACATTTTTCCCGCTCCTTGTTGTAAATGAGTATGCTTTCATCCTCCGGGTAGCCACAGTATAACCCAAAACCTCCTCTGCCACCATACAGTTATTTAACTGAAATCTTTCCATGACCTGGAACATTCTTGACAGCATGGTTTCCTTTCCAAATCTGCATGTTTCCGTGAAATCAGGACTTTTCAGGCCGTTCATGCTACTTCGGACTTCCTGAAACAAGACCTGTCTGTTCTGACGGATAAATCCTGACAACATCCACAGATTATTCATTCCATATAAAGTATCCAGGACTGAATAAAATTCTTCTTTTGTCAGGCTATGGGTGGAATAATAATCGGAAAAATCTTTATCCTTTGCCATCATCAGGAACCTTATTTTTTCCACAAACTCCCTCTGCTCCAACTCCGATTTTAAATTTTCATATTCTGCCGCAATATACCGATTCAAATTGTTTTTCATCACCTTTTCATCCTTCTTTCTGATTAAATTTATTTATGAAAGCACAAGCTCCAAATCCATGGTCTTAATCCCCAGTTCCCGGAACATAAAAACAGACGGCGCACCGTCTGGTGGTGTGCCGCCGTTGTTCTGCAGAAACCGAATCAGTTCATCTGACAGTTTCAGTTTGATGGAATCTATGTTCCGGTATTTGTCAATAGTTATTTCTGAAATCAACAGGTGTAACAGTCTCTTCCGAATTGTCCGGTCTATGTTACCGGATAAGACCTTACTGAAATTCTGTAAAATATTACGGATGGCCTCTTTCGGAATCTCTTTTTTCTCCTCTTCCATAATAATAAGCGAAGTTTCCGACTGGCTTTGCCAGAGAGCCGATAACTGTTGGTTCAGTTCCTCCCTTCTCATTAAAAATTCGTCTCTTGAAATTTCCCTGTCTTCGTATAATTCATGGTTTCTCTGCTGACGGTTGTTGATTTTTTTCATTTCTTTACTCTGGGACTCCTTCTCCTTTAAAGCATTTTCCTTTAATATCCGGTGTTCCCGGTTGACTCTCCCAACTACTTCACGGAAAAATTTATCGTCACTCAATAACCGCTCCAACTGATGATATACAAAGTCATTGGCTTTCTCCACACGCACCATATTGCTGTGACAGGCTGCCGTTCCTTTATTTTTCCAGTTGCCACATGCATAGTATGTAATCTTATTTTTAGAACCGTCTTTATTCATCCTGACGCATCTGGAAATTACCATGCCCGCACCGCATTCCGGACACCTTAAAATTCCTGTAAGTGGATATTCGCCGTCATAGATTCTTGAAGGCTTTCCCTGTTTCTGGGAAAGCATGAACTGTACCTGTTCCCATAATTCATCAGAAATAATCGCGTCATGTTTTCCGGCTGCAATAATGGGATTTGGATTGATGTTATTTCTCCGTTTCTCATTCCAGTTCCTTCTTACATCATAACGCACCTTTCCGATATATACCGGGTTGGTTAATATCGGTTTTATCTGCGCTACGGAAAACTGGTTCCCCCATTTGGTTTTTCGCCCTGCCTTATTCAAATACCCTACGATTGCCTTATAACCTTTGCCAGAGGCATACATTTCAAAAATAAGTCTTACCGTCTCTGCCTCTGTATCAACCACGTTCAGTCTTGATTTTTTTCTGGAAAAATTTTCTGTCCCTTCCACAGCCACCCACTCATACCCCAAAGGCGGGGTTCCTCCACACCATTCTCCGGCCATGGCCTTTGCCCTCATTCCCATTTTTACGTTTTGAGCAATGGTATTCCGCTCAAATTCACCTACAAGAGCCATCATCTGAAACTGCATTTTTCCAGACGGGGTATTGGACTCAAACTGCTCCGAATAAGATTGATAGCCGATTCCGTATTTTTCCAGAGTGTCAACGATTTTGATAGCGTCTAACAGCTTCCGGCTGAGACGGTTGATTTTCCAGCTCATTACCAGATTGAATTTCTTACCCTTAGCGTCATTTAATAACTGTTGTATTGCAGGCCGGTGTTCAATATCTTTACCGCTGATTCCCGCATCCTGATAAACCTCCACAACCTCCATGTGATGGTTTGCGCAGTATTCGCGGATTAGCCGTTCCTGTTCATCAAGGGAAAAACCTTCTTCTGCCTGCTCCACAGTGCTGACACGGCTGTAGATTGCAACCTTTTTAATATCTGTCATTATATTCATCTTTCCTTCCGCCTTTCCTTGAAAATTTGATGGTCATATTTATGATATATATTCTGCATAGTATTTATATCAGGAGACCGGGCAGGGCAGCCGCCGCCCAAAAGCGGCATAGCCCCGCTCCGGCTTTCCTTTATTTTTCAGATGTATTTTCGTTCCCTTCCTGATAAGATGACAGTATCATCTGTGCAAGCAGTTCCATCACTGCCTCAACCCATTTTGCGTCCATACTATGCCCTCCCGACTGCTTTATTGACTGCGGCGTAACATGACAAAGAATTTTTTCCAATTACTAATTGGACTTTTTGCCATTCATCACAATCGTCGCCATACCTGGCTGTTACTGTCTCCAAATACGAATACGACGATTCTTTCCTCTTGGCGTATCAAAATAGATTCCTATGTCTTCAAGATTGCTCTTATTTTCATTCATTCTTCTTGTCAATACTGCTGAACTTTTGGGAAAGCTCCGCCCATCAACGCCGCATTCTTCTATCGCAAAAAGTTTTAAATCTTTATAAAACTCCGTAGGCGTACCTTCAATTTTTCCTTTATTCCCAGTCTGTTTCATATACTCTTCCAGAATTGTCAATAAAGGTATCGATGAAATGACCGCTTCATTGATAATCTTTCGGTTCTCTCTGAATGCCTGTTCGACCTTCTTCCTATCATACCCTAACTGTCTTGCTGTTTTGACCGCAATGTCATAAAAATCACGCAGCCGGAAAGGAGATTTTGTTTCTACTGCTTCTGTATCGCCCAATACCCCCTGCACTGTCCTGCACAGTGCTCCAAATACCCTGGGTAAATCCTCCTCCCATTCTTTTTTCATCTGACTGGGAGACAGCATCTGCTCTGGAGCAATCCGTTCCAGTTGTATAAAAATTGTGCGGTCGGCCAGGTCACTTCTCACCACATTCTGACTTGTTCCATTAAAGCAGATAACAGCATTTAATTCCGTATATACCTGCTCTTCATCATGGAACAATTTGCGTTTTGACTGCACGCCTTTTGTACAGGTTCTGCAGAACAAATCGCTAATTGTCCATGGAATGCTGCTCACATTGTCAAAAATCGTCATAAAGTTTGCTCCCAGAAGCAACGCCACATCATCTACTTTATGGGATAATGCATACAATCCGATTGTATGAGGGTCAATGATACTCTGTATTCTTTCCATGCATGTGCTTTTGGATGCTCCCTTTTCACCATACATCTGAATGATTGGATGAAAAATTTCATCTCCCCAGAAACATGACACCAGAAAAGCGGACAAAAGTATTTCCTGCTGTTCATTTTTAAGGTTCAGTCTGTTATGAATATAGTATTTTAAATAATCCGGTTTTTGGGTAAAATCCGCTTTGCTCTGGGAAGCATGGACTGCACTGTGTATGAATGTCACTTTACAGTTGTTAATATAGCGGATTTTCTCTTTTGTTATTTTTAAAATCCTGCCATCTTCTCTGATACAATCGTAATATATTGCATTTCCAGTTTTGGCAATCCGTCGATATAACTTTTTACGTTTGCCATGTACTTCCGCCAGCATCTCAAAATGAGCCTGCGCTTTTCTTTCCCCTTCTGACGGCAGTATCAACTGAAAATACTGATAGCATATGTTCCGAAACCAGTTTTGAAATTGTTTACTGGCTATGGGAATTACCACACGATTTTCCTCACCCTCTGTAATCTGGATATAAGCCTTGCCTGTAGTAGAGCAGAAACATTCCACCTCATTTTCCAGTTCCCCAATGATTTTATTTATTTTATCCTGACCTTTTTCCGCATCCCTTTTTCTCAATGTGCTTTCCTGCTCTGCCTCTTTGGTCTTTGTTTCTCTGGTTATATCTCTGTTTGCCTGATGCATACCTGCTCCATACCCTTTCTCTTTATTCTGGCTCTACTGATTTGGTCCGGGCGGGAATATTGACAACGCAGTCCGTAACGCTTATAAATCGTCTGCATGATTGTTCTTCCCTGAGGGCAGGGGCATAAAGCCCCTGTTCCTCAAGTACCGTTCTCACTTATTCTTCATCCTCTTCACCACGGTCAGCCCTCTTTAAATTACAGATAAACATATTTCCATCTTTATCTTTTAAAAGCTGGACAATGACAGGCATATCAATCAGTCTTTCATCAACTACATTTTTCCTTTCACCAAGCAGCCCCATCCTTTTGCAAAACTTATAAAATTCGCTTCCAACTTTCATTATCACTTTTTCTCTGTAAATAAATAACTCACCCTTATATCCATCTTCATCTAATTCTACATAAATACATAAACAACCTTCTCGTTCTTCAAATTCTCTGATTGTGCCATAATAATCGGACAGTTCTTCTAATGCTTGCTCTTCACAGTCATCCTGCTCGTCATAATCATTCCTGACCATAGAAGATATAAACATGGTTCCGTCTTTAATCTCTTTCAGTTGAACAACAACAGGCATATCCAGAAGTCTTTTAAAAACAGGCACGCCATTACCGTTTATCAACCCCATTTCTTCGCAAAAACGATGATATGGACTTTTCTTCCTCAATATAATTTTCTGGCTGCTGATAAATAATTCCTCTGACTCTTCGCTATCATCCAACTGCACGTAAATAATCAGTCTTCCGTTTTTCTCTGTGTACGCTTTAATTATCCCTGTATAGTCTACTCCTTCTTCTAATGCGTCTTTAAAATAATTTTTCATTGACACACCTCCAAAATATTAATATAATTTACAGTAGATGAACCGGTTCTCTCCTGTTGAATACATCCTAACACAAAATAATCTGTCTGTCGATTGAGGCATTTTCTCAAATTTTTGTGCAAAAAAGAGCGGCCATTCAAGCCGCTCCGAACCATATGTATGCAATTTTATTTTTCTGGTATTCCAAATGGTCCTATGAATATTTCTTCCATAAATTCTTTCAGATATTCCTGTTTTTGTAAATTATACTGCATGTACTCTTGTTTCTTATTGTTGGACAGATACTTTAAAGCGATATACAGTTCCTTTAGTCTAATTATGTCTAAATAATCAATTTTAGATTCATCCTGTTCTTCCAGTATTTTTAAAAAGGATGCATATTTTGATGAACCCAACAAGCCATTCCTTTCAATATAAAATTCTCGGTAGAGCATTTTTATTTCTCGAATATCCTCAAAATCCGGGCATATAATCACATATCTCAATACTTCTCTTATTGTTTTTATTCTCGCTTTTATCGTATTCCTGTCACTTGTTTTTCTTTCTTCCGCATCAGGAATAAAATAGTCCAGTAAATCCTTTATGGGAATGCTGTCCAATTCATAATTTACATAATCATATTTCCAGACACTTTCTTCTGCCTGATTATGAATACAACCCTGTGATATCTTTTCTTTTAAAACTTCTAACTGGTTTATTTGTGCCTTATGCTCTCTCAATTCATCAAAAAGTATCATATAACTTCCAACTATCAAAAAAGTATTCTCCTGCATATGTTTTACATAAATGCTAAAATATTCTTTCAGCATGTTCTTTTCACTTTCGAGAATAACTTTTACTTCTTTTAACAGACTTTTATTTTCATCAGATATTTCAAGATAATCCAGATTTATTAAATCAGAAATTCTTTTCCACAATTTACTGAAAAATAATAAATCAAAAAAAATACTGTCTATTTCATCAGTCGTTTTGCCTTTTTCATCATTTCTCTTCAATTCAAATGCATAGATAAAATAACTTTTGAGATGCTCAATAACTCTCTTTTCAAATTCAGCTCTATTTCCAATCAACAACTGCACAAATAATTCTCGCTCTATTCCTGACATAAGCCTTAATTCACCCATGTATCTGTCGCTAAAGGCATCTTCATATATTTTTCCCATTTTCATACATTTTTTAAATTGTTTATCCTTCCTTAGGTCGCTATCCACATATTGATGGGAAAACTTTATTTGCCTGCAAAATTCATTTTTTATATCTTCTTCCTCTTCATAGCCTTGTACAATCTTCGTATATGTATCATAAAGCAATAGAAATTGTACGCCCATCCACCAAAGACTTCTATCTTTCTTTTTTAAATGATATCCTAAGTTCTTATTTGGAAATTCTTTACCTGATTTACCATGCAGAAAATCTCTGTCGGTTTTAATAAAAGTATAGTATGACAGATAGAATAAAAAAGTATCCAGGTTATCATCCCCTCGCAGCATAATGCCTTCCTTTGCCAGAGTGCTTCTTATATTTTTTTGCTTATTACTATCTGAATTAAAAAGCAATCCATACATAGAGTATCTGTAATTCTCCTCTTCATACCCTATAAACTTATGAATAACCAACAAATTATATAAATTGTCTATATAGTCAATTTTTTTAGTCATTTTCTTTCACCTCCAACTATATTTTAGCATATCCTGTCTGTCAATTACTGTCAGCTTTTCTGCAAAAAAATAAAATCACATGATTATCGACGGTTGGCGTCATAGGCTGTTTCCCCTTTTCCCACAAGGAGATTTAACCTATGACGCTTATCGTCAACACATATTACCTTCTCCGTGTCCTGCCGCTCTGCTTCGCACACTTTGACGCTGTATAGATAGAAATTCCCAGTCCAACGCCTGCTGTCACGGATTCAATAATAACGGTGGATGCTATGGTACTTCCCACAGCCGCTAAAAATCCTAAAATCATGCTTCGACTCCTTTCTGGTAAATCAATATGATTCCATAATCATTGTTGGTAAGATACAGGGCTTCTACCCAGTCTGTGCCGCCGACCGTGACCGTATCAAGATATTCATACATAGATTCCTGGATATAATGCCTCTTCAGTATCTGCCGGTAGGCTTTCTTTGCGGCTTCATCCAGTTTCGGGATAACAGCGCAGAAGCCGCCCATACCGCCCTGCACATCTCTGTCCGCTCCATAATTGCTGTCCAGTATGGCAACCTGTGAAGCAAGGTATTCCAGTACCTTTTCCGGCAGATACGTTTGCAGAACCGGATAAGTTTCCCAGTAGTCCCGTTCCGTTCCAATATAATAATAATCCTTCTCCCTGTCCGATTCCTCCGGCATTGGCCTGAACCGGTTATTTTTGTCTTCTATATCTGATTCATTTACAATTCCATAGCCCATACAGAAATAACCTCCGTCTCCTTCTTCCTTCCCTGCGGCATAGAAAATCATCCGTCCACTTTCTTCCGGCATATGGAATGACCTCACCTCTATGGTATGTTTCTTCCCTGCCAATTCTTCGTAATCGGCAGCAGACAGCATCTTCTGAAGCCCTTCCCATTCATCTGCCTCCAGATAGTCTGCGTCAGACAGTATGGAAACATTGCTCCATCCTGCCCCCGGTGCGATGCCTTCTCTGTTCTGCACATAGTAAAGAAAATGTTCCCAACTTTGAAATCGAATCCCTGTCACGCTTCATTCCTCCTGTAATCGCTCTGTTTTTTTGTTGTATAGATTAACGGAATCTTCTGGCTGCCCATTTTTATGTATGACACATACCAGCTTCGGAGCTTTCCCCTTCTGCTTCTTGTCAGTATCTCATCAATATCTTCCTTCACTTTTATCTTGTTGGGGTACATTCCGACTGCCTCTTCTATTCCATACCAATCGTCTTTGAGCTTATCCAGGCACAGAACGAGAAAACCTTTTTTCCCCAGTTCCTTAGAACAAAGGATATGATAAATCTTCCTCATCACTTCTTCCGGTACTTTCCGTTTTCCCAGATAATTATTCAGTTGCTTCAGCAGGCGCCACTGGCTCACTGTTCTGATTCGAACCGCTTTCTTCATCTGTTTTCTTTTCTCCTTCCTCTTTTATGGGTTTTCTTATCTTCTCTGACTGCTTTCCATCTCTGGCCTTTGCTGTTTTTTCCGGCACTTTTTCGCCATCCGCATTTTTCATGCCGTCTGGCATCTTTTCATCACTCGTTTTTTCCTTCTCAAATACAAACGAACGTAACTTCCATCTGCCTGGAAAATATCTTCCGGCCATCAGGGGATGGATTGCTGTCAGTCTCTCATATTCCCCCTTATCATCCACAATATCCACCACTTTATCTTTATAGCCGCTCAGAAGTTTCCTCAGATATGCCTTTTCCTCTTTCACAAATTTATTTGTCAGGAATGTATTGCCATATCCAAGCAGAATCGTGTCAAATCCACGCTTTAATACCTCTTCCAGATATTTCCTGTTCTCTGTATTGTTTGGCACCTCTGAGGGCTTTAGACGCTGCTTAAACAGTTCTCCGTAAAGATTGCAGATTGTTACGGTGGTGTAGCCCATAGGAATTAAATTATTCAGAATAAATGTAGTTGTGGTATCTATTATGCTGATGTCCGCACTGGCCGGATTCAGACCGATTACCAGAATACTTTTCTTCTGTCTGCTGTCTTTGCAGGTGAAAGTCAGCTCAAACCGCTTTTTCCGGCTCTTGTCAAATACGCCTTTTCGTTCTACCGTCATTGTGTTGGTTGTATATCGTTCCATCTTATGCTCCTTCTTGCACAAAAATAAGGCAGATAACATTTCTGCTATCCGCCGTTTTCGGGAACTGTCACGCTTTTTCTGTTATGCCGACAGTGTTTCCAGTGCCGCCAGTACGCCCACTGTTATGACACATGCGCTCAAAAAGATTCCTGCGTGCATATCTATCACCTCCTGTCAGGTTTTATACATAGAGATAATATATATATTTACACTATTTTATTTTCTTAAAATCCGCTTATCTGAAATTTATCTGCAGCATATAATCATAAAATGCACCCTGCAGGCTGTCCGGCATATATTCGTATCTTTCATCTGCCATATATTCATTGATTCGTTCTCTGGCCTCTTCAATCTCTCCGTCTTCTATCAGTTTCCCTACTGTTTCAGCTACTTTGACTCCTTCATTTCCATATTCCTCTAAGGATTCCACCCTCTCTTTTAGATTTTCAACATCAGCCTTGAATCTATCATACTTTTTATAGCTCCCGTTCATTTCATCCAGAATCGCTTTGATTTTTCCCAGATTCATTTGGGAATACTTTTCCATTTCTTTTTCAGCGGCTTCATAAAGTTTGACATCTTCAATCAGTTTGGATATTTTCTTAGATATTTTTTCTCCCTTTAGCTCTATCTCATTTGCGTCCTGCAGTGCAGCATAGTAATTGCCCTGCTCCACCTGACTGACGATATCTTCTTCTAACTCACTGGCCTCTCCCGACATGATTATTTTCCCAATCAATAAAAGTATCACTACAACAACAGCAATGGGTAAAATCTTCTTCATATAAAATTCTCCTTTGGTTTCTTATCTACAATGTCTTCATAGTATCTTTTTGGCATATTTACAGTATGAAAGCGGCAAACGCCGCCACTTTCACACTGATTTTTCACTTCTTCGTAGTTCTATATGTATCACTTCCGGCAAAACAGATTATCCGAATTTCTTAACCATATATACAATGCCGGAAATTGCTGCCACCACCCAAAACAGTTCCCATAAAAATCCAATTACATAAGATAACAGCCATACAAGAACCACTATTCCGACGACTGCCGCAAGAATCAACAGTATCTTCTTCATGATTTCTCCTTTTGTCCGCAAGTTTATTTTTTGAACAGCTTTCCAAGCCCTTTTATCATATCCATTCCGCTTTTCGGGTTTAAGATTTTATCCTTCTGCTTTTCCAGATATTGGACTGCTTCGGCTGTATCCTCCTGGACTAACCCAAGTTTCGGCAATAGCTCCTCCATACTCTTTCTGACCTCCTCAATTTTTTCCAGAGATGAAGTGTCCGCTTTTTTCATTGCCTTTAACAGTCTGTCTTTTCCGGCCTGCTTGCGGTCTACTTTTTTCAGCAGTCCTGTCGTACAGAATTTTTTGTCAAAATCAGATAAGTATCCGTTTATCTTGTCTAAATACTTCTGCTTTAATTCGGAACAAAACCGCTCATCAAACTCTGTTCTTCTTGCCAATAAATCAGCCTCGTAGTCAAGCAGTGATTCAGACGTAGGTGGCGCAATCTCGCCAAAGAAAGCCTGTAATGCCTGTAACTCTTCACGAGCGAAATCAGCAGAGTCTCTGGTAGAACAGACAATGCCATCCACTGTCCGGTACTGCAGGTCGAAGTCTTCTAACCTTTGATTGATATATTTCATACAATCCAGTTCGTCTGTAACAGGCAGACTTAAAGTCCCGCAATATTCAATCAGCTTCTCCTTTGCTTTTACGGAATCTTCTTCGGTTTCTCCCTGAATATCTTTTACATATCGGAGTGCCTGACAGTCTTTGGAATCCTGCAGGGCAACGCCATAATAATCTGCCAGTGTTCCCAGTTCTCCGCTTTCATCTCCGAATACAGAAAGCATATTTTCAAACAGTTCCAGATTGTATGGATTCAGTGCCAGAATTTCCTGATAGATTTGATTTACTTTCTCTTTTGGATCTGCGCCGCTTTTTATGTTGTTTAAAAGTCTTTGTGCTGTCGCTATATCATTTTCAGACGGAATACCCCAAAGCGTTTCCTGCCTTGCATCTAAAATAAATTTTATCAATACATGATGCAGAGCAAATGCCGCTTCAAAAACGCCCTTCTCAATAACTGTCCTTGTTTTCGTGTCTGCGAATATCTGTTTCAGTTCTGAATTTGCCACCATTTTGCTGACAGAATTTGCTCCGGCGTTCCATATACTGTGTCCTATACCTTCTGCAATGTTCATCATTCCCAGTTCTGCCTGATGTGCATAGTTGTCTACAACCGTACCGCCAAAACTGCCGCCTTCCCATCTGGCACGATTATCTTTCCGCTCCTGACGATATTGTTTCTGTGCCTCCAGGTCTTCATTTACAGAAATGATTTTATCACAGACAGAATCCGAAGCCTCATAAAAGGGATTCAGATATCCATGTTCATTTGCATACTGATAAATCGTGTCATAGTCCCAGTCATAACGTTCAATACTGATAAGCTCTTTCTTGATTTCATCAATCACAGGACAGATACTCTTTTGAAAGTCAGAAGAAGATTTCCGCAGAATATCATCGCAATTCGTATAGCTGTCATAAAGAGCAGAAAACTGTGAAACAGCTTCTTTTGCCAGATTGCTGTATTTTCTCCGAAGAACCGTATATAGATTTCTCTCTTTCGGAATATTGACAGCCCCAACAGAACATGAATATTCCACGGAATGACTTTCCTTTTCCAACAACTCATTCATTAACATACTCAAATCTCCTTTATCTTTTTCCTGTAAACCTCTTACTTTATATTGAGCATATATATACCCCATATATAAATATACCATACAACTCTCAATCTTACAATTAAATTCTGGATAAAATATAATAAAAACCGGAGGTGCCGCCATGCCCAAGAAAGAAAATCCTTTACGCCAGCTTCCTGTCAGTTCAGATGGTTATGGCGATATAAAAATTCACTTAGCTGAAATATTAGAAGAAAAAAACATTTCTCTTAATCAGTTATCCTTTCGCACAGAAATGCAGAGAACACAATTAAGAAATTACAGGGATAACAAGATACAACGTCTGGATATTGATATTCTGAAACGCCTGTGTTATGTATTAGAGTGTAATCTGACTGATTTGATAGAATATATCCCACCAGAAGAAACACAGACTCTGCAATAAAACCTACGTTGTAAGAACTTTATTGTCACGAACAGTAAAACCCCATGGAAACACACACTCCCATGGGGTTAAAATATAACTCTTATTCTCTTTTATTTCCAAGAACATCCGTTCCCTTTCGCCTTTACTTATGATATGGTTCTCCGTTTATGATCCGAAACGCCCGGTAGATCTGTTCCGCCAATATCACCCGCATCAGCTGATGGGGAAATGTCATGTCGGAAAAACTGAGTTTTAAGTCCGCTCGCTGCGACACCGAAGAATGCAGCCCCAGAGAACCCCCGATAATAAAAACAAGCTGGCTCTCCCCCGCCAGGGCAAGATTTTCCAGCTTTTTTGCAAACTTCTCCGAATCATATTTTTTTCCTGCGATCTCCAGCGTGATAACAAAACTGTTATCACGCAGCCTTTTTAAAATGCGCTGCGCTTCCTTCTGCTTTATGATATTCTCCTGCGCCGGAGAGACTCTCTCCGGCGCAGGTTCGTCTGAAACTTCAACGATTTCCAGACGGCAGTAACGGCCAAGCCGCTTCCGGTATTCACTCAGGGCCTCTCTGTAAAAGACTTCTTTTATTTTTCCCACTGCCAGAATCGTAATATTCATACTTCCTTATCCCCGAAAATATCCTGATAATGCTTATCGAGAAACCGATCCATATAACCTTCATTCAAATTCAGGAAGCGCTCGGAAAGCAGCTCTTTCATCCGGTCAAAGCGCTTAAAGTACTTCTGCTCATCGCTGAGCTCTTCCTCCTCCTGCGTGAACAGCCCGTCGTCTATCTTATCCGCAGTCATATACTCCACAAACCATTTTTCCAGTTCTTTGGTAAGCTCCTTTTCCGATTCCGCCTTTTTCGCGTATTTCCCCGCGTTTTTCATGGAAATAACACCCATAACGACAAAGAACAGAAACATTGCGCCGAGAACGCCCAGAATCATAAACTTTGAAGACTCGCTCAACGGCAGTTTGATCACATCGCAGAAACACAGGAAGATCCCGACAAGGCCGAGCATCCCTACCGCCAGGAGCGTGTACGCGGAAGACTTATTATCCGCCGCTTTCTCCTCATAGTTTTGATAGACGCCCCGGGATGTCTCCTCCGCCGCTTTTTTTGCCTTCTCCAACAGCGCTTCCTCCTCATTCCCCGAAGCGCTCTCGTCCTGGTCGGCCTCTTCCTGCAGCATTTCCTCCAGCTCTGCCATCTGCTCCCGCATCGCCGTTTCCTTTGCTTCCCGCTGCGCTTCCTCCCACTCTTTCAGGGAATCGACAAGCTCACAGCCACAATCCGCACAAACCTTAATTCCTTCATAATACTCGTTTTTACATTTTGGACACCAGGGCATCCCTCTTCACCCCTCTTTCGTACCTTCTCTTTCTTTTATTGGACCGTATAGTTCAACCTTACCGTGATCGACGCTGTCTTATCTTTCGCGCTGGTATTAAAAGTACCCCCGTAACTGTAATCCTCCGTGCTGGAATAAGCGCCTGTGATCTGAAATACACCCAGGTTCGCTGTCAGCAATTCCCCCGTCTGACACCCTGCATTCTGCGCCATGATATCGATCCGCTCTTTCGCGTTCTGCGTCGCCTCCTCGATCAGCTGCAATTTAAGCTCATCCAGCTTCGTATAGTAGTACTCCGGCGAATCCGAAATGATCTCCACCCCCGAGTCGATCAACTCCGTACATTCATTGGCAATATTCGTGACCTTACCCACATCGCCGGAGCTTACCGCAAAGGACTGGGTGAGCTCATATCCGTCGTCCTCATAGCCGATGTACTCCCCCTCCTCATTGTAGATATCCCTGGTCATCTCCCGGATGCTCACCGAGTAAAACGTCATCTCCTCCGCCGATATGCCGTTCTCCTCAAAATATTTTTTCACGACATCCGCATTTTTCTGGATCTCCCTGTAAGCCTCCTTTGAGGTATCACCGTGCACCGAAAACTGCCCGCGCCACACGGCGAGATCCGACTCAAAATCTACGCTGGCAGAACCGGTGGCGGAAAGTCCTTCGCCCGTCTTCCCGAGCTTTGCCTCCTTCAAACCGTTTGTACCGATCACCACGCAGATGACCGCGCAGATCCCGGCAATACATGTTATTATAATCGACTTATATTCTTTCATATTTTTGCTCCTTATCTTCCTGACAGATACTCATGGATTCCCTGTGCCGCACTCTTTCCGGCCCCCATCGCCAGAATGACTGTCGCCGCTCCTGTCACGGCATCGCCGCCCGCATAGACACCCTCTTTGGATGTGGCTCCATTCTCTTCGTCCGCCACAATACATTTCCAACGGTTTGTGGCAAGCCCCTCCGTTGTGGAAGAGATCAGCGGATTCGGAGAAGTACCGAGAGCCATGATCACCGTATCCACATCGATCACATACTCGGAACCCGGAATCACGACAGGCCTTCTTCTGCCCGACTCGTCGGGCTCACCCAGCTCCATGCGCACACACTTAATACCGCTTACCCAGCCGTTATCATCGGTCAGGATCTCCACCGGGTTCGTCAGCAGATGGAAGAGGATGCCTTCCTCCTTTGCGTGGTGCACCTCCTCCACCCTGGCGGGCAGTTCCTCCTCGGAACGGCGGTATACAATATATACTTCCGATCCCAGCCGCAGAGCCGTTCTCGCCGCGTCCATCGCCACGTTGCCGCCGCCCACCACAGCTACCTTTTTCCCCTTCATGATCGGTGTGTTGGAATCCTCTTTAAAGGCTTTCATCAGATTGCTTCTTGTCAGGTACTCGTTGGCGGAAAAGACGCCGTTCGCATTCTCCCCGGGAATACCCATAAACTTCGGAAGCCCCGCGCCGGAACCGATAAATACCGCGTCGAAGCCCTCCTCCTTCATCAGTTCGTCGATCGTGACTGCCTTTCCGATGACCACATCGGTCTCGATCTTTACGCCCAGCGTCCTGACATTCTCGATCTCCTTCTGCACCACATTCTCCTTGGGAAGCCTGAACTCCGGAATGCCGTAGACAAGTACGCCGCCCGCCTCGTGCAGAGCCTCAAAGATCGTCACTTCGTAGCCCATCCTGGCGAGATCCCCCGCACAGGTGAGCCCTGCAGGGCCGGAGCCGATCACAGCTATCTTCTTTCCGCGTTTTTCTTTCGCCCCCTCGGGCACGATACCGTTCTCTCTCGCCCAGTCTGCGGTAAACCGTTCCAGCTTGCCGATGGAGACCGGTTCCCCCTTTATGCCTCTGATACATTTCCCCTCGCACTGACTCTCCTGCGGGCAGACACGTCCGCAGACTGCCGGAAGCGCCGAGGATTTGCTGATCACCTGATAGGCCGCCTCGATATCACCGCCCTTTACCTTCTCGATAAAGCCCGGAATATCGATCGCCACCGGACATCCCTTGATACACTGAGCATTCTTGCAGCCAATGCATCTGGAAGCCTCCTCCATCGCTTCTTCCATATTGTAGCCCAGACATACTTCCTCAAAGTTTGTTGCTCTCACTTTCGCGTCCTGCTCTCTCACAGGCACTTTTTTCAATACATCCATCTATTATAAACCTTACCTTTCTTTATTCATTGCAGTTTCCGCAGCCGCCGTGGTGGGTGTCTCCTTCCTCCAGCCGCAGCATCGCCCTGCCCTCCTCGGTCTTGTACTGCTGTTGACGCTTCATCGCGTTATCAAAGTCCACCAGATGACCGTCAAATTCCGGACCGTCCACGCAGGCAAACTTCACTTCGCCGCCCACCAGCACCCGGCAGGCGCCGCACATGCCTGTTCCGTCCACCATGATCGGATTCAGAGAAACCACTGTCGGCAGATTCAGCTCCTTTGTCAGTTTGCAGACAAATTTCATCATGATCATCGGCCCGATGGCAATACAGACATCATACTGCTTCCCCTCCTCCACCAGATCCTGAATGACTTTCGTCACCATACCGGATCTGCCGTAAGAACCGTCGTCCGTCGTGATATAGAGATTTCCGGCAACCGCTTTCATCTCTTCCTCCATGATCAGGATATCCTTCGTCTTCGCCCCGACGATCACATCGGCAGCCACTCCCTGTTCCTCAAGCCACTTTACCTGGGGATATACCGGTGCCGTGCCGACACCACCCGCCACAAACAGAATCTTTTTTTTCCGCAGAGATTCGATATCCTCCTCACAGAGTTCGGAGGGACGTCCCAGAGGCCCCACAAACTCCCGGAAACAATCACCTTCCGCCAACGCTGTCATCCTTTTTGTCTCCGCGCCCACGATCTGAAATACGATGGTTACCGTGCCTGCCTCCCTGTCGTAATCGCAGATCGTCAGCGGGATCCGCTCCCCGTCATCATCCATGCGGACAATGACAAACTGTCCGGGCAGACAGTTTTTTGCCACCCGCTTTGCGCTCACAACCATCTTGTAGATCGTGTCGTTCAACTGCGCTTTCTTCAAAATTTTAAACATAATACTCCTCACCTTTCCGTTTCTTTATTTATGATCCCTGCCATAAAAGTTCTGTGCCCAGCGCAAAATTGCTGGTGCGCACGTCATAATGTGTTCCATACAAAGGCAGGTTGTACATTCCGACCGCATAATAACTGCCCGTCTTCTCCCGACTGCCGTCAGGATTTTCTATGTATTCCGAGAAAATATAGAAATCTCCCTCATTTTCTATATTGACGCAGCAGGCAAACACATAGATCATTCTCCGGGGATCCTCCGCCGAGACCGTTCCATACAGATCGACAATCCGCCCCGTATTCAGCATATAACGCAAAATAACGCTCTGCGCATCCTCCTTTGTGTAGTCCGTGATCGGTTCCAGATGATAATTGCGCACCGTGACCTCACTGGACACCCCGTTCTCATCGATCGCCGCAAATTTAAAACTGCTGTCGCCCAGCGGCATCGGTAAAAATCCGTTGTATATAGTGCTGAGTCCGTCCGGTTCGCTGCCGTCCGTCGTATAGTAGATCTGGCAGCCTTCCTCCGCTTCCACATGGATCATCTGCGGCGTGAAAAAGTCACCGCTGTAAGCATCCACCTCCGGCGCAAAAGGCATCGACACATCGATCTGATAGGTTGCCTTCGCATAGGGACTCTTAATACCATATTCGTTGATAAACACCGCTGTTATTTCATACTCGCCGGTCTCCAGAAAGATAGGAGATATGTACTCCTCCGAATATCGGTCGGGATTGCTTCCGTCCATCGTGAAATAGATGTGTCCGTTGGTATTGCTCAGAATCTTCAGGGGAACCACCTCATTATAAGCCCCTTCCACATAACTGAATTCCGGCATGTTTGCCATGTACTCGGAATATTTCTCCTGGATCGAGGCTTCCGGACAATTCTGCAGGAGCGTGTTCACCTGCTCATACTGTTCCTTCTCCGCATAGAATGCGATGATCTTGTCGTACGCCTGCACCAGTTTTTCCCGGGACACCTGCTCATGGCTCACAAGCTCATACAGACTCCCTATGTAATCCTGTTCCTCCCCGAGAGCATCGTAGCAGGCAACCATCTCCAGTTTGATCTCCTCAAAGCTCCCTCCGGCATCTAACGCCCCCTGCAGGCTGACAAGAGCTGTCTCATAATCTCCTTCTTCTATGTAAACCATTGCCGTTTTCATCTGATACTCCGCAGAGCGGAAATAGACGGTTACCGAAAAATATGCCACAAGGATGATCAATCCCAGTACAAAGATACAGCCGAGACTGAGCACAAACAGATTTTTCTGCTTTTCGTGTTCCCCCTCGGGTTCTTCCTCCTGTTCATCCGTCAAAGTCTCCACCACGCCGGAGAGCGATTCTGTTATGCTGTTTTCCACCTCAGGTTCGAAATCCGGTACGATCCGCACTTCCATGCCGCAGACATCACAATACAGATGACCTTCCGGAATTTCCCTGCCGCACTCAGGGCATATCATGAGATCCTCTCCCTTCTTTTCACTGTGACCAAATCAGTATAGCATAATTTTATTTATAAGTCTACTGATGCGATGCAGTTGCTCATCAGCATGGCGATCGTCATCGGGCCGACACCGCCCGGGACAGGCGTGATCGCGCTGCATTTGGGAGCCACTGAGTCAAAATCCACATCTCCACAGAGTTTTCCGTTTTCATTGCGATGAATTCCCACATCGATGACCGCCGCGCCTTCCTTCACATAATCTGCGGTTATAAATCTCGGTTTTCCGATCGCCACCACGAGAATATCCGCCCGCTTTGTCACTTCCTTCAGATCCTTCGTCCTGGAATGACAGACCGTCACCGTCCCGTTTTCAGCCAGAAGAAGCAGAGCCACAGGTTTTCCTACTATGTTGCTGCGCCCGATCACCACACACTCTTTCCCGGCGATGGCAATGCCGCTTCGCTTCAAAAGCTCGATGATGCCTGCAGGCGTACAGGAGACAAATCCCTTTTGTCCCGTGCAGAGAGCGCCGGCGCTCATGGGGTGGAAGCCATCCACATCTTTCTTCACATCGATCGCCCGGATCACCTTGTTCTCGTCGATCTGCCCCGGAAGAGGCAGTTGCACCAGAATGCCATTTACCGCCGGATCGGCATTCAATTTCCCGATCAGTTCCAAAAGCTGTTCCTCGCCGGTATCCTCCGGCAGTTCGTAAGATAAGGATCGTATACCGCACGCCTCGCAGGCCCGCTTTTTGTTCCGGACATAGACGCCGGAAGCCGGATCGTTCCCTACCTGCACTACAGCCAGTGTGATCTCTATCCCCTTTTCTCTGTATTCCTCCGCTTTCATGCGGCACTCTTCCTTGATCTGTCCCGAAATCGCCTTGCCGTCGATCAACTGATAACTCATACTTTTTCTCTCCCTATATACTCTCTTCTCTTTAAAACAGTCCCGTAATCTTACCTTCCTCGTCCACATCGATCCGGAAAGCCGCGGGCATTTTCGGCAGGCCCGGCATCGTCATGACCGCCCCGGTCAACACCACGACAAACCCCGCTCCCGCAGACACATAGACCTCCCGGATGGTCACGGTAAAGCCATCCGGCCGGCCGAGAAGAGCCGCGTCATCCGACAGCGAATACTGCGTCTTCGCCATACATACCGGCAGATCTCCGAACCCCAGTTTTTCCAGCTGGGCGATCTGTTTCGCAGCGGATGCCGCGTAGGAAACCCCGGCCGCTCCGTAAATCTCTTTCGCCACAGTTTCTATTTTTTCCCGCAGAGGCAGTTTTCTCTCATATAAAACATGGAAACGACTTTCCTTCTCCAGCGCGGCAAGCACTTTCTTCGCCAGAGAAAGACCACCCTCTCCTCCTTTTTCCCACACTTCGGAGAGCGCAAACTCGCAGTCTCTCTCCAGGCAGAATCTTTCCACATAGGACAGTTCCTTTTCCGTATCGGTCAGAAATCTGTTCAGGGTGACCACCACCGGCACACCGTATTTCTGCAGGTTTTCGATATGTTTTTCCAGATTGACGATACCGGCTTTCAGTGCCTCCAGATTCTCTTCGCTCAGATCCTCCTTCTTGACACCGCCGTTGTATTTTAACGCCCGAACCGTCGCCACCAGTACCACCGCGTCCGGTTTTAATCCCGCCGCCCGGCACTTGATATCAAAGAATTTCTCTGCCCCCAGGTCTGCCCCAAAGCCGGCCTCCGTGATGCAGTAGTCCGCCATTTTTAGCGCCGTTCTTGTGGCGCGGACGGAGTTACACCCGTGGGCGATATTGGCAAACGGCCCGCCGTGCACCAGCGCCGGCGTATGCTCCAGCGTCTGAATCAGATTCGGCTTTATCGCATCTTTCAACAACGCCGCCATGGAACCCACCGCCTGCAGATCGTTTGCTGTAACCGGTTGTCCCTCCAGATCGTAGGCGACTACGATCTTTCCAAGCCGTTTCTTCAGATCCTCCATATTCTCCGCCAGGCAGAGCACCGCCATGATCTCGGAGGCCACCGTGATCACAAAATGGTCCTCCCTCACAAAGCCGTCCGCCCTGCTTCCAAGACCGACCACCACATTTCGTAGTACCCTGTCATTCATATCCAGACATCTCTTCCAGACAATGTTCCTCGTATCGATCTGTAGCGCGTTCCCCTGTTGGATATGATTGTCCAGCAGCGCTGCCAGCAGATTGTTGGCTGAAGTGATCGCATGAAAATCCCCGGTAAAATGCAGATTCAGATCTTCCATCGGCACCACCTGAGCCATGCCGCCTCCCGCTGCGCCGCCCTTGATGCCAAAACAGGGGCCCAGAGAGGGTTCCCGCAGAGCGATCACCGCATTTTTTTTAAGCTTCCCGAAGGCCTCCCCCAGCCCTACCGTAGTGGTCGTCTTTCCCTCCCCCGCCGGCGTGGGATTGATGGCCGTCACCAAAATCAGTTTTCCGTCTTCTCTGCTCTGCAGGGAGCGGATGTACTCCTCCGACAGTTTGGCTTTATATTTTCCGTACAGCTCCAGCTCTTCTGCAGGAATCCCACATCTCTCCGCCACCTTTTCAATGGGCTCCAAAACCGCTTCCTGTGCAATTTCAATATCTGTTTTCATTCTGACCTCCCGCTTTTTTTCTACATGGACTCTTCCACAAAACTCTCAAACTGTTCCGGGCTCATCAATACCTTTCTGGGTTTCGTCCCTTCCTCCTCACCGACCACGCCTGCCTCGCAGAGCTGGTCCATGATCCGTGCCGCCCGGTTGAATCCGATCTTAAACACTCTCTGCAACATGCCGATGGAAGCTTTATCCTTCTCGATGATAAACTTTCCGGCTTCCACAAAATATTCGTCAAAGGCGGAAGCAGAATCCGCCTGCGCGCTTCCCGCTCCCGCGGATACCGTTTTCATCTGCTGCTCAATATCGGGGCTGTACTGTGTGATGATATTCTGTGCCTTCAAGAATTCCACCACATCCTGCACTTCGTCATCGGAGACGAAGGCTCCCTGGATCCTGGCGGGCTTCGGATACCCCTGGGGATAAAACAGCATATCTCCCTTTCCGAGCAGTTTTTCCGCACCCACCATGTCCAGGATCGTCCTGGAATCCACGCCGCTGGAGACCGCAAAAGCGATCCGGCTGGGCATATTCGCCTTGATCAGTCCCGTGATAACATCCACGGAAGGACGCTGGGTCGCGATGATCAGATGGATCCCGGCCGCCCTGGCCAGCTGTGCCAGACGACAGATGGACTCTTCCACTTCCCCCGGCGCCACCATCATCAGGTCCGCCAGCTCATCCACAATGATCACGATCTGCGGCATTTTGGCGATCGCGTCGGGCGCACCCTTTTTCTGCATCTGTTCAGCCTTCTGGTTATAGCCTTTCAGATCGCGCACTCCCTGTTCCGCAAACTTATTATATCTCTCCGTCATTTCCGCCACGCCCCAGTGCAGAGCCCCCGCCGCCTTTTTCGGATCAGTCACCACCGGCAGCAACAGATGGGGGATCCCGTTGTAGACGCTGAGTTCCACCACCTTCGGATCGATCATGATCAACTTCACGTCCTCCGGATGAGCTTTATATAAAATGCTCATAATGATTGTATTGATACAGACCGATTTGCCGGAACCGGTAGCCCCGGCGATCAGCATATGGGGCATTTTGGCGATATCCGTCACCACCACCTTGCCGCCGATGTCTTTCCCCACCGCGAAGGCCAGCCTGGAATCAAACTTCTGATATTCCGGCGATTCGATCAGATCTCGGAATGCCACCGCGGAATTTTCCTTGTTCGGCACTTCGATACCTACCGCCGCCTTCCCCGGGATCGGCGCCTCGATACGGATATCCGTGGCCGCCAGATTCAGTTTGATATCATCCGCCAGTCCCACGATCTTGCTGACTTTCACACCCTGTTCCGGCTGCATTTCATACCGGGTCACGGTGGGCCCCTGGCTGATCTCCGTGACGGTCACCTTCACCCCGAAATTTTCCAGCGTCTGCTGTAAATGAAACGCCGTGTCCTTCAACTCCTTGTTGTTGTCGCCTCTGCCAGTATTTTTCCCTTTCCGCAGCAGAGTGACCGGCGGTAATGTATAATCTTTCGTCCGTCCCTTTTCTTTCAAATGAGCGAAGGAATCCTTCTCTCCCGCCGTCTCCCGCGAAACGCTCTGCTCTTCCATCAGTGCAGACCTCCCCGGGGAAGCCTCCGTGATCGGCTCCGGTATCTCCGCCAGGTCTTTTTCGGGCTCCGCAATGCGGATCCTCTCCTGACGGGGCGCCTGCTTTTGCGGGATGACCTCGCTCTCCTCAAAATCCGGCCAGGAAATCTCCTGCACCTCATCAACCTCCGCCTCTTTCCGGTAGATGGGGCGCTCCGGTTTCTCCTCTTGGACGGGTTCCTCCGGCACAATATCCTGCACTCGGATCTCGTGCATCTCGTTCCGGTTTTCCACAGCGCGCTCCCTTGCGGTGAGCGTAGTGTCGAGCATCACCCCTCTACTTTTTTTATTCATGCGCAGTATCTTTTCGTCTTCCTTTTTTTCCTGTTCGAGCTGTCTCTCTCTGGCTCTCTCCTCCTGCTGTATCTGCCGTCTTCTCGCCCTTTCCTCCTGCTCTTTTTGCCTCTTCTGATTTCGTTCTTCCAGCTGAACCTGCCGCCTTCGATCCCGTTCCTCCTGTTCCTGCCTGCGCTGCCGCATCCGCTCTCTCTTCTCCTCGCGGATCCTCTCGCGCCGATCGGCCGCGCTCTCATCCTCCTCGTACTCCTCCTCATATCTCGCTTCCCTGGACCGCATACGCTCCGCCAGCACCTTACTGCTCTTTTTCGCGCCGCTTATCACGGAGCGCTCCGTCAATATCACCGCACAGATGAGCCCCAGCACAAGGATCAACAGCACCGTCCCCAGCATGGCGAGATAGTGATAGGACAGATAGGCGAGAGAACCGGCCAGGCATCCGCCGCCGTTATGGTTTTCTGCCGCCGCCTTATAGATCTCGACAAAACTGTAGCTCTCCATCTCCCCAAGACGCCCGGCAAACAGCTCGCAGATCATCGATATCAGCACATACAAAAGTACTCCCGAGACCAGCTTACGAATCGCTGCGAAGCTCCCCTGGTTGCTTATGTAAAACAATACCACCACAAAGATGAGAAGCGGCGTAATATATGCGGTGAGGCCGAAAATGCCGAACTGCACACTCTTCAAAAAGCCTCCGACGCTCCCCATGATCCCGAAATTGCATAAAAACAGAAACACACAAAAAGCAAACAGGACAATAAGCCCGATCTCCTGCGTCAGCCTGCTGTTAAAAGCCTCTTCTTTCACTGTTTTTCTTTTGTTTGCCGTCTGTCTGCCTCTGCTGTTGCTTCTATTGTTGGAAGAACCGGAACGGCTCCCCTGTCTTTTCCCTCTATTACCGGATGCTGCCATATTTTTCCTTTTCTCTGCACCAAAAAATTTTGCAGACAGACCGCGCCTGCCTGCGAAATTTAGTCTACCACAAAAAATGAAATTTGTCATCTGCATTTATTTATGAAGCTCTCGTGGAAAAATTCACCTGTCTGTGATATGATTTTGCTAAAACGATAAACTCTCAAAAAGACTGGAAAAAGAAATGATATACTATCTGTTTAAATTTGCGAATATCCTCCTGATCCTGCTCCCTCTCTACCTGTTTCTTCGCAGGCCCTGGAGACGGGAACGGAAAAGAGAGTGCGCTCTCTGCCTGTTTGTCCTGTTTATGTCGGGGCTGCTTATCCTTGTCCTGGAAGGAAACTGGCAGAGGCCCTCTCTGATGATCGAAAGTGCCGGAGCGCGGCTCTCCACAGGCTATGCCGTCAATCTGGTCCCTTTTCGCAGTATCCGCAGCTTCTTTAGCCACTTTCATTTTTCTGTTTTCCTGGTGAATATTGTGGGAAATATTGTGATGTTTTTTCCCTGGGGATTCGGACTGCCCCTTCTGTGGAAAAAGAGGCAGTCCGTTCTCTCCTCGCTCCTGTCCTGTGCCCTGCTTCCCATCTTTATCGAGACAGCGCAGCTATTTATCGAAAGGAGCGTAGATATAGACGATCTGATCCTGAATTTTACCGGCGGAATGATCGGCGCCGCCGGATATTTCCTTGTCCGGAAAAGGACACCGGACATCGAAAAACTGGCGCATTGACGGCCAGCCGTTTCCCGCCGCTACCGTTTTCTCCTCTGCAGCCAGATCACAAGCCCTGTGACGAGCAGTCCCAGAGGCAGTGCCAGCACAAGGAACAGCCCTGCAAGGATAAACTCGAACCAGGGCACGGTCAGAAAACCCGCATAGTAGCTTTTTACCGGTATGGACACCGCATTTTCCACCGTGGCAAAACTGCTCACCGTATCTTCAAACAGCTTCTTATTGTTTCCAGCGACAATGGCATCCGCCCCCTCCTCGAAGATCACCGCGGAGGTGTAGACCACAACGGTGCTCTCGCCGCCGTCCGTCTGCCTTGTCACCCTCGCGCCCAGGGCGAAGGGACCGTCGATATCCTCCGCCGTCTTTTCCCCGGCAGACACTTCGTCCGGATTAATCCGTGCGAAGGAATCCTCCGTTGTCTTCAACAGATAGCGGACCTCCCCGCTCTCCTCCGCCGCCTCGTCGATCACGATACCGCCGGCATAAGGCGCAAAGACATACCCTTCATAAGCCCCGGCGGTCACCTCGTCGTACAGCACCTCCGGCAAAAGGTACAGCATATTCTGATAGTAGTAGTCTCTGTCGTTCTCCACCACCATCCCCTCAACAAACGTCACATTGTAATCCGCAAACAGAGACTGGTAATTCGGAAGTTCCTCCCTGCTGTACCCTCTGACAAACAGAGCGTCCCCGCCGCCGTTTAAATACCGCCTGATCTTCTCCGCATCATCCTGGGACAGATCCGCCGTGGGAGCGTTGACGATCAGCCCTTTTGCATCCTGCGGCACCTCATCCACAGTCAGAAGATTTAACGACTCATATTCGATATTGAGCTTTTCCAGAACAGACAAAAATCCGGCTTCCAGAGCGCCTTCTCCGTGCCCTTCCAGCAGATACACCTCAGGCATATCCTCCATCGTCACATAATGCAGCGCGCTGGTGATCTGCCCCTCCGCATCGTAACCGGTCATCTCGTATCCGTAAGTCTCGTAACTCAGCTCCATCTGGTACAGATCGCCGTAATCGATATATTTGCTGCGTTTATCGCTCTTTACAATCAGGGAGCGCTCGCTCACCTGCGCATCCGTATACTGTCCCGCAAACTCCGGATTGGAGGAGATATCCACATATTCCACCCGGATATGATCGGAGTAGCTCTCATAGCGGTTTAACGTCTCGATCACATCCAGATTCATGCTGCTCTCCGGAGAGAGCACATAGATCGTTATGTTCTCCTCCAGGCCGTCCATCACCTGGTACGAATCCTCTGTCAAGGAATACAGCTTTTCCTTCGTCACATCAAATTCCGTATATTCTGCCGGCACCTGATGAAGCAACAGGTTTGCGCCGATCACCACCGCCGTCGTCACTGCGATCAGCCCGATGCTGTAGGCGCCCCTGCCCAGATGCCTTACCGACACACTGTAGCGCCGTTTCTGAATCGACTGCGTCGTGAAAAACAGCAGCAGAAAGATGAGCGAAAGATAGTATGCCAGGGAAGAAAGTTTCAGATTTCCGTTGATCAGATCGATAAACGGCGTCGTCAGATCGTAAACTTTCAAAACCTCCGTAAGCAGGTTTCCTGTCGGCGAAATCAGATTGCAGATCCCCGCCATCACATAGCCGATAAAAATGAACACCACCGACACCACCGCCGCGATCACCTGGCTCTCCGTCAGGGAGGACACAAAAACCCCCACCGCCACCGCCGCCGAACCGTAGAGGAAGAAACCTAAGAGTGACACATAGGTCTCCCCGTAGGGAATCGTTCCGTATCTGCCAAGCAAAAGCGGATACAGACACAGCACAGCACAGGGAATGGCGAACACCGTCTCCAGCGCCAGATATTTCCCCAGCACGATCTTCCAGACGCTGACCGGAGCAGTCAATATCATCTGATCCGTCTTGTTTTTTCTCTCCTCCGCGAGAATCCGCATGGTCAGGATCGGAACCGCAATGATAAAGATGATCAGGGAGCTCTGCAGCGCGTAAGTCAGATAGGCGGAACCCTGCGCCAGATTATTCGCTGTCACATAAAGTCCCGTGAAAAACAGTACCACCGCCAAAAAAAGCCATCCGATGAAGGAGTTGAAACAGGCTCTCAATTCTCGTTTATATATCGCTGTCATGCTTGTCTTCCTCCTTATTATCGGCTTTTGCGTCCTCTTCCTGTCTCTCCGTCAGCTCCAGGAAAATGTCCTCCAGGGAATGCTCCTGCATACTCATTCCCATGATCGGCAGCTTTCTCTCATACAGTTTCATGGACAGCTCTTCTCTGATATCGGCATTGTCCTTCGTTCTGATAGACACCATCACACAGTCCGGCATATGAGACGGCTTCTCTTCCATCCCGGCCACCGCCTCTATCGTGTCAATCACCTCCCTGATCTGCTGTATGGTCGCCTTGACCACCGCCTCCAGCGAGGAGGAACCCTGTATCAGTCTCTGCAGCCCCTCCGGAGAATCCGAAGCGACTAACCTGCCGTCTGAGATGATCATGATATGGTCACAGACCGCGCTGACCTCCGACAGAATATGGGAACTCAGTATCACCGTATGTTTCTTACCCAGAGCCCTGATCAGGTCACGCATCTCAATGATCTGCCTCGGATCAAGCCCCACCATGGGTTCATCCAAAATGATCACATCCGGCTCTCCCAGGATTGCCTGCGCTAACCCTACTCTCTGCCTGTAGCCTTTTGAGAGGTTTTTGATCAATCTTTCCGACACTTCTGTCACTTTTGTCAGTTCCATCACTTCTGCGATCTGCTGTTTTCTCTCTTTTTTCAAAATACCCTTTAATTCCGCTGCAAACTGCAGATATTCCCGCACCGTCATATCCGGATAGACCGGCGGAACCTCCGGCAGATAGCCGATACACTTTTTAGCCTCCTCCGGCTCTCTCATCATATCGTGCCCGTTTATCAACACCTCTCCGCCCGACGACGCCAGATATCCTGTCATAATATTCATCGTGGTGGATTTTCCCGCGCCGTTCGGTCCCAGAAATCCGTATATCTGTCCGCTTTCTACGCTGAAAGAAAGCCCCTCCACTGCCGTGTGCTTCCCGTATCGCTTTGTCAGATTTTTCACTTCCACTACTGCCAATGTATATTCCTCCATTTTCTTTCCGCAAATACATTCCGTGAAACAATGCATTATTACATTACCACATTTTACCTGTCCTTACCACTATATGTTGAAACTGTGACAATTTGTTTAAAAAAATGTGAAAATCATGTGAATATGGCGAGCGAAGTTCGCCAAAGAGGTTTGCTTCGCAAACTCTGAAAGGCGAGCAGGGCGAAAAATGTAAAATCATGGCACCTTTTTATCAGAGAGACATACAATAAAGCATAATCAATAATTGAAAGGATCAATATAATGCAAAGAACGCAACGCCCTTTTATGAATGACATGATGGGGAATTTTCCGATTGCCATGGCTTACGTGCCCATGCAGCAGGCTCCGGTTCTTTACGAGAATCTGGAAGAGGCATTTAACAGGGGGACGATCTTCCCCGAACTGGATAAACCTTTCAAGGGAAGGAGGGGCAAACGATGAATCAGAACATGACAGAAAAAAGAAGACTGCTCAGAGACATCAACGTGTTGGACTTCACCACCACGGAACTGCGGGAATATCTGGATACCCATCCATATGACACAGATGCCATCTCCTATTTTCACCGCTACAACGGAATGCTCCATCAGGTTACCAAAGAATACACGGCAAAATTCGGTCCGATCAGGCAGGATATGCCCGGCAACTGTATGGATGAGTGGAAATGGGCTACATCGCCCATGCCCTGGGAAGGAGGTGCCTGCTAAATGTGGAGTTATGAAAAACGCTTGCAATACCCTGTAAATATTACCACGCCCAACGCGAAACTGGCGGAAGTCATCATCTCCCAGTACGGCGGCCCCGATGGCGAGATGGGTGCATCCATGCGCTATCTGTCCCAGCGCTACGGTGTGCCCTACCCTGAAATTGCCGCGGTATTGACCGACATCGGTGTATCGGTGCCAAAATTGCGCATTTGGCATGAGACGTGCAACATCAAGTGTTTATCGCTTATCGGGAGCTTGCTCACAGATAAGCGCATGAATACTTGATGTTATAAGGCGAAGCCTGCGAACCGAGATGAAGCGTCAGCGGAATCGAGGTTGCGCGCGTCTCATGCCTTATATTATGATCTTTCAACAATCTCCATAGAGAGAATATCGGTGTGGTAATCATCATTCTTACCCGAAGAACTGACGTTTAATTTCATACCGAACGGAACACATTTCAGCCATACTTCAATGGTCTTATCGTGATAGATAACCATTTTGTCAAGGATTTCCCGGTACAGACTCTCATTACTTTCATCGAAAGACATGATCTCGTCCAGCGCAGCAATATAGCTTTCACATTCGCGCAGCTCCGCAGTATTCGCTTTATCCTGCTTCCCTGCCACATGCAATGATTCTGAAAGCTCTGCAAGCTGTTCATCATACCATTTTGTCTGCTCCTGTAAGTCAGATCTGGTAATCAGTCCATCCAACATCAAGTCAATCGCTTTCTTTTTCTTGTCGGCAAGTGCATCCATTTTCTCCTGAATACGTTTTGTGTCCGGCTTTTTCTCTGTTATTCCTTTGATTTCCTTGATTTCCTGCATGATTTCCTGTTTCAGTTCTTTTTGGTTCGCCTGAAGTTTGCAGATACAGTAATGCATACAGGTAAGCAATGCCTTTTCATTGATAGAGCCGTTATCACAGCCGATATGTTCCCCGAAAGAAGAAAGCTTTCTCGCACCATGATTGGCTGCAGCATAACATCTCCACGCCTTATAGACGGTGCCGTTTTTCAGCTTTTTCGTTCTGCTGACATAACGCTGACCGCACAAACCACAGTAGAGCTTCCCGCTGCACCAGTAACGATTGCTGTGCTTTGATTTTACATCTTCTGACGGAGACCGCTTAAGAAGTTCCGCCTGTGTCCGATTCCACAGTTCTCTGTCAATGATTGGCTCATGGTGGTCTTTCAGATAAATCATTTCTTCCTTACCTCGATTGTATTTCTTTGCGTGTGTCAGATAATTCGGCGTGTAAGTCTTTTTCTGGCACAGGTCACCGACATATTTTTCGTTTCTCAGAACTCTCAAGATAATCGTGTTAGACCACATTTTTACCCGCATAGGGCGCATCCCCTCTTCCAGCAATTCCCTTGCGATCACATGGGTACCTTTGCCCTCGTTCGTAAATTTATGAAAGATAGCGCGGACAATCGGCACTTCCTCTTCGTTGACAGTCAATACGCCGTTTTTAACGGTATAACCCAGCATATCACGCCCGAAGACTACCCCCCGCTCCATGCAGCGTCTTTGTCCCCATTTCACACGTTCAGAGGTTTTTCGGCTTTCCTCCTGCGCGATACTTGCCATAATGGTCAGACGAAGTTCCCCGTCCGCATCTCTGGTATCTATGTTGTCAATGGTAAATACAACGCCTATCCCCTTATCTTTGAGTTTTCTGGTGTAGAAAAGTGTATCAACCGTGTTCCTTGCAAAGCGGCATACTTCTTTTGTCAAGATCAGATCTATGCCTCCCTGCATGGCTTCTTCAATCATCGCGTTAAATCCGGCTCTCTTTTTTGTCTGCGTTCCGCTGATGCCCTCGTCATAATACACATCATTTAACACCCAATCTTCATGGCGGTTAATGTAATCCGCAAAATAACTGCGCTGGCTGATCAGGGAATTTGTCTGGTCATCCTTGTCTGTGGAAACTCTGCAATATGCAGCGACTCTAAGTTTATTATAACGATGCGAAGCTTCGTTTTTCATATGGTGTCCTCCTCCTTCAAAGGACACATCACCACTTACAGTATAATCTGACAGGCAGTGATGCGCAAGTAAACCCCCTATGTATTTTTTGCAATCAGTTCATTTAATTGCGCATCCGAAAGATAATCTCTGTCATGCAATTCCTGATAAATCCCCCTCTTTAGAGTCTTTTTTATATTTAATTTCTGCGTATCTGTGAGACATAAATCCATACTTTTATCCTCTCTGTCAGTGAAATGTTCCGATTCCTTTTTCAGCAAAGCATCCCTCTTATAAATTCCGATTATTAGAATGTATGAATGTTTTTCTGAAATAATCTAACAAACCATGCTCTGATAAGATTTTTTCCGCCAGTTGCTTATACAATCGTAATTCCCGCAGCTCTGATTCCATTGTCGCCGTTGATAAACGTTCGCTGACAGATTGGCGTTTGCCAAGCTGCATTTTTATTCCTTCGTTTTCTGTTTTCAGCGTCTTATTCTCTTTCAGCAAAGAAGAAATCTCTTTTGACAGCTTCTTTTCTTTGTTTTCACTTACTATCTGCTTTTTTGCAAGCATAGCAACTTTCTTATAGTCATCCTCATCAACAGTAATTTTCCCGCCTAATATTGTTTTTCCCGTCGGAATTTGCTCAACAGATTTTATCTCCGCTTTCGTGGATGCAAGCTGTGAAAGCTCCTGTTTTTCCTTTTGGATGGAAACCGCCAACGCCGCTTTTTCTTTCTCCATATCCGCCTTATACTTTTTTACACTCTTATGTACTGCTGCAGATCCGGCTTCCCCGCGTTCGATCTGAAATCCTTTCTCCTGTAAAAATTTTGGCATTTCAGCCTGTAACCGCAATAACGCAGATCGATCAATGACCTTTTTTGCGCAAAGCTTATTTTCTGCTGTCAAAGGAACAAAGCCGAAGTGCAGATGCGGTGTATGCTCATCATAGTGAACTACGGCATAAATGCTGTTTTCTTTTCCAAAGAAATCTTGCAGATACCCGGTCGCTTTTTCAAAGAACCGTTTCTGCTCCTCCGGAGAAAGCATTTCAAAAAACTCATTGCCTGAAGATATAATAAACTCACAGAGAACAACCGCATCTTTCCGCAGCGCTTTACCTGACGGATTATCCCGCGCATTTACCAGCTCCATCACAGAACGATAATAGCTTTCGCTGTTACTCTGTATAAGAGAATAATTCAGATGCGTCCTTGACGGATCTATTTCTTCATTGCTGTAATTTGCATTCCTGCGTTCATTATGCCGTTCTATGGACGGCACATTTCCTTTTTTATATTTCTCCCCATGACATACCAGCTTTGCCATGTAGTTCCCCCTTTCCTCTCTTCCACATAAACGGCAGCAAAAAACCAGATATGGCAGGCGAAACGCTGACACTTCTGTGAAGTGTAACCCACTATACTTTACCTGCGGTAAAGTAGTGGGGTTGCCAACTGTGTTGGCAACATGTTCCCATACATTTCATTGAAAAACTGCGGACAATAAGGACTTTAAGGACAAATTCCAAACTTTTATTGACCTTATTGTCCCTTTTGTCCATATAGATACGGGCTAATATAAATCACTTCACTCGGTCGGTTTGTGCCGGCTTTTGCCACTGCCTCTTGTCGTATGTAACCATATTCCTCAAGCATATCAAGGATAGGTTTTATTTCCGCCACCTGCTTAAAATAGCTCCCCCGACAGGCACGGAACAACTCCCTGCGGGTAGTTTGAGATTTGCCGCTTTGCTCCAGCTTTGACAGTACATACTCAGCCATTTTTAACGTATTGCCGCTGTCCATAACATCATAGGCATACTTTGCATGAGCATAGAAATATTTGCCAATTTCTGCAGCACTTCGCATTGTGTCACCGGATAGAAGTTCTTCGCTCTCCTTCCCGTCTGCAAGATGCAGAATACCCGCAACCCGCAGAACCGCACCAACGTTCTTCGCCAGCCATTCCTTCATAGGATTTGACCTGTCTGCAAGCAGCTTTTCATTTTCCATAAAATAGTTTTCAATAATTCCTCTTGCTTCCTCGGATAACCGGATAGTCTGCATTTCCCTGTTGCCTCCAGAAAGAAAGATACGCTCTAAAACATTCTGGAAACCACCAGCAGCACTTTCCGGAATTGCCTGTGATAAAAAAATCCTCCTCCCGATTCTGGACGCAGGTATCGCCATAAGAAAGCGTGCAACAAGACCTCTGCCATTCATAACCCGATTTTTCATAACCTCTTCCAGTACACTCGGCTGGATGGCAAGCACAGTCGTCAGCCTGGGACTGTGGATATATTCTGCATCACGATTTTTTCTGTCAACTCTAATCTCATCCCCACAGTGCCCTTTGAGCCATACATCGAGATTCACCTTCTGACCGGTGTATCTGCCCGCAATAATATCAAAAATACTTCCTTCTGCAGAGATGACAGTCATAAGACTATCATTCTCTGCTAACAGTGTCGTAAGTGCTTCCGAGGAGCAGTCATCCGCATACAGACGGACATGATTCTTTTCCTCATAATCATTGAGAAAGCAAACAAAATTCTGCATAATGGAAGATTTCCGCTCTCCCGGTTCTGCGACCAAGAGAACATACAAATTAAGTGGTTCATAATAGCCGCTGTTTCCCTCTATCCGGTAATAGCGCTGTGCAGCTACCGCCGATACTCCAAGTGCGACCACTGCAGCCATATCAATGCTTGTCTGCGTATTTTCAGACAACGCCGTTATATATTCACCGACAGCAGCCGGGAAACAATGCACCGGAAAAACAGGAAGATCATCTTTCATTTCCGAGATTGGGATTGGTTCTTCCCAGATCTGATTGTCTGAAATTACTGATTCTGTCTGCAATTCTCTTTACCAGCCTTTCTTCATATTCTTTGAACTCCTTTATATCCTCATCTGTGCCATACAGGAACAAATCACAATAGTATTCCATTTTAGATAACTCCTGCAGGCTCTCCACAAACAGCGGATGAAAAGGCTCCTCAATATTTTTTGGTGCATATTCGTCTTTCCATTTGCGAAGCAGAGAACAATAATCTGTAAGAAGCAGATAAGTAGCAGCTTTCCATTTCTTAAACTCCAATTCTTTCCGAAGCGATTTCTGACGCTCCCGATATGCCCTTGTCTCTTTCCTGTAGTCATAAGGTATATCCGCAAGTCCGAAATCCTTTTGAAGTTTCCGCGCTGCATCAAGTGGCTGCAATCCAAAGAGCTTTTCCGCCAGCGTGATAACATCTCCACTGCTATGGCAGCCAAAACAATAGAAATGATCGTCATACAGTTTCATACTGGCTGTCCGCTCCTGATGAAACGGACAGTTAGTAAAACCAGCTCTGTTGATATGCAATCCGTAATGCTCCGCAACATCCCGCAGTCTTAATTGTTCCTTTACTTCTGTAAAAATGGACATCAGATATTCTGTTCCGACTGATTTTCTGCTGCCTCAAGCAATGCTGTATAATCAAACGGATGATTTCTGATTATTTTTTCAGTAAGCATTTCTTTATCCAAATCGTGTGCCCCCTTTCCGGTAATCAAACAACGGGTTACACACATGCGCATGTGACAGCATTTCGCTGTAAAGAAAGCATACCATTGATTTTCCAAAAAGCCCCAAAATCGGCACATCTGCAAAAAATCAGGCATAACGACATATTTTTTTGCAAATTTGCAAAAGAACTTATATAATGGGTATCAGAACGCAAGGGAAGGATAAAATATATGAGTGAATTAGGGGGAACAATCAACGAGCGTATCGGCGATCTGCGGACAAGTATGCACTTGTCACAGACAGAACTCAGCGAAAAAACGGGGATTCCTATTTCTGTAATCAGCCGTATAGAAAGCGGCAAGACCGCAACAGTCGGACATGACGTACTGGCAAAGCTTGCACTGTTTTTCAATGTTTCTGCGGATTATCTGTTGGGATTGACTGATGTGAGAATGAGAAAGAATGTGGAATTAAACCAGCTCGGACTTAGTAATCAGGCTTTATTCCAGATATTGTCCGGCAAAGTGAACAGTCGGCTTTTGAGCATGATGATAGAAAGTAAGAATTTCCCCCGCTTTCTTGATTATGCAGAAGCCTATTTTGAAGACACCAATGCTCCTGCATTTCAGTCAAGAAATACAATTATAGATTTTGGGATTGATACATTAAAAGGCTATGCAATGGAAACACCGGAAGTGCGCCGGGATGCAGTCCATGACATTAACCGCATGAACGCCGAAAAGATTACTTCCACCGAAGCGTCTATGACCAAGCTGCGCGATATCATGATGAATATTTTAAAAGATATGAAAAAAGCCTATGACAGCGAACCCGCTGATATAGATACTTCTCAGCTTACCGAAATGATGAATGCCATGTATGAGCAGGCAGACGCGATCCGGCAGGAACGCCCTGTTACACCGGAGGATATGGCGAAAATTGTGGTTGACTATCTTGCCCACATCGGACTTGATGAAAAAACACAGGAATTGCTGGAGGAGCTTTGTTTGCAGATATTCAAAGATGTGAAATGATTATAAAAGGTACAAAATATTATTTCCGAAAAAATTTTATTGCAAGCCTATTGTCGCAAGCATGATGAGATGTTCTTTTTACAATGTTTTTCAGATGTACAATTCCCGAAAAACCCATAATGGGATCCTTGATTAATCTTCTTAGTTATTTTTTTATATCGCATTATGAAATACACAAAAAATAAGCGCAATATGTTAAAATGCATGACACAAACAGTTCTTTATATTAAAGCAGATTTGATGCTATCCGCTTTTGAATGTGCCTTGAAAAATATTGATAACGAAACTTTTAAAACCACCTAAAATCAGTATATGCATAGCAAATGAATATTCTTGCACCAAGAAACCATGATTCCGGTAATATGGAAACCGGTATTCCGGAGCGGAAACCGCCATTGATTGGCTTGATTACAATTCATAGGAAATTGAGCGAATGTCAAGCCCAGAGCCGCTTTGCGGGGCGTAAGCCGGCTTTACATTGGCGAGATTTCCTATATCCTACATAATTGCCAATCGGTTTCCTAATTACCGGACAGTATGGACTTCGAGACCGGAATATTCAGCAAATGACAAAGAGGCGATTTTTATTATAGTTTTTCCTTAATTCCTTCAATGAATTTTTTGTACCACATAGCTTTTCCTGGAAAAACCGAATTTGTATTTACGCACATATCTCTATCATTTGAAATTGTGATACAGTTGTACTGTATTGCAGACTCAATTATAACTGCGTCCTCAAAATTGTCCGGATTTTCGTTGAAAACCTTGCAAAAAACTTCATTTGTTTTCCCCTCATCTTCAAATTCATAGCAAGTTCCATCTAATATAAATGCATTGTGCATTAATGTTGCCATATACGGAACTCTGATTATAGGCAATGTATTAATTATCTCTCCCATAAATTGAGATTTCTTTTGCCCATTTAGATCCATCTTATGAAATGATCCATCACTTTTCATTCCAACAATTTCCCTGTCTTGAATAAGATTCCGAAAATAAATATATCCCAATTGTTTTTTTGCAAGTGTAACTAATTTCAAGTCTTCCGGATTTTCTGCCAGTTTATTAATTGCCGATGTATCAAGCATAAAATTCAGATCATAAGTTGGATCTGGCTCAAAACAATCATTGCTTAAACCTATAGGACCTTTTAACTCCACTGTTTTTACCTCTCTTCCTTTCATTTTCCACTATTAGATGCTTTTGTGCGTCAATCGCTGATACATCTTCATTAGTTCTGCCACGCACTTGCTTTCAGTCATGTCCTTGACAGAAAACCTATAAGCTTGCATAACAGCCCGGTCGTTATCCTGATGCGCTTTCCGCAGTTCCGGAGGCATAGTCAGCTCATCATAAAGATCGGCGAAGCTGCTTTCCGAGTAACGGGCGCGGACGTCTAGGATGGTCTGAGCAGTCTGCTCAATTTTAGCTTTTTGCGCATCGTTAGGAGTAGGCCAAGGGAATGTATTGTAAACCGTTGCACCTGAATACTGATAATCGCTTTTCAGTCGCCCACACACTGTCCTTGTCCATGCCATGTGTACGTTAGAAGTCAATACACCAAAATGATATAAGGTCGCATCTGGAACAATCAAAAGTTTATTACTGGCAATTATTCTTTTATCCATAAAGCCAATAGGAATATAGCGCCGCCGCTCCGAAGATACCTCAGGGATACAGAGATAGTTGCTATCAGTCTGCGGAGTGGAAAAGAACAAATACGGCGTTTCTGCTAATGCGCGCGTAGGTGCAGCAGAACTTGCAAGTCTCATCTGCTTGACCGCTTCTAGTCGGCGCATAATTTCTGTATTTTTGCGATACAGGGAAGGGGAAACGCCCTTCAGCCAAAGGCAATACCGAACTTCATCGTTATTGATAAAATCCTTGGAGCCAACATATCGGCGCACATAGGGTGCAATACTTGCATCTTTTGCAATCAACGCATCCCTTTCTTCCTGTGACAAAATAAGGTTACCACCGTCAGAAGGCTGGTTTCCTTTTGTCATACGCGGCACATTGCAGAGTGCAGCTCCACGGCTGGAAATAAGAACATCTGGAGCGTCAATCAAATAAGGATTGATATTCTTTGCTGGTTGCGATGCTACGCCATTGGTATAGATATACTTGGTTTGATTATTTCCGGCAATGCTAAAGCCGATAATCACACAATGGACAGCAGCCTTCTCTTTTGCTTCACTGTTCCACTTAAATGTACGATGTGCAAAGTCAATATGAACTCTGTATTGATTAAGCAGCTTTTCCCACAGCGGCGCAACCTGTTCCCCTTGGGTAATACTGTTAGTGGAAACAAAAGCCGCACGGGAACTTGTTCCCTGTAGCAATGCGGCTGCTTTATGATACCATGCTCCAACATAATCAATGCTATTGACTCGCTTTCCTTTACCAAACACGGCAACCGCTTCATCCTTTTGCTCTTTTGTCATCATAGACGCACCCACAAACGGCGGATTTCCCATAATATAGTCTAGTTCATATTTAGGAACCACACTTGTCCAATCCACCTGTAGAGCATTTCCCTCAATGATATTGGCATAGGACTTCAACGGGAGGAAATCCAGAGGCATATGTACTACATCCTCAGTTTCCTTCATCATTTGACTCTCAGCGATCCATAGGGCGGTCTTTGCAACAGTCACAGCAAAATCATTAATCTCAATACCGTAGAACTGACCGATGGATACTTGAATAGGGTCTCCAATATCCAGCATAATCTGTCCCTGATGGAGCAGAGAAAGCGTCTCGTTTTCCAGTCTCCGAAGAGCAATATATGTCTCGGTCAGGAAATTCCCGGAACCGCAAGCTGGATCAAGAAATTTTAAATTGGCAAGCTTCTTTTGAAAAGCCTCCAATCGGATCTTTCGTGTTCGGTCAACTTTGATTTCTTTAATTTCTGCAAACTCGACTTTCAGGCTGTCTAAAAACAAAGGGTCAATTAGCTTGTGAATGTTCTCAATAGATGTGTAGTGCATCCCACCGCTGCGCCGAGTCTCCGGGTTTAATGTACTTTCAAAAACCGCGCCGAAGATAGTAGGGCTGATATCGCTCCAGTTAAAATCCTCGCTGGCATTTTCAAGAAGGAGTGTTTTCAATTCTTCTGTGAAAGGTGGAATTTCGATGTCCTCGTCACTGAATAAGCCGCCATTGACATAGGGGAACGCCGCCAGAGCCGGATTATCATCTGCAAGATATTTGTCACGCGATTCCGGGTTTTGGTCTAAGATTTTGAATAATTCCACCAGCGCCCTACGAATGCCGCTGACAGGAACATCCTTCAAATAATCATGGAACATACTCTTGCCACCGAAAATCCCAGCATCTTCCGCATAAAGACAGAATACGAGCCGGACACAGAGCTTGTTCAGGCTTTTAAGCGTTGTCTGACTTCTAGGGTCTTTGTATTGCTTCAAGAGCGCGTCATAGAGTATCCCTACCAAATCACCTGCTTGTAGGGAGATTTCCATTTCCTTTTTAATGTGTTCGCTCCCGGTGTCCACCAGAAATTGTAGCCGGTAGTATTCCTTCTCCAAATCTTCGAGAAGAATCATTTCCGGATCACCACCGGGACGCTCCATATCATACACATGGAACTCTGCAAAATTACAAATTACAATCCAACGCGGGCGTTGGGAGTAGGGCAGTTCGGCGGCATACCGCTTGGCCTGCTGGAATGGAGACAGCAAGGAACCGTCGGATTGCTTGATGGCGGCTTTCAAATTTTTATCAATGCTTTTTTGCTCAATCAGTACATGGGTTGAAGGGATAATTCCATCAATGAAACTAGTATGATCCAGTTTCACTTGTTCCTCAAATGTAATAAAACCGCCTACATCCTCGACACCCAAGACATCAGAAAGTAGCGTCAGCCAAAATGTCTGGCTTTGTCCTTTCTCATATCCTTTGTCTTTCCAATAAGCCGCAAATTTTCTAGCAGCAGACTTCTGTTGTGTATCAGTCATAATGTCTCCTTAGCATCAATCGGATATTGAAAATCATATCTACCTTTCTTCAACATGTTCGTTGAGTGCTTGAGGCGACTTAAATGTACCATCAAGACTGTGTTTAAGATATTGCGGATGTTTAAGTTTTACGGGTGCTTCTTTTTGTGATTTAGCATTACTTGCCACAGCTTTTGATACATCTGCCTTTAAACTTTCAGACATTTCCTATACCTCCTAACATTATGATAAGTGCAATTGCCGAAAGACTTAATAACGCAAAAGCAATAATACTATATTTAATCCCTACGGAAACTGCATCGGCTTTCTCATTATTAATTTTTGCATTGCCTATTAAAATTGTATTATAATGGTCAATCAAAGCTCTTTTGACATTATTTTCAGATTGAACCAATATATTTTCATCGTTCAAACTACTAAATTCCACTCGAAGATATGGCTTAATCTTATATCCTTTATATAGGTTTACAAAGGCAATTATTAAGAATATTACCGATAATACCATAACACATAAAACTGCTGTAACACAGGCTATACCAATTTTATTAAAGATGGAATATGCTGCAAACAACTTCGAAAACGGGATAATGGGTATGTAAATTGTAAAAAGGGCAATTATAACCGAAATAAAAACATTCGCTTTATTTTCTATCGTGTTTGTGCGTTCTCTCTCTTTTGCATACTCATTCATTGAAACTTCTAACAGTATTGATGCAGCAGGATATTTTGAACTGCATTTTACTGTACTTTTTTTATTCGGTTTTACTTTTGTTTTATCTTTATTTTTCAAAATTACACATCCTTTGTTATCCGAAATCATTGTTTTTCATTTTTGGGAAATAACTATTTGTTTAGCAGCCAATCTGCCACATCAACTATTTTAATACCCTCATATTGATATTCAGGGTTTCGTGTTCGTGCTATTACCATTTTGGGATAGGAATCTTTAATTTTAAGCAGAGGATCAATTCCTCGCTTAAAAGTATCGGGATGGGTTATATTCTCCAAAACTTGAATATAGATTTTTTCATTTCTTTTCAATGCTACAAAATCAATTTCTTTTTACACTGCTTTACCAATCTCTAAATTTTGAGCGGTGTCGCCCAATTTCTGAATGTCATGCCGATAAGATAGTCATGATTAAAGTCTTATCGCATCTCCAGTAAAAGGCTGCTTCTTCTCAAAACAGGATGCTTCGGTACTGATATCTTCCGGTGTCTTCATATCAAAATACTCCCTCTGCCATTTTGTATAATCAAATTTCTCCCGAATAATAACAGAAATAAACTCCTCAGCCTCCAAAACACCCATATGCTCTGTCAGACATTTCATTCCACGATTCATGATTTCTGCCGTACTTGTCATCATCTATTCACCATCCTCCATTTCTATAACAAACTCTATCGGCGTTACCATTCTTATTTCTTCCGTATGATATTTCAACAATCGGATATCTGTAGTGATAAAGTACTCACATTTCGCATAAATTGCTGAAGCAACATGACAGGCATCTTTAAACTTAACTCCTGTTTTCATAATCTCGGCAGCTTTTGTCTCAATTACTTTTTTGCGATTATCACCCACATATCCGAACGCATTTTCTGTCATAAAATTAAAAATCGTATTACGCCGCATTTCAAACGGATTTTTACTGCACTCATATCTTAACATATATGAAACAATTAATTCCAATTTTTTCTCTTTTATCAAAGATTGAATATACAACTTTGACTGTGTTTCCATAGCGACTTTTAACTGCGATTGATCGTCATATGGTCTGTTATAGCAACACATATCAAGATAAACTCTCAAATCATATCCTCCTACGCTTTATTTTTCGCTTTCATGAATTCAAACCAGCATACATTTCTGCTGTTTCACCATCATTATATTATATATTTTCACAAATTACAATCATTAAGACATTGCATTTTCGGTGATGTGTCCATTTTACGCTACTCTTCACATGTGCAATTTCGATACCGACATCGGTACCGAAGAACTGGCGCATCTGGAAATGGTAGCGGCAATTGTACATCAGCTTACCAAAAACCTCTCCATGGAGGAGATCGAAAACAGCGGCTTCAAAACTTACTATGTGGATCACACGATCGGAATCTGGCCCCAGGCGGCCGGTGGTATTCCCTTCAATGCCTGTGAATTCCAGAGCAAGGGCGACCTGATCACCGATCTCTTCGAGGATATGGCGGCGGAACAGAAAGCACGCACCACTTACGACAACATTCTCCGCCTGATCAAAGATCCCGAAGTCTGCGATCCCATCCGCTTCTTGAGGCAGCGCGAGATTGTACATTTCCAGAGATTCGGCGAAGCCTTACGGCTCCTGCAGGATAGACTGGATCCGAAGAACTTCTACATCTGCAATCCGGAATTTGATATAAACTGCGGATGTAACTGCAAATAATAAATAAGACGGATGGAGCTAAAAAGACTGGTAAAAGCAATTATTCACACTGCTTTACCAGTCTTTAAATTTAATGTATGCTTCAACAAACCATAACAATTCGATCCTTTATGCTGTTTTGCTGATATACTCCTCTGTCCTTTTAAGAAAGTCTTTTACAAATTCAAGAAGCTCTTTTGTCTCTTCCTTATTCACAATATAAAAATCATCATAATCGGAAGCATTTCTTATACGGTCTGCTTTAGTTATTTTCTGATAATCAAATTTCGTAAAACCTGCATTTTCCCGATGTATAAAAAGAAGATTAAACTGTGACACCGCCCCATTATGCGTCTCCACATCCATCTGTTGTGTTGCTAAAAGTGCTTTGATGCATTTTTCGATTGCATAAAATGCTCTATTATTTGCGGACTTATAGCTGTCCATTTTCACCAACTCTTTGGCTTCATTATATAGTTCTTTTGCCCTATCCAATCGAACTAACGCCAACGCAATAAAGTCTTTTTCATCCATACAGTTTTATCCCCTCCTTTTCAATATTCTTAAAATAGCCATACCAACCTTTTTTTTCTTCAAATTCTTGATACGGTAGAAGGACAAAATTTACGATTGCAAAATATTTCAATGCTAGTTTTGTCGCAACTTCATCTATTTTATCATTATATACCCAGGAATCCATACGACTTCCTTTCATAAGAAGCGCTATATCTACATCCGAATAATCTTTAAAATCTCCTCTTGCGCATGAACCATACAAAATCATTTTCACAAGATCTTTTTCCATAAATTCTCTGATCATATCAGGTACTTCTTTTTTTATTTTCTCTATAATATCACTATTCAGCTCTGTTGTTTTTATCTCTTCCATTTTCCCTATCCTTTTTCTACCTATGATGTAATTAATTTCCGTTTCACCAATATTATATTATGTATTTTTACAAATTACAATCGGGAGTTTGACAGTTAAATATTAAAAAAATATTTGCAGGTCGCATAAAACCTGCTTTTTTTGTGTCAAAT
>RAZE01000051.1 GCA_003611955.1 bacterium 1XD8-76
CGATAATGGAACGGGTTGCCGCATTCATGACAAGCCAGACGTATGCTTTGAGGCGGCGGATTTTTATGTAGGTTTCGTCGGCAGTAAAGACGTTTCCTTTTTCATAAGGGTACTGGTCAACAAAGGGCTTGATGCAGATGGCAGCGGTCTTGCAGTAGTTGGCGATCTGCTGGTGGGAGATACTGATGTTGTAAAGGTCTTTCAAGGCCAGCGAGGTTTTCCGCAGTGACAGTCCGAGGTTGACGTGGAGGGTGAGGCACAGGGACATGACATGGGCGTTGTGTTTACTGAACTTGAGAGAGGAAGCGTTTTTAGGCAGGGTATTTAAGTCCATGCTGAAAAAATCCATGGTGAACTCACGGTAGATGTAGTGGAGCTTGTATTTATGCTTGCCGTAGTCTTCTGTAAGGTCTTGTTTATCAACCTTTTTGAGGTTGTGTAGATAATAGGGACATTTGTTGTTCACGCATTTGTGTATGATGAAGTGCCTGCGTTCTTTCTTTGGGACAAGGGTGTTGCTGCAATGGGGGCAGCGGAGTTTTACGGAGGAAAAGCGGCTTTCCGCAGGAGAGAACCTTGCATGGCAGACTTTGCAGAGGAGCTGCCCCTTAGAGCCATTGTTTTTGTAGAGGTAAGGCATGGGAGCATCACAGCGGGGACAGGAGCAGTCCTTGGGGATATCGCATTCTGAGCGTCGGCTGACAGGGCGTATCTTCTTATGATTAACTCCTATTAGGAAAACACACTGTCAAAGGGATTTCATGCTTTGGCGGGGGTCAGCCCGCCTCGGCCTTGTCAGTAGTGTTAATGTCAATGTATTCGGCAATCCGGCGGAACTCGTCCGCAAACTTGAAATGTACGCTAATATTGCCGTTTTCGTAGACCTTGATATGGTCTACCAAGTCCGTGAGGATTTCACGGGTCAGCGTTTCGATGGTTTGATACTTTGCAAAGGCTACCAGCGCGGGGTGTTCCTTGTCAACGCCGTTTAAGAGCTCCGTCCGTTCCGCGTTCAGCCGGGCCAGCACATCCGCAAGCTCGGCGGCCTGCCGTTCATAATCGGCTTTCATAT
>RAZE01000052.1 GCA_003611955.1 bacterium 1XD8-76
AGGTTTATTAAGGTTACCCTTTTCCCTGAAAATCTTTTTAAAATAACTCTTGACTATTTACCAAATTGCTTTTTATATAATCGCATACTATTCACAATAAAGAACATTATATAAAATTTCGGCAACAGTCTGGCAACATTCTCTTCTCATTTCGTTTCCATATGCTGTAACAAAGTTTATTATCATTTCAGCGCCATTGCCTTGTGTTTCTTTAGCCAAACCAGACATACGTTGTCCAAACTCTTCCGAATTTTTTATTGCAATTTTATTACATCTGTCAAACACTAAATCAATTAGTTGATCTTTTGATAACTGTTTCAATAACTCTTCTCCTTTATTAAAGCCCGAAAATCAGTTGAGATCACCAATTTTTGGACATATATTTTTACCAGTTTACCTGATACTTTTTCCTTCCGATTGATTCCAGATCCCTCAACAATGATTCAGCAGAAGCAGCATTTGTCACATTGGGAAGAGTCACATGGATCTCCTGATGGATAACATGATCACGCCGGTTATTATTCGTCACGTTACTAACATTTGTCACATTCTTCACCACTTCCCCCATATCGTTATCGTATCTGATCAAACCGCTTCTGGTAATGATATCTACATTGCTGCCGGTTTTTCCCATATAAGCTTCAAATTTTCGATCAATGTCATATGCCGGATCATCGTATGGTACACGTCTTAATACTGTGCCGCCAGCAAGAATTAATGTCTCCTCGCTAATGTTCCTGCTGGAAGTGCCGTTCACATAAGCGTTGCTGGTTACAGTCCCCTTATTTTTTAGTATCTTTTCTGTCTGTTCTTCATTATAAACAACAGTCCCCTTTGGCATTTTCATAGCTGTTGGGGAATCCGTGATAACAGTCCTGCCATTCGGGAAGACCGTCATTTCAGTCTGTCCGTATTCAGAAACCACAGCATTATTTTCGGCTTTTGTGGTTCCGTTTAATCCGGTTCCATCCGCAAAAGCATTACCGATCTCGCCGTGGGCATGTCCGACACGACTGTAGGGCGGG
>RAZE01000053.1 GCA_003611955.1 bacterium 1XD8-76
CCCAGGTTTGAAAACAACATCATTCTGACCGGGACGGAATTTCTCACCACCAACACCCGGCCCGCCGTCCCCGCCAACGCCCGGAACCTGAATTGCTGTGTTGTCGGTTCCTCCGGCTCCGGCAAAACCCGGTTCTGGCTCACGCCCCAGCTTCTGCAGGCCCATTCCTCCTATGTGGTGGTAGACCCAAAAGGCGGGGTGCTGGAGCAGGCGGGGTATTTCCTGCAAAGGAAAAAGGGATATAAAATCAAGGTTTTTAACAGCATTGATTTTTCCCGCTCCATGCACTATAACCCGCTGGCCTATATCCGCAACGAGGCCGACATTTTGAAATTCGTCAATACCTTAATAGCCAACACCAAAGGCGAGGGCAAGGAGGGAGATCCGTTCTGGACAAAATCAGAAACACTTTTGTACTGCGCCCTTATCGCCTATATCATCTTTGAGGGCCCGGACGAGGACAAGAACATGAACACCCTTGTTGACATGATTTCTGGCATGGAGGTCAAGGAGGACGATGACGATTTTATGAACGCGGTGGACTATATGTTCGCCGGGCTGGAAAAGCGCAAGCCGGACTGTTTCGCCGTCAAGCAGTACAAAAAGTACAAGCTGGCCAGCGGCAAGACGGCGCGGAGCATACTTATTAGCTGTGGCGCAAGGCTGGCCCCATTTGACATCCCGCAACTCCGGGAGATTATGAGCTATGACGAAATGGAGCTTGACAAGCTGGGGGACAGACGGACGGCGGCTTTCTTCATCATCAGCGATACCGACACCACCTACAATTTTATTGTAGCTTTGGCGTTTTCGCAGATGTTCAACCTCTTGTGTGAACGGGCGGACAACGTACATGGGGGCCGCCTGCCCCATCATGTGAGGGTGCTGTGGGACGAGGCCGCCAACACCGGGCAAGTCCCCAACCTCGAAAAGCTGGTGGCGGTCATCCGCTCCCGGGAGGTGAGCCTGACGCTGTTCTACCAGCAGTT
>RAZE01000054.1 GCA_003611955.1 bacterium 1XD8-76
CCCAGGTTTGAAAACAACATCATTCTGACCGGGACGGAATTTCTCACCACCAACACCCGGCCCGCCGTCCCTGCCAACGCCCGGAACTTGAATTGCTGTGTTGTCGGTTCCTCCGGCTCCGGCAAGACCCGGTTCTGGCTCACGCCCCAGCTCCTGCAGGCCCATTCCTCCTATGTGGTGGTAGACCCCAAAGGCGGGGTGCTGGAGCAGGCGGGCTTTTTCCTGCAAAAGAAAAAGGGATATAAAATCAAGGTTTTTAACAGCATTGATTTTTCCCGCTCCATGCACTATAACCCGCTGGCGTACATCCGCAACGAGGCCGACATTCTGAAATTTGTCAATACCCTAATAGCCAACACCAAAGGCGAGGGCAAGGAGGGCGACCCGTTCTGGACAAAATCAGAAACGCTCCTATACTGCGCCCTTATCGCCTATATCATCTTCGAGGGCCCCGCCGAGGACAGGAACATGAACACGCTGGTAGACATGATTTCCGGCATGGAGGTCAAGGAGGACGATGACGATTTTATGAACGCGGTGGACTATATGTTCGCCGGGCTGGAAAAGCGCAAGCCGGACTGTTTCGCCGTGAAGCAGTACAAAAAGTACAAGCTGGCCAGCGGCAAGACCGCCCGCTCCATACTGATTTCATGCGGTGCGCGGCTGGCCCCATTTGACATCCCCCAGCTCCGGGAGATTATGAGCTATGACGAGATGGAGCTTGACAAGCTGGGGGACAGACGGACGGCGGCGTTCTTCATCATCAGCGATACCGACACCACCTATAACTTTATTGTAGCTCTGGCGTTTTCGCAGATGTTCAATCTCTTGTGTGAACGGGCGGACAACGTACACGGGGGCCGCCTGCCCCATCATGTGCGGGTGCTGTGGGACGAGGCCGCCAACACCGGGCAAGTGCCCAACCTCGAAAAGCTGGTGGCGGTCATCCGCTCCCGGGAGGTGAGCCTGACGCTGTTCTACCAGCAGTT
>RAZE01000055.1 GCA_003611955.1 bacterium 1XD8-76
CAGTCCGCACAATATACCAAGCCGGAAAACAATCCCTGTCTGTCCGCTTTTGTGGGGCGGCGTTTGTTCGCTCTTAGTTCTTGTATCCGTTCAAAAACAGCGTCCTCTACAATCGCTTCATGGGTATTATAGAAAATTGCCTGCTGTTCTTTTGTGGTTGGAATCCGCTTCTTTAATTTGTGGGATTTGGAATAGCTTTTGAAATTTACGGTATGTCCGCAATAGTCCATACGTTCCAAAATGCCGACAATCGAGCTGTCTTTCCAGTTGTACGGATTTTCGGGAAGTGCTTTCCCCTTTTTCTCGGCATAGTAGGCTTTGGCAGTCGGTACTTTATCTTCCTTGAGGATTTTTGCTATCTGCATAGGACCTTTCCCACCGATACATAAATCAAAAATGCGTTTCACCACAGCAGCGGCTTCCTCGTCCACAATCCATAGCTTTTTGTCCGCAGGGCTTACCATGTAGCCGTAAGGCGGCTTTGTCAGATGTTCCCCCGCCTGTCCTTGCGCCCGTTTGATTGCCCGTACTTTTTTACTTGTATCTTTGGCGTAAAAATCATTAAACAGGTTGCGGAACGGGGTAAAATCGTTATCCCCCTTTGCGCTGTCTACACCGTCATTGATTGCGATATATCTAACGTCGCGCTCTACAAAAAAGATTTCCGTATAGTAGCCGACTTTCAGATAATCGCGCCCCAACCTTGACATATCCTTGACAATGAC
>RAZE01000056.1 GCA_003611955.1 bacterium 1XD8-76
CAGTCCGCACAATATACCAAGCCGGAAAACAATCCCTGTCTGTCCGCTTTTGTGGGGCGGCGTTTGTTCGCCCTTAGTTCCTGCACCCGTTCAAAAACTGCATCTTCCACAATCGCTTCATGGGTATTGAAAAAGATAGCCTGCTGTTCCTTTGTGGTAGGAATCCGCTTTTTCAGCTTGTGGGATTTGGAATAGCTTTTGAAGTTCACCGTATGCCCGCAGTAGTCCATACGTTCCAAAATGCCGACAATCGTGCTGTCTTTCCAGTTGTACGGATTTTCGGGAAATAGTTTTCCCTTTTTCTCGGCATAGTAGGCTTTGGCAGTCGGTACTTTATCTTCCTTGAGGATTTTCGCTATCTGCATAGGTCCTTTCCCACCGATACATAAATCAAAAATGCGTTTCACCACAGCGGCGGCTTCCTCGTCTACAATCCATTGCTTTTTGTCCGTAGGGCTTACTATGTAGCCATAGGGCGGCTTTGTCAGGTGTTCCCCCGCCTGTCCTTGCGCCCGTTTGATTGCCCGTACCTTTTTGCTTGTGTCTTTGGCGTAAAAATCGTTAAACAGGTTGCGGAACGGGGTAAAATCGTTGTCGCCCTTTGCGCTGTCTACTCCGTCATTGATTGCGATATACCTCACGTCACGCTCTACGAAAAAGATTTCCGTATAGTAGCCGACTTTCAGATAATCGCGCCCCAACCTTGACATATCCTTGACAATGAC
>RAZE01000057.1 GCA_003611955.1 bacterium 1XD8-76
AGAAGGTTGAGGTTTCAAAGAGGATGGAGAAAGGATTTCAGTGTTCGGTTTTGAGGGGACAGTTCCTCAGGTTTAGATTTTCCTCCATAGCTCAGTCGGTAGAGCATGCGGCTGTTAACCGCAGTGTCGTTGGTTCGAGTCCAACTGGGGGAGGCATCCGGAGAACCGGAAAAGATGGAAAGAGGCTCCGTGGTCAAGCGGTTAAGACATCGCCCTTTCACGGCGGTAACACGGGTTCGATTCCCGTCGGAGTCATCAGGAAAATATGTAAATACGGCGCAGTAGCCAAGTGGTAAGGCAATGGTCTGCAACACCAGTATCCACCGGTTCAAATCCGGTCTGCGCCTCTTAAAAACCTCAAAACAAAATGTTTACGGTTAGAGGGAAGTAATTTCAGATTAGGCGATATAGCCCCGATTACAAGGGCTGTACCGTCTTTTCAAGTTTCTATGCGCCTTGCCGTTTCGGGTGCGTGACAGAAAGAAAATTGAGTTCACCTACAAAGTTGAAAACAATATCCACTTTCTGTACCCGTTTCCCGTCCACCTTTTCCGGCGCATGGACTAAGATTTTCTTGATAAATTCATTGACGATTGCGGGGGTGAGTTCCTTTATCCCCACATATTTGCGGATAATCGCGGCGAAGCTGTCAAAATCGCTTTTGTTCTGTTCGTAGGT
>RAZE01000058.1 GCA_003611955.1 bacterium 1XD8-76
TCTCTTTTTTGACACTTTAAGAGTCAAGTAAGTGCCACAATCCCTCATAAATACTGGGACGGTGGCACTTTATGCTGTATGCATGAAATATAGTAATGTTTTATCTTCGCTTACTTTTTTTCTGAATTCCTTTCATTTTCCTTTTTGTTATAAACTGATAGTCCGTCCGGAATCCACATGTCTCATGAAGGTCATCCGTTATCTTCTGGCGCTCATATACAGGCATAAATCCTTGTTCTTCTACATCTGCAAATTTTATGTTTCTTAAGGTTTGAAGTAACTGTTCCGTGGTATAAGCGTCCTTTAGAGAACGCTTTAATAACCGAAAATGAAGCAAAGAAAGAAAACATGTGAGAAAATGTGCTTTGATACGGTCTTCACGGGTCAGATAGACCGGCCTTGCTTCAAAATCTGTTTTCATAGTCCTGAAACAATCCTCTATCTGCCATCTTCCCTCGCTGACTTTTAATATATCTGCAACGTCATCATCCAGAAGGTCTGTACAGACGGCGTAAAGCCCGTCATACATTTCTTCTTCGGCAATCTTATCCAGATCGAGATAGTAGTGGATTTTCGCTTTCTCGCCTTCTTCAGTCGCAGCGATTTTATTTACAAATCTTGCAGGG
>RAZE01000059.1 GCA_003611955.1 bacterium 1XD8-76
TCCTTTATCCCCACATATTTGCGGATAATCGCGGCGAAGCTGTCAAAATCGCTTTTGTTCTGTTCGTAGGTATCGACTTCCTGCTGGTCTGCCTTGACCTTTTCTTCCAGTTCCCGCTGTTCCGCTTCATATTCTGCGGACAGCTTCAAAAACCTGTCATGACTGATTGTTCCGCTTATGTCGTCCTCATAAATCCGCTTGAAGATACGGTCAAGTTCCGCTATCCGCTTCCACGCCTGTCCGACCTCCCGTTTTCTGCGCTTCATTTCCTTTTCCGTTTCGGCAGAGCGTTGTGCGTACATCATTTCATGGAAAGCCATGATGTCATCAAAGAAAAGGGCAGTCACGTCAAATATCCTGCTCCATACGATTTGCTTCAACACTTCCTCGCGGATAAAGTGAGCCGTACAGCTTCCCGTATTGCTCTTGTACTTTGCACAGCGGTAATGGTCTTGTGAACCGTTAAAACTTTTACAAGTAGCGAAATGTAGCTTACTCCCACAGTCCGCACAATATACCAAGCCGGAAAACAATCCCTGTCTGTCCGCTTTTGTGGGGCGGCGTTTGTTCGC
>RAZE01000060.1 GCA_003611955.1 bacterium 1XD8-76
CAGGATAGTCTGCTGCCCGAGAAAGATGAGCAGCTGCCATTTGCCGGGCATGTTGTCAGCGCCTTGCAGCATCTCCACTTCATTGAGGACTTTGTATCTATTGTGTTTATGAGGACGCAGGAAGTTATAGTAAGCGACCCAGAGAGTCAGGTCATAGCCAGCGCCGTCGATGTTATCAAAGCCGTTTGTGTGACGGTAAGAAGCCTTATAGGTGCGGTTGAGCCTCTCAATGATCTGTTTGAATGGGCGGTGCGCCATAGAAACGGCATCGTCGTTGGTAAGTCCAATAACCGGAGTGATTTTGAATGCAAAGTCTTTTCCAAACTTCTTTACGAATTCCATGGCAGCGAGAGGATAGGCACTGTAGCCGTCAGCGATGAACCTGAAGTTTTCCGGCAGTTTTGTTAGTCCTTGAAACGCCATGCGCATGGCGAGGATACAGGGAGCGACGCCGCGGTTATCGGATACCTGGTAGCCGATAATGGAACGGGTTGCCGCATTCATGACAAGCCAGACGTATGCTTTGAGGCGGCGGATTTTTATGTAG
>RAZE01000005.1 GCA_003611955.1 bacterium 1XD8-76
AGGTTTATTAAGGTTACCCTTTTCCCTGAAAATCTTTTTAAAATAACTCTTGACTATTTACCAAATTGCTTTTCCATTAGACAATAACATTTTTTTCGCGCCATTACAATAGCCGACACCCGCTAAAACCCAATCTTCATGGACTGCCCTTCCACATAAACACCTTCCGACAGTTTAAGCGGCAGTTTCTGGTCTGCGGTAAAACCGAGCGTCTCCCCGTCCCGCAGAACCGCTCCATGTCTGATCAGATAAGCGGAAACATTCCACATCAGATCATAAACTTCCGAGGGCTGGCGGTGGCTGTGTATAATCTCAAGTTCCTCTCTGCCGAAGGAGCGCATACCGTTTGTCCAACTGCTGACCCCCTTCTCATCCCGATATAATCCCACAAACACCAGATCGCCCAAAGGCGGCTCCCCTTCCTTCATAACCATCGCCGACTCCATAAAGTGCTCCGGCAGCCATACCGTACCACAGTCATAGATTCCCAGAACATTCGGCGCTTTCAGACAGGCACAGGCCACTTTCACAAAAAGCTCCCCCGCCTCCAGAGGCGCATGTCCCCTTCCCAGCACTGCCACCAACAGATGGGCCTGATGGGCCTTCGCGGCGGCAATGGATGCCTCCCTGGTCATAAAATTGCTGTTTGCCCAGTACTCCGCTTCCCCACCCGGAACCTTCGCCTCCATCAGCCCCACCGTAGCCATCATGCCATTTACCTCAAAGGCAAGGGCGATACCGTCTCTTTCACTCCTCGGATTTGCGGCATCCTCCGGACATTCGATCCCCCAGTCCTCCCGAAGAACCGCCCGGAATTTCTCCACATCAAACTCCGGCGAAGACAACAATACAAATCCCACAAAACTTCCTCCTGCGGATTTCGCGCTGTCATCTCCCTCTTCCTGTTCTTTCGCCCTCTCCATCCAGTATTTTCTGATCTTTTCCACCATCGCCACGCATTTTTCCTGCGCCGTGGACGGATCATAATCCTCCATCTCGCTGTAAATATGGCCGCAATGTCCCACGCCATCGCCCTCATAGCCGCCGCAGACTGCCACCTTCCAGGAACCTAAAATCGACTTTTTAAACTTAAAAATATAATAGTGCAGATCGTGCAGATCAAACTCTCCCGCTATCTCCAGCTTCGCCGGTTTCTTTCCCAGCTCCTGCGGATGAGAAAGCCACTCCTCCATCACCGCCGCCGCATACTCTCTCTGTGTCGTCATCTATTTGCCCCCTGATCCTTTCTCTTTTAAAATATACATGCAGTCAATGGCACCATTGGGTCTCTTCGCTGTGCCCGCCGGCTCAGCCTACGGCGCAGATCACCCTCGCATATTTATTCTCCGAATCTTCGACAATCTCTATCTTCCCCTGTCCGATATAGTGCTCGATCCGCCGGGCATACCACCAGTCCCCCACACCGATCTGTGTGTGCCCGAGGATATTGCCGATCACTCTGCCCTCCGTTGTGGGAGCATCCCCCAGCCACCTCCATATCAGAAAATCATAGAATTCCTCCGAAACACTGACAACTTTTCCGTTCACCACAGCGCGGAGGGGACTGTTCTCTTCAACCAACCCGTCCCACAGCATGGCATACATGCGTATCTCTTCCCTGGAGAGAGGCTTCTCACAGGGCAAAAATGCCGCAAACTCCTCCGCCGGGATATCATTCCAACTGTGATAGGAGACGATCGCCTTATCGCGAACCACATACTCCGGAAGCTTCACCGCCGATATCTCGTTCTCATACCCCTCCAGCATCCGGCACAGACTGTAAAATCCGCATCTGGAATAGGGGGCGTCGCTGTACCATATCCTGACAGATTCCCTATCCTCCAAAAAATGTTTCAGACGCTGCAGTTCCTTTGCATACTGATCGCAAACGTCTCTCAACTCCCTCTCTGCCTCTTCCTCCTGCGCCCACTGATCCTGCGCATACATCGAATAGATCAGTTCCCTTCGGTACGGACTTTCCACAGGTTCCGCGATATCTCCTATATCCATCATAAAGTTGAGACAGACAACCGCCTTCGCCGTCCCCTCGATCCAACCGGCAAACGGTTTCTTTGGCGGCGTCTTTTTTCCCGCCATCCAGACGGACACAGGGCCGTTTATCGTTCCGATGACCACTTTATTTTTTGCCGCTTTCATGGCGCCGGCTTCGCTCTCACCAAACAAAACTTCGATCATGTCAACCTGAAACCTCTCACTGAAACCGTACCGCCACCGAATTGGCGTGGGCTGTCAGCCCCTCGCTCTTTGCAAACCGCTCGATATCCTCATGGTCGCGCAAAAGCGCTTCCCTGGAATAGGAGATGATGCTCGTCTTCTTGATAAAATCATCCACGCCAAGCGGCGAGAAAAACTTCGCTGTTCCGTTCGTCGGCAGAATATGGTTTGGTCCCGCAAAATAATCCCCCAGAGGTTCCGAGGAATACTCCCCCAAAAAGATCGCCCCGGCGTTTTTCACCTTCGTCATGGTCTCGAAGGGATTCCTCGTCAGAATCTCCATATGCTCCGACGCAATATCGTTCGCCGCGTCCACCGCCTCATCCATGCTTTCCGCCACCAGAATATAACCGTAATTATCCAACGACTTTCTGATGATCTCCTCCCTGGAGAGCTGCCTTGTAAAATTCTCCACTTCCTCCGAAACCTTCTCGGCAAATTCCATGGAATCCGTGATCAGAATAGCGCTGGCGAGCTCGTCGTGCTCCGCCTGCGACAAGAGATCCGCCGCCGCGTATCTGGGATTCGCGTATTTATCCGCCAATATCAAGATCTCGCTGGGGCCTGCCACCGAATCGATGCTCACATACCCGAACACAGCCTTTTTCGCCAGCGCCACAAAAATATTGCCGGGCCCGGTGATCTTATCCACCTTCGGGATGGACTCCGTGCCGAATGCCATCGCCGCGATCGCCTGGGCACCGCCCGCTTTATAGACTTTGTCCACCCCCGCAATATCCGCCGCCACAAGCGTTCCGGGATTCACCTTCCCATCCTTTCCCGGCGGCGTCGTCATGATGATCTCCGCAACCCCCGCCACCTTCGCCGGCACCACGTTCATCAGCACGCTGGAAGGATACGCCGCCTTCCCGCCGGGCACATAGACGCCCGCCCGCCCGAGCGGTGTGATCCGCTGTCCTAAGATGGAGCCGTCCGGCTTTGTCGCAAAAAAGCTCTGCCTGACCTGCTTCTCATGGTACGCTCTGATATTCTCCGCCGACCTTTTCATCGTCCCGATCAGTTCCTCATCCAGCGCCCGGTAGGCCTCCTCTATCTCCGCCCTCGTCACCACCAGGTTCTTTGCCGTCAGCTCACACTTATCAAACTGCTTTGTATAGTCAAAAACCGCCTGATCCCCTCTCGCTCTGACCTGCTCGATGATCCCGTTCACCGTCTCCTCGTACTCCCCATAATGACTGGGACTCCGTTTCAGCAGATCCTCCAGTATATTCTTTTTTGTTTCTCCGGTCAGCTCTATGATTCTCATTCCGATATTCCTCCTGTACCTGTTGTTTGCTGTTGTCCAATATACGACCTGCTACAATTTCTTCACCATCTCAACCGCAGCAGAAAGCAAACGATATCTTATATCCTTTTGCATATTCCATTCCCGGGAATCCCATGCCTCACCGCTCACATCATCGCCGGCATACAATAACTGGGCAAGCGGAATATTATAATACCGGGACACCGCAAAAAAAGCCGCCGGCTGAATCATCGGGTTTTTACCGGTATCAAATTCACATACAGGATACTTATTCTCCAATATCATATCTTCCGCCCCATTTATTTCCAACTTCCAGTTTATCAAAATAAATTCTTTCCCATACAGAGAGATTCCGGCATATCTACATACGCACCATAATTAGGAATTTTCTTAAATCCTAATTTTGAATATATATGACAGGACTCCGCTAAAAGTTCTCCGGTTTCTAAAATCATTTTCTTATATCCCAGCTCTTTCGCCCACTCTATCAACCTGGAAACCAACTCCGTTCCGATTCCTTTTCCTTGTTCGTTTGGTATAACAAACACTCTTTTTAGCTCTATCGTATTTTCATCATAAGAACGTATACAACCACCGCCAATCGGATGATTGCCTCGGTAAACTACTATCGCTTCACTTATTTTATCAATCAGGTTATATTGAGCATATTTATCTCGTTTAATTATTTTTCCCACCCGCAAATCTAAATCTTCGTCAAGCTGCCTGCAATTTTCTATAAAATCCTTGTTATTTCCATCACATCTCAAAAATACAATTTCACTCACCCTATCTTGCTTTTCATTGTAAATCCTTCTCATTCACAGACCTCTTCCTTCAACCGATGGATCAGTCCACTGATCCGCTCATACTCCATCCGCATGCTCACCGGATTCACGATCATCCGCGCAGACAGAGGACAGACCTCCTCCAGAACACCGAGTCCGTTTTCCTTTAATGTCCCGCCGGTCTCCACGATATCCACGATCACATCCGACAGTCCGACGATCGGTCCCAGCTCCACCGAACCGTTCAACTTGATGATGTCCACCGTCTGATGTTTCTTATTATAGAAATATTCCTTCGCGATCAGCGGGTACTTTGTCGCCACCCGGATCCGCTCATGGTGCTGTAACAGCTCCGCCGCCGACTCCGGCCCGCAGACGCACATCCGGCATCTGCCGAACCTCAGGTCCAACACCTCGTAGACGCGTCTGTTTTCCTCCATGATCGTATCCCTTCCCACCACGCCGATATCCGCCGCGCCGTACTCCACATAGGTCGGCACATCTGGCCCCTTGGACAGGAAAAATTTCAGCTTCTGTTCCTCATTGACAAAGATCAGCTTCCGGGAATCCTTGTCCTTCATCTCCTCGCAGGTGATCCCGAGCCGCTCCAAAAGTTCCAGTGTTTTATTCGCAAGCCTGCCTTTCGCCAATGCGAAAGTCAGATATCCGTCATTCTTCATAATTTACCTTTCCCCTGCCTCAAAATACTCCATCGGGCATTTCCGTTTTTCCGCCAGCTTCCGGTATTCCTCTCTCGTCTTCCCCGCATCTTTCTGCATCATTTCCACACAGACACCGTCCCCCCGCAGTTCCTTCGCCCGCGCAAGCGCCTCTGCAAACGCCGCCTTTTCATAGACCACCACCGCATGTTTTTCCTTCACGGACAAGGCGATCCTCTGGCTTGCCAGTGCCGTCATCAGATCGTCCAACACAACCACAAAGCCCACAGCCGGTGCATCCTTTCCGAAAGTCTTTAACAGATTATCGTACCGCCCGCCCTTCACGATGGCATCCCCCACGCCGTAAGTGTATGCCCGGAATGTCACGCCGGTATAATAATGATACTTGCTGAGCATACCGAAATCAAGGGATATATACTGCTGCACCCCATAGACCGTCAACAGCCCGTACAACTGTTTCAACCGTTCTACCGCTTTCAGCGAACGCTCATTGGAGGCAAGCTCCTCCGCCTTGTGGAGCACCTCCACAGAGCCGAACAGCTCCGTTATCCTGAGAAACGCCTCCCGGTACTCTTCCGCAATACTTTGCTCTTTTAAAATATCCTCGACACCGAAGATATTCTTGCCGCTGACGTTCTCCCGCAGGGCGAGTTCCGTCTCCTCGGGCAGCCCCGCCGCCTCGCAGAGCCCTCTGAAATAGTCCGCCTGTCCTATCGTCACCTGGAACTGCAAAAGCCCCGCACTTTTCAGACATTCTATCAGCATGGCGATCATCTCCGCATCCGCCTCCACGCTGCCATCCCCGATCAGCTCCGCCCCCATCTGGGTGACCTCGCACAACTTCCCCTGCAGGCTCGAAATATTGGTGAACGTATTTCCCGCATAACAAAACCGGATCGGGAATGTCTCCTCCATAAAATACTTTGCGGCGCAGCGCGCCATGGAAGGCGTAAAATCCGGCCGAAGCGCCAGTGTGTTTCCTTCCTTGTCAAAAAATTTATATAACTCTTTGGACGGTGTCGTGCCGATCTCCCTGGAAAACACATCAAAAAACTCAAATGACGGTGTCTGGATATCCTGATAGCCGAAGTTCTTAAACTCCCCGTGTATCAACTCTTCCAATTTCAATTTTCCCGCGAATTCCCCGCCGTAAATATCTCTGACACCCTCCGGTGTATGTAACAGATTTCGATTCATATTTCCTCACTTCCCGCTGTCCGCCTGATCCCCGCGTGTGTTTTCTTTTATCAATACCTCCGCAAGCCGCAGCGCTGTCTCAAAACAATTTATCTGATGTCTTCTCTCCTCCGCAGTTCCCAGACTGATATTCTGCCAAACCTCTCCATCCACGAGATCGCTCGCGAAAAAGAAAGGATACAGCTCCCACCGTTTAAAAGTACACAGGGCCTGCAGTCCGGCGCTCTCCATCTCCACCGCAATACACCCGTCCGCCTTCCTCCTTGCCGCATTCGCCTCCGTCTCCCGGTATATGGCATCGGTCGTCCAGCTTCTCCCGCACACATGCGGAACAGACAGCTTATCAAACAGCTCTGAAATTTTTTTGCTGTTTGTTATCTCCATGTAATCGCCTGCTTTCTGATAATGATAGGAAAAGCCCTCATCCCTGTAACTCTCCGTGGGAATTATCAGCTTACCGTCTGTCATGCTGTGATCCAGCGAACCGCAGGAACCGAATACTATGAAATTCGTCGCGCCGGTCAGATAACTCACTTCCTCCATGATACAGCCCGCACAGGCCGCTCCGATCGGTGACATATAAAATAATATCTTGTGCTCCCCTCCTAAGAGTGAATACACCGGTATTTTTCCATTTGCAGTGAATGCACAGACTTCCTCCCTATGATCGTATCTTTTCAAAACGTCCTGCAAAACCTCGCAGGAAAATGTCGCGATACAGATGTCGGAGATATTGCCTTTTGTGTATAAATCATCCGGACCAATCAGCGGCCGCGATTCATCAAAACTATCCGTAATACTCATCCTGCTCTCCGTTCCACTTCTAATTTCTATTTATAGTATACCCTGAAGATCAAACAACCAGGCTGTTATGGTCATTCCACCCTTGCCTGCAGAAATAAATTCTCCCCGGCGCTTCATCGAGTTAATACATTACCGCGCAAAAGTAACGTATCAATTATAGAGAACAAATGCACCCCTGTCAAGCCCTGTCGTCCAGATCTTTCTGCAGCATATCCAGATACGGGATCAAAATCCCCTGTCTGCGCGGAATGAAATACTCGGGATTCAGCTCATCGAACCGGAAACTCTTCCTGCCGCCTTTCAGTTTTCTGTCCCAGAAATAATAAAGCATCTCAAAGGGCAGATAATAGAACTGATCCCTGTGCGTATAGTAGATCAGAAAAAAGGCCACACCTCCCTGTCTTTCAAACTTCTGCATGAAATCCACCTGATGGTCGTGGATATTCTGCAGGGAGAACGTGTCCACAGCGCACTCCTTCGCGTCGAAACAGACCGGAATGCCCTGTACCGCTCCAATGTAGTCCACCGTGCTCTTCTGGTCAAAGTAGGCCAGCGTGATATGCCTGGATTCCTTGTCCATCTTGATCGGCGTGATCGGCGTTGGAATCTTCTGGATCAACGCCAGGCCTGCCTCCGCATATTTTTCATTTGTCCTGTTGATCATATCCTCCAGGGCGGAACCCCGGAGTCCCCTGCTCTTCCATGTGGGCATTTTTCACCACTCAATCTTTCTTTTTTAAATACTGACTTTATAGACGCGCGCCTTTCTCTCGATCCATACAAAGGCGATGACACAGATCACCACCGATACCACCGAGCCGGTGACTGTAGCAAGCCCCATGGGAAACAGCGTGTCCGCAAACAGTTTCGATGCCAGGTAGACCAACGGAATACGGGCGCACACGATGGCGACCGCATTGTGCAAAAAGGAAAGCCCTGACATCCCTCTGGCGCAGAAATACCCGCTGAAACAAAAATGCACGCCCGCGAACACACAGTCCCAGACATAGCCCTTCAGATACTGTCCGCCCAGCCGCACGACCTCCGGCTCGCCCCGGAAGATGCCGACCACCGGCTCCGCAAAAAACTGCATCAGAAGCGCTGAAACCGTACCGAAAACCACCGCCGCGATCATCGCATACTTCAACGTCTGCTTCGCCCGCTCCTTCTTTCCGGCCCCGATATTCTGCGCCGCCAGTGCCGACACGGAGGAGAGCAGTGAGGAAGGTACCAAAAACAGAATGCCGATGATCTTCTCCACCACACCCACTGCCGCCGCGTCGAAAAGCCCTCTCCGGTTGGCGATCACCGTGATCAGCAAAAAGGAGATCTGGATAAACCCATCCTGCATTGCCACGGGAACGCCGATCGCCAGAAGCTTCCCCATCACCGTCCTCTGAGGCTTGAAATCCTCCGCGGACAGCCGGATATGCTGCATCCCCTTGTCCGTCCTGATGCGCAGGAACGCTGCCGCCACACTGATCGTCTGTGCCAGCGTCGTCCCCAGTGCGGCGCCCGCCGCTCCCATCCCCAGCGCGCCGATAAAAAGATAATCTAACGCAATATTGGAGACACACGCCACCGCGATAAAATACATGGGGCTTCTGGAATCCCCCATCCCCCGGAAGATCGAGCTGATAATATTGTAGGCAGTGATAAAGGGAATCCCGATAAAACAGATCGTCAGATAGGAGACCGTGCTCTCCACCGCCTCCGCCGGCGTGGACATCACCGACACAATGGGCCTGATGCACAGGGTGAGAATCACCGCGGACAACACGGAAAGGCTTAAAAACAAAACCACTGTATTTCCGATCGCCGCGAACATCCGCTTCTCGTTTTTCGCCCCCGCCTCATGGCCGATGGAAACCGTAGTCCCCATGGCAAGCCCCACGATCATCACCGTGATCATATGCATGATCTGACTGCCGATGGAGACGGCCGTGGTGCTCTCCACCGCGTCGAACTGTCCCACGATATACAGATCCGCCATCCCGTACAGTGTCTGCAGAAAATAGGAGAAAAAATAGGGGATCGAAAACGAAAGCAGTGTCCCAAATACATTTCCCGTTGTCAGATCCGATCTCCATTCCCGTCTCATCTCTTTCGCCCCATCCTTCCGTATCTTCTGCGCCAAAACTCACACTGTTTCATCCTATATTACATCACACATTCCACCACCTGGGCTCCGGCGCCGTCAGGCGCTTCCCCGACAGGCCGGCAAATTCCCCCTCGGCCTCCGGAAATTCCACCTGGTATGCATGAAGAAGCTGAAAGGGAAAGCCCCCCTCTTCCTCCCGCTTTGGTTTCCACCCGTACTTTCTGTCCCCCAGCACAGGATGCCCTATACTGGCAAGGTGCGCCCTGATCTGGTGACTCTTTCCCGTCACCAGCAGGATCCTCAACTCTGTGCAGTCCCTCTCCTTTCGATAGGCGAGAGGCTCTATCACTGTCTCGATCCTTTTGTATTCCTTTTGGGCATTCGGCCTTGCCGAAACAAGCTTCCGGTACACATCTGTCCCGATGATCTCCGAACGGTTTCTCTCCTCCTCTTTTCGCAGATAGCCGTCCAGCACAAGCTCTCTTTCTATTCTCCCCTGAGCGCAGGTCAAATAATATTTATGCAGACTCCGGTCCCTCAGAATTTCAGACAAAAACCGGCTCCCCCTGACATTCTTTCCGCAGAGTACAAGCCCGCTGGTATTCCGATCCAGCCGGTTGCATACCGATGGGCGGAAGCGCGAAAGCTCCTCCTCCGTCATCTCGCCCTTTTCCAACAGATAGCCGATCATCCACTCATTCAAAGAGACATCGCCCCGCTCCGCCTTCTGGGACAAAACGCCCGCCGGCTTATTCAAAACCAGTATATTGTCGTCCTCATAGACGACGGAAATACCTCCAAGCCCCCGGAAAGCTCTCCGATAGGACAGATCCGCCGCTCCTGTCCGCTCTCCCCTGTCCTCCCTGGACAGCTTCCCCGAAAATTTTGAAAATGTCTCCTCCGAGAAAAACAGTTCCACGGTATCTCCCGCCGCAACCACTTCGGTCCCCGACGCTTTCTTCTCATTTAACGTAATATTTTTCTTTCGGAGCATCTTGTACAGAAAACCGGACGACGCCTGCGGCAGAAGCTTTTTCAGATATTTATCGAAGCGCCGCCCCTCTTCCTGCCTTGTTATCACAAATTTCCGCATAGTCTTTTTCCCCGTAGAAGAAGCTGCTCACAGCGACAGATTCTCCATCAGTTCCAGCACTTTCTCATCATACTCCCTGTCGTCATCCATCTCCGATTCCCGCAGGGATTTCAGGCGTTCCAGATACTTTTCTCTGTCCTTAAATATCTTCACTGTGATATCGTGGAACCCGTTCTGGGCAAGCAGCGTCTTCACATGCTGATAACACGCCGCCTCATCAAAATCCTGCTGTTCTGTGATACCGGCCATATTTTTTCCTTTCATCACAAGGTGACTGATCTGAAAGTTTTTCGCATAGCTGGTCACATACAGATCATATCGGCCGCATAGCCCTTCCGCCCTCTCACCGATCACTTCTCTCATCCTAGCGGAACACCCTTTCGCCTTAAAAAACATGATCATATTCACAGCGCTCTTGCTGGCGGGAAGGCATCCCAGAACCGCCGCCAGCGTCAAAAAATTTTTATTGGATTTTGTGGCGATATACCCCGCCGCATACAGCGCGATAGATACCCCAAACATCAAAAGTGTCTTGATCATTTCCCATCTTCTCTGTTTTTCGATATATCCGTAAGTTCCCTTTTCATTATTCCAGAACATCTTATCTCCTCATTTTTTCCGCCGTTTTTTCTTTATTTCCCCTCGTCTTTGTCCTGCTCATCCTTCTCGGAGGTATCAGGCATCCGGGGCCAAATCCGATCAGATCCTCCCGGTGACACAACAAAAGCGCTTCCCTGACCAGCTCATAATTCCCCGGATCCTTATACTGCATCAGCGCCCTCTGCATCGCCTTTTCACGGGGATTCCTCGTTATAAATACGGGCTCCCCCGTCCTGGGGTCTGTCCCTGTGTAGAACATCACCGTGGAGAGCGTGGACGGCGTGGGATAAAAATCCTGCACCTGTTCCGGCTGATGTCCGGTATCCCGCAGATATTCCGCCAGCTCCACCGCCTCCTTCAGCCCTGCCCCCGGGTGGGAGCTCATCAGGTATGGGACAAGATACTGCCGAAGGGCAAATTTTTTGTTGTATTCCTCATACTTTCTGACAAACCTGTCATAAACCTGCCGTTTCGGCTTGCCCATATAGTAAAGCACCCGGTCGGAAATATGTTCCGGAGCCACTTTGCACAGACCGCTCACATGATATTGTATCATCTCCTTCAGGAATCTGTCACTCTTTTCCTGGAGCAGATAGTCAAACCGCACCCCGGAACGGATAAACACTTTCTTTATCCCCGGCAGTCTCCGCAGTTTTTGTAACAGATCGATATAATCCCCATGGCTGCTGTCCAGATTTTTGCAGGGCTCCGGAAACAGGCACTGCTTATTTTTGCACACTCCCACCTGCAGCTGTTTTGCGCAGGATGGATGCCTGAAATTCGCCGTCGGTCCTCCCACATCGTGAATATATCCCCTGAAATCCGGCTGCACGGTCATCCACTCGGCTTCCCTCAGCAGAGATTCATGGCTCCGCACCTGCACGATCCGCCCCTGATGGAAGGTCAGGGCACAGAAATTGCAGCCGCCGAAACACCCTCTGCAGCTGATCAACGAAAATTTCACCTCCGCCATCGCCGGCACGCCGCCCAGTTTTTCATAGGACGGATGAGGCGCCCGCACATAGGGCAGATCATAGATATCGTCCATCTCCTGCATGGAAAGAGGCTCCGACGGCGGATTCTGCACTACAAACATCTTGTTCGGATAAGGTTCTATTAACGCTTTTCCCTGAAACGGATCCGTATTTTCGTACTGCCTCATAAAACTCTTCGCATAGAGGCTCTTCTCCGCTTTGCAGTCCTCGAAGGACGGCAGCACGATCCCCTCGTAGACGGAAGAGATATCCTGCGTCCGGTAGACTGTTCCTCTGACGAACGTGATATCTTTCACCGAAAGTCCCGCATCTAACGCCTCCGCGATCTCCACGATGCTCTTCTCCCCCATGCCGTAGCTGATCAGATCCGCTCCGGCGTCCAGCAGGATCGAGCGCTTGTAGGAATCCGACCAGTAATCATAGTGTGCCAACCTCCGCAGGGAGGCCTCTATGCCCCCCAGTATGATCGGCACGTCCTTTAAAGTCCGCCTGATCAGATTACTGTAGACCACAGCCGCATGATCAGGCCTCCTTCCCGCCATGCCGCCCGGCGTATAGGCATCCTTCCCGCGTCTCTTTTTGGAGACAAAATAGTGGTTCACCATGGAATCCATATTGCCGGACGTAACTAAAAAGGCAAGGCGGGGCCGTCCCAAAACCGCAAAACTCTCATCCTTCTTCCAGTCCGGCTGGGAGATAATCCCCACTGAAAAGCCGTGAGCCTGCAGCACTCTGCTGATGATGGCGTGTCCGAAAGAGGGATGGTCCACATAGGCATCCCCGATCACATAGACAAAGTCAAGCTGTTCGATATTCTGTTTTTCCATGTCCTCCCTGGATATCGGGAGAAAACCTTCCGTCTCCATGCTCTGTATCCTTCTTCGTATTACAGCCTTTTCACTTCTTCCCTTCCATCCCGTTTTGCATACTCCAGCTCTTCCCATCTCTGCATATATTTTATCCCCGCTTTCTCCGACATTCTGATTACCTGCCGCTTTTGTAACCTTCATTCGAAATCACCGCAGCCTCTCCCGCTCCACGACCTGCCCGAACTCCTCGATATAGTAATCCGCCAGCCGCCTCTTCTCCCTGTCCGAATCCAGGGAGTAGGCGTCCTGCACGGCGCAGACCTTCATCCCGGCATTCTTCCCGGCCATGATCCCTGCCGTAAGGTCTTCAAACACAAGACATTTTTCGGGCGCCACCTGCAGTTCCTCCGCCACCGCCAGATAGATATCCGGCGCAGGCTTTCCCTTCTGCACCTCGGAGCCGGTCCGAATACAGCTGATATACTCCGTCAGCCCATGTATCCGCTCAACCGTCTCCAGCAGTTCTCTCGAATTGCTGGTGGCGATCCCCATTTTGATCCCCCTGCTCTTACACAGCTTCATAAAATCCCGCACGCCGGGTTTTAACGGCACCTCCCTCTCATACTTCTCCCACGCCATCTCGTTCCAGTCCGCCATGATCTTCTCGACGGAATCCTCGAGATGAAAACGCTCTTTGAAGTAAGCCGCTGTCTCATAAAAACTCCATCCCTCGATATCCGCCTGCAGCGTATCGGGCAGAGGGATCCCGAATCTCTCCAGATACTCCTTGTCGATCCGCTTCCACATCCACATGGAATCCGCCATCGTGCCGTCCACATCGAAGATCACAGCCTCCACGTTTTCCAGGGAGGGCAGCTTATCCTTAAGACTTTCGACCTCCTCCTCCGACAGCAGACGGTAATCCCCGGGCCCCATATCCTCGTCCAGATATAATGTCCCCATCCGCAGTCTCTTCAGATGCAGCACCCGGTTTCCGACGGCGGTGAGCATCCGCTTCACCTGATGATAACGCCCCTCTGTGATCGAGAGATGGATCTTCCCGTCTTTCTGCACATTGACTCTCGCCGGCATCGTGAGCTTTTCATCCCCGATGTCCACGCCGCACTCCAGCGTCAGGACCTCCTCCGCGTGGAGCGGTTTTTCCATAGTCACCTCGTAGGTTTTCACCACATGTTTTCTCGGAGAGAGCAGCTCGTGTGCCAGAGCCCCGTCGTTTGTCAAAAGCAAAAGCCCCTCCGTGTCCTTATCCAGTCTGCCCACCGGAAACAGTCCCTTCGGGAAAGGTCTGTCTTCCCTCTTCTCCCACTCCTTTCGCAGAAAGTCCAGGACGGTCTCCTCCCTTTTATCCTCCGTGGCGGAAACGGTCCCCTGCGGCTTATAAAACATAACATAAGTATGCTCTTCGTAAACAACTATTTGACCACAACAGTCAACAACCGCTGTGCTTTCCTCCACTTTCTGTTCCGGTCTCTTACAGACCTCTCCGTTCACCTTAACCTGCCCTCTTTTGATTATCTCCTTCACTTCACTCCGTGTCCCTGCGCCTGCGCCGCAGAGATATTTATCCAGTCGTACCATGCGCTTTCCCTCTGATTCTTCTAACTTCTTTTTTTCCACATATATTTAATACAAGAAAACAAGACGGCAGATATCGCCCTAAGAGCGGTATCCTTGCTCCTCCTTTTGACATGACGCAAAAAAATTCCCGATTTCTCGTCGCCCTCCAGCTCCTCTTTCTCGCCCTGTTCACGATCTCCGTTCTCCGAGCCCCCGCCGACGCCTGCTCTTTCGCGGCGCTGGCGTTAACGCTGTGGTTTGAAAAAATGATACCATCGCTCTTCCCTTTTATGGTGCTCTCAGGCCTGATCGTCAGGCTTGACCTCGGCAGAACGATATCCCTTCCCGCTGCTCCCGTCCTCGGACGACTCTACCGCATAGACAGTACCATGTGCACAACGCTCCTTCTCGGTTTCCTCTTCGGCTTTCCCCTGGGTGCCAAAACCATAGCCGAGCAGTACCGCCTCGGGCAACTGTCAAAACCCCGGGCACAGTATCTGCTCTCCTTCTGCAACAATATCGGCCCTGTCTATCTGCTCAGCTTCGCCCTGCCTCTGTTTGGCTTATCCGGCGGCGCCGAAAACCGTCTTCTCCGAATCGCTGTCGTAATCTCCTTTTTCGGCATCCCGCTGCTGTACGGACTCATCCTGCGCCGCACGGTCTACCGCCGCTTTTCCTTTTTCTCCGAAAACCTGCCAAAGCCCGGCCCATGGACTCACCCAGGGGCATCATCCGATGAAAGCCGCCATCCCTCCTTCGTCTCCGCCCTGGATGCCTCCGTCACCTCCGCCTGCGACGCCATCGCAAGGCTCGGAGGCTATATGATCTTCTTTATCGTCTGCAATCTGCCCCTTGGACAGATCTCAGGTCTGTTCAAAACAATCTTCCCTCTGACTTCCCCGGACAGCCTCGCCGCCCTTGCAGCTCCCGTGCTGGAGATCACCAGCGGACTTTCCCTGGCCGAAAGCATCCTCCCGCCTGCTCTCTCCATGGTGATGCTCACCTTCGGCGGCCTCTCCTGCTTCGCTCAGACCTACACCTGCATCCGGGATACCGATCTCTCCTTCGGAAACTACTGCCTCCACAAGCTGACACAGAGCCTTATCGCCTTCTGCCTCTATACCTTGCTCTTTTCTGTTTTTTCCTGAATACCGATCTCGTTATGATAAGCAAGATGAGCAGGGCCACCAGCAATCCCAGTATCATCAGCCATAAAAACTGGGAGATATCCGAACGGTTGACCAGTATCTTTTCGCTCTCCTTTTCCGCGTCTTTCCTTTCATACCAGCCCATATTGATCTCATGGACACTGCCTGAAGCTTCCACCGCCTCCCCGGTCTCCCCCGACAATCCCTCTGTCTCCTGACCGGAAACCGTTATATCCTGTGATATATTTTCCGTCTGTTCCGCGTTCTCCGCACTGTCGCTCTTCTTCCCCTGCAGCGCAGGAATCGTCAGCGTCTCTGTCTCCGTATCCAGATCGTAACCGTTGTAGACCCGGCATTTCAGCTCGATGTCCTGATCCACCGGCACTTTTAACGTACACTCCAGCTCGTTTCCGCCCGCCTCCCACCTCTGCAGGGCACTGTAATTCTTTCCGCCGTTTATGCTGTAATCGTAGTACAAAAGACCACTGTCCGGGTCGTTTCCGGTCAACAGAATATTTATCTCCCCGGTCTCTTCCTTCACCCGCAGGCAGGTCAGGGACACATCCTCCGGCTCCGTATCGTCCGGCTTCATCACCCCGGTCGGAATTTCCACCTTCGGCACCTCGAAGCGCCGGTAATCCGCCCCTGTGGTCGACGAATACAGGCCGTAATATTTCGCCACCGCAGTCGCGTCCAGAACCCCCAGCCTTTTCATCGCCTCCGTAGTCTCAAACCTTCCCGCATCCTCCCTGTTGTCGAGGTGACAGTGCTCGATGATGCAGGACGGAATATCGTATTCCTCACAGTGCTTGATGATCCCGTAGTAGTCCGTGCCGTCCTTCCCCAGCCTCGTCTTAACGCCCCGACGGTAAAGATCCAGCGTGCAGAGCTCATCCACACACAATTCCCCAAAGCGTTTCCCCTGGGCGTAACAGTTTCCGAAAGCGGATATCCACGCCTCCGTACCATACAGCGTATGATTTTCCGACATATTAAAATGCAGGCAGAACAGAAAGTCCGCTCCCACTTCCTTCGCGTAATCCGCCCGCTGCTGCAGTGTAAGATCCACATCCTCCGTCCTTGTCATGTAGACTTCCACGCCCTCGTACTTCCGCAGCTCTTCCGCCATCGCGTTCGCCACCACCATGGTCATATACTTTTCCGTATAACTTCCCTGTCTGGCCCCCAGATTCTCGCCGCCGTGTCCGGGATCGATCACGATCTTAACCGGCTCCGCGTGCACCTTTTTTGCCGGTGCGAGAGCAAAAACCGCCGCCAGCATCAGACAGAATAAGATACTTTTTTCACCTAAAAAAGGCCGACTTCCTCGGAAACCGGCCATCTTCCACATCTTCTTCATTACATCAACTCCAAATTTTCTTTTGGTTCCGCTGCCGCTGTCCCGCCGGAATCTTCTTCATCCAGATCATCCGGTATCGGCACCAGTTCCCGCCTGTTCGCCGCAATGATCTCCTGATACTGCTTCATATGCCCGATCAGGTTCTCATAATCTGCGGAAGCAGTCTGAATCGATCCTGCGACAATATTCTCTACATGGGAAAGCAGATCGTCCGTATACTGCATGGCGGATATCCGCATTTCGTTCGCTTCCATCACGGCCCTGTCCAGGATCTCCTGCGCCTGCCTGCTGGCCGCCGTAACCACCTCATCCGCCTGCGCGTAAGCCTGCTGCATGATCTGGTGTTCGCTGATCAGCTCCGTCCGCTGCAGCGTGGTATCCTTGATCAGCTGTTCCGCCTTCGCTTTGGCATCGTTCAGGATTTCCTCCTTGTTCTGAATGATTCGCTGGTAGCGTTTGATCTCATCCGGCGTTTTGACGCGCAGTTCACGAATCAGCTCCTCGATCTCGTCCTTGTTTACCAAAATCTTGCTGTTGCTGAACGTCTGATATTTACAACTGTCGATATACTCTTCTATCTCATCGATTAACTGCTCTATTCTGCTGCTCATTTTCACTCCGTTTCTATTCTCAAAAGCTACTGCGCGGGGTGGCCGTATTTCTCAAACATCATATCCCGCACAAAATCCGGCACCAGCTTGGAAATATCTCCTTTAAACATCGCGATCTCTTTCACGGTGGAAGAGCTCAGATATGCGTACTCCAGACTTGTCGTCAAAAACATCGTGTCCAGATATCCGTCGGATAACACTCTGTTTGTCTGGGCAATCTGCAGTTCATACTCAAAATCCGTGATGGCCCGCAGACCCCTGATGGATACTCCAATTTTATTTTTTCTCGTATAATCAACCAAAAGACCGCTGAAGGAATCTATCTTCACATTCGGATATTCCCTTGTGGCCTCTTTCAGCATTTTAACACGTTCCTCCACAGAAAACAATGGTGTCTTCATTTTATTATCCAGAATGCTGACAGTCAATTCATCAAAAATCTCCGCCGAACGCCGGATAATATCCAGATGTCCGTATGTAACCGGGTCAAAACTCCCAGGATAAACTGCTGATTTCATAAAAGTCCCCCTTTGTCTATCGTACCATATCTTTCCGCAAAAAAACATGTTTATTTGTTTTGTAACATTTCTCTTTTTCTACAAAAAATCCATAATTTCCCACAAATCCAAAGTCTCTTTCCAGATCGGCCTCGAACACCAGCAAAGTATCCTCCGTCACATAACTTCTGTCCTTCAAAACCGACAATAACTTTTCATAATGTCCGTCCGCGTAAGGAGGATCCGCAAACAGAATGCCCACCTCCTTTTCGTGAATGTCGTAAAGAGCGGTATAGACATCCTGCTTCAACAGCACGGTATCCTCCGTCATCCTGGCAAATTTCACATTGTCCGTGATACAGGAAAAAGCTTCCCGCTCCCGCTCCACCAGATACGCCTTTTTTGCCCCTCTGCTGACCGCCTCAATGCCGATCTGCCCGCTCCCCGCAAACAGATCCAAAAACACGCATCCCGGCAGTTCGGGCATCAGCATATTGAACAATGTCTCCTTGATTCGATCTGTCGTAGGTCTTGTATCCATCCCCGCCGGCGTCTTTAACGGCAGGCTTCTGGCTTTTCCCGCTATGATTCTCATACCCTTACCTTGACACCCTTTCCGGCTCTCGCCCCGGATTTCAGTTTTCCGAGCTCCAGCTTCTTTCCCTTGTACTCGATGGTCTGTTCCGCGCCCGTCCGCGTGTAATAAACCGCCTCGACCTGATCGCCGTCCCCCAGCTTCATACCCTTCGTTCCCACCGCCGCCTTCTTCATCGCGGAGATCTCCTCCACCGGAAACCGCAGGAAATACCCGTCTTTCGACTGCAGTATGATACTCTTCTGGTCCTTGTAGGGCTCCACGCTCAACACCTCATCTCCGTCCGAGAGTTTCGTGGATGCCACCGTGCGCTTCGTCACATCAAACTCCCCGCCGTCCACCACTTTCACCATGGACTGCTTTGTGACAAAGAACAGCCGGTACAGATTCAACTCCGTCTGGCTGGCGGCATAGATCAGATCTTCCTTTTCAATATGAAAATTGCTGATGTTGTCCACCGGTATGCCCTTATCCCTGAATTTCCCAAAGGGCACATCCGCCACTTTCAGCGTATGGAGCTGCCCTCCCGAGGTAAACAGGCACACCCGGCCTGTATTTTTACAGGGGAAAACATATCTGTTCTCGGCGTCCGCCGCCTCCTTATTCCTCTCGTAGGTGGCGTTGTCCACCGTCCTGCAATAGCCGAAGCGGTCCATCAGGAAGATCACTTCCATCTCCTCGATCTTTTTCTCCTCAAAGACAGCTGCCTCGCCGTTTTCGATCACGGTCAGCCGTTTTCTTCCGTAAGATTTCCTGAACTTTTCCAGCTCCTGCACAATGACCTGGGACATGGAATCCCTTCTGTCCAAAATATCTTCATAGCGATAAATATTCGCCATCGTCTCCTCGTGTTCTTTGATCAGCGCCTGCAGCTCCAGACCGATCAGTTTGTAGAGACGCATCTCCAGTATGGCATTGGCCTGCTTCTCCGTAAAGTGAAGCTGTGCCGCCATAGCCTGGGACGCTTTGGAGCGGAACTTGATTCCCTCCGTCTTCCCCTCCACCAGACAGGCCTTGGCCATCGGTCTGTCCTTGGATCCCCGCAGGATCTCTATTACAAGGTCGATCACGTTGCAGGCTTTGATCAGCCCCTCCTGGATCTCCTTTTTCTCCAGCTCCTTCTCCAGAAGATTCGTGTATTTTCTGGACGCCACCTCAAACTGGAAATCCACACACTCCCTGATGATGGCCTTCAATCCCAGCGTCTCCGGCCTGCCGTGGCTGATCGCCAGCATATTGACGCCGAAGGTGTCCTCCAGTCTCGTCTTTTTGTAGAGCATGTTGATAAAGTTCTGCACATCCGCATCCCGCCGCAGCTCGATGACGATCCGGATGCCCTCCTTGGAGGACTGGTTTGTGATGTCCACGATATCCTGCGTCTTCTTCGTCTCCGCAAGTGCCGCCACATCGGACAGAAACTTGCCGATGCCCATGCCGATCATGGTGTAGGGGATTTCCGTGATCACCACATTGGTCTTTCCACTCTTCCCCTTTTCCACATCGACTTTGCCCCGCAGCTTGATCTTTCCCACTCCTGTCTCATAGATCTCCGGCAGCTCATCCTTGTTGATCACAATGCCGCCCGTCGGGAAATCCGGCCCCTTCACATAGCGCATCAGTTCCCTTGTGGTGATGTTGTTGTCGTTCATATAGGCCTTGACCGCATCGATCACCTCCCCCAGGTTATGGGGCGGGATGCTGGTCGCCATGCCCACGGCGATCCCCTCCGAGCCGTTGACTAAAAGGTTAGGAACCCGCACCGGCAGCACCGAGGGCTCTTTTTCCGTCTCGTCAAAGTTGGGGACAAAATCCACCACGTCCTTGTCAAGGTCCGCTAAAAACGCCTCCTCCGTGATCTTCTCAAGCCGCGCTTCCGTATAACGCATCGCCGCCGCGCCGTCCCCCTCGATATTGCCGAAGTTGCCGTGCCCGTCCACAAGAGGCAGTCCCTTCTTGAATTCCTGCGCCATCACCACCAGCGCGTCATAGATCGAGGAATCCCCGTGGGGATGGTATTTACCCATCGTGTCGCCCACGATCCTCGCGCACTTCCTGTAGGGCCTGTCCGAGCGGATGCCCAACTCATGCATATCGTAGAGCACCCTCCTCTGCACCGGTTTTAACCCGTCCCGTACATCCGGCAGCGCCCTCGCCACGATGACGCTCATGGCGTAGTCTATGTACGACTTCTGCATCACCTCGGAGTATTCTGTTTTTATGATTCTGTCCTGTACCATCTGTCCCTCACGCGTTATATATCATTTAAAAATCATAAACAATAACTGTACCATGTGTAAGCGAAAACTCTGCCGCCTGCCATAAAATAGAAAAAGCAAATCTGGCTAATGATTCTGTCTCATATACTTCATGTAACCCCATTTCTTTATATCCGCCTTCCCTGCTGTACATTGCATCCGCCGGATAACCTTCGGTTGTACTCCAGGAAATAATGGTATCTCTGTCCGCATTCCACTCAAAGGCATTATATCGCTTTAATTCTGCAAAAAGCAGCGCATTTGTCGCCAGCGGGCTTTCTTCTGAATGGGGCAAAACATAATCAAACATCCAACTCCGCGTCCGTCGCGTTCTGATAGATAAACTTCTTCCTGGGCGGAACCTCCGTCCCCATCAGCATCTGCGTCACCTCGGAGGCCATGCGGCCGTCCTCGATCTCCACCTTTTTTAACATTCGCGTCTCCGGATCCAGTGTGGTCTCCCAGAGCTGCTCGGCGTCCATCTCACCGAGGCCTTTGTAGCGCTGCAGCGTAAACGGTCCCTTGTGGCGCTTCCTGTACTTTTCCAGCGCCGCATCGTCGTAGAGATATTCTTCCTTCCCCTTGGAGGGCATCGCCTTGTAGAGCGGCGGCATGGCGATATACACATGCCCCTGGTAGATCAGTTCCGGCATAAACCGATAAAACAGCGTGAGAAGCAGCGTGGAGATATGCGCCCCGTCCACATCCGCATCCGCCATGATGATGATCTTATCATAGCGTAGTTTAGCGATATCAAAATCATTGCCGTAGCCTTCCGAAAAACCACAGCCGAACGCGTAGATCATGGTCTTGATCTCCGCGTTGGCGAGAACCTTATCGATGCTCGCCTTCTCCACATTCAGTATTTTGCCGCGGATCGGCAGGATCGCCTGGTACATCCGGTTCCTCGCGGTCTTCGCGGAGCCGCCGGCGGAATCTCCCTCCACGATAAAGATCTCGCACCTGGATGGATCCTTGCTCTCGCAGTTGGCTAACTTTCCGTTGGAGTCGAAGGAAAACTTCTGTTTCGTGAGCATATTCGTCTTTGCTCTCTCCTCCGCCTTCCGAATCTTAGCGGCTTTCTCCGCACAGCCGATAATACTCTTCAAGACCTCCAGATTCCGGTCAAAATAGAGCACCGTCTTCTCCCCGGTCACCTTGCTGACCACTTTGGCCGCGTCCTGGTTGTCCAGTTTTGTCTTTGTCTGCCCCTCAAAACGGGGATCGGGATGCTTGATGGATATCACCGCCGTCATGCCGTTCCTGACATCCGTCCCGGTAAAGTTCACATCTTTCTCCTTCAATATCCCCAATTCTCTCGCGTAGGTATTGATCACGTTGGTGAACATGGTCTTAAAACCCGTGATATGGGTGCCGCCCTCCGCGTTGTAAATATTGTTGCAAAAACCGAGGATATCCTCATGAAACTCGTTCACATACTGGAAAGCCGCCTGCACCTGCACGCCTTCCGCTTCCCCCTCAAAAAAGATTACCTCATGGACCGTATCCCTGCTCTCGTTCATATCCTTCACAAAGCCTATGATGCCGTCCGGCTCGTGGAACTCCAGATGCTCCACCTCCGCCTTCCGCCTGTCCTCAAAGATGATCGTCAGCGCCGGATTTAAGTAAGCCGTCTCATGGAGCCTGCTCTTTACCTCCTCCTCCCGGAACCTTGTCTTTTCGAAGATCTCACCGTCCGGCAGGAAATTGATCGTTGTGCCGGTCTCCTTCGTCTTTCCCACGACAGGTAAAAGCCCCTCGATCAACTCCGTAGTCGGAATCCCCTGCTCGTAAGTATCCTCGTAGATGCGTCCGCCATTTTTGACTCTGACAGTCAATTTTTTGGACAGCGCATTGACCACCGAGGAACCCACTCCGTGCAGTCCGCCGCTGGTCTTATAGGCGTCGTTGTCAAATTTTCCGCCCGCGTGAAGCGTCGTAAAGACAAGCCGCTCCGCGCTGATCCCCTTCTCGTGCATCCCCACCGGAATGCCCCTCCCGTTGTCGGAGACCGTGGCGGAACCGTCCGCCTCCAAAATCACCTCTATCCTGTCGCAAAAACCCGCCAGATGCTCATCCACCGAATTGTCCATGATCTCATAGATCAGATGATTCAGTCCCTTCGTGGAAACGCTTCCAATATACATCCCCGGCCGTCTCCTGACCGCCTCAAGCCCCTCCAGCACGGTAATGTTCGAGGCATCATAATTACTGCTGTTCGCCATATATCAATCTTAACTCCTGTCTTTCCTAATTAACTCTCACTCTGCCGTTCCCGGTTATCACTCAGCCCTTTTCAGCTTCTTACAGCAGGCGAGCGCAAGCGCCCCGGGACCGATATGACAGCTCACCACCAGGGACAGCGGATCCACCATATCGACCTGAAAGCCCGGAAAAGCTTCCTCCACTTCCCTCTTAAACTGCATCGCCATCTCCTCGTTGTTCGTATGAGCGATAAAGAGAGAACAGTTCTCCGGATCAGCCCCGTCGAACCGGCTTTCCATATCGTTTCGTATCGCATTGATCATCACCTGCTTCGCATGGTTCACCGTTCTCGCTTTCGCGAAAGCATCCAGCAGAGCTCCCTGGATCTGCAACACCGGTTTCAGGCGCAGCACCGTTCCAACGGCCGCTGCCGCCGGCGTGATCCGGCCTCCCTTTTTCAGATAGTACAGCGTGTCCAGCATGATATAAATGCTGGAGTTGTCACCGTCTTTCTCCAGTATCTCCTTTATTTCGGCCGCGCTCTTTCCCTCTTTCACCAACGCCATCGCATCGTAGACGGCGTTTCTCTGGGTCACCGAGATCCGTCTGTTATCCACCACCTGTACCTTCCCGTCATAGTCCTGCGCCAGTACAAGCGCACTCTGACAGGATGTGGAAAGTCCGCTGCTCATCGGGATATAGACCAGTTCTTCGTATTCTTCCAGTATCCTGTCCCAGAGGGAAAGGACATTTCCCGGCGCCGGCTGGCTGGTGGAGATGGATTTGTTCTCCTTCAACATCTGATAGAACATCTCCGAAGTCAGATCTACATTTTCCAGATAGTCGTTCCCATCTATCATAAAGGGCATGGGAAGCATGAATATCCGCTTCTCCTCCGCTTCCTCCGGTAAAATTCCTGCATTAGAGTCTGTCACTACCGCCGTTTTTTTCATCTCTTTTTCATTCCCTTTTCTTTTTTTATCAAAAATCGCACACAAAAATATTTTACGTTCAGATTCCCGGAAAGTCAATGTTATTTCTGACACTTCTTGCCAGAAGAGCCGCAAGTTCCAGGTACTCCTCCTTCTCCTCCCACGCGTCATCCTCCGTGATCTGTCCGCACACCCTGTCCGCCAGCATCAGCATATCCGCATCCTGATAGATATCGGCGATCCGAAAGTTCAGCGCGCCGCTCTGCCGTATGCCGAACATATCTCCCGGACCGCGAAGCTTTAAATCCTGCTCCGCGATATAAAAACCGTCGTTGGAATGGTTTAAAACATCCAGCCTCTCCTCCGCCCTGTCGGAGTCCGACCCGTTGATAAAGATACAGTAGGACTGGTGCTGCCCTCTGCCGACACGGCCCCTGAGCTGATGGAGCTGGGCCAGACCGAAGCGCTCCGCGTTCTCGATCATCATCACCGTAGCGTTGGGGACATTGACCCCCACCTCTATGACCGTAGTGGAGACTAAAATATCGATCAGCCCAGCGCTGAAGGCGTTCATCAGACGGTTTTTTTCCACCGGTTTCATCTTCCCGTGAAGCATCTCGATACGCAGCCTTTCGGGCAGCGCCCCCCGCAGTTTTTCCGTGTACTCCTCCACATTTTCCAGATCGGACTCCTCGGAAGATTCTATCATCGGGCAGACCACAAAAGCCTGCCTTCCGGCCCCGGTCTCCTTCTCGAGAAACTTCCACGCCCGGTTTCTCCAGTCGGTTCCCACCACGCAGTTTTTGATGCTCTGCCGCCCCGCCGGAAGCTGCCTGATCACAGAGACATGCATATCCCCGTACAGGATCACTGCCAGCGTTCTGGGAATCGGCGTCGCGCTCATGACCATCACATGCGGCATGCGATCCCCACTGTCTCCCGCACCCTTTCGGGAAAAAGTTTCCCTCTGTCTGACACCGAACCTGTGCTGTTCGTCCGTGATCACCAGCGCCAGGTTCGCGTAGTTTACCTTCTCCTGTATCAGCGCATGCGTCCCTATGATCAGATTGCATTCGCCGCTTTCTATTTTTTCATAGACTTCCCGCTTTTCCTTTGCCGTCAGGGAACCGGTCAGCAGAACAGGTTTCAACGGCAGTTTATACTGATCGGTATACCCGCGCAGCGTCTGAAAGTGCTGCGTCGCCAGAACTTCCGTGGGCGCCATCATCGCCCCCTGATAGCCGTTCGACACGGCCAGAAGCAGCGCGAGCGCCGCCAGGACCGTTTTCCCGGAACCCACGTCCCCCTGTATCAGGCGGTTCATCGTGTACTCTCCGGTCAGATCGCCGGAAATCTCGTTCCACACCTGCCGCTGATCCTCCGTCAGGCGGAAGGGCAGACCCTCCAGAAACCGCACGGTATCCGCTGTCTCCAGCATCGGAAACGCGTTCGGCACCGCCTGCGCTGACCGTTTCATTTTTTTCACCAGCAGCAAAAACACAAGAAATTCTTCAAACGCCAGCCTCTTTTTCGCCCGCAGAAGCTGCTCCGCATCCTCCGGAAAGTGGATCCAAAAAAGCGCTTCCGACGCACTGCAGAGGTCCTGCTCCGCTAAAATACGGGGCGGCAGCACCTCCGGCAGCAGATTCTGCTCCTCCAGCGCCGCGCCGAGCACCTGCGAGACCGCTTTCCTCACCGCCTTCTGGTTCAGTCCTGTGGTCAGAGGATAGACGGGCAGAAGTTTTCCTCTTTGTTTCTCGTACTCCGCCGGCGACAGCAGCACCGGCTGTTCCATCGTGAAACTGTTGCCCCGCCGGTGCACTTTCCCGCGAAGATAATACCCCGCCCCCTTTTTCAGCATCTTCTTGATGTAGGGCATATTAAAAAAAGACAGATTCATCTTTCCGCTGTCGTCCGCCGCCTGGGAAAAGCTGATCGTCAGCCTGCCGCTTTTGCGCTCCGAGACACCGCTGCAGATCGTCCCGCGCACCACAGCTCTGCCGCCGTCTCTCAACTCCACGATCCGGGAAACTTCCTCAAGCCTGTCATAATCCCTGGGATAACAGCGCAGGAGTTCTTCCACCGTCTCTATACCCATACGCCGGAACAACCCCGCCGTCTTATCGCCTATTCCTTTTAAAATGGTAATATTGTCTGTCAGTCGCACCTGTATTCCTGCCCTTTACCGAAAACAACGGGCTAAACGCCCGTTGTCTCATCTCCTTTTTTCCTTGTCACTCCGCGGAAACTACGTAGTAATAAATCGGCTGTCCGCCGTACTGCAGTTCAATATCGCAATCCGGATAGAGGTCGCCGACTTCCCGGCCGAATGCCTCCGCCTCCGCCTCCGATATATCCTCGCCGTAGTAGATGCTGATCAGCTCAGCCTCATCGTCCATCATCTCTTTTACCATCTGCAGTGCCACGGCATCCTTATTTTCTCCCACGGACAAAATCCCATGATCGCCCAGTCCCATGTAATCTCCCTGCTTAATATCTTTATCGTCTATGGAAGTATCGCGAACCGCATAGGTCACCTGGCCGGTCTTCACTTTGCCGATCTCTTCCTCCATAACCGATACATTTTCCTCCGCGGAGAGATCCGGCACATAATTGATCACCGCCGTGATACCCTGGGGCACAGTCTTTGTCGGAACGACAAATATCTCCTTATCCTCCACCAGCGACTTCGCCTGATTCGCCGCCAGAATGATATTCTTATTGTTCGGCAGGATGATCACATGGTCCGCGTTCACCTTCTCGATCGCGTTCAGCATATCCTCCGTGCTGGGATTCATGGTCTGGCCGCCCTCAATGATATAGTCCACGCCAAGGCCCTTAAATATCTCATTCAGTCCCTCACCGATGGAAACCGCGATAAAAGCGGTGTCTTTCTTTTCCATAACAGGCGCTTCTTCCACTTCCTTCGCGCCCTCTTTCTCGGACATCTTAAAGAGCTTTTCCTGATGTTCAAGACGCATATTATCGATCTTTAAGTTGGAGAGCGCACCGTATTTCAACGCCTTCTGGATCGCGAAACCGGGATCATTGGTATGCACATGGACTTTCACGATATCGTCGTCCGCCACCACAACGATAGAATCGCCGATAGATTCCAGATACGCCTTGAAATCCATCTCCATCTTAATGTTGAAGGTTTTGTTCAGCATAATGATAAATTCCGTGCAATAGCCGAACTTGATATCCGCTTCAGCCTGCGCCTGATAGCTGCTGCTCTTCCCGGAAGACGCGCCGCCTGAAGACATGGACACCGCCTGCGTCAGGTCTATCTCCTTCCCCTGGAACGCCTCGTATGCGCCTCTTATCACCTCCACCAGGCCCTGGCCGCCGGAATCCACCACTCCCGCCTGTTTTAAAACGGGCAAAAGTTCCGGTGTCCCTGCCAGAACCTCCTCCATATGGCGAAGCACTTCGCCGATAAAATCGTTCAGTTCCGTCCTGCCCTCCTCCAAAAGCTCGGTCGCCTTTACAGCTCCGCCCTTCGCCACAGTCAGGATCGTTCCCTCCTTCGGTTTCATAACCGCTTTATAGGCGGTCTCCACCGCCTTGTCAAACGCCACGCACAGATCCGCCGCGTTGAGTTCCTTTTTATCGGCTATCGACTTGGTAAAACCTCTGAAAAGCTGAGACAGGATAACACCTGAATTTCCTCTCGCCCCACGCAGGGAGCCGGAAGAGATCGCTTTACATACCGCTGTCATATTCCCCATATCCACCGCTGCCACTTCCTTTGCCGCAGATATGATCGTCATTGTCATATTCGTCCCGGTATCGCCGTCCGGCACCGGAAAAACATTCAGTTCATTGATCCATTCTTTTTTACTGTCAAGATTTTTCGCACCAGCTAAGAACATCCTGGAAAGCATCTTAGCATCGATCGTCTTTAAAGCCACCGATATTTCCTCCTTAATCAATCACTCTGACACCTTCAACATAGATGTTCACTTTTTCGATTTCAAATCCCGTAAATTCTTCCACTTTATATTTCACGCTGCTGATCAGATTATCCGCCACCGCCATAATGCTGACGCCGTAGGCCACGATAATATGAAAGTCCAGTGTCAGCTTGTTATTTTTCATCGACACGGAAATACCTTTCGTAATATTATCTTTTTTCAGCAGGGATACGATGCCGTCCTTTACGTTGACGCCCGCCATCCCCACAACGCCAAAGCTTTCCGTCGCCACGCTGCCGGCATACTGCGCAATCACTTCACTGTCAATATAAATATTCCCCAGATGGGTATTCATTGATGAATTACTCTTCATGAAATTCCTCCTTTTTCTAAATGCTCCGGTTCCCACGAGCCGTCGCTGACATGCCGGTTCCCCGCAAATGCCGCTTCACGCCGCCTGTCTGTCCACCGACACGTTACATTATAACCGCTTTTCTCAAAAAATGGAATATATAAATTCCAAAAAATACCTTGCATTTTTACATTTTATCTGCTATTATACTAATGTTGCGAATCTATTTCAGTTCGTTAGGAGGTGCGAAGATGGCTAAGTGTGATATTTGTGGCAAAGGCGTTCATTTCGGTAACAACGTAAGCCATTCCCATAGAAGATCCAACAAAATTTGGAGATCTAATATCAAGAATGTGAAATGCAAAGTAAACGGCGGAACCAAAACCATGCATGTCTGCACAAGATGTCTGCGTTCAGGCGCTGTAGAGAGAGCATAATTCTATGACAAAAATTGTGGGATGACCCATCTGTCCGGACAACCGCCAGATGGGTTTTTACATGCTCTTTTTCAGCCTCTCATACTCTCTGCTGATCTGCTGCATCATTTCCTTATCTCCCGCCAGATTATCGGGATGGTAGATCTTGAGCAGATCTTTGTACCGTTTTTTCAGCGCGAGCTGGTTTCCCACCCCCGCAAAAAAAACGCCTCTCTCATCCGACAGTTCTCTCTCCCTGCTCCAAAACTCTCCCTTTTCCCTCTCAAAGGCCTTTCTGTCCGCCTCCAGACTGGAGAAACCGTCTTTCAGTATCTCCATCTTTTTTTCAAAAAACAGCTCGTCCTGTCTGAGCCGCTGTCTCGCCGCCGTCACTTTCTGGTTCAGAATCTTCATTTCCTCCTGAAACTGCACCCGCTCTTTCAGGAAACGATTCTTCATCTCCAGAAGCTTTTTCTGTTCCGACTGTATCCGAATATTTTCGCTGAACAGCCACAGTTTTAACGCCTGAAGCTCCTTTTCTGCCGCCTCATCCAGATTGACACCTGCTATTTCCCTATATTCTTCTTTGCTATTCCCCGCATCCATACCTATTGTATCTCCGGCACCAACCTTTGTTATAAACAAAACAGATTATAGCCGACGACAAGAAAAGCAGTGACAAGAATAATCCCCACGATTGTACTGCCGATCAACATCATCAACAGCATACCTATCGCAATCCAGAATAGGATAAGCCCAAGAACTCGTCTCACGCTTTTTCTCCCGGTTCCGTTTATGACAGTATATGCTCTAAACCTGTTTTATATTATTTTCTTTCCCTATTCCTGCGGAAAAGCGATATCCACAACTTCCTCGTCCCTGATACTGCCATCCTTTTTCGACGTGAACTTATCCACGAGATCAGGTACCATATCCAGGATCTTCGTCATCGTATCCTGATTTTTTACATTGACTAACTTTGTGTAGCCGTCCCGGATCACGAGCACCGCGCTTGGGCTCATCTTTCCGCCCATTCCGCCGCCGCCGGAATTTTTCTTCTCACCGCTTCCTGCTCCCGCTCCCACGCCGAATGTCACATCCACAAGAGGGAGAATGATCGTATCCCCTATCTGGGTCGCCTCCCCCACCACCGTCTTTGTGGAAAGTACGCTGTCCATCCCCTTTAACAGAGATTCCACAACGCCCGGAAAATTATTGTTCTGCATAGGTTCTCCTCATTTCCGCACAAATCTGTGCTGTTATATTTTTATAATTTTCTGATATCCTCGATCACACGCCTTATATCTCTGGAGAAAAACAGCTTACATCCCGATTTCAAGAAATGCCACGCCCGGATTCTTCCCTTTATCCTGATATGGCAGTCCAATACCTGCCTCTCAAAATCCGGTTCCAGAGAAAGATTCGGACACCAGATCGGATATACCACCCCATAATACAGCGCCAGGGCATACCCGGTGGTCGACGGATCCTCAAACCCGAACCGGAGATACCCCGTCAGCTTTCTCGGCTTCGAATGTCGCAGGAGATACCTGAGCTCTCTCCCCAAAAGACTTCTGCCGCCCGCCATGTGCTCCCCGTTCCAGATCTCTAAGAAGCTCTCTGTTTTTTCTACTGCCCTTCTCAGTTTATCACAGAAGTTTCTGATTGTCTGTAAAATATTATTTTTTCCTTTTGATTCGGAAGAGACTCTCTCCGATTCCCCCGCCGTATCCTCCGATGAAACTTTCCCTGTATCCGCGCTCTCCCCCGGTTTTTCCTCCTGTTTTTGTTCCTGTTTTTCCCCCGGTTTCTCATCGGACTTTTTCGCCCTGCTCTTTCTCTTCCTTTCTCCCCTCTCCTTCTTCTCCCCTGCCGTATCCATCACCGTAAAAAACAACAGCTTTATCCGCACCCGGACGGTCTCCTCCCAGGATACATGGATCCTGACCAACCGCCAGAGCCAGACTGCCCGAAGATACGCGGACACCGTTTTCTTTTCCTGCTCTTTTGCATCCGCGACGGATAAGTCTCCCCGATATCGGACCGGTACAAACAAAACGCAGATAAGCCCTGCTATCAGAATGCCCAAAACTGCGGCTAATATAATTCCGGCTATTTTTAAAATCAATAAAACTGTTTCCATACTCTGCTTATTCCGTTCGCTCCGCCAGATATCTTTTCAGATCCGCATCTTTATTTTTTCTGTAACATTCTTCCGTTATCTGCTGTACCATGCCTACCGCCGCCCCGTAGCCGCCCGCGATTCCTATAATGAATTTTGAATTTTTTCGGAAATAGGACTGCAAAAGCACAGCGGAATTGTATATCTCCAGCTGATCTTCCCCCTCGCACAGCGTCAGCACATAACAGGGAATATCCCGCTTTGAAACCTTCAGCCGCCACTTGATCCGATTTCTTTTTTTCTCCGGGATATTCTCATCCCAGTAAAGATATTTGTAAAATTTATGCACTTTGACCTCTGTTTCAGTTCCCCTATGGTGAAAAGGAACCCCGCGGGACGCAGGATTCCTCATCTGTGACGGATTATTTTCTTCTACCTCTTGAACCATCTGCTCGCCTTTTTCATCTCCAGATATTCCTGATATGCCTTTTCCAATATCTGCTTCTCATTGGCAAACTTCAGCAAATGATACGCCTCATGGTATTTATAATACCCCGAATCGACAAAATACTCTTCCCTCTGCGGTTTGCTGTAATAACTGTCAGCTATCATCAAATACCAGTGAACATCCTTGTCCACCACATCGTCGGGAATGTTAAAAGTATACTCACTCTTCCCTATATATTTCATGATCGTCGCTTTCGCACCGGTTTCTTCCAGTACTTCCCGAAGAGCCGTCTCCTTGTACTCTTCTCCTTCTTCCACAGTTCCCTTCGGCAAAACCCAGCCTTCATACTTGTTCTTAAAATTCTTATAAAGCAGAAGTATCTTGCCCCGAAATATAACCACACCGCCACAACTGGTTGCCTCAACCATCGCAAATCCTCCTGTTTCTGGTGTGTGTCTTACTCTATCTGTACTCAGTATAAAGCAAAGTCGGGAAAGATGCAAGATATTCTTTCCCGGCGGTTCATTTCCGCATTTCACTGATGCGGATTTATCCAAACCACCCCTGCAGGATCAGCAGGATCAGGAGAATCGGCAGGATATATGTCACATAGACTCTGATCCCTTTCGGTATCTTGAGTCCCTCACCGGTATTCGCCTCCTTCAGATACTTGTCAAATCCCCAGCCGTACCTCGTCACACAGAACAGCAGATAAATCAGGGAGCCGATCGGAAGCAGACAGTTGCTGACGATAAAGTCCTCCAGATCCAGCACCGCGGAGCCCTCCCCCATCGGCTGAAAACCGGACCACAGGTTGTAGCCCAGCACACAGGGCATAGACAGAACAATGAGCGCCGCCAGATTGACCAGACAGGATTTTTTTCTGCTCCAGTGGAACAGATCCATCCCGCAGGAAATAATGTTCTCAAATACCGCCAGTATCGTGGAAAACGCCGCAAACATCATAAACATGAAAAACAGCGCGCCCCATATCCTGCCCGCCGCCATATGGTTGAATACATTGGGCAGCGTGATAAAGATCAGGCTCGGCCCGTTATCCGGACTGATCCCGAAGGCAAAACAGGTGGGAAAGATGATGAGCCCGGACATGATCGCCACAAAGGTATCCAGTATCGCGATATTCACAGACTCTCCCAGAAGCGTGCGCTTTTTGTCAATATAGCTGCCAAAGATAGCCATCGCGCCGATCCCCAGACTCAGTGTGAAAAACGCCTGATTCATCGCCGCAACCACCGTCTCCAGTATACCGGCATCCTTCATTCTCTGCAGGTTGGGAACCAGATAAAATTTCAGCCCGTCCATCGCTCCATCCAACGTCAAGCCGCGCACTGCCAAAATGATAATGATAAACAGGAGCAGCACCATCATAATCTTCGTGATCTTTTCAACGCCCTTCTGCAGTCCTGCGGAACAGATCAGAATCCCGGACACCACGATGATGACCATACAGACCGTCAATACGAGAGGATCTTCCAGCATACTCTGGAACACGCCCGCCACTTCCTCCGTGTTTTTCCCGGTAAAGCGCCCGGTGAGCATCAGATAAAAATAGTACAGCATCCAGCCCGCAACGGTGGTGTAGAACATCATCAGCACATAGTTTCCCAACATGCCGAGATATCCGTTTAAGTGCCATTTCTGTCCCGGTTTTTCCAATTCCGTAAAGCTCTTTATAACGCTTTTTCTGCTGGCACGCCCCACGGCAAACTCCATAGTCATCACCGGCACACCCATGATCACCAGGAAGAACAGGTACAGCAGCACAAACATGCCGCCGCCGTACATCCCCGTAATATACGGAAACCGCCACACATTGCCGATGCCTATGGCACACCCCGCCGACAACAAGATAAAACCCATCCTTGACCCTAATTTTTCTCTCTCCATTTTGATTGCCCTTCCTATGTTTATATTGTATAACCGTAATCACTCTCCCACGCCAAAATACGCGTCGAATACCCTCCTCGCCATCGGCACCGCGTAGTCACCGCCGGAGCCGGCGCCCTCAATGATGACCGTGACGCAGATCTGCGGGTCCTCCACCGGCGCAAACCCGGTGAACCAGGCGTGGGAATCCCGCTCGCTGTTGTACTCGGCAGAGCCCGTCTTGCCGGCCGCCGTGTACGATTGATCCTTCATTCTTGTGGCGGTTCCGCTCTCTACTACCTCCCGCATCAGCCCCTGCAAAATATAGGATTCCTGTTCCGACATCATCTTCGTACTGCCAGAGGAAGAAAACCGCTTGATCACCGCGCCGTTCGCGTTTTCCACATGATCCACCACATAGGGATGCTGCAGTTTTCCGTCGTTGGCGATGGCGCAGGTGATCATATTCATATGCAGCGGGGAAACTAACGTCTCCCCCTGACCTATGGCGGTCTGCATCTGATCTTTTGTCGTCATATCCGGCTCTGCCTTCACCGTGCTGACAGCGGATTCCAGCTCAAAGGGCAGAGGCTTCCCAAAAAGCAGCCCGTTTAACGTCCCGCTGAAACTGTTCCAGTCCACCTTTGTTCCCATATTGGCAAAGGAAGAGTTGCATGATTTCGCAAAAGATTTCTCAAAATTTACTTTTCCATGGTTTGCCCCGTGGTAACATTGGATTCTGGAACCGTCGATCTTGATGGAACCGTTACATGTAAAACTATACTTTGTATAGTCAGAAGGATTCTCATGAATATATTCGAGCGCCGTCACGATCTTAAACGTAGAACCCGGAGGATACAGCCCCTGGGCCGCCCGGTTTAACAAAATGCCGGACTCGTCATCCACCAGCAATTCCTCCCAGATATCTGAAATTTCATTCGGGTTGAAGTCCGGTTTGGATACCATGGCGAGTATCTCCCCGGTTTTGGGGTTCGTCGCAACGATCGCCCCCTCATAGATCCCCAGCGCTTTATTCGCCGCCTCCTGCAGTCCTACATCCAGCGTCGTGTACACATTGTCCCCGGGATTTTTCTTCTCCTGCATCCCATTGTCCATCTTTTCGTTCAACGGCGCGTTGGACTGGATCAGATAGTAGTTCATCCTGTCTTCAATACCGGTTTTTCCTTTGGTGGAATACCCCACCACATGAGAAAACAGACTGTCGTAAGGATACTTTCTCACTTCCGAACCGTCCGCCAGAGTGATCGTCTCCGCCAGCACCTCACCGTCTCTCGCCATGATACCGCCCCGTCTGTTCTGCGCCACCAGAATCTGCTGTCCGGCGTTGTAACTGTTGTTTATCATAACCTCCTGATTCTGGTAGGCATAGACGCAGATATAGGACATCATGCTCAAAAACAGAAATACAAAAAAGTAGGACACGATCAGAATTTCTCTGTTCTTATGGGGTTTCTTTTTCTCCTTCTTCCCGCTTTCCTCCGGCGATTTTATTTTTCTTTTTAACATGCACTGCTCCTTCGTCCTGCCTGATAATATACAGCCCTTCAATAATTGAAAACATGATCAATGTCGCCATGACCGAACTGCCCCCATAACTCACAAGCGGCAGCGTCACCCCGGTCATCGGGATAAACTTGGTATCTCCGCCGATCGTGAGAAATACCTGAAAGATATAGAGGATCCCCATGCCAAACGCGATCAGCTGGTAAAACCGGTCTCGCATCCGCATCGAAATATTCATAAACATAATAAAACAGCTCAGCGATACCATAATCACACACAGCGCCACGATCAGCCCCATCTCCTCCGCCACCGCGGAAAAAATAAAGTCTCTCTCCACCTTCGGAATGTCCTCCGGAGCTCCCTGGAAAAGTCCCAGACCGAAAAGTCCTCCCCTGCCCAGAGAAAACAATGACTGGGCAACCTGATAGCCCTCCCCGTCAATAACGCTCCAGGGATCTCTCCACGCCTGTACCCTCTCCTGCACATGCCGGAAAAGCTGATAGGCGATCACCGAGGCGCCGCCGCCGCCCGCTATCCCCAAAAGCAGATACAGAAAATTTTTTGTGGCGAGAAAGACCATCAGTACATAGGTCACAAAAAAGATTAGCGCGCCGCCCAGATCCCTCGACGCCGCAAGAATCAGCACATGGATCCCCGCCACCGCCGTCACATAGGCCACCTGCAGCAGGCTTGTGCTCTTATACAGCGCACTGGCGATAAAAAACACAAAGATGATCTTGATAAATTCCGACGGCTGAAAACTGAGCCCGAAAATGGAATAGGACAGCTTGGAGCCGTACGTCGTATTTCCCAGTGCCAGCACCGCGCCCAGAGGCAGAATACCGAGCAGAGCGTACACCCAGCTGAAATTCTTTATCTCTCTAAAGCGCCGGATCAGATACGGTATGCCCATCGCCAACGCCATGGATACAGCCACGATAATAAACTGACGGATGGCGAGTCCCATATTCAGCCTCGTCAGGATGACAAAACCGATCACCAGAAGCATACACATGTTGTTGATCACCAGCCTGTTCACCGCCGGATAAAACAGTTCGAACAGCACCAGCACCGTGAATACCGCCAGCTGTTGAAACGCATAAAAAAACAGGTATTGCAGATCCCCGGTCTTGATGCAGATCGTCAAAAAACTGGTGAAATGCACAAAAAACAACAAAATTACTTGTCTTGTATAAATTCCTTTTCTCTGCTTTTCCTCCCGAAAACGAAACACGGAAAAACTCTCATATGTGTAGATCGCCATGCAGATCGCTATGAAATATTTTGATAACGCAACAATGTACTGTTCCATAATGTTCTATTCTACGCTCCGGCGAAAACGTCCCTGTGTGGTCTCCATCCCGGCTATTTTTCCCTTCTCCCGTCCGCTCTTTTTTCCCTTCCATATAGATGCGGACAATTTTCGGAAAGTTTGTACCACCTCTCCCGCCTCCGCGCCGCTTTCTGTTGTCAGTTCGATCCGAAATGCCCTTATCCCGTCCTGAAACAGCATCCAGAGGCTGTCATGACAGGCGTAAGGCAGATAATTATAAATAATATTATAACAATGACTGCAATTTGTATAGACCGGAAAAACATTACCCATCCTGTCCGTCAGCTCCGCATAACGCTTTCGGTCCCTGTCGCACATTCCCGCGGAAAGCTTGATGCAGTTTGCCGACACCATAAAAGCCGTTCTGCCGTAGACGGCCGCCTCCAGACAGACCGCCTGATCCACCGCCCCGCACAGTTCCCTGATCTCTCTGCTGTCCAGTTCCAGCGGTATGCTGACGCGACTCATCTCTTTTCCCCAGAAGGAGACCGCCTCGCTGTTCCAGGCATAGAGAGAGGACTCCCCGGCAATCTGCCCCCGGTAAGAAACGCTTCTCACCCAGGCGAAAACATCCACCGTCGCGCAATAGATGATCTCCGGATTCCCTTTCTCTATGATCCTCTGCAGATCCCGCAGAAATCCTTCATCGCTCTTTCGCAGGATCACCGGGCATCGGATGCCCCAGTGCGCTCCACTGTCCTGGAGCTTCCCCTGTATTTCCTTATCCTCCAGCAGCAGATCCGCATCCAGGATCAGATATTCTTCTTTTTTCATCCCCGGAAATACCGTCTCAAACTGCTCCTTCGTCTGCACCAGGATCGTCAGACTGAAACTCTCCCTGACATCTCCAGACTTCGCCTGCGCTCCGGCCATTCGTTCTTCTTCCCCGGTTCTTTTCTCCTGTTCTCCAATGTTTCCGGCGCCATAATATTCATAAATCTTTTGCAACATTTCTCGTCTGAGTTCTTTCACCCGGCTCATCGGCACAAAAGCGTTTTCCGAGACGTCCACCCTGCATTTCTCCACCTCAAAGGGTGTCCCTCCGGTTTTGATCAGCTGCCTTTCCATCTCTTCGCCGCTCACCGCCCGTCTGTCAGCTCTCTCCGCCGCTGCCCCCTGCACACAGAGGCATACTTCTTTTCCGGTATTCCGATCCGTAAAGCAAACCTCCCCACAGAGCGGCTCTCCCTCCCGGCATCTGACCGAAATCCGTATCCTCTTTTTGGGAAGTTCTCTGATGTAGCGCTCCCGCAGTTTCCCCAAAAGTTCCTGATCCACCTCATCGTAGCCGGGCTTTTTGAGCGTCAGCATATCTTTGCCTCTGCTTTTTGTATAATAACCGTCTCCGGTCTCACTGCGGAGATAAAGGCCGGAGAGAATATCCCTGTCTCTTTGCTCTGTCCGAAAGCCGCCATCTTTGTAATAGCGGTCGATATATTTGCGGTAGACAGAAACTACGCCGGCCACATACTCCGATTTTTTCATGCGGCCCTCTATTTTGAAAGAATCGATACCGGCCTCGATCAGCTCCGGTATATGTTCCAGCGTATTCATATCTTTCAGACTTAAAAAATAGCCTTCCTTCCCCGCCGTCCTGTAGGGAAGCCGGCAGGGGCCTGCGCAGCGCCCCCTGTTTCCGCTCCTGCCGCCGATCATACTGCTCATCAGGCACTGACCCGAATAGCAGTAGCACATCGCGCCATGGATGAAGGCCTCAATCTCTATGGGGACTTCCTGTTTGATCGCTCTTATCTCCGTCAGGGACAGCTCCCTGGCGGGTACGATCCGGACACAGCCCAGTTCTTTCAAAAAAGCGGCGCCATATGCGCCTGTGATCGTCATCTGGGTACTGGCATGAAATTTCAGACCTGGAAAATTTCGTTTCAGACAGGCGAGCACTCCCATATCCTGCACAATAACGCCGTCCAGTCCCTCGCTGTACAGAGGCGACAGATAGGAACAGAGTTCGAAAAGCTCCCGCTGTTTCACCAGCGTATTGACTGTCAGATAAACCTTGACACCAAAAAGATGGGCCTGTCTGATGACCGTTATCAGCTCTTCCTCCGAAAAATTTTCCGCATAGGCCCTCGCACCGAAGGCTTTTCCTCCCAGATAGACGGCATCCGCCCCGGCATTCACCGCCGCAAGAAAGCTCTCATATCCGCCGCAGGGGGCAAGCAGTTCCACCCGACTCTTCATAGTACTGTTCCGCTCTCCCATAATAAGATAAAAAAGCTGTCGCATCCCGACAGCCTCTTTTTATTTTGTACTCTTTCCTTTCAGTTCCGTCTCCAGACGCACAATCTTTTTCGCGTTCTCCTGCAGTTCCGTATTCAGGTTCCGCACATTCTTCTCCGAATTTTCCAACTTGATCTGGTAGGATATCAGCTCATGCTTCAGATCATACAGTTCCTTTTCCTTCGCTTTTACTTCCTCTTCCAGAATGTTGATCTGTTTTTTGGCCTTAAAGTATTCATCCGCAATGTTGATCTGCATCAGAACGCTCTGCATGTCCATCGGCAGCTTTTTAAAACTGTCCAGTTTCCCATATTCAGCCATTTTATTGTTGATATAGCTGGCCACTTTCTGAAAATATTCTTCACTCTCATAGCCGCTAAGTGTATATACTTTACCACCGATTAAAACCTCGGCATCCACTCTGGAATCCATATTGTTTCCCTCATACGTAAAGCACAAAATGTGCTACCCAGCCCCCAAAAATATACCACATCTATTATACATGATGTCATGGTATAATTGCAAGCCCGAAAATAAAATGTTACCGGAAGGTTACATTGTTTTTACAGAGAAGTAAACAGCGAATACCCGAGCTCCGTCACGACGCGCCCACGGGGCGTGCGGTTGATCAGTCCGTTTTTGATCAGGTAAGGCTCATACACTTCTTCGATCGTGCCCGCATCCTCTCCTATGGCGGCCGCCAGCGTATCCAGTCCCACAGGTCCCCCGCTGAATTTCTCTATCATGGTGAGCAGCATATTTCTGTCAACATGGTCTAAGCCCATCTTATCCACATCCATCAGATCAAGCGCCGTCTTTGCCACCTCCTCCGTGATGATCCCGTCGTATTTGACCTGAGCAAAATCCCGCACCCGCTTTAAGATACGGTTGGCAAGTCTGGGCGTCCCCCTGCTTCTCCTCGCGATCTCCTCTGCTCCGGCTCTCTCCGTCTTAACTTCCAGGATCTTCGCCGAGTGCAGGATCACTTTCGTCAACTCCTCCAGCGAATAAAACTCCAGCCTGTGGATCATACCAAACCGGTCTCTGAGGGGTGCCGTCAAAAGCCCCGCCCTTGTGGTGGCACCGACCAGCGTGAACTTGGGGAGATCCAGACGGATGGAGCGAGCCGTCGGTCCCTTGCCGATCATAATATCGATCATGTAGTCCTCCATGGCGGGATAGAGCACCTCCTCCACCTGCCTGTTCAGGCGATGGATCTCATCCACAAACAAAAGATCCCCCTCCGCCAGATTATTTAATATGGCTGCCATGTCGCCCGGTTTTTCGATGGCAGGGCCAGAAGTCACCTTCATATGTACCCCCATCTCATTGGCGATCACCCCGGCAAGAGTCGTCTTTCCAAGCCCCGGAGGCCCGTACAACAGGACATGGTCCAGCGCGTCCTCCCTCTGCTTTGCCGCCTGAATATAGACTTTCAAATTCTCTTTGATGATCTCCTGGCCGATGTAGTCCTGCAGGTTCTGGGGGCGCAGCGTCCCCTCTATTTTGCTGTCTTCTTCCGTAAAATTCGTCTCGATCGTTCTCGCCATATCTCAATCTCCGTCGTCGCAATTCTTTCCCGTCCCCGGTCGTCTCAGATGAGATGTTTCAGAGAAGCTTTCAGAATCTCCTCCGCCGCCATCCGCTCCGCATCCTTCACCGCTTTCACCGCCCGGGTCGCTTCCGTCACACCGTATCCCAGCGCTGTCAACGCCTCCACGGCCTCCCGCACGCTGTCGGAGAAGGCTACGTCATAGACGGCCTGGCCGCCGTCCGCATCCGCGTGCAGCGTATCTTCCAGGGAAACTTTGTCCCGCATGTCCAGTATGATCCGCTGGGCGGTCTTACTGCCGATGCCGGGCGCCTTCGCGATCATCTTGGCGTCCCCCGACAGGACGGCAAAGCGCAGCTCGTCCGGACTCATCACAGACAAAATGCTCTGACCGCCTTTCGGTCCGATTCCGTTTACACCGATCAGCAGTTTAAAGATATCCAGATCGTCCTTTGTCAGAAATCCGTACAGCGCTATGGCATCCTCCCTGACCGATGTGTAGGTGTACAACTTTGCCTCCTCCCCCACCGGCGGCAAAAGGGACGCCGTTCCCGCGGAGATCCGTATATTGTAGCCGATACCGTTCACCTCGACGATCGCAAGGTCCGGCTCTTTTGCCACTATTTTTCCTTTAAAGTACGCGTACATATATCATGCCTTTCTCAGCTTATCCATATGGAAGTCAACAGCCCCGCAGCAAGCTGCGGGGCGTATGTTCATAATCGTGGACATGGCTCCTGCCTCAAATCACAAATTTCTCCATCAGCTCCACCATAGCCTCCACTTGATGCTTCTGGGCTTCGCTGACTGCAGCCGTCTCCTCGGATGTAGCGGAATTGTTGTCCACAACGGAAGATACCTGTTCAATGCTGTTGTTGACATTGTGCATCTCCTCCACATTCTGTCCCAGCATCTGCACGATCTGATTGATCTTTTCCGTGGCGATCGTTGTCCGTTCCATCACTTCTTTCATATTCTCGGAAGTCTCATCCGCGATCGTGATCCCTTTGTTCATCGCCGCGACTGTCGTCTCAATCAGCTCCGTAGTTCTTCCCGCAGCTCTCGCGGACTCGCCCGCAAGATTTTTCACCTGCTCCGCCACCACCGCGAAACCTTTTCCGGCCTCTCCTGCCCTGGCCGCCTCGATCGCCGCATTCAGCGATAACAGATTTGTCTGGGAGGCAATATCTTCGATCGTACCGATGATCGTACCGATCTGCTCGGAACATGCGCTGATCTCCGCAATCGCTTCCTTCAGCTCCTGCATCTTCTGGTTGCCCTTCTCCAACGTAATGCTGGCATCAGCCGCAATTTCAGCGGATTCCTCCGCCTCCTTCGCATTCTGCTCCATGCTTATGGTCATCGCCTCGATGACATTCACCAGATCGGAAACCTGCATCGCCTGATCCGTACATCCCTTCGCCAGATCCTCCGCCGCGAAGGTCAGCTGCTCTGTCCCGCTGCTGATCTCCCCGGAAGCATTACGGATAGTCAGCAGTGTCTTACGCATCTGCTCCCCGATCTTCAAAAACGATTCCTTGATCGCCACAAACTCTCCTACGTATTCCTGTTTTATATGTATATTGTAATTTCCCTCCCCCATCTGCCCCAGGGTATCCGTAATCTCCTCCATCATCCCTACCAGATTCCTCTTCATGAAGGAGATGGACTTCACCATCCTGCCGACTTCACTGTCATCCTCCCTGAGGTCCAGATCCGTGTGGAAGTTTCCTGCCGCCATCACTTCCATCTGCCCGGAGACTTTCTGAATCGGCTGCAGCAACTCTTTAAATGCAAATTTGATGGTATGGAACATCTGCAGGATAACAAAGGCAAAGGAAATGCCGAAAACCAGCTCCATCACGATCTGAAAGATCCTGAGCTTCGCCAACTCCTTGTCTCCCCTCGCCAGTATATTCTGTATCGTATCGTTCGTCACCTGATTGATCTGTTCCACGGTATCCCCATACTCCGCGCTGAACACTGCCGCCTGCGCCGTCGCGAGATCCCCGTTTTTCACGCATTCCATTGCCTCCTCTTCCAGCGGGACCAGATTGTTGGACATGGATGCTATGCGCTCAAGGCTTCCCCACTCCTCCTCCGTGAGGCCGCACTCCTCCAGAATCACGATAGCCTTGTCCCTATTTTTATCCTCATTCAGCTCCCTCATATAGCCGTTATAATACTTTTCATCTCCGGTCACAGCGTAGGACTGTACCTCGTAGGTCAACGTCTTCGATCCGATCCGATACTGATTCAGCGCAGCCGTCGTATCGATCTGTGTTCTGTTCATACTGGCCATGGCCGTATTACAGACAAAAAATCCGATCAGCAAAAGCGCCCCCACAACGACCGCAACGACCGCCTGTATCGCCAGACTTCTCAGCATGGCAGACTGACTTGTTCCCCCTGATGCATTTCCCCTTTGGTTCCCCATATGACTCTCCCTCAGCTTTCTTTCAAAATATAGTCTATTATACTGAAAGCTTCATCCTCTGTCAATATCCCGCCCTCCTGGTATACGCCGCAGCAATTCTTTTCCCAGAGCACCGATCAGGAACCCTGTCACAAGCCCCGCCGCCAGAAGAAAAGGAGCGTAATATCCAACTTCCACGGTCTGCACCAGAAGAACGGCGATCAGCAACTGGCCCACATTGTGAAACACAGCGCCCGCCATACTGACGCCATACAGAGATAATCCCATCTTTCTGGCAGACACCATACAGACGAAGCTGACCAGCGCACCGCCCAGGCTGAATAAAAGCGAAAATAAATTTCCAAATAAAACTCCTGAAAGTACAATTCTCAGGACGTTTACCAGAACAGCCTCCCTCCATCCGTAAAAATACAGCGCCATGACCACCGCCAGATTCGCCAGCCCCAGTTTCATCCCGGGTACGCCGAAAAAGAACGGAAACAGAGACTCTATATAAGAAAGCATCAGCGCCGTCGTTATAAACAGCGCAAGGGTAACTAATTTCCTGTTGTTCATGATTCTCACACTTTCCTCAATATTTTTCCCGTATATCCCTCTCATGGATCCCGGTTTCAGGGAAAGACCGCAAAATCAAAGTCGCCGCCATAAAAATTAGGATACATAAAGAAAATATACTTTTTGTCACTGGTGCGGCAAATATTTTCCTCATACTGTGACCAGCCGTTCTCCCCATTACGCTGAATGTACAACGATCTTCCCTTCCACTGATCCTCATACCGATCCGCCGGTATATACACGGTAATAAAACCGGATTCCTCCCCGCTCACAGAATATATTTCGGAAACCGGCTCCTTTTTTGTCTCCCCCAGATCCCGCCAGGGATTCCTGTCGCTTTCGATCAGAAGATCTGCCCCCGCTTTTTTATCGATACAGCCGAACAATATCCCGTCGTACTCCTGTATCTCAAAGCAGTTGTATTCCGCATCCTCCTCGACAAACATCATATAGGACCGTATATACAGGCTGTCCTGTTCGATATCAAAATCCATCAGACCGCCTCTGCCATAAGTATGGGTATAACCGTTCTCATAATCTTCCTCACTCCTGTAGGAGATCAGCACAATCCTCATTCCATATTCTGAGACATGATTTTCCAAAAAGGACACCGCCTCCGAATTTTTTTCCGCCCATTCCGCGATATCCCGGTTCAGGAAATCATCGATCCTGCAGTACACGGTGTGCCTCTTTATAAAATTATCGAAATCCCCTGCCCGGTAGAACTCGCTGATCATATTCTTTTCCTGATCATCGGAATATCTGTCCTCGACCGGTTCCTCCCTGTACTCCAGATAGATATCACAGATCTCATACCCCAGCAGATCGGCAAAATATCTGTCCGCCTCCTCCTCTATGAGTTCCCGCTGAAAATCATCGACTCCCTCCGTCGTCGCCGATTCCCCGCTTATGTGCACCCTGAATTCTTTCCCCTCATGCTCCAGCACTGCCACCACACAGCCCTCAGCATAGAGATCGGAGAATACCTCATCCCTCTTCATGCACCGGTCCACTCTGACGACCCCGGGGAGAAAGCCATACTTTTCCTGAATATAATTTACGGCATTTTTCTCCCCGGTCTCTGCGATCTTCCGCATCCGCGCTCTCTCTTCTTCGGAATAACCACAGGAGACAAGAAATAAAGTGATACATAAAAGCGCCAATAGAATCCTTGTCCGACCGGAAAATTTTCTGTCATGTGTAGTAATCGTTTTCTCACCCCTATCCGCTGTACGCGATATTTTCCTTCACAACATTCCAGGTAATGTCCGTACAACAAAATATGCTTTGGATTTTTTTATTATCTGCAGGAGGTTCCTGCCAGGCAGTACCTCCTCTTTCTTCTCGCTCTGTTTTTCTTCTGCGGTTATTATATCATGCCCCACTTTTTTGTGCTATCCATTTTCAATCAATAATCCCCAAGGGGAGTGACCTGTGATGCCCCAGTACATTCTCTTCTCCCAGGATACTTCCAAATACCATGGCAGTCTGATCTATTTTTCTCGACTGTTTTTACCCAATTCATTTATATGCGCTATCTTTATATTCACCACCGTATTTACCAATCAGCCCCATACAAAAACCTGCGGCGGCATACCCCTACATCAGGTATGCCGCCGCAGGCTCCTCCCTGGCTTTCGCCGTTTAATCATTTCCATTTTTTTATCATACGCGGTTCACCAATCACTCCGCTCCGATCAGCTCCTTCGCCATCGCGAACATCTCTTCACCGGAGAGCGCCGTGTCATTCCCCAGCAGATCATAGTATACGCCGTCTTTCTCCCATAACACATGAGTCATCTGTGCATACTCTATCTCATCTGATCCCACAGATATCTCATAATCATCCCTCTCCAGATTTGCCTTGTCCTCCTCGGTCAGTTCATAACCCTCGGGAACAAGCTTGTAGGTATATACGTCATATCTGAGCGCAATATCACCGCACTGATCCGTCAGATCCGGCGCCTTCGCCTGCTCTCCCTTTTCCGGCCTCATATCGGCACACAGGGCGATATCGCTCACGCCATCTCTTATATACTGCACGTTCAACTCAGGGAAAGTATACACCGTATCCCCATTTTCATCCACCGCCCGTGTATCTCCCACCAGCATCTCCTCAAAGCTGTATCCATTGCTGAAACTCTCCACCACATCCGCGGAAAATCCCAGCCTTTCCTCCGCCCTGTCAAGTTCCTCATAAGAGTATATTTTGTCGTAACCCGAAATATATCCCATGGTCTTTCCCGCAAAGGTGCCCCCTGAAATAAGGAGACATGCCGCCGCCACGCCGATCACAAATTTCTTGGTATTAAAATGCTTTTTCATGGAAACCTCCTGTTCTCCAGGCAGAGGGATCGGTATGACCTTCCCCTGCCTGCGGATCTCACTGTCAATTTTCTTTTTCAATTCTTCGGAAGCCGAAATGCCGCCCGAGTGCATTTCCAATGCCATCTTTATCTTATCGTCAAATTTTTTATCTCTGATCTTCATGCATCCCTCTTTCCTGCACCTGCTCTGTCATGCATACATCCGCCTTATCGTGCATATTCATGTTTTACTGCGCTTATACGCATTCCGTCTTAAACTTCTCCCGGCCTTCCAGTTCCCCTTTCAGCAGCTTTCTCGCCGTGTGCAGCCTTGACTTCACCGTTCCCTCCCGACAGGCCAGCATCTCTGCAATCTCCGCCACAGAGAGTTCGTTGTAGTAATAGAGCACCACCACCGTTCGCTGTTTCACCGGCAGAGCCTCCACCGCCCGAAAGATCATCTCAGCTTCTTCCTGTTTTATCATCTGTCCCAGAGGAGAGAGAACCGCCTGGCCTTCCGAAAGAGACTCTATTTCCTCATTCGGAACTTCCCTGCTTCTCTTTTTGCCTATCCGGTACGCTGTCCTCACAAGGATCTGCATCATCCACGGTTTCAATCCGGCATCATTTTTCAGCTCGGAGATGTGAAGATAAACTTTGACAAAAGTTTCCTGCGCCGCATCCTCACTGTCCGGTTTATTGCCTGTGATCAGATAAGCCGTTCGAATCACCAGATTCTTATACTTTTCATACAACAGGTCGAAGGCTTCACGACTCCCTTTTTTTAACTGCTGTACCAGAATTTCATCTTCCAATGTTTCTCACTCCTCATTTTTTGGTGCACCTGTTATTAAGAGCCGCAAAGCCTTCGTTTGGTTCATTTTATTTTATTTTTTCTTATTTTTCCCTCTCATAGACCTCAAACGTCTTATCATCGAAGAGCACCCATTTCACCACATCCAGTTCCCCGGGATGCTCTTCGATAAACCGTCTCACTGTATCCACGGCGATCTTTGCCGCCTCCTCCAGCGGAAAATGATAAATGCCTGTGGAAATGGACGGAAAGGCAATGCTCCGTATGCCGTTTTCCACTGCCAGCTCAAGGCAGGATCGATAGCAGGAGGTGAGAAGCTCATGTTCCCCCGACCCGCCGCCGTTCCAGCGCGGTCCCGGCGTATGGATCACATACTCACAGGGCAGCCTGTAGGCTTTTGTGATCTTTGCCCTGCCCGTTTTGCATCCGTTCAAAAGGCGGCATTCCGCCAAAAGTTCCGGTCCTGCGGCCCGGTGGATGGCGCCGTCCACGCCGCCTCCCCCTAAAAGCGAAGTATTTGCGGCGTTCACAATGGCCTGCACTCCGTGGGCCTTTGTGATATCACCTTTTAACATGATGATTTCTGTCCTGTTCATTGTTCCGGTCTGTTCCCCTTTCCGTAAGTTGTTCATCATTGCATCAGACATCATCGTCCGATCCAAAATATCAGTAAGCGATGGTATCATAAGCCGCATCCTCCCCGCCCCTCACCGTCAGAAACAATCTGTGGGGCAGGCAGCAGATCACCTCCCCCTCATTAGTTATCTTATGCATTCTCACACAGATCTTATCGGGGCAATCCGCCTCCTTCACATACGCCCCGCCCTGTTCTATCACCACGGTATTGCTCCCATAGGAGGAGCTGATAATCTGTTCCGTATCTTCATCCAACGGAAACTCTCCGCAGAGCTCTCCGTCTATCGTGATCTCGAGCACGCCGCCTTCCGCTCCCGTTTTCTTTCTGCCGCCGATCCAAAAACAGATCCACAAAACAACCGCAGCCGCCAGTACAGCGGCTGCGAAAACCAGGTCCTTTTTATATCGTTTATGTGAAATATCCCCCTGCTTCATTTATCCATACTTTTCCTTCCTACACCAGATTCGCCATCCTGAGCACCGGATCTTCTATCCGGCTCTCCACTTCCGCCGCGTAAGGTTCTAAGTAGGAATCCTTCCCCTCCGCCAATCCCTGTCTCCTCAGTTCCACCGCTATCCTGCCGGCTATCTCCTCGATCAGCGCTACCTTTTCATCCGCGGTATTCAGAGCGAACCGGTACCGCTCCGGCTTCTCCTCATCCCACTTGTCCTGCTGTGACGGCAGAAGCGCCAGTTTTTCCAGCTTCCCCGCAACCTCAGAGAGCGCGGAAAGTTCCTTCATCTTTCTGTGCATCCACTTAAAATAGGGCATATACTGTCCAGCTAACAAAAAGCAGGCGGAACCCGTATTTTGGATAAATTCCGCAAGCGCCATCTGCGCCGCCACATACTCGCCCCGCATCATACAGCGAGCATACTGGTACTGGCCCATCTGCGCCATCTTCCGAAGTCTTGCCGCCAGTTTTTTCCTGCGCACATCTTCCGGGAAATAAGACAGATATACTTCTCTCTGAGCCATAAAACCCCCGCCACAGTCCTCAAACACTTCCCCGTTCGTCACAGTGGCAAGCCTTGTCTCCTGCAGGGAAACCCAGTCATACATCGTCTCCGGCGGTGTCTGCCGCCCCAGCAGCCTGTGATAGAAGTCCGTCGTCTTCCAGACACCGCAGCGACTGACTGCCTCCGGCGTCATCACCGTATCCGCAAATTCCTCAAAATGACGGGGAAGCTTCTGATATGCCGCCCGCAGCTCCTCTCCATACTTCTCATATGCCTCATCGTCCAGCCAGATATAAAAGCGGGGAAAATAATCATGATCCGCAGAGATGCTGTCGTCATAGCCAAAGCACTCCGATCCCTCTCCCACAAGTCCCGCCGCAAAATGCCCCTGCAGTCCAGGAAACTGTTTCAGTATCGGTTTTCCGTACCGCTCATAATATTCCCGGCATCTTTCCAACGCTTTCTGCTTCGTTCCTCCGGTTTTTACCGTCTTCTCTTCCTTATTCACCACTGCCGCAGTATTGTCTATATCATGAAGTTCTCCGCTGTTCTCACCCTCCAGCCGTTTTCTCACTTCGCTCGCTCTTTTTAGCCACTCCTGCGCCTGCCCCTGTCTCTCCATTTCCCTGCACACATTCGCCAGATTCTCACAGACCACCGCATAGGCGAGATTAAAGCCGTAATGCTTTTTGATCTCTTCGAGCGTCCTCTCGTACCAGATCACCGCCTGCTCATAATCCTTCTCATGATAACAGATCTCACCGAGAGCGGAGAGCGCCGCACTGTAGTGGGACGCCGGCGTATCGAGCGCCTCAAACATGCCTATCGCCTGCATCACACACTTCTTTCCACTATTACAGTCCCCTGTCTTTAAGTACAGAAGTCCCAGGTTTGTAAAATTTGTAGCCGCCTCCATCTGCCTGTCGGGGTAATTTTTCAAGATGGCAAGCGCTTTCATCAGAAGATCCAACGCCTCCTCATTTCTGTCCATCTTCTCCATCAGACTGCTCATATTGTTGTAGAGGCCCGCAAACAGATAATCGTCAGGGCTCACAAGCAGATGATATATCTGCTCAGCCCGTCTGTAAAACCGGAGCGCCATCTCAAAGTTTTCATCGAAACTGTATGCCGTCGCCGTGTTGAGCAGCACCGTCGCAAATTCTGCGCTCTGGTCCATCTGCAGCTCCTCCATCAACAGCAGCATATCCTCGGAGATCTGATAGGCCTTCTGGAACCGGGAGATGGAGCGATAATACCCGATCATCTCATTCCCCACGGACAGATACAGCCCGTAATCCTCCTTTTCTTTCGCCTCCTCCAGCGCCGAGAGCATAAAAGACTCCACCTTCCCATACTCCTGCGCCGCAAAAAGTCCGTCCAGTTTCTGTATAAATTCATTCGTTGTCATATCGTTTCCCCGATTTTCACTTCCATTTTAATCCTCATCGTCATCTTTCTGCAGCGGCCTGTAGTAACAGCTCCCCACATCCCGCACCTCGGCTTCCACCCCGTTTACATAGACCGTCAGATAAGTCTTCGCAGACATGGAAGACATTTTCTTTCCCCAGAGCTTATAGGTGACACCGTTCATATCGCTTGCCTTCACATACACATTCACCGTAAGGTTCTTTCCCTCCACGACCGTCTCTAAAACGATCGGATGAAGGTAGTCATTTCGAAACTGCAGATCTTTGCTGCCCGAAGAAATCGCCGCGTCCGTCCCCAAAGGCAGATAGGAGACCGGTGAACTGTGCGGATAGCGCATTGTCACGGTCACTCCCGCGTTCATCAATGCATTGTAGGCTGTCGAGGATACCTGACAGATACCTCCGCCGATACCGTTTACCAGTTTCCCGCCGGAATACACTCCAGCCGACTTATAGCCGTTGGCGGAAGTCCTGGGCTGAAAAATCGCATCCAGGGACGCAGCAGAGCCGCTCGCCAGCACAAAACCGTTCATATTTCCCGCCGCCACACGGATATTGTTGATGCGGGCCGCGCTGCTCCCGCGGAAAGAAGTCGTACAGGTTCCCGCCAGCACATAGTCCGCGGCGTTGGCCGAAGCAGCAGCAGCTTCCGCCTCCGCAAATGTAATCACCTTGCAGGTATTGGCGTTCAGATCCACATTAATATTGTTGACCGGAATGGTCAGAAGCTGTGACTGCACCACATTCAGATACCACGCCTCAAACCCATCCACAAACTGATAGCAATATCCCTCCGGCACCGCCGTGTTGACAAACGTGGGAGACCGAAGTTCCTCGTTTACCTTCGCCAGAAATTCGTCCGCCCACTCAATGTTGACAAAGCTGCAGGAGTTCAGTCCTGTATCCGGATCCGTATACAGGCGCATCTCCTGCCCCATCAGTTCCGAAAAAGGTTTCTCCCAGACCTTCCCGCCGCAGGAAATGGTAAGCTTCATCTGTGCCCATCCCTGGTTAAAAAAAGCCGCATCCGACATGGTTGTCACACCGACCTCCACCGGCGCTGCCGATACGTCCATCTTTGCCATCAGAGGCACCGATACAAAAATCATTAAACTGAGTAATACCGCCATCCATCTTTTCATAATATTTCCCACACCTCACATTTTTTATATCTGTTTAAAAAAGAACCGCCCGATCCCAAAGAGATTTGTTGCTTATCCCTGCGAGACTGCCGCGGTTCTTTTGTCATGTTTTCCATCAGGATCAGTTATTGATCAGCTTATCCTCACCGTTCCAGCTGTACAGCTTCCTGATCTCCTCGCCAACGATCTCAGCCGGATGCTCCGAAGCCAGTTTTCTCATCGCGCGGAAGTGCGCCTGTCCGCCTGCCGCAGACATGTCGAGCAGGAACTCCTTCGCAAAGCTGCCGTCCTGGATGTCTTTCAGGATCTTTTTCATGGTTGCCTTGGTCTCTTCCGTGATGATCTTCGGCCCCGTGATATAGTCGCCGTACTCCGCTGTGTTGGAGATGGAATATCTCATGCCCGCGAAACCGGACTGATAGATCAGGTCAACGATCAGCTTCATCTCATGGATACATTCGAAATATGCGTTTCTCTCATCGTATCCCGCTTCCACCAACGTCTCGAAGCCTGCCTGCATCAGAGCGCACACGCCGCCGCACAGCACTGCCTGCTCGCCGAAAAGATCTGTCTCGGTCTCTGTACGGAATGTGGTCTCCAGAACACCCGCTCTTGCGCCGCCGATAGCAAGCGCATAGGCAAGCGCCATATCCTGCGCCTTACCTGTCGCATCCTGATGGACAGCCACCAGACAGGGAACACCCTTGCCGGCCTGATACTCGCTTCTCACGGTATGCCCCGGTCCCTTCGGCGCAACCATCGTCACATCCACGTTTGCGGGCGGAACGATCTGTCCGAAATGGATATTGAAGCCGTGCGCGAACATCAGCATATTACCCTCTTCCAGATTCGGCTCGATGTCCTTCTTGTACATGGACGCCTGCAGCTCGTCGTTGATCAGAATCATAATAATATCTGCTTTCTTTGCCGCTTCCGCCGCCGTATATACTTCAAAGCCCTGCGCCTCCGCCTTCGCCCAGGATCTAGAGCCTTCGTACAGACCGATAATGACGTGGCATCCGGATTCCTTTGCGTTCAACGCATGTGCATGTCCCTGGCTTCCATAGCCGATCACTGCGATCGTTTTGCCTTCCAGCAAGGAAAGGTTACAATCTTCCTGGTAAAAAATCTTTGCCATTTTCTTTTCCTCCATTTTTATCTGACTTTTTCTCTATAACTAAAGGATTTCCCTTTGAGTCCTTTCCCTAATCCAGATAGGTGACGTTCTCGATACCTCTTCCGAGTCCCGCGATACCCGTTCTGGCAAGTTCCAGAATTTCGTAGCCGCTGAGCAGATCCATAAACGCCGCTATCTTGTCCTGATTGCCGGTCAACTCGACGATCAGACTCTCCTTCGCCACATCGATGATCTTCGCCCGGAAAATATCCGCCACAGCGATCACGCCCTGTCTCTCTTTGTCTCCGGCTTTCACCTTGATCAGCGCCAGCTCCCTGTATACGCTGCTCTCCGGCCTCAGCTCCTTGATATCCCGCACATCCACCAGCTTCGCCACCTGCTTCTCGATCTGGTCGAGAATTTCGTCATCGCCGCTGGTTACGATCGTGATTCTGGTATACCGCGGATCCGCCGTTACGCCCGCCGTAATGCTTTCAATATTGTAGCCGCGTCTGGAAAACAATCCGGAAATCCGGCTCAGCACACCGGACGTATTATCTACCAGAAGCTGAAATACCTTTACTTTCTTTTCCATCGTCATCTGTTTTGCTCCTTCTATCACAGTACCTATCTGTTCTCTGCAATTTCTCAGTCCAGTATCATATTATAGTATATTTATTCATAACTTTCAAGGTGCTTTCCCGTACAATTCAGCTGTCGCTCTCCATACACTTCTGCAGTGCCAAAGTTCCGGTGCGCGCCATCTCCACGATGCTCACCGACGCCATCATGCTGATGAAAAGCTTCACCTTCTCCGGATCGTCGCAGATCTGGATCATCATTGTATTCTTCGACATGTCGATAATGTTCGCCTTCATCACATCGCAGGTCTCCAGGATCTCCCTTCTGTTTCCCTTGTTGTACTTCACTTTGATCAGCATCAGTTCCCTGCTGATACTCTGGCTCTCAGAGAAAGTCTTCACCTTGATGACATCCAGTTTTTTATTCAACTGTTTCTCAATCTGCTCGATGGTCCTCTCATCCCCGGAACTGACGATCGTCATCACGGAAGTATCCGGGGAGTCTGTCTCTCCTACCGCCAGCGAATCAATATTAAAACATCTTCTGGAAAACAATCCTGCCACTTTACAGAGCACGCCGGATCTGTTCTCCACCAAAACAGAATATATTCTTTTCATAAACCCTCCTCAGCTCACCAGATCCATCGGATCGATAATACATTCCATAAGTACGCTCTCATCTTTCTCCAGGAAAGCGTCCAGCGCTTCCTCCACTCTCTCCATGTTTTCCAGGCGGATAAATTTCATATCATAGGCGGACACCAGCTTTTCCAGATCCGGGCTCCCGGACAGATCCACCACGGAATAATGATCCTTGTAATTATAGTGCTGGAACTCCCTCACCATGCCCAGATAGTTGTTCTTCAGCACCACGATCTTCACCGGAATATCGTGCTGCCGCATCGTCGCAAGCTCCATCATGGACATCTGGAAGGAACCGTCCCCACACACCGCAACGACCTGCTTCTCCGGGCATGCCAGCTTCGCGCCCATGGCCGCCGGAATCGAATACCCCATGGTTCCCATGCCGCCGGAAGTCATGAAACGCCCCTCCCGGACAATATGGTAAGCGCAGGACCATATCTGGTTCTGTCCCACGTCCGCCACATAGATGCCGTCCTTCTCCATCTTCATGGACAGTTTCCGGATAAACTCCGCCGGATCCACGTACGCCGGATCGGGGGTTCTCTTCCGGTAGATGGTCTTCTTATATTCGCTCAATGTGTCGATCCACTCCTGATGGTCTTCACAGCTTATCTCCTGCTCCATGAAATCCTGGAAGATGCACTTCGCATCCCCCACGATCGGGATAGAGGGCAGCGCATTTTTACCGATCTCCGCCGAATCCACATCGATATGTACTAACACCTTATTGGTGGTAATAATATCCGGCTGATTGACTGCCCGGTCAGCCACCCTGGCGCCGATCATGATCAGAAGATCCGCCTCATTCATAGCGCGGTTCGCGCAAAGCTTTCCGTTATTTCCCACCATGCCAAAGTACATCGGATGTTCCGTCGGCATCGCTCCGATCCCCATCATTGTGGACACCACCGGGACCTGATATTTCTCAGCGAATATCCGAAGTTCCTCGCCCGCGTCGGAGAGCAGTACACCGCCGCCCGCGCAGATCAAAGGTTTTCTCGCCTTCTCCAGCTCCTTAGCCACCTTTTTGATCTGTACAATATGTCCTTTCACAGTCGGTTTATAGGTACGCATGGAGACTTCCTCCGGATAGACAAAATCCTCTATACGCGCATTCTGTATATCGATCGGCACATCGATCAGCACCGGGCCTTTTCTGCCGGTATTTGCAATGTGAAAAGCCTCCTTGAATATTCTCGGAATATCTTTCGCATCTTTAATCAGATAGCTGTATTTTACAAAGGACTCCACCGCTCCTGTGATATCCGCCTCCTGAAAAACGTCACTGCCCAGCAGCTCCGAATTCACCTGCCCGGTGATACAGACAAGCGGAATGCTGTCGGCAAACGCCGTGGCAATACCGGTGATCACATTGGTTGCGCCGGGGCCGGAAGTCACGGCACAGACCCCCACTTTTCCTGTCACTCTGGACAGACCGTTCGCCGCATGAGCCGCATTCTGTTCCGTCCGAATCAGAATCGTCCTGATATCACTCTCCAAAATACTATTATAAAAAGGACAAATCGCAACACCAGGATAGCCAAAGACGCTTTTCACGCCTTCCGCCTCCAGACATTTTACCATTGCATCTGCTCCGATCATAAAACTCCTCCCGCTGAATTATTTTATTTTCATAATTTTGTACAACTTTAAATATAATAGCATTTCCCCAAAAGAAATACAAGTTTACTTGATAAATTCCTTTAAATGTGATACATTCATACTGTTAAAGTATTACAAAATTATTACATAAGAAAAAACGCAAGGGGGCGCTATTTTGAGAAAGCAGGTTTTATCTTTAATCCTATCTGTTTTATTGACCGCTCTTTTACTGACAGGATGCGGCAGTGAAGCTGCGGATGAATTAGGCACTTACCAGGCAAGCATGGACACTTTCTGTGAAAACATATCGTATCTCAATGACCAGATCAACGCGTTGGACGGCACCGGTGAATCAGATGTGGAAACGCTTCTGGGACATCTGGATACTCTGGATGAACAGTTTGCTCAGATGGCGGAGCTGACCGTTCCCGACAAATTTGCCACCATAGACAATCTGGCGGATGAAGCCAGTGAGAATATGAGCATGGCAGTCTCATACTACCATGAAGCCTATGATTCCGGAACCTACAATCCTACTTACGGAGACGCGGCATATGAGTATTACACCAGGGCAAATGTCCGGCTTGGCTATATTCTGCAGATTCTGCACGGGGAAGAAATTCTGGATGACAATGTAAGGTATATTTCTGACGAGGATGACTCAGAGGATGACTCCGGGGAAGTATCTCCTTAACTCCACCTGCGCCGGCGGAATATAACACTGCCGGCAAAATATAATCTGAACTAATTTATTCGCCGTGATCCGTCTTCTTTCGGATCACGGTTTTTTTCATGACTTTACCTTATTAAATAGTAATCCTTTTGTCCATTTTTTCATATAACCAGTTTAATAAGTCTATTTTGGTCAATACTCTCTATAAGGACTATTTGTAAAAGTTATTCATTTCATCTTATAATAGTATAATTCATGTATGAGGAAAGAAGATATAACAAACCCCAAATTCGTACAGGAAAGAATCACAGAATTAAGGATTGCAAGGAATATTTCTGAATACAAATTAAGCAAAGACCTTGGCTACAGCAAAGGTTACATCCAATCGATCAGTTCCGGCAAAACCTTTCCGTCCATAACTGCACTCTATGAGATTTGCGACTACTTTCGGATTACGCCGAGAGAATTTTTTGACGACGGGTCCGCCCCTGATTCTGAACTGGTCCTCAATTTGATGCGGGAGATTCGTGAACTCCCTGCTGAAGAGCAATATTTTCTGTATCACTTTTTATTGGCGAGAAAGAAAAAGAAAATACGAAAAATCAAAAAACCATAATATATTCTATCAAATGCAAGAAAAAGGATGACCGCGGTCATCCTTTTTCCGATATCCATTATACTTTTCAAAACTCTTTAGAACTTCCCGGCCTTCGCTGCTTCCTCGATGGAAACCGCAACCGCAACCGTAGCGCCTACCATCGGGTTGTTGCCCATACCGATCAGACCCATCATCTCCACGTGAGCCGGCACGGAAGAAGAACCTGCAAACTGCGCGTCGGAGTGCATACGGCCAAGCGTATCCGTAAAGCCGTAGGAAGCGGGACCTGCTGCCATGTTGTCCGGATGCAGAGTACGGCCCGTGCCGCCGCCGGAAGCCACGGAGAAGTATTTCTTTCCTGCCTCTGTTCTCTCCTTCTTATATGTACCTGCCACAGGGTGCTGGAACCTTGTCGGGTTCGTGGAGTTACCTGTAATGGAAACGTCAACGTTCTCTTTCCACATGATCGCAACGCCCTCCGGAACGGAGTTTGCGCCGTAGCAGTTCACCTTTGCGCGAAGTCCCTCGGAGTAAGGTTTTCTGAACAGTTCCTTTACTTCGTTTGTGTAAGGGTCATATTCCGTCTCAACAAAGGTAAATCCGTTGATTCTGGAGATAATCTTCGCAGCGTCTTTTCCAAGACCGTTTAAGATAACACGGAGCGGTTTCTGACGAACTTTGTTCGCCTTCTCCGCGATACCGATAGCGCCCTCCGCCGCTGCAAAGGACTCGTGACCTGCCAGAAATGCGAAACAGTCCGTCTCTTCCTCCAGAAGCATCTTGCCAAGGTTGCCGTGGCCGAGACCTACCTTACGGGTGTCCGCAACAGAGCCAGGGATACAGAACGCCTGTAAGCCTTCGCCGATCGCTGCCGCAGCGTCCGCCGCTTTCCGGCAGCCCTTCTTGATCGCGATCGCCGCGCCCACCGTGTAAGCCCAGCATGCATTTTCAAAACAGATCGGCTGGATCTTCTTCACCTGATCGTAAACATCCAATCCGGCGTCTTTTGTAATTTTCTCAGCTTCTTCGATAGAAGAAATGCCGTACTCATTTAAAACGGAATTGATTTTATCAATTCTTCTTTCATAAGATTCAAATAATGCCATTTTTTACATTCCTCCTATTCCTTATTCTTTTCTCGGGTCGATGATCTTAACAGCGTCATCCACACGTCCGTACTGTCCGCTTGCCTTTTCCCATGCCGTATTGGGGTCGTCGCCCTTCTTGATAAAGTCAGTCATCTTACCGAAGTTGACAAACTTGTAACCGATAATCTCATCATCCGCATCCAGCGCGATACCTGTCACATAGCCCTCCGCCATCTCCAGATAACGGGGACCTTTTTTCAGCGTGCCATACATCGTACCAACCTGGCTTCTCAAGCCCTTGCCAAGGTCTTCCAGACCAGCGCCCACAGGCAGACCGTTTTCAGAGAATGCGCTCTGGGAGCGGCCGTACACGATCTGTAAGAACAGTTCTCTCATAGCCGTGTTGATCGCATCGCACACAAGGTCGGTGTTCAGCGCTTCCATCACAGTCAGGCCGGGGAGGATCTCGGATGCCATTGCTGCGGAGTGCGTCATTCCGGAACAGCCGAGAGTCTCAACCAGCGCTTCCTGGATAATGCCTTCCTTGACATTCAGCGTCAGCTTACATGCGCCCTGCTGCGGTGCGCACCAGCCCACACCATGTGTCAGACCGGAAATATCTTCCACTTTTTTCGCCTGCACCCACTTTGCCTCTTCCGGGATGGGAGCACAGCCATGGTGAACGCCCTGTGCCACGGTACACATTTCTTCAACTTCTTTAGAATAGATTATCATGTGAAAACTCCTTCCATAATATATAATATTTGTAACAGAGGGCATGCTTGTCCCCTGTTATAACCGCTTACCCTATTTTCGCATAAATCCGACAAAAAATCCAGTCCCACTTTACAAATTTTTACTGCTTTGCCACAATATTCTCCGCGTTCTTGTAAATGCTGCGCGCAGGGATCACGCCACGAACACAGGAAGTCGGGTAAATATTCGTCTCCTTCCCGATCACGGATCCCGGATTCAGCACACTGTTGCAGCCCACTTCCACGTTGTCGCCGAGCATGGCTCCGAATTTTTTCAGGCCTGTCTCCATCTGCTCTTTTCCGTCCTTCACGACAACCAGCGTCTTGTCGCTCTTCACATTGGAAGTGATGGAGCCGGCTCCCATGTGCGCCTTATAGCCCAAAATACTGTCGCCCACATAATTGTAATGGGGCACCTGCACGTTGTTGAACAACACCACATTCTTCAGTTCCGTAGAATTCCCGACCACCGCCTTTTTCCCGACAATGGCGTTTCCGCGGATAAACGCGCACTGACGCACCTCAGCCTCCTCGTCGATGATGGCGGGACCGTTTATGTACGCGCTCGGAAAAACCTTTGCTGACTTTGCGATCCAGACATGTTCCTTCACCTGCTCGTACCTGTCCTCCGGCAGACTCTGTCCCAGTCTGACAATGAAATCGCTGATCAGCGGAAGCGCCTCCCAGGGATATGTCAGACCGTCAAAAAGCTCCTTTGCGATCGTCTCCTCCAGCGTATAAAGCGCCGCTATCGTTGTCTGTTCCATCTTTCCCATTCTCTTATCCTTCTTTCCTGTGTGATTTACGGTACTGCAGGCCTGCTGCGCCCTGCGCTCCCTGCCCCGGTATCCTATAAATATGACACTGTCTCCCGCCATATGCGGAAAACCGTCCATCATTTATCACGTTTTTGTCTGTAATATCCCGCGAACTTGTCGAAGGCAGGATACAGCGCCGTCTGGTTTCTGACCTGTTTGACCAGGTTCGTCCGCCTTGTCACGAAATCATCCAGCTTCCGCATATACTCCTCCGAAGTGATGGTCCCTTCCGACACTTGTGTCAGTCCTTTCTCCCAGCTGGCGGTAAGCCTCGGATCCAACAGCGGCTTCATAGAACATGCCACCACCTCGTAGATAATTTCTCCCAAAAAGGAGGGGGTAATGATCTGCGTCTTTTTATTCAGCGTGAGATACTTGATATTCACCAGTTTTTTCAATATCTCCGCCCTGGTCGCCGATGTGCCGATGCCGGAACCTTTGATCTGCGCGCGAAGTTCCTCGTCCTCGATCAGTTGCCCCGCGTTCTCCATCGCCAGGATCATGCTGCCTGAATTGTACCGTTTCGGCGGCGTGGTCTCCCCGGCTTTTATGGAGAATCCGCTGTATGTGATCTTATCTCCCTTTTTCAGCCCGGCAAGAGCCGCAAGAAGCGCCTCATCACAGCTCTCCTCAGCCGTGTCGCCTCCGTCCGTCCCCGCCTGAACGCCGTCCTCCTTCTCCTTCGCACCGTTCTTTCCGTTCTTCCAGAAAGAACATTTCGTCACGGGAAGATACCCTTCCTCTTTCAACACTTTAAAACTGCTGTGAAAGCGTTCCTTCTTTGCTTCCGTCACCAGCGATACTCTCTGATAAACCGCCGGCGGATAGAAAATGGCGAGAAACCTTCTGACAATGATCTCATACACTTTCTGCGAAACCGGAGCAAGTCCCCCCAGCGCCGTCTGCCCCTGTCCCGTGGGGATGATAGCGTAATGGTCGGTGATCTGCCTGTCATTGGTATATCTGGTGGAGGCGATCTTCTGATAACGCTTAGCCGCCAGAACCTCCTCCGCGATCCTGCCGCACACCGAATAATTTTTCAATCCGCCGATGTTCTTCCCGATCTCCTTCGCCACGGCGCTGGAGAGCACCCTGGCATCCGTCCGCGGATAAGTCACCAGTTTTTTCTCGTACAGCTCCTGTACGATCTGGAGTGCCTGATCCGGACTGATCTTAAAATATCTGGAACAGTCATTCTGCAGTTCCGCCAGGTTATACAGAAGAGGCGGATTTTTCGCCTCCCTTTTCCTCTCGATAGAATGGACTACTCCCCCGGCATCCCCCAGATAATCCACCAGATCTTTGGCATCTTCCTGTTTTAAAAAGCCGTTTTCTTTATAGAGCCCCGGATAACCCGCATACTTCGACTCCTCCCATACTCTCCACTCTCCCGTAAACGACTCCCCTGTCAGCTTAACATCCGCCAGCACACGATAAAAAGGGGTTTTCACAAAATCCCGGATCTCCCTTTCTCTGCTCACCACCATGCCCAGCACACAGGTCATCACACGCCCCACGGAGACCACACACTTATCGGTATGCATATAATTTTTCACCGGATAAGAAAATTTCAGGGTCAGCACCCGGGAGAAATTAATTCCCATCAGGTAATCCTCCTTGGCGCGCAGATAAGCGGAAGCGCAGAGATTATCATACTCCGACAGATCTTTGGCCTCCCGGATGCCCCGCAGAATCTCTTCCTCCGTCTGGGAATCGATCCAGACTCTCTTTCTCGTCTTCCCTTTTACGCCCGCCTGCTGTTCCACCAGACGGTATATGTATTCTCCCTCCCGCCCGGAGTCGGTACAGACGTAAATCGTCCCCACATCTCTCCTGTTCAAAAGCCCGCTGACAATCTTAAACTGCTTTGCCACCCCGGGAATCACCTCGTACAAAAAAGTATCCGGGATAAAAGGCAGCGTATCCAGAGACCAGCGTCTGTATTTCTCATCGTAGATCTCCGGGTAACTCATGGTCACAAGATGTCCGACACACCAGGTCACAAGCGCCGTCTCCGATTCCAGATAACCGTCTCTCTTTGTCATATTCAGTTTCAGTGCTTTCGCAAATTCCTGTGCCACACTGGGCTTTTCCGCAATATATAAATTCTTCATTCTCTCCTAAAACAAGATCAACGACAGATTTTCCTTTCCTCTCGCCTCCGCCATCAGTCTCGCATCAAACTCCTTATCCGTAAACAGCCAGATATGATCCGCACTCAGCTTTGCCTTCTCCGCCAGGAACAGCATCCACTCATAGTCCTCGTAGGGAAACGCCTCCCGCTCACACTGACAGACAGCGAGCAACGTCTCTCCGCTCTCACTCTGCGCGATAATATCGATATCTCCCGCCTTTCCTGCCCACTCTCCCACAGACGAGATCCTGAACGGAAATTCTCCCCTTGCCGCCTCTCTCATCATATACTCCCTGCAGGCCTCCTTGAAGGCATAAGACATAAACCTGCGAAAAGTGGGCACAATATCCCTCTCATAGAAATCTTCCTCTGCCACCGCCGCAAGCTTACTGCTCCCCGGATACAGATAGGTGAAGGTAAAATGTACAAAATGATTACAGATGCGGTACACGCCCTTCTGCATGTGCTCCCGCCCTGCCGTGTCATAGGAAAAGACTTTTTCGATCAATTCAAGCTCCATCAGATTTTTCAGATAGACACTGATCTTCGCCCTGGAAAATCCCGTGTAGGCATAGATATCGTTCAGTTTGTGATGTCCGCTGGCGAGGGCCGACAAAATAGTCTGATAGACCCCCAGCTCCCTGAGCTCCTCCGACAATATCCGTCTGCACTCATCGTGCAGTGCCCCCACAGGCGAGAGGATCGTATCACAGATATTCTCCTTCAGATTTTTTGTCGGCGACATACACTTCCACAGTCCCGGGTTTCCTCCCAGCACAGCATATAACCCGAAAGCCTGTTCAGACGAATAGTTCGGAAACGCCTCCCGCAGTTCAAAAAAGCCGAGAGGCTTTATTTTCAGCAGTCCGGAAATCTTGTAAGCCGCCATTCCCATCTTCTTGACCATGCTGTTCTCCACCCAGGAGGTGGAGGAACTGACCATGATCACCAAGACACTCCGCTTTTCCGCCTGGCCCTCCACAAAGGCCGCCATCTCCTCGATAAAGGAAGGGCTGCTTTTCATCAGATACTGGAACTCGTCCAGCACCAGGATCTGTTTGTCGGGGATATCCTGCAGACTGGCCTCAAACAGTTCCTGCCATGTCGGAAATTCCTCCACGGCAATCCCCGCATCAGACAATTCCCTCCCCCATTGGAACTGTTGCTCCCGCTCGCCGGCCTCCCTGCAGGCGTAGTAAAAACAGGGACTTTCGTCCGCAAATTCCCGCACCAGTCTGGTCTTTCCCACACCGCGCTGACCGTATATCACCACAAACTGACTGCCGTTTTTTTCAAAAAACTTCTGCAGATATTGCACTTCCTTTTTTCGCCCTGTCAACATTTCCCGAACCCCGTATTATTGTCACTTACTTTTTCCCGATATACCCTTTCGCTTTCAGCATCTCCGCGCACAGCACTGCGCCGCCCGCCGCGCCCCTCACCGTGTTGTGGGAAAGGCCGATGAACTTCCAGTCGTAGACGCTGTCCTCGCGAAGCCTCCCCACGCTGACGCCCATACCATTCTCAAAATCCACATCCTGTTTCACCTGGGGTCTGTTGTCCTCCTCCAGGTACTGAATAAACTGCTTCGGCGCGCTGGGCAGTCCCAACTTCTGAGGTTCCCCGGCAAAGTTTCTCAGCTTTTCGATGAGCTGCTCCTTTGTGGGATTCTTTTTAAATTTTACAAACACCGCCGCGGTGTGTCCGTCCAGTACCGGCACACGAACGCACTGACAGGTGATCACCGGACTCGTCGCAGGTACGATCACGCCGTCCTCCACTTTGCCCCAGATTCGCAGCGGCTCCTTCTCGCTCTTCTCCTCCTCGCCGCCGATATAGGGGATCACATTTTCCACCATCTCCGGCCAGTCCTGAAAGGTCTTGCCGGCGCCGGAGATCGCCTGGTATGTCGTCGCCACCACCTCATAGGGCTCATACTCCATCCATGCTGTCAATACCGGCGCATAGCTCTGGATCGAGCAGTTGGGCTTTACCGCCACAAAGCCTCTCTCCGTGCCGAGACGTTTTCTTTGGTCCCTGATCACCTCAAAATGTTCCGTGTTGATCTCCGGCACCACCATCGGCACATCCGGCGTCCATCTGTGGGCACTGTTGTTGGAGACAACGGGAGTCTCCGTCTTCGCGTACGCTTCCTCGATGGCCTTGATCTCGTCCTTGCTCATATCCACGGCGGAGAACACAAAGTCCACCTCAGCCGCCACCTTATCCACTTCGTTGACATTCATCACGACAATGCCTTTTACCTTTTCCGGCATCGGCGTCTTCATCTTCCATCTGCCGCCCACTGCCTCCTCATAGGTTTTGCCCGCCGAACGGGGACTTGCAGCGATCGTTGTCACCTCGAACCAGGGGTGATCCTCCAACAGGGAGATAAACCTCTGCCCCACCATCCCGGTTCCGCCTAAAATTCCTACACGCAATTTTTCATTCATAATATCTACTCCTCCTTATTTTAAGTATTCTTTATAGATCGCGATCACCTTCTCCATCGCCTCCCTGCCCGGCGCACCGATGGTCAGCCGCTTATCCACACAGGTCTGCAGGGAAACCGCATCGTAAATATCCTCCTCGAACCTGTCGCTGATCTCCCGCATCTCCGACAGGGGCAGCTTATCGATGGAAGTGTTTTTCTCGATACAATACAGTACCAGCCTTCCCACGATGCCGTGCGCCTCCCTGAAAGGCACACCCTTTCCCACCAGATAATCTGCAGCGTCCGTGGCGTTGGTAAATCCTTTCATGGCGCTCTCCGCCATCCGCTCCTTCCGGAACTTTATCGTAGCCAACATCCCGGTAAACAGCAGGATACAGTCTCTCACCGTGTCAAAGGCATCAAAAGCCGCCTCCTTATCCTCCTGCATATCTTTATTGTAGGCGAGAGGAAGCCCCTTCATGACGGTTAAAAGCGCCATCAGGTCCCCGTAGACTCTCCCCGTCTTTCCCCGCACAAGCTCCGCGATATCCGGATTTTTCTTCTGCGGCATGATCGAGGAGCCGGTGGAGTAGGCATCGTCTATCTCGACGAACCGGTACTCATCGCTGTTCCAGATTATGATCTCCTCCGAAAATCTCGACAGATGCATCATCACGATACTGAGCGCCGACAAAAACTCCAGCAGATAATCCCTGTCCGACACGGCGTCCATACTGTTGAGCGCCGGCCCGTCAAACCCCAGCTCTCCCGCCGTGTACTCTCTGTCCAACGGATAAGTTGTCCCCGCCAGAGCTCCCGCCCCCAGAGGGCAGATATTCATTCTTTTCAGGATATCCTGCATCCTCAGCCGATCCCGATGGAACATCTCAAAATACGCGCCCATATGATGGGCCAGCGTCAACGGCTGCGCCTTCTGCAGATGGGTGAAACCGGGCATGTACGTATCCGTATTCTCCTCCATGATCCCCACCAGGACCTCCAGCAGCCTCCCCAGCAGAAGGTCCGTCTGCTGCACCTGGAGCCTCGCATAGAGCCGCATATCCAGCGCCACCTGGTCATTCCTGCTGCGCCCGGTATGCAGTTTCTTTCCGGCATCTCCTATTCTCTCGGTGAGCACCGCCTCCACAAAACTGTGGACATCCTCGAAGCTTTCGTCGATCGCAAGCTTCCCGTGCTCCACATCCTCCAGGATGCCGGCCAGTCCCCCCGTTATCTCCTCCGTCTCCTTCTGTGTCAGGATCCCCTGTCTCCCCAGCATCCTCGCATGGACGATGCTGCCCTCGATATCCTGCGTCAAAAGCCGTTTGTCAAACCCGATGGAAGCGTTGAACGCATAGACCAGTTCATCCGTCTTCTTCGTAAACCTTCCGCCCCATAACTGTGCCATATTATCACACTGTCCTTTTCCTTTTGTTTTTTCTATTTTCAGCTCCGCATAATATTACCACAAATTCGGCTATCTGACAAGAAAAGCTAAAACAAAATTTAATAATCCCACATCCCGATACAACAAACACCGACATCGCCCACACCTTTTTTGTCGTCCCACATAGAATAATATATATCATTTTAAAACAAAGGAGCGCTTTTTGTGGAAACCTCGTACCTTTCCCTCGACCATTTATCCTATGCTTATCACGGTATGCACGGGGAGACCTGTGCGCTTACCGATATATCCTTCTCCGTAAAAAAAGGGGAGTTTATCGCTATTGTGGGACCAAGCGGGTGTGGTAAATCCACGCTCCTCTCCCTGATTGCCGGACTCCTCACACCGGAAGCAGGAAAGATCCTTTTTCCCATGCTCTCGCAGGGGGAGAGCCCGAAGATCGGCTATATGCTGCAGAGGGATCATCTCTTCGAGTGGCGTACCATCTATAAAAACGTGACTCTGGGACTGGAGCTGGGCCGTCTCTGTACGCCGGAAAAGCTCGCCAAGGTAGACCGCTATCTGAAAGATTACGGCCTCTGGGACTTTCGCGGCAAACGTCCCAGCGAACTCTCCGGCGGCATGAAACAGCGGGCCGCCCTGATCCGCACACTGGCGCTGGAACCCGAGCTTCTCCTGCTGGATGAGCCTTTCAGCGCCCTGGACTATCAGACACGTCTGCAGGTCTCGGCGGATATCTCCCGGATCATCCGGGCGGAGAAAAAAACGGCGCTGTTAATCACCCACGACCTGTCGGAAGCGATCTCCATCTCCGACAGAGTCATCGTCTTATCAAACCGCCCCGCCACAGTAAAGATCCAGATCCCCATCCGGCTGACTCTGACTGACGACAGTATGCTGGCGGCCAGAAACGCACCGGAATTTAAAACCTACTTTAATCTGTTATGGGAGGAATTGCATGATGACACTGCAGGAACAATATATCAGAAAGCATAAACGCTACCACCGGATGATCTTTATCGCCCGACTCTGCATTATCGCCGTGTTTCTCCTGGTCTGGGAAATGTCCGCCGATATGGGGTTTATCGATCCGTTCTTCTTTTCGAGCCCCTCGAGAGTGTGCAAAAGCTTTGCCGAGCTGTACCGGGAAAACGATCTGTCAGTCCATATCGGCATCACGCTTTTAGAGACGATCCTCAGCTTCCTTCTGGTATTCGGCATCAGCATGCTGACCGCCACTCTGCTCTGGTATTCGGATAAGGCATCGGCCATCCTGGAGCCCTATCTCGTAGTGCTCAATTCCCTGCCGAAATCCGCCCTCGCGCCACTTTTCATCGTCTGGCTGGGCACCGGCATCAGGACGATCATTGTCGCCGGTATCTCCGTCGCCATCTTCGGCGCCATCATCAGCCTGTATACCGGCTTTTCCCTGACAGAACCGGAAAAATGCATGCTGATCACCACTCTGGGCGGCAGCCGAAAACAAATTTTCAGCAAGGTGGTTCTGCCCTCCAATGTTCTGTTGATTTTAAGCACCATGAAAGTCAATATCGGCCTGTCTTTAGTGGGCGTTATCATCGGAGAATTCCTCGCCGCAAGACGGGGGCTTGGCTACCTTATCATCTACGGAAGTCAGACCTTTAAAATGTCGATGGTCATCACTTCCATCGTGATTCTCTGCGTGATCGCCATGCTGCTCTACCTGATCCTGCAGCTTGCGGAACACTGGTACAAAAAAAGGGTGCTGTAAAGCACCCTGCCGCACGATTCGATCATACCGCATACACAACTGCCCCGGCACATGCCGCAAGGAAAATCAGCGCAAACGGAGAAATCCGTTTTCTCTTTCCTTTCTTTGCTCCGAAATAAACCGTCCCCAACACGGCTGTGAGGAGCAACGCCCTCCGATCCGGCACCATCCCGGAATCGAATGCCACACAGTTATTTAGTATCATATAACATCCCACTCCCAAAATGATTCCTGTCACACAGGGCTCCACTCCCCGCAGAAACGCCTGTACAAATTGATTCCGAAGCATATTCTTTAAAATTTCCATGACCAGCACAATGATCACAAAAGAGGGAAGTATCACCGCCAGGGTTGCCGCCAGTGCCCCGGTTAGCCCGGCCTGGCTGCTGCCCACATAGGTGGCCAGATTGACCATGATCGGTCCCGGCGTACTCTCGCTCACAGCGATCATGTACGTCACCATCTCATCGTCCATCCATCCGTAGGACAAAACCACATCCCGTATCAACGGTATCGCACCGTACGCGCCCCCGAAGGAAAATATGCCGACCTTCAGAAACCCCCAAAAAAGATCCGCATAGATCATTTCTCCTCACCGCCTTTCCGCACCTCTTTCCCGCAGGTGAAAAACAGCACAAGGCTCACCGTTCCCGCGATCAGGATCAGCGCAACCGAGGAGAAATCCCAGGAAAAAATGTTGAGCAGCAGCATGGCGATGCAGGAGCAGGACATGATGACAAGCGGCATCGGTCTCTTCTGCATTTTCTTTATCATTCTGAACCCCGCATCCAGAATAAGAATGCCCACCGCAGCTTTGATCCCCCTGAACGCATTGGCAATCAGCGTGATCTCGAGAAAGTTGTCGAGAAACATGGAGATCAGATAGATGATGACAAAGGACGGCAGCACCATCCCGAAAGTGGCCGCCGCAGCGCCCGCGAAGCCTTTCTGTCGATACCCCACAAAAGTGGAGCAGTTGATGGCCACCGGCCCCGGCGTCGATTCCGCGATGACCGTGATATGCATCATGTCGTCATGTGTGATCCACCGCTTTTTTTCCACACAGGTGTGCTCTATCAGAGAGATCATCGCGTATCCTCCGCCAAAGGTAAACAGGCCGATCCTGGCAAATGTCAGAAATAATTCAAACAGTATGTTCATCCCACATATCCCCGCAAATTTCGTATTTGCTCCTATTTTATTACAGCTGTCCGCTCTTTGCAACGGGGATGTTTCTCTGCTCTCTCACTCCGGACTTTCCACCGCCTCCACGATACTCCTCCTGCCGATCCTTTGAAGCGGCACAAAGTCGGCGAGCAGACAGGCTCCGATCGACAGAAGCGAAGCCTCCGCCGCGGGCAGAAACGGCAGGGCGATCCACCGGAAATCTCCTTCCGCCCCCGCCTCCACCAAAAGCAGGCAGAGATATCCCGCCGCAACGCCGATGAGAGACGCGGCAATCCCCATGTAAGCGCCCTCCCACAAAAATACCCTGTACAGACTCCCCACGCTCATGCCGACAGCCCTCTGGATGCCGATCTCCGCAATCCTCGTATGGATATTGGTGCTGGTCGTATTGACGATATTCAACAGCCCGATCAGCCCCACAAACAGGATGATCCCCCACGCCAGCAGGCGGATCTGCTCAAAGCTCTCCGCCAGCTGTCTGTCCGTGTCCTCGTAAGAGAGCCAGGTGGTGCCGGGCACTCGCCCTGCAAGCGCCTCCATCTTTTTGTCGAAGACTTCCCTGTCTGCGCCCTCCTCCAGCGACGGCAGAAGCTCGCTGTAATTGACTATTTCAGTCAATTCCGTGTACAGACTCTCGCTCACCAAAACCTGTACCCCATTGACAAAACCGTTATTCCCCGTGGAAAAATATCTCTCATACCCGTCGAGGGTGTGGAGCACGGTAAGCTCCTCCCCCGCCACAACGATATTTTCCCCCGCGTGGATCTCGGTCCTGGGCATCTCCTCCCCGTCAAAGATCAGAGGCAGCGGGTTGCGCACCACACAGCCATCCCCCGCTTCAAGTTTCTCGAGCGCCTCCCCAGAGAGACAGTCCGAAAGTCCCGCCTCCATATATTCTTCGTTCATCCCGATGACCTGGAAGGTCTCGCCGGGCTTAAGTCTCCCCTCAAAGGCGATCCCCACAGGACAGCCATCCCCGTCGATATCGTAGAGGGAAAACTGAATCGCCGCCACGGAGGAGACCTGTCCATCCGCCGAAAGCTCCGAAAGCTCCTGCGGAGAAAACCCTCCCTGCTCATTGATGATCGAATAATCCCCCATATGCTCCCCCGCAGTGCCCGCCGTATTGAACAGGGAAACGCTTCCCTGCAGCACGATAAACACCGCGATGCTCATCACCAGGGAGAGCACGGTGAGCGCCGTGCGTCCCGGATTCCGTCTCAGATTCAGCCCGGCGCAGTACCGCTCAAAATGACGGATATCCTTGACCCTGCGGTCCCGCCGCCTGATCCTCGTCTTCCTTTCTTCCATGGCAAGAACCGGGGACGTCTTCGCCGCATAGCGGGCGGCGGGCAGCGCTGCGGCGAGCAAAGCCCACAGCGTAACGCCCGCGCTCACCGCCAGATACGCCCAGCTGCCGGAGCTGTTCTCCTCTATCAGCCTGCCCAGCTCAGCCGCATCCCGCACCAGAAAGATCTCCGGCGACAACAGCCCCGTGGCAGCTTTCAGAATCCCCTCCGCCGACAAAACCCCCGCCAAAAGCCCTGCCGGGATCCCCGGCACGCACAACAGGGCGATCTGCAGAAGCACCAGGAGATACAACTGTCCCTCCTCCGCGCCGATCGCCCGAAGCACACCGTACTCCCTTATCCTGCGGGCGGTATCGATCTTCAGGATGTTGACAACGACAAGCCCGGCCGCCAGGAGAAACAAAGCCCCGATCATCACGCCCGCCGCCGCCAGGAGCGAAAAACCCTCCGCAGATCCGGACACCTCCGTTCCCCTTCCATCCGCCCCGGGATCGATCCCCAGCGCCTCCAGATAGGGAACATTGTACAGGACATCCAGCTCATGCACCTGCAGCGTCCCCACGAGATCTTCCACCGTTTCCCGAAAGCTTTTCCTCTCAGCCGTGCGGATATCCACATTGTAATAGAGATATTCTCCGGGCAAAAGAGCCCCGGCGCTTCCCTCCCCCACAATGCCCGTCACAAGCCCGCCGGTATAGTTCAGATAATTGTCCTCCATAATGCCCACAAGCACAAAATCCGCCGCAAAGTCAAAGCTCTCCGTCTCGATCCCGTGCCGCAGCGCCTTCGAGAGCTTCAGAGGGATATGATCCCCGATCTGTTTTCCGTCAGCCAGATACCGCAGCACATTTTCCGGCAGAGCAATCTCCATGGGGTTCTCCGGCAGCTTTCCCTCCTTCAGTGTGCTAAACGTCGGATAGATCTCCGCCGTATTCCCCTGGTACTCGGTGAGCCCCAGCGACAGCAAGGCGTTCAGCTCCGCCGTCCCCAGCGTGACGGACCGCCCCACGAAAGACAGGCGCGGATCGTTCTCCAGGACAGTCGTCTGCTCCTCGTCCATCTGCAGCAGCGTGACATAGCGGTCCCCGCCGATGGCGATGGCCTGCTGCTGGCGCATGGCGGAAAGTACGCCCACGGACTGACCGATCACCGTTGTCATCATCGTGGACAAAACCACGGCGAGCAGGATCAAAAGAGAGGTCACCCGCTGTCCCGTTATCACTTTGAATACATAACCCCTGTATGATCTCATCTCCGCACCTCCTCTGCTTCTGTGCCATCCTCCCTGTGCAGGATCCCGTCCACGATCGAAAACCTTCCTGGTGCCATCGACGCGATCCTGTCGTCGTGGGTGATGACCATGAGCGCCGTCCCCGTCTCCTCCGGCGCTCTTTTTAACAGTTCCATGACCTCCCCGCCGCTTCTGCTGTCCAGATTTCCGGTGGGTTCGTCCGCAAAGACGATATCCGGCTTCGCGGCCAGAGCTCTGGCGATCGCCACCCGCTGTTTTTGTCCCCCGGAAAGTTCATGGGGCAGATGGGAGAGTCTCTCTCTGATACCCAGCAGTTCCGCAAGCCTGTCGATATAGGCCTCATCCGGTTTCTTTTTGTCTAACAGCACCGGCAGCAGGATATTTTCCCTCGCCGTCAGAACGGGCAGGAGATGGAACTGCTGGAAGACAAAACCGATCCTCCGGCGCCGGAACGCAGACAGCTCTCTGTCTGTCATATCGTAAATGTTCCTGCCGTCGTACAAAAGCTCCCCCGATGTGGGACTCTCTAACCCCGACAACAGATGTAAAAGCGTACTCTTCCCGCTGCCCGACGGCCCCGTCACAGAGAGAAAATCCCCCGGCAGGATCTCCAGACACGCTCTGTCAAGCGCCGTGACCTGCCGCTCCCCCTCCCCGTATATCTTTGACAGTTCTTTCGCTTCAATGCGCATAAAATATGCCCTCCTTATTATAGATTAAGGAGAGCATACCTCACAAATCTCAAGAAACACTCAAGAATCCGTGTAATATTTTCCCGAGAAAACCGCCGACACCGCCGCTCCGCCTCCCGGCCTGTTCTCCAGATGCAGGGATCCGCCGTGCTTTTCGCACAACAGGCCGCTTCCATAGAGCCCCATCCCGAAATGCCGGTTCTCCAACCCTGTCCTTCCGAACGGTTTCGGACCGTCCTTCAACACATTATCCGGAAAGCCCGCACCGTCGTCCTCCACAGTGAGCATCAGCATATCCTCCTGTGCCGAGAGTGTGATCTCCACCCTGTTCTCCGCGAAACGGGAAGCGTTGTCAATCAGATTCTCCGCCACAGTCAGAAAGATCCCGTGATCCAGAAGAACTTCTCTCCTCCCGGGACTGTCGATTCTCCCGCCGGAAGCTTTCTCGCCGGAAGTTTTCCCGCAGGAGACCTCCCCCGCTGAAACTTCCACCTCCAGAGAAGGACAAAACAGCCTCGCGGTCTCTTCCAGTTCCCCGAGAAGCACGGAAAGCGGAAGTCTTTTCTCCTTCACCGGCATCTGCTCCAGCTTCTGTATACCGCTCATCGCCTCGATGTACTGCTCGATCCGCGCCGTATAAATATCCAGTCTCTCAAGCGCCTGCGGATCCTCCCTGTTCTCCCTCAGAAGGCGCACTGTCCCCTTCAACACGGTGACAGGGTTCCGCAGATCGTGGGCGAATGCCGCGTTCAGCCGCCTGCGCTCCTCGTTCTGCCGCCAGAGTTCCCTGTTCGTCCTCTGCAGTTCCGCCCTCATGCTCTCAAACGCCGCGCAGACCTGCCCCAGTTCATCCGCCCCCGCCTCGGGAAAAGAAAAATCCAGATCGTGACGGCGGATATTCTCCGCGCCTTCCCGCAGCAGGGCGATAGGCTCCTTCAGCTTCCATCTGTAGAACAGGAGTCCCGCCATCCCCAGCCCCGCAACAGGCAGCAGAAGCCCCGCGGCAAGCGGAACTGCCGTCAATATCTCCAGCATCCTCTGCTCTTCCGGGGTCGGCTTTTCCAGTTCGGTCATCGTACCGTCCGGCAGGATCGTCACGCCGCCGGATGGGTACTCCCTCCTCTTTCCCTCACAGACAGTCCAGATCAGCAGACACAGCAAAAGCGCCGTCAGGATCCCCCAGAGGGAGAGCAGAAAAAACGCTTTTTTCAGGCTCATATCCTTCATCCTTCCCACTGATAACCGCACCCCCAGACTGTTCTTATATACTGCTTTTTTGTGTGCTGTGCAAACTTCCCGCGGATCTTCCTGACATGCTCCATGATCGTGTCGCTGTTTCCCTCCCCGTCCAGACCCCAGATGCGCTCGTAGATGCGCTCCCTGTCAAACACCTGTCCGGCATTCACGGACAGCAGTTCTATGATGTCAAACTCCCGCCTGGAGAGGGGGATATTCTCGCCTCTCACCGTCACCGACCTGGCGGAATAATCGATGGTCAGTTCCCCGAAAAAGCGCGCCGTGCACTCGCTTTTCCTGCGCATCTCCCGCCTTAAATGGGCGCTGATCCTGGCCTCCAGTTCCTCCGGATCAAAAGGCTTTACGATATAGTCATCCGCCCCTGCCCTGAACCCCTGGATCTGGTCGGCGGACTCCACCCGCGCCGTCAAAAATAAAATCGGACAGGAGACGTACTCTCTGATCCGCCGGCAGACGCTGATACCGTCCAGATCCGGCATATTGATGTCTAAAAGAATCAGATCCGGCTTCCCGGAAACCTTCTCCAGCGCCTCAAGGCCGCTTCCGGCGGTCAATATTTCATACTCCGGCTTGAAGTATCTCTCCAACATGTCCACGATGCCGGGTTCATCGTCCACGATCAGTAATGTCTGCCTCATAGCCTCTCCATACCAAATGAAAACAAATAAAAATTTTTCTTGCCAAAACTCCCAAAACCTATTATAATAATATCGTTGTCTGAGAAAACGATCAGATAACTGGAAAATGCTGGAATAGCGCAGTCGGTAGCGCAACTGATTCGTAATCAGTAGGTCGAGGGTTCAAGTCCCTTTTCCAGCTCTCAAAAAACCTCATAACTTCGGAAGCATAGCTCAGCTGGGATGAGCGCTCGCCTGACTAGCGGGAGGCCAAGGGTTCGAGCCCCTTTGCTTCCATTTTTTTATGCCAAATTTTTACCGGGTCCTGCAGCATTCCCTGCAGGGGACCAATCTTTTGCTCCTTGCTTCCCCGTACGTGATCCTCTGTACATTCTCGTCTCTCTTATTCACAATATATCTGCAGTTTCGATCGCGGTGATAAAAGTCTGTCCCGGCGAAGTAGCATTCGGGTTCTGCCGGCAGTGTCGTGATATACTCCGGTGTGCTGTGTCTGTCTATATAGTCGAAAGTCAGCGATTCCGTGGCCAGCTCCGGTATCAGATAGTTCGGAGCCGCACCGTATCTCGTATCCGTTCCGTACCCTTCCGAAAAAATGCACAGGGGATTCCCCTGAAATCCGTTCTTTATCATGCTCTGAATCTTTTCCAGGCTGATCACGTGGACTTCCGAGAACTGATCGTCTATGAAAAAAATAAGGAAACTGCGGCTCTCTATCTTTGTCTTCTCCACAAATGCGCACATGTTCTCATATACCGGGACGATATCCAGATAGAAGCTCTCACACCCATAGTTCGCGATGACGGATCCCCTCTGTGTCGTCCCGCCGAATTTCGTCTTCTGGAACTTGATCGACTTCAGCTTGATCTCCGCATACACGTACCTCTCTCCATCGATACGGATCACATAATCCGAAGCGCCCCTGACCCAGGCATTTTGCTGCACATTCGGCGCAAACTGTCCAAACCATATCTCATCGTATCTCATCTTTTCCACTTCACGCTCTGAACCCTGCCTCAGAATACGGCAGATCGTGTCGATGGCTTCCGGCTCCTTCTCCTTCGCCATGTTCCAGCGCCTGTTTCTCTCCCTGTTATACAATTCCCTGTTATCCATCCGTATTCTCTCCCTTCTTCCCCCGGGTACTCTCCGTCCGTAAGATCCGCACATGGGTGATCAGGCGGCGCAACAGCCAGGCCATATCCGAGTAATCATATTCCGCCGGCGTAAACCATTCGCTCCCGCCCATATCCCCCGAAAGATTATCCTTTATCAGACAGTACTCTCCGTAGAGCAATCCGTACTTGATGTACAGAAGCTCACAGGGACAGGCAAGGAAAAATTCCCGAAAATTCCGGTACGTCTCCGGGGACAGCGCAAGCTTTGTGCGGACGGGATCTCCCGAGCCAGATCGATATGTCGCCCTGTCCTTTCTCTTCGACAACTCTCTCTCCTCACCTGTCTCCCTGTCATGGCTTTTCTTCCCTCCCGCGACAGTATCCATCACATCCCGATCGGTAGCGAACACAAACAGCGTCTCCAGAAGCTGATTTTTTCTGTGATCCCCCCGGTCAAGCCGTCTTCTCGAATCTTCTGTGGGTCTGATCCGGATCCCGCGCCCGATGGCCTGCGGGACAAACTTCCTGGCGTCCCTGCTGCCTATATCTATCAGATTGACCACGTTGGGGCGGTTCGTGTCCCACCCCTCATAGAACGCCCGGCTCCCACACAGCATGGTGATATCCGGATCGGTCTCGATCCTCTCAAAAATGCTGTCGATGGTGATACTCTTCGTCACACTGTAATTATTTTCGTCCGACATGATGCTCTTCTCAAATTTATCTCTCTCCCCGATCTTGATCAGTCCAAAGATTTTTTCTGAGGTCTCCAGCTTCATGCCCGTCTCCTGCACATCCTCCGAATGGATAAATTCGATTTTTCCGAAGGTGGAAGAATGGAAAAGATCCGATAAGATCGTCGCTATCTCCGTCTCCTCCAACAGCTCAAAAAACGATTTTCCGGAATAGACTTTATCCGTAATTTCCAGACTCTCCTTCCCAAGGGAGTATCGGATCCGGTCCCCGTGAAATTCCCGCTCCAGAAGTTCCCGCTTCGCTTCCAGGTACAGTTCCCTCTCTATCTTTCCGTTCACAAGCAGTTCGATAATCCGGAAATAAGTTTTCAGATCGGAATGGCTGGTATTGACGGTTCCGACCAGCGTCATCAGCAGCGGGGAATGATACAGCCCCCTCTCCGCCCAAGATCTCCTGATTGCCGAATACACAATAAACGACTTTATCACTTCCTTCTGTTTTTCCAGTTCGTCGAGTTCCGATCCGCTTCTTCGGAATGTGTACAGGGTATTGCTCAGGAAAATATTCTTGCCGTATCTGTGCTCTATAAACTTTTCCAGATTGAAATTATACAAGGTGGTCTGGAAATCGATCTCGTCCGCGAAAGTCGCTGAAAAATTGAAAAGAAACCCGTTTCTCGTCAGCGCCGTGAAATATCCCTTCGCCAGAGAGTAATCGTTATCCCCTCTGTGGGCCTCGTCCAGGATCACATACCAGTTTCCGTCGTTGTCCATGTCACAGTGGGATATAAAATTTTCGGTGGACTTCTCCCGGATCAGGTCGCTCCGGTAGTAGAATACGTCCGTGCTCCCCGCCGAGACAGGCTTATCATACCCTTCAAAGTCCTTCAGAGAGATAAATTCTATCTCGTTCTCCCCGTCCGGATCGCCGCCAAAGTCTTCCGCCTCCCTCATGATCTGCTCCACAATATAATCCTTCGGCGTCAGCAGCAGGATCGGCTTCTCCGGAATCAGATTCCGCTCCATCAGCCTCTTCAACAGATCGATCAGTTTCACGATGACGACAGACTTCCCGGAGGCCGTGGCCATCCAGAAGGCGCAGCGGTTATAAAAATGTTTCGCCTCAATGTACTCTACGCCGTCCCCGACGGTCTGTTCAAAGTATCTGTTGCGCGTAAAATATACAAACTTTTCGTTTAGCGATCCCTTTCTGTCCTTCGTATATCTCTCCAGTCTGTTTTCCAGAGAGAAGCCGGGTCTCGCCTCCTCGTAGACTCTAATGAGCCTTTCTTTGCTTTTTCCCGTGTTTTCTCCCTCGAACCGGTAGTCGCGATAGTACAAATACAACAGTTTCAGACAGTTATGGACAGCCTCTCTCTGATAGTCATACAACCTCTTATTACGGCTAAACCGGGAGAGATCGGCGGCTGCCTCCGCAAAATCCTCTATGTCCCCGATCCCGCCCAAAATGTCTTCCAGCAGGCACTTTTCCATGTGCTTATCCCTCTCCCCACCACAATAACGGACGAATCAGACGGATAAATTTTAATTTTTCCTCCTCCGTCATCTTTTCAAAATCCGTCCTGACTTCCAGATCGGCTCCCCTGTCCTCCACCAGGATCCCTGCATCGGTATAGCCTTTGATCCTCTTTCCCAGAAGATTGCTCACACTCTCGTTGATGTCGATATCGTCAGCTATTTTCTCCGGTATAAATTCTATATTTTCTGTTATTTTGACACTGCCCAGCAGCTTCCGATCCTGCTCAAATATATACTGCTCATAGGGGCTTACCGCGGAGTAACGCATATATTTCCTCCCGCTGTCGTACTCCATCTTTGCAAGGGTATCCGCGTATTGCTCCAGGGAGTAGTATTTCACGATCCCGGCAACCGACAGTTTTTCGTGGGCCTTCTCCACTCTCCGCTTCAAAACGGTCTCCGCATAATCGTTGACCTCGATCAGAACATAGTCCACCTGCACATCCGGATTCTCCCGGGCGAAGGACAATACGGCTTCCCCCGATGTCCCGGAACCGCCGAAGAAATCCATGAAGGTGACGTTCCTCTTATATCTCGTCGAAAAAGTGATGAGATCGGAGATCAGCGACACCGGTTTCGGGTGAATATCGCTGATCCACTCCCCGAGACTTTTGACATTATCCAGCGTCCTGTTTAACTCCTCCGTCCCCACCGCATTGTTGTATCTGGTTTTTTCCGCGCAGAACAGAGAGGACAGATGGTTGTATTCCTTTCTGCTTCTCTCCGGCTCCCTCCGCAGAAAATAGAAACTGTATATGTCCTCATCCCGCAGATCCGGATTCCGTTTTCTCTTCGCCTTCTTGAATGCATCCCACTCTTCTTTCGTTTGGATAAAGACGATCTGCCACTCGTAACCCTCATTGAGGCCTTCCGGTTCCTGTTCCAGCGCCCTGTTATAATTGTCCTCCCCCAAAAACCACCCGAATCTCACGGAAGAGTTGTAGTGGATCGGCGGATAATGGTCGATGTTCAGATACGGATTATGTACCCTGTACTGGGAACCTTTTCTCCCCCCGTCCACTTTGTACAGGGGGGCGCGTTTTTTGTAGGGAATGCCGTCTATCAGCGATATACTGCCTGTGCGCTCCGTCTCCTTTGCCCCGACAACGCCCGCGCTCTCAAAAGCCTTCTTATTTTTCGTGTAGCACAGCATGTAGTCGTGGTGCAGATCAATACAGCTCGCCGTGGTTCTCCCCGCCTTGGTTTTTCGGATAAAATTGCACACAAAATTGTTTTTGCCGAAGATCCTGTCACATATCAGTTTTAACTCGTACAACTGTTTGTCACTGATGCTGATGTAGAGGACTCCGTCCTCCGCCAGCATATTTTTGGCGATGCCCAGACGGTCGCTCATCATGGACAGATAGCTGGCGCTCTCGTAACCGTCAATGTACTCGAAGGAATCCTGATCCGTGTTGTAGGGCGGATCGATATACATGACATCCACCCTGTTTCGGTACGTCTTTTGGATGGTGTGGAGCGCCTGATAATTTTCACTGTCGATGACGACGCCCCTTACCTTCGTCTCACAGCTGTTGTATATCTCCTGTTCCAGATCTTTGAACAGCCCCGTGTCCAGCATGAGATACGGATGTTCCCTCAGGTAAGTTTCGTCTATCTCCTCATTTCCCTCTATCGTTTTCTGATCTTTCCACTTCCCGATCTGTCTGTCAAAATTTTTGTGCGCGAGCACCTTCCCCACCGTCTCGCCTCCAAGGGACGCGACGGAACACAGATACCCCAGCCCTCTTACAAACTTCGGCTTGTCCCATATCCTCACCAGCTCGTCCTCAAACTGGGCGATGAAATCCGTCAGTTTCCCCGCGTACCGATGGATCAGTTTCATCTCCTCAAGCCGTCTGGCATCGAAGACGTTCTCCTCCCGCAGCAGCAGATCATGCATATAGTAGTCAAGCTGCTCCTTCAGGAATCTGCCGGCATTTTTGTTGATAAAGTAGTCTGCCTGCGACTGCCTTTTGAACAGCTCCATGCCCTTTTCCATCTCATCCGCATCCACCTGCAGGCCCTTTTTGGCCGCCTCCCGCAGGATCCCTTTCAGGTCCGTTTTGGCGTTGCCTTTCGCGTAGGTGACAAGAAGCCTTATCACGTTGTCCTCTATGCGGTCCAGAGAAAAGAGCAGCTTTCTCTTCTCATTGTTCTTGCGGTTTTCCAGCGCCGACACATCAAAAGAAACGGCAACATTCTCATTGACCTCCACTTTCGCGTCGTCAAATAATGTTTCCGTTTTCACATAGTACAACATATTGGTCTTATAAAAAAGCGAAACGTCCTCCCTGTTGGAATACACTTTTTCATAGACGTTTTTGTTTTTCGGCGTCTTCACAAAATAGATGCTTCCCGCCTCGCTGAAATACTTCTCAAAAAAAGAGTACAGTTTATCGTAAAACTCCTCCCGAAAGCTCCCGGCGATGAGAGGTTCCCTCTCCGCTTCCTCCCGGAAGATCTGCATGACGCTGCCGTAATACTCATGTTTGACCGCGAGGAGATTCACGTACCCTCCGACACCGTTGATTTTCTTCCCCGTGAATATATCCTCCAGGAGTTGATAGAAATTTGTCTCACAGCTCATCGCGGTCTTTCCTTCCTTTTCCTGTCAGCAGACAATATTCTGTTTCCCATAGCCCTTAAAAAAATCATTCACTGCATCCAGCACTTTCATCACGATCGGCATATCGCTCTCGTCCAGCCTCGCCAGCACCGCCTCCGTCATCTGTCTGTGGTATTCTTCATGGTGCCGGTAGGCCGCTACGCCCTTCTCCGTCAGCTTCAGGAAAACGACTCTTCTGTCCTCCTCGCTGCGGCTCCGCTCCACGTACTGCTTTTTCACCAGGTGGTTGACCGCCGTAGTTAATGACCCCATCGTGATACTCAGTTTTTTTGCCACTGCGGACATATTTTTATCTTCGTTCAGTCCGATGGCCTCGATCACATGCATATCGTTGTTCGTCAGATCCTTAAATTCGTCGGTTATGATCGCTTTTGCCTCCAACTCCCAGATCTCATTCACCAGCCGGACCAATAAATTGTTTACTTTTCTGTAAATGTCTTCCATTTCTTTCCGTCAACCTTTTTCTTTTTTATTCTGCTCCCGGCCTTTTATTTTCATTGTTATGAGTATACAATAAAATAAACTTCCGGTCAAAAGATATTTTTCAATGTTTATAACAAAGAATCCATAACTTCTCTCACCGTCTCCAGTTTTTCCGCCCTGTAGGCATAAGCGCCGCAAAACAGCAGGGCATCCTCCACCTCGCCTTTCGCCGCGTGGATCAGAGAATCCGTTATACAGTAAGGAATCTTCGCCGGCTCGCAGTTTCTCAGGCATCCGTGGCAGGGACTGTGGGGAATCTTCTCTCCGGCATTCACCTTTTTCATAAAGTCGTTCAGGATCGCTCTCCCCGGCATCCCCACCGGGCTTTTTACGATCACGATGTCCTCCTCTTTCGCCTTCAGGTAGGCCTCCTTGAAGCGGATATCGGCATCGCACTCCTCGGTCGTCACAAACCGGGTGGCCACCTGGATGGCGTCCGCCCCCAGCGCGAAAGCGTGCTGCGCCTGCTCTCTGTTTTCGATGCCTCCCGCCAGGGCAACGGGGATCTTCTTCCCGTACCGCTCCTCGTACTCTCTCACGACCACGATGATCTTTCCGATCTCCTCGTCGTAGTCAGCAGTTTCCTCCTCCAGATAATCCGTGAGCTGCCCCCTCGTGAAGCCGAGATGCCCACCGGCCTTCGGCCCTTCTATCACCAGCAGATCCGGCACTCTGTTGTACTTTCTGTCCCAGAATTTTAAGATCACGCCAGCCGAACGCCCTGTGGAGACGATCGGTGCAAGCATCGTCCCGGCATCCCCGACTAACTTCGGCAGTTCGGTGGGCAGACCCGCTCCGCTGATAATAATATCAGCCCCCGTTTCCACCGCCGCCTGCACATATTCTTCATAATGTTTCAGAGCCACCATGATGTTAAAACCGATCACGCCGTCCGGCGCAATCTTTCTCGCCTTTTCATACTCCTTTCGGATAGCGCGGAGATTCGCCGCCAGCGGATCTTTGTCAAAATCCGGTTCCCGATAGCCGATCTGCGCGGAGGAGATAATACCGATCCCTCCTTCTTTCGCCACCGCTCCGGCCAGATTCCCCAGGCTAACGCCCACTCCCATACCGCCCTGTATGATCGGCTTCTCTACTGTTAAACTGCCTATTTTTAACGGTTTTATACTCATGATTTTACCCTTTCTATTTGACCTGCCGCCGGTGCCGCTTCTTACATCTTACGGAAACGCCCGTATCTGTGCTCTCTCAGTTCCTCTTGTGACAGCGCGCCGTACTTCTCCAAAAATTCCATCACGGCGCCGTCCATCCGGTCCGTCACAACATCGAGGTTCTCCGAAGTAAGTTCCTCCGGCTCCTCGAAAACCTGCTCCACGATGTTCTGTTTCAACAGATTTTCCGCCGTTATCTTCATCACCTTTGCCGCCTCTTTCGCCTTACTGCTGTCCTTCCACAAAATACTGGAAAAACCTTCCGGCGACAGGATCGAATAGACCGCGTTCTCCAGAATCCACACTTCGTCGGATGTGGCAAGAGCCAGCGCCCCGCCGCTGCCGCCTTCTCCCACGACCACGGACAACACCGGGACGCCGAGTGCGGACATCTCATAGATATTCCGGGCAATCGCCTCGCCCTGTCCCCGCTCCTCGGCCTCGATGCCGCAGAACGCTCCGGGGGTATCCACAAAGCAGATCACAGGTCTCCCGAATTTTTCAGCCTGCCGCATCAGGCGAAGCGCCTTTCGGTAGCCCTCCGGCTTCGGCATCCCGAAGTTGTGGGCAATATTTTCCTTCGTTCCCTTGCCCTTCTCCTGGGCGATCACCGTCACCGGCATCCCGTGGAATCTGGCAATACCGCCCACGATCGCCGCGTCATCTCCATAATATCTGTCCCCGTGGAACTCGATAAAATCCGTAAACAGAGCCCGGATATAATCGCTCCCGGAGGGGCGGTCGCTCTTTCTGGATTTCAGCACTCTGTCCCACGCCTCCAGACGTTTTTTCTTTTTCTCCCCGACGGTTTTTACCGCTTTTCGAGGAGCCTGCGTCGAAACCGAAAGTGCCTTCTCTTCATGGAGCTTCAGGATACGGGACAGCTCTCCCTTCAACTGTTTTCGCTCCACGATGGCATCCAGAAAACCATGCTCCAGCAAAAACTCCGAGCGCTGGAATCCTTTCGGCAGCTTCTGCCCGATGGTCTGTTCGATGACCCTCGGTCCGGCAAAACCGATCAGCGCGCCCGGCTCCGCCAGGATCACATCTCCCAGCGTGGCAAAACTTGCCGTCACACCTCCTGTGGTGGGATCGGTCAGCACGCTGATGTAGAGAAGCCCCGCCTCGCTGTGTCTTTTAAGTGCCGCGGAAGTTTTCGCCATCTGCATCAAAGACACGATTCCCTCCTGCATCCTGGCGCCGCCGGAACAGGCGAATATCACGACCGGAAGCCTCTCTTTCGTCGCTCTCTCCACCGCGCGGGCGATCTTCTCTCCCACGTTCTGTCCCATGCTGGCCATCAGGAAACGGCCGTCACAGACCCCGAGCACCACATCGCTCCCGTCGATCTTTGCCTTCCCTGTCACAACGGCTTCCTTTAACCCCGTCTTTTCCTGCTGCAGTTTCAGTTTATCCAGATAACCTTTGTACCGCATGGGGTTGACCGGGCGCATCTCTCTTTCCCACTCCTCAAAACTGCCCTCGTCCGCAACCATCCGGATCCGATTCATCGCAGGCATATGGTAATATCCGCCGCATTTGGGACAGATATAATATCCGTTTTCCACATCCTCCGTGAGAATGACTTTTTTACACAGATTGCACTTCCGCAAAAGTCCTTCCGGCACTTCGGATTTCGTCTCCTGATCTCTGGTTTCGACAACGAAAACCTGACTCTTTTTGAACATGTTGTCCAGATTCATATTTTATACTCCTGCATATAATATATACTTTCATTTATGTCCGGTATGTCATTTCCCAGATATTCTCTGAATAAATTCCACGTCGATATTCCCTTCCAGATAATCCGGGTGATGCAGGAGCTCATACTGGTAGTCCACGTTGGTATCGACCCCTTCGATGATCACTTCCCCCAGAGCACTCTGCATCTTGCGGATCGCCTCTTTCCGGCCCTTGCCCCAAACGATCAGCTTCGCTATCATGGAATCGTAGTAGACCGGGATCGTATAGCCGCTGTACACCGCCGTGTCGATGCGGATTCCCTTTCCGCCGGGCAGATACAGATCCTCTATCGTCCCGGGCGACGGTCTGAAACCCTTTTCCGGGTTTTCCGCGTTGATCCTGCACTCGATGGCATGCCCCTGGATTCTGATATCCTTCTGCTCAAATTCCAGCTTCTCCCCCGCTGCGATCTTGATCTGCGCTTTGACCAGATCCACGCCGGTGACCCACTCCGTAACGGGATGTTCCACCTGGATCCTGGTGTTCATCTCCATAAAATAAAAACGGTCGTCTCTGTCCAGGAGAAATTCGATCGTGCCGGCGTTCACATAGCCTGCCGCCCTGGCAGCTTTCACAGCCGCCTCCCCCATCCTGGCCCGCATCTTTTCCGTGAGAACCATGCTGGGAGCTTCCTCGATCAGTTTCTGATGGTTTCTCTGGATCGAGCAGTCTCTCTCCCCCAGATGCACCACATTTCCATAGCTGTCGGCAAGAATCTGAAACTCGATATGGCGCGGATTTTTCACGAGACGTTCCAGATACATCCGTCCGTCCCCGAAACCGTTCACCGCCTCTTTCTGCGCTGTCCGGAAGCACTCCTCAAAGTCCGCCGGATCGCTGACCTCCCGCATCCCTTTTCCGCCGCCGCCCAGAGCAGCCTTGATCATGATCGGATAGCCGATCTTCTCGGCCTCCAGAAAAGCCTCCCCGCAATCCGTGAGCGCCTCCTCCGTCCCCGGCACCACCGGCACGCCCGCCGCTATCATCGTTTTTCTGGCTTCCTGTTTGTTGCCCAGCTTATCCATGACCTCCGGGGAAGGGCCCACGAAAGTGATACCGCACTGTCTGCACAGGTCCGCGAACTTACTGTTCTCCGACAGAAAACCGAACCCCGGATGTACCGCGTCCGCCCCGGAGACCACCGCAGCACTGATAATGCGTTCCATGCTCAGATAGCTCTCCGAAGCGGGAGCTTCCCCGATACAGATCGCCTCATCCGCCAGTTTCGCGTGGAGCGCTTCCCTGTCCGCCTCCGAGTAGACCGCCACCGTCTGAATGCCCATCTCCCTGCAGGCGCGGATGATCCGCACCGCTATCTCTCCCCGGTTCGCAATCAAAATTCTATTAATCATGTATGTCACACCCTTCCGACTATACTTCCGCTGCACTGGTTTCAGCCGATCATAAAAGTCAGCTCCGCGCTGACGACGACCTTGCCGTCCACGCTCGCCACAGCTTCCCCGATTCCCAGTGGACCTTTCTGTTTGATAATCTTTGTCTCCAGACGCACTTTGTCCCCGGGCACCACTTTCCCGCGGAATCTGCAGTTCTTAATACCGCCGAAATAGGCCGTTTTCCCACGGTTTTCCTCCATGCTGAGGATCGCCACAGCACCGGCCTGCGCCAGCGCTTCCACCGTCAGCACTCCCGGCATAACCGGTTCTTCCGGAAAATGTCCCGCGAAAAACTCCTCACGGTAGGAGACGCATTTATATCCCACCGCATACTGCCCCGGCTCATAGTCCTCAATATAGTCGAGCAGTAAAAAGGGATGCCTGTGGGGTATAATTTCCTTTATCTGTTTAATATCCAAATGATTCATTATGCTATTGCCTTTCTTTATCTGATCCGAAACAGCTCCTGACCGAATTCCACCGCCTGACCGTTTTCAGCCAGCACTTCCGTGACAACGCCGTCAAACTCGCTCTCGATCTCATTCATCAGTTTCATGGCCTCCACGATGGCAAGAGTCTGGCCTTTTTTCACGGTATCGCCGACTTTCACAAAGGGTTCAGCCCCCTCCTCCGGCGCCTCGTAAAAAATACCCACCAGCGGGCAGGTCACCACCTGATCCCGCGCTGTCTCCTCCTCCTGCAAAACCGCTTCCACGGACGGCAGAGCTGCTGCCACCTGCACCGCCTCCGGTTTTTCCATCTGCACTTTCACGCCGTCCTCCTCATACTCAAACCTGGAGAGCCCGGAGCGGGACACTGTCTCAATGAGCTTTATAAGATGATCCATTTCCATAGATGATTGCTCCTTATCTGTTAATCCTCAAATTTTTTCACCACAAGAGACGCGTTATGTCCGCCGAATCCCAGGGAATTGCTCATCGCATAGCGAAGCTCTTTCTCCACCGGCGCACCCAGAGTGTAATTTAAGTCGCACTCCTCATCCGTCTCCTTCGTCCCCATGGTCTGGTGCACAAAGTTATCCTGCAGGCTCTTCACGCAGACGATGAATTCCACAGCGCCCGCCGCGCCCAACAGATGACCGATCATGGATTTTGTGGAATTGATCTGCACATCCTTCGCCGCCTCCCCGAAGGCCAGCTTGATCGCTCTCGTCTCGAACAGATCGTTGTGGTGAGTAGATGTGCCGTGGGCATTGATATAGTCCATCTGTCCCGGCTCCACGCCCGCCTCTTTCATCGCGTATTCCATCGCCTTCGCCGCGCCGCTGCCGTCCTCCATGGGCGCCGTGATATGATAGGCGTCGCCGGTGGCGCCGTAGCCCACGAGCTCCGCATAGATATGTGCGCCTCTCTTTTTCGCGTGTTCCAGCTCCTCCAACACCACGACACCGGCTCCCTCGCCCAGCACAAAGCCGTTTCTCTCCTTATCAAAAGGAATGGACGCACGCATCGGATCCGGCGTCGTGGAGAGCGCCGTCAAAGAAGAGAAGCCCGCTATTCCCGTAGGACAGACGCTGCTCTCCGCGCCGCCCGCCAGCATCACTTCCGCATCTCCGTACTGGATCGCCCGGAACGCGTCTCCGATACTGTTTGTGCCGGTCGCGCAGGCCGTCACCACATTCGTACATTTTCCCCGCAGTCCAAGCTGAATGGAAATGTTTCCCGCCGCCATATTGGAGATCATAAGCGGCACCATCAACGGATTCACCCGGGAAGGCCCTTTCGTCAGAATCTTTTCATATTCCCGTTCGATCACCTGCAGAGAGCCGATGCCGGAACCTACGATCACGCCCGCCCGGAACGCGTCTTCCTGCTGCATGTCGAGCCCTGCATCCTCAAAGGCCTCCTTTGCCGCCGCCACCGCGAACTGAGAAAAAGGTTCCATACGTCTCGCCGCCTTGGCATCCATGCGCTCCTTCGGATCAAAATTTTTCACTTCCGCCGCCAGCTTCACCTTGTAATCCGCGGTATCAAATTTTGTGATCTCGCCGATTCCAACCGTCCCCTTTTTCACGGATGCCCAGAACTCTTCCACTGTATTTCCGATCGGGGTTACCGCCCCGAGCCCTGTTACAACTACTCTTCTTTTCATGATTACCTCGCTCTTTTCTTCTTCTCGCAGTTGAACTGATGACGTTCACATGCACATGCCGCCATCCACATGCAGCACCTGGCCCGTGATATAGGCCGCTTCGTCGGATGCCAAAAATGCCGCCGCATGGGCCACCTGCATCGGGTCTCCCAGCGTACCCATGGGGATCGCCGATGCGATCTGCGCTTTTACTTCATCCTTTAACTGCCCTGTCATATCGGTGCTGATATACCCCGGCGCGATCGCGTTCACCGTGATCCCGCGGGGGGCCAGTTCCTTCGCCACCGACTTGGTCAACCCGATCACCCCTGCCTTGGAGGCCGCATAGTTCGCCTGCCCGGCATTGCCCGAGACGCCGACCACCGACGCCATATTGATGATACGTCCGCTCCTCTGCTTTAACATCTGCCTGGAGACAAAGCGGATCATATGGAACGTCCCCTTTAAATTGACCTGGATCACTTTGTCGAAGGCTTCCTCGGACATGCTCATCAACAGGCCATCCTTTGTGATGCCAGCATTGTTCACCAGAATGTCGATCCTGCCAAACTTTGCCGTGATCTCCTTCACAAAGTTTTCACACTGTTTGAAATCCGACACATCGCACCGATAGATGAAAGACTTGCCGCCCGCCTCTATGATCTCTTTTTGTACTTCCTTTGCCTTTTCTTCCGAACCGTTGTAATTGATGATAACCTGCGCGCCAAGCTCAGCCATATGCACGGCGATGGCTCTCCCGATTCCCCGGGATGCGCCGGTTATCACTGCTATCTTATCTGCGAACATACCAAACTCCTATTTTTTATATTCCTATTCCGTCACTTTCTCCATATCTTCCCACTTTGCCACCTGCAGCACTTTTGCCTGCGGCGCGATCTTTTTCATAAATCCCGCCAGGGTTCTGCCCGGACCGATCTCCACAAAAGTATCTACGCCCTCGGCCAGCAGGGTCGCCATGCTCTGCATCCAGCGCACCGGCGAGTACACCTGTTTTGCCAGCAGTTCTTTGATCTCCCCGCTGTCCGTCACCTTCTCAGCCGTCACGTTGGTGATATAGGGAATCTTCAGGGAAGTGAACTCCATATGTTTCATCTCCTCCAAAAGCGCCGTCCCCGCCTCCTTCAACAGGGGGGAATGGAAGGGACCGCTGACGTTCAGCATAATGCAGCGTCTCGCGCCCGCCGCCTCCAGTTTCTCCTTCGCCGCCGCCACCTGATCCGTTTTTCCTGTGATCACGATCTGTCCCGGACAGTTATAGTTGGCGATACTCACATCCTCAATCTCCTCCAGAATCTGTTCGATCACCTTTTCATCCAGCGCCAGCACCGCGCACATGGCGCCCTCCCCCGCCGGAACCGTGTTCTGCATGAGGATTCCGCGCTTTCTGACGAGCCGAACCGCCTGCATCTGCGTCATCGCCCCGGCCGCTGTGATGGCGGCGTACTCGCCCAGGGAGAGTCCCGCTGCGATATCCGCACGGACGCCCCGGTTCTCCAACTCCTTCGTGATGGCGAGATACGTCGTGACAAGCGCCGCCTGCGTATACTCTGTCAGATCCAGTCTGTCATTTTTCTCAAAACAGAGTTCCTTCATGTCAAGCTCCAGCGTCTCCGATGCCCGATCAAACACCTCTCTGGAGAGAGCGCTGTTGTCGTAAAAATCTTTACCCATGCCGGCAGTCTGTACACCCTGCCCCGGATAGAGAAATGCTGTCTTACTCATAAATTCCTGTTCCTTTCAGTAAAGCGTCCGCCTCCGCAGCCAGTTTTTCGATCAGCTCTCTGCAGCTCATACTCTCTCTTACCATTCCGGCAATCTGTCCGGCCATCAGGCTTCCGCCCTTCACATCGCCCTCCACGACTGCCTTGCGCAGGCCGCCCACTGCCAAAAGCTCCAGCTCTTCCAGAGACGCGCCTTTTCCTTCCATCTCCAGATATTTTCTCGTCATCTCGTTGCGCAGAGCCCGCACCGGATGTCCCGTACTTCTCCCCGTCACTCTCGTATCGATATCTTTTGCGCTCAAAATACGGTCCTTATAATTCTGATGTACCTGACACTCGTGGGTCACGACAAAATGCGTTCCCATCTGTACGCCCTTCGCGCCCAGCATAAACACTGCCGCAACACCTCTTCCGTCCGCGATACCGCCCGCTGCGATCACGGGAATCTGCACCGCGTCCACGATCTGGGGGACAAGCACCATGGTCGTCGTCTCCCCGATATGGCCGCCCGCTTCACATCCCTCCGCCACCACGGCGTCTGCGCCGGCGCGTTCCATTCTCTTTGCCATGGCGACAGATGCCACCACGGGAATCACCTTGATCCCGGCTTCCTTCCACATCTTCAAATATTTTTCCGGATTGCCCGCACCGGTCGTCACAACCGGCACATTCTCCTCCACCATCACATTCGCCACTTCGTCCGCATAGGGGCTCATCAGCATAATATTGACGCCGAAAGGCCTATCCGTCAGCTCTTTCATCTTCCGCACCTGATCTCTGACCCAGTCCGCCGGAGCGTTTGCCGCCCCGATCAGGCCAAGCCCGCCGGCATTTGATACTGCAGATGCCAGATGGTATTCAGCCACCCATGCCATACCTCCCTGGACGATCGGATATTCGATCCCCAGCAGCTTTGTCACTTCTGTCTTCATGTACAGCCTCCGCCTTATTCCTTATGTTCTTCGATATATTTTGCCACTTCCTCAATGCAGGTGAGATGTTCCAGATCTTCCGCCGGAATCTCAATGCCGTATTCTTCCTCCAGTGCCATGGCCAGCTCAAATAAATCCAGGGAATCTATTTCCAGATCCTCTTTGAATTTTGCCTTAGCCGTCACGGTCTCCAGTTCCATGTTCAGATTCTCCGCTGCGATCTCTCTGATCTTTTCTACCATTTCATTCATTTTTTTAACCTCCGTCTTTTCTTCGTCTTCTGATATTCTCTATATGATAAACCGGAAAGGTTCCGGATATCATTCTATCCCAGGCAGGCGCCCTATATCCCCCATTCCAGGATATTGCCGCTCCAGGTCAGCCCCGCTCCGAATCCCGCCAGCAGGATCTTATCTCCCTTTTTCAACTTCCCCTGTCTGTTTATCTCATCCAACAGCAGCGGAATGCTTGCCGAAGAGGTATTTCCATAGCTCTGCAGATTCATCGGAAACTTCCAGGACGGTTCGCCTATATGCCTCGCCACCGCTTCCAATATCCGGCAGTTTGCCTGATGCACCACAAACCAGTCGATCTCCTCCTGTTTTACTCCGTTTTTCCGCAGCACCTCTCTGATCAGTTCCGGCACCTTGCGCACCGCAAATTTAAAGATCTCCTGCCCGTTCATATCGATGTAGAACTCTCTGCCGAAACCGCTCTTTTCCACCGCCAGTCTGTTCTTACAGGTCAGAGCCCATCCTTTCTCTCCGTCGGAATGGGTGACGGAAAGAAAATGCTTTCCGGGAACGCTTTTCAGCACCGCCGCCCCCGCTCCGTCCCCAAACAGAATGCAGGTATTCCGATCCGTCCAGTCCGTCAGATGGGAGAGGCTCTCCGCCGCCACAATGAGCGCCGTCTTATACTGTCCCGCCGCAAAAAAAGCGTCCGCCATATTGTAGGCGATCACAAATCCGCTGCAGGCTGCATTGATATCGAAGGCCGCTGCACCCTTCGCGCCGATCTCCCTCTGTACCTCACAGGCCGTGCAGGGCAGTATCACATCGGAGGAAAGGGTCGCCACAATGATCAGTTCGATCTCCTCCGGCGAGATCCCCGCGCACTCTACCGCCCGCTTCGCCGCCTCGCAGGCCATATATACGGTAGTCTCCTCCTTCGCAATATGGCGTTGTCTTATTCCCGTTCTCTCCTGTATCCAGGTATCGTTCGTCTCCACCAGTTCCGCTATCCGATCATTATCCATTATGTAATTCGGCGCGTAAGAACCTGTTCCACAAATCACTGCTGACATATTTTCTCCTCAAAATGTTCAAACATCAAATATTTTGAATTTATTTATATTTGATTATCAAAGTATATAGCCATTTCGTTTGAATGTCAAGTAGTTTTATTGTCAAAATTTATATCACAATTAAAACGGCACCCTCCAAAGTTTCCTTCATCGGATGCCGTTCCCGTCTCTGCCTCAAAAATCTCTTCCGCTTCTTCTACTCAAACTCTTTTCTCAGCGCTTCCTCCATCACATCGACAGGCGCCTCCATGCCGGTCCAGAGCGTAAAGTTTAAGGCCGCCTGCTGCACAAGCATGCCGAGGCCGGTCACCGTCTTCGCGCCGCGCTCCGCCGCTTCCCGCAGGAAAACCGTCTCCACCGGATGGAAGACCACGTCGCATACACACATTTTTTCGCCCACAGACGCATAGTCAATGTCCGGTCTGTCGTTTACATTTGGCGAAAATCCCGCCGAAGTGCCGTTGATCAGGATCTCCGTATCCTCCGGGATCTTCGTCTCCTTTTCCCATGCCAGATATTCCGCCCGACAGTTCGTCCTCTCATTCAACAGCGTCGCCAGCTCCTTTCCCCGCTCCGCATTTCGGTTGATGACAGTGATCTGCCCGGCGCCGTTCAGCGCGCACTCCACACAGATCGCTCTCGCCGCGCCGCCCGCGCCGAGCATCGTCACATGCTTTCCCTCTAAGGACATGCCCTCCTTCTTCAGTGCGGTGACAAAGCCCTTTCCGTCCGTGTTCTCGCCATACAGCTTTCCGTCCCGGTGGATCACCGTGTTGACAGCTCCGATGATCGAGGCCGCCTCGCTCAGCTCATCCAGAAATCCCAGAACTTTTATCTTGTGGGGCATCGTCAGATTTATGCCTTTCATGCCAAACACACGGACGCTGGCCATCGCCGTCTCCAGATCCTCCGGCAGAACCCGGATCGTCAGATAGCGATAATTCAGCCCCTTTGCCTGAAAGGCGGCTTCCTCCACCACGCCGGTAGGATTGTCATCCACCGGATCCCCGAATACTCCCGTCAACTCCGCGCGATAATTTTTCATTGCCGTTTCCCCCTTATATTTTAATACGTCTTCTTCGATCATTATCTATTGCACCCCTCACTTCACATGCACATCCAGCTGCGGATAGGCGATCTCGATGCCGGCCGCATCTAACGCCAGCTTCGCCTCCTCCGTCATGCGCCACTTCTCCTCCCAGAAATCCTCCTGGGCAAAATAGCAGCGCATGTTCAGGATCACGGCGCTGTCCGCCAGCTCCTCCACAAAGACCCTGTACTCCCGCTCCTTCAAAACCTTCTCGTTCTCTTCCAGCAGGGAGAACAGTACCTCCTTCGCCCTTTTTAAATCCGCGCCGTAGGAAATCCCCACCTGCACATCCATGCGGCGGTCCTTATTGCCCGAGGCGTTGGTCAGGCTGGTGTTGGCGAGACTGCCGTTCGGCAGGATCACCACCTGGTTGTCTATCGTGCTCAGCCTGGTATAAAAGATCTGGATCTCCGTCACCGTACCCATATTGCCGTGGGTATCTTCCTTGATAAAATCCCCCACCTTAAAAGGTTTTAGCAGCATGATCAGCACCCCTCCCGCCAGGTTGGAGAGGCTTCCCTGAATGGCAAGGCCTATCGCCACGCCGGCGGAGCCCACAAGCGCCACAATACTCGCCGTGTCCACCCCGAACCAGGAAAGCATCATAAAGATCAACAGCACGTACAGAGCCGCTTTTACAAAGGAATCCACAAAGGAGCGCACGCCCTCCTCCGCCCCGGCTCTCTGCATGGATCTCTGCAGCATCTTCCGAAACAGACTGATCAGCCGCACGCCTATCAGAAACAGCAGCACGCAGAGCAGCACCTTCACCCCAAGATTCAGCGCTTTCGACGGCAGTTCTTCCAGAAACACCTCGATCACACCCGGCTTTAAATTCCCTTCCGCTATCTCCGTAATTCCTTCCATCAGTTCACTGTTTTCCAATTCCGCGACTCCTTCCCGATCCTCTTAAACCGTCACCTGCCAGATGCTGACGCTGAGCGCCGCCATTTTCACTTTGATGGACTGCTCGCATCCGTCCGCCTTCTTCTCCGCCGCCTTCTTCATCCGCGGATTGATATAGCCTTCCCCGCCGTAGCGCACGTCATCCGTATTGAAGATTTCTTTATACTTTCCTGCGTGGGGCACGCCGATCTGTACTTCCCTGTCCACGCCTGCGAAATTACAGACCACAAACAGCTCTTCCACTCCGGTCTTCGCCTTCCCGGCCTTTCGGATAAAGGTGAGCTTGCAGTTCTCGTGGTCGATACAGTCCACCCACTGAAAACCGGATGACTTATAATCTTCCTGATACAGTGCCGGATGCGCCAGATAAAAACGGTTCAGCTCCCTGACCATATTCTGCAGCCCTTCGTGTCCCTCCTCCTGTAAGATTGCCCAATCTATCCCTCTGTCAGTCTGCCAGGACTCTCTCTCTCCGATCTCCTGTCCCATAAACAGAAGTTTTTTACCGGGGTGCGCCATATGATACGCATAGGTCAGACGCAGCCCCGCCAGTTTACTCTCCTCTTTTCCCGGTATCCTCTGGTACAGAGACGCTTCCGACATGATCTCATGGCTAAAGGGCAGAATATACTTTTCGCTGTAGGCATATACCATGCTCAATGTCAGCTCCTCCTGGTGATGCGCGCGGAAATAGGGATCATACTTGATATACTCCAGATAATCCTTCGTCCAGTCCGTATTCCACTTGTAATCGAATCCCAGTCCGTCCTTCTTCAGTTCCCCTGTCACTCCGGCCCAGGCGGAATACTCCTCCGCGATCATCAACACCCCGGAATTTCTCTTCTTCATCATCGAATTCAGATGCTTGATGAACTCGATCGCCTCCAGATTTTCGTTCCCGCCGTACATATTGGGAAGCCACTGCCCTTCTCCCTTGCCGTAATCCAGATAGAGCATACTGTCCACTGAGACCATGCGCAAACCGTCCGCATGGTACTTCTCCACCCAGAACATGGCGTTCGCGATCAGGAAATTTTTCACTTCGCAGCGCCCATAGTTGTACAGTCTCACATTTCGGAACGCATGATTCTTCTTTTTGTCATTCAGATGTTCGTAAAGGCAGGTCCCGTCAAAATCGGAAAGTCCTTCGTTATATTTCGGAAACCACCCGGGCACCCAGTCCAGGATCACTCCGATCCCCTCCTGGTGCAGCCTGTCCGTCAGATACTGGAAATCCGCCGGAGTTCCGCAGCGGGAAGTCGGCGCGTAATACGCACAGGTCTCATATCCCCAGGGATCCTCCGGCGTATACTCCATCACCGGCATAAACGCCACATGGGTGTACCCCATATCTTTCACATAGGGAATAAGCTGCCCGGCCATCTCGCGGAATGTCAGCGGAAGAGCTGCCTCTTCCCCCTCTTTTCCCTGGGCGGCAAAACTTCCGGGGTACACTTCTAAAATATTGAGCGGCGCATTTTCAGCCTGTCTTTCTTTCCGCTCTTTTAACCACTTCTCATCATGCCATTCAAAGTTTCCGATGTCGCAGATCACCGACGCGAAATCTCCGCCTCCCTCCGTTCCGAAAGCGTAGGGATCGGTCTTTAAATAGGTCAGCCCTCCCTTCACCTTCATCTCAAACTTATAGCAGTCTCCCTCTTTCGCCCCCGGCACAAAGATCTCAAAAATACCGCTGTCCCACAGCCTGCGCATCTGATGTATTCGTCCGTCCCAGCCGTTGAAATCCCCGACCACAGAAACCCGCAGAGCGTTCGGCGCCCACACGGCGAACTCACATCCCTTCACGCCGCCAATCTCTGTCAGATGAGCCCCCAGCTTGTCATACAACGTATAATGAATCCCCGCCTCCAGCTTGTCCGTGTCGGATGCGCTTATCTGCGGCAGAAACCGGTAGGCGTCCTCCACGATCACTTTTTTTCCGTCCTCATAACATACTTCGTACTGGTAGGCACCGATCTTGCGGTAAAACATCATCGCCGCGAAATATCCGGCTTCGTCCACCATCTCCATCGGCAAAATCTTTTTTTCTTCCCGCAAAAGCACATTGACCGAAACGGCTCCCGGCTGAAATGTCTGAAACACCAGATTCGCTCCCATGCGGTGCACGCCCAGTATCCGGTGCGGATTATCCTCCTCCGAGTATATGATCCCTTCAATAAATCCCCAATCCATTAGCTTATACAATTTTTCCTGCATGTTCCCCCTCCTGTCGTTTCTTTATGATGATTTTTTGTTTCCGTCCATTTTCTGCAGCTCAGCGGATCGAATGGATAAATATCCCGCTCCGCAGCTTCGGCTCAAACCATGTGGATTTCGGCGGCATCAGACGTCCCGCGTCAGCCACCGCAAAAAGTTCCTGAATATCTGTCGGATAGAGCGCAAAGGCCGCCCTGCAGTCTTCCCGGCATCTTTTTTCCAGTTCGCTTAGCCCCCTGATCCCTCCGACAAAATCGATCCGCTTATCCGTTTTCGGATCCTCAATGCCGAAGTGCGGCGCAAAAACCCTGGACTGTAAAATGGAGACATCCAGATTTTCCACCGGATCTTCCGAAAAACAGTGAGGCTTTGCGGTCAGTTTATACCAATTTTCTTCCAGATACAGAGAAAATTCTCCCTTCTTTGTCGGTTTGTAAATACCGGACAATTTCTCCACCGCAAAATCCGTCTCCAGCTTCTGCAGCAGCTCCCCCGCGCTCATCCCGTTCAGATCCTTCAATACTCTATTATAATCCAGAATCCGAAGCTCCTCCTCCGGAAACAGTACCGACAGAAAGAAGTTAAACTCTTCCTCCCCCGTATAGCCCGGGTGCTGCGCCCGGCGTTTCAGACCGACCTTCACCGCCGAGGCACAGCGATGATGGCCGTCCGCGATATAGACCGCATCCATCCCGGCGAAAGCCTCCCTGATTTCTCTCTGACTCTCTCCGTCCGCCACCTGCCACACCTGGTGCCGGATGCCGTCTTCGGACACCCAGTCGTAGAGCGGATCCTGCGCCGTCTTTTTTTGCATGATCGTCCGCAGCGTCCCTGTCTGCCTGTACGCCAAAAAGATCGGGCCGGTCTGAGCATCGCAGGTATCCACATGGCGGATCCTGTCCTGCTCCTTATCCTCCCTCGTATTTTCATGCTTTTTGATCACCCGGCTCTCATAGTCGTCTATGGACGCACACGCCACAAAACCATGCTGAGTATTCCCCTCCATGGTGAGCGCGTATATATAATACATGGGCTCCTCTTCCGCCACAAAATCCCCCGCCGCTATCCGTCCATCCAGCAGTTCTTTCGCCCGTATGTACACCCGTTCGTCATAGGTATCCACGCTCTCATCGAAAGAGGTCTCCGCTCTGTCGATCGCCAGAAAAGAATCCGGACTTTTCTTTACAACCTCTGTCGCCTCTTTTCTGTTGTACACATCGTAAGGAAGCGCCGCGATCTTTTCCACTTTTTCCGGAACGGGACGCACCGCCCGGAACATTCTAATATCAGCCATATCCGTTCCTGCCTTATCTTTCACGTTATTATCATCAGTTTAACAAAATATGCTTTGCAACACAATATTTCGGTGATAAAATAATAAAAGAGTTGTAAAAATATAAATACAGTTTGACAGGAGATCGATCATATGACAAGCGAAGAAAGAGAAATGTTTACCAGAATCAGAGAATATGCCGATGAGGCCCTGAAAGATTTTGACACCGATCCTCAGAAGACGCCGATTTCTTTCCAGCTCCAGAAACTCCGACCTGTTATGCAGGAAATTGCGATGGAAAAACAGATGTCCGTGGAAGACGTCTTTATCAAATACATGGATCTGGCCAGTGAGGACGCCGTGGAGAGAGAAAAACAGTTTCAGGAAAGCCTGGATGGGGACAGCAGTTTTTCCGGGCGGGCGAATCGAGTGGAGTGAAATTCCACCCTCAACCTATCAGTGCTCTTTTCTTCCTGCAAGGCATATAAAAAGGACTCTCCGCACCACGCAGAGAGTCCTCTTTATTATATTAAGTTACAAATCAAATTCTGCTCCGCTGCCCCGACCACATCAGTGCGTCACAAAGAACATCACCGCGAACAGCACGCCTATCACCCATGTGCCCGCCTTGATCTCCTTCGCCTTACCGGAAAACAGACAGATAAAGATATGCGCGATCACGCCGAACGCGATACCGTAGGAGATATTGTAGGTCATCGGCATCATCGCCACGGTCAAAAAAGCCGGAACAGCCGTATCCGCGTTCAGCCAGTCGATATTTCTGACGCAGTTCATCATCAGAACACCCACATAGATCAACGCCGCTGCCGTCGCGCAGCCTGGAATCAGCGCCGCGACAGGGCTCAAAAACATCGCGATGAAGAACAGTGCACCTGTCACAACGGAAGAGAAACCGGTTCTGCCGCCCTCAGCCACACCCGCGGAGGATTCCACGAAGGTTGTGACGGTGGAAGTACCGCAGACCGCGCCGCAGGTGGTCGCGATGGCATCCGCCAACATGGCCTTGTCCATATTCGGCACCCTGCCGTCCTTCGTCAGAAGGTCTCCTCTCGCGCAGGCGCCGTACAGCGTTCCCAGCGTATCAAACATGTCCACCAGACAGAAAGCAAGCTCTGTCGTGACGATCAGCACCACCAGCTCTGTCGTCGTATGTCCCGCCAGATACTCCGAGAAATCAAATCCATCCGTAAACACCTTTCCGAACGCCTGGGAACCGAAATCCGCAAACGCCGTGAACGGGTTGAAACTCAGGGATGCCGCAAAACCATCGTAAAAGCCAGCGACCGTAAATCCCAGAATATAATAAGCCACTGCACCGCCCACAATACCGAGAAGCACAGAACCCTTCACGCCTCTCTTAGACATGACCGCTATCGCGATCACACTGCCGATCGTCACAAGGATCGGCATAACGGAAGCCCAGGTCGCCGTCCCCGAAAATACATTCAGGGAGACCAGCGTCACACAGGTGGACTCGTTATTCACAACGATCCCTGCATTCTGCAGACCGATAAACGCGATAAACAGGCCGATACCTGCCGGAATCGCCACCCTCACATGATCCGGGATCGCCTCAAAAATCTTCTCTCTGAGGCCTGTCACGGTCAGGATGATAAAAATAATGCCGTCCACCAGCACCAACACCAGCGCATTGGCGTAGGTCAGACCGAAACCGAAACATACGGTGTACACAAAAAATGCGTTCAGCCCCATACCGGAAGCCTGCGCAAGCGGCAGGTTGGCAAGCACACCGATCAGGATCGTGCCGATCACAGCGGAGATCGCCGTCGCGATATAGATCGCGTTGTAGGACACAGTGCCCAGATCGGCAAACATACCGGCATTTACCATCAGGATATACGCCATTGCCATAAATGTTGTCAGCCCCGCAAGCACCTCGGTTCTGACGGTCGAACCCTTTTCTTTCACTTTGAAGAAATTCTCCATACTCTCTTCTTCTCCTCCTTTTGTTCTGCCATGTCCACAGGACACGGCACACTTTGCTGCGGTATAATTTTCTTATTATACCGTGTGAGGAATCAGCCTATTCGAACTGTATCGGGGAAAAGAAACCTCTCTTTTGTACTTTATCTTTTCTTCCGGTAGTCAGATATTTACGGTATCTGGTAGAAACTCCGGAACCCTATTATCCGGATTATATCGAAAAGCTGTCTCCTGAGTTTATAAAAATTTTATAAATTATACGTTCTAAGTATATCATGGGCAAAAAACGTCTACAATCGTCATATTTTACAAAGTTCCCATAAAAATTCGCCCTTTCCTGTATCACATAATGGTGCATCAGATAATGATACAGATCATCTTCCCGTTGCTCTCATTGACGATCCTCTGCATTGTATCCTGCAGTTTCAGCTGGCACTCGTCTCCCATCATGCCAATCTTTCCGTGGATACCGTCCTGGACAAGCTGTTCGATCGTCTTCCCAAAAATATTCGTATCCCATATCCCGTTTTCCGCCTGCTCCTCCGCCTTGATAAACTCGATCAGGTCCTTTGCCTGCTCCTCCGTTCCCACGATCGGAGCGATCTCCGTCTCGATGTTCGCGCGAATCATATGGATCGACGGGCTCTCCGCCTTGATCTTCACACCGTATTTGTTGCCGTGCCGTATGATCTCCGGTTCCTCCAGAGATATCTCCCCCTTCTCCGGCGCAACGACGCCATATCCTTTTCTTCTGACCAGATTTAACGCTTCCTCCACCTTTATGTACTCTCGCTTCATCACCGCAAATTCTTTCAAAATCTGCATCAGCTGGTACTCATTTTCCACTCTCTGTCCCATCATCTCGCTGAGCAGCTCATAGTAGTAGCTCTCCTCCACCTCCAGCACGATACGGATCGTACCGTCCGCCAGGGAAATCTGCTCCAGCTTCACGTTATTGATATAGGGACAATCCAGTGTCAGTTCCTGTTTCATAAACTGATGCATCGTGCTGACGGATTTCATCAGCTCTCTCACCGTCTCGATCAACGCCTGCTTCATCTCATGCTCACAGGGCAGCATCTCCACCCATTTCGGCATGTAAAACTCGATCTGGGATACCGGAAATTCATAGAGAGCTTCCTGCAGAATCTCCTGCACATCCCCCTGCTTCATCTGCTCGCAGTTCACCGGCAGCACTGCCACATGATACTTCTCCTCCATCTCCTTTGCCGTCTGCTTTGTCTCCTCGCTGTAAGGTTTTGCCGAGTTTAAAATGATCAGAAAAGGCTTGCCCATTTGTTTCAGTTCCTGTACGGTCCGCTCCTCCGCCTCCCTGTAATCATTTCTTACAAACTCGCCGAAGCTGCCGTCGGAAAACACGGCGATCCCTATTGTGGAGTGATCCTTGATCACCTTCTCCGTGCCGATTTCCGCCGCCTGTGTGAAGGGTATCTCCTCCTCAAACCAGGGCGTCTTGACCATTCGCTCCACATCTTCCTCCAGCGCTCCCGCCGCCCCGGGAATCATAAAGCCGACACAGTCCACCAGCCTCACCTTCATGTTGATTCCGTCCTGCAGACTGATCTCCGCCGCTTCCTGCGGAATAAATTTGGGTTCTGTCGTGGTGATCGTCTTCCCGGTTCCGCTCTGAGGCATCTCGTCTAACGCCCTCAGTTTCTCATGTTCGTTTTCCATATAGGGCAGCACAAGGAGATCCATAAACCGTTTGATAAACGTGGATTTTCCTGTTCTGACAGGCCCCACCACTCCCAGATAGATCTCTCCGTCTGTCCGAAATCTGATATCTCTGTATAAATTAAATTCCTTTTCTCTCCCTGCGGGTTCCCCCGCTCCGCCGGCGGTATGCAAATGTTCCATAAAAAATCCCCTCCATTAAACTGCTGTTTACTCCATTATCTTGTAACAGTTTATGAAGGGGAAAATGCCTGTATGACTTTAAAATATTCAAATTTCAAATGTTGCGCCCTCTTTATCCAACATCACTATGTTTTTCACATCGGGCCTCGCGTTTCGATATCTGCGGATGATCTCCGGCTTTTTCCAGAAATGCATCGGAAAAACCACCTCCGCCTTGGCTGTCTTCAAAAATATATCCATTCCGCCGAATGCGAACTGCTCCTGCCTCGGATCGAGAGGTACAAAAGCCGCGTCAAAATGCTGCCCTTTTATCCGCTCCATCTCCCGCCTGAAATTCGCTTCCATGTTGTTGTTGTGCGCCTTCGTCTCCCCCTCCCATTTCCAGAGGTTCAAATCGCCGGCATGATAAAAATTATACTTTTCGCCGTTTTCTGTCACCGTCACAACAAAGGCGACCCCCACATCCGTGGACCGCAATGTCCCTATCGTGATACCGCCATCTTCCGTGCGATATGTCTCATGAGCTTTTACGAAAAGCAGTTCCTGTCCGCCCGCCAGCTCCTCCGCCTGTTTTCTGCGGATATCTTTCGACAGTACATACGTGATGCGGCTCTCATACTGCAGGGCAAAAATCTCTTTATTATAGTGATCCTGATGACTGTGACTGACAAACACCGTCAGCTTTTTTTCCGATGAAAACACCGGCAGCTTCCCGGTGTAATAGTCGAAGAGCAGATAATGCTCCTTCGTCTCCGCCAGAAAGCCGCTGTGTCCCAGATAGGTTATTCTCATTCTTTTGTCAGAGAGCCTTTTTTGCCCTCGTCTTGCTGTAGGCAAACAGTAAGAGCGTGCCGATCACACCCGCGGAGATCGCGTTGAGGATCGTCGCTGTCACACCCTGCGTAAACACCAGGTTGGCAGGCTCAGCATAGATCACGATATCTAACACCGGCGCTACGATGATCCAGGCCACCGCGTTGGAAATGATCTGGTATGCGTTGAACATCAGAATATCTTTCACGCCGAAAATGCCTTCCTCCACTTTCAGTCTCGGGTATACAAGACCTGTACCGAAACATGCAACGCCGCTGGCAACCACCCAGCTCCACCATGCGGAACCGTACTGCACGGAATCAGACAGAGCGTGACCGATAAAAGCGATGAGTCCCCCCGCTATCGGTCCGAACAGCGCGCCGAAGAACGCACCGATACCATAGGCAGTCTGGATCTCCGTCTCAGGAACTCCTGTGGGCACCTTCACATACATGAACAGCAGTGTGAACAGCGCCGCGCCAAGGCCTGTTGCCACGATGGTCTTTGTCTTAAACTCAAACATTTTCTTTTGCATCTTACATCTCCTCCTTTGTCTGCGGAATGCCGCCGCAGCGGTTTTTGTCCATGGAGCCGCGGGATATACACGCTTTCCCCGACTCCAGTATCATTCTTTTGCAGAATATACTGCCACAAAAAGAGTACATAATATTGATGACTTTGTCAAGTTCCGATATATTTTCATTGTCAAAACAATGTTGTCGTGCTATAGTGAGTACGCACAGATGATCTCTATTCTTCCTGATCTGTGCACCGACAATATAAAAACGAAAGGAAAAAAGTACAATGAAACACTACAAAAAAATATCTGCGCTCCTCCTGGCTGCAGTGCTCGCATTTGCCATGATCGGCTGCGGCAGTTCAGCCGCTCCCGAGGATACGGCTGCCGAACAATTTGGAGCGGAAACGGAAGAAACCGGAACGGAGGAGGATGAAGAGTCTCCGGAAGCTGCAGAACCCGAGACGACGACGGACGACGAACCTGCAGAAGCTGCAGAACCTGAGGCGACAGACAATGAGCCCGCAGAAACCACAGAGCCCGAAACTGCGGACGACGAGCCCGCAGAAGCACCTGCAAAAGAAACCGAATACAAAAACGGCACCACAACGGTTCTGGCAGATGACGGATATTATTACTATGAGTTCAAATTTGTGGACGGCGAACTTGTCTTCGGAGACCTGGAGAGCGAGGAAGGCAAGGGCGGCTGGGGCGAAGGTACCGGTTACGATATCGAAAAGTGTCCGTTTTACGGCATGACAGTCGAAGAAATCAAAGAGAAACTGGAAAATGATAATTATTCCGTCACTATCCAGAGCGCGGAGTAAAATGGGCAGGGACGGAATGGCAGATCCTGCTATTCCGCCTCTGATACAATTTCAGCTCAGCAATCATTAAACAATCAATGCACAAACTCCACCGTCCACTCCGGTCCGTAACTCAGTCCGTACTGCTCACAGAAGCTCCCCTGGGAGACTGCCAGCGCAACCTTCATCAGCTCGTTGTTGTAGACCATCGGCGCGCCTTTCTCGGCATAGCCGAAGCTCTTGTGAAACAGCACTTTCTGATCAAAAGCAACCTTCCCGTCATGCCGAACCGTCACCTGCACATCCTGTCCGTAGGAAAACCCTGCCTCCTCAAAGGCTTTGAGCGGAATGTTTGTCCACAGGTTTCCGAAATTCGGATCGTTGATCTCAAAGATCCCCTGCACTTTTCCCTCTTCGATAACAGGTTCTAAGATCTCATGCTCCACGATCTCCTCCACCGGATACTCGGGGCCTACCCCCTCGAAATCGATGATACCGCTGGCAAGGCGCGCCGCCGTGTAACCGAACAGATCCCGTCCGTGGAAGATCGCAACTCCCTCCGTTCCCTTTCCGCGCAGACGGTTGACGCTCTCGTCGATCTCCCGCACCGCCTCGATGCCGATAAAACGCTTCACATGGGTCAGGGAGCCGTTGTCCGGCGTCACAATATAGTAGCCGTCCACGGTCTTCGCCACACAGGCGCGGCGTTTTGTGCCCACCCCGGGATCTACCACCGAGACGTAGATCGTCCCCTCGGGCCAGAACTGCAGACTCTGGTACAGGCGGTAGCTGGCGCTCCACGTATCATACTGGGGAAGCTCATGGGTCCCGTCCATGATCTCCAGTTCCCTGTCCACGGTCTTCACCACCCCGTACATGGAGCTCACCGCCCCCTCTTTGTAAGTAAAATCGGTCTGAAATACTAAAATTGGTTTCATATTTTTCTCCTTATATATTTTTTATATTTTATATTCACACAAACGGATTCCAGAACCTCGATCCGTTCACGAAAAACGATAAACTCAGGGATCCCGCCAGAATAAACGCCCCGAACACCAGCGCCCCCCAGTCTCCTCTCCTCAGAGGCTTCGCCACGTACCAGGTCCTCTTCTTATGTTTTCCGAATCCCCGCAGATCCATCGCGTTGCTGATCAGTTCGATCCGGTCCAGCGTGGAGAATATCAATGGGATACAGATATTCATCGTATTCTTCACCCGGACGCCCAGCTTCTCTTTCCTGGACAGATCCAATCCCCTGCTCTGCTGCGCCACGGCGATATCCTGGTAACTGCGGATCATATCCGGAAAATACCGCAGCGTCAGCGACAGCGCATAAGCCGCCTTATAGCTCACCCCGATCCTGCTCAGGGAAGCCGCAAACTCGCTGGGGTTGGTCGTCAGGAGAAAGATCATCCCCAGAGGCACCACCGAGGCGTACTTCGTCGTCTTTGTGATCTGGTATAAGAGCTGCTCTTTTGTCACCACATAAAAGTCCGTGATCCGAAACAGTTCGTGCCTCGTCCCGTAGATCTCCGTGCCGTAAGTCGGACTGAACAGAAACGTCAAAAGAAAGTTCATCAGCAGGAAGATAATGACATAGATCAGCATGATCTTGATCTGCTTAAACTGAAGCCCCGAAGCCTTGAAGATAATTCCCGACACGATCATGACAAACAGGATATACCGGATATCGTAGGAGAACATAACCGAGAACGTCATAAAAATAAAACAGAACAGCTTTGTCAGCCCCGACAGGTTGAAGATAAAATTGTCTCTGTCTACGTAGTCAAAAAGTTTTGCCTTCATGCCCGCATGTTCCTCCTCTCATAGTCGATAAACTTCTGCACAAACCCTTCCGCGTCCTCTATCCCCGTCAGCTTCGCCAGCTCGTAGAGGGATGTCACTTTCAGGTTCGCGGCACCTGCGATCTCCTCGTTCGTCAGTATCTCCACCGCACTGGCATCCCCGATTTTCTTCCCATCTGAGATTACGATCGCATGGGATGTGTACTCCAGCATCAGGTGCATGTCGTGGGTGATCATCAGGATCGTCACCCCGGATTCATTCAGACTCTTCAGAAATTCCATGATCTCCGTGTAGTGGTGGTAGTCCTGCCCCGCCGTGGGCTCGTCCAGTATCAGTATCTTCGGATCCATCACCAGCATGGAGGCGATCGTCACCCTCTTCTTCTGGCCGTAGCTCAGGGCGGATATGGGCCACTTTTTAAACGGGGAGAGACCGCAGATCTTTAACGCTTTCTCCACCCGCTCCGCGATCACGTCCTCCGGCACATCGTTCAGGCGAAGCCCCAGCGCCACCTCATCGAAGATCATCGGCTTACAGATCATCTGGTTCGGATTCTGCATCACGTAGCTGATGATCTTCGACCGCTCCTTGATCGTCTGCCCCTTCATATCCTCACCGCCGTAGAGAAGTCTGCCGCTGTCCTCGCCTACAAACCCGCAGATCACCTTCGCCAACGTGCTCTTTCCCGCGCCGTTGGTTCCGACGATGCTCACCATCTCCCCCTCGCGGATCTCGAAATTGATATCCTGCAATATCTTTCGCTTCTTCGTATACTGAAAGTCGAGATGCTCCGCCTTGAGAATCACCGGCCTCTCTTTCTCTTTCGGTTTCTCCTGCAGCTGCCTGTCCCACTTTAACACCGCATCCTGCACCGCCGGGATATCCAACGTCGCAAGCCTGCCCGCACGATGAGCCTCCTTCACCTCCACGCCCGCATACTTTAACGCCGTCACATAGAGCGGCTCCCTGATACCGTATTTTCCCAGAATATCCGCCGCCATCATCTGATCCGGCGTCATATCCGCCACAACGCGCCCATCGTTCACCAGCACAATCCTGTCCACATCCCGGTACAGCACATCCTCCAGACGATGCTCGATGATGACCACCGTCTTGCGGTATTCCCGCCAGACCTTATCGATCAGATCGATCGCCGTCTTCCCCGTCGCCGGATCCAGGTTGGCCAGGGGTTCATCGAACAGCAGGATGTCCACATCATCCACCAGAACCCCCGCGAAAGCGACTCTCTGCTTCTGCCCGCCGGAGAGTTCAAAGGGCGAGGACTTTAAAAGCTGTCCCATATCCACCATGTCCGCAACTTTCTGCACCGTCTCCTTCATCTCATCCTGTTTCACCAGATCGTTCTCCAGCGCGAAGGCGATGTCCTCCCCTACCGTCAGGCCGATAAACTGTCCATCCGCATCCTGCAGCACCGTCCCCACCCGCTTGGAGAGCTCAAAAATATTCATCTCCTGCGTCTCTTTCCCGCAGATCTTTAGGGAACCCTCCACCTTTCCGTGGTAGGAAAAGGGTATCAGCCCGTTCAGGCAGTGCCCCATCGTGCTCTTCCCGCTGCCGCTTGGTCCCACGATCAACACCTTTTCCCCCTCATAGATCTTCAGGTCGATGTCGTGCAGTGTGGGCTCGGCCTGACTGAAATACTGAAATGAAAACTTTTCAAACTCAATGACCGCATTCTTTCTGCCGCTTTCCTCCATCGTCTCTCTCCCCCTCTTTTTCTTTCTGCATCGCGAAAGCACCGACTCTTCACCGGTGCTTTCCCTTTTCTGTTACCTCATTTACTTCACAACTCTCACACGGAATACACCCCTGATCGCGCGCAGTTTCTCCACGATATCCTCCCCCGGCTTCGTCTCCACATCCAGCATTGTGTAGGCCACTTCCCCACGGGATTTATTGGTCATATCGGAGATGTTGATGCCCGCCTCACCCAGAACTGACGTGAATTTCGTGATCATGTTGGCGATATTTTTATGGAACACCGCAATGCGCCCCGCCTTCGTGCAGATACCCATATCACAGTTCGGATAGTTGACGGAATTGACGATATTGCCATTCTCCAAGTAATTCCGCAGCTCTTTCACGGCCATTTTCGCGCAGTTATCCTCGGACTCCTCCGTGGAAGCTCCCAGGTGCGGAATGACGATACATCCCTCCTGCCCCGCCGTGATCGTATTCGGGAAATCCGTCACATACTTTCTGATCCTGCCGGAGTGGATGCCCTTCAACACCGCTTTCTCATCCATCAGCACATCCCTGGCAAAGTTTAAGAGAATCACACCCCGCTTCATCTTGGAGACCGCCTCCTCGTTCACCATACCTCTCGTGGCATCCATCAGCGGCACATGGATCGTGATGATATCGCAGTACTCGTAGATATCATCCACATTCAATACATGATGCACATCGCGGCTCAAATTCCACGCCGCATCCACCGATACATAAGGATCATAGCCGTAAACTTCCATGCCCAGATGCTTCGCCGCGTTCGCCACCCGCACGCCGATGGCGCCCAGGCCGATGATGCCGAGCTTCTTGCCCTCCAGCTCTGTCCCGGCAAATTTCTTTTTCTCCTTCTCAGCCGCCTTCGCGATGTCCGCGTTGTCCTGCTCGGACTTCACCCACTCGATGCCGCCCACCACGTCGCGGGATGCGAGCAGCATACCGGCAATCACAAGCTCCTTCACGCCGTTGGCGTTCGCCCCCGGCGTGTTGAATACCACGATGCCCTTCTCCGCGCACTTCTCCAATGGAATATTGTTGACGCCGGCTCCCGCCCTCGCCACCGCCAGAAGATTTTCCGGCAGATCCATCTCATGCATGGACGCGCTTCTGACCAAAATACCGTCCGCCTCCGTTATCTCGTTCGTCTTCGTGTAATCCGGCGTAAACCGGTCAAGCCCCACCTTCGCGATGGGATTCAGGCAATGATATTTATACATAATTATTTGTGCTCCTCCTCAAACTTCCGCATGAACGCCACTAACGCCTCCACGCCCTCCTTCGGCATCGCGTTATAGATGGAAGCGCGCATACCGCCAACGGTCCTGTGTCCCTTCAGGTTCTCAAACCCTGCCTTCTTCGCCTCCGCCACAAACAGCGCATCCAACTCCGCATCCCCCGTCACAAACGGCACGTTCATCAGAGAACGATCCTCCTTTCTGACAGTCCCTTTGAACAGAGCGCTCTCATCCAGAAAATCGTAGAGTATCTTTGCTTTCTCCTCATTGCGGCGCTTCATCTCCTCCAGTCCGCCCATGGCCTTCAGCCATTTGAATACCTTGCCGCAGATATAGATACCGTAGCAGGGAGGCGTATTGTACAGAGAGTCATTGTCCGCATGCGTCTTAAACTTCATCATGGTAGGAGTACCGGGCAGCACCTCGTCGGAAATCAGATCCTCCCTGATGATCACGATCTGCACGCCCGCAGGTCCCACGTTTTTCTGCACGCCCGCATAGATCACACCGTATTTTGTCACATCCACCGGCTCGGACAAAAAGCAGGAGGATACATCCGCCACAAGGATCTTTCCCTTCGTATTCGGCAGCGTATGGTACCTGGTGCCGTAGATTGTGTTGTTCTCACAGATATAGACATAGTCCAGATCGTCGGGGATATCCAGATCGGAGCAGTCCGGTATGTAGGAGAAAGTCTGATCCGCGGAGGATGCCAGTTCCAGGGCCTCCCCAAAGATCTTCGCCTCCTGATAAGCCTTCTTCGCCCACTGACCGGTCAGAATATAGCCCGCCTTTTTATTTTTCATCAGGTTCATCGGCACGGACGCAAAAAGAAGACTTGCGCCGCCCTGCAGAAACAGTACCTTGTAGTTATCGGGAATGTTCATCAGCTCCCGCAGATCCGCCTCCGCCTCTTTGATGATCTTATCATACACTTTGGAGCGATGGCTCATCTCCATCACGGACATCCCGCATCCCTCGTAGTCCAACATCTCATCAGCCGCTTCTCTCAGCACTTCCTCCGGAAGCACCGCAGGGCCGGCCGAAAAATTATATACTCTCGCCATGGTTATTCCTCCCGTCTTTTTCGGTTCACATACAACAGAATCTTCGTCAAATATTTATTCTACCTTTTCAAAACGGAGAAGTCAACTCCTATTCCTGTTGTTCTTTCTCGTAGTACAGTATCACCGGCATACCGATCTCCGCCAGCCCGTAAACTTTCTCCGCCGCCTCAAAGGGCAGATTGATGCATCCGTGGGACCCCTCCCGCTTATAGATATCGCCGCCGAAGACATCGCGCCAGAGCGCGTCATGTATCCCCACGCCGCCCTTCACCGGCATCCAGTAATTCACGTGGGAGGCATACCCGGGCCCCCGCAGGATCCTGTTCTCCTGTTTTCCATATATGTAATAGATCCCCTCCGGCGTCCCCCTGCGGCGCATCATATTGCCGGTGACGACAGGTGTTTCCACTTCCGCCTCCCCGTCCAGGTAGAACCACAGCCTCTGCTTTGTCATATTGATCTCGATATAGGTGTCTCCTATATCGTCCTCCCCCCTCGCGTAGGCTTCCCGGAGATAGGACGGAACGTGAGTCTCGCTCTTTCGCTCCGCAAGCGCCTCGCTGAGCCATTTCACTTCCGCTTTCCTGTCCAGCTGCGTCCCGTAATTCCCTTTTTCCAGCGTGACCACACCACCGCCCGTCATCGTGAACTCTCTGGGCTTTCCGTACGTGTCATAGGTATCGGCCAGTTTTTCTATCGCCGCCTCGGTCTTTTCCTGGTCCCAATAAAATCTGCCCTCCTCATCCCGCAAAAAGGACAGCTCTTCTCCCTCCTCCGCCGCCAGCAGAGACACCAGAGTTTTCCGGTCAAACCGCACCTTTTCCGCCCCCATATCATAGATGATCTCAAAATCCAGAAATTCCTGCAGCTCCCGGTATAGTTCCTCCTGCTGCCTTTCCGACTCATCCGTCTTTTCGTCATAATAGCAGGCATCCGAGAGCAGGATACTGTTTTCTCCGGACTCTATCGCGTCTATACACTCATACAGCGCCCTGTCCGTATCCAACCGTCTCTTCTTTCCGTCATAGAGGCGCAGTCCCTCCTCGTCCCTCTCGATCCGGACACAGTTCTCCCTGCCCTTCTCCGCCTGCACGATCTCTTCCGACAAAAACGCCTCCTCGAACTTCGCCTTCCCTTCCTCCGCAAAAACTATGGCGGGTTCCAGCTCATAGCCGCCCTCCTGCAGAAACAGATTCCGGATCCACAAGAGCGGTCTCTGGTCCTGCAGCAGCTGTCTCAGCCCCTTCTCGTAGTCCAGCTTCACGGTTCGCTCATCCAGCACAAAATAACTGCTGACCCGCTCCTCCTCCGACAGCTCTGCCCCCTCATAGCAGGGGTAGATCACGGTGATCCCCGGCTCCGGCTGCTTCCCCAACAGTTCTGCATTGACTTCCTCCACGGTCTTCCCCGTACAGTACACCCCGTTGATCCAGGTGCCGAGCGAAAACCCGTCCATATAATAACAGGCGATTCCCAGATAGGCGCCCGCGCACAACAATAGAAACAGAATAACGATACAGCGTATTTTTTTCCCTGTCTTCATAAATGATCCTCTTTTGTTCCCAACGATATCTGACAACATTATAGCAGATATTCCAAAATATAGTATACCTTATTCGGAAAACTCCGAAAGTAACATTTGTCTCTTGAGCTGTAACAGCGCCCAAAATAAACTGCTGCTCAAGGAGGAAAAATATCATGAAAATCTTACACTCAGGTCTTCCCGTTTTCATGCGGGATACCGACGGCACACTATCTTTCGAGGACGGACTTATCTGTGACGGCTCCTCCTCAAAAACCGTCGGTCAGATGGAAGGACTCATCCGAAATCCCGATTCCATCGACAGAGAGGAGCGGATGTATGAGGCGTACCGCAATATCCGTTTCCCGGAACACGAAAGTTTATTTCATCGTTACGATTTCCGCTATGACATCACCGTGATACAGCCCGGTACGGTAAATGGCGAATTCAAAAAAACTTCCGGCCATTATCACGGTTATATAGCGGGCGGTCTTCACCCCTACCCGGAAGTCTACGAAGTGATCCACGGCGAGATCTTATTTATCCTGCAAAAATCACATAACTTCGACAGGGACGAAGAACCCGTTATCGAGGAACTGAAAGCAGTCCATGTGAAGGAAGGCAAATCCATCATTATACCGCCCTATTGCGGACACGGCTCTATCAACCCGACGGACGGCATCTCCATGTTCAGCAACCTTGCCGTCGTCTCCTGTCCTCTGCACTACGGACCGGTTCAGAAAAAGCACGGCCTCGCCGCCTGCGCTATAAAAGCCAAAGACAGCTTTCGAGTGATACCAAATGAAAACTACCACAATCTTCCCCCTGTCAAATTATGCAGACCGGTGGAAGAACCTTCTCTCGGTATCGCTTTCGGCGTCCCCTGTTACAATACCTTTTTATCCCATCCGGAGCGCTACGATTTTCTTTTGCATCCGGATTCTTACATGGACACAATAAATCAGATGACGGAGGAGGTATCCTGATGAAATTACAGATTGCGGTTGATATCGCCGACAGCAAAAAAATCATGGAAATTGCAGAACAGATAGCGGATATCATCGATATTTTTGAAGTGGGAACACCGGCCATCATGAAGGAGGGAATGCTCCCGGTTAAAATGTTAAAAAAAGCGTATCCCGACATGACGGTTCTGGCCGACAGCAAGATCGTAGACGGCGGCGCAATAGAGTGTAAAGATATATGCGAATGCGGCGCCGATATCGTTACCGTTCTCGCGCTGGCGGACAGCGCCACGATAAAAGAAGTCGTAAAAACGGCGCATCAATACGGGAGAAAAGTACTTGCCGATCTGTTGTGCGTGACCGATATCCCGGCGCGCTCCAGGGAACTGATCGAGATGGGGGTCGACTATATCGGCGTGCACACAGGAGTGGATATGCAGCAGGAGGGACGCACTCCTCTCGCGGATCTGAGAGAGTTGATCCGCGCTGTGGGAACTGACTGTTCGGCTGTAGCGGGCGGCGTCAATCTCCGTTCTCTGCCGGACTACGCAGCAGAAAATCCGGAGATCATCATCGCCGGCAGCGCGCTGTACAAAGCAGACGATGTCCGGAAGGCTGTGCTTCAAATGAAGGAGGTAATGCACTCATGACAACAAAAGAAATCTTATTGACGATCACCGATGAGCTGACGGACTGTTTTGCTGATCTAAAGGAAGAACAGCTGTCCGAACTGGAAGAAAAAATACGGAAAGCGAACAAAATATTTGTCGCCGGAGCAGGGCGCTCACTGATGATGATCCGCGGCTTCGCCATGCGGCTGATGCACATGGGGTACAGATCCTATGTGGTGGGCGAAACCTCCACTCCCGCTCTGGAAGCCGGGGATCTGCTCATCATCGCTTCCGGAAGCGGCAATACGGAAACCCTGACCGTCATCGCCGACAAATGCAAACGTCTCGGCGGCGTACTCGCGCTGATCACCACTATGCCGGATTCCCATATCGGAAAGAAGGCCGACTGTATCGTCCATGTACCCGCCGCCACCACCAAAAACAGCGCCAATACCAGGCGCTCCATTCAGCCCGGCGCCAATACATTCGAGCAGTCTGTGCTGCTTCTGGGGGATGCCGTCATCATCCGGATGATGAGCGGAAAAACAATGGATGCAAACAACGAAAAACTTATGAAACTGCACGCAAATCTTGAGTGAACATTTTTCAACGAAAAAGGACAAAAAGTCCGCCGGATCAGCTATGAGATTCGGCGGGCTAATATTTCTATCAGAAAGATAACAGGCACCTGCGTAGTAAGGTTGCAGTAGGGATCCGTCTTTTTCTCCGCCAGATGATAAGAGATATTCATGTCTGCCATTCTGGCAACAGTGGAACCGGAATTGTTTGTAATGCTGAGAACTTTGCAGTTATGGCTCTGAAAGTTCCGCAGCAGATCGATGACCGGCCTGGACTCGCCGGAGACCGACAGGGCGATGACAAGTACATTGCCCTGCATATCCCGCAGCAGCGGATAATAGGGATCTTCAATACTGGACGAAAATTTCCCGAAATTGGAAAAATACCTTGCACCGTAAGCGCCAAGCGTTCCGGAAGCGCCCATTCCCACAAAGTAGACTCTCTCCGACCGCCGGATCATGGCAACGGCCTTCTCGATCATTTCTTCAAACGCTCCTGTACAGGTGCGTTTAAAATACTGAAGAATTTCCTCCACATCGCCGCCTGGGGGAGTCAACAATTTCTCCCCCAGCATCCTGCGTATCTTCTCCTTAAATTCAGAGTATCCACTGCAGCCTGTCTTTTCGCAGAACCTTAAAACGGTGGCAGTGGAGACATAGTTTTCGCGGGCCAGGTCCCGGATAGTCAGATAGGCGGCCTTTTCCTTGTTGGCAATAATATATTTATAGATAGCCAGCTCTGTCTCGCTGAATCTCTGAATATGTTCGTAAGAAAATAAATCATCCATGGTTCACGCCTGTTTTAATATCTCATCGATCCGTTTCCGTTCGTCCTCCGTGAAATCCATCTTCTCCATAAAACCTATATTCTCTCTCAACTGTTCCCAGTTTCTCGCGCCGGAAATAACGGAAACGCTTTCTTCTCTTGCCATGATCCACGCCAACGCCATCTGCGACAGAGCCTGTCCCCTTTCCTCCGCCAGCTCATTCAGCTTTTTCGCTTTCTCAATATTTTCTTCCGTGATCAGAGAGTCCTGTCTATGGAAGGTTCCTCTGGCCGCCCTGCTGCCGACAGTGATACCGTCAAAATACTTCTTTGTGAGAAGCCCCTGCGCCAGCGGTGAAAAGCACACTGCGCCCATCCCCTCCTCCTTCAGAACATCGTACAGTCCATCTTCCACCCAGCGGTCAAACATCGAATAGGACGGCTGATGCACCAGGAGATGTACTCCCATTTCTTTTAAAATAGCGCTCGCCCTTTTTGTCTCCTGCGCCGAATAATTGCTGACGCCCACATACAGCGCTTTTCCCTGGCGGACGATCTGAGCCAGCGCATCCATCGTCTCCTCCATGGGCGTCTCCGGATCCGGTCTGTGATGATAAAAAATATCCACATAGTCCAGTTTCATTCTCTTTAAACTCTGATCCAGACTTGCCGTCAGATATTTCTTCGACCCCCAGTTTCCATAAGGCCCCGGCCACATGTCATATCCCGCCTTTGAACTGATCAGCATCTCATCCCGGTAAGGTCTCAGATCCTTTTCCATGATCCTTCCGAAGGTCTCCTCCCCGCTGCCATACGGGGGACCGTAATTATTTGCAAGGTCAAAATGTGTAATACCGTTGTCAAAAGCTTTCCTCACCGTCTCCCTGCAGGTTTCAAACTCGTTGATTCCGCCGAAATTCTGCCAGAATCCCAACGATATCACCGGGAAAAGCAGGCCGCTTTTTCCGCATCTCCTGTACTTCATTGTCTCATATCTCGCATTGTCTGCCTGATACATTATTTTCTCCTTTCCTGAAGATCACACGATGCCCTTCGGCACTCTGATCTTAATCACTGTTCCCAAATCTGATTTACTGTATATCTTTATTCCATACGGTTCTCCAAAGTGCAGACGCACCCTGAGATTCGTATTAAACAGGCCGATATGTCCTTCCCCGGTTTTTCCTTCTTCCAGGAGAATCCTCAGCTCGCTCAGCCGGCCTCCGGAGATTCCGACCCCGTTATCCATCACACATATCAAAACCTCATCACCGAGATTCCTCACCCGGAGCTTTATTTTTCCCGCCTGCTTCATTTCACTTCTGGCAAGCAGTCCGTGCTGAATCGCATTTTCGATCAGGGGCTGCAAAAAAAGTTTCGGCACTCTCACATCCATACAGCCGTCTTCCCTGTCGCACACCACTTCAAAGAAATCGCCAAACCGCATCTTCTGAATCTGAATATATTTTTCGGCTATACGAAGTTCATCCTGCAGACGCACCAGATCTTCCCCCTCCGAGAGACTGTAATGCAAAATATCACTCAGATTTTCAATCATCTGGTTCGCCGGACAGTACCCTTTCGCAGCCTCCATCACTTTCCAGTAGATCGTTTCCATCGTATTGTAGAGAAAGTGGGGATTTATCTGCATCTGCAGCGCCTTGATCTCCGCCCTCTCCAGCTGGATCTGTTTCTCGTAATCCTGAACGATCGCCCGCCTGTGCTGCTCAAAAATTTTCAGAACACTCTGGAAAAAATAATCGTATTCCTCCCCTATCTGATGCAGTTCTTCCGGATATTCGCCGCTCTCCTCATAATAGTCAATAATGGAGGCAACCTGACTTTGAAGCGTGTAGCGTCTCCGCGTCATGATCCACGACAAAATGATTCCCAGTACGGCAGTGGAGATCATCACGCAGAATATCATCCCGAGCATGGGCATCGCCAGTTTCAGTTCCTCCGAGATCGGCGCCAGAAACAGATACGTAAGCCCGAGATGTTCGTTTTCCATTCTGTAAGCGATATACCAGCTGTTTCCCGCACGGATAAACGTCTCTTCCTCGCCGGAAACCAGCATGTTCCTGAGCAGCGTCTCGTCTACCCCCGGAATTTCCTGTGCCGCAAACAGTATTTCCCCCGTTCTGTAGCCGACATAAATGCTCTGCGCATCATCATCCACATATCGCTTTAACCTTTCGTTCACCTTATCGACCAGAAAATTCAGCGTGACGATGCCGTAATTCGCATGGTTTTTGGATGTATAATATTTTCTTGATATCGAAACAACTTCCGTATCCTTCTTTTCAAAATAATACTGTTTCAGCGAACGCCTTATCACATCCGGCATCTCCTCTTCCCCGTTCACCATCTCCAGCCATTCTTTATCGAAAAAGTCTGAGATCGGGACAAGCCCCTGCTCCGACAGAATGACCTTATCATAATTCACATAGTAGATGTACGCCGAATGCAGATACAGCTTTGTATAGACAGGCGTGCTGACAAAAGTGCGTATCAATTCCTGATCTCTGCTCTCCGTATAAGTATAGGTCTCATTAGACAGAAGTCTCTTCAATATGATCATGATTTGCGTATTGGGCCACATCGAATACATATAGTAATCCATATCCCCCACCATCTCGCTTATATTGTCATCAGCCAGCTGCAGCGCGTGCATATACTCCTCTCTGCTGTTGCGATGCTCGCTTCTCAACAGAAAAACCGTCATCAAAATTCCCAGAAGTCCGGTTACGACAATAACAGGAAAAACCATATTCCTATAATATTTGATCCACTCATTTCTTTTCATTCCTGTTTTTGTCCCTTATTTCTGTAATCCCTCGGGCTCATCCCATAAAATTTTCTGAATGCCCTCGTGAAGTTTTTTGAATTATTGTACCCGACTCTCTCGCTGATCTCATAGATCTTTCCATAAGTTTCCGACAACAGCCTGGCCGCCTCCTGCAGCCTTACTCTCTGCACATATTCCGAAAAGCTCATACCCGCCTCCGCACTGAACAGTACGCTCAGATAGGAGGAACTGAGATTCACATGAGCCGCGGCATCCGCAAGCTTGATCTCCGCATAGTTTTTTTCTATATATTCTTTTACCTCTCTGATGATCTTTCCCTTATAGTCAAACCCTGTGTTGTCGTACAGGTTTCCGGTTTCAGACTTTTTACTCCCGTCCTCCGAATCCAGCTCCTTTTTCAGCCGCTCAAACAGTTCCGCTATCTTTCTATAGTCCGTGGGTTTTAATATATAGTCATAAACCCCCAGCTGCAGTCCTCTTCTCGCATACTCAAATTCGTTGTATGCGCTGAGAAGTATAATCTTTCCGGAAAAATCACATTTTTTTAACTGTTCTATCAGCTTCAGCCCATCCATAACAGGCATTTTAATATCTGTCATCAATACATCGATGGGTTTTTCATCTTCCTCGATTATTTTCAGCGCCTGTTCGCCGTTTCTGGCCTGGCCGACTACCTGAAAGCCCAGCTCTGCCCACGGAAAAAAATTAGCAAGTCCATTTCGTATCCCCACTTCGTCATCCACAATCAGTAAACGATACATTCTATACCTCTCGTTCTGAAAATTTACTTTTCATTTTAGCATGGAATCACCATTCCCACAACTGAGCCGCCTTTCCTTTTCTATCCCTTAATCCCCTGTGTCGCCATCCCGTCTATCAGATATTTTTGCCCGAACATATAGACCAGAATACAGGGGATCATGGACACCAGAGACATTGCCAGCACGGTGCTCCAGTTGACCGCCGACGCCGAATCCAGACTCATCCGAAGCGCCAGCGACACTGGATATTTGCTCACGGAGCTGATGTAGATCAACACGTTGAAAAAATCGTTCCATGTCCAGATAAACTGAAACAGAAAAGCCGAAAACAGGGCCGGTTTCAATATCGGCAGCAACACATATATCAATGTCTTAAAAGAGCTGCAGCCGTCTATCTTCGCCGCATCGTCCAGATCTCTCGGTATCCCGCGGAAAAACTGTATCATCATATAGATAAAAAACGGTGTACAGGCAAACAGCGCGGGAACGATGAACGGATAATATGTGTCATTCCAGCCCAGGCGGTTAAAAAGGATAAACCGCGGGATGATCAGCACCGTATTGGGCAGCATCAATGTAGATATCATCAACATCATAAGAAGTTTTTTCATCGGAAACGTGAACCGCGCGAACCCATATCCCACCAGACAGCTCGATATCGTAGTAAACGCCGCTGTCGGAACCACCAGCTCCAATGTATTTAACAAAAATCTTCCAAAACTGTTCTGTCCGGTTCCGCGCCAGCCGAGCGTATAGGAATCTGTCTGCCATTTTTGCGGCAGCAGCCTGATCGAACCGAATATCTCACTGTTGGGTTTGAAAGAAGAAAACACCAGCCATATCAGAGGATAAACCATGATCAGCGCCACCAGGCACAAAAATGCATACGATAAAATTTTTTTCATCTTCTCCTCCTCTAGTCTTCATAGTGAACCAGCCCATCCGAAAGCCGGAAAATCGTGAACGTAAATAGAATGATGATCACAAACAGAATCCAGGACTGCGCACTGGCATAGCCCATTTTAAAGTATCGGAATCCATTCTCGTAGAGCATCAGCCCATAAAGGTAAGTTTCTTTCAGCGCGCCGCCTCCCGTAATGACAAAGGCAGCCGTAAAATCCTGAAAGAGCTGGATCATCTGCATCACCAGATTAAAAAGGATGATGGGCGAAAGCATCGGCAGGGTAATGCGGAAGTATTTCTGCACGGCATTTGCCCCGTCGATATCAGCCGCTTCATACAGGCTGTCCGGCACCTGTTTCAAACCTGCCAGAAAAAGCACCATAGAAGAGCCAAACTGCCATACCTGGAGCAGGCTTATGACGGGAAGGGAGGTTTTCGGACTCCCTATCCAGTCAAAAGCTTTATATCCTGAAAATACTGCTCCGATCAGCGTATTTAACAATCCCGTCTTCATGAATATAAAACGCCATAAAATGGTGATCGCCACGCTTCCCCCGAAAATAGAGGGAAGGTAATAGACAACCTTGAATATACTGATCCCTTTCAGCTTCTGGTTCAACAGTCCCGCAATAAACAGAGAAATGATCATCTTTAACGGCAATGCTATCGCCACATACATAAATGTAGCTTTCATGGACTTCAGAAATAACCGGTCATTTGTAAATATTTTAATATAGTTTTGCAGTCCTACGAATTTGTAATCATTCAGCATGGTAAAATCCGTAAAAGAATACAGAAAAGACATCACCAGAGGATAGAGCTGAAAAGCCAGAAATCCTATGATCCAAGGAGTCAGATAAAACATACCGGTATATTCTCTCTTCCATTTTTTCCATTTATTGTTCTGCACTGTTTTCCCTCCAAGCCATTTTGCAGTTTAATTACCTGCCAGTGTCGCAAGCGGATCCTGAATCGTGTTTAAAAATTCCTCCGCTGCCTCCTCCGGCGTCAAATCTTTATAGAGCACTCTCGACAAGATTTCCGTGCTGATCGAGGTGATCTCGGAATTGTCGTGATATCCGTTCTGCGCTGTCCCCGCATTCGCGGAAGCTATCTCGATACCCGTCTTCAAATCGGGATTTAACAGATCGTTTTCCTCCAGAATTCCCCTCGCTTCAGCGGTGGCCGGCACGCCTCGGCAATCGCCCAAAATCTTGATCGCTTCCTCATCTGTCATCATCCAGTTGGCAAATTTCAGACATTCCTCCACGCTGACGGAATCTTTGTTGATCGCCAGTACCATGGAAGGCTTACAGTTGATTCCCGTGTCCGCGGCTCCTTCTATCACAGGAAGTCTGCAGCAGCCGATATCCTGCACATTGTCATTGATCAGGGACGGATAATCGGATGCCCATCGGATAAGAAGCGCCGCCTCGCCGTTCGCCCATATCGGATTCTGATCGATATTTCCGTTGTAGGCCATAGTCTCCTCCAACGGCTGTATCAGATCTTTCTCCTCCAGCTCCAACAGGTAGGCATATGCATTAGCCAGCTGCTCCTTCGTAAAGTTGACGGTAAAATCATCATTGATCCACTGCCCGCCGCACTGCTGCAGGACATAGGGCTTGAACACATTTTTTTCGAGCGTGTGCAGATCACTGTGTAAAAATACCTTGTCCGGATTCGTCGCTTTGAATTTTTCTCCCTCCGCGATCAGATCTTCCCAGCTCCACTCCGTACTCTCATCAATAGATAATCCTGTCTCCTTCACCACATCGCGATTGAAGAAAAGGGTAAATCCATTCTGCGCCATGGGCAGCGCCGCCAGCTTATCTCCCTCAGAACACCAGCCTTTGGTGTAATCCATATCAAATTTGCCAAAATCTATGATGTCATATTCCTCCAGATTTACAAAGAAATCCCCCTGCGCCGCCAGTTCCGTGATCCACGGGTAATCCAGCTGAATAACATCCGGCGCCGTTCCTCCCGCCAGCTGTGTCACCAGTTTTTCATAGTAGCTGGAGATGGTAGAATACTCGCCTTCAATGTGCACGCCTGTCAGTTCTTCATATTTTGCCAGCGCTTCCAGTGTTTTTTCGTGGCGCGTGTCGGACCCCCACCAACAAAATCTCAGATTGACATTTTCGCCGCCGCTTTCTTCCTGTGGCGGCGCTTCCTCAGCCGCCTGTTCCCGAGCAGTTTCCATCTCTTCCGCCGCTTCAGGCGTCTCGGTCTGTTGATTCCCGCACCCTGTTATCATACTGGCTAATATCACTCCGGTGAGCAGCAGAGCCATCATTCTTTTCTTTCTCATACCTTTCTCTTCTCCTTTTGATATTTTGTATATATTTTATTTGCTACAACACTATTTTATATTGATTTTTCACAATATTAAAAGGTGTCCACATTTGTAAAAGGTATCATAATATACCAAATTTTGTCAAAAAACCTTAATACATTTTATATGGTATCATTTCATTTTCACACCCCTTTGACAGAAATCATACCTCTTTTTATAATGAAGCCAGCCTAAAAATAACATACAAAAACAAAGGAGGTTTTTCAACATGACAAACAAGGAATTCTGGAAAGGAATTATTCCGGCCCTGATCACCCCGGTAAACGAAGACGGCACTCTGGATCTGGACAGCCTGGAAAAGGTGATCGAAAATATCATCGCATCCGGCTGCCACGGTCTTTTTGTCGCAGGTTCTTCGGGTGAACCTACCAACTTGAGTTCCAGGACAAAACGCGATGTCATCTCCAATGCGATCCGCATTGTAGACGGCCGGATTCCCATCTGTGTGGGGACTATCGCGCCCGGAACGCAGCAGACTATAGAACTGGTAAAAGAAGTGCAGGATATGGGATGCAATTTCATCTGCAGCACTCCGAATTTTTATATGCTCAATGAGAGGCAGGAGGACATCATTCATCATTTTGAAAAAGTCTCCTCCCAAACCGGCGCCAGGATCATGATTTATAATAACGATGCCACTGTCGGTCAGACTATCCAGGCGGAAACTTTCTATAAAATCGCAGAGATTGATAACGTGATCGCCTACAAAGATACACGCCCCGACTGGGAAAATCATCTGAAAGCGCTGGCATTCCTGCGCGACAAAGATATCAGCCTGATCTCCGGCGGCGAATATATGCTCGGCCCCAGTATTCTGATGGGAGGCCAGGGAAATATCGCCGCTGCCAGCAACGTGTTTCCAAAACTTTTCGTCGCTCTGTACGACGCTGCAATATCACAGAATATACCCCTCACACTGGACCTGAACTATAAAATCGCCAGACTCAACGATGCCGCCACAAGAACCGGAAACGGGTGGCTGTGGGGAATCAAATACATTGCCCACCGCTTTGGCCTCTGCCAGTACACTGTGGCAGGCAACTTCACCCCACTCACCGGCGAACAGGAACGGGCTCTGGATGTCATCATAGACGAATTGTCAGAATACCGTTAACACTTTACAAAAGAGGAAAAAGCAATGAAAAGATCAATGATCAACGCCTGTATCAGGGAGTTTGAAGAAATGCTCCGTGAATACCGGTTCGCTCTTCCCCCGTTTCTTTCCTTTACCCCTGAAGAATGGACACAGAAGGGACATGAATACGACGAAATAAGGGATAACGCTCTGGGATGGGATATCACGGACTACGGGGAAGGACATTTTGAAAAGAAGGGACTCTCTCTGATCACTTTGAGAAACGGAAATGTGCATAATGACAAATATACAAAGTGTTATGCCGAAAAAATCATCATGCTCAGGGAAGGACAGCTCTCCCCCAATCATTTCCACTGGAATAAAATGGAGGACATCATCAACAGAGGAGGCGGAAATCTGATTTTCCGTCTCTGGAATGCCACCAAAGACGGAGAACTTGCGGATACGGATGTCTTAATCAGCAAAGACGGCCGCAGCTACTATGCAAAAGCCGGTGAAGATATCATTCTCACTCCCGGAGAATCCCTCACGCTCTACCCTTATTGCTATCATGAATTTATCATACAGCCCGGCGGCGGGAAATCGCTGATAGGGGAGGTCTCCAAATGTAACGACGATAATACGGATAACCACTTTCTGGAGGCACAGGGACGTTTCCCTTCCATCGAGGAAGACGAACCGCCCTACAGACTGCTCTGCACGGAATATCCCACTGCCAGAGATTGAAACCGTTAGAAAAAAGAACTGTTGTAAACGCAGATGGATAATCTGTCGGAACAACAGTTCTTTTTTCTCTGAAACACTACAATTCTTACGATCTGCCGAAAACTGATCTACACTTTTTTATTCCACAACTTCTTCCAAAGGCAACGCCTTTGTATATCGCACTATTTTCAGGGCCACATAAACCACCACCAGCAATTCCGTAACTGGCATCGCAAACCAGACCGCATCTCCCCCAGCCACTGCCGGAAGGATGTAGATCAACATCCCGCTAATCACGGCTCCTCTGGCAACAGAAACAATGAAAGAAGCCATCGGTCTCATCAGTGCCTGAAAATAGTAAGTAGAAAAAATATTAAGCGGAAGCAACAGGAAAGAAATGCCATAACTGCAAATGACCCCCGGGGCAATGGCCAGGATTTCCTCTGTTGGCGTCATAAAAATATGGACGAAAAAATTGGGGACAAAAACAGCAAGTGCCGTCCAAACCACTCCAAACACCGCCGCTGTCCCTAATGCATATTTCAAAATCTGCACAATCCGTTTCCCTTTTCCCGCACCAAAATTTGCAGAGAGCATCGGCTGGGACGCCTGGCCGATGCTGTAAGCACAGCACTGAACAAACGTGCTGACATTGATGATGATGCCGTAGACTGCCAGCGCATCCGTTCCCAGGTATTTTAAAATCTGCCTGTTAAACAACATTGTAAGAATCCCCATCGCCACATCGATAAAAAAGGTGGAAAACCCGGTTATGCAAATGGATTTTATAGTGAAAAACAACTCCACAGGTTTTACAAACCTTAAAGTATTTTTTTTACTGCAAAAATGCGTCAGCATTACCAGCAGGGAAAAAACAGATCCCATAGCAGTTGCAAGGCCCGCTCCCATGATGCCCATCTTCAGCACAAACACAAAAAAATAATCTCCAAATACATTAAAAATTCCGCCAAACAACACTGCTTTCGTAGCAAGGGCAGGATCCCCATCGTTGCGCAGAAAGGCTGACATAAGCTGTGTAAACAGGAAACTCGGCACCACAAATTTAACCGGAAGCAAATAACTCCTTGCCAGCGGGAGCAGCGTTTCTTCTGCCCCAAACAGCCGCAACAACTCCACGTCATAAAAGATGACCGCCAGCCATGTAAGAGCAGCAAAAACTGCTGCTCCGATAACCGCAGCAGTAAAGTATTCATTGGACCTTTTCTGATTTTGTTCAGATACTCCCCGCAATGTAGTAAAAAGTACAGAACCTCCGATTCCCATAAGCAGCCCCAGGCTGTATATGATATTCCAGACAGGGGCAACCACAGCCAGCGCTGCCGTGCCTTCCGGTCCCTGATACTGTCCGACCATCGCCATATCCACCGCACCGTAAATAGACGAAATCAGTGCGCTGCCGAATGCCGCGGCCAGATACTTAAAATACATTGATTCGATTTTACTTGTAAGCAGATCCATATCGTTTCCTTCCTCACCTGTTTTCTTTTTGCTCCCCAAAATAAAAAAGCCGGATAAAGAACAGACCTTTCAATCTGCGCCTTATCCAGCACATTACTTCCACTGAGCAATATACCCTCCGAACTGACAATAATAATATTAAATACAGAGCCGTTTGTCAAGCCAATTTTGCACCAAAATTACTCCGAAAAATATTGACATTTTTTAAACAATCATTATAATATTCAGTTGTATATGTCGGAGGGTGAAACACCAGACAAGACAATTTTTTTCGCAATTGCCTTGTCTTTTTTTGAATAAATAGAAAACGGCGCCTGATGCCGCTTATCAAAAACCGCAGAATCAGAAAGGAGCATTGCAATGAAAGAAAAAATCACCGGTATTTTATCCGAAGCAAAAACCAAAATTTCTGCAGCCGCCAATGAAGGCGAACTGCAAAGCGTAAAAAGCGCTTACATCGGCAAGCAGGGAGCATTAAGTCTCCTGATGAAAGAGCTTCCGAATCTGGTTCCCTCACTCCGTCCAGAAATGGGAGCCATGCTGAACCAGGCCAAGAACCGTGTGACTGACTTGGTTGACGCAAAAAGAATGGAGCTGAAGCTGAAAGCCTCCGAGGTATCCCAGGATTTCGATTGCTCTGTTCCGGGAATCATGCCGACAGGCGGCGGGCTCCATCCAATCACACAAATGTGCTATGACCTGAACGAAACCTTCCGCTCCATGGGATTCGAGGTTTTTCAGGAAGATGAGATCACAAGCGAGCTGTACGCCTTTGACAAGCTGAACTTCCCACAAAACCATCCGGCACGTGAAAGCATGGACACCTACTGGCTGGCAGGTCATGACAAAGGAGGCACAAATGAAAAACTCTGCCTGCGTCCCCATCTCACAGGCGGCAGCGTCCGTTACATGCAGACACATAAACCGCCCTACCGTTTTGTATATCCGGGGCGTGTTTACCGGAACGAAACCACAGACGCACATCATGAGAGGGCCTTTTTTCAATACGAAGCGCTGATCGTAGACAAGGACATCACTTTCACATCAGGCAAAGTAATGATCAAAAGCATCCTGAGCAAGGTATTTGGCACGGATGTAGCCGTCAGGATGCGCTCCGGTTTCTTCCCCTTCGTAGAACCGGGATTTGAGATCGACATGGAATGCCAGGTCTGCGGCGGCAAAGGATGCAGCGTCTGCAAGCATGTGGGCTGGATCGAGGTCATGCCGGGCGGTTCCCCCCATCCCAATGTACTCCGGGCTGCCGGACTTGACCCGGATGAATATACGGGCTTCTATGTAAATATCGGTCTGGACAGGCTTGTTATGATGCGCTATGGCGTGGATGACGTAAGGCTGTTTCACAGCGCCGACTTAAGATTCCTGAAACAATTCAGATAAGGAGAGGAAAAATGAAATTATCATTATCATGGATCAAAGACTATGTAGCCATCCCGGAAAATATAGATTTGAAAAAACTGGCATACGATCTGACAATGTCTACCGTAGAGGTGGAGGACACGGAAGATCTGGCCCGCCGTTTTGACCATATGGTCGTCGGCGTTATCAGGAAAATTGACGTCCATCCCAATGCCGACAAGCTGCGGGTATGCAGAGTAGACATCGGCGAAGGTGAAGACAAAGAGATCGTCTGCGGCGGAATCAATCTTACGGAAGGCATGCGCGTGGCAGTCTCCTGTCCCGGCGCCACTGTACGCTGGCATGGTGAGGGAGAGCCCGTGGTGATCAAAAATTCCAGACTCCGAGGCATAGAATCTTTCGGTATGATCTGCGCTTCAGATGAGATAGGGCTTGGCGACCTGTTTCCGGCATCACAGGAGGCGGAGATTTTGGACCTGTCTGCCTTTGATGTGCCGGCAGGGACTTCCCTCGCAGATGCCCTGGACATGAACGATATCCTGTTGGAAATCGACAATAAATCCATGACAAACAGACCGGATCTCTGGGGGCACTACGGCATTGCCCGCGAGATTGCCGCTCTTTACGATCTTCCCCTCACTGAAATCACACCATATAAGGCCGAAGCAGAATCCGATTTTAAAGTTGAGATCGCATCACCGAACAGATGTTTAAGATACATCGGCGTGGAAATGTCCGGCGTGGAAGTAAAGCCGTCTCCCTACCAGATACAGAACAGGATCTGGAAAGCGGGGATGCGCCCCATCAATGCGCTGGTAGATATCACAAACTATGTCATGCTTGCCACAGGAAATCCAACCCATGCATTTGATGCAGACAACATTACGGGACATATCGTTGTCAGGCCCGCTTCTGACGGCGAGCGGCTTGACCTGCTGAACGGCAAAGAATTAGAACTGTGTAAAGACGATCTGGTAATCACAGACTCCGAAGGACCGGTTGCCCTTGCCGGGGTTATGGGCGGTTCCAAAGATTCCATTCTGCCCGAAACCAAGCGTGTTATTTTGGAAGTGGCAAACTTTGAGTCTACAGGCATCAGGAGAACGGCGCTCCGCTACGATAACCGCACCGAGGCCTCCTCCAGATATGAAAAGGCCATTGATCCGGAACGATGCGGGCAGGCTCTGGCTCTTTCCATGCAATATTTTACGACATTGTATCCGGAGATGAAAGTAACCGGATACTGTGACCGGTACGTAAAAAAACCTGACCGGGCAGAAATTGACGTCAGCCTTAAGTGGCTGGCAAAACGTCTCGGGAAAAACCTGTCAAATGACCTGATCCTTCACAAACTGGAACTGCTTGGCTTCGACGTAAAGATCAATGACGACAACATGCATGTCACTGCTCCCGCATGGCGTTCCACCGGCGATATTTCCATTAAGGATGATGTCATGGAAGAAGTGGCGCGAATGTATGGCTATGATCATTTTGAAGCAACAGAATTCGTCACTGCTTTCTCGGGGGCGATCAATCAGAAAGAGCAGGACCTGATCAGAAATATCAAGGAATATCTTGCAGTCCGCTGCGGAATGCAGGAAGTTTACACATATCCCTGGATGAATGATGCCTTTGTAGATGCCCTGCTCCGGAACACGGAGGGCGTCCTGAAGCTGGCTACGCCTCCTGCACCGGACTTAAGCTGTATCCGTTCTTCTCTGCTTCCCAATCTTTGTGAAGCGGTTGTAAAAAATGAGCGATATTTCAATGATTTTTCTATCTTTGAAGAAGCCCAGGTCTTTTTTGATAAAAATTATGATTCTCTGTACGATAATACAGAATCCCTGCCGGAACAACGCAGGCATATCGGGGCAGCTTTTGCCAGCAGCATGAAAAACATCACCGAACTTTTCCGGGAAGCCAAAGGCGTTCTCGAATATATGCCCCGATATACGCACATGGAGGCCTTCGCTTTTAAAAAAGAGATAAAACCGGTATGGACAGACAATGTGGTATGGCTGAATATTTTCCTGGAAGATGAGAAGATTGGCGATATGGGGCTTTTAGCCAAAAAGGTATCCCTGGAATGCGGAATCAAAAACCTCTCCGTCATACTCTTTGAGCTGGATGCCACAAAACTGAAACCGCTAAAATCCAGAACCAATAAATTCACCCATCTGGCGGAGTATCCGGAAACGGACTATGACATCTCCATGCTTTTCGAGTCGAGTGCCATGTGGACAGAGATTTACGATATCATCATGGGCAAAAAGAAAGCAAGCGCACTTTTGAAAAATGCTTCCTTTGTAGATGAATATCATGGAAAACAGATCCCGGAGGGAAAGAAGTCCGTAACGATCCGCCTGACCATCGGATCTGATGAAAAGACACTGACTTCCCAGGAGATTGAAAATACGGCGGACCATGTCATGAAAAAACTCAGTAAAACGATGGGAGCAGAGCTTAGAACACAATAGGCTTAACACAAAGGCAGATAAGGAGCTGACATATACTGTCAGCACTTTATCTGCCAAATCTTAAAACAATTTATCCATTAAAGAATCTCTCCATTACTTTCGATCACCTTTTGATACCAATAGAAAGACTTTTTAGGCGTACGCTTCAGGGTGCCGGTTCCATCGTCCTGCTTATCCACATAGATAAAACCGTAACGCTTCCGCATCTCGCCGGAGGAAGCACTCACCAGATCGATACACCCCCAGGAGGTGTATCCCATCAGATCCACGCCATCCTCCTCCACTGACTTTTTCATCTCCCGGATATGCGCTCTCATATAATCGATCCGATAATCATCTTCCACATATCCGTTCTCGTCCGGGACATCTGCGGCACCCAGGCCGTTCTCTGAAACAAATAACGGTTTACGATATCGGTCATACAAAACATTCAGGGTAATACGCAGTCCGAGCGGATCGATCTGCCATCCCCATTCACTGGAAGGCAGATAGGGATTTTCCAACGTATCAAAAATATTTCCCTTAACCTTAGCATTTAAATCCGGATCTGCACTGGCACACATGGAATTGTAGTAAGAGAAGGAAATAAAATCCACGGTGTTATCCCGAAGCAGTTCCAGATCCCCTTCCTCCATCTTGAGCTTCACGCCCTCGCGTTCCATCATTTTCAAGCCATATGCCGGATAAGCCCCATATGCCTGTACGTCAATAAACAGATAGCTCTTCCGGTCCATTTCAACTCCTGCCCATACATCCTCCGGCCTGCAGGAATAAGGATAGGCCTGACCCGCCGCCAGCATACAGCCAACCTGATTCTCCAGATTGATCTCTTTTGCCAGCTTCACGGCGATGGCGCTTGCCAGCAGTTCATGATGCGCGGCCTGATACGTGATCTGTTTTTCATCCTCTCCCTCTTCAAAGCAAATTCCTGCCGCCATAAAAGGAGCATGGAGAATCATATTGATCTCATTAAAGGTAATCCAGTAATGCACATATTCCCTGTATCTGGTAAACAAGGTACGGCAGAGCCGTTCATAAAACACCAGCATCTTTCGATTCCGCCAGCCGCCGTATTCCTTCACCAGATGCATGGGACAGTCAAAATGCGTAATCGTTACCAAAGGTTCTATCTTATACTTTCTGCACTCCCGAAATACATCCTCATAATAGGCAAGCCCCTCCTCATTGGGAGTTTCTTCATCTCCTCCAGGAAATATTCTGGACCAGGCAATAGACATCCGATACACCTTAAACCCCATCCTGGCAAACAGACGAATATCTTCTTTATAATACCGGTACATTTCAATCGCTGTTCTGGCCGGATAAGTATGGTCATCATCAAATGTAAACATCTTCTTATGTCCTGTCATCACAGCCATCCGGTCTTCTCCGGCCGGAAGCAGATCCACATTGGCAAGCCCCCGGCCTCCGGCCGTACAGCTTCCCTCACACTGATTGGCTGCGGTAGCGCCGCCCCATAAAAAATCTTCTCTCAAAGTCACAACCTCCTGTTTCAATCTCACTAAAAAATAACTGTCAGCAGAGAATCGCCGAATTCTACGAAATCCTTCTCTGTCTCCACGATATCCGCCACATCATCCGCATTGGTAATCAACACCGGCGTCTCCAGAGAATACCCCTTTTCTTCGATCATCTTTTTATCAAAAGTTACCAGAACCTCTCCCTTCTTCACCTTCATGCCCTCAGAAACCCGGGAGGTAAAACCCTCACCGTCAAGCTGCACTGTATTCATGCCAATATGAATCAACAGCTCTGCCCCTTGCTCCGTCACCATGCCAATAGCATGTTTTGTGGGAAATATGGCCTGTATAGTACCGTTCGCCGGCGCTTTCACCTCTCCCTTTTCCGGAAGTATCGCAACTCCCTTTCCCAGAATACCGGAGGAAAATGCTGCATCTGTCACTTCTGACAAAGGAATCACTTTTCCGGACAGAGGACTTACGAGAATCTCCTTTTTCAAAGATATCTCTTTTTCCGCTGTCTGATCTTTTTTCGCTTCATCTGTCTTACAGAATACAAAAGTAAGAACAAAGCCCAGAATCGTTGCCGCCGCAGCGCCGATAGCTGCCATTGTTACATTATTCAGATCGCCGGTAGCCGGATCGATCATCGCCGGAAATTCAAAAATACCAAGACCGCCAAACATATACTCTTTCAAATCTATCATTCCATAGAAGGCTCCTACAATAGCCGCCGCAATACAGGAAATAACAAAAGGCTTTTTCCTGGGCAGAGTAATACCGTAAATGGCAGGCTCCGTCACACCGAAAAATCCGGATATAGCAGCGGGTACACAAAGGCTTTTCAGCTTCTTATCCTTTGTCTTAATCATCATAGCCAGAACAACGCCTGTTGTAGCCCAAGTTGCCCCGAAGAAAGGCATCATAATATTGTCATAACCCACCGTCATAATATTGTTGATATAAACCGGGATAAATCCCCAGTGCAGACCGAACATGACCAGCACCTGCCACAGGCCGCCCACTAAAGCACCTGCAAACAGGGGGCTGAGTCCCCGAACCAGAAGAATCCCCTGTAAAATCAGATTGGATCCAAAAGTAGCTACCGGTCCGATCACAATAAATCCGGCCGTCAGTGAAATCAAAAGCGTAAACATAGGCACAAAGAAAAATGCAACGATTTCCGGAATTATTTTTTCCATCAGCTTCTGCACTTTGGAAGCAAAATAGACAATCAGAATAATCGGGATCACCGTTGAAGTATAATCCATGGCAATCACCGGAATCCCAAATAAGGTCTGGTAAACAGGAGATTCAAAAACCGTCCCTGCAAACAACGTGTACAGGGGCTCCGCCGCTCCGGAAAGAGCGCTTAACTGAATGGTCGGATAACAGAGGGCACACCCAATTGTCATCCCTACAAAAGGTTTCAATTTAAACTTCTTTGAAGCCGTAAACGCCAAAAGTACCGGAAGAAACATAAACAAAGCATCACTGAATGCACTCAGATACAGGTAAGTTCCACTGGTTTCCGCATACAGTCCCATAAAAGAAAACAGGCTGTTCAATCCTTTCAGCATACCACTTGCCGACAAGATTCCAAGAATCGGCTGGAAGATCCCGGATACCGTATCAATAAAGCGGTCTCCCAGACCTCCCTTTGGCTTTTCCTCCTCCTGGCCATTCTGATCCCTGGTATCAATCCCCACAATCGGACACACATCCGCGTATACCTCAGGCACATGGCTGCCGATCACCACCTGGTACTGACCTCCGCTTTTCATAATCGTCACAACGCCATCCATGTTTTTCAGCGCTTCATCCTCCGCCCTGCTCTCATCTTTCAGCACAAACCGCAGACGGGTAACACAGTGCGTCAGGCTTGCCACATTTTCTTTTCCCCCAACCTTTTTGACAATTTCCTTTGCCAGATTTTCATACTTTCCCATACTTTTACCTCCGTTTTAATTCTTCTGACCTATAGATCAGAGATTACTTTTGTAAATGATCCGTTCAACATGTATCGTCAGATACAGCATCTCATCACTGGAAAGCGTGTAGGAATATCTGCTTTTTACAAATGCCTCTATCTTTTCCACACATTTATAAGAATTTACATACTTTTTCCGAATGGTATCCAAAAGCTCGTCCTGGTCATCCTGCTCATATAATTTCCCACTCACAAGCCTTTGGGCAAAAAATTTCAGATGCGCGACAAAACGGTAATAATAAACGCTCTCCTGATTAAACTCCACCTGAAAATGATATTTTACGATATTGGACAGTTCTGCCATAATGTCTGTGATTCTCTGCATATCCAAAGCGTTTTCATTCATTCTCGCCTCTGCAATATGAAAGGCAAAAAAACCGGCTTCATCCCCGGAAAGCCGTACACTGGTATACTTCTCTACAATCTCCAGTATGTGACACTCCGCCTCATATTCCTCACTGTAAAACCGCCGGATATCCCAGAGCATCACATTTTTGACCTCTATACCGTTTTGATAGCGTTTAACTGCTCCATAAATATGATCCACCAGACTCAAGTACAGGAGTGTACTCTGCTCAATATACAGTTTCTCCTGTATATAGCTTATAATTTCATTTCCCATAGTCAGATAGTCCAAAGGAATATAGGAAAGAAATTCTCTGAATTTCATGTTCACGTCAGGTTCTGATAATACAAATATCTTCTGTATCTTGGAATCGTCAATCACGTCGCCCACCCGCTTTTTAAAGGCAAGCCCGCACCCCACAACAATGATCTCTCTACAATCATTATCTCTTGTTTCCACCGCATTATTGTTATATATTTTTACAATACGCATTCTGTACTCCTCCCCCGAAATTCATACGATAGTTGAATTTCTCATTGACAGCCCGTTTCGATCTTTTATATAACAAAAAATACCTACTTATTTAATCTGCATAGAAATTCCCTACAGATCCAATAAACAGGTATAGCTTACAATGTAATAACCATCCTTCAATTGTTAATATTTTATCAGAAATAAAGTGCTCTGTCAACCATTAAAAATTTAAAGCCTGATTTAATAAACAGATATTTGATAACTTAAAAGACCGCCAGCATATTCCGCCGACGGCCTTTTTATTTCACAGACTTTTATTATCCTCGCTTCGCCAGATCCTCCGCGTCGAACGCCTCGCTGATCGCCCCGCCCGGAGATACCATTGGAAATACCTTGTCATCCTCATCGATCACGCAGTTTAACAGCACAGGCTTCCCGAGCGACAACGCCTTCTCGATGGCCGGCGCAACCTCCTCTTTCTTTGTCACAAGAATGGCCTCACAGCCCAGCCCCTCCGCCACCTTGCAGAAGTCCACCTTGTCCTGCAGGATCGTCTGGGAGTAGCGCTGTCCGTAGAACAGGGTCTGCCACTGTCTGACCATGCCGAGCACGTGGTTGTTGATCACGACCTGAATGATCGGGATATTGTACCTGCTGGCCGTAGCCAGTTCGTTCATGTTCATACGGAAACACCCGTCGCCGGCGATATTGATACAGACCTTATCGGGTCTTCCCGACTTCGCGCCGATGCAGGCTCCGAGACCGTACCCCATCGTGCCGAGGCCGCCGGAGGAGAGGAACGTTCTGGGCTCCGTATATCTGTAATACTGTGCCGCCCACATCTGGTGCTGGCCCACATCCGTTGTGATAATGGCTCTCCCCTCTGTCAGTCTGTCGATCTCCTCTATGATATAGGGGCAGGTCAGAGTATTCTTATCGTAAGTCAGCGGATATTTCTCCTTCAGCTCCGCGATTCTCGCAAGCCATTCCGGATGTTTTCTCTCCTCCAGCCTCTCATTCAATATCTGCAGGATCTCTTTCAGATCCCCTACCACGGACACATCCGTCCTGATGTTCTTGTTGATCTCCGCCGCATCGATATCGATATGGAGCACCTTCGCTTTCGCCGCAAAACTCTTCGGGTTGCCCACCACACGGTCGGAGAACCTCGCTCCCAGAGCGATCAGCAGATCGCACTCGCTGACGCCCAGATTCGACGCCTTTGTGCCGTGCATACCGATCATGCCCGTGTAGACAGCATCCCTTCCGTTAAACGCGCCCTTGCCGAGCAGTGTGTCGCAGACCGGGGCATCCACCTTCTTCGCAAATCCGGCCAGCTCGTCGGAGGCGCCCGACAGGATGATACCGCCGCCCACATACAGATAAGGTCTCTCGGCCTTTTCGATCAGCTCCACCGCCGCCGCGATATCCGCCTCCGAATATTTCACCTTTTTCTCCGCCGGTTCCGGCTCCTTCGGCGTAAACTCACAGGTGTTTGCCGTCACATCCTTCGTGATGTCCACGAGCACCGGACCGGGCCGCCCGGACTTGGCGATGTGGAACGCCCTGCGCAGCGTATCCGCCAGCTTTGTCACATCCTTGACGATATAGCTGTGCTTTGTGATCGGCATCACCACGCCCGCGATGTCCACCTCCTGAAAGGAATCCTTGCCGAGCGCCGGCAGATTCACGTTCGCCGTGATCGCCACCACCGGGATGGAATCCATGTACGCCGTCGCGATCCCCGTGACAAGGTTGGTAGCGCCGGGGCCGCTGGTCGCCATGCACACGCCCACCTTTCCCGTCGCCCTCGCATAACCGTCCGCCGCATGCGCCGCGCCCTGCTCATGGCTTGTCAGGATATGTTTTATCTCATCGCTGTGCCTGTACAATGCGTCATACACATTCAAGATCGTTCCGCCGGGGTAGCCGAAGACCGTGTCCACCCCCTGTTCCTTCAAACATTCTATTACTATTTCCGAGCCTGTAAGCTGCATATAAGTCCCTCCCGCTTTACTTTTTTACTTTCTCCAGGATCGCTCCCCGGTTTCCGCTGGTCACCATCTCGCGGTATCTCGCCAGATAACCGGTGTTTACCTTCGGCTCCCTGGGCTGCCATTTCGCTTTTCTCTCCGCCAGCACTTCATCGGAAACCTTCACATTCAGAGCGTAGTTCGGAATATCAATGCTGATGATATCCCCCTCCTCCACCAGCGCAATAGGGCCTCCCACCGCCGCCTCCGGCGACACATGCCCGATGGATGCTCCTCTGCTGGCGCCGGAGAATCTTCCGTCCGTGATCAGCGCCACGCTGGAGCCGAGTCCCATGCCCGCGATCGCGGAAGTCGGATTCAGCATCTCCCGCATGCCGGGACCGCCCTTCGGTCCCTCATAGCGGATCACCACAACATCTCCCGCCACGATCCTGCCGGACTTGATCGCCTCGATCGCGTCCTCCTCGCACTCAAACACTCTGGCCGGTCCCTCGTGGACCATCATCTCAGCCACCACCGCGGAGCGTTTTACAACGGAACCGTCCGGCGCCAGATTGCCTTTCAGCACCGCCAGGCCGCCCGTCTTGCTGTAGGGGTTGTCGAGAGGCCGGATCACCTCGGGATCTCTGTTTGCCGCGTCCTTAATATTTTCACCGATCGTCTTACCGGTGACAGTCATGCAGTCCTCGTTCAAAAGTCCCAGCTCGGACAGCTCTCTCATCACCGCGTACACGCCGCCCGCCTCATTCAGGTCTTCCATGTAGGTGGGGCCTGCCGGTGCCAGATGGCAGAGATTCGGCGTCTTCTCGCTGATCTCGTTCGCCATCGCGATATCAAAGTCAAAGCCGATCTCATGGGCGATCGCCGGCAGATGCAGCATGGAGTTGGTGGAACAGCCGAGCGCCATATCCACGGTCAGCGCATTCAGCACCGCCTCCTTTGTCATGATATCCCTCGGGCAGATATTCTGCCTCAACATTTCCATGACAGCCATGCCGGCATGCTTTGCCAGCTTGATCCTCTCCGAGTACACCGCGGGGATCGTGCCGTTCCCGCGAAGCCCCATCCCGAGAGCTTCCGTCAGACAGTTCATGGAGTTCGCGGTGTACATGCCGGAGCAGGAACCGCAGGTAGGACAGGTCTTCTCCTCAAACTCCCGCACGTCCTCCTCGCTCATGGTGCCCGCCGCGTGGGCTCCCACCGCCTCGAACATGGAGGAGAGACTTCTCTTTTGTCCCTTCACGCGTCCGGCTAACATCGGACCGCCGGAGACAAACACGGTGGGCACATTGATCCTCGCCGCCGCCATCAGAAGCCCGGGCACATTTTTGTCACAGTTGGGCACCATCACCAGAGCGTCAAACTGATGCGCAAGCGCCATGCACTCCGTGGAATCCGCGATCAGATCCCTCGTCACAAGGGAATATTTCATCCCCACATGCCCCATGGCGATGCCGTCGCAGACCGCGATCGCCGGAAATACCACCGGCACGCCGCCGGCCTCCGCCACCCCCAGCTTTACCGCTTCCACGATCTTATCCAGATTCATATGCCCCGGCACGATCTCGTTGTAGGAGCTGACGATGCCGACCATCGGCTTTCTCATCTCCTCCTCCGTGAACCCTAACGCGTTGAACAAACTTCTGTGGGGCGCCTGCTGCATCCCCGTCTTCACATTGTCACTCCTCATTTTCCGTATCCTTTCTGCTCTTGTCCTGCCTATTTATTTTCTTTTCAACTCAGTCTATTTTAACACACTGTTTTATCCTTTTACAAGATACACGAGCTAAACTGTCACAGGCTTTCCAACAACTCCCTGCACAGCCTTTCTTTTATGCCATCCTCCGCGAAGGAGACAGCAGCCGCATTTTTCATGCACCGCAAGATCTCGTCATTCCCGATTCCATACATTCTTTGAATAAACTCCAACTCCCTTATCATGGAAGTGCCGCTGACCGTCCGGTTGTCCGTGTTGATCGTGACAAGAAGCCCTCTGTCCAGAAATTCCCGGAGCGGATATTCCTCCGGTCCGCCCACCGCCTTTGTCTGCAGATTGCTGACGGGGCACATCTCTATCCCGACGCCGGCATCTCTCACAATCCTCTGCACATCCTCCCTGCCTCGCATCGCGATCCCGTGCCCGATCCGCCGCGCCCCCGCTCTCACCGCATCCGTGATATTCTCCGCATTACCGCACTCGCCCGCATGGATCGTGTAGGGCATGTCCAGTTTTTTCACCTGCTCGAACAGATTCATAAACTCCGACATGGGATACACCGCCTCCGCCCCCGCCAGATCCGCGGCACACACGCCTGCGCCCAGAAACTCTCTGGCCGCCCGGATCATCGCCATATTTTTTTCTTCACTGTAGTGGCGCATCGCGCAGACGATCACATTATAAGCTGTTCCGAACTCCTGCTTTCCCTTCTCCAGCCCCTTTAACAGCGCCTCGATCGCCCCCGCTGCGCTCATCCCCTGCGAGCCGCAGGCAACAGGATCAAAACGTATCTCCGCATAGCGAACATTCTCTCTTCCCATCGCCCCTGACACATCATACCCAGCCTCCGTCAGCCCTGTCTGATCCTGCAGACAGGCTATGGGCAGCACAAATTTCCCCAGATACTCTTCCAGGCTGCGGCAATCTTCGGCCACTTTGAGCTCCGCCGCATCCACGCTTCTCCCCAGCCGTCTCTCGACAAACTCACGGCTCAAAGAACCGTCCAGATGACAGTGCAGTTCGATTTTCGGCAGTTTTCTCAATTCCTCCGTTGTCATGATCGCTCACCGCCCGTCTACGCCAGATTGGCCGGTCCGAATCCCATCGGCAGCAGCTCCTTCAGCGGAAAGATCTCATACTTCTCTCTGCTGACTGCCAAGATCACCTGAAAAGTATCCGGATCGCAAAATTCCATCATCACCTGTCTGCATACCCCGCACGGGGAGGCATACTCGGTCAGGATTCCTTCCTTCCCGCCCACCACGCAGATCGCGTCGAACTCCTTCACCCCTTCGCTCACCGCCTTAAAAAATGCTGTCCGCTCCGCGCAGTTTGTCGGCGTATAAGCCGCATTCTCGATATTACAGCCTGTATATATCTTTCCGCTCCTGGAAAGGAGTGCCGCTCCCACATGAAAATGGGAGTATGGCACATAGGAAAACTCCATCTGCCGGATCGCCAGATCGATCATTTCCTCCACCCGTTTTTTATCCATACTCTGCACCTTCCTTCCGCTCCTGCTATGCTGTGTGCCCGGTCTTTCCGCTCAGATCCTCTCCGCGATCAGATCTCCCATCTCCTCACAGCTGACCTGCCTGCATCCCTCCGACATGATATCCACTGTCCGGTATCCGTCCTTCAACACTTTCCTCACCGCTTCGTCTATCGCGTCCGCTTCTCTATCCAGATCAAAGCTGTAGCGCAGCATCATGGAAGCGGAAAGGATCGTGGCGATCGGATTCGCCTTCCCGGTTCCTGCGATATCCGGCGCGGACCCGTGGCTCGGCTCATACAGACCGAATCTGCTGTCGTTCAGGCTCGCCGAAGAGAGCATGCCGATGGATCCCGTCACCATGCTCGCCTCATCCGACAGGATATCGCCAAACATATTTTCCGTTAAGATCACGTCAAACTGCGCCGGATCTTTCACAAGCTGCATCGCGCAGTTGTCCACCAGCATATGTTCCAGCGCCACATCCGGATAATCTTTCGCCACTTCGTTCACAACCGCTCTCCACAGTCTGGAGGAATCCAGCACATTGGCCTTATCCACGGATGTCACTTTTTTTCTCCTCTTTCTCGCGATATCAAAACCTTTTACCGCAATGCGGCGGATCTCCGTCTCGTCGTAAGTCAGGGTGTCGATCGCTTTTCTCACGCCGTTTTCCTCCACCGTCTTTCTCTCCCCGAAGTAAAGTCCGCCGGTCAGCTCCCGCATGATCATCATATCAAACCCCGCCGCGCTGATCTCCTCCTTCAGAGGACATGCCCCGGCCAGCTCCTCATACAGGTACGCAGGGCGCAGATTGGCAAACAGATTCAGGGACTTGCGCAGTTTCAAAAGCCCCGCCTCCGGCCTTTTTTCCGGCGGAAGCTGATACCAGGGCGAGGTGGATGTATTTCCTCCGATGGCACCCATCAATACCGCGTCCGCCGCCTTACATTTTTCTATCGTCTCATCCGTCAGCGGAATCCCGTGCACATCGATCGACGCGCCTCCCATCAGCACATCCTCAAAAGCCATCTCATGACCATATTTCTCCACTGTTTTAAGCAGTACCTTTTTCGCTTCCGCCACAATTTCCGGTCCGATTCCGTCACCGGATATACAAGCAATCTTACAAACCATCTTTTTTCCTCCGCTTCTTTTTCCTTAAATATATCAAAAATTTGTGATGCGGTCAATGAACCGCATGCGCCGCGAGCAGTTCCCGGCAAAAAAATAAGACGCAAACGCGCCTTATTTCGGTTTTTAACTCTCCGCTTTTTCCACATCCGATATCGCTTCTTTTTTCATCGGGATACGACAGTTTTTATTATTGCCGAACTCTACGATAACCGTGTCGTCCGTGATATCGATCACCACTCCGTAGAAACCGCTCGTCGTGCAAACCACATCGCCGATCTCCAGAGATGCCAGCATCCCTGCCACTCTCTTCTGCTCCTTTTTCTGAGGTCTCATCAGGAAAAAATAGAAAAATCCGATGATGAGCACCACATAAACAATCATGATCATTCCGCCGCCCTGGGCGGCATCAGCTGTCAGTAAACTTAACATTCTTCATCCTCATTTCCGCGCTTATCCGCGCTTATCCGTTCTTTTCTCGCTATAGTCCATCCCTGCGGCGCATCGCCGCAAAAATAAAACCTATTCTCTATCATACACAAGTTTTCCGGGGAAAACAAGCCCTATTTTGAAAGTTGCATCCGAACCGCAGCAGCTCACTGCCCCTGCGCCATCCGCTCCAGCTTCGCCCTCTTGTAGGCCGCAAATCTCCCTTCGTCCAGCGCCTCCCGGATCTCCGTCATCATCGTGTTGTAAAAATACAGGTTGTGCAGCACACACAGACGCATTCCCAGCATCTCCTTCGCCTTCAGGAGATGTCTGATGTAGGCTCTGGAATAACGCCTGCAGGCGGGGCAGCCGCACCCTTTCTCGATGGGGCGCATATCCCTCTCATATTTCTGGTTGAACAGATTGATCTTGCCGTAATTTGTGTACAGATGGCCATGCCTTCCGTTTCTCGAGGGATAGACACAGTCAAAAAAATCCACGCCCCGGTCCACGCTCTCCAGAATATTCGCCGGCGTTCCCACCCCCATCAGATAAGTCGGCTTATCCTCCGGCAGATAAGGCACCGTCTCCTCCAGAATGTGGTACATCTCCTCATGGGTCTCGCCCACCGCCAGGCCGCCCACCGCGTAGCCGTCCAGATCAAGCTCCGCAATTCTCTTTGCGTGCTCGATCCGGATATCGTCAAAAATCGCGCCCTGGTTAATGCCGAAGAGAAGCTGGGACGGATTGACGGTCCCTTCCCCCGCATTTAACTCCCGCATCTTTGCCTGACAGCGCACAAGCCACCTTGTCGTCCGATCCACAGAATTCTGCACATACAGGCGGTCCGCCTTGCTGGACGGGCACTCATCGAAAGCCATGGCGATCGTCGAGCCCAGATTCGACTGGATCTGCATACTCTCCTCCGGCCCCATAAAGATCTTTCTGCCGTCTATATGGGAGTGAAACGCCACGCCCTCCTCCGTGATCTTCCGCAGTTTCGCCAGAGAGAACACCTGAAACCCGCCGGAATCCGTCAGGATCGGCCTCTCCCAGGACATAAATTTATGCAGTCCGCCCACGGACTTTATCAGCTCATCGCCCGGTCTGACATGCAGATGGTAAGTGTTGGACAGCTCGATCTGTGTCCCGATCTCCTCCAGATCCGAAGTCGCGACAGCGCCCTTGATGGCCGCCGCCGTTCCCACATTCATAAAAACAGGGGTCTGCACCACACCATGAACCGTACTGAGCTGCGCGCGCTTCGCCCTGCCTTCCTTCTTTAAAACTTTATACATTACAATCCCTCAACATATTCTTCCAGAGTCAAATCCTGCTCCATGATCTCCTGCGCTGCCGCTTTGCCCACATAGCGGAAATGCCATGGTTCATATTCGATGCCGGTTATGTACTCTTTTCCCTTCGGATAGCGCAGGATAAAACCGTATTCGCCACAGTTCTCCCGCAGCCAGATTCCCGCCGGCGTGTCCCCGAAGCCCTCATCCAGCGTCTTATAGGAATCCGTGTAGATATCTAACGCCAGGCCGATCTGGTGCTCGCTGGTCCCCGGAACGTTAACCACCCGGGCCGCCAGTTTATAGGCATCTATATAGGACATTCCCCGGTTCATATAGCGCACTATTTTTCTGTCAAACAGATATTCCTGTCTGTCCAGCGTCCGATAAGGGGAACAGACTTCCAACGTGATCCCGTCCTCCTTTGCCGCCTGCAGCATACTCACAAACGCCGGAATGATCCTCTCGTCGCACTGGAGACTTCCGCGGATCGTCCCCAGCATAAACTCATAATCCTCGGGGATCGGGTGCCTGCTGTTGACAAGTACTAAATTCCAGTCATCCCTGGAAACTCCCTCCTCCGCATCCTCCTGCATCTCCAGCGTTTCCAGATTATAGTTCGCGAGAATCTCATCGGAGGAATAGTTATCGATATCGTCGGCTGCTTCCGCCTCCGGATTGATGACCTCCTCCACTCCCGCCGGCTGCACCTCCTGCTTCACGACATCCGTCCCCGCCGCCTCGACCTCCACTACCCCGGTCTCCGTCGCCAGCACGATCTCCTCCTCCTCCAGATGTTCCGTGGATATCAGCTGTTCCTCCGCCCCTCTCACCTGAAACATGGGCGCACAAAAACTACAGCTGATGGTGAAAAACACCAAAAGCACCGCCAGCGAAATAAGCTTCTTACTGTTGGTAACAAGCCCATTGCAAATATAAAATACAAGAAGCCGGATAGTAAGACCCAGAGTGATGACCTCTTTTAAAAAAGGATATTTCTGTATCTTCCGCCTGGCCTCCAGTATCGCGTTTTCCTTCCAGGACTCATTCATCTTCTTTTTCCTGCTCCGCAGTAATTGTTCTTTTTCTTGCAGTTCTTATAGTATAACATATATTTCTCCATATTGCATTGTTTTTTTTTAGTTTTTTTATTATAATCGTTATTAAAATTTGACAAGGAGATATCACTATGGCAGGTTCAACATATGGTACCATTTTCAAGATCGCTACATGGGGGGAATCCCACGGCAAAGCGCTGGGCGTCGTCATCGACGGATGTCCCGCCGGTCTTCCCCTCTCGGAGGAAGATATCCAGCTCTACCTGGACCGCAGAAAACCGGGACAGACCTCCATCTCCACCCCCCGGAAGGAGAGCGACCTGGTGGAGATCCTCAGCGGCGTCTTCGAGGGAAGGACCACAGGGACTCCCATCTCCCTGATGATCCGCAACACCTCCCAGAAGTCTTCCGACTACTCCCAGATCGCCTCCTGCTACAGACCCGGGCACGCGGACTATACCTTCGACGCCAAGTACGGCTTCCGGGACTACCGGGGCGGCGGCCGCTCCTCCGGCAGGGAGACAACAGGACGTGTCGCGGCGGGCGCCGTCGCGTTAAAGATCCTGTCCAGGCTTGGGGTTTCCGTCTGCGCCTACACGGAAGCCATCGGCCCTGTCTCCATCGATTACGGTCGTTTTGATCCGGCCGCCATCCTGACAACCCCTACCTGTATGCCCGATGCGGAGGCCTCCGCCAAAGCCGAAAGTTACCTGCGGGACTGCCAGATGGAAAAAGATTCCGCCGGCGGTGTAATCGCGTGCCGCGTGAAAGGGCTCCCCGCCGGGATCGGGGAACCGGTCTTTGAAAAGCTGGATGCCGCTCTCGCCAGGGCCATGCTCTCCATCGGCGCGGTCAAGTCCTTCGAGATGGGGGACGGCACCCTCGCCGCGGGAAGCAAAGGCAGCGAAAACAACGACGCCTTCGTCATGGAAAACGGCTGTGTGCGCAAAAAAACAAACCACAGCGGCGGCACCCTGGGCGGGCTCTCCGACGGCAGTGATCTGTTTTTTAAAACCTGTATCAAACCTACCCCCTCCATCTTTAAACCTCAGGAAACGGTAAACAGAGAGGGGCAGAACGTCACCATACAGATCCAGGGCAGACACGATCCCGTGATCGTGCCGCGCGCCGTGGTTGTTGTGGAATCCATGGCGGCGCTCGCCATTCTGGATCTGATGATGCTCAATATGAATTCCCGGATGGAATATCTGGAAAATTTTTACCGCGATAAATAGGGCGATAATTATTTTGGCAGGAACGTCTGTCTCAAATGATAGTCCGCCCTGTCGTAACAGCGCACGATCTCCGGATGGGCGATATAGAAGTTATCATCTATATACAGCCCTCTGTAGTTTGCGTTGTCATAGCCGTCATCGGTCAGCTTCTCGGAGAGTATTTTCTCAAACCGGTCTCCGCTCCAGCGGTACACTTCGTAATCCCGCTTGACTCCTTTACGGTAGGATTCCACTACAAAGCCGATCAGATTCTCCTTCGGATCTGCCAGTATCGTCTTATAGTCGTAGAGCGCCGGGCTGTAACTTGTCTCCTGCAAAACTTTCGTGCCGAGTATCTTCAATTCCGTCGGATTCGACATGTCGAACATCACCAGTTTCAATCCCTTCTGCTCCCCGGTCTTCGGGTCCGTCTCAAATCCTAACCCCAGCAGTTTATCTTCCCCCCAGAAGTGCAGATACTCCGAGAAACCTGTGATCTCCAGCTCCCCGACCAGCCGGGGATTCTTCTCGTCTGACAGATCCACCGCAAAGAGCGGATCCATATTCCGGTAGGTGATAAAATATGCCATATCTCCCAGATATCTCGCCGCGTAAATGCTCTCCCCCACCGCGATGTGCGTGAGCTCTCCTGTCACTTTCAGATTTTCGTCCAGCAGGAAGAGACAGTTTTCCTCGTCCTTCCCGGACATATCTGTCGTCAACACCCGAAGTTTTTCCTCTTTTTCATGGATAGCAAAGGTATCCCGCACCACGCCGCGCACAGATGCCGCTGCCTCTCCGTTTAAAAATCCTCCGGTCAGAGAAAACTTCGCGATCTCCGTCGTCGCCATCTTTTTCCGGTAATTCATCCGGTACAGATACAGGGAATCCTCCCCCATATAGATGGTGGAACCCTCGTCCAACAACATCACCGTATCTTTCGCCTCCCCGGGTCTGCTCGTGGAAACACTGGATATGATAAGCCCTCTGTCTCCCTGCTCCCCCATATAAATACAGTCTGCAGACACCTTCCTCGCATTTACCTCCGGTATGGCGTCCTCCGGATTCTTTCCGTAGTCTTCCAGCAGATACTTTCCGGTAAACAGATACACGATATTGCCGTCCTTTCTGGAAGTCACGTAACCGCCATCCTGCGTCACCCTGCCAAGCAGAACGGGTTTTTTCTTATCACTGATATCGTAGGTGAGGACAGATACCGTTTCGTCCGTATCGATATAATCGATATCGTACACCGCAAAACCGCCTTCTTTCTGTTCACGACTTCTCTCTTCCTGCCCCAGGCTGCTGGAGTACTCCTGTACCATCAGGACCATCCTGTCGTCGTCCACATACATCGCGCAGATATCCGCCGCCGCAGTCTCCGTATCCGCTTTCACCTCGCCGACCTGTTCCATGGTATCTCCCGCGGAGACAATGCTGACGGATGCTCCCCTGAGCAGATAGAGATATTCCCCGTCCGTCTTCACTATATCGCTCTCATCGATGCCGAATGTCTGCACATTGGTCTCAGAATAGCTTTTCTCTCCATCCGTCGACGCTTCACGCTTCACGCTCTCCACAGCCATATCTTCTACGCCGGTGGCGAAAGCCGATGCATCCTCCTGCACAGCGCCTTTTTCTTCAACCGCTCCGTCAGCCGCACCCCCGGCATCCTTTGCCAGATCATCCCTGGCCGTCTTCAGCTCGTTTAACCTCTCATAGACCGTATCGTAGCTCTCCGCCAGCGTGTAGAGCTCTCCGGCATTTTTCCGTTCCACGCTCCCGCCTTCCAAAGCTCCGCCCTCCGCCGGCAGCGCCTCATCCATCTCCTCCTCCGTATATTCCGATACAATTTGTGCCTCTGTCGTTGCGGCCATATCCATCGCAGCTCCCTCACCGGACGCAATACCGGACAGTTTGGAATCATTCATCCCTCTCAGAGAGATACAACAGATAATAAAAACGGCAGCCGCCGAGAGCGACCCGATCACCCTCGGATCCCGGATGCGGAACTTTTTTCTCTCTTTCTCCTGTTTCCTCTCCCGACATTTCTTCTCTATATTTTCCGGCGAAAGACTCTCCGGTACTTCCACCTGCTCCGCCGACTGTTTTATTTTGTTCAGCAATTCTTTCTCCGTCATATGGACACCTCCTGCCCTTCCAGTTTCTCCGCCATCTTTTTCAGGGCGCGGCTCTCCCTCGATCGGACCGTATTCGCGTTCATGCCTGTTATCTCCGAGATCTCCCTGCTGGTATACCCGCCGAACACATGCATGCCGATGATCATTCTGTCATCCTCATCCAGCTCCCCGAATATCCTTCGCAGATGGTAGTTCTCCACCAGATCGTCCGCCCCCGAGACGTCTCCGATCTCCTCCTTCCATTCCAGCGGTTTGTTCAGATATTCCTTCCGCTTCCGCTTACATTTATTGGACAGGATCCGAAACACCCAGCCGTCAAAAGCCTCCTCGCTCCTAAGTTTTCCTATCGTCATCCATGCATCCATCACCGCGTCGCTGACCACATCCTCCGCGTCCGCAGGATTTCCCAGCATGTAAAGCGCAAACCGGTATAAATTCTGATAAATATCCCTGTACAGCTCCGCGAAGGCCTGTGTATCGCCCTGCTTTGCCGCTCTCACTAACTGCAGTTTCGTATTCATGTCCCACCTCTTTTGCATCCGCCTCCAAATAGTATATGGAAGAGGTTTTCGTCTTATAAGTGCATACAACTGTTCTTATTGTTGCACATCCCGACAAAAATTTCCACCTCATTGCTTTCTATTGAAACTCCACCAGCCACTTTCCCTCTGACTGCACAGACAAATAATAGCTGTGAGAATCATTCAGATAGATGTTTTTCTTCTTTTTTCCGTATGTGCCCACCCCGTTGGCGAGAAGCTGCCTCGTGTCGTTGTTCAGATCGTAGAGCCAGACGATATAATTTCCCTTTTCCGCCCAGTTCGCGCAGTAGACATCGTGTGTCCCGTCATCCCCCTTAAAACGTCCGGAGACCATATTGCCCGCGCCGGACTGTGTCATCGTCGTAAAATTCAGCACCGGCGTCATCACGATCTGCCAGTGCCCGGAGGCGAGGATCTGGAGGGAAGTGGCATTGGCCCCCTTCTCGATCGTCGTGCTCCCCTCATAGGCGCCGGTCTTATTCACCAGCATCTTTGTCTCCCCCGCCGCGTTGCTGCAAAGCAGCCCGAAATATCCGTCCGCATCCGTACTCAACACATGCACATCGTAGGGAACCGGCGGCATATTCAGCCCGTGGATATTCATGCTGCCGTCCCCCTCGTAGACGTAACTGTCCGCCACGTCCCTGTTGGTCACCCGTATCTGGCTCGCGACCGCCGGATTGTCATTCACAAAAACCGTGACTACCGTCTCACCCAGAGCAGTCCCTCTCCTGTAGCAGAGCTGTGTGTAGCCCCGCGAATCGAGCTCCGTCCACTCTACGCTGCAGATGCCGGCATCCGCCACGGAGAACGCGAGTTTTGTCCCCTCCGGCATATTTCTCGCCGCCACGTTCATTTTCACCTCGTCCGCCTGGGGACTGAGGGAGATCAGATCCGTGGAGATATCCACGAACGGTGCTTCCCCCTCCGCCCGTACTGTCGCTCCCGGCAAAGCCGCGCCGCCCGCCAAAAGCGCCACTGTCACTGCGGCAGCCGCCATATTCTTTCGCCATCTTTTCTTCCATATATTTTTTATACTCTTCATTTCTATACTCCTTCTGTTTTCGTTCCGGCTCCTCCGTCCCGCATCTCCTGTCATTTACTGAAACAGACTCAAAATCTTATTCCACAGGTTCTCAAACACCGCCTTGAACCTGCCCCACATGCCGATATCCTCCCTCGGCACTTCGATATCCGTCACGTTGTCCGCATCGTCGTCTGCCGAGATCTCCGCTGTCCTCATAATGATCTGGATGCTGTTTGGCGCTTCATTCTTCTCCGAGGTGAAAGAGGGAAAGCTCTCCGTCACATCCATATTCAGAAGATTGTGTTCCTCCTCCATCTCGTCCAGCTCCTCGTCCACGGCATCCTTTATCGTATTCTTTGCGTTCCGCATGATATCCACACCGTCCGCTATGCCGACGCCGCTGTGCATCACACCGGTCAGACCGTTCAATGTCAGCGTCAGAGAGGAGGACAGTGTGTCTTCCGTCATCTCCATCGTGGTGCGGATGCTGGAGAGCGCCGCCTGGGTTGCCGAGAGTGTCATCTCCGTGGAATTGACCAGATCGGTCATCTGTGTGATCAGGGTCTGCAGATCCTCCCGCACCTCATCGTCCGTCCATCTGGCCATCGCCTCCACGGAGTTCATCGCGCTGTCCGCTTTCTGCAGCAGCTCCTGGCTGTTGGAGATCAGTGCTTTCCCGGTGTCGCCTGCCTCCACATCCAGCCCTTTCAGCGTCTCTATGTAGGTGCTTAGCAACGATTTCAGCCCAACATCCGCGCCGGAGGGATCGCTTATCCGGGTATTCATATCGACAGCGGGATCGTAGCCCATAGCCTTTACTGCTTCCGGTATCGCTTTATCCATGGCCGGCTTTATCTCCGGATGCCCCGCCTGATATGCCGCCAAAACTTCCCCCGTTGTCATTCCCGTCTTTTCCGCAATAACTTCCGCAGCCGTCTTCGTTGCCGCCTGCCCTACTGTCACTCCTCCGGCTGCCCCGGCGATCTGCTGCAGCTGCTCGATCTTCTCCTGATCGATGGTCCCGTCCGCGATCTCGTTCAACATCCCCAGGGAACCGTTCAGATTGTCCAGATTGGCGCTCATATCCGCCCCGAAACTGCTGAGGTTCCCGATGGTGTACATCATATCCGCCAGACGGTCGATGGTCTCGTCAAGATTGTCCTGATCCGCCTTCGTCTGGGTGTTGATGACCTCCAGATAGGTCACCATATTTTCCAGGGAGGAGATCGCCGCATCCGCATCCGCCTCCATCGATTCCCTGTTTTTGTCATAGATCTGATGCGCTTCCTCCGCCCTCTTTAAGCCCTCCTCCACGCTCGCCAGATCGTCCCGCATTCCGTCGATATTGTCCAGGATGACATCCAGGGCGTCATCCATCGCATCCACGGAGTCCTCCACCGTATCCCGCACTTCCCGCACGTCGTTGACCAGTTCCAGCGATTCCAGCGTGGCGGGAACCACCATGAAGAATACGCCCATGCTCTCGTAGTTGTCTGTGCCCACGTTGATGCGAAACTCGCTCTCCTCCCCCGGGAGCGCCAGGAAAATAGCCGCTTTCTCCGTGCCCAGCGTCTGCAGCTGCGCGCCCGGCGCCTCAATGCTCATGGTGTCTTTCATATCCACCAGCGTACCGCACATCAGAATCATATTGTTTTTATAGTAATCCGCAATATCTTCTTTCGGCGTCACATGGATGAACGTGCTCACCGTCCCCTGCGCTCCGCCCAGATCTTCCCCCCTCGCCTCCACGCCGTTTAATTTGTAGGACACGTCAATGTTCCAGGGAACCCTGCTCTTCAACTCTTCCGACTTGCACTCATAATAAAAATACTGTTTTTCCGCATTTTCCAGATTCCATGTGACCTTCCCGTTCTCCACCACCGGCTCGGTGCGGTCGCTCATATTGATGATCTCCTCATAATCGCCGTAGTCCTCGATCACGGTATTGCCGTTCAAAAAGCATCCTTTCACCACACTGATATCGTCGATCTCTCCATAATAGTCCATATTTACATACATGGATTCATCGATCTCCACTTTCGGCGCCTTCGCCTGCACAGGGGTACAAACCGCCCCCGCCGTCAGGATCACAGGCAAAACTGCCGCCGTTATCTTTTTAAACTTTCTATTTTTCTTCATGGTCCGCATCCTCCTGCACTTTCTCCTTTTCCTTTCCTTCTGTTTCGTCAGTCTCCCGCAGTTCCAGTTCCTTCTTCTTTTTCTGCTCCTGCAGTCTGTCCAGCTTCTCCTGTTTCTTCGCTTCCTTCATCTTCCGGACAACGATCCGGTACTCTATCTTCTCCAGCCGTTTCACGATCAGAGAATCTTCTTTCTCCCGCTCTTTCCGCTTCCTTGCAATACGGCTCTCATCTTTCTGTTTCTTTTCTTTCCGCTCCCGCTTTTTTGCGTCCGCCTTCTCTTTCAGACGATTGCGGATCTCCCGCTCTTTCATGATCTGTTTATCCAGCATCGTCATCAGCCCGGGCACCGCCAGCAGCACAAAGCTCATGCTCAGGATGGCTCCCCGCCCCAGCATATGTCCGATATCCTTGATCGCCTCCACGGAGACCACAAAGTAGATCGCGTAACCGGCGACGGTCAGGATCGTGCCCGACGTCAGGATCGAGAGCATACTCGCCTGCAGCGCCCCCAGCGCCGCTTTCTTCGGTTTCATCTTCTCCCTCCTGTCCAGATAGTTGTTGATCAGAAGAATGGAGTAATCCACCGTGGCGCCGAGCTGGATACAGCTCACCACCACCATCGCCGCGAACATGAACACTCTGCCCTGCAGGTAAGGGATGGCCAGGTTGATGCAGATTGCCGCGCTGATCGGCACAATGGCAACCACCGCCAGAAGCAGCGACTGGAAAGCGACGATCACCACAAGCGCCACACCCACCAATGAAAAGGCGTTGACCATCGCGTAGTCCGCGTCGCAGATGACTTTCAGGTCCTGGGTTGACGGCGTATTGCCCACCACATAGGCATTGTCCGCATAGTGATCCTTCACGATCGCCTGGATCTCATCCGACGTCGCAAAGGCAAGTTCGCTCTCCGACTTTGTCCTGGTAAACACCAGCATCCTCGTGTAGTTCTCTTTCCGCAGCAGATCCGTCACGCTCGACGGCACGATCTGCTCCGGCACGCCCCGCGGCAGGATATCCGACAGCGCCGTCACACTCCTGACGTAGCTGAGCTCTTTCAGCTCCGCCGCCAGTTCCCGCTCCGTCACCGGGGAACCGTTTGGCACCATCACGAGATAGAGATTGCTCCGCCCGAACTTCGATTCGATCAGCTGCTCGTCGTCATAGACCACCGTTCCCTCGCTGGCGCCCAGTGCGCTGTTTCCGTAGGTGTTGACATTGGAGTTCTGCATCAGATAGGTGGGCAGAAACACGACCGCGATAAAGATCACCACGGCATAGCGGAGCCGGAACACCGCTCCCGCCGCCCGCTTGAAAGACGGCATGATGATCCTGTGCTGCGTCCTCTCTATCAGGGAGTCAAACCTGAGGATCAGCGCCGGCATAAACAGGAGAACCGTCACGATGCTGCTGATAATACTCTTGCCCAGCACGAACCCCAGGTCCTGACCGATCAGGAAATGCATGAAAAACAGCGCCATAAATCCCACGAAAGTGGTCATCCCGCTGGAGAGCACCGACACCGCCGCGTGCCGTATGGCGTTCGCCATCGCCTTCTCCTTGTCGGGCTCTTTGTCTTTCTCCCGCATGAACGTATGTAACAGGAAGATCGAATAGTCTATGGAGATGGCGAGCTGCAGCACCGCCGCCACCGAATTGCTGATAAAAGATATCTCCCCGCGCAGGATGTTGGTTCCCATATTGATCACGATCGCCACGCCCATGACGATCAGGAACAGGAACGGTTCCGCCCAGGAATCCGTCGTAGCGCACAGGATAAGGAAAATCAGCACTATCGCGATGACCGTTATGATCGCGATCTGTACGTTCAGCGTCTCCTGCAGGGACTTGTTCTCCACCGCCGGCCCGCCGTAATGTCCTTTCTCCCCCAGGATCGCGCTGATCTCATCCAGCGCGCTGTTTGTCAGCTCCGAGGTATCCCCCTCCGTGAACGTCACGTCCATCACCGCGCAGTTGTCCTTGTAATAGTCCGTCTGTCCCGCAATGTCTATGAACTCTCCCGACATGTAGACGTCGCTGCCGATCCAGGACACCATATCCACCCCGTCCACGTTCTCCAGCATCTCCTTGTAGAGCTGCGCCTCGTAGGGCGTGACGTTCTCGATCATGATCCGCGCCGTCCCCGGATAGCCGAACTCCTTCTCCATGATATCGATGGCCTTTTTGGATGTCATATCGTCCGGCAGGTATGCCGTCAGATCATAGTTGACCCTGATAAAAGGGATACATAAGGCGCAGCCCACCGCCAGTGCGATAAAGACCGACATGATCTTCTCCCTGTGTCTGACGATCCGCTCAGGCAGGGACGTCTTCCCTTTCCGGAGATCCTCCAGACGCTTCTCTGTGTTTTCCAGTTTCTCTTTTACTCTGCGGACCGCCTCTTCCCTGGCTGCCCTGTTCTCCGCTTCCGATAACTTCATACGTCGTTTTCACCTCTCAAATGCTTTTGTCATTTAACAAGATATCTCTTTCCCGCCCCGATGTCTTTAGACAAATTTTTTTCTTTGTACTGTTTTTTGTCAAAACGGATTTTATGTCTATTTCTCATGCGGGAGTTGTCGGGTATGGTATAGATACGATAATCTGACATCAGAAAACGAGGAAAAAGCCATGAGTTTAAATCGGGATATGAAAACAGCATTTTTTGAAATGCAGCTTCAACACTTAAAACGGCGCAAAAAAAGTCCGCTCACCCACAGGGCGGCGGACCATATTCTGGAAAACTATAAACGGATGTTCCATCTGGACAGTCCCGTCTGTTTCACAAGAGAGAACTGTGAAAAATTTATGTGTCTGTTCTCGGAAGAGTCCCCTGCAGCTCTGGTAAAGTATCTTGAATCTCTGTTTCCGTGAGCAGATCATTTTTATATCTGTATATATAGTAGGATAATCTCTCTATATTTCCCACCAGTTCTTTCATATTTTCGGAGAGCATTTTTTCGTCCTCCTTCATCCCGCCCATCGCCCATTCGATGACCACTCCGGTTAATCCATGTGCAAATATTTTAGAGGCCAGTCTCTTTTTCTCCGGCGTGAGCTGTCTCCGCCCGTCCAGATCTTCCACCGCCGTCTCAAACAATATGGTCAGCATCTTGAGCAGGTATTCCTCAAAAAAATTGTCGGAGCACTTGATCGTATTCATGTAAAACGCCTTGTTTTTCCGCATGATCTGCAGCAGCTCACAGAGCTTTTCATCCCAGTTTCCAAAGGAAATGTCCGCCGTCAGCGGCACGAAAGTCTCGTTGTAGTAGATCCAGTCAAGCAGCTCGTACTTATCGCTGAAATGATAGTAGAAAGTCTGCCGGTTCACGCCGCATTCTTTCACGATATCTCCCACCGTGACCTGCTCAAAAAGCTTTCCGGAAGCCAGTCTTTTCAGGCTCTCTGCCAGCTCTCTTTTCGTGATGTTCGCATTTGACATCTCCTTTGCACCTCCCTGTGTTCTGTCTCCCGACCTGTGTCCCCGGACAGCTCCTTCAACGCCTGTACAATTTCATGTAGGGCGCGTCCAGCACTTCCCGGTATCCCGCCTGCTCCATCCACTCATACAGAATATGATTCTGGGGGGAATTGTAGTACGCCGGGTTCTCTCCCAACTCCTTGTCGAGGGCGATCACCGTTGGCGTCTTCTCCGGGTGCTCCTCGTAGTAGCGGATAAACATCTCATTGTAGGCGTTGGTCCCCTGTGTGGAGGGCGTCGCGATCTGCGCATCCGTCCAGAGGTAGACGATATTTTCACTGCCGACATACAGAAGCTTATCCTCCTTCTTCAGCTCCGCCGTCAGCACCCGGTAATCGTCCTGCAGCACTGACGCCGTATCCTCCACCATATAGACCCCCTTCGCCGGCCCCGCCTCCATCCTTCTCATCGGCGCCAGCACCGTGATCTCCCCGCAGCCGGAAACCCTCATCTGCACCAGTTTGCAGACAGACAGCCCCGCCAAAAAAAGCAGCATTCCGGCCCACAAAAGACATTTCTCCCAGACCTCCGTCTCCCGGACGTTCCACACTTTTACGGTTCCTCTTGCGGAGACCGGCATGTCCGGCGCCTCCTCTTTCGTCTCATAGTGCTTTCCCAGCATCCACGCCGTCGCGATCACTCCGATATACATCTTTGCCATGGAAGTATTGACATCCATATTGGTCATGACAAGAACTGACACAAGTGTCACAAACCCGGGCGCTATACCAAACCAGAGGCACCTCCTGTTCTCCTCCGTCTTTTCCGCCAGACACATCCATATTCCCAGCGCGGAGACGGCGAAGAAGCGCCACAGCATATAAAACTGGTTTTCATCTCCAAACAGACACCCGGCCGCCTGCAGGCCGCCCAGCAAAAGAAAGGAGATCGGCAGCGCATAATAGATCCCCTCCCGTTTCCTCCCCCGGCGGGCAAGCACAATTCCCGCCGCACTCGAGATCCCCAGGACGATACAGAGCGGAAGCAATATCTCCAGAAACTGCGCGCCGAAGATCTTCCACTTCACAGCCGTGCTCACCAGCGTGTGGGATTCATCCTGAAAAATATAAGACACATATCGCAGAAATTTCTCCGGCGTCATATAACTTCCCAGGTACGCCAGAAACAGGATGCCCGTCAGCGCGGATCCCGCCGTGAACCACAGGGCTTCCCCCGGCGTTTTCTTCTTTTCCGCATACTCTTTTCCGCACCGAATGATTCCGGTCAGGTAGACCGGATAGAGAAAGATTAACGAAGGGTAGGAGAACATCTGTCCCACCAGCAGCACGCCGGAAGCCGCCAGATAGCCCCTCCTTTTCCTCTCCCCCTGATAATAGCGGTAAAAACACAAAAAAATCAGCAGCACAAACCAATACTGCTGCAGTTCAAACTCCGGGCACTGTACCCACTTGGGCAGAAAATTCACATGCAGAAAAAATAACAGTGCCGAAAAAGGCTCGCTTATCTTTCCGACATTCACTGCGGTTTTATATAAAAATATACCTGTCAGTATATGGATCAGCGTCCCCGCGACCCGTGAGTAGATCACGAGATACGTCGTCGTACCCGCGAGCTTTAAATACAGCCACAAAAAGGGAGCGAGCACGATGCCGCCGAGCTGATGGGATTCCCACAGATCCGAAAACAGTCTCTCCCCCGTCGCCAGCCGGTACGCAACCGCCAGAGCATAGCTCTCATCGATATCCAGGCTGATCCAGATCGTCTTGACAGCCGCCAGCGCGGAGAGAACGAAAAGGACCGCGCAAACCATACTAATTTTCTGTCTTTTCATCCTTATTTTTTTCATCTCTCTGTTTCATCATTTCCACCAGATTCAGCTGGAACTCAAAATCCCGCCTGCTCTTGATCGCAAAGCTGGACAGGATCAGCCCCGAAAAGAAGGACTGCAGCGCCGCCAGCATCACAAAACAGCAGACAAACAATGTGGGAAACCGTTCCACCAACCCGGTCTCGAAATAAGTCACCAGCACCGGGATCAGAAAGCCCACGGACAACGCCGCCAACACCGCGCTGATGATCGTGAAAAATTTAAACGGCTGATAGTTTCTGAACAGCCTGACGATCGTCGCAAGCACTTTCATCCCGTCCGAGTAGGTGTTGAGTTTGGACACGCTCCCCTCCGGCCTGTCCCGGTATTCCACGATCACGTTGTCGATCGCCATATTATTGTTGACTGCGTGGATCGTCATCTCCGTCTCTATCTCGAACCCTCTGGATAAAATCGGAAACGTCTTGGCAAAATTGTAGCTGAACGCGCGGTACCCTGTCATAATATCCTTGATGTCACAGGAAAAAACTTTGTTGATCGTCATCCGCACAAGAGAGTTTCCCATATTGTGAAACGGTCTCTTATTCTCTGTGAAGTAGGTGGAGGAAAGTCTGTCCCCCACCACCATATCCATCTGTCTTTGCAGAACTTTGTCCGCCATCTCCCTGGCGAACTCCAGCGGGTAGGTATCGTCTCCGTCCGTCATGATATAGCACCTGGCGTCGATCTCCCGGAACATCCGTCTTATCACGTTCCCTTTGCCCTGGCGGTATTCATGCCGCACCACAGCGCCGGCCTCCCCGGCGATCTTTGCTGTATCGTCCGTGGAATTGTTGTCGTACACATAGATCACCGCTTCCGGAATATACTTCTTCGCGTCCGCGATCACCTTTCCGATGGTCTTCGCCTCGTTGTAGCATGGAATCAAAAGCGCTATTCTGTCCATTCTCCGTTCTCTCCTCCACGGATCATATCCGCCCCTACAGTACCAGTTTCTTAAAGTTCTTCTTGCCTCTCCTGAGGATGATGCCGTCCCCGTCAAAAGCGTTCCTGTCATAGACGGCTCTGACGTCCGTCACCTTCTCGTCGTTCACGCTGACGCCGCCCTGCTCGATGGCGCGCCTTCCCTCCGACCGGGAGGACACCAGACCGGAGACGGTCAGCATACTGATCAGGTCGATCTTTCCGTCCCGGAAATCCTCTTCCGCCAACTGCGCTTTGGGCATATTTTCTATGCTGCCGTTTCCGCCGAAGAGCCCTTTCGACGCCTCTCTCGCCTTTCCGGCCTCCTCCTCGCCGTGCACCAGATTGGTCAGCTCGTAAGCCAGAATATCTTTCGCCTCGTTCAGTTTACTGCCTTCCCACTTATCCATCTCGTCGATCTGTTCCAACGGTAAAAAGGTCAGCATCCGCAGACATTTCAGCACATCCGCATCCCCGATGTTGCGCCAGTACTGGTAAAACTCGTAGGGCGTCGTCTTCTTCGGGTCCAGCCACACCGCCCCCTTCTGGGTCTTGCCCATCTTCTTCCCCTCCGAGTTCATCAGAAGAGTGATCGTCATGGCGTACGCGTCTTTCCCCAGCTTCTTGCGGATCAGCTCCGTGCCGCCCAGCATATTGCTCCACTGGTCGTCTCCGCCGAACTGCATGTTGCAGCCGTAGCGCTTGTACAGCTCCAGAAAATCGTAGGACTGCATGATCATGTAGTTGAACTCCAGGAAGCTTAAGCCCTTCTCCATCCTCTGTTTATAGCACTCCGCCCGCAGCATCGTATTCACAGAGAAGCAGGCGCCGATGTCCCGGATAAACTCGATGTAGTTCAGATCCCTGAGCCACTCCGCATTGTTCACCATCATGGCCTTGTCTTCCCCAAACTCGATAAAACGGCTCATCTGCTTTTTGAAACATTCGCAATTGTGATCGATCATCTCCGTCGTCATCATGCTGCGCATATCCGTTCTGCCGGACGGATCCCCGATCATGCCCGTGCCGCCGCCGATCAGCGCAATCGGCTTATTTCCGGCCATCTGCAGCCTCTTCATCAGGCACAGCGCCATAAAATGACCTACATGCAGGGAATCCGCCGTGGGGTCAAACCCGATATAAAACGTAGCTTTTCCGCCGTTCACGAGTTCTCTGATCTCCTCCTCGTCCGTCAGCTGTGCGAGCAGGCCCCTCGCCTGCAGTTCCTCAAATATTTTCATAATATTCTCCTTCTATCACTTTCTAATCTTCCATTTTTGAAATATCTTCGGCAGGTTCTCCACCAGAAATATCATGGGCAGGGACAGGATCAGCCCTCCGATAAACGTAAACAGGATCCGAAGCGGGTAGTCGTACTCTCCCAGATATACCTGCACGATCTGTCCGACCCACCAGTGGACACAGTAGATCGGCAAAGTCAGTTTTCCGAGCCACTCCCACACTCTGCCATGTATTTTCGCCGTATAACTCACGCCGCTCAGAGTGATCGAGAGCGACGCGGCGAGAAAGAGGATCACCGCCTCAAAACTGTATGTCTCCGGCGAAGAAGCCGCAAACGCAAAGCAGAGCGCCACCGCTCCGACTTCGCAGACCGTGAGCAGGGTTCTGACTGCCGCGCCAATTTTTTTCCCCGCCAGCCTCTCCGCCGCCAGATAGACGCCGAACCCCAGCGTCATATTGGAGAAGGCGACCAAAAGCCCAGAAAATCCGACGGGCGTCACTTCTCCCCAGCCCCAGGATGCCCCCATGTGCAGGATCATCCATCCATGTATCAAAAAGGGGACAAACCAGACGATATAATGTTTAAACGCATCCTCCGCTCTCAGGCATAGATATACGATCAGCGGCAACGTGATAAACATCGCCGACACATACCACAAGGGAGCATTCATATAGCGGTCCAGTCTGGTGGGCACCAACCCGGCCATCGGCAAAAAGGACAGTTCAAAGGGCAGGACCGCCAGCTCCTGCCAGGTCTGCGCCGTGTAATCCCTCACCGTGGCAATGCGCCAGATATAGGCGATCAGCGTCCCGCATGCGGCATAGGGAAAAATTCTTTTTATCTTGTGCAGCGTGTAGGACATGGCATACTGCATCTTCTGCGGGATATCCCTCTTCTCCTTTGCCAGATGCCTCATCGCCATGGCGCCGGACAGGAAAAAGAAAAACTCCACCGCTATAAAACCTCCCGGCAGGATCGTCCCGGTCTCCGGGTCGATGGCCGTGTGGTGTATCAAGATCATCGCGCAGAACAAAAATCTGCACAACTCGATGTATCCGTTCTTTGCTTTTTGTATGTCCCTTTTTCTGTTCATATCAACGCATGTCCTCTATTCTTAACGGGAATCGCCCTTATTCGCCATCAGTTTTATCATGCCCTCGTTGAGCCCTTTCACTGTCAGCTTATACATCGGGAGCATCTCCTTGATCGCCGTCTCCGCCTCCCGCCAGGGCGCTCTGCCCGGCGCCATCTTCGGATTCATCCACACGATCTTCTTATAGTGTCTTTTCATCAGCTGCAGCCACTCGTAGCCGGAGAGCCCGCCGTTGGGACCCCTGTAGTTTCCGCTGTCGGAGTACAGCTCCTCGGGCGCCATCGCCGCATCCCCCACGATGATCACCTTGTAGTCGCTGTCCAGGTTGCGGAACATCCACTCCGTGTCCACCCACTCGCCGTTCTCACACTCCGGCGTCTTGTAGAGCTTACTGTAGATACAGTTGTGGAAATAGTAGCACTTCACATCCTTGAAATGATTCGACTTGTTCACCGCCTGGAACAGATCGTTCATCAGGGAGCTGTAGGGGATCATCGTCCCCCCCGAGTCAAAGAGCAGCAGAAGCTTCACCGCGTTCTTTCTGGGCTTCTCCATCACGATCTGCAGACAGCCGCCGTTGTTGCAGGTCTTGTCCACGGTGCCGGGAATATCCAGCTCCGTCTTCGGGATATCCAGCTTTGTGGAGAACTGTCTGAGCCTCCGGAAAGCCAGCTGGAACTGTCTGTTGTCCAGGACCCTGTCGTCCCGGAAATCCTTGTATTTTCTGGCTCCGATCACAGAGAAAGCGGACTGGTAGCCTGTTCTCCCGCCGACCCTGACGCCGCCCACATTGCCGCCCATATTGCCGAAGGACGTCTTGCCCATGGTGCCGATCCAGAAAGAGCCGCCGTTGTGCTCCTCGTTCTGGTCCCGCAGCCTGTCCTTGAAAGTCTGCTCCACATCCTCCTTGTCGATGACCGTATTGTCCTCCATCTGGTTTAAGTGCGCTCTCGCCTCCTCGTGGGCGAGCTCCATCATATCGGACTTGTCCAACCACCGCAGCATCTGCGCCGTGACTTCATTCTCCGTCTTCACTCCCCTGAAGCACTCCTCAAAGGCCATATCAAATTTATCAAATTCCGTCTCGCTCTTGACGAGGATCATTCTGGCGAGGTAGTAAAACTGTGTCAGACTGCTGCCCGCCATGCCTTTCTCCAGCGCATCCTGCAGCGTCAGCCACTCGCTCATCGTGATATGAAGCCCCTTCGCCTTGCAAATCTGAAAAAAGGGATAAAACATGTTAAATACCTCTCTGTCTCACAGTCTCCAGATCCTCGTCCTTCTTCACGACAACGCCGAGAAACGGCATCTTCGCCCGCAGCACGTCCGCCGGGATCCCGCCGATCTGCAGCGCGTTGATCCAGTCGATCAGCTCCGATGTACTGGGCTTTTTGCGGATATCGCGCATGGAGCGGATTTCATAGAATATCTCCATCGCCTGCCGCATCAGATTCTCCTCCACATCGGGATAATGGGTCTTCACGATCTCCTCCATCAGCTCCTTATCCGGGAAGTCGATATAGTGAAAAATGCATCGGCGCAGAAACGCGTCCGGCAGTTCTTTCTCCGCGTTGGACGTGATGATCACGATCGGGCGGTGTTTCGCCTTGACCGTGCGCTTCGTCTCATGGATATAGAATTCCATCTGGTCAAGCTCCCAGAGCAGATCGTTGGGGAACTCCAGGTCCGCCTTGTCGATCTCATCGATCAAAAGCACCACCTGCTCCTCCGAGTCGAAAGCCTCCCCCAGCTTTCCCAGCTTGATATAGCGGGCGATATCGTCCACGCCCTCCTCACCGAACTGTCCGTCGTAGAGACGCTGGATCGTGTCGTACATGTAAAGCCCGTCCTGCGCCTTCGTGGTGGACTTGATGTTCCAGATGATCAGCTTCTTGCCGAGGGACTGCGCCACCGCCTCCGCCAGCATCGTCTTGCCCGTGCCCGGTTCCCCCTTGATCAGAAGAGGTTTCTGCAGCGCGATCGCCACGTTCACGCCGTCCATCAGCTCCCTCGAAGCCACATACTGATTGGTACTGTTAAATCCCTGATTCATTCTCTTCCTCCATCCGCGTTTTATAATTTTATAACCATCTCCCCGCTGTCGCCGTCCACCCAATTCGCGGTGATCTCTCCGATATTCTTCGGCACCAGCACGTACTCCCGGAAGAGCACACGCTCCCCGGGCGGTATGATGTTGTAGCCGTCACAGCTTATCTCTCCCCAGTAATCCTCGTCCTTCTCCAATATATCGATCCATCCGCCGTCCTCCCCGTAATAGTAACACAGATTTCCCTGGATTCCCAACGAGTCGTTCACCACGCCCGTCAGTTCATAGGTGATCTCCACCACTTTCATCTCATCCCGGATCGCATACTCTGACATATGATATTCGTATCCCTCGGGGACCTCCTCCAGTATCTCTATCTCATACCCCGTGATCGGCGAATACCCGTAAGGGGTACATACTTCATAGTACTGCTGGCTGACATAGCCGGAATAAAAGATCAGGCACATCAGCACAACGATCGCGCAGGAAACGCAGGAAATGATCTTCGTCTTGCCCATCATGATACCTCCTCCAGCACAAGCGGAACGCTCACTCTCTTCTCCAGAACGGGAACTCCTTTCTCCGTCCCCTCCTGCTCGAAGGAGATCGTAACGTTCCGGACGTCCCCATCTGCCAGGAAATAAAATTTTCCGGTCCTTCCCTCCCCGTAATCGTAATTCAGATAGTCCGATTCCGTCAGAATATCCTCCCCCATGGATTCCCGCATATCATAGAGTTCTTCCATGATATCGTAGGGATCTGCTCCGACCGGGAACTCGTCGAGAGACGTGATGGTGCCCAGCGCATAGCTGTCCAGACACTCTCTGCAGGTGTAACCGTCCGAAAGATAGACGACGTGGTACGCCCAGTCACTGTTCCATTCCTCCGAGGGCAGTATCTCCACCGTCACCGCCACCAGTTTTTCCTCCTCCGCTATGCCGCTCATCATCGACGTATCGACCACTTCCGCTCCCTCCACCAGAAGAAGCCTGTCGTTCACCTCGAAAATCTGCCCCGCCTCCGCGGTCTCCCACTCAAAATCCACGGTCCGATAGGTCTCTGTTATCTCCCGCTTTTTCAGATTACAGACAACTGTCGTGAAAGCGATCGCCACCACTGCTATGACCACACAGGCCGGCGTGACAATATTTTTCTCCTTTATCACTCTATGCGGTCTTGTCTGCGGATAACCTCCGGTTCCGCCCTGTTTTGTTCCCGGCCTGTGCATATTATATTTATCGTACATCTCATGCAGCTTCTCGTGCTGCTTCGCCGCCTGCACGCCGGTGGAAGTCTTCCCTCCATCGTCAAATTTAGCGCTGAAATACTTGCTTACGTCGTACTCCGTCCGCCGGTTATTAAAATGTCCGCACTTCGGGCATATCCCGCTGTACATCTCCTCGTCAAAATGCTTTCCGCATCTTCCGCATCTCATATTATGTCTCCAACTTTTCTATCATCACCACCCGGTGCTGATCTCGATCTTCCGATCCCGCAGCATCAGCTCATCCAACGCCTGCGCCGCCGGTTTCCCCTCAAACAGCACAAGATTTACCTGCTCGATGATCGGCATCTCCACCTCATATCTCCTTGCAAGCCCCATGGCCGCCTTCGCGGAGTACACGCCTTCCACCACCTGTCTGACCTCGTCCATCGCCTCTTTCATGGTCTTTCCCTGTCCGATCAGAATACCCGCCCGCCTGTTGCGGGAGTGCATGGACGCGCAGGTCACGATCAGATCGCCGATGCCCGTGAGACCGCAGAAAGTCTCCAGCTTTCCGCCCATGGCCAGTCCCAGCCTGCCGATCTCGGTGATGCCGCGGGTGATCAGCGCTGCCTTCGTGTTGTCGCCGCAGCCAAGCCCGTCGGCTATGCCCGCCGCCAGCGCGATCACATTCTTCAGGGCGCCGCCCAGCTCGATTCCCAGCATATCCGGGCTGGTGTACACCCGGAACACTTTGTTCATCAGCAGGTTCTGAATATACTCCGCCGTCTCCTTCGATTTTGCCCCGGCCACGATCGTCGTGGGCATTCCCTTTCCCACTTCCTCCGCGTGGGATGGACCGGAGAGCACCGCCACGTCCGCCTGCGGCAGCTCCTCCTCGATGATCTCCGACAGCGTCATAAGCGTCCGCTCCTCCACCCCTTTTGCCACATTGACGATGATCTGCCTCTCCCGTACAAAAGGCTTCATCATCGCCGCCGTACTTCTTGTAAAGGGTGAGGGCACCGCCAGAATACACAGATCCGCCCCCTCTATCGCCTCCGCGAGCTCAGTCGTATAGACAATGCTCTCCGGCAGCTTCACCTCCGGCAGCTTGTCCAGGTGTTCCCTGTTTTTCCGCAGCATTTCGATCTCTTCCTTTACGATGGACCAGACTGTCACCTCATGCCCGTTGTCCGCCGCCAGTTTGGATAACGCCGTTCCCCAGCTTCCCGCTCCGATCAATCCTATTTTCGCCATATTCTGTCCCTTCTCTCATTTTACTATATATTATATACTTTCTATTCCTTCTTTTTCAGATATGTTTTCCGCTCCTGCCCCCTCAGCAGCCGCTTTATATTCTCCCGGTGCTTAAAGTAGGCCATGGCCGCCAGGAGCGCCGCCACAATATACATCTCGTTCAATGCCGCCTGGGACAACCCGAACACACCCATCTGCCCCTCGATGATGATCTGGATCAGAAAGCCCGCGTAGACAAGGAGTGACCCCAGGGACACATAGTGGGTCGTAAAGAAAGTCCCGAAGAACACGATAACACCCATGATAAAAAAGCTCCAGTGGAAACAGATGATCAGCCCTGCGGTCGCCGCGATCCCCTTTCCGCCACGGAAGTTCATATAAAAAGGAAAATTGTGCCCTAATATCACCCCTGCCGCCGCATACAGGACAAACAGATAGTTCAGATCCGGCGCCATCCCCGGCGCAATGACAAACCGCGCCAGAAGACACGCCACCGCACATTTTAAGATGTCCCCCAACAGCACTAGGACGCCGGCCTTCACGCCGAAGGTCCGAAGGGTATTGGTCGTGCCCGCGTTGCCGCTGCCCTTCTCCCTGATATCGATTCCCTTTGATTTTCCATAAATATAAGCCGTCTGGAACAGGCCGCACAGATATCCCACCGCCAGACAAATGATACGTCCCAACATAACTATTTATCTCCTTTTCGTTCCCGGATAAAGAATTTAAGCGGTGTTCCGCGGAAGCCGAAGGTCTCCCGGATCTGGTTTTCCATATACCTTGTATAGGAAAAATGCATCAATTCCTTATCGTTCACAAATATCACAAAAGTCGGCGGCTTTACCGCCACTTGTGTGATGTAATAGAGCCGCAGACGCTTGCCCTTGTCCGTGGGCGGCTGCTGCATCGCCACCGCCTCCGACATGATCTCGTTTAAAACGCCGGTAGCCACGCGCATCGCGTGATTCTCGTGTACCATCTCTATTATATCATATAATTTCGGTAATCTCTGCCCCGTCAGCGCAGAAATATATAAAATTTCCGCGTAAGGCATGAAGGACAGTATCTGTCTGATCTTCTTCTCGTACTCTCCCGTCGTCTTATTATCCTTCTCGATCGCGTCCCACTTGTTGACCGCAATGATTATTCCTTTGCCCCGGTCATGGGCGATGCCGGCGATCTTGGCATCCTGCTCCGTCACACCGTCCACCGCGTCGATCACCAGGACCACGATATCCGCCCGCTCCACCGCGCTGACCGTGCGGATGATCATAAAGCGCTCCAGCTCTTCCTTTATCTTATTTTTTCTACGCAGTCCCGCCGTATCGATGAACACATATTCCCTGCCGTGGTACGTCAGTTCCGTGTCCACCGCGTCCCTGGTGGTCCCCGCGATATCGGAGACGATCAGACGGTTTTCCCCGAGCAGCCGGTTGATGATCGAGGACTTTCCCACATTGGGCTTGCCAACGATCGCCACCCTGATCCTGTCATCCTCCTCGTCCTCCTTCGCGCTTTCCGGAAAATGGGAGATAACGACATCCAGCATATCGCCGATCCCGGTTCTGTTCGCCGCGGAGATGGCATGGGGTTCTCCGATTCCCAGATTGTAGAACTCATAGACGGCAATCATATCCCGCTCGTAGCTGTCCACCTTGTTCACCACTAAAACCACAGGCTTACCCGCCTTGCGCAGCATATCCGCCACCTTGGAATCGGCGTCCACCAGCCCCTGCTTCACATCCACCAGAAACAGGATCACATCCGCCGTGTCGATGGCGATCTGCGCCTGCTCGCGCATCTGGGACAGAAGGATGTCCCTGCTCTCCGGCTCGATGCCGCCCGTATCAATCAGCGTAAATTTACGCCCCGACCATTCCGTGTCCGCGTAGATCCGGTCTCTGGTGATGCCAGGCGTATCCTTAACGATCGATATTCTCTCCCCGGCAAGTGCATTAAACAAGGTAGACTTTCCCACATTGGGTCTGCCCACCACCGCCACCACCGGTTTTCCTTTTTTCTTTGCCATAACTTCTATCTTATCCTTTACTGTAGTAAACTTTTATTCCCGCCCTGCCGGCTTTCCGGATGTCCCGCTTTCCCCCAACATGCAGGAGAGCAGATCATACCCGCTTGATTTTACAATATCTACCGGCACTTGTAAAGTTTTTTCCACTTCCCCCACCGTCACATCGTCCAGAAAAACGTCCGTTCCGCTGCGCAGCATATTGACCGGCAAAAGAAGCCTCGAACCCAGCTCTTTTCCCCGCAGCTGCCCCATGATATCCCGCCCCGTCAAAAGTCCTGAGACCGTGATCTTCTCCCCGAAAAAGCGATTGATGACCTCATACATATGTATCGTCAGATTCGGATAAAGCGCCTCCGCTTCTGCTGCCATCTTCTTTAACGTTGGATAGGCCAGTTTCCCCGTCGCGATCGATATTTCGCGTCTCTGCTTCAGGACATGCCCCCGCTTTCTCTGCAGCGCCTCCTCAAACTCATCCATCAGAAGTCTCAGCATTCCCACGCCGTTTTCCAGCTGCAGATATCCGTCGTAGCGCTCCGCCTCGGGCAGCTTTCGTCCTGCCAGAAGATACCATTCGTCCGAAGCGTGCACAAAGTGAACGCCATACTGCCCCTTTATCCTTTTCTGCCAGTTTTCAATGCAGTCTATGACCGCCCCCGCCTCCGCCTCCGTAAACGGTTTTAACGGATAGAGTCCTTCCCTGTGATCCGAGAGTCCCACCGGCACAACCGACACGCTCGCCAGACAGGGGAGATACTTCGTCAGATCCGAGATCGTTCTCTCCAGCTCCTCCCCATCGTTCACCCCCCTGCAGAGCACGATCTGTCCGTTCATCTCGATCTCCGCCTCGAAAAGCCTGTCCGCCTTTTTTAACGCCTCCCCGGCGAAGCGGTTGTTCAACATCATACAGCGGAGAGCGGGATTCGTCGTCTGAAAAGAGATATTGATGGGCTCCAGACGGTAGCGGATGATCCTGTCGATATCGTGGTCCGACATATTTGTCAGGGTCACATAATTCCCCTGCAAAAAGGACAATCTGGAATCGTCATCCTTGAAATACAGCGTCTCCCGCATTCCCTTCGGCATCTGGTCGATAAAACAGAAGATGCACTTGTTGTGGCAGCTTCTGTACTCATCCATCAGGCCGTTTTCAAACTCCAGCCCCAGATCTTCCCCGGCCTCCTTCTCGATCTCTAAAACACATTCCTCCCCGCTCTTTGCCAGGATCGCGACCTCGACGTAATCATCCTGCAGCAGATACTGGTAATCAAAAATGTCGTCGATCTCCTGACCGTTTATGGCCAGGACAGCGTCACCTCTCTCAAGTCCCATCTCCTCAGCGATGCTGTCCGGCAATACTTTTTGTATAATATGTCCTCTTTTTTCCACTTTTTACCCCTATCCTTTTACAATCATTCTACTAGAATTCCCTTGACGTGTCACGAAGAATGTTATAAATTTAAAATGTATTTGGATTTCGACAATCTTCTACAAAATGCTGTTTTTCATCGATTTGACATCAGGAGATATTTCATGGCAGACGTTACGAAACTGGAACAGGCGCTTCCTGTTGCGCCTCTGAAAATTGTAGCTCTCGACTCCGCTGCGGAAATGGGCAGAGTCATCAACGAATTTCTCGTAAATTTTCGCAAAGAAACCCACAAAGACTTGACAAACGATCCTGCTTTTCAGGGATATCACGAAGACAACTTTCTCGCCGATGCGGACTGTCCGCGTTTCGGCAGCGGCGAAAGCAAAGGCATCTTCCGGGAATCCATCCGCGGCAAGGATCTTTATATTTTACTGGACGTCTGTAACCACAGTATCACCTATGAAATGAACGGTTATACAAACCATAAGTCCCCCGACGACCACTATCAGGATCTGAAACGGGTCATCGCGGCCGCCGGCGGAAAGGCAAACCGCATCACGGTCATCATGCCCTTCCTCTATGAGAGCAGGCAGCATAAACGAAACGGCAGGGAATCTCTGGACTGTGCCTACGCCCTGAAAGAACTTTCCGACATGGGTGTCAGCAACATTGTCACCTTCGACGCCCACGACCCCCGGGTGCAGAACTCGGTGCCGCTCTGCGGCTTCGACAGCTTCATGCCCACCTACCAGTTCACGAAAGCTCTGCTGCGTGCGGAGCCGGATATCATCATCGACAAGGACCACACGATCGTTTTAAGCCCCGATGAGGGCGCTTTAGACCGCGCCGTCTATTTCGCAAACGTACTCGGCGTTGATATGGGGATGTTCTATAAGAGAAGAGATTATTCCACCGTCGTAAACGGAAAAAATCCCATCGTGGCGCACGAATTTCTGGGGGACAATATCGCCGGGAAAGACGCCATCATCGTGGACGACATGATCTCCTCCGGGGAGAGTATGATCGACACTGCCCGCATCCTGAAAACCTTTAAGGTAAACAGAGTGTTCATCTGCACCACTTTCGGACTGTTCACCAACGGCCTCGAGCACTTTGACGCCGCCTACGAAAAAGGTTATTTCGACAGGCTGATCACCACCAATCTCACCTATCAGACGCCGGAGCTTTTAGCCCGTCCTTATTATATGACTGCAGATATGAATAAATTTCTGGCGTCCATCATCGATTTTATGAACCACAATGTTTCCATGAATTTTGTCCGGACGCCCACCGAAAAGATCCGTAACCTGATGGAAGAACACAACCGGAAACGGATGGAAACGGCAGACGCCGCGCGGGTGGATGACAACACGAATTGACCTCGCCAGTCAATCTGTAAACCCTCTCGGGAACAACTCTTCTCTGTCCCGGGCATACATCATCTTTTCAAGCGCTCGCTTTTCCATCTTCTCTATCTCCCACTCTTTGCGGTTCAGCCTGGCGCCAATTTCTTCGTATCCGTCCCCACCCGCGATTCCTCTCATCACCATCTGTTCGCTTGCTGTCAGAAATCCGCTGTCTGTTAAAAATTCTTCCGGCGCTGCGTTAAATCTGGTGTCGCCTTCGTTTTTAAGCCACAGATCAGAAGAATACCGGGCGGCATATTCCGGGAACAGCTCTTCCCATTCTCCGGCGTACATCACCTTTTCAAGCGCCCGTTTTTTCATCTTCTCTATCTCCCACGCTCTGCGGTTCAGTCCGGCGCCGATCTCCTTCATTTCCTTTCCCCTCACGATTCCTCTTATCACCGCCTGTTCACCTGCCGTCAGGAATCCGTCTCCTATAAATTTTTCCAACTCCGCGTCATATTCCCTGCGCAGCACGGTATTCTCCGGATTTCCTCCCTTCTCCGCCGGTATATTGTCCATGTCCGCCTCTTCCATGGAGATCACGTTTTGTGCTTTTTCTTCAGCCCCTTCTTCCTGTCTTATCTTTGTTTTTCTTCTCAGTTGTCCGTCCGAATTTCTGTCCGCAATATCATACATCTTCCAAAATGCATGGTCGGAAACATAGGAGCTGAATTTAGCCTTGTCCTGCTGTAAATCAAAATCCTCCACCATCCTGGTCACCATTTCCAGCCTGGCTTCCTGCAGAAGATCCTCCTCCATATATCGGAACCCTTTCATCCTGTTGACAGCCTTCTTCAGCAGCCCGTCATTCTCCTTCAGCAGAAGATTCAAGGCCTCCTTATCGCCTTCCCGAAACCGCCTGATCAACTCTCTGTTGCGCACATCCCTCTCATCCATTTTTCCTTCCGATCCCATATCTGAAACGATCTCCTCTCCTACTGGTCATACCGTCCTTCGGCTCTTTCCCGGCGCTCTTTTCTCTGCGCCTGAGAGCCTCCTCTTCTCTGTCTTCTCTCTCCAGGATCTCCCGCTCCTCTTTGCTCAGGTTCTCTTTGCTCAGAATCTGCGGACTGTTTTCTGCATAGAAGAACGAAGAAAACTCCGTGTCCAGCTCCTCCGGCGGCACATCATATCTCATCGCCGCGTTATCCATCCGATAACCTTTTTTCAGGCTGCCATTTTCTTTCAGACCCATCAAGTACCCCACAGCCTCCTCCACTCTGAAAAATCCTTTCACCGACAGGTAAAAGATCATCCGCCGATCGTCCATCGGGATCCGATTGATGCTGGTGCTGCCCCATTTGATCTTTCTCTCTCTGGCACACTCCTCATACCAGACAACACAGGGATAACAGGGAAATTTGCTGTGGGCCCTGGGAATCTTCGTCTCCGGGATATTATCGCGTCCCATAAGATAGATGCCAGCGCCTGTGCTTTCCTCCACATACAACGGTAAAATGACTCTGGTCTGCTCCTTTTCCAGCATATCATCCCGCAGCAGACGGCATATCTTTTCACACTTCTTTATAAATGCTTCGTCGAGCTTTCTCCCCTCCTGGGCCTCCGGCCTGCCCGCATCCCGGGCAGGAATGTGCCCCTGCCCGCTATTCTGTTCAAAAAAGCGCAGCAGTTTCACGTCGTCGCTCTCTTTCTTTGAACTGCGCTCCCTTTTTTCATTGTCGACAAAGTCGGCCGCCTGCTTTTTCAGCAGGCGATCCTCCAACTCCTCCTGTGACGCGCCAGGCAGGCTTTTCTTTGTCTTGGCCGACATCTTTTTTTGTCGAAGCAGCTGATCCACCAGCGCATCCCTGACCTCCTGATACTCGTCCCGGGTAATATATTGATATTCATCACCCGCAGCCAGATACGCGACTCTCAGGCGCAGATAATACTCTTTTTCTTCTCCTTTATCCGCCAGAAATTCCCGCGCCGATTCTTTCGACTGCAGTTTTCCTTCCGCGCGGCGCTCTTCTCTCTCTCTAAAATACCGGTAGAGCAGGCTCTCTTTATAAGACTCGTCAGCCTTGTGCGCTTCATATTCCTCCACCAGTTTCCTGCCCAGTTCTTCACGGCTCTCTATCATTTATCGTACCTCCTCGCCTTCCGCACCGCCTCCCTTACAATACCGGGCAGCTGCTTTACGCGGTCAGTCACAAGCCCATAGGTTTCCTCCAGCGAATAGGCGGACAGCCTCTGCTCATAGAGATAGAGATCGACCATCTTCTCTATGGCGCCGGCAAACGCCTCCCCATCCCAGGTGAGTTTCCCCTCTGTGCCCTCCGTATAGGACATTTCCCTGAAGCGCAGATAATACCTCTTATACTTTTCAGCATCCGGAATACGTTGCAGGACTGCCGTCTCCCCCGCTTCGAGCTGTCTGGTTAATTCCTCCCACCACGGTTCTTCTTCCTCTTCCTCCATGCTGCCGTAAAGAATATCATACACATCCTCTCCGCTTTCCAGCCTGTCGGCCAGCTCCTCATCCGCAGCGTCTGAAAGTTCTTTTTTCAGCCTGACTTCTTCCGCATAGAGAGGATCCTCAGCCATCCGGACTTTTTTCATCTCTTCTTCCTTCGCATAAAATTCTTCTGCCGCTTTGACACTTTTTTTATTGAAAAGCTCTATTTCCCGCTTAAGAAACGCATTTTCTTCCTCCGTAAAAAGAGAACTCTCCATGTCTCCGTCCAGCAAAAGGAACACTTCCTGTGCATATGCAAAAAAGTCGTGGAATCTGTGTGAGAAATACCCGCACTCCGCTTTCAGCAGATCCGCCCTGCTTCTGCATGCCGAACGCCCTGTATCGCGCGCCATGCGAACGATGTCGCCGTAGGTCTGCGCCGGCTCGTACGGCTCCCTCTCAAAATCTTCCACAGAAGAAATATGATTCTTCCACGCGATTCCAAGTATCGTGCAGTAGAGAAAACTGCGGTACAGTTCCTCCTTTTCCGGGCTGTAATCTTCATGCGCAGCGGACATGATCTGCGTGATCAGCTCCTCGAGGCGCGCATCATCCACAACCCCTTCGTCATTTATGATTTTATTCTCATAGGTTTTATCATATCCTTTTATCACGTCTCCCACCTGTCCCAACAGCTCTTCCATACGTGTCTGGCGCTCATAAAGTGTTCTTTTTTCCTCTCTGATTTCATTCTGATTCATGATTTTTCTCCTTTTTCTGGTCGCGGACATACTTCCTTTTTGTCCGCAGTGCATTGTTAAATTGTAACATACAGCCTGTCTGTCGTCAAAACTTATCCCCCATAAAACCTTTTATCCGTCCCGGCTGCCCGCGGGGGCCTGATACATTTTTACACATTTTTCTCCCCTTCCTGTTTTATTCCGGTTTCCAGCCAATCCTTATACTTCTTTCCTCTTTGCATCGTCCGGCCCATCTCCTCTGCCGTCTGCCCCAGATATTTCGTCACCATCCCGTAGAGCTCCTCCAGCGAATAGGCACAACGCCCGTTTCTATAGAGATAGCAGTCCGCCATCTCCTCTATCTCGTCTATAAATTCCTCCCTGTCCCAGGTAAGCTCCCCCTCTGCAGCGCCTGTATAGGACAGTTCCCGAAAACGCAGATAATTTCGGATATATTTTTCGGGAGCGGGGATACGCCACACGATGTTGTCCCTCGCGTGTTCTATTGCGCTGCCTGCTTCCTCCCAGGACTCGGTGTCGGATTCTTCCTCAAGCTCCGCCTCATAAAACTCCTCAAAGCTCGCCGGGGATGGCGTTTTCTTCTTCTTTTTTTCCAGCGTTATCCTGTCCTGTCCGACAAACGCTTTCTCCTCCTCGGTATACAGAGAATACACTTTCTGTCCGCGCAGCAGAAAATACACTTCCGGCATATATCCGAAAAATCCCCGTATTTCATCCGTATAGTTTACGCTTTCCATAAAGAGCAGATCCTCCTTGCGCCCCGGCGTCGATCTGCCCGTATCCCGCGCCATGCGCACCACATCCCCCAAAACCTGTGCCGGCTTATACTCGCCGTAATCCATGGACAGATGACACAGATCCCTGTCCCACGCGATTCCTAACAGCGTACAATAAAGAAAGCTGTAATAAAGCTCTTTTTTTTCAGGATCATACTGCTTCTGCGTTGATGCAAGCAGCTCTGCGATCATCGCTTCCAGCCATCTGTCATCGCAATCACCTGCATGAGGCCGTGCATAATTATAATCATAGCCATTGACCACATCGGCCACCGCCAGGAGCAGATCGTTCATATGCGCCCTCCGGTTGCGGATCTCTTCCACCATCTCTCTGCCTGTTTTTTTCTGTTCCATACACATTTCTCCTTTTATTTCATCCTGCTGATCAGTTCAAGCGCTGCTGCCAGAAGCATTAAAACATTCATTTCTCCCTCCTCTTTCGACGAAGATTGTTTTTTCGGATTATGCCACAGCGAGCTGATCCGTTTCACCACCTCAAGCACTGACTCCAGCTCCTCATCCTTATAGCGTCCCTTTTTTATGTCTTCGCGGAGACCCGCCACAGGATTTTCAATCTTCAGGATGCCTAACGCCTCTTTTAAAGAACCGGCAAACTCCTGTCCGCTCAATCCCTCAAACGAGACGTCCTCCATGCAAAAGTCTTCCGTAAATCTGTAATTCATTTTCATAAAACCACTCCTTTTATTCCGATTCGCAGATATTCCCACGGCACTCAAAAAACAAAGTGCCGCCTGTCTTCCTCCTCATACAACGCATCCTCCAGCATGACACAGAGTTTATTCTCCATCCCCCGGATCCCCTCCCCGTCTTCCGCCGCCTCCGAAACCAGCTTCCTGCAGGTTTCAGGCATCAGGCTGATCTCGACGCCAAACTCTTCCTCCAGCTTCCTGATGGGGCTGCAGGCGGCGTCCATCATATGAAAGAAATCCTTCTCCGTCATGGGCTTTAAATTGACGATCCGACGGATCCTGCCCAGAATTTCCGTCATGATTCCGAAATCGTGAAGATTTTTCCTCTCGATCGGCGCGTCATAGGCTTTCACCTCTCTGTTGTTTTTCACAAAGCCAATACTGCCGCCCCGCTTCTTCTCCGCAATTTCCTCCGATTTCACAGAAAACGCTCCGCAGAATACAAAACTGATCATGGAAGTATCAACCCGAACGCCGCTTCCGAGATCTACATATGTCCCCTCTAGCATCTTCAGGACCTCGCCCTGGATGATCTCGCTCCAGTTTTCCCCCCGGGAGTTCGTCTTGGGCATGAACATTTTATCCGCTTCGTCTATGACGAGAACGGTTTGTCTGCCTTCCAAAAATTTTTCAGAGAGCAGCAGGTTACTCCATTTCTTCTTCCCGCTCCAGCCGTCCGGGGTGATATTGCTCCCGTCGACGATCTCAATCCTCTCAGGGAAAAGCTCCTGCAAGCATCTCCAGATATATGTTTTACCGCAGCCGCTCGGCCCTATGAACATGGCGTTGGAGCGCCTGCCCCTGTGCAGACAGTTAAACATTATGATGGACGCCGCCCGCTTCGCTTCGTTCTGCTTCCAGATCCGTTTGTCCAGGTAATTATATAGCTTCTCTCCTCTGTCAAACTGCCGCAGCAGATCAGCCTCCCCATCGAGTTCCCCGCAAACATCATCGTTGTCCTCCGCATCGGAATCATCGACATACCACAGTCTTCCTTCTGCCGTCCAGTCATCGTATCGCATTGTGAAATCTCCTTTCTTTGTCGTTTTGCCTCCCCTACGATAAAAGAGTCATAGGTTCAATGCCTATCTGTATCAGAACGCCCTTTGTGACGCGCTCCAGGGTATCTTTGTTGAGCCGTCCTGCCTTCCTGAGGATCCTCACGGCGTCAAGCGACCTCGTCTGAGCGCACAGGGCAACCGCATCCCGCGTCACTCCCTCCTCTTTGTTTGCGGGGATGAGGACATTCGTCGGCAGCTCCAGTCTGTTTATCTGTGTCGTCAGCGGCACTACAGTATATACATGGTTGTGACAGTTCACCCAGTCATTGCTCACAACGACCACCGGACGTCTTCCCGCCTGCTCACTCCCATGCTCCGGTGCACCAAGGTCCACCAATAAAACGTCGCCTCTTTTAATCTTTCTTTTGCCTGTTCTGCTCATCTTGTTTTTCTCCTTTCTCTGCGCATCAAAAAAGGCGCATGGTTTCCATTGCGGACTGTCCGCCGTTGTTCCCATGCACCTTTTATTCTTTTTTCTCTTTACAGACTATCGCCTCTGACTGCCTTCGCCCAAAGTCCCGGCAGCTCCATCAATCATCGTATCCTTCCTGCCACCTTGTCTCGGCGGCCACCGCCTCCTCATAAGCGTCGTCGAGATCCTCTCCTTCTGCGCCAAGAAGCTCTTCCCAGTCAATACTCATTTTCTGTTCCTCCTTTTTATCCTGTGATTTTGCTGTACTCAGTTTTCTGTAAGAGACAGCTGCGACTTCTTTCTCTGCTGCCCTTACACCTACATGATATGCACGTACCATTTTCTTCCGTATTTTTTACGGAAGATCAAAATTTTCCCCTCATGCCTCCTCACACAAGCTTCATAAACGCGCCAAGATTTCCCCTCCGCCCATGGCTCGCCCGATGAGAAAACAGAAAATCCGGATTACAGCATGTGCAGATATCCGTCACCTCGATCTGCTCTGCAGGGATTCCAGCCTCCAGCATGACAAGGCGGTTTGCCTCCCAGAGATTTAACTGATATTTCCCGGGTTTTGTCCGGTAAAAAAGAGAATCCCACATGCGCTCCTCCGGAAAAGCTCTCCGAAACTCCTCAATGACATCCTCACTCACCTCATAACAATCCTGGCAGATGGACGGTCCAATCGCCGCACGGACATCTTCCGGTTCTGTCCCGAAAGCCTCCCGCATCTTCTCCACTGTTTTTCTGCCGATCTTCTGCACGGTTCCCCGCCAGCCGGAGTGGGAGAGACCGATGGCCCTCCTCACCGGATCCACGAAAAACAGGGGCACGCAATCCGCAAAAAAAGTGCAGAGCACAATCCCCTTCTCCTGTGTGATAAGTCCGTCTACCTCCGTATAATCTTTCGGCTTTATGACCCCTTTCCCCCTGTCTTTCTCCGTGACAAGCCGGATATGGTCCGTATGGGTCTGGTCCGAGCAGACCATATCCTCCGCACTGCTCCCCAGCACCTCCGCGATCCGACGGTAATTCTCATCTACCGCTTCTTTTTCATCCCCTCTCGCATAGCTGAGATTCATCGATCGATAGATCCCCTCGCTGACACCGCCCTCCCTGGTGGAAAAAAGATGGCGCACCACCCCTGTCCTCTCCAATCCCGGAAAGGTGAGGTATGTCACGCCATTTTCCGCCGTATGTACTGCCAGGGCTTCCCGCCCCTCTTTTCTATTTAATTCCATATCGACTCTCCAATACATGTTTTTTATGCATCCCTTTTTGCCAAATTGTTCAGCCATGCCATTCATAAGTCACCGGAATCTGCATTTCCCCCGACCATACCGTAAATTGGCCGGTGACTTATTTCATGTCGGGCGTCCGCCCTATAGAATGGGATATGCAAACTGCTTCATGTGAGCAAGCTCCCAACAGCAGTTTGCATATCCCATTCTGCACGGCTGAACTGGTTACACATATTCATACGCATTCCGAAACCAGCTGATCTTTTCCCCGCAGATCGCCACCACATCGAACCGCACCGGAGAAAAGTCTCCCATCTTATGCAGCATCCGATAGTAGTCCGCCACCCGGCATATCCTCCACTGTTTCCTGTAATCCACCGCCTCCTGCGGCATGCCCATTCGGGTATTCCTGCGATACTTCACCTCCACGAAAACCGTGGTCTCTCCGTCCTTCGCCACAATATCGATCTCCCCGTACCGGTTCCGAAAATTGTGACATACGATCCGCAGGCCCCGTTCCTCCAGAAACGCTCCTGCTTTTTTCTCGTAGAATTCTCCTACTCTCCTCTTATTCATAAAGCCCCTTCCCTCTCTCCGGGCCAAGGCTTACAACCGTTCTATTTCCCCATTCCTGCAAGCACCCCCAGAATGGCAATCCAATTCTCAAGGAGCCCCTTAAAAAGCGTCGGCACTTAACGAGGTTTTTCACGAGTTTAGTGTCCGCTACGCTTTTTATGGAGCGAGAGCGCGGCGGCGGAGAAATGGATTACCATCTGGGGGCCTGCCAAATCACTTTTTCATCTTCGCGCGAATCTTATCCATCGCATCCACAAACACCAGTATCTCCGCCACGACCTCATAGAGCTCCGGCGGGATCATCTCCCCGATGTCCAGCCGGGACAGCGTGTTTGCCAGCTCATTGTCCCGGTGCAGCGGCACATTTGCCTCCTTCGCCTTCTCGATGATCTTCTCCGCCAGAACTCCCTTGCCGGTGGCAATGATCCGGGGTGCCTCATCGTTGGGGTCGTACTCCAGCGCCACCGCCGTCTTTGGTTTTTTATCTTTCCCATTCCCCTGCGCCATACACTATGCCCTCACATCAAAAGCCGTGTAAGAGACCATCGTATCACTCTCCTCAATTCCCCGGATACGGGACATGACGTTCTCTTCCTGCTCCTTCTCCTTATATTTCATCTCCGCCTGCATATGATATCCCTTCTTCTCCAGCCGCTCATTCAGAACATGAATATGATCCGCCAGAAAATCCAGTACGCCCTCGTTCGCCAGTGTAAACTGCGTGGAGACATTGTAATCTTTCATCTTCACATAGATATCCAGATCGCCCAAATGCTCCATCTCCAGGTGAAGCAGCGCGCTGGTCGAACCGTCCTCGGAAACTTTTCCCTTCTTTTTCTGATAGACATACAACTCTCCGTGCGCATTCTCCATGGATGTTTTTAACGGTATCTGGAGATAGGGAAACATCTGATTCACGTTCTGCATAAACTGCAGATTCTGATTCATCTGATGTACCGCCTGCCCTGCCTGCGTATCCGCTTTTCCGGCCGCGGAAAAGATCTCCTGCAACTGTCCGGACTGGTTTTTTATCTTCTGATAAAAATTCTTCACTTCCTCTTTATCGGCAAAACTCTCCGGCTTTATTGTCCATTGTTCCGACAGCAGACTTCTCACCTGCGCCGTGAAATCTTTCTGCATCCCCTGCAGACGCTCCTCCAGGCCTTCCGGCAGCTTAAGCCTTCCCTGCTCCGCCAGTTTCGCGCCGTCCTTCAACAACACCGCGCCGTCCTCGTCCGCCAGCTGCTGCAGCACTCTCGTCGTCACCTGGTTTAAATCCGTCCCGCTCTGTCCGTTTATTCGGCCCTCGCCGAGAGCTCCCCCCTCCGAGATCTCTTTCATCAATCCGTCCAGCTCCCGCATAAGCGACGTCACAGAAGCCTGCTCTCCGCCGGCTTCCCCGCCCTGCAGCGCCTCCAGCATATCTTTCATAAACTGAAGCCCGGCCAGCGGCTTCCCTTCCCCGTCAAAAGAAGAAAGCACTCCGGGCAGAGCATCCGTTATGTGATCCATCGTATATAAAAGCTGATGCTGCATGTTCTTTGTCGCCTCATACTGCATCACATTAGTCTCGTTGATCTCCAGCCCCATCGCCGTCAATCTGACAATCGTGTCAGGTGACGCCTGCGGAAAATCCGCGACTGCCTTTCCCATCTGCCACAGACTGCTCTTATCGATCGGCAGCCCCTCTTCCATCATACTGTTTACCATCGCGATATTCTCGCCGGAGAGCGGCATCCCCGCCGCGTTCAGCGCGCCCATAGCAGCACTTTTCCCCGCGGAAAGATTGGTATACAGAGGGCTCAGCGTCAACTTATCATCCGAATTTCCTTTTACTTCAAAGAGCATCTGTTGTCCGATGGAGGTTTTGATATCCCCGTCCAGCCTGGCTCCTATCTCCACGCCGCTTCCGATATCCAGCAGAATCTGACTGCCCTGCATGGAGCTGATTCTGCCGCCTATGGTCTGACCGGCGACCAGGGAATTTAAGACCGCGCTGGCATGGAGCTGTTTTGCGACAGCGGAAGCAGACGCCACACTGCCCGCCGCGCCCGTCTGATTTGTCTGTCCTGAAGTTACTTTGGATAAAATATCCGTAAGCGTGATATTCATAGATTTTTAATAAAACTCTTCCTGTGAATGGGCGTGGGCCCATATTTTCTGATCGCTTCTATGTGCGCGGAAGAACCATACCCCTTATGGGAGGCGAAACCGTACTCCGGATAGATCTCATCATATTTGACCATCAGCCGGTCTCTCGTCACCTTAGCCACGATGCTGGCCGCCGCTATGGAAATACTTTTCGCATCCCCCTTGATGATCGGCACCTGCCTGATCCCTATGCCCGGAATCGTAACCGCGTCGTTGAGCAACAGATCCGGCTCGGGCGAGAGAGCGCGCACCGCCTCCCGCATCGCCTCATATGTCGCCTGCAGAATGTTGATCTCATCGATCCGCGCCGGCGTATTGTAACCTGTTCCCACCGCAAGGGCGCTTTCCATGATCTCTTCATATAACTCTTCTCTCTTTTTTTCGGATAATTTCTTGGAATCGTTTAGATACAGAAGACTGCAATTTTTTGGCAGAATGACGGCTCCCGCCACCACCGGTCCCGCCAGAGGCCCCCGGCCCACCTCGTCGATACCGCAGATATAAGAATACGCATCATACTGCCTCTCATACCGTTTCATCTCCTCCGTGCGCCGCACTTCCCTCTCGTATGACTCGATCCGCTTTCTCGCGGAAGCGACCGCCGCCTGCACCCCGCTTCTCGCATCCCCTTCATAGGAAGCGATAAGCTGCGGCAGACCGGCGATCCCGCACTCCGAAAATTTCTGTCTTATCTCCGCCGTCTTTTCCATACTTCCCCTTTTGTCTCTACTGATGTTTCAGCTTCCCGAATTTTTCAAACGGATAGATCCGCACCCAGGCCCTGCCAATAATATCATCCTTATGGATATTTCCCACCAGCTCGGCCCTGCCGTCGGTACTGTTGTTGCGGTTATCTCCCAGCACAAAATATTCATCCTCGCCCAGAAGTATCTCATCCTCCGCCCTGCCAGGGTCCTGGATGACCTCCAACCCGTAACTTTCCTCGAGCTGTTCTCCGTCGATATAGATATTGCCGTCCCAATCGATCCTCACCGTCTCTCCCGGCATACCGATGATCCGTTTGATGTAGTAGGTCTCCTCCTCATACTGGAACGGAAAGACGATGATATCAAAGCGCTGGGGCTCATGAAAGCGGTAGGAAATTTTATCTACGATCAGATTGTCCGCATCCTGCAGCGTCGGCTCCATGGAGCTGCCCTGCACCTCGGTCCTCTGCCCCACATAGTGAATGATCAGATACGTCGCCAACAGCACCACCAGCAGATAGATACTGGTACTCAATATTTCCTTTACAACACTCTTTTTCATCTCCGTCACCTCTTACGCATTGTCTGTCTGCGGCAGCTCCAGAGTAATTCTCCCCAGCCTGCCGCTCCTGAAATCATCCAGCAAAAGAGCCGCCGCCTTCTCCGTATCCAGCTCTTCGCCTTTCAAAAGACATCCACGCTTTCTCGCAATATCTCTCAAAAGCTCAAACGCTTCTCTGTCCTCCTCCACGCCGTAGCGCTTCGCAAGCGCTCCTCCATACCCTTCGCGCAGCATTTTTATCAGGTCCTCCGCCATCTCCTCCACCTGAATCACATGGTCATTCATCGACCCGATCAGCGCCAGCTTCAGACCCACTTCCTGGCTCTCAAACTTCGGCCACAAAATACCGGGCGTATCCAGAAGTTCCAGGGACTTATTCAGGCGGATCCACTGCTTTCCCTTCGTGACCCCCGGCTTATTCCCGGTCTTCGTGCAGGCTTTCCCCGCAAAGGAATTGATAAACGTAGATTTTCCCACATTAGGAATTCCCACCACCATCGCCCGGACCGGCCTGTTTAGGATGCCCCGCCTTCTGTCCCGCTCGATCTTTTCCCTGCACGCCTCCTGCACAAGACCGTGTATCGCCTTCATGCCGCTGCCGCTCTGGGAATTGACTTCCAGCACATACATTCCCTGCCCCTGAAAATATTCCTTCCACAGTTTACCCGCGCGCTCATCCGCCAGATCCGACTTGTTTAACAAAATCAGCCTGGACTTATTTCTTCCCAGCGCATCGATATCAGGGTTCCTGCTGGAGGCCGGAATCCTCGCGTCCACAAGTTCGATCACAAGATCGATAAGCTTTATATTCTCTTCCATCATCCTCCGGGCTTTTGTCATATGTCCCGGATACCATTGATAATTCATACTCTCCGACTTCCCGTCTACTCAATAAATCCTATTCTGTCAATGCTGTTTCCCAGCTTGAACCACGCCTTTCCCGCGATCGTCTCCGCTTTCACCGCCCCCACGTTGGCGGAACGGCTGTCCTCGCTGTTGTTTCGGTTATCCCCCAGTACAAAATATTCCTCTTCCCCCAGAGTGATGCCTTTCTCGGCAATTCCTCCGTCCTCTATCGTATCATAACTGTCATCTTCCTCGTAGAAATAACCGTCCAGATATATCCTGCCGTCGCTGATAGTGATGGTCTCCCCCGGAAGTCCCACCACGCGCTTAATATAGTAATGCGTATTCTCATTTCCGTTCGGCAGAAAAACGATCACATCGCCTCTCTTCGGCGAGCCGAAACTGTAATTGATCTTGTTGATCAGGACACTCTGGCCATTGTACAGGCAGGGTTCCATCGAGGCGCCGATCACACTCGTCTTCAATCCCACGGAATAGACAAACACAAAGGCGATCAAAACGGCAAGCACAAAAAAGAAGCCCCAGCTTCCGATTTCCTTCAGCAACTCCACACTGATCGTCTTTCGTTTCTTATAAAAATGAAGTCCCTTGCTTTTTCTGGACATAATTTTCCCGCCTGTGTAAATGATAAAATCAGTATAACAAAAAAGGAGAACCATTACAACCGTAACAGTTCCCCCCCTGTTTTTACCGAACAGCTTCTTTTACTTTTGCCTTCTTACCGGAAAGATTTCTCAAGTAGAACAGTTTCGCCCTTCTCACTTTACCTCTTCTCACCACTTCGACTTTCACCACGTTGGGAGAATGAAGCGGCCATGTCTTTTCTACGCCGATACCGCCGGAAGATTTTCTGACTGTGAATGTCTCGCGGTTTCCGCCGTTCTGTCTCTTAATGACAGTCCCCTCAAAAACCTGAACCCTCTCGCGGTTTCCTTCCTTGATCTTACCGTGTACTCTCACGGTATCGCCGACATTAAACTCATCTACCGTCTCTTTTAACTGAGCCTGTTCAATTTCTCTGATTACATCATTCATTTATTTCTGCCTCCTTATTGATGGGATGTTCTTAATACCTTCGTAACAGAGGACCATCTCTTTATCGCAACGGTAGTATTTTATCACAAAGAAGTGACTATTGCAAGGAAAATTTTATTTATTTGCCGCATCCCCCCGAAATACGATGCGCCCTGTCTTTTCATCCATGCGGGTGTTTGACACATCAGTAATCAAAAACGTATCTCTAAGCCTTGTAATAGGCTTATTTTTTTGTCAACTTTTTTGTTTTATTATCTAGTAATGTTTAGTGATGTGTGGTATACTGATAACAGAGGTGATAATCATGCGGGTGACAACATCTAAATCCAAAAATTCGGAATCCTTTTACATTAC
>RAZE01000061.1 GCA_003611955.1 bacterium 1XD8-76
TATCCGAAAGATGACAGGCATGACGGGCTTTTGGCAGTGGAGGATCTGGCAGGGAGGTATTGTTACGCGCCGGTAACCCATCGCGCGACACTGGGAGAGATCGTGGATCTTCTGCATTCCTTTGAAGAGATGCCCCGTACGCTGTGCATCCCGGAGATCCCGGAGGGATCTTTTGCCAAAAAGCTGTTCAGCACTTACCTGACTTACCTCCCCCCATCGAAAATCGCATACAGTTTCCGCTCCAATGTGGACAGCAGGGGGAACTTTACGGAGCTGCTCCGGACCTTACAGTGCGGGCAGGTATCGGTGAATGTGGCAAAACCAGGGATCACGAGAGGGGAGCACTGGCATAACAGCAAATGGGAGATCTTCATCGTGGTTTCGGGGCACGGCCTGATCCGTATGAGGCGCATCGGCATCGACCCGGAGACGGTAGAGGAATATCCTTTGATCGAGTTTGAAGTGACAGGGGAGCAGATGAAGGCGGTGCAGATGCTGCCGGGGTATACCCACAGCATCACGAACCTGAGTGA
>RAZE01000062.1 GCA_003611955.1 bacterium 1XD8-76
AAAGTGCCACCGTCCCAGTATTTATGAGGGATTGTGGCACTTACTTGACTCTTAAAGTGTCAAAAAAGAGATTATATTTCTATTCCTCGAAGAATACAAGTGCCTTGTATCACATCACCAAATCCTCAGACCAGCCAAATTGTATGAGGTTTATACCCTCTTTATTAACCAGCATTTTTCAGCTCTATTTTTAGTTTTTTATTCTGGCTCATTAAATGAAAAAATTCGATAAAACTACCACTGATTACCGTTCAATTGCCCCACGGGAGCATTATTACAGGTATATCTCCGCCGCTTTCACAAAATCAGCTTTTCTTGCAATAAGTTCCGACTGTTTTTCTTCCGGCAGGATATCAAACACACCCTTGTACCCCCTTTCCAATAACAGAGTGCCTTTTGCCGTATAGTTTCTTTGAAATATGTGGATGGTCAAATCCCTGTGTTTTGTGGTATAGTCTCTTTTTTGACACTTTAAGAGTCAAGTAAGTGCCACAATCCCTCATAAATACTGGGACGGTGGCACTTT
>RAZE01000063.1 GCA_003611955.1 bacterium 1XD8-76
ACCAGTACCGCCTCCGGCCGGATCTCTGCCATCAGCTTGTACGATTTCTCTATGATATTCCCCATCGTAGCTCCCAGGTCATCCCCCACGGCATCCAGATAGGCTTCCGGGGCCGCCAGGCCCAGGTCCTTAAAAAAGATCCCATTCAGGTTATAATCATAATTCTGCCCCGTGTGGGCAAGGATCGTGTCAAAACAGGCCCTGCATCTGGTGATCACCGCGGAAAGGCGGATGATCTCCGGCCTTGTCCCCACGATGATCAGCAGTTTTATCCGTCCATTGTTCTTCCACTGCGGATATTTTCTTTCTTCCATCAGATATTCCCTTTCTCCGGATTGATGGCCTTATCGATCTTCCCCGGCAGGACCGGCTCGTAGAACGTATCCGGATGCTCCCCGTCAAACGCTTCATTCGCCCACATCACTGTCACCAGGTTTTCCGTTTCACTCAGGTTCGTGATGCTGTGGGTATACCCCGGCAGCATCTGCACCGCCTTCATCTGCTCCCCTGTCAC
>RAZE01000064.1 GCA_003611955.1 bacterium 1XD8-76
ACCAGTACCGCCTCCGGCCGGATCTCTGCCATCAGCTTGTACGATTTCTCTATGATATTCCCCATCGTAGCGCCCAGGTCATCCCCCACGGCATCCAGATAGGCTTCCGGGGCCGCCAGGCCCAGATCCTTAAAAAAGATCCCGTTCAGGTTATAATCATAATTCTGCCCCGTGTGGGCAAGGATCGTGTCAAAACAGGTCCTGCATTTGGTGATCACTGCGGAAAGGCGGATGATCTCTGGCCTTGTGCCTACAATAATCAGGAGTTTTGTCTTCCCGTTGTTCTTCCACTGCGGATACTTTCTTTCTTCCATCAGATATTCCCTTTCTCCGGATTGATGACCTTATCGATCTTCCCCGGCAGGACCGGCTCATGGAATGTGTCCGGATGCTCCCCGTCAAAGGGTTCGTTCGCCCACATCACTGTCACCAGATTTTCCGTCTCACTCAGGTTCGTGATGCTGTGGGTATACCCCGGCAGCATCTGCACCGCCTTCATCTGCTCCCCTGTCAC
>RAZE01000065.1 GCA_003611955.1 bacterium 1XD8-76
TACAAAATCGGCGGCACATACTATGAAGTGTCTACCTCCTGCGGCGGCTCGGAACGGCTCCGCGACAAGATGATACGGCTCATAAAATCGGAAACTGTCAAACCGCCCAATGACAAACAGGGATAAGTACGCTATAATAGGATTAGCACTTCTGTTTGTCGGGCGTTCATTACAGGAGGAATGAACATATGACAGCAAATACATATAAGCCCGGACAGATAACAGCATTATACGCCCGTCTTTCGCAGGAAGATACGTTAGAGGGCGACAGCAACAGCATTGTGAACCAGAAAGCAGTCCTTTCCAAATATGCGGCGGACAACGGCTTTACCAATCCTGTTTTCTTCATTGACGACGGTGTATCGGGCGTGACGTTCGACAGACCAAATTTCAACCGTATGATTGCAGAGATTGAAGCCGGAAACGTAGCAACAGTCATTGTCAAGGATATGTCAAGGTTGGGGCGCGATTATCTGAAAGTCGGCTACTATACGGAAATCTTTTT
>RAZE01000006.1 GCA_003611955.1 bacterium 1XD8-76
AAAGTGCCACCGTCCCAGTATTTATGAGGGATTGTGGCACTTACTTGACTCTTAAAGTGTCAAAAAAGAGATTATAACAGAAAATTCATTGTATTACACTATTCTTTTTATTGTCTGTATCATGTGTTATCAAAATTTCTTTTATCAATTTTGCCGTTTATTTGTCGCTGTAATTTTATAAGGTATTTCTATGATTCGGTCTTTCACAAACAAAACCGACGGAAATGCAACCGTTGTATTGTGTTTTATATAATCTACCTTCAATTTAACAATATACTTATCATCATTTGAATAAATCAAATAGCAAAAAACATTATTCAATTCCTCGATAAAATCATCGCTATAGCTGGAATCATATCCAGACAATTCATGCGGGATAGGAATATAATCAACAAAATGATTTTTTTCAGATTTGGAATACTTAATATATTCAGCCGTGCTGTCAATTCCAAACAAGACTCTCATATCACAGTTGTTTAAAAGATAGCCCATTTCGTCATTTTCAAATTGGGGAAACTCTGCCAGAATTAACAATGCCTTTTGGGGTATCTCAAATGTTATCTCTACATCCTCATCAATTGCTTTACCGCAGTTTTGAACGGCTAATCGCAAACAGTGCATATCAGAAAATACTTTTTCCACAGACCCCCATTTTAATGCTTCGGAAATTGTTTCACGCAGTTTTTTGATTTTTCTGTACTTATTTATTTCCTCAGAATTTCCTTTCAATTTAAGGCCGCCATACATGCTTATTGACAATGGATCTTTGCCAAGGTTGCCTAAATCAAAAAAATTGTCAGAAAGCTCTAATTTCATCTGTTCAGCAACCGTTGTGATGAATTCTCGTTCTTCCTCATCTATATCTACCGGACTTGTGAACCCGGCAAAAAAAGCATTATTGGCTTGAATCTTTTTAAATCCCTCATCATTCATCTGGGATGGGGAAATAGGTTTGTCGGAAAAATACATAAAAACTTGTTTGCCAGACTGAAGCATAATTTCAATTTCTTCTTCTGTTCCGGAACCGTATTCATCTGTAGGCGAACCAAATCTCGTCCAAAAAATTGCGACAGCAGCATCACACCTGTTCACGAATTGTTCATTTAGTAAAGCCTGTGGCTTTCCACCGGACTGTGCATAGGAACTTTTACTCCAGTGTCGAGTCCTGATTGTTATTCCTAAAGGATCGGCATACAACTCGTTGAACTCATCAACAGCAGATTCAATCAAAGCCACTTCACCTTTTATATCACCGGGACATGAAATAAGAAGGTTGTATAATGTAACATTTTGAGCCATTTAATACACCTCCCACACTGTTTCATCCCCACAGATATTTCGGATTTTCAGACGAAGCGGTTTCTTCTCACTGCGGATCGTGCCGTCCCAAAAGTCTTTTGTTTTATTTCCGTTTACAACAATAAAACCGTTTTTGTCAATCTTGATTTCACTGTCGGAATGCCACTCTCCCTCGGTTGCAGTACAATCAACGCTCAAGAACTCAATAAGTTCCAAACCGTCCTCGCTGATTTCAATCGGCTTGTAGGGTTTCTTTTCCGAAGAATTAAGAAATGCTTTTTGGTTGAACTCAGCTATTTTTGAAAGCACACGGTCGCTGATGAATTTATCAATAACAATGGCATATCCGTCAAACAAATCATCGCTGGGTTCTTCGGTGTGAAACTCTGCATAATCTCCGATTATGACATCGTCAAGAACAGCTTTGAGGTCTCTTAATTCAATTTCAATATTTGTGCTGTCATCTTCTTTTATAAACTTTTGAATTTCGGCTTCATCGGTAATATCTATAAAATAGACAATAATTTTTTTAATGCTGCTGTCCAAATCGGGTATAGCCTGATGAATAATTCGGTTCATCATAACCTTATCAAGCAATTTTGATGTACTGTCCATTAAGTTTGGCACATAAACCGGAATGGTGCCAAGCTTGCTGTCAGAGACAGCACCTTCCCAAAAAGAATCAAGAGAATCTTCATTTTTAAGCCCGGGAATCAAAGATTCGATTCTATCCATTGTCTGAACAGGGTTGCGGTAAAGCTGAACGCCATCTTTGATTTCAAGCACATCAAATTCTGCACCATTGGCGACAAGACGGTCACGAGTTGTTTGGATTGAGTTAAGTCCAATGTCGCAATGAATGAATTTACGACCAAGTCTATGGGCACAGGAAACTGTTGTTCCGCTTCCACCAAAAAAATCGGCAACTATCATTTTTTCGTCAGATGACGCCTCAATCACACGTTTTAAAAGTGTTTCGGGTTTTTGTGTTGCATAACCAACAGGCTCTTCTTTGTCAGCAGGTTGAAGCATTGACAGTTTCCATACATTGTCGATTTGTCTTTCGGTACTAATATATGTAATGGCTTTACCATTTTCGTCTTTATTGTTTTGAATATGGCCATCTACAAAGCTATATTTGAGCTTTTTTACAGGCTTATCTCGTTCTTCGGTAAGGTGATGGAAAACAAATCCCGCATCGCGATTTTTAACATAGTACAAAATCATATCTGTAGCTCGTGGAAAAACTTTTTTTGTTGCTCCATGAAGCTTGTTATAATAATACCAGTATATATCATTTTGGTAATTTTCCTCACCAAAAATCTCATCCATTAGTATTTTTACATAATGGCCTATATGAAAATCCAAATGCACATAAATTGATGCCGTTTCACTCATTATAGATTTTATTGCCATAAGATTTTCGTACATCCAATTGAGATATTTTTCTTTATCCCAAACATCGCCATACATCTTTTCCTCAAAGGCTTTAAGCTCGTCAATGTCAAGTTCCTGCTCGGCTTGTGCAATTACTTCTGCCACTTTCGGATTCCGACGGATATACACTTTCTTGGCATAATCTGCACCACTGGCAAAAGGCGGATCGATATATACAAGATCAACCTGAATGCCCTGCTCTTTTAAGTAGGCACAGGCAGAAACACACTCGCCGCGGATGACCATATTACCATCGGCATTTTTGCCTATGGCTTCCTGTTTCTCCATTTCATATAAAGGCATACCTCGTTGGATCGTCATGGAAACATCGTCAGCACCCTTATATTTTAGTATTCTGTTAAAGTTACTGAGCACAGCCTGTCCTTCAATCGGCTCGGGTATAAACGGCACATATTTAATCGGCATTTTGGGTTTCCTCCTGTTTTACCACTATAAGCATTCTTATGAAAATTCCAAATTATTCTCTAATCAATAAAATCCACTTTTATGCCTCCTTGAAAAACTCACAAATTTTCTGATGAATCAGGGTTAATCTATCCTTTTCGGACAGCGTATCTTCTAAATACAAATAATCAAAACGCTCATAGCCATAAGCAGTATTATTCCGTTTTGAAAACTCCGTTTCCATAAAGGTTTTTTTGTCCTTGAAAGTCGGGGCATTCGCATAAATTTCACCTTTGGTTTCTACGATGATAATCTTGTGGATTTTGCTGTCCCTGCGCTTGATAATCAAAAAATCGGGTATATAAATACCTATATAACTCCAATTGCTTCCGGTATGTTTATAGCATTTGATTTTAAATTCAGTCATAGCACGGTCGCCGTTGTAATAGACTTCCAAACCGAGATTTTCAATTTCGTCAAACGACAACACTTCTTTTAAAAAGGTCTGTTCAAAGCTGCTGTCAGTGCGGTAGGGCAGATAATGGAACGAGCAGTCTTTGTTCTTATGGGAAGTATTCTCCATCCGAAGTGTTGCTGCCATTGCCTCATTGCCATTTTCCTCAAGAAAATGAATGGTATATTCCATTTGGGTATCGCGCTTGAGCTTTCCATTATCGTCTTTGATTATGTTGTCTACTACCTTTTGTTCAGGATAATAGTCTTTGGGGTTCTCTGTATAAACTTCGGGAGTAAAATTGGCAATATTCAAAAGGTCTGCCTCTTCCGGTATCAATTCCTCGGTTGCGTTAAAGTCCAATTTGTCGTGAAAAGCCTTGCGAATATTAGCTTCTACCAATTTACGATCATACTTGGAGCTGTAATAGCGGGTACCGTCTTTTTCATAGGTAATTTTCAAATAGATATCACTTAACTGTTTTTCATATACCGTCAGCTCCGTAACTGTCGGCGTACCGAAACCACTCTTCATAATACCATATATCCAGGAATTATAGGTTGCATGCTCGGTGCCGTATTCTGTATCATCAACACTTATACAGGTTTTTCTTTCATCCATGGAGAAGTCGGTGGTTTTTATAATTCCGTCAGCGACACGTGCGGAATCGGCTGAAACCGCAATATCCCTTACAGGGTCAGATTTTTCGACAATAAGGGTATCGTAATGAATTTTTAATTGATAAAAGTCAACTTTAGGCAATTTTAAACGTGCTGTGCGGTTATAACGCTTTAGCGGTATCTTACTGTTATCCGCAGACGAAAACTCTTTGAGAGAGATATGGTGCTGCTGCTCAAGCTGCGAATTCAGTTTGTCCGCATTGCTTTTATTCAAGTAAATGAGTGCTGTTTCGGGATTGTCCTTGATTACCTGACGCAAACAACGGCAGGATGTTTGCAGGACCATATTTATAGGACAGTCACCCCCCTGAGACAAAATAATTCCGGTAAGGCTGCGACAATCCCACCCCTCTTTACCAATTTGTACAAGCAAAACAATACGAATCCTGGAAATGGATTTATCCAAAATATCAAATTGCATTTGGCTGTCAGCAGGCATTTTATATTGCTTATTTCCTTTATGAAATTTGAGGATCGCATCCGTTCCGAGCCCATACTCAGCAACAATACGGGCTACCGAAGGATAGACTGCCTCCTCCAATTTTTCGATAGTACCACAGTATATACCAAGTTTAGCGGTCAAGCCGTCCGCATAGATAGTATCCTTGTATGTATCAAGGAATTCCCGAACTCCTTTTTCAATAATCAAACTGCTGTCAGCAATATCTATAATCTTAACGACAGGACGTTTTAAGAAATTACCGACGCCGTTAATAAGAGGATAGTAATACACAATATTTGTAATTTCAGCTGTCCCGACTGAAAGAGAGTCCACAACTTTAAATTTTTCAGTTTTTTCAAGATAAGGCGTGCCCGAAAAACCGATAACGGAATTTACTGTATGGTTTTTTGCCCATTTGGTAACAACGGCACGCAGCTTGATTTCATCGCTGACAGCGTGATGTACCTCATCAATGAAGATAGAAAGCGATGGCAACTTCCCGATAAGGTTACGAAGCTCGTTTGCCTGTCTGTCTTTTTCATCATCGCTTTCTTCAAATAGACTGATCTGTCCGTTTTTCTCTTGAATACGGTCAAGAATAACCTTTTCGGCATTTGTTACTGCAACCAAACCGAAAAGCTCAGAAAGCGGCTGATGATTGGCAATCTTCTGAACATTTGGATTCCTGGTTTTGTTCGATTTATTGGCAGTCTTCCCCTGATCCAGTACCTCAAAGGAAATCATGCGCTTAATATCCGTTGCTACGGGTTCCGGTATAATCCAAACAGGATGAAAATTCTGTATTGTTTTAAGACTTGGAACAACAGAAGATTTTAGTCCCGACGGAGCAAAAATAATAAAATTATGCGCAAATGCAGGATTTGCCGGCTCGTTAAGCGCAAAGTACAAATCAAGATAGATAAATGCTGCCATTAGGTAAGTTTTGCCTGCACCCATTGGCAAACTGAACAAATAGTCTGTATAAGAAACGCCATAGAAAACATTACGGAAAAAGCTGTCATAATCAATGCTCGATGGAGCTTTCTTGATTTGCTTTTCCAACTTTTCGGCAACCTGTTCACCCTTATCATTTGTTAATCGGGAATACTCAAACAAAGCTGCCGCGGCAGAATTTCCTTCTAAATATTCACGAGTTGCGGTCGATAACTCTATATCTTTCAAATTGATAGAGTTAAAATAACCGTATCTGAATAGAAACTCAAGAGGTTTACATTCACAGCTGATTTTGAGGAATAGATATACTTTGATAGCTTCAATCTGTGCATCTCGCATTTGCCCTGTTTTTACTATATATTCAATTAAATCACGAACAGTGCATTGCTCTGAGAGGTACCATTCCTTACATTTATTCACTATCATTTTATAGAACATACGTTTTCTCCATGTATTGTCATGCCCATAATCTTTTATGACATTTTTGTCCAACAAGCTCGGTTTTGAAAATCAAATCCAGCCAAATGCGGGTACTGCGACCGTTCCCCTCACGAAAGGAGCGGGCAATATTCATCTCAACATATTTCTTGACAATCTCATCAAAGTTTGACTGTTGCATTTTATCAATAAGACCCAATTTATTTTCAAGCGTCATACTGCACCTCCGAAATCAACTTAAAGAAGCATCTCATGATAGGCAACAAGCGTTACATTCCCCATCTCATCCGCCCTGTCAATACACCCTTTGGTAAATCCGGTTTTCGCAAAGAGATAGAAATACTTTTGCTTATAATGAAACAGATTGCTGCGCTCGACAAGAGTTTCCAGAATGCCAGGATCAACCTTTTCATTCGTCCATTTGCACTCAGCAAATAAAGCCGCATCCTTATCCGCGCCCATAATATCGATTTCCTCCCGGACTCTGGTTTGAGGATTTGTGCCCCACCAGCGACCAAGATCACTGAAATTTACAGCGCATTTATTCTCAAGAAGTAATTTCCAAAGGTACTGCCTGCATATTTCTTCAAACACACCGCCCATGTAGGCCGGAAGTTCAGGAGCAATACGCTTATAGGCAAGGTCTGCAGCTCCACGGGAAATAATCGAGGTGTTTTCCGGCACAAAGCGGTACCAAAAACGGAACATATTGTCCGTAATAGAGTAAATCGTCTTGCGGCTGGATTTTTCGCCGTAAGGCGATTCTTTTTTTACAATGCCCAATGTAATCAGATTTTTAATGTAGGTAGCACAAACGCTCGTATCTTCATCTATTTTACTGGAAATCTCGTTCATTTTGGAGCTGCCTGTGGCAATCGCTGTAATTACCGCATTGTAAATCGCCGGTTCACGCACCTCCTGCTTTAAAAGATTGTTCGTCTCCTCATAGATGGAGGATGACGGATTCAGATAGGTATTTTTAATGTTTTCTTCCATGGAAAGACTCTCATTCATCTGCATCAGATACTGTGGCGTTCCACCGACAACTCCGTATGCCAGCGCCTTATCGATGTCCGAATACTTTGTAAAATAGCGGCAGGCTTCAAAAAAATCAAACGGATTCAACTTGATCTGTGCTGTTCTTCTTCCGTAAAGCGGCGCTTTATATGCCAAAACGTGATCCTCCATATAAGACATGGAAGAACCGCAGAGAATCAGAAACAATTTGGAGCAGTCCTTATTTTTGTCAATCAAAAGCTGAAGCGTAGAAGCAAGGCTCTTGGACGCGCGGGCAACATAAGGATATTCATCGATGGCAAGCACGATCCTTTTCGTTTTTGCCAGCTCAAAAACATATTCGAGCGCCGATTGAAAGGATGCAAAGGATGAATCGACAGCGATGCCTGTGTTAAATTCCATAATGCATCTCGAAAAGTTATCCAGATTTTGCTTTGCATTAGTTTCAACGCCGGTAAAGAAAATGGTGTCTTTATCTTTTGAAAACTCGCTGATGAGGGCGGTTTTTCCAACCCGACGGCGACCATAAATAACCGCAAATTCAAACTTGCCGGAATCATATAACCTATAGAGCGTATTCAATTCCTGTTGCCTGTTTATAAACATCGGCACTCCCTCAAATGATTAGTGGTTTACAATTTACTTAATCATAATCAACTTCATCCGGATTGTCAATAGCTTCTGTAATATTTACTTGTTTATGATTTACTAAAATTCAAATTATACTCGCTGTTCATTTCTCGCTGACCCTGACATTCCCGTTTTTTCCCTCCTCCACATCGACGGGCACCCTTAAAAATACTTTCGTTCCCTCCCCCTTCTTTGATTGAATCTGCGGATAGTCTTCTATATTATAGATGTGCCGGATCCGCTCTCTCACATTACGGATGCCGATATTTAACCCCCGCTCCCATCTTGTATCCTCCTTCAAAATTTCCGCAAGCCGCTCCTCGCTCATCCCGGAACCGTTGTCCGACACTTCCACGTACAGAAAATCTCCGTCTCTGTTTATGACGATATTGATATATCCCCCGAGCACCTCCCCGTTTTCATCCTTATTTTCCAGAATGCCGTGAAGCAGTGCGTTCTCCACAAGAGGCTGCAGTATATTTTTCATGATCAGACAGTTCTCCGCTTCCCTGTCGATCACATATTTCACTTTAAAAGTTCCCTCATACCGGTACTTCTGAATGATCAGATACTGTTTCACAACGCTGACCTCCTGATATACCGTGTCGAACACTTCGGACACCTCGATCCTCAGCCTGTCGCGCAGCACCTCGATCATGGCCTTATTGACGATGACCACATCCTCGTTGCGCCCTTTCTGCGCCAGATAGGTAATCGTATTCATGGTGTTGTATATAAAATGAGGGTCCACCTGTGAGATCAACAGGCTGTAGCGCATTCTCTGCTCAATTTTTTCCTTCTCTATGATCTCGTCGATCATGGTCTCCAGTTTGCCGGCCATAATATTGAATGATCTGCTCACTCTTCCGATCTCATCCTCGGAATAGATCGGCACTCTGGCCTTTAAATCTCCCTCCGCGATCGCTCCCATCTGTTTCGACACTTCGCTGAGGGGGCTGACAAATTTGCGGACGATCACGATCAGCGTAAGGATGACGACGATCCCGAACACTCCGACGCTCAGAAGAACAACCAGCCTCTGTGCCCAGTTGTTCGACAGTACCTCATCCCGGGTCAGATGGGACAACAGTTTCCAGTTTCCCATGTCCAGCCATCTTACCGTGTAGACCCCGTCGTCGGTCGTGTAATACCCCTCCATGTAGGAATCGCCATACCGGACGTTTTCCAGAACGGACTCATAATCAATCGAAGACCCCTCCGCGCTCGGATAAATGATCCGATCGTTCTCATTGAGCAGCATGTAATCCTCGCAGTAGTCCCTCATATCCTGTATGATATAGGATATCTCATCGTAGGAAGATATGATGACCAACCTCCCCTCGATCCCGTTTTTATAATATTTCTGCACATATCCATACCCTCTGGTAAAAGTATCTCCAAAGAGCGCCGATGAATCCCCCTGCTGGAAGACAAAGGGCTCGATCAACATTGTCTGCCTGTCGCTTTTATCATATTCCGGCAGCACTTCCCTCCGGATAAACTGTTTCATATTATCCGACAATCCCACAGTATTGACGCTGAACGGGTATTCGCCGCCCACGTCCAGGTACATTCCCAGCACCCGGTAAGAGGAAACGCCGTCCTTATGTCTTGTGTTGGAAAGATACAGCCTCAGCCTGGCCATATTCGATTCATCCGGAAGTTCGATATACTCCCGCAGCAGTTCATTCAGCTCATTGTCCGACACTACCACGCCGGAAAACCGCTTTAATTCGTCAAAGCACTGGCTGACACGCATGCTCACCTGCTCGTTGAAGTGCATGGCCGTCGCCGCCTCAGTCTTACTGGAGACCGCATAGACTACGCTGGGAACGACGGACAGCACCATCATATAAACAACGATAAACGCAACAAACTGGGTCAACACAAGTTTTTGTGAGAGAGATAAATTATTCTTATACATCATCCCTGTTTCTTCCTGTTCATACGCCGGTATTCGTTTGGAGTCACCCCTGAGATCTGCTTGAAAATTTTACTGAAATACTGGCTGGACGTAAAACCGACCTTTTCCGCCACTTCATAGATCATATAGTCCTGTTCATCAAAAAGTTGTTTTGCTCTCTGAATCCGGATTTTATTCAGATAGTCGCTGATGCCTACCCCCACCTCCTCCTTGAATTTGGTGGAAAGCCAGGACAGGCTTATATTCACCTGCTTCGCCACCAGATTGGTAGATAAATCTTCTCTGCCATAGTTTTTATGGATATAGCTTATAGCTTCCTGGATGGAGTTAGAATAGGCCCCTCCGCATTCCGCCTCATATGCCTTTTTGATCTCCTCAAATTTAAACCGAAAAAACTTCACCATGTCACAGGGGTTTCTCATATCGTACTGCCCTGCCGATTCCGCAAAACAGAATCCCTGTCCCCTCTTCTCTCCGGTCAGGAATATTTCAAGCCGCCTCATGGCTCTCATGATCTCCTTCACATACCACAGATACGTGACATAATCTTCCTGCTCTATAGCGATCAGCATCGTCTCCATATAGACTTCCAGGCATTCGCTGTCCGCGGCCTTTATCGCCTCGTAGATCTGCTCCGAAGAGACATTGGACCGTTCCTGTTTTGTCAAAAATGCCGCATCTGCACTTCCCAGTTCCATGATCCGGGGTTTTTGCCGCACATAGCACTGGTTGAGCTGATTCTTGTTCTCTCTGTAATATTTTCTGAACTGCCGGATCGCGCAGCCCGCCGGATAAAAAAACAGATTAAACTGCATCGAATCCTTCCTGTTCACCTCGCCGAATATCCGGTCGGACACCCGGTACAGTTTTTCAAATATCTCCTTCTGTGAGATAACGCTCCCCTTCACTTCCAGCAATGCGAGCATTTCCGTCTCACTGACCGCAAACGCTGCGGTATCTCTCAGGCCTCCCCTCTCCGCCTCCGTGTGTATCAACGACTTCAGATACAGTTCGTCCAGATATTCCTCCCCGCAGATTCCGGGCAGATACTCTTCCAAAAACCGCGGAACGTGCCTGAGAGAAAGAATCAGATAATAATATTTTTTGTGGAGATGGATATACTCCGCCTCCCCCAGAATTCCCCTGTACTCCCTCTCCTCTATATTTTTGAGGAACAGTTCCCGAAAGATCATCCCCTCCGTGTATTGTTTTTTCTGCTGTTCCTTCTCGATCTTCTCCTTGATCTTCAATATCTTGGTCAATAACAATTCCTCATCCATATCGCTTTTCAGCAGATAATCGTCAATTCCAAGGCGTATGGCCTCCTTCGCATAATCAAAACTTTTATAACCGGAGAGAAACAGTATGTGAGTACTCTGGTCGATCTCCCGGATAGCCCCCGCGAAATCAAGCCCGTCCATCCCCTGCATACAGACATCGCTTATCACCAGATCAGGGCGCGTTCTCCGAAAAATTTTCAAAGCCTGTTTTGCGTCCGTCAACGCCCCGACCACCTCAAACCCGTACATTTCCCAGCTTATAATATTTTCCAGATATTCCAAAGCCATCTTTTCATCATCTATCAACAGCACTTTAATCATTTTTTCCCCTTTCGGAAACCTTACACCGCCCTGTCCCAATGAACATTTTTATTATATAAAAACACAGGAGCCAATGCAATCAGGCTTCTGCCGCCGCTTCGCATTGGTCCTGTGTCTTTCCTCTTACACTAAGCCATCCTTTTCTCCAGCTCTTTCCTCTCCCTGCGATTCCGGATGAACTCCACGATCCGCTGATTGTTGTATGTATAGATCATAATGATCAGCAGGAACACTCCGGACGCCGTATCCTGGAGCGATGACGACAGCCCCAGTGTGAGAAGTCCGCTTGTCAGCAGATTCAGGACAAAATTTCCGACAAAGATCCCTATCAGAAGATTGCAGTACTGTTCCAGCGCAATTCCCACATAGATTCCCAGCAGACAGTTAAATATGATGTTCGTGCTGGACATGTAGGATGCCGTGTCGATAGAGCCCTGAATAGAAATCTTCAAAAGTGCCGCCACCCCTAAAAACAATGAGGATACCGCATAGCAAAGAAAAGCCGTACGTTTTGTATTCACGCCCCCGTTTCCGGCAATCTGCTGCGAGCTGGCACATGCCCTGACGTTATATCCGAATTTTGTGTAATTGAAGATAACGTAAAACAGTGCAAACATCACCGCGAAAACGATCACGCAATACGGAAAGCGCCCTAAGATCGTGTAATCTCCGCTGATCGCCGTCACCCAGGAGATACTCGCCAGGTTGGAAAAAGTCTCATAGATCATGCAGACTCCCAGGGCGGTCACAATGGCCGGAACCCTCAAAAAGATATACATAAGCCCCGAGGCAATTCCCAGTATGATGCCAAGCCCTACCACGATCAATATAAACGGGATCAGGCCTATCTGATAGACATACACCATCTTTGCCCCGAACATGGCCGCGACCATAACGATCGCGCCGGCGCTCAGATCCATCCGGTTGCACAACACATTGCAGCACATGGCGTAGGAGATAAGGGTCGGCACCAGCGTCTGCTTAAAATTCATGATGATGCTGGACGCCTTCCCGAATTTCCCGCCCGATAATAGAAAGAAAAGCAAATATACCAGTACCGGCAGAAGAATCACAATGGCCGCATTCTTTATTTTGGTGGATGCTTTATTCATTTTCGTTCCCCTTTCTAATTTCATAAGTCAGAACTCAGTTTACACCATGCCTTGCCATTGTATCTTCCGAGCTGTAGTTAGCGCCCATTTCCACCAACATATCCGCTGTCGCGTCGGGATTGTATTTTACGATCACATCTTTCAGTTCCTCCGCCGTCCAGCAGTATACGCCGTCCGCGTGGAGATAGTTCGCATAGTTTTCAAATTCTTCCGCAGACTTACAGGTGATAAAGTTCACGGGAACCTCCGTCTTTTCCAGCGGTGTTCCATTCAGTGCATTGTACATGAAAATGAACGGGAATACCACGTCTACATACTGTCCGCCGATCGCGCACACCACGTCGCCGCTCTCCAGATATTCGCCGCAGTTCTCGGAGAGATCTACGAACGCGATCTTTACCTTGCCCTCCCTGCCCGCTGATTTGATCGGCTCCATGCAGTATTCGATGCCGAGCAATGTGATGGCGATACCGTCGATGGTTTCATCCGATGCCAGATAGTCCTCCACCGCTTTGGTGAACTCAAGCCCTCTGTACTCACCGGCCTTGTTGATCTCCGGATGCTCCTCGAAAGCTTCCATCATGCCCTGCCAGCGTCTGTCATGGCAGGTGATACCGGGCTCATAGCCGATCGGCGCAATATTGGTACATCCCGCGCTTATCAGGCTCTCGATAATATCTTTTCCCGCCTGTACTTCCGATTCGTAGGCTCCGCCCACAAAATAGTCGCTTGCGTACACCTGATCTTTGATCTGTTCATCGATCTGAGACCAGCCCACGCCCATGTACACGCCGTTGTCCTCACAGATCTTTAACCCCTGCAGAACCGCTGTCCCGGAGAAATTCGTTGTGATGATACCGTCAACTCCCTGGGCGCACAGGTTCTCGATACCTGCCAGATACGTCTCGTCCGCAAAGTTCTCAATAATATAATAACTAAATTTTACAGAGTATTCCTTACCGAGATAATCCGTGTAAGATTTCAGTTTTGCACAAAGATAATCCGTTGTGGTATGGATGATCACACCGACCGTGTACTCGCCGTTCTCGTCGCCGCATACCTCGCCGGTCTGCCCTCCCCAGACTTCTTTTGTCGTCTCATCCGCTGCCTCCGTCTCCCCGGAGTCTTCCTGCTCCTGCGCCAAAGCTTCCGTGCTCTCTTCCGTCGCTTCACTCTCCGCCGGTGTTTCTGCTGCCGCTCCACAGCCGAATAAGGACAATGCCATCACTGCTGTCAGCATTAACGCTATTACTCTTTTTCCCATACTTTTTTCCTCCTGTTTTGTGGGTTATTTCACTGCCAGACACCATCTTTGTTCTTCATATAGGTCAGAAATACGATGATGAGCAGAACGAGTCCCTGGATTCCCTCGATGACACGTTCGTTAACTCCCAATATAATCAGTCCGTTGCGTAACAAAATGACGGAAAAACTGCCGATCAGGGCTCCGACCATTTTTGCGCGGGAACCGCCCGAAAGGGGAACACCGCCTAAAACCAATGCTGTGATAACATTCATCTCCAGACCCTGTCCGGTAGATGTGCTGACACTTCCCGCTCTCGCCATCAGGATGAAACCGCCGATACCGACCGTAATTCCGCTGATGAGATATGCAATCATCCGGGTTTTTTCCACATTGACTCCAGCCTGCCTTGCCGCTAATGGGTTTCCACCGATTGCCCTGTTGGCTTTGCCGATCGAACTCTTCTCGAACAGCAGCCAGCAGACAATATACGCCACTACCAGCACTGTGATTTTGACGGTCCAGTTATCATAATCATAGATATACACAGGGACACTGTACTTCTCCTTTGCGCATACCGTGTTCAGGATACCGCGACACATATACATAACACACAACGATGTGATAAATGGGGACACTCTCAGATAAACGGATATAAAACCGTTTAGCGCGAACCAGAAAACCGCCGAGGCAATGTTGATCAACAGGATTACCGCAAGCGGCGCGCCGGCCCTTCCCGCCAGTATGGCACTCAGCACGCTGAAGCCGATCACAGCCCCGTAGGATAAATCCATACCCGCGTGGGAATAGACAAAAACCGCTCCGAATGCCATGATTGCCACATAGACCGTCTGGTTCAAAATGCTTTTCATATTGCCGGCTGTCAGAAGTTTTCCCTCTCCAAACACCTGAAATACCACGATCATAACGGCAAGTCCCAGAAAAGGTATCAGTTTTCTGAGTATGTCATTGTACAGCTTCATCTGTTTCTCTTTCGTCTCCAAAATAATACCTCCTCCTTCCTATACCATCTCTTTGATCAGCGCCGACTCATTCAGTTCTTCCGACCGATGGAATGTTCTCTGAATCTTTCCATCCTTCATAATCATGATCCGATCACTCATGCCTATCAGCTCCGGCAGTTCCTCCGAGATCATAATAATAGACTTCCCTTCTTTTTTCAGGCGATACATCAGCTGGTACATGAAGGCTTTCACGCCGATATCGATACCTCTCGTGGGGCAGTCCAGAATAAATATCTCCGACTCGTTGCCAAGCCACTTTCCGAAGACGACCTTCTGCTTGTTGCCGCCGCTCAGATCCCTCACGTCCTGCTCTATCTCCCTGCACTTGATGCTCAGATCCTTCACCTGCTTATCGGTAAAGTTTTTCTCATCCCGCCGGAAGATCAGGCCTGTGCGCATTATTTTGTTCAGGGACGGGAGAACTGTGTTGTCCAGTATGCTCGCCGACAGGATCAGTCCTTCCTGGTCCCGGTTCTTCGACACATATCCGACCTTGCCGGAGATCGCCTGCTTTGCGCTCGTGATCTTCGTGCCGTCTCCAAACGATACCGAACCGTACAGCGGTTTTTCCATGCCGAACAGCACCTTCCCGAGGTCGTGCATACCGCAGTCCGTCAGCCCGCCGATGCCGAGTATCTCTCCCCTGTGTAACTCCAGGGATACATCCTGTAAAACATGTCCGGCATATATCCTCTCCGCTTTCAGTACGACATCCTTTCCGTATGTCCCGTCGTAATCGCTGCGGTAGTAATCCCCGGTCAGTTTCCGGCCCACCATCAGCTCTTTGATTCGATTCTCCTCAAACTCTTCCCTGGAGAGATCCGCTATAAAATCTCCGTCTCTCAGGACGATCAGCCTGCTGCACACCTGCATGATCTCCTCCAGATCGTGGGATATGAAAATGACAGCCTTGTCCTCCTTTTGAAACTTCTCGATCAGCCTGTAGATAATCTCTCTGCCCTTCTGAGACAAAGCGGTGGTTGTCTCATCCACGATGAATATCTCCGGATCCGTGTAGATCGCGCGCACCACCTCGATCAGTTTGCGGTCCTCCAGACCATATCCGGCAATCGGAGCCTCCGGATCGATGTCCGTTATCCCGATCTTTCCCAGTGCTTCCCTCGCCGCCTCATACATCTTTTTTCTGTTCACGATTTTCTTCCGGGCAAAGAATTCCTCCCTGCCCAGAAAAATATTGTCTGCCACCCGGATTCCCGGCAGAGTGCCCATCTCCTGCGTGACCATACTGACGCCGTGCCGCTGTGCATCCATGGCATCCACAGGTTTATAGGGTTTTCCTTTCCACTCCAGGGAGCCGGATGTCGGCGGATATATCCCGGAAAGAATGGAAGAAAGAGTCGATTTTCCGGAACCGTTCTCCCCGATCAGTCCGACCACTTCCCCTCTTCTCACCTCTATGGATATTCCATTCAGTGCATGCGTCAGGCCAAAATGTTTTACAATCTGATTTGTTTTGATCAAAACTTTGTTGCCCATATTTTTCCTCTTAATTGTCTCCGCACTCTATCCCAGCACAAGAATATTCCACGACATCTTCGGCAGAACAGCCTTCGTCCCGCCTTTTACTTCGAGTTCTCTCATCACAACGTTGTCCGGCTGCTCCAGGGTATTGCGCACTTCCATATCCTCTCCCGTCAATGTCAAATGCTGTTTTAATTTCTTGTCGCCGTAGCCCTGGAGTTCCACTTCAAACTCCGTGTCCTCATCCTGGCTGCAGTTTAAGACAAATACGCGCACCTCGTCCTTCTCCTCATTGTAGACGACCGCCGGTTCCACGATCGGCAGTTCGCCAAACTCGCAGGAATATGCAGGAGCTTCCACCACAGCCTTCATTGTCGTCCCGCGACCGTACTTGCTCAGCATATGGAACGGATGGTAGATCGCCTGTTTGAAAACGCCGCCTCCGCGAACCGTCGTGATCGGAGCGATGACGTTGATCAGCTGTGCCAGACACGCGATCTCGACCGTGTCCACATTGTTCAGGAGAGTGATCCCGAGACCGCCCACCACCAGAGCGTCCAGAAGCGAGTATTTCTCCTGAAGAATGCTGGGAGCCACCTCCCACTTCTCCGCGGAGGTCATCTCAAACGTGGTGAGACCCGCCAGATCGTCCAGGGAATCCAGTTTGATATCCTGGAAATTCCATACATTCCACTCATCCAGACATATTTTGATGTCCTTGTCAAAATGGTGTTTCGCCTTCACATACTCCACCACTTTTGCGCTGTTTTTGATGTGGGTGTCCAACTGCTTGTAAGCGGCGAGGAAGTTCGTCGTCCCCTGTCCTGCGTTCATCGTATAGTTGTGTGTGGAAATATAGTCCACCTGATCGTACAATTCCGTCAGCATAACACGGTCCCAGTCCAGATAGGTCGGCAGCATCTCATAGCTGCTCCCGCATGCCACCAGCTTGATGGACGGATCCACCCATCGCATGATCTTCGCTGCTTCCAGCGCTTTCTTTGTGTAATCCTCCGCGGAGAGGTGTCCCGCCTGCCAGCTTCCCTCCATCTCATTGCCAAGGCACCAGTATTTGATCTTATAGGGTTCCGGATGACCGTTCTTCGCCCGCAGATCGCTCCAGTAGGTCCCGCCGGGATGGTTGCAGTACTCCACCAGATCTCCCGCATCCTTGATGTTTCCCGTCCCCAGGTTCACAGCGATCATCGGCTCTATGCCGACTTTCTCCGCCCACTGGCAGAACTCGTCGATGCCGAACTCATTCGTCTCGATCGTCGCCCACGCGTAATCCATCCGTCTGGGTCTGTTCTCCTTCGGCCCGATGCCGTCATGCCAGTCGTAGCAGGATACAAAGTTCCCGCCGGGATAGCGGATCACCGGAACTCCCAACTCTTTGACCAACTCTGCCACATCCTCCCGGTAGCCCTTCTCATCCGCGGTCGGGTGCCCCGGCTCATAGATTCCGGAATAGATACTTCTCCCCAGATGTTCCGTAAAGGAAGAATACAGCTTATCGTCAATTTTGCCGATTGCATAGTGTCTGTCACTGAAACATTTTGCTTTTTTCATCAGAACCCTCCTTCTTAAGTACAGTTTATGTATCCAAAATATTACTCCCTTTTCGCTCTGATCTCGTTTACTTTTTTTCTCCGTTTGTGTATTATTTTTTGTTTTCCTGTCAATATTCCTCCCGGGTGTGTACTATTTTTTGGTAACAGGTCTTGTTTCGCGGCATAAAAAATACAGCTGCAAGTTTCCTTGCAGCTGTACCTCGCTCTCATTTTTCACCATAAACACTTCTACACTTTATCCATACTCCCCGACCGGAACCCCTCCAGATCCATCGTCACTCTCGAAAACCCCAGCTCTTTTATTTTTTCCACCAGTTCTTCCCTGTTCTCCAGCAGCTTCCCCAGATCCACCAGATCCACCTCGATCCGCGCAAGCCACTCCCTTCCCGGATCTTCTTCCGCAGAACCGGCTCCGTTCTCACAGCAGCTTCCCTGCTCTTCCCTTTTTTCGCTGACTAATTCAGTCAGCTCATGTACCCGCAGTCTCACATTATAGAAACCAAGTTCCCTCAGGTACCGCTCCCCCTCATCGATCCGGCCAAGCAGCGCATAATCTATCTTCGTCCCATAGGGCAGCCTCGTCGCCAGACAGGGAGCGGATGGCCGCTTTGCGGCTGAAATTCCCAGATGCCCTGCCAGCTCACGTATCTCCGCCTTTGTCAGGCCGCACTCCGCCAGCGGACTGCTTATCCCCAGCTCCCGGACCGCCCGGATACCGGGACGGTACTCCCCCAGGTCATCTGCGTTCGTCCCCTCCAAAATGTGTTCCACCCCAAGCGTGTGGGTCAGATTCTTTATCTTCCGGAAAATACTCCTTTTACAGAGATAACACCGGTCCACAGGATTATTCTCCAGACCGCTCTCCGCCAGTTCATCGATCTGCAGCACTCTGTGCGCCGCACCGAACTTTACCGCCATTCGTTTTGCCGTTTCCAGGTCATTCGCCGGATGCAGCCTGGTCTGTACCGTCACCGCGTACACTGTGTTCTCCCCGGCGGCCATGCATGCCAGCTTCAACAGCAGCGCAGAATCCACGCCGCCGGAGAAGGCGACTGCAATGCCTCCGGAGACATAACTGTCCATTTTCTCTCTGAGCATCCTGTACTTTTCCGCTTCAAGAAAGTTCCTCATATTTCCTTCCCCAGAGTCTCCGCCTTCCGCTCTTCTTCTTTTTTATTCCGTCGTTCTTCCGCTCCCTGCACTGCTCCACGATCAGATGATACACATCCTGACAGGATCTTCCGCTCTTTTCGCTGAGTTCTGCCACACTCTCATACTCCGGATAATACCGCACATCCCCGTCTCCCGGCAGGCGGCACTCCTTCACCTGCGCATTCCCCAAACCCGTTTTGATCTCGATACTGCGCCGGCGCAGCACAGACCGCTCCATCCTCTGTCTGCGGATGCCTATCGTCGTGGTCCCGGCAAAAATGATCTGCTCCAATCCGGGAATCTGTTCTTCCAGACAGATAACGTTTAACTGGTATGCGGGACGGTTCTTTTTCATAAAGATCGGCATATAGTGGACATCCCTCGCACCCGCTTCAAAAAGCTTCTTCATCACATGCCCCAGCATCTCGCCGGAACAATCGTCGATATCGGTCTCCAGCTTGTATATGACATCTCTGTCACCATTTTTCAGCGTGTTTGTGACAAGTCCATCACTGGTGTTGACCCTGTCGGTCTCACCGGAGAGGACAGTCGGCTCCGCTTCCTCTATCAGCATGGCCCGGAGAATGCTCGGCCTCTCATAGGCGCGCTTTCCGCCCCCCATACCGCTTCTCAGGATACGAAAACCTTTCGGCAGCGTTTCCGCCGTCCTGACCGCCGCCGCGATCGCCGCACCGGTGGGCGTCACAAGCTCTCCCTTTACGTCCGTGACGGAAAGTTTTAGCCCGTGTTCCTGGACGATATTCAACACCGCCGGCACCGGCACGCTCATAACGCCGTGCTGGCATCGAACGGTTCCCGTTCCCTCGCAGAGCGCAGGGACGATACATTGTTCTATGCCCAGATTGTCGAGACACACTGCGGCTGAAATGATATCCACAATGGAGTCCACCGCCCCCACCTCATGAAAGTGTACTTCATTCTCCGGCAGTCCGTGGGCCTTCGCCTCCGCCTTCGCCAGAATTTTAAAGATACGTACAGCGATCTCCTTCGCCCCTTTTGTCATATCCGTATGCTCAATAATGTGCAGAATCTCCGGCAGTCCCCGGTGCTCATGATGATGTTCCTGTCCATGACCATGGTCATGTCCATGCTCGTGCTCATGCGGATGTTCGTGCTCTCCCCCGAACAGATACCCCATATCATGATCGTGATTCTCATGGGCCTCATCCAGAATAACGTGGAAATCGCATACATCCAGGCCAGCCTTTTTCACCCTGCTGATCTTTATCCGAAATCCGTGGATCGGAACGCTCCTCAACGCCCTCTTCAGAACTTCCCTGTCCGCTCCGAGATCCAACAGTGCCGCCACCGCCATATCGCCGCTGATCCCGCTGCCGCACTCCAGATATAAAATATTTTTCTGTTTTTTCATGGTGTGTTCTCCCCCCTTACTTCATCCCGCCCCGCATCGCCAGACGGTTGATCTGGGACGCCATATACCCGGCGCCGTACCCATTGTCGATATTTACCACCGCAATTCCGTTGGCGCAGGAATTGATCATCGTGAGAAGAGCCGACAGCCCTCCCATATTTGCGCCGTAACCCACCGAGGTTGGCACCGCGATCACCGGCCGCTCCACAAGCCCGCCGATCACGCTGGCCAGGGCTCCCTCCATACCGGCCACCGCCACCACGCAGTTCGCCGATCGGATCGCGTCCACTTTCGCCAACAGGCGGTGTATGCCGCTGACGCCCACGTCATAGATCCGCTCCACCCGGTTGCCGAAATATTCCGCCGTCTGGGCCGCTTCCTCCGCCACCGGAATATCCGCCGTCCCCGCCGTGCAGACCGCGATCAGACCTCCCTGCTCCCTGTCCGGCCTCTCTATCTTTAAAATGCGGGAGATCTCATCGTAACTTATCTCCGGAATGCTCTTTCGCACCAGCTCATACTGTTCCTTTGTGGCTCTCGTCCCCAGCACTTCCCCGTTCTCCCGGTACAGAGTCTCAAAAATACGAAGCAGATGCCCGTCCGCCTTCCCGCTGCAGTAGACCACCTCCGGATAGCCGGAGCGGATCTCCCTCTGGGTATCCAGTTTCGCATACCCCATATCCTCAAAAGGCTTTCTCGCAAAATATCGCTCCGCCTCCCCCACAGACACTTCCCCTGTCCTGACTTTTTCCAGCATATCCCGCAATTCCATCTGAAAATCCCCCTCTCCTCCTTAACGCTGAAAACGGAACGACAGCGGAAGCCGCAGCCCGTTTTTCTCCAGAAATTCCCTGTCTCTCAAAATCTCTTTCGTATCTCCGTCGTAAACGATCTTTCTGTCCGAGAGAAGGATCGTCCGCTCGCAGGTATCATAGATAAAATCGAGATCATGGGAGGCCAACAGCCTGGTACCTTTTAACTCCCTCACCACCCGGATCAGATTCTCTCTGTTCGCCGGATCCAGGGAGGCGGAGGGCTCATCCATCAGAATGATCCCCTCCTCCTGCTGTAGAGCGAGTATCCCCGCGATGGCCGCCAGTTTCTTCTCCCCGCCGGAGAGACGGTAGACATGCCTGTCCGCCAGACCGGCGATGTTCGCCCTCTTAAGCGCCCTCAGGGCCGCCTCCTTCGCCTCCCTCTCGGAAAATCCATAGTTCATCGGCCCGAAAGCCACATCCTCCTCCACCGTGTTCATAAAAAGCTGGCTGTCGGAATCCTGAAAGACATAGCCCATACTGCGGCGTATCGCACTGTAATTCTTTTTCTCCAGCAAAAATCCCTCGATCCGGATCCTCCCCTCATAATCCGGCAGAAGGCCCACCAGAATTTTCAAAAAGGTAGATTTCCCAGCGCCGTTGCCGCCAATGATTCCCACGGATTCCCCCTTTGCCACAGACAGATCGACGCCATTCAGAACATCCCTCCCCTCCCTGTAGCAAAACCGCATGTCTTCTATTTCAATAACAGGTTCCACATTCTGTCCCATTTTATCCTTTCTAACCGTTCGCTCCTACGAAATGAAAACTCTTCCCACCAGGCGGAAAACCGGAAGGAAACGAAACACGGCCAAAACCACCGCCCACCCGATTCCGTAAAAAACGCTCCGATGCGGAGGCAGGAACCTGCCCCGCAAAAAAAATTCGCCCCGGAACCCCCGCAGGGTCATGCTCTCGTACACCGCCTGCGCCCTGTCCATACTGCGAAGCAGCATCTGCCCTGCCAGAGGACCCCAGGCCCCTTTCCGGATGCCTCTCTCCCCGGGAGCCCGCAGGCGATAAGCCTGCATAATCCTGTCCGCCTCCTTCAGCATCATCACAAGATACCGGTAAATAAGGAGCAGTACCGTCACCAAAATCTGCGGTACACGGAGCTTTCGCAGCGCATAGCAGATCTGTTCCATCGTCGTTGTCGCCATCAGAATATAGGAGGCGGCCACGGCGAATGCCGTCTTGAAAAACAGTGTCACCATGGACAGCATCCCGGACGTTATTTTTATTCCCCCGAAAGTCCCCAGGAGTTCCCTGTCAAACAGAGGGTTCGCCAAACCGACCAGACACACCATGAGCAGAATCGGGCGCATCCTGCGAATCGCCTGCCCTGCAGAAATATCCCCCAGTATCATGAGAATGACCGGATAGACGCTCATCCCCAAAAGTCCCGTGATATCGTACTTCCCGAAACTCATGACAAGAAGCAGATACCAGATCGTCACCAGCACTTTGGCGAGAGGATGGACCCTGCAGAGAAATGTCCCGCGCTCCGCCAGATCCTCCAGACTATGTATTTCACGAATCGCCCGTCCCGGTCCCGTCATGACTGTCGCTTCTCTCCCCTGAAAAATCTAATGGCCCAGCAGACAGCCACGCAGAGCAGAATGACCGCCGCCCCGCCGAGCAGTCCCGAGACCGTTGTTCCCAGCGCGGAATCACTGAAAGAGAACGCGTAGTCCGGCAGCAGGGCTGTCGCGCTCTGAATACGTTCCGCCGTATCATGGGCTCCTCCGGACGCCGCGAGATCCGCCGTTCCCGCCACCCGTTCCATTGACCACTCCAGTCCATCCGGCAGCGCAGAAGCGCCCAGGGATACGACCCCCGCCAGGATCGCCGCTGCCGCCGTCAATACCGCAAGAGTCCTCCGAGCACTGCACTTTCCCTCTTTTTCCGCCTCCGCCGTCCACAGCATCTCCGGCCTCGCCTCATGGACAAAACAGAGCACCGCCGCCGTGATGGCGCCCTCCGCCAGGCCGATGACCAGGTGGATCGGCTGCATCACCCCCACAAAAGCGGGAAACGGAAGCTCCGTGATACCGGAAGCAAGGGTTTCCAGCGTCACCGAAAACGCCCCCATCTGCAGGGTCAAAACACAGGCCGCCATCGACGCCCACGTGATCTTTCTCCTTGTCACTCCGCTTTTCATCATCGGCTTCCAGATCAGGAGCCCGCCTGCAAAGCAGCTGTAAAAGGCCATATTCCAGATATTGCATCCCAGGGCCAAAAGCCCGCCGTCCGCAAACATCAGACACTGGATCAGCAGAATCCCCGTCATCGTCAGAAATCCCGCCCAGGGCCCCAACATCGCCGTCAACAGCATTCCCCCGCAGATATGACCGGAGGAACCGGTTCCCGGGATAGTGAAATTTATCATCTGGGCCGCAAATACAAAAGCCCCCATCACACCCATCGCCGGGATCCGTCCCGGCTCATTCTCCAGACGCACCTTTTTGATGGAATAACCCGCCGCCGCCGTCGAGGCGACATACATAGCGCCTGCCACCGCAGGCACTACCAAAGCATCAGCCATATGCATAATAACCACTCCCTGTTCTTTTCGCGGCTCTCTCCTGAGATCCCGGAACATTTCTCAAAAACTCCCCCTGCACAGTTCCTGCGCCGGGGGAGTTTACCCGCTCTCTTCAAAACTTCAATTCTCCGCTCTCTATTCCGGAACCACAACGCCCTTTCTCAGAATAACATTCGCGTAGATCGCCGTCTCGGTGGACATGATGACACAGGTGGATTTCTCCTGCGTCTGTCTGTAGAAATCCCACTTGTTGATCTCCTGGAAACAGTCCGCACCCCTGTCGTCGTATTTCTTTACGATCGCCTTATACTCGTCCCAGATCGGTGTCTTCGCGTTATCCCCCGGCTCCACCGCCATCAGCGTGCAGGGCGGATCCACCTCGCCTTTCGCGTTCGGATACGTATCAAGCGGCATCAGCTGCAAAATAGCATCCAGAATCTCCGGTACGCCGTGCCCGTCCAGCCGGATCACCTTTTTGCCGTAGGTATGACCGGGGAAGTTGCCGTCCGCGATCGTGATCTCGTCCGTATGGCCCATCTCATCCAAAACCTTCAGCAATTCCGGTGAAATAATATTGGGAATCCCTTTTAACATGTGTAACCCTCCTTCTTTTACCTTATATAATACTATCTTATCAAAACTTGTCCTGCCTCACAAGTGCATTTTTACTTTTCCGCCAGCACCGCGCACACATACTCGAATACCCGTCCGGCGGAGGAGATACTCAGTTTTTCTTCCGTTGTATGGATATCCTTCATATCAGGCCCCAGCGAAATACAGTCCAGATCTGGGCGCTTTTCCAGCAGAATACCGCACTCCAGCCCCGCGTGGATCGCCTGGATCACCGGCTTCTTTCCATACATTTTCTCGTACACTTTTACGCACAGTTCCCGCAGCGCCGATTCCTTTTTGTAAGTCCAGCCGGGGTATTCACCGGTTACGTTCACAGAACCGCCGAGCGTATCTGTCAGAGCGGAAATTCTGGTGATCAACGCCTCTTTCTCGCTGGCAACAGAGCTTCTGACGGAGGTGATGACAGTAAATTCCTTTTCTCCCAGCTTCATGATTCCGTTGTTCAATGAAGTCTGCACCAGCCCCGGCATATCCGCGCTCATCGCCTGCACCCCGTTTGGCATGATGAGCAGCAGCTTTCTTATCCTTTCCTCCGAAGCGCTGTCCACACATCTTGTCCGGACGGCATCCCCCCTGATCATTTCAACTTTCACGCCCGGATCCTTTGTGGAGAGCTCGGACTGCAGCACCTTTTCCAATGTCCTCACAGCCTGTTCCAGCTCCTCCTCTTTTTCGGAAACCACAAGTTGAAGCGTGCACTCCCTGGAGATCGCGTTATCCGCCAGGCCGCCTTCCAACCCGCAGATCCCTGCATCCGTCACGGTATGGACTGTCTGCAGAAGTCTTCCGGCCAGAGCATTGGCGTTTCCTTTCTCCCTGTGTATCTCTCCGCCGGAATGTCCGCCCAAAAGTCCTCCGATCTTACAGGTATAGAGGGTTCCCTCTCTCTCTTCCCATGCCACCGGCAGGATATGCCGCACGCTGGCGCCGCCCGCACAGCCCGCCAGAAAATATCCTTCGTCCTCGGAATCCAGATTTAACAGTCTCGTCCCTCTCACATCCGACAGATCCAGCGCCTTAGCGCCGTCCATTCCCACTTCCTCATCCACCGTGATCACCACATCCAGATGGGGGTGGGGCAGACTGTCGTCGTCCAAAATTGCTAACGCATAGGCTATCGCGATCCCGTCGTCCCCTCCGAGGCTTGTGCCCTCCGCACAGATATCATCGCCCTCCACCTTCAGCTTCAACGGTTCCTTCTTCATATCGATCCCACATTCCGGCTTCTTTACGGCCACCATATCCATATGCCCCTGCAGGATAATGCCCTCCATCTTTTCGTATCCCGGCGCAGCTTCCTTGGAAATGATCACATTCTTCATTTCATCCTGTCTGCAATAAAGCCCTCTCTCCCTCGCAAAGGAAACCAGATAATCGCTGATTTTCTCCACATTTCCGGAGCCGTGCGGAATATTGCAGATCTCCTCAAAAAACCGGAACACCGCTTTCGGCTCTAATTCTCTTAACACTCCCATTTTCACTTCCACCTTTCCCGCTTTTCTGATGCTCGGATAAAAGTAAAATCGAGTGGCAGACCACTCGATTTTCTCTTTCTCTTTTTACAGTTTGCTCTTTGCAAGCTCAGCCAGGGACGCAAAACCTTCCGCGTCGTTAACCGCAAGCTCAGCCAACATCTTTCTGTTGATCTCTACCTCAGCCAGTTTCAGGCCGTGCATAAATTTGCTGTATGATAAACCGTTCATTCTCGCTGCCGCGTTGATACGAGCGATCCACAGCTGTCTGAACTGGCGCTTTCTCTCTTTTCTTCCTGCGTAGGAGCTCGCCAGCGCGCGCATAACGGACTGTTTTGCGATTCTGTACTGTTTGGATCTCGCGCCTCTGTAACCCTTTGCAAGCTTTAATACTCTGTTATGTTTTTTCCTGGCGTTCATGCCGCCCTTTACTCTTGCCATTCTTTTATCCTCCTAACCGATCTTCTTACCATTCTCTCCCCATCTTACAGATAAGGCAGAATCTTCTTCATATTCTTTACATTTGTTGCGTCTGTCATCGCTGCTTTTCTTAAGTTTCTCTTTGTCTTAGTGCTCTTCTTGGTTAAGATATGGCGCTTATAAGCTTTATTTCTTTTCAGTTTCCCTGTCCCGGTTGCTTTGAAACGCTTTGCAGCCGCTCTGCTTGTTTTCATTTTTGGCATAATTCATTCCTCCTGTACTTTCTCTTTATTTTCCACAGACGAAAGCTACCGTTTCTGTGTCAAAAACATGGTCATGCTCCGTCCTTCCACCTTAGGTGCTCTGTCAATTACCGCGATATCCGCAAGTGCCTGAGCGAAATCGTCAAGAATGTGCTTGCTGTTATTCATATGCGCCATTTCACGTCCCCTGAAACGCAGGGTGATCTTCACCTTATCACCCTTGCTCAGGAACTTCCTGGCCGCATTGACCTTGGTATTCAGGTCGTTCGTATCGATATTGGGAGATAGCCGCAGTTCCTTTACTTCCGTAGTCTTCTGCTTCTTCTTAGCATCCTTTTCTTTTCTGGTCTGCTCATACCTGAACTTTCCATAATCAACAATTCTGCAGACTGGAGGCTTTGCCGTAGGTGCAATCTTTACCAGATCCACACCGGCTTCTTCCGCCAGTTTCATGGCATCTCTGGATGACATAACGCCGAGCTGTTGTCCATCCTCACCTATGACACGCACTTCTCTGTCTCTAATCTGTTCGTTAATGAAATAATCGCTAATGGTTCTTCCCTCCCCCTTGATCTGATAAGCAGGCACAAGCCCGCCCAACGATTTTTCTTTTCTCTACACGCAAAAAAGTGGACAGCAGCACTATCCACTTAAATTAAGCTTCCCAACAGATCCGGCGTACCAGCGCCAAACCATGAAAATCAAAATTCTGAACGCCTGCCAGCGAAGCCGCAGGGTGAGAGTGGATACTCTGCTTGTTTTTATGCGATTCTGCCATAAATATTTATATGGCCTGCGTCGCACTCTGATATCTTAGCACCGGTTCGAGGAAATGTCAATGGTTTGCGGAAATCTTTTACAATAACTTTTCTATTCAAACCATCCCTGATCGATTTACCCTACCAATATAATCGCATCTTTTCTTCCGTACTTTCCCTCGTAAGCTCATAAACATCAATTTCAACAGGTACTCCGGAGAACCATCCAAAACGATTTTCAGATAGTCCTCCTCCATCTCCTCGTTGAGCCTTGCATAGTCCCCGGCACTTTTCAGCTTATCGATCAGCATGAGTATGGAGAGCTCATCTCTCTTCTTCATCAGCTCCTCATTGCTGTACTCATTTAACTGTATCAGGAGACAGTGATAATCCGGTATGTACTTCCCCAATATATCGCTGAGAAGCACTCTGTCATGCAGACGAACCGTCGCCGTCCAGTTCTCCGCGCCATCATAAAAGATGACCGGCAGAACCGGCGGATACCGAAATCCTTCCGTTTTGCTGATTCCGGCATGCAATTTTTCCTGTTCTTTCTCATAGTCTTCCCGGATAAAAGTGATATACCGAAACACCTGCATAATCACATTATAATTGACATCCGACTTATGTTCAATAAGCGATACCATAAAAAAAGAATTATTTTTGAGATGTACTTTCTTTACTATATCCGAATTTCTCTCCTCCGTGAACAGATGGACATACCTCTCGCCCCTCCGCGTCCGCCCCGCAAAAATCGCCATAGAGCCCTTTTTGCTCCATGGCGATTTTATCACTTAATGCAGACAATATCAGGCCTTCCCCTCGCTTCCGCAGAGCCTGATCTTCTCACACACCAGATCTGTCACGCGCTCCATGCCGACAGCGCCGTACTTCTTCGGGTCAAAGGCGTCAGGATTCTCTTTCAGGTAAGCCTTCACGCCGTCGCTGTAGGCGATCCGCAGCTCCGTCGCGAAATTCACTTTGCAGATGCCCCTTCTGATGCACTCCCGCACCGTCTCATCGGGCACGCCGGAGGCGCCGTGGAGCACCAGCGGAATCGACACTTTCGCCCGGATCTCGGACAGTCTCTCCAGATCCAGTTTCGGCTCCCCTTTATAGATGCCGTGGGCCGTGCCGATGGCCACCGCCAGGGAATCGATTCCTGTCTCCTCCACAAAGCGCACTGCGTCCTCCGGGTCCGTGTAGCCCGGATCATTGCACTCCAGGTCATCCTCTTTTCCGCCCACTTTGCCCAATTCCGCCTCCACCGGTATGTCGGACGCGCCGCAGGCCTCCACCACTCTCCTGCTCAGAGCGATATTATCCTCAAACTCCTCCTTGGATCCGTCGATCATAATCGAGGTATATCCCACGCGCAAAGCCTGCATCGCCAGCGCAAAACTGCTGCCGTGATCCAGATGGAGCGCCACGGGCACTTTCGCCCGCCTGGCCGCCGCTTTCACATTGGCATAGTACATGTCAATACCCGCATATTTGATCGTGGATGGCGTGGTCTGCAAAATGGCCGGCGCCTTCATCTTCTCCGCGGCCTTTACCACCGCCATCACCATCTCCATGTTTTCCACATTGAAGGCGCCCACCGCGTAACCGCCCTTCTGTGCGTCCATCAATAACTGCTTTGTTGTAACTAACGGCATACTCTCTTCCTTCTTTCTTATAGTCTGATCACTTCTACTCTCTGAAACAACTGCTCACTGATCTCTCTCTCAAAGTCTCCCGTGTTCGGGGAGAGGGCGTTCGCGCCGGCCACCGCCACCGCATACCGCAGAACTTTCTCCGGTTCCCATTTCCTGACAAACCCCACCGCCATGGCTCCGACCATGGAGTCGCCGCATCCCACGGTGTTCACCGCCTCTATTTTCGGCGGGATCCCCTGGAAAACACCGTCCTCACATACCATCAAAGCGCCGTCGCCGCCGAGGGAGATCACCACAAAAGCAACGCCTCTTCTCTGAATCTCTTTCGCCATTTCCAGAACACCTTCCCGTCCGTTTATTTTCGTATGGAACAGCGCTTCCAACTCATCTCGGTTTGGCTTCACCACGGTGGGCTTCGCCTCCATCCCGCTCTCCAGCAGACTGCCGCTGGTATCCAGAATGACCTGTTTCCCGGCTTTCTTCGCCGCCATTATCATATCCCTGTAAATGTCCTGCGGCACACCGGCGGGCACACTGCCGGACATGGTTATCACTGCGCTGCCCTCTATGATCTCCGGAAATTTCTCGAGAAACTTACGCGTCTCCTGGTCCGTCACATGACAGCCCGGCTCCAGGTACTCGGTGGATCCGAATTTCTCATCCAGAATATTGATGCAGCTTCTGGTCTCCCCGTCGATGTGCACAAAGTCATGGGCGATTCCGTCCTCCGTCAGCATTGCTTCCAGATACTTCCCATTATAACCGCCTACAAGCCCTGTTGCAAGAACTTCCTCCCCGCATAAGTGCACGATCCTCGCCACATTCAGTCCCTTGCCTCCGGCGGAATTATGTACGGACTTTACCCGCATCACCGTCCCGTTCTCTATACTGCATTCCATGTGATAGGCTTTATCAATGGACGCATTCAGCGTGACCGTCGTTATCATCTGCCAAATCCTCCTGCTTTCTGTTTTACTGCGCGTCCGGGCAGTCCACGATCACACCGTCCTCATCCCAGAGATCGTGCCAGTCGGTCGCGCCCTCCCAGAGGAACACCTGCCCTTTTACCAGACGGTTATTTTTCTCCAGCGTCGCGATCACTTTCATCTCTTCCTCTGTCAGCGGCTCCGTCACCGTGGATTCCAGATTGCTCGTGTACTCCATCTCGTGAATGGAGAACGGAATCGGGATCTGGCCTCTCTGCACGGCCCATTTCAGAGCGATGATCGCGGGATGCACGCCGTGCGCTTTCGCTATCTCCTTGAATTCCGGCACCTGCATATCCGCGATATCATCCGGCTCCATATCGCGCTCCGGTCTCTGGGGCGAACCGAGAGGCATAAAGCCGACAGGCTGGATATCATGAGCTTTCAGATAGTCGAACAGCTCCTGCTGCTGGAAGCAGGGGTGAAGCTCCAGTTCGCATGCCACGGGCCTGATCTCAAACTTGTCGATCACCGCATTTAACTTCGGGATCGTCATATTGGAGATACCGATATGACGGATCAGTCCTTTTCTCACCAGTTCTTCGCACTGTCTGTAGGTATCCATAAATTCCGCCACGGAGAAAGGCCTGGAATCCGGATTTCTGGAATCCACCGTGCAGTGCGGCGCATGATAATTCGGGAACGGCCAGTGGATAAAGAACAGATCGATATAATCACACTTCAGATCTGCAATGCTCTTTTTACAGGATTTCTCCACCTCTCTGTGCATATCATTCCATACTTTTGTCATAATATAGAGGTCTTTTCTCTCCACAACGCCTTCCTTGAACGCCTCCTCAAACACCTCTCCAATCTGGTCCTCATTGCCGTAACACGCCGCACAGTCGAACATCCGGTAGCCTGCCCGGATCGCTCCCGCCACCGCCGTCGAAACCTGCTCCGCGCTAAACCGGTCGGAGCCGAACGTGCCCATGCCGATACAGGGAACCTTGTCTCCCGTGTTTAATGTGATCTGTGGAACTTTTGCTGCATTTACTGCCATAATACTTTCTCCTCTTCTCTTTCTTTTTATTTTTTCTTATGCTTCGCTGTCGATCAGTATCTTTCCCTTCACCTGCCCCGGCGTTTTGTACATCTCGAACGCCGTGTCGATCTGTGAGAGCGGAATCTTCTTATAGATAAAAGAATCGTCAAATTTCAGCTCCCCTGTCCGGAAGAAGTGCGCCGCAAGCTTCCATTCCTCCCCCGGAAAAGGCGCCGAATAGCTCATCCAGGAACCGGTCAGAGTAAACTCCCTGCGGTTGATGTTCTCCCACTCCTCCACGCTGAAGGAGAGTTCCCTTGTGGGCGTTCCGATAAAACATACCTGCGCTTTGTTCGCCGCCAGCCGAAACGCCATCTTCATCGTGACGGTGTTGCCGGCCGTCTCATAGATATAATCAAACCCGCGTCCCGCCGTCAGCTCTTTCACCTGCTCCATATAGTCTTCCCTGCCGGAGTCGACGACCGCGTCCGTCCCCAGCCTCTTTGCGAGCTCAAGTCTCTCCTGCACGATATCGAACACCACGACCTGCCTTGCCCCATATATTTTCGCCCACTGCATCGTCAGCATACCGATCGTGCCGCCACCCAGTATCGCTACGGTCTTGCCCCCCTTGTAGTCCAGTCTGCGCAGCCCATGCAGCGCCACAGTGGCAGGCTCAAAGAAAGCGCCCATCTCAAAACTCACCGAGTCGTCAAACTTTACAACACATCTCTCCGGCACGGACACATATTCCGCGAAGCTGCCGAACTCCCTGGAACCGATAAAACTGTAGTGCTTGCAGAGGGAATAATTCCCCTTCTGACAGTCCTCACACTTCATACAGGGCACAAGCGGCACCCCCGCCACTCTGTCTCCGGGTTTTACGCTCGTCACGCCCTCCCCCGCCTCGGCCACCGTACCGGAAAATTCATGTCCCAGCACGTTTGGAAAATAGTGGCAGGCATCCCCGTTTACCCTGGGGATATCCGAACCGCAGATACCGGTGTACTTCACCTTCACCACCACTTTTCCCGGCTCCGCCCCCGGTTTCGGAATCTCCTCATATCGAATATCATTTTTTGCGTGAACAACTCCTGCTTTCATAGCGCCTCCTGTATCTCCTGCATTTTTTTCGATAATTTCAAATACTTTTCCATACAATGACCGTATATCTCATGCCGCTCTCTGTCCGGCTTCTGCACTCTTGTGATGCGGATGGTGCGGTTTACCGCCTCCTCATAATCCCTGTAGACTCCGCAGCCGACACCGGCCAACAGAGCCGCCCCCAGGGTCGTCGCCGTATCGGATGCCGGCACCTGTATGGTCTTTCCCGTCACATCCGCCTTGATCTGCGTCCAGAGCAGGGAATTGGCGGAACCGCCCATGGCGTTCATCACATCCACGCAGGCGCCCGTCTCCTTCGCCGTCCTTAGATTGTGTTCCAGGGAAAAGGCAACGCCCTCCAGCAGAGCTCGGATCATATGGCCTCTCGTCTTGTCATAGGAGAGTCCGTAGAAAACCCCTTTCGCATCCGGATTCCAGATCGGTGAACGCTCCCCCGCCATGTAGGGAAGAAACAGAACCCCCTCCGCTCCCGCCGACACGTTTTCGGCCTCCGCGGTCAGTTCATCAAAGCTCATCCCCTTCCCCAGCTCCTGTCTGAACCACTTTAACACACCGCCGCCTCCCACGGTCCCCCCCTGCAAAAGCCACCGACCGGGAACCACGTGCGTTCCCAGAATCAGTTTTCTGTGTGCCAGCGCCCTGTCGGTACAGATGCTCATTCCGCCCGCCTGGCCCCCCTGCTCCTGGGTTTGACCGACCTGGTATACCCCCGCTCCCAGCGTCCCGCAGGCGGCGTCAAGTCCTCCTGCCACCACCGGCGTTCCCGCCCTCAGGCCCGTGATCTTCGCCGCCTCCTCCGTCACTTCTCCGATGATCTCATCACAGCCGGACAACGGCGGGACCAGTTCCTGTGTAAGTCCAAGCTTATTCGCCAGCTCCTCCCGGTATGTAAGACGATTCATGTCAAAAAAATGGATTCCGTAGCCCTGGGAATAATCTTGACTCATTTGGTCAGTAAGCCGATAGGCAATATAGCTGTTGCTCTGCAGGAAGCGGTAGGTCTTTTGAAAAATATCCGGCCTCTCCTGTTTAAACCACAGCATCTTCGGCGTGGAATAGGAGGGAAGAAACTCATTTCCCGCCGCCTCGAAGAGCTCGTCCGCAAAAGATTCCTTTTTTACCCTCCCGCAGATTTCTCTGGCTCTCGTATCCATCCAGATCGGCGTCCGGTCCAGCACTCTGCCTTCCCGGTCTACTGGAATCGCCGACCAGCTCTGACCGTCCACACCGATGCCGCAAATTTCCTCCGCGGACACTTCCTCCGCTTCCAGCACGCTGCGGATCCCCCGGCAGATCGCATCCCACCACTCTTCCGGGTCCTGCTCCGCCCATCCGCTCTTCGGATAGTACACCGGATAGTCCCTGTTCGCCTGCGCCAGAACCCGTCCCTCCTCATCAAAGACTGCCACCTTACAGGCCGAAGTCCCTATATCGATCCCCAACAACAATTTACTCATACAACCCTCCATCAGGCTAAACGTTTCGCTTTCATTTTCTTCTATTTATTCTAGATTATAGTACAACCATTTCCTCATGTCAATAATTTTAAGCGAAACGTTTCGCTATTTCTCCCCCCAACTTTGCGACGGAATCCCCCTCGCTGACGCGGGTCCCCAGCACGATCTCCATCGCCATCTCCCGCTGTCCGCTCCCGATACGTTCCAGGAGCAGCTCCACCGCCTTTTCCCCCATCTCCTTCATCGGCTGTACCACCATGTGCAGTCTGGGATGGATCACATGGGACATGATCAGGTCGTCGAATCCCATCAGCGAAATATCTTCCGGACAATGAAGTTTTGTCCTGTTAAGCGCCATCACCGCCCCCAGCGCCAGCTCATAGTTTGTCATAAACACCGCGGTGGGCCGCTCCTTCAGAGACAACAGTCTGCCCATCCCCTCAAACCCGAATTCGATGGAATGGGTGCCCGCCGCACAGAGCCCCTCCTGCGGTTCCGCCCCCGCCTCCCGCAGCGCATCTCCATATCCTTTATAGCGCTCCTCACCGGTATACTCCGAGTGGGAACAGATGATCCCAATCCTTCTATGACCGTTTTGCAGCAGAAATCTCACCGCCTGTGCCGCCGCTCTTCGATTGTCGATCCGGACACAGTCAAAAGAGGCGTCTTCCGAAGGCCTGTCGATCAACACCACCGGTATCTTCGCCTTCCTCGCCGCTTTCAGGCAATCCGTCTTCGTGGAAACCGGAAGCGCAATAATGCCGTCCACCTTTTTCCCGATCAAAAAATTAACATTCTCCGCCTCGATTTTCGGATCGTCGCAGGAATCACAGATCATCAGGCCATATCCTGCTTTCCTCAGGCTGTTTCCGATATGCCGCAGCAGTGTTCCGTTAAAAATGCTCTCCACACTGTAGGCGAGCACCCCCACCGTCCGGGTGCGGTTCGTCACTAACCCTCTGGCGATCTCATTCACCTCATAGTGGAGCTCTTTGATTGCCGCCTCAATTTTTATCCGGTTCTCCGGCAGCACATTCCCGCCGTTCAAATATTTTGAGATCGTCGCCAAAGACAATCCTGTCCGCTCTTTTATATCCCGAATCGTTGCTGCCATACCTGCTCCTTTTTAAAGCGAAACGTTTCGCTCTTTTTCGTTATTATACCCTATTCCGCACCAAAAGAAAAGAGTCGGAAAAATCTTTACGATTCTTTCCGACTCATTCCGGCTTACAAGATTCCCAGCCTGTAAGCAATTCCCCTTTTACAAGAACATCATACCTCATAAAGTGCTACCGAAGCGTTACTCCAAAAGGGAAAAACACAAAATATTGATTTATTTTTCCTTAAAAGTAGCACATGTTGTTTCTCTGCAGTTGTCAGCACCGCATCCTTTGATGTCCACATGATCCGCATAGCACTTATAATTTGTGTTGTAAATGCATTTATCGGCCTCACAGTCAATACTGATCGTCCTGCTCGGATGTGCTATGGCACTTGTGAAAACCCCCGCGTCGCTTCTGTCCCTGAAGCTCTCGCAGCAGGTGTCATCCTTGCGGCAGGCATGTTTTCCCGCCACCATAATGTCCCCCTTGCAGCAGTACCTGTCATTGTTGTAGGTACAATTTTCCACGGAACAACGCAATTCAGCCATCTCTCTACCTCCTGTTTCTATTCATTCTTTACAAAATCAGTATGAGCAGATTTCCCGTAATTTATGCTGTCATTTTGTTTTCCTTTCCATAAACAAGAAACAGAAAAAAAGACTGAAGCTGCCATATCCGACTGCTCAGTCTTTTCTTCTGAGGACAATAATATTTTTAATTTTTTTACTTCTCCTGCACTTCCTGCCGGATCTCCTTTGTCCGGATTTCCTTGCATATCTGGTCAATAAATTCAGCGATCGGCTTTGCGCCCTCATCCCCGGCAAAGCGGCTTCTCACGGACACTGTCCCGTTTTCCGCCTCCTGTCCGCCTACCACAAGCATATAGGGCAGCTTCGCAAGCCTCGCCTCGCGGATCTTAAAGCCGATCTTTTCAGAGCGGGCATCCACCTCCGCAAGCACGCCGTTTGCCTTCAGCTCGCCGCACACCTTCCGCGCGTACTCCTCATATTTATCTGAGATCGGCAGAACCCTCACCTGCACAGGACAGAGCCATGTCGGGAATTTGCCCTCATACTTTTCGATCAGCCACGCTAACGTCCTCTCATAACAGCCCATGGAAGTCCTGTGGATAATATAGGGACGTACCTTGTCTCCGTTCTGGTCGATATAGTACATATCAAACTGTGCCGCCAGCAGCGCATCCCACTGGACCGTGATCATGGTATCTTCCTTGCTGTACACATTCTTTGTGTTGATATCCACCTTCGGTCCGTAGAACGCGGCCTCGCCCACATCCTCCACAAAGGGAATCTGCAGCTCCTGCATAATACTGCGGATATGCCCTTCCGTCTCCTCCCAGACTTCCGGCTCACCGATATATTTTTCCCTGTTCTCAGGATCCCATTTGGAGAGATGGTATGTCACATCCTCCTCCACACCCAGCGTTTTCAGACAATGCTGGGCGAGGGCGATACATCTCTTAAACTCCTCCACCATCTGGTCCGGCCTTACGATCAGATGCCCCTCGGAGATCGTGAACTGCCGCACCCTGGTCAGACCGTGCATCTCGCCGGAATCCTCATTTCGGAACAGTGTGGAAGTCTCGCCGTAGCGCAGCGGCAGATCCCTGTAGGAGTGCTGCGTCGCCTTGTACACAAAATACTGGAACGGGCAGGTCATCGGACGCAGAGCAAACACTTCTTTATCCTTCTCTTCATCACCCAGAACAAACATGCCTTCCTTATAATGATCCCAGTGACCGGAGAGCTTATACAGATCGCTCTTTGCCATCAGAGGAGTCTTTGTCCGGATATAGCCCCACTCGTTATCCTCCAGGTCCTCGATCCAGCGCTGCATCGTCTGAATCATCTTTGCCCCCTTGGGCATCAGAAGCGGCAGTCCCTGCCCGATCACATCCACCGTGGTGAACAGCTCCATCTCGCGCCCCAGTTTATTGTGATCGCGGAGTTTGATATTCTCCAGATATTCCAGATACTCTGCCAGCTCCTCCTTCTTATTGAATGCTGTGCCGTATATCCTCTGGAGCATCGCTCTGTCAGAATCCCCTCTCCAGTATGCGCCGGAAGAGGAGGTCAGTTTAAACGCTTTGATTCCCTTTGTTGTCATCAGATGAGGGCCCGCGCACAGGTCCACAAAACCGCCCTGATCATAGAATGATATCTCTGCATCCTCCGGCAGATCCCGGATCAGTTCCACTTTATAGGGCTCATTTCTCTCCTCCATAAACCGGATCGCCTCATCCCTCGGCAGCGTAAACTTCTTTAACTCATGTCCTTCCTTGATGATCTTTTTCATCTCCGCCTCGATCTTATCCAGATCCTCCCGCGAGAAAGGCTCATGATCAAAATCATAATAATACCCGGTATCGATGCTCGGGCCGATCGCCAGTTTCGCCTCGGGAAACAGTCTCTTCACCGCCTCCGCCATCACGTGGGACGCCGTATGACGCACCACCCGCAGCCCCTCCTCGTCATTTGCCGTCAGAATATTCAGCTCGCAGTCCTCCTCTATCGGAGTGCGCAGATCCGCCACCTGACCGTTTATCTCACCGGCGCAGGCCGCCCTCGCCAACCCCTCGCTGATATCCTTCGCGATCTCAATGATGCTGATACCCGCCTCATACTCTTTGACGCTTCCGTCTTTCAATGTGATCTTCATGTGATTTATTCCTCCTTCTCCGGCATCGTCTCCGGCTCCCCGAAGCGTATCCGCTCCGGCTTTTCCTCTTTTTTCTTCTCTCCGGCGCTCTCCTCGTCCTTCCTGTGATCGCCTGCGCCGCCCTCGTACTCTCCCCTCTGCATTGCCCTAAGGGAAGAAAATATAATGACCGCCCCAATCACGGCAAACAAGATGATTGCCCCGGTAAACGCGATCTTTTCCGCTCCCTGTATCGCATCGGCACTGCTGTAAATACTGTAGGCAAGGTACAGCAGATATCCGCCCGCCGCGGTGCGAAAGACTAACCCCATATGGGTCGGGAGCCCGCTTCGCTTTTTCTTATTGTCCTTCTGACTATCCATCTTCTCCTCCTCTTTCCATTTTCACATCGCCTCACAGGACACAGTCAAAAAATCCCATGCACTACGACATGTAATGCATGGGACGTAAATTACGCGGTTCCACCCTGCTTGCCCCGGCCAAACAGCTCAAGCCGGAACCTCTCATTCTGCCCGTAACGCAGGCCTGCGGACCGGATTAGGGTCACTCCGAGGTGGTCTTCCCATGTGCTCCCGCAGAAGAACTTTCAGCTCAGAACCCGAAGCTAAGAAACCTCCGGTCCCGGTTCTTCTCTCTGTGTACATTCTGCACAGGTACTCGTCTCATCAACGTTTTGTATGCTCCTATTCTACTCTCAAAAATCTGTTCTGTAAAGTGTATTTTTCAGGAAAGTTTTTCATTGACGTTCGATATGTGTATATCATATAATAATTTCTGTAAAAAGATAAATTTTTATATATATCACTACTAAATACAGAAAGGAACCTCACAATGAAACAAAGTTTTGGAATGGATCCTCGCGGCGATTTAAAGGCGGCGGCCCGTGGGATCAACAGGCCCCAGCTGCTCATGTTGTTTTCCAATGCCGACCAGTTTGAAACACATGTCCGGGAGCTGGAGACAATGTTTCCCGGAGTGCCGAGCATCGGATGTATCGGCATGAGTTATGACACGAAAATTGTGGAAAAAGGCGTGGGCATTATCGCCCTTTCGGATGGCGTGCTGGCAGCTGCCAACGTGCTGGAGCACGTGTCCACCATGCCCGCAAAATATATCAGTCGTCTGGAGGAGGATGTCAAAACGGTCGATGCCTCCAAAAATAACACCATATGCATCGACTTCTGCACCGGCAACGATGCCTGTGTTCTGACCACCATCTACTCTGTCTTAAAGCGCAGAGATATTTCTCTGGTCGGCGGAACCGGAGATGCGGGAAAAGTTTCCGTCAACGGCAGAATATACCAGGACGCTGTGGTCTATGCCATCGTCAAAAATCTGCACGGCAAAGTAAAGGCCTACAAAGAGAACATATATCATCAGATGGGAGATTACCGGTTTATCGCCTCCAGAACAAACAAGGAGAAATATATCGTCGGAGCCCTGAACAACCTCCCCGCAAAACAGGTCTATCAGGACATCCTTCATGTGACCGAAAAAGAGATCACGACACAGACCTTCAAAAACCCTTTCGGCAAACTGAACGGGGATGACACCTGCATCATATCCATCAAGGAAGTGGACGGCAATTCTCTCGCCTGCTTCCGCCAGGTAAACGATTCCGACATCCTGGTTCTGCTGGAACTCGGGGATTACAAGGAGACTGTCAGAAATACCATCCGCACGATACAGCAGGATTTCCCAAGAATTTCCGCGGTATTTTCCGTCAACTGTCTGTTCCGGTATCTTCTGTTCACCGAAAACCAGTATATGCAGGAATACCTGAAAGAAATGGGGAAACTGGGAAAACACGCCGGCTTTGTCGGGTACGGCGAGCACTACAACAACCGTTTCGTGAACCAGTCCATGACCTGCGTTGTGTTTGAGTAAAAATTAGGAGGATTATATTATGCTATTTGGGAAAAAGAGCAGGCAGGAGACAGCTTCCGCCCCTCAGCACAAAAAAAGCCTGTATCCGGTATTACATATCATAAACTGTCTGAAAGATTACCGCAAAGATCTGATTCAGAAAGAAGTGGACTCCCTGTGGGAGATCACGGAGATCGGAAATTCTTTCACCAATGTCATCACAGAAACAGAAAATTTTCAGGAAAAACTCATGGAATTCGGGGACAACTTTTCCAGCATTGAGGAAGTTTCCGGCGAATTTTCAACCGTAAAGGACACGATCACCCAGTCCGTCTCCAACGCCCAGAGCGGCGTCGAAGAATTAAAGGACAGCTCCATGCAGGTAAAAGCCTATTTCGATGAGATGGAGCAAACTTTTGAGGACCTCCAGAATGCCGTAGAGCGGATAAAACAGTCCACTTCCAAAATTGTCTCCATTGCCGAACAGACCAACATCCTCGCGCTGAATGCTTCCATCGAGGCGGCGCGCGCCGGCGAGCAGGGCCGCGGCTTCGCCGTCGTCGCGACACAGGTCAAGAAGCTGGTGGATGAGATCAAGGGGCTGACAAGTGATGTGGATGCCGGTATCTTCGACGTCAGGCAGAGTGCCGACCATCTCTTCGGCAATATCACCACCTCCCAGAGCGCGCTGGATAAAAGTCTTGAGAAAGTGGATGAAACCTATGATACCTTCAATGTGATCATCCGTTCCGCCGAGGGCGCAGGGACCGTACATGACGAGATCTCCGGCGTGATTGACGATTCCAAGAGCGCTCTGCAGGCACTGTGCGGATTTTTTGAGCAGATCAAGGAGCGCTACCAGGATGTCATGAAGCACATCAAGGACGCCAACGATCTCGGCACCACAAAGAGCGCCATGTTTGAGGATATCGACAACATGATGTCCCAGATTCCTCTGGTCATCGAGGACTACACAAAGGGAAATTAAAACACACGGAAAAAACGCCCCGCAAAATGCGGAGCGTTTTTTTGTGCTCAGTATTTATAATCCGTGCAGATTAGTCATACAGGTTCTGAGCGATCTCAGGATCATCCATATTATCAGCGGTGAACCACTGACAGCCTGTGTCAACGTCTTCCACGGTTGCGCCTGTTGCCGCGTTGTAAAGCTGCTGAATAACTGCTTCACCCATTGCTACGGGAGCCTGTGTGATACAACCTGCGAATGTACCGTCTTTTACAGCCGCTTTGATGACCGCACCGGAGTCAAAGCCAACGCCTACAACGTCCTTGCCCAGTTTGCCGATGTTCTCGTTAGCAGTTACCATACCCTCTGCAGAGTGCTGGTTGGAACCGTAGATGCAGATCGTGTCTTCTTTGTTCAACAGAGTCTGGCAGTCGATAGCGGAAAGTTCGGATGTAACCTGTGCAGGAACCAGAACTTCGATCACTACATCGCCGTCCTCGGAACCTTTGTTCTCGATCTTGCAGTCGTTGACATACTTGTCGTTACCGATTACGGAAACAGTCTTGCCGTCTGCTGTGATCAGCTCATTCATCTTATCCATGAAGCCAAGGCCACGGTTGATCAGAGATTCGCCTGTAGCATCCTGGTTCATAACGCCGATTCTTACCTTACCTGTTGCGCCTGTGATCTGATCTTTGATCAGCTTGTAGGTCTCTTCTGCTGCCATCTCACCTGCCGCATAGTTGTCTGTGGAGCAGTTCGCCCAGATAGCACCTTCGGGAGCGCCCGGTACGCCGGAGTCAAATCCGATAATCGGAATATTTGCATCCATTGCCTGCTGGATACCGTCCAGACATGCATTTGTGTCAAGTGCCGCAAGGCCGATCGCTGCGGGCTGTGCATTGATAGCGTTGTTTAACATCTGTACCTGGTCCGCAATATCAGATTCAGAGTTAGGGCCTACAAAGTTCATCGTTACACCAAGTTCTTTCGCTTTATCCTCGGAACCTTTCAGTACTGCCTGCCAGAACTGATGCTGGAAGCCTTTGGATACGATTTCAAAATGAAGGTCACCTGCAGGTGCTGCTTCTTCTGCTTCTTCTGCCCCCCCGTCTTCCTCAGCGGGAGCCTCTTCTTCTGCTGCGGGAGCTTCTTCCTCAGCAGCAGGTGTCTCTGTTGCCGGCTCTGTAGAATTGCCGCAGCCAACCAAAGTTGCTGCTGTCATTGCTACACAGAGCAGGCTTGCTAAAACTTTCTTTTTCATTCAGTGTTCCTCCTGTTATTTCTGGCCGGATCGGCCGTGATTTTTATTATGTAAAGTTTACCTTCACATCTACTCCATTGTACCTTATTTTTTTTAAGTTGCAAGTACAATTTATTACTAAAAATGGTTAAAATTTTCCTCTACTGCATTTTTTTGTTCTTCAGAACATCGATATATACAGCGACGATCAGTACAAGCCCCGTGATGATCTGCTGCCAGTTCGCCTGCAGGCCGATAAACGGAAGTCCCGTCTTCAACATGGACATGATAAATACGCCGAGAAGCGTTCCCGCAACGGAACCCGAACCACCGTTCATGGATGTCCCGCCGATGATCGCGCCGCCGATGGCATCCAGCTCAAGTCCCGCGCCGGTTCCCGGTGCGATCGCCTGAAACGTTGCCGCATACGCAATGGCGCCAAGTCCGGCAAAGAAACCGGATATGATGTACGCAGACATCTGATATTTGATCACGTTTACGCCGGAAAGTCTGGTCGCTTCCTTATTGGAACCGATCGCGATAATGTAACGTCCTACTTTCGTCTTATTCAGCACGACCGACATCAGGATAACCAGAAGCAATACCCATACAAAACCGAGAGGAAGTTTTATCGTACCCAGATCCAGCTTGAAGATACTCCTAAACCATCCCTGCTCGCTGCCTGCGGGAGGCCAGTTCTGGGAGAGCCCTCCGGTCGCGATGGAACCAAGACCGCGGCATATCATCATCGTACAAAGCGTTGCGATAAACGGAGGCAGTTCCAGGATCGCCACCAGCGCGCCGTTCAATGTTCCGATCACAAGCGCCGCCAGAAGCGTCACCAAAAGTCCTACCGCCACGGGCATCCCCTTATGGTTGACCAGAAAGCCGCCGAGCAGTCCGTAACAGATGATACCTGTTCCTATGGATAAATCAACGCCTCCGGTGATCAGACAGAACGTAACGCCGATCGCCATCAGTGTCGTATAATAGGAGTAATCCATGATACTTAAGATCGTGGAATACTGTCTAAATGCGGGGCTCGCGATACAGAAGAATCCGAATAAAATGATCAGAACCGCCACCACTACGATTTTCTGGGTACCTATCGCTCTTACGATCGGATTCTCCGTAAAAGCATTCCCCTTTTTCACATTATTTGCCATCATTCTCACCCTCCTATTTCCTTAACGTTGCCGCATGCATGATATTCTCCTGGGTCGCCTCCGCGATGTCGATCTCGCCTGTCTTCTTCCCTTCGCACATCACCACGATGCGGTCACTCATTCTCAGTATTTCCGTCATTTCAGAGGAAATCATGATGATTGATTTTCCTTCTGCCACCAGCTCGTTCATCAGATGATAGATCTCGCTCTTCGCTCCTACGTCGATTCCCCTCGTCGGTTCGTCGAAAATCAGGATGTCGCAGTTTCTCGCCAGCCACTTCGCGATAACCACCTTCTGCTGGTTTCCTCCCGATAAGTTCACCACCAGCTGGTCCACTCCCGGCGTCTTCGTCTTTAAGTCGTCCACGTACTTCTGCGCTACTTCGTTCTCCCGCCTGCTGTCAATGAAGATCCCCTTCATGTACTCCTCCAGGCACGCCATCGTCGTGTTCTCCGCCACCGTCTTCGCCGTCACGATTCCGAAACGCTTCCTGTCCTCCGACAGGTAGCCGATCCCGCATTTCACCGCGTCCATCGGCGTCTTTATATCAACCTTCTCCCCGTTTATGTAGATATCTCCGCTCTCCTTCGGATCCGCTCCGAACAACGCCCTGGCAGTCTCCGTCCGGCCCGCCCCCATCAGGCCGGAGAAGCCCAGGATCTCCCCTTTATGCAGCTCGAAGCTCACATCCTGCACCATCTTCCCCGCGTTTAAGTGCTCCACTTTCAGCACCACCGGCGCTCCCGGCTTCACCGTGCTCTGTGTCTTCGGGTCCTCGTAAATAACACGCCCCACCATCATGTTGATGATATCGTCCTTCGTGCAGTCCTTCGTGATCAACGTCCCCACATAGCCTCCGTCACGCATGACCGTCACCCTGTCCGTGATGACCTTGATTTCATCCATCCTGTGGGAGATGTACACAATTCCCATATTCTTCGCCCGCAGATCGCGGATGATCTTGAACAGCTCCTCGATCTCCGCCTCCGTCAGCGCCGCCGACGGCTCGTCGAACACGATCACCTTCGCGTCGTGGGAGATCGCCTTTGCTATCTCGCACATCTGCTGCTTTCCCACTGTCAGGCGGCTCATCTTCTCCGTCGGGTCTATCTCTATGTTCAGCATCCCGAAGAGCTTTCTCGCCTCCTCGTTCATCTTCCCGTCGTCTATCAGGCCTCCCTTCATCGGCTCCCTGCCGATAAAGATGTTCTGCGCCACTGTCAGATGGCCCATCATATTAAGTTCCTGGTGCACGATCACGATCCCGGCGTCCTGCGCCTCCCTCGGGTTCGTGAACTCGATCTCTCTCCCCTCGTACGTTATCGTTCCCTCGTCCTTCGAGTAGATCCCCGTCAGCACCTTCATCAATGTCGATTTCCCGGCTCCGTTCTCGCCCATCAGCGCGTGCACTTCGCCCTTCCTCACCTCCAGGTCCACATGATCCAGCGCATGCACCCCGGGAAAGGACTTATCGATGCCCTTCATCGTCAATATCACTTCACCCATAAGTCCACCTCCTAATTCTTTCTTCTTCTGCTGCGGATATCAGCGGTTACAGCGACAAGCACGATGACACCCGTGATCACATACTGCCAGTCTTTCTGGATACCCATCGCAAGAATACCTTCCTGCAGCAGGGAGATGATCATAACGCCGATAAAGGAACCGCCGATGGAAGCGAGGCCGCCGGACATGGATGTTCCACCCATCACGCAGCTCGCGATCGCTTCGTTATTGAAAGTATCGCCCAGACCGGGCTGTATTGTCGTGTAGGCACCCACAAAGAAAATTGCCGCGATCCCGGCACACATACCGCAGATCACAAATGCCAGCATCTCCCATTTTTTTACATTGACGCCGGAGAGCCTCACCGCCTCCTTGTTGGAACCGAGGCAGAGGATATAACGCCCCGCTTTCGTCTTTGTCAGGATCATCGAAAAGATGATCATAGCGATCACCAGGATGATGAGTCCTGTCGGGATCTGCACTCCGCCTTCAGTCCGGAATTTCACCAGATTACGGTACCAACCGCCCGCTTCCGCCGCCTGGGGCCAACTGATCGTCTGAGTCTTCGTAAATACGGATCCCGCACCTTTCGCCATCTGCATGGAAGCCATAGATGTGATAAAAGACGGCAGCCCGCAGTATGCCACCAGATAGCCGTTGATCACGCCGTAGATCACACCCACAAGCACGCTCACAAGGAGGCACACCGGCAGGGGAACTCCCGATTTCGTCAGAAGATGTCCCGAGATAAGAGCCGCCGCGAACATCACGGGACCGATCGAGAAATCGATGCCGCCCGTGGCGATAACAAACGTCACGCCGATCGCTAAAAATCCCAGGAAATAGGAATAGTTGAGCGCGCTCAGTATTCTGTTGTAGCTCAGGAATGTGGGGCTTAAAATGGCGAAAACTATGTACATCAAAAGCAGTACACAGCACAGCACCAATCTGTTAAACCCGATTTTTTTGACTAATGCGTTGTTTTTGATTTTGTCCACCTTACTTCTCCTCCTATTTTTAGTTCCGCAGTCTCCCTTCCGATACCCATATACGGCGGAGATATTTTCGGCTGCTTACGCATCCGTAAATACTCCGGGGTATCGTCCGGCCGTCTGCTGACTTCTATTTATTTTCTCAGTGTTGCCGCATGCATGATATTCTCCTGGGTCGCCTCCGCGATGTCGATCTCGCCTGTCTTCTTCCCTTCGCACATCACCACGATGCGGTCACTCATTCTCAGTATTTCCGTCATTTCAGAGGAAATCATGATGATTGATTTTCCTTCTGCCACCAGCTCGTTCATCAGATGATAGATCTCGCTCTTCGCTCCTACGTCGATTCCCCTCGTCGGTTCGTCGAAAATCAGGATGTCGCAGTTTCTCGCCAGCCACTTCGCGATAACCACCTTCTGCTGGTTTCCTCCCGATAAGTTCACCACCAGCTGGTCCACTCCCGGCGTCTTCGTCTTTAAGTCGTCCACGTACTTCTGCGCTACTTCGTTCTCCCGCCTGCTGTCAATGAAGATCCCCTTCATGTACTCCTCCAGGCACGCCATCGTCGTGTTCTCCGCCACCGTCTTCGCCGTCACGATTCCGAAACGCTTCCTGTCCTCCGACAGGTAGCCGATCCCGCATTTCACCGCGTCCATCGGCGTCTTTATATCAACCTTCTCCCCGTTTATGTAGATATCTCCGCTCTCCTTCGGATCCGCTCCGAACAACGCCCTGGCAGTCTCCGTCCGGCCCGCCCCCATCAGGCCGGAGAAGCCCAGGATCTCCCCTTTATGCAGCTCGAAGCTCACATCCTGCACCATCTTCCCCGCGTTTAAGTGCTCCACTTTCAGCACCACCGGCGCTCCCGGCTTCACCGTGCTCTGTGTCTTCGGGTCCTCGTAAATAACACGCCCCACCATCATGTTGATGATATCGTCCTTCGTGCAGTCCTTCGTGATCAACGTCCCCACATAGCCTCCGTCACGCATGACCGTCACCCTGTCCGTGATGACCTTGATTTCATCCATCCTGTGGGAGATGTACACAATTCCCATATTCTTCGCCCGCAGATCGCGGATGATCTTGAACAGCTCCTCGATCTCCGCCTCCGTCAGCGCCGCCGACGGCTCGTCGAACACGATCACCTTCGCGTCGTGGGAGATCGCCTTTGCTATCTCGCACATCTGCTGCTTTCCCACTGTCAGGCGGCTCATCTTCTCCGTCGGGTCTATCTCTATGTTCAGCATCCCGAAGAGCTTTCTCGCCTCCTCGTTCATCTTCCCGTCGTCTATCAGGCCTCCCTTCATCGGCTCCCTGCCGATAAAGATGTTCTGCGCCACTGTCAGATGGCCCATCATATTAAGTTCCTGGTGCACGATCACGATCCCGGCGTCCTGCGCCTCCCTCGGGTTCGTGAACTCGATCTCTCTCCCCTCGTACGTTATCGTTCCCTCGTCCTTCGAGTAGATCCCCGTCAGCACCTTCATCAATGTCGATTTCCCGGCTCCGTTCTCGCCCATCAGCGCGTGCACTTCGCCCTTCCTCACCTCCAGGTCCACATGATCCAGCGCATGCACCCCGGGAAAGGACTTATCGATGCCCTTCATCGTCAATATCACTTCACCCACACCATCACCCGCCTTACCTTCTTTTTTTCTGCCGTCCCGACACCATCTCAGAGACAACAAAAGACAACCGGCATAGACCGCCCGTTGTCTTTAAGTATAAAGTGTCTCTTTTTCATTTAAAATAGAATATTCTCCGCAAAAGGGGGAAATTATTCCTCATCTGTCTCCCGGAACGGAAACAGCAGTTTCTGGTTTTCCTCCGTGTAGATCGTCTCTCTGGTGATCAGTACGGAACCCGATTCCACTATCTTCGGCACCTCTATGCTTCTAGCCGCCTGGTACGCCATGGACACGCCCAGATACCCCATATTCAGAGGGCGCTGCACCACAATGGCGTCAAACACGCCGCTCTCAAGGAACTGTATCTCCTCCAGGGAACTGTCAAATCCCACCATCTTTACTTCGCCGCTAAGCCCCATATCCCGGACCGCCCTCGCCGCCCCGGCGGCAGAATACTCGTTCAGCCCAAAGATGACGTTAATGTCGGGATTTTCAGTCAACATCTCTCTGGTCCGCTCATAGGCCTTGTCATAGTTGGAATCACAGAACCGTATATCCGATATCTGTCTCTCGTACTCGCCCAGAGCGTCCCGGATGCCCTGTTCACGTTCCACCGCCGTGGAAACTCCCTGCACGTGCCCGATGATCCCGATCGCGCTCTCCTCATTCAGGTAGGGTTTCATATAACTCCCCATCTGGTAGCCCGCCTTCAGATTATCCGTGGCCACCAGACAGCATCCCGCCTCCTCCTCCATGACTGAGTCCAGTATGACCAGTTTGATTCCCGCCTCCTCCACCTTCCTCGCGTAGGGCAGAGTCTCCGTATAATTGCTCGGTGCCAGCACGATGGCGTCCGGCCGCATCTCTATCGCCTCCTCTATCATACTGTTCTGCCGCCTGGTCTCCGTCTCCGAGGAGGGCCCCAAAACCGTCAGCTCCACATTTTTCTCTGACGCCGCCATCTGTGCTCCCTCTATCACATCGCTCCAGAAGGCGTTGGCACTGTCCAGCCCTTTCGGAATCAGCACGATCCGTACGATCAGCTCATCGCTTCCCTCCCCGCTCTCCCCGTTTGAATACAAAAACACACTGATCGCCGCCAATATCGTGATACCGATGAGCAGCAGAAGAATGTAATTATGTTTACTTTTTTCTCTCACCGGAATCCTCCCTCTGCGTCTGCCTCCGCGCTCCGCCTCTCCCTGTACGGATCGGGCAGCGGCAGATGGATGCTCACCGTGGTGCCCTCTCCCTCCGCGCTCTCAAACGACAGGCCGTACTCACCGCCGTAGTGCAGCCGGATCCTGCGGTGCACGTTGAGCACTCCCACGCCGTTTCTTCTCGTATCCGTCTCCCTCTCGTCAAACACATGGGCGAGCTGCGTCTTTGTCATCCCCACGCCGTTGTCGATGATCCGCAAGACCACCTGATCCTCCCAAAAACCACCCTCTATCCGGACCAGGCCCTTCCCCTCCTTATATTTAATGCCGTGGTAGATGGCGTTCTCCACAAGGGGCTGCACGATCAGCTTCACGACCTCCATCTGCAGGATCGCGGACTCCACATCCATCTCGTATTCCAGCTTGTCCACATACCGCATCTTCTGGATGATCAGATAGCTCCTGGTGTACTCGATCTCCTCCTCCAGCGTGACCATCTCGTTTCTGTTGCTGATACTTTTGCGCAGAAGTTTCGCCAGTGCGGACGTCATCAGCACCACATTTTTCCGGTCACCCGCTTCCGCCATCCAGATGATAGAGTCCAATGTATTGTAAAGAAAATGCGGATTGATCTGCGCCTGCAGAGCATTCAGTTCACTCTTTCGCTTCTCCCGCTGCTCCGCGGTATTCTGCTCCACCAGCTCACGGATCTTCAGTATCATATTCCGGAAAGAACGAAACAGATCGGAGATCTCGTCCCCCGTGTCCGGTTCCTCCACCTCCACGTCAAAATTTCCGTTCTCCACGACTTTCATGGTCCCCCGCAGCCTGCGGAGCGGCATCGTGATCATATCCGTCAGAAAGATGGACAACGTCAGCGCCACACCCACCAGCACGATGGCCATCAGATAAAACAGGTTCCGAAGACGGTCCGTCCTGGACATCATCTCGTCCAGATAGGTGACGCCCACCATCGTCCAGCCTGTCACCTCCGACCGGGATACCGTGTAGAGCTTCTGCCCGTCCTCCGAGAAGACAACCCCCCCATTCTCCTTATCCGCCGTAAACTCCTCCTCCCAGAGTCCGCTGTAGATCAGCCTCTGCCTGGGATGATAGATCAGGTTTCCCTCCTCATCCATAATGAATACGTAGCCCTTCGTCCCCAGATTTGTCTTCTCGCACAGCCTGCTGATGGAACCAAAATTCAGGTCAACAAAAAGAACGGCCTCCACATCCGCCCCGCCGCCCGGGATCTCCCTGCTCAGCGTCACCACCCAGGGAAATTCATTGTTGACGATATTCTGGACATGGGAGGAGGTGATGACCTCCTCCCCCAAAAGCGCTCTTGTGTACCACTCCGTCTCCTCATATCCCGCGTACGGATTGAGCAGAGTGGAGGTATCATTGATAAGATAACGTCCGCTGTCACTGATAATACCGATATTACATATATCGTTTCCCGTGTCGGAGAGCGTCTGAAACAGCTCAGCCGCCCGCCTGCCATGCTCCTCCCTCGTCCCCTCGTTCTCCGTCTCCGAAAACAGATAGCTTCTCACATCGGAATTTTCCGCCACAACCCGGGCGATACTCTCCATATTGGTGATGTAGGAGTCGATGCTCTCATTCATCATCTCGATCAGCTGCGACGTGTATTCGATCGCCGTATTGCGCACGGCGGTTCTGCTCTGGTTGATGGAGATCACCATAAAACTGATCACAGCCGCCGCCACGATGAACAGAAGGGATATATTGATCTTCCCCTGCAGGCTTTTTGCATAAGTGCCGCTTTGTCTTGCCATACTTTACTTCCTTAACTGCTTTGCGTACTCGGTGGGCGTCATTCCCGTATGCTTTTTAAAGATGGAACTGAAATAGTGGGGATCGTTATACCCCACCGCCAGGGCCACCTCATAGCTCTTCATATTGGACGCCTCCAACAGCCCTTTCGCCTTTTCCATCCGTATCCTGGTCAGCGCCTCCACAAAAGTCTCTCCGGTCGCATTCTTGAATATCGTACTGAAATAGCTGGTGCTGACACACAGATGGCTGCACACGCTGCCCAGAGACAGGTTGACATTGCTGTAATTCTTCTCCATGTAATCTAACGCCAGCACAGCCTGTTTCTGATTGACGCTCTCGCGCTTTCCCGCGATATCCGAGGACAGTTTGTTGCAGCATTCCAGAAAGCAGACCTCCACATCCGCAAGGTGTCTGTACTCCGACAGATGATTGATAAAACCAGCTTCCTCCACCTCCCTGCCGATATCCACCTCGTTATCCTCCAAATTGATCAGGATCGTCAGCATCATATTCTGGATATGTAAAAGCAGCTTTTTCCTGTCGCAGCCGGATTCTCTGAATTCCCGAAACATCAGCGACGTATCTTCCCTGAGCTCCGCAAGCCTGTTTAACTTGATCGAAAGCACCAGCTTATCTACCCAGAAGGAAGTCCGCAGAAAGCCGTTTCCCTCTCTGCCGGAAAAGTCCTTCTCGTAGACAAACACGCGCTCCTCCAGCAAAAATCTGTTCTCCCTCGCACGCAGCGTCCCGGCATAGCTCGCCGCCCAGTTTTCAGGTCCCGCGACGGTCTGTCCGACAAGAATGCAGACTTTCATCTTCATAAAATGTCCCATGGCATCCACGATACTGTTTCCCGTCTTCTCGATCTCCCGCTGCAGGGATGCCTCGGAATCCTCCGAGAAGATGCAGATGCTCCTGTTCTCCGTATTTTGCAGGAAGATGACATGGGGATTTTCCCGCACCAGCTCCTCGCTGATATTGGCAACCGAAAACTCCAAAAGCTCCTGCGTGCTGTCCGGATACAGATTCAAAAACGCAGAGACGTCCTCCAGCTCTATCATTGCAACCGCCTGGAACCTTCCGACCGCCTGAAGCCCGAAATATTCCAGCCGGGGCAGAATGTCGCCCGGCGGGTAATTCCCCTCCAGCAGTCTGCTCAGGAAATGGTTGCGCAGGATCGGCATATTCTTCCGGTACTCCTGCTGGATCTTTTCCAGCTGTCCCCTTTTCTCGGCAGCCGCATCCAGCTTTTTACGGATCTTTCCCAGTTCCTCCACCAGCTCCACGGAAGTGATCGGCTTCAGAATATAGTCCGCCACCTCATACCGCATCGCCTGTTTCGCGTAGTCAAAATCGTCATAGCCGCTGATAATGACCACCATGATCTCCGGATGGTGTTCATGGACATAGGCGGCAAGTCCGATCCCGTCCAGAACCGGCATACAAATATCCGTCAGGATCAGATCCGGTTTCACTTCTTCTATCAGGGCGATCGCCGCCCTTCCGTTTTCCGCAGTGCCAGCCAGCACAAAATCTACCTCCTCCCAGGGAGTGTTTCTGCTGATGGCATCGCGGGTCAAGTATTCGTCGTCCACCAAGACTGCTTTGTACATATTCAACCTTCCTGTCCGGTCACTTTAAGGTAAGTTCTGTAAGCCTCTTCCCATGTCTCCTCATCCTGCGGCGCATAGCGCGCGATGGGCTCGGATGCGGCGATGACGCGGCGGGCTTCGTCGATATCCCTGATCTCGCCGGTCGCCATGAGCTGCAGGGCAATGTTGCCGTAAACGGTCGCCTCGATGGGTCCTGCGGATACTTCCCTGTGGCAGGCGTTGGCGGTGAGCTGACAGAGCATATGACTCTGGATGCCGCCGCCCAGCATATAGATCACGGGATACTCCTTGCCGGTGCAGGCTTTGATCTGGTCGATGGTGTTTCTGTATTTCATCGCAAGGCTCTGGTTGATGCAGCGCACGATCTCGCCTTCCGTCTGCGGCACATATTGGCCTGTTCTCTCGCAGTATTCCCTGATCCTTCTCGGGATATTTCCCGCGGGGTTAAATTCCGGCGCAGCGGTATCCACGAAACACCTGAGCGGTTCTGCCTCTCCCGCCATCTTCTCCATCTCGCCGAAGCTGTACTCTCTCCCCTCTCTGATCCACTGGCGGCGGCTCTCCTGGATCATCCACAGTCCGATGATATTCTTAAGGAAGGATATCCTGCCGCCGTAACCGGACTCGTTGGTGATATCCAGCCTGGAGGAAGTCTCATTGATCAGAGGCTTATCCAGCTCTGTCCCGAACAGGGACCAGGTGCCGCAGCTCATAAAGATAAAGTCTTTCTCCTGGGTGGGCACGCTGACCATAGCGCTCTGGGTGTCATGTCCCGCAACCGCGATGACATCAATGTCACCTTCTAACCCCAGCTCTTCCCTGATCGCCTTTGTCACCTTCCCCGCCTTTGTGCCGCAGGGGATGATCTCCGGCAGGATCCTCTCCGGAATGCCGAGGGCATCCAGCACTTCCTTCGACCAATTGCCGGTGTAGGCGTCCATCAGCTGCGTGGTGGACGCGATGGAAAATTCCGCGTGTTTCTCGCCGGTCAGAAAATACCCCAGAAGATCCGGCGTCAAAAGGATCTTGTCCGTCCTCTCAAACACTTCCGGCCTCTCCCTGACGAGGGACAGAAGCTGGAACGCCGTATTAAATTCCATAAACTGAAGCCCTGTGATCCCGTAGAATTTCTCCCTGTCGATCAGCTTAAAGCTCTCCTCGATCAGCCCCACGGTCCTGGCATCCCGATAGTGGATCGGATTTTCCAAAAGCCTCCCGTCCTTGTCGAGCATACCGAAGTCTACGCCCCAGGTATCGATGCCGATGCTGCCAAAGCCTCCGGCGTGTTTTGCCTTTATCATGCCCTGTTTCATCTCAAAAAACAGGCGCAGGGTATCCCAGTACATCGTGTCCCCGATGATGACCGGATCGTTGGAAAAACGGTGCACCTCCTGCAATGTGATCTTTTCTCCGTCAAATTCTCCGATGATCGCGCGCCCCGATGACGCGCCAAAATCGAATGCAAGTACTCTCTTACTCAAGTTATAATACCTCCTCCCGCTGTTTTAAAAACAAATCCCGGTACAGACCATACCTTCCGTACCGGGACAAATTGTTTCAAACCGTTTTATTTTACTGTCTTGTACATCGGTCCATATGTGGAACATGCTCTGTAATCAGCGCCCTCTTTGTCCGCTGTGCCGAATGCGCCCCATGCCGCCGGGCGGAAGATATCATCTGCCGATACATTGTGCATTGCCACAGGGATTCTCAACATGGAGCACATCGTGATCAGATCAGCGCCGATATGTCCGTAGGAGATCGCGCCGTGGTTAGCGCCCCAGTTGTTCATCACATCGTAAGCGCTCTTGAAGGGGCTGCCCTCCTTGCCGTCCGTCCTCGGAGCAAACCATGTGCAGGGCCATGTATAGTCCGTTCTCTTCCAGAGCGTGTCGGAAACTTCCTCGGGCAGAGCCACCGTCCAGCCTTCTGCGATCTGAAGCACAGGGCCTAAGCCTTTCACAAGGTTCAGACGGATCATGGTCGCAGGCATTTCCGCTCTTGTCTCAAATCTGGAGGAGAAGCCGCCGCCGCGGAAATATCCGTTGTCAGCCGCGCACCACTCGGTAGCGTCCATAATCGCCTTCTGGTCTTCCTCGGTGATATTGTACCACTCTTTCATGGTCGGATCGCCGTTTTCATCCTTGCAGACACCGGATGCGTCCAGACAGCACGCGCCGGAGTTGATCAGGTGGATAAAGCCGTCAGCGTCTTTCGCATGTCCCTCGATATCGTAGCCTGTCACTCTCTTCACGGAAGTACCGCTCCAGCAGGTACGCACATCCGCAAACATCTGCGCCCTGTTGGTGAGAAGCAGCATAAACAGCATGCCGAGACCGTTCAGTACATCATTCTCCGTCGCCAGAACGAAGGGCTCTCTCGCGCCGTTCCAGTCGAAGGAAGTATTTAACATAGCCTCAGGGAAGTCACAGTTCGGCCAGTGATCCGTCCACTGTCTCTGTCCCTGGAAGCCGCCGCAGATCGCATTGTGTCCCACAGCTTCCTCTTCACAGCCCTCAGGCAGATTCGGATTGCCCTGGTACAGATCTTCGATGATGACAGCCATCTTTGCGATGAATTCCCAGTCTTTCTCTTTCTTCTCATCGGAACTTCTCACAAAGTCAGGATTCTTGTCAAAACCTTCCTTGCAGTTTGCCTTGATCCATGCAAGAGCTTTCTGATAATCGTCCTCGTTGTAAATATGTTCATCTATTCTGCGGAGGATCTCCACTTCATCGATGGATTCCACACGCATGCCGAGATATTCTTCTATGAACGCCTGATCGATGATGGAACCGCCGATACCCATCGTGACGGAACCGATCTGGAGATAGGATTTATCTCTCATGGATGCAGCAGCCACCGCCGCGCGTCCGAATCTGAGCAGTTTTGCCTCCACGTCAGCGGGGATGGATGTGTCGTCAGCTTCCAGCACTTCATGTCCGTAAATACCGAATGCAGGCAGGCCTTTCTGTGCATGAGTAGCCAGCACGGATGCCAGATAGACAGCGCCCGGTCTCTCCGTTCCGTTAAAGCCCCACACCGCCTTGATGGTCTGCGGGTTCATATCCATCGTCTCGGAACCGTAGCACCAGCAGGGAGTTACCGTCAATGTGATCGCAACGCCTTCTCTTCTGAATTTTGCTTCACATGCCGCGGACTCCGCCACACGCCCGATCGTCGTGTCAGCGATCACAACCTTCACCGGCTCGCCGTTGGAGTATTTCAGGTTTTCCTCAAACAATTTCGCAGCGGACTTTGCCATGTTCATCGTCTGCTCTTCCAGGGACTCCCTCACCTTCAATGCGCCTCTGCGGCCGTCGATCGTAGGTCTGATGCCGATTACCGGATACTCACCGATATATCTGTTTTTTGCCATAGTACATTTCCCTCCATAAAATGATAATGTTTTTGCTCCTATAAGTTATAGTATACAACATTTTTCAGGAAATGGTAGTCATATTTATATTATTATATGGACAATTTTTGCGATTTTTCTGGACTGTCCGCTGTCTATGGTTTATAATTCCCTGTAGGCAACTATATTTTAAATATTTTTTAGTGATTGTCACCAATTTTCACCGGGATTTTAAGAGAAAAAACATGAAAGCTTTCCACGAAGTGAGAAACTATGCCTCCGACCTCATGGTCTGGCACAGAGAATTTGAAAATATCAGCTTTGTCGCCCACTGGCATCGGGAGATCGAACTGCTCTATATCAAAAAGGGCTCCATCCGCATGCAGGTCACCGACCACGCCTTCACCGCCGGCGAGGGGGACCTTGTGATCTGTGATACCGGCGAGATCCACTACAGCAATTCCTACAGCAAGGATTCCGTCCTGGATTTCATCATTTTCGACACCGGACTGATCAGCAGCCACTATCAGCATCATTTCTTCGCAAAGCCTTTTCTGACGGCGGAAGAGATGGAAAAATCCGGTCTGAAAAAGCGCCTTCTGGCGCTGGAGATGCTTATCGATTCGGAACTGTCCGAAAAAAAGGCCTACTATCAGGATATTATCCGGGCAGCGCTGCAGGATTTCTGGTTCAGACTCCTGCGCGTTATGCCTCTGGACAGCGGCGGCATCCGGAAAAACCGCCGTATCGCCATGCTGGAAGATTTCCAGACCCTTCTCTCCTACATGGAAGAACACGCCGCCGAAAATATCACGCTCGAGATGGCAGCCGAAAAAATGCATTTTTCCCCCAGCCATTTTTCCAGGATGTTCAAACAGCTCACCGGGACCGGCTTTGTCCGGTATTTAAACACGATCCGCATCACCATCGCCTCCGATCTCCTCGCGCGCTCCGATACAACGATCGTGCAGGCCGCCTTCTCCTGCGGCTTTCAGAATGTGCGCAGCTTTAACCGTACCTTCAAGGAGATCACCGGCTGCACGCCCTCGGAATACGCGCAGATCGCCGGAAACGAACCGAGAAACTTTACCTATTATAAATCCAACGCCGACATCATGACAGAAGCGGAAAAGGATCCGATGACGATAGTAAAATACTCCTCTTCCGGTTAATCCCTGTCAAACAGTTCCTCCTCAATGATCCCGGCGGCGCACGCCACAAACTTTGCGCAGGGACGCTTCTTATAATATTCGGGCGTTCTCTCCGACGGTCTTGCGGCCTGCTCACGTCCCAGGATCCCCAACAGCTCCCGGCAGATCAGGGAACCGTTCTCCTCCTCAAACTTCGCGGTGAGATCTCTCGTCCTTTGATATACCTTCTCCCTCGCTTTTAAATCTCCGGGATCCACATCGCCCTCCGCCAGTCCAGCCAGCAAAGCCATCGCCGACACCGTGCCGCAGACTTCCCGGAGCCTGCTGATACCGCCGCCCATGGAGTTTGTCAGATTCATCGCCGTACGTCTGTCGATACCGAACAGGTCCGCGTAGGTGGAAAACACTGCCTGAGCGCAGTTGCATCCCCCGAGAAACGCTTCCACCGCCTGTTCTCTCTTGGATTCCTTCAAAATCACTCTCTCCGTCTGTCTTTTGTCAGCACTGTTATCCATAAAATCCCTCTTCTCAATCGTTCCGCCGCTGTTTTCTCGCCCTGTGTCTCGCCATGATCTCCGCCTGTCTGCGCTTTCTCTCCTGTTCCCTCAGCCAGCTCTGGTAAAAAATATAGCAGCAGGTGCCCGCGGCCGCCAGAACCACTAATACGACTGCTATAGTCAATATCGTACTGCCGCTCCATCTCTTCCTGTCCGGGCGATCCTCTTCCTTCCCCTGTTCGCCCACTTCCTCCGGGGCGCTGTCTTCCCGCTTTCCCAGACTGTCCACTCTGGCATCCATCTCCTCCTGAGTCAACGTCTCCGAGTCTCCGTCCGCCATATTTTCCTCCGGCAAAGTTTCCTCCTCCTCCGGTTGCAGCGCTTTGGCCTTCTCATCGATCTGCGCTCTGACCGCTGGATTATCATAACAGGCAAAGCCGTAATCAAAAAGGGCGATCGTATCCAGATAGTGATTCGGCTTCGCCTCGTCCTTCAAGACCACGCAGACAAGCCTGTGCCCGTCCTTTTTGGCAAAAGTCACCAGGGTCAGCCGGGCAATGTCGGTATAGCCATTCTTTCCGCCTATCGTATATTCGTAGGGATATCTTCCGCCCAGCTCACAGTCCGGCAGCATACGGTGATGATTCCGCAGCTCGATCTCGTCCTTCTGCATGGGCGTGGCGTCCAGCCGATAAAATGCAGTCCCGGATATATCCAGAAGCATTTTATTTTGGGCGAATGCCTGCCCGATCAGCGCCATGTCATAGGCGCTGGTATAGTGGTTGTCATCGTGCAGTCCGTTGGCATTCACAAAATGGGAATCCACCCCGCCCAGTTCCTGCACCTTCGCGTTCATCATCTCCGCAAAGCCCTCTATACTGCCTCCAACATGCTCGGCTATCCCGGAGGACACTTCGTTCGCGGAAGTCAGCAGAGCCCCGTAATAACATTCCTCCATCGTCAGCTGTTCCCCCTCGTCAATGCCGATATTGGAAGAACCTCTTTCGATACCAAATACCGCCTCCCGGGAAAAAGTGACTACATCGGTCAGCTCGCTGTTCTCCGCGGCCACAAGACAGGTCAGCAGTTTTGTGACGGAAGCCGGGTACTGTCTCTTATGAATATTCTTTTCATATAATATGACGCCTGTGTCAATATCCATCAGGATGGCGCTGTCCGCCACCACCTCCGGCGCCGTGTCCTCATCCATGGCCCAGTCCGGGCCGGAGGGAAGCTGGGACTGCCCCGGTATCGCTTCCTCCTCCTCCGTCGCACTCACCGCCATACCATGCAAAATCACTGACACTACTGTCAAAAGCAGTGCCATTATGCGTTTTTTCTTCTTTATTCTCATAATCTGATCCGTCTATTTTTCTCCGTCTCCCCCCGCCGCAAAGCTCTCCGAAGGCTCGCAGCTCCAGGTAATATCTTTTCCGTCCGAAAGCGCCGTGATGCTCCCCTGCTCATCCGTGCGGAACACCTTCGCTCCCGCCTCCTCCAGCCGCTCCAACACTTTCGCGTCCGGGTTTTTCTTTTCCCCCCGATAATCGCAGCTGATCACCGCAAACTCCGGGGCGACCGCGCTCAAAAATTTCTTTTTGCTGGAACTGTTATCGCCGTGGTGTCCCACCTGATACACATCCGCTTTCAGGGACAGACCCGGCTTTTCGCTGTTCTCCAACATATCCTTCTCCGCTTCCTTCTCCGCATCCCCGGTGAACAGAAAGGTATTCTCCCCGAAATGCAGAAGCAGCGCGATAGAGCAGTCATTGGATTCCTCGTATCTCCTGACCGGACCGAGGATCGTAAACCAGGCTTCCCCCAGCTGATACGCCGCTCCGACCTCCGGCCTGACGGCATTTATCTGTTCCTCCGCAAGGGTCTGCAGCAGATGCGCTTCCTCCTCGCTCCCCTTTTTATAGTCGGACAGAAAAATCTGCCCCACCGGAAATTTTGTCAGAACAGCGGGAGCGGCGCCAATATGGTCCTTGTCCGGATGAGTCAACACCAGATAGTCCAGCTTCGTCACATTCTGTTCCAGCAGATAATCCTGTACTTTTTTCCACTGTGATGTCTCCCCGCAGTCGATCATCATGGCATATTCTCCGCAGAGGATCAAAGTGGAATCCCCATGACCCACATCCAGAAAATGCACCTCCAGAGTCCCCTCCGGATCCTCCCTCCGGATGATCTCCGGCTGTGCGGAAGATTCCGTCTCTTGTTTGACTTCATCAGTCAAATTCTGTCCCGGGGAGAAAAAGGATCTGCCTTCCAGGAAAAACAAGAGAAGCAGCGCCGTCAAAAGGAGGAATAACGGCGCTTTCCCCCCGCTCCTTCTATTATATGACTTATATGATCTCATATTCCAATCCCATCACATCCGCCAGACGGCACAACTCCTGATCCCAGCACTTTTCCGGGCCCTTATCCATCGTAAACCCCTGGTAGGAGACGCCCCCCGTCAGGGTGAGCACACCGCCTTCGTATTTCACCGTACACAGCAGATACCTGACAAATCCCCCGCCTCCTGCCGCCTGTTCTTCCTTCTCCAGCAGTCTCCTGGCCCTGTCCGGATCATAGGCGAGCACCAGCTTCATAAAAAGCGGCGTCCTCTTTCCCTTCACCGCCTGCAGGATCTGAGGGCGCAAAGACTCCCAGTCCGCAAACTCCCGGATTTCCTGCGTCTCCTGCTCTTCCCGCGCATAAAAATCCCGCCTGATACGCCCGTCAATACTATAGCTGACATACGTGTCAATTTTCGCCTCCGCCAGCAAAAAATCTGCAAAAGCGGCGGACATCAGAAATTTCTGCATGAAATCTTTTCTATTTTTTATCCTCAAGCAAATCATGGTCCCGCATCCTCTTTCTGTCGCTGTCTATCATCTTAACACAAAAAAGCGGCCGCACGCAACCGCTTTTCCACACTATTATCTTCTCTTCCTACTTACCTTCCACCTTCAGCGCCCGCATGGAATTCATGATCGCGATCACCGCGACGCCCACATCCGCAAAGACGGCTTCCCACATATTCGCCATTCCGAATGCCCCCAAAACAAGCACCAGCGCCTTCACTCCGAGCGCAAAGACGATATTCTGCTTCACGATGCGCAGCGTCTTCCTGGCACATCTCACCACCGCCGCTATCTTCCTCACATCATCGTCCATCAGCACGATATCCGCCGCCTCGATCGCCGCGTCTGAGCCCATACTGCCCATGGCGATGCCGATGTCCGCCCTGGTCAACACCGGCGCGTCGTTGATGCCGTCCCCCGCAAAGGCCAGCTTTTCCTTCCCTTTCTGCCCCTGCAGAAGCCTTTCCACGATGCTCACCTTATCCCCCGGCAAAAGCTCCGCATGGACTTCATCCAGACCGAGTTCAGCAGCCACCGCCTGTGCCGCCATTTCTCTGTCGCCGGTCAGCATAACGCATTTTTTCACACCGGCCTTCTTCATATCGCGGATCGCCTGCTCCGCTCCTTCCTTCACCACGTCGGATATCACCAGCGCTCCCAGATAACGCTTCTCACAGGCCGCGTAGACCACGGTTCCCGCGTCCGATACCGATCTGTATTCTATCGCTTTTAGCTGCATCAGCTTCTCATTTCCCAGAAGCACTTCCCTGCCGTCCACGCGGACACAGATTCCGTGCCCGGCGATCTCCTCCGCCTCCGCGACCCGATCCATATCGATCTTTCCGCCCTGCTCCTCGTAGGCTTCTCTAATGGAAACCGCGATCGGATGGTTGGAATATCCCTCGCCGAGCGCCGCCAATTCCAGAAGATTCCCGCTGTTTTCCCCGCTGTCTCCCGCCTCACCGGATACCGGCAATATCTTCGTCACCTTAAATTCACCCTTTGTCAGCGTGCCCGTCTTATCGAACACGATCGTCGTCATCTCGGCAACCGCTTCCAGAAAGTTGCCGCCTTTCACCAAAACTCCCAGGCGGGAAGATGCCCCGATGCCTCCGAAAAAGCCGAGGGGAACCGAGATCACCAGTGCGCAGGGACAGGAGATCACAAGAAATGTACAGGCTCTCTGAATCCATTCCCCGAATCCTCCGCCCACAAGGAGAGGAGGCACGAAGGCCAGCAGCACGGCGCCTATCGTGACGATCGGCGTATAATACCTGGCAAATTTAGTGATAAATTTCTCGGTCCTCGCTTTTTTGCTGCCGGCATTCTCCACCAGCTCCAGAATTTTTGCCACCATGGAATCGTCAAATTCTTTTGTCGTCCGAATCTTTAAAGTGCCGCTACCATTCACGCAGCCGCTGAAGATCTCCTCCCCGACAGCCGCCTTCCTCGGCACAGACTCCCCGGTCAGCGCCGCCGTGTCAACGTAGGACTCTCCCTCCGCCACGATACCGTCCAGCGGGATCCGCTCCCCGGGTTTCACTACGATAACGCTTCCCACCTCCACATCATCCGGATCCACCTGCACAAGCTCGCCGTCCTGTTCCACATTGGCATACTCCGGACAGATGTCCATCATATCGGCGATGGACTGGCGGGACTTGCCCACCGCATAGCTCTGAAACAGTTCGCCCACCTGGTAGAACAGCATCACAGCCGCGGCCTCGGAGTATTCTCTCACGCCGAAGGCGCCGAATGTGGCGAGCATCATCAGAAAATTCTCGTCAAAAACCTGGCCGTTCCGGATATTCCGCAACGCCTTATAGATGATGTCATAGCCTATGATCAGATAGGGAACCGCATAGACGGGCAGAAGAAGCCACGTACCGGCGAGCGCGCCGAAAAATCCCAGATGCTCGCACACCATGAGCGCCGCCAGCAGTACAAAGGATAGGATGATCCTGTATAACATATTTTTCTGTTTCTTTGTCATTTTCTCTCCCTCCGCCCTCTTCGGAAAATCTTTCTGTCTACATCAGTATTTTGCAGTCCGGCTCCACTTTCGCGCAGACTGCCGCCACTTCCTTCATGATCTCGTCAAATCTGTCGTCCTCGGCCTCGATGGTCATCTTCTGCGCCATAAAACTGACATTTGCGTCAGTTACGCCGCTGATCTTTTTGATGGCATCCTCCATCTTTGCCGCGCAGTTCGCGCAATCCAGATCCTCCAGTTTAAATTTTTTCTTCATCTCTCTTCTCCTTTCACTCTTCAATATGTTCCCGCCCCTGCGCAATGATCGTTCTCACATGATCATCCGCAAGAGAATAAAACACCGATTTTCCCTCCCGCCTCGCGCTGACAAGTTTCGCCTGCTTTAAAATCTTTAACTGATGCGAGATCGCCGACTGCGTCATGTGCAGTATCTCCGCGAGGTCGCAGACACAGACCTCCGCCTCAAAGAGTACAAACAGAATACGGATCCTCGTGGAATCGCCAAACACCTTGAACAGCTCAGCCAGATCATACAGTTCCTCCTCCTCCGGCATCTCCCGGTTTACCTTATCCACCAGATCCCCGTGTACAAAAATCTGCTCGCAGCATTCCACTCCCTGTTTTGCCATGTCCGCACCTTTCCCTTCGTCGTTCAAACATATGAATAATTGTTCATATGTTTAATATACTCTAAGATCACCTGTTTGTCAACAGCCTTTTTTATTTCACCTGCCTAGGCGGCAAAACCTATCGGTCTCGCCGCCTTTGACTTTGCCGCCGTATCCGACAGCACGAAGTCCTCCTCCGTGAGGCAAAAATCCCTGTTCGGCTCCTCCCCGCTGTTTCCATAATTTCTGGATGCATACTCGAGGATCGCGTTTTCTACCAGGTTTCTGCAGAAACGGCCGTTTCCCATATCGGGAAACTTTTTCGCCGCCCTGCAGAGGGACTCCACCTTCGCTTTCGCCTGAGGCTCGATCGTGAATCCTCTTTTGCGCGCTTCCTGTTCGGCGATCTGCGCCATCTCATCGGCCGAATAGTCTTCAAACCTGATCCGGAAAGGCACCCTGGACCGCAATCCCGGATTTCTTGAGAAAAAGCGTTCCATCTTGTCGGGGTATCCTGCGAAGATCACGATCGTATTCTCTCTGTTGTTCTCCATCTCCTGTACGATAGTGTTTATCGCCTCATCCCCGAAGCTCCCCTCCCTGTCGTCCACCAGAGAGTACGCCTCATCGATGAACAGGATCCTTCCCCGCGCCTTTTGGAATGCGGATTTCACCAGACCTGCCGTCTGTCCTATATATTTCGCCACCAGCTCAGCCCGGCCGACCTCCACGATCTCCCCGTCGGAAAGCAGCCCGTACTCATGGAAGATCCCCGCCAGGATCCTGGCGACGGTGGTCTTGGCGGTGCCGGGATTTCCTGTAAACTCCATGTTCAGCACAACAGGCATCTCCCTTCCTCCCATCTTCGAAATATCCTGTTTCATCCTCGCAAACGCCGCGATCTTTTTCACCTGTTTCTTGACCTCCCCGAGACCGACCAGCTCATCCAGCATGGCGGAATAGTCCGGAGCCGCCAACTCCCCTGCCGTCTGCTGCCCTTCCAGCCGGGAGAGCTTCTCCTTTACCTCTTCCACACCTTCCCTTTTGAGCTTGGGGATCTTCATGAGATTTTCTTCCTTCATCCCCCGAAGTTCTCCGACGGTGTATATTCCCGCCCTTCTCAGACAGTTATAGGTTCGAACGCTCAGTTCCAGCCCATCGATCGGCATGTCATCGGCAATGTTTTCATCGAAAGACACACAGGTATATTCCTCGTCATCGCCACATAAATCGTCGATGTCTTCCCCGGCGTCTCCTGTTTCCTCCTGTGTGCTCGTCAGAGCCTCCAGCAGCCTGTACATGCCGCACCTGAGGCATTCCATGGGAAGCAGACAGGCATGCTCCTCCGAAAGCTCCTTTTCACCTAATTCCTCCGCCACCGTGCCGGGAAACGCAAGAGCGATCACGGCGCGCATCCTGAGAGTGATCTCCCCCGGCAGGCCAAAGAGGATCATGCCTCTCCCGTCTCCCCTGTCACGGTCCGCACCGAAAACGATCCGCACATCGCCCTTCGCTTCCCGTATCATCCCCAGCATATCTTTGACATAGTTGCACCATCCCGACAGATCCTGATACCCATCATCCCATCCGCTGTCCGCATTCTTCCTGTCCTCCACTGCAGGCGGCAGACAGCGAAGCGCATAAACCTTTCTCTGCTCACGGTATATGTCGTCAGGCGTCTCCGCTGACTCGGCGTCCGCCTCTGCACACTCCTGGAATATCCAGTTAAAATCTTCAGCCGTCACTTTAGCGTCCCTGCTTGAAAAAACAAAATTAGTCCAGCCTTCCTCTTTATCGGGAGACAGCTGCCATCCAAGGAACTCCTCATCAGGCAGCAGTCCCGCCATCTGCAAAAATCTTTCGCATGCCTTAGACACGCAATTCCCGTTGTAATATCCACCGAAATGCTTTATGGTCAGTGTTGCAATATTGGATAAAATGTTATGACCGGATCTCACAATATAGTTTGACATAAGCTGTGCCTCTCTTTCTCCTGAATCTGTTTGGTTGATAGTTACGATCTGCACCGGACCTCCCTGGCACGCTCGCTGCTCTGTGCAGGTCGTCGCTGTGCTTCCCCGGAGCGCCGTGTCCGATGCATGAATTTGTCAAGGAACGTTTGTCGGCACAACAAAAAAGCCGATGTATCAATATCCTCAAAAGAGCAGACTATCCCCTCTAAAGATATCTGACTCTTTCACGTATATTGATTACACCTGCTTGCTCATCAAGCTATATAAATACTGTAAATTATATTCTAACAGGCCGAAACGCTTTTGTCAAGCTGATTTCTAAAAAAACATGTTTTCCGAATCTCCTCCGCACAAACGACGGACAGAACGCTTCGCGAACTGTCCGTCGCTTTTATTCCCATTTCACAAATCTTACCACATCTATACGCGGTCATGCGCCTTATTTGTCACCCGATAGACAAAGAATACCACTGCGCCCTCCGCCAGCGCGATCAACAGCATTGTCACTGTCCAGCGGTCCGCGACGACGATGGATGTGCCGATATTCTCTGTCAACACAAACACTGCCGCGGAACAGATCGCAGGGATTAGGCTTGCCATCCAGAGGGAACTTGCTGTCTCCTCCGCTTCCTCTTCCCTTCTGCGTATGGACCAGACCACCGTCAGGATCGCACCCGCCGCCGTCAACAGCATCAGGAAAAGATTCATAATTGCCCAGGATGCACTGGGAGCGGCCATCGGAACTTCTTCCTCTCCGATGTTTATCACCATTTCCGGCTCCTCTTTCTCTTTCTCCTGCGGCGCCTCCGGCAACGGTACACTCTCGTCCTCCAGCTGTGCCGGTTCCTCCGCAGGCAGCGGTGCCGGTGAAGGTGTTGCCGCCGGCTGAACGGGAGCAGGCGCCGGTGCGGCAGGTTCCTGCACCACCGTCGGCTGTGGTACAGGTATCAGCATCGGGGATGCCCCTCCTGCGTTCAATATCTCGTCACGGTGGCTGCTTCTGCTTCCGCCGCCTCTGTTACCGCTGCCGCTTCCGCTGTCATTGTTGCTGCCGCCGCTGCTGTTATTTCCGCTGTCAGTACTGCTGTCATTGCTGTCTCCGCCGGATGTCCGGACAGCCTTCACGGTATATTTGCCATCTGACAGAACTGTCCCATATTGATCAGGCATTACGGCAGACGTCAACTCTCTTTTATTCACTTCATCATAATATACTTTCTGTGTACTATATGTACCGCCGGTAATCCATGTCTTTTCCGGCGCATAATCCGAAATACAATATCTGTCCTCGGAATAAGTAAAATCTCCGCCCTCTACTTTCAGTTCACCGCTTTTCGCCTTATCAGCTCCGGCAAGGTCGTCAACGCCATTATAAATCAAAGCATTTTTCCCTTCAAATACACCGCCTCTGACTATCGCTTTACCATAGTTCACCAATCCCCAACGGTCGCAGCTAAACTTTCCTCCGTTGATCGTCACTTCACCGTAAGCTTCATTCTTCACGTCTATCTTGCCGTGATCAAAATATCCTCCGTTTATGGTCATCTCAGCTATCGGCGTATTTTCCTTCGCATCCTTTGTGCCTGACCCATTACGAACCATACTGGTGAATGAACCATTCTGTAGAATAGTAAGATCTCTGTCGTCATCATTTCCATCGCCGATGACCATCTCTCCACGGTTTACGATCGTATACCAGGAATTATCGCCGCTGCTCTCCGTCGTCTTCCCGTTCTCTTTGCTTCGGCTATATGTGCCGCTGTTCAGCTGAACAAAGCCCCCCGCTTCATTCTGGATCGCCGCACCCTGATGGCTCACATTGTCCACTGTTCCGGGCCCATTCACCGTCAGATTTCCGGCACTTACTACTGTAATGGTATGCTCTCCTTTTCCATCGACATTTGTCAAGGTAAAGCCGTCTAAATCGAGGATAATCTTCTTATTCACAGTAACGCATTCCGTTATATCAGCCAGCAGAGTGACCGTATCGCCGTCACCCGCCGCACCGATCGCTTCCCGTAAAGAAGGATACTTTACACCGTTTACTTCGGCAATATCCGCAGCTAATTTTTCAACTCTATAATATGTTTGCCCATCTTCCATTACTTCCTTAAGTTGATGAGAAGAAACATCAACATATTTTCCATAATGCTCAGCACACAGTTCCGCATTCTCCTCATCACCAGAATACTTTCCGCCGGTAAGCTTCAAAGACATATTCCGTCTTTCCGGAAAATTAACCGCTGCTTTTATCTGTCTATTTTGCCCGGAGCAAATAACTTCTGTTTTCGCCAAAGATACAAAACTGCCGCTCTTTAATTCTACATATACATTTGACGCATCATTAGCATTATAAATACCTTCTCCGTACACTGCACAGGCTCCCGTAACCTCAGCATCCTCGATAACGGCATAAATGGAATTGCTTTTTCCCGTCTTATTCATCACTATTCCTGCGCCAAGGGTTCCGTTGATTTCTCCATCAGTTCCTGTAATACCGGTACTGTCTCCACTAATATTTAACGTTCCGTTTACGACCTCGATTCCGCTCCGGCCGGTGATTTCTCCTCCCATAATATGAACCGCGCTTTGCGCATTGTCCAGGGAAATCGCCGCACCCTTCGCAGTACTTTCTATCTTCGCATCCGTATAAACATTAAGTACACTATTGGAACCACTGATGTTAATACCGTTGCCAACAGAACTTTTAGTCCTTTTCACTTCCCCATATATATCTACCTGGGAATTATCACCTGTTGTTATTCCGTTTCCGCCGGACGACTCTACTGTTCCGCCCTTTTCTATGGTAACTTTACTTTTCTTTACGTTGACTCCTCTATCATAATAAGCAGAAACCTTTCCCTTTATGATTACATTACTTTCCTCTCCGCTGTAGGAATCATATCTGGCATTAATGCCATAATACCCATTGATAACCGCCCCTTCACCTACAGTAATCTTACCGCCAAATGAATCGATTACATAATCCCTGCTTGACAGAGATGAATACTCGCCGCCCTGAAGCGACAACTCCCCCGCAGCGTTAACTGAGAACATGGTGCAATCGCTATTACCTTCATAACTGATCCTGCCGCCATTCTCCGCTTTTACGGTCAATTTCCCTTTCACTTCAAACAGATCATTTCTGCCATCATATTCCAGGACATGCTGATTCAGGTCAAGAATAACATCCTGCTCCATATATATGGTACCCCGATGTTGTACATCTTTTTCCAGTCGAATATACCCACCATTTTCAACAGCTTCCACCAGTTCTTTTCCATCATTCACCAGCCAGGGATCTATCTCCGTTCCACTCCCTGTCAACCCTGCCAGCGGATTCACGCTCTCAAAATTCTCGATCGCCTCATTCCCGCTCCTCACCTCTTCCAACGCCTTTTCTTCCACGTTCAGCTCCTCGTAAGGTTCCTCTGTCGGCGCAGCGCTTGTCTCTTCCGCAGGTGAGTTCCCGGATAAACTCTCTTCCGAAATCTCATTCTCCTCCGCAAACACGACCGCATTCGGCGACCCGAGTATCATGCAGGAAGCCACCAGCAAGGCGAGAAGCCTGGCCAATTTTTTCCTCGTCCTCATGTTCCCCCTTCTTTTCATACCATTTCCTCCCTGCAAAACTTCCGATACAAAACATTATGTATACTATAATTATATCCCTCCGGAAAAGAAGCGTCAACAAAAACAGCATCCAAAAAGGCTGTGGCACCTCTATGCCCCAGCCTTTTACTCTGTCTTCCATTTCTGTTTTTTACTCAGCCTCCGGCACCGCTTCCGCACCGTCCGCTTCCGCATCGCCGCCTTCCGTTCCCAGAGCACTGTCCGCCCTGTCTCTATATTTCACGCGATAGATCCGCATCAGGGACTCATCGATACGGGTCTGCAGCGCTTCATCCGCCTGCGCCGCCTGCAGAAGACCTGTGTAGGCCTCCTCAAAGTTTTCCGGCATATAGATCATATCCGCCCCTGCTTTCAGCGCCTTCTCCGCCGCCTCCGTCGAGGTATAGTAATCGGTGACCGCCGTCTCGTTCAGCGCCCCCGTGATCACGACCCCGTCAAACCCCAAATTATTGCGAAGCAGCCCTATCGCCGCCGAGGAAAGACAACAGGGCGTATTGTCACCGGTCAGCGCCGGCGCGGATATCGTCCCAACCATCGCAAACTCGCTGCCCGCGCCGAGTGCCGCCTGATAAGCGGGAAACTCCGCGCTCTCCATGTCGCTCTGGCTGCGCTGCGTGTCCGCCATTCCCTCCGCCGTGGATTCCGTGACAGCGCCGAGTCCCGGAAATGTTTTGACGCAGGCGCTGACACCCATTTCCGTCAGTCCCTTCACATAAGCGGCCGCCATCTCTCCCACCTGAGCGGGATCAGAGCCGAAACTCCGATTCCCGAGAACGCTGTCCTCCGACACTTTCACATCGGCCACCGGCGCCAGATTCAGATTGAAACCGTATTCCGCAAGATAAGCCCCCATATCGCTGCCCGCCATATGCGCGCCGTCCGTACCGCTCACCGAAGCCATATCCACCACTTCCGTGACAGACAGTTTGGATGCCAGGACGGAATTTTCGCCGCCCTCCTCATTGATGGCCAAAAACAATGTCTGATCGATGAGTGCCGTATTGCTCAGGAGTTCTTTCAGCTGATTCTCATCGGTAATATTATTTTCTGTGTATACAAGACCTCCCACTTTATACTTTTCAAGCGCCTCTTTCGTGGTGTCTCCCGCCTTAGTCACTTTCTGAACACCCGTGAGCTGCTCCGGCGTCACCATAAAGAGAGCCGCCACTTTGTCTTCCAGGGGCATCTCCGCTATCCGTGCAATCACAATAGAGTCTAACGGACTGAGTGCTTCCTCTGCAGGCTCTTCCTCCTGCACCTCCATATCCACAACCGGCTCCTCCTCCTGCTCCAGCGCTGCCAGCTGCTCCTCCAGATCTTTCTCCTGTTTATTCGACTGAAATTTCTGTATAATTTTTCTGCCGCCTAAAAAACAACCGCCCAACGCGCCGGCCACCAGCATGATAACCGCAATATAGGCAAGAATCTGATTTCGGATCCTTCGCGCTTTTCTGCGTGCCCGCCTCGCGTCCTCGTTGTTCCATCTGCCGCCATCTTCCTCCTCGTCATCTTCCTCTATCTCATCGTCGTCCTCGTCATAATCGTCGTCCTCGTCATAATCGTCGTCCTCTTCTTCGTCGTCATCCTCATCGTCATCGTCTTCATAATCGTCTTCATCGTAATCGTCGTCCATCATCAGAAAACGTCTCTTTTTATATTCCTTTTCCGCCTTTTTATTTTTTCTCATAATATCCTCATTCCACATACTTTTTTATAAATTATACCCTATCCATCAGCAAATTTCTACAGGAAAAGTCAAAAAACTGGGAGCATCAGCAAAGAGGGTATTAATCGCTATCGACTAATACCCTCTTTAAACTATGCTGTCCAATGGTCTTACCTCCATTTTCCATTTTTATCTATATGAAATTTTTGGTCTTCCGCTTCCTTTCCATTCTCTCTGCTTTGTACCTTTGTACTGTAACGTTCTCTTCTTTTTCTCTTTTCTTTCCTCTTTCCTTCTCTCTCCGTTACGCTTTTCAGATGTACTCGTCCGCTTCAGTTTGTTTCTGGTTCCCTATTCATTTATGGTAAAGATTTAAGTTTTAGGTGGTCCGTACCTCCTTTGCTTAGATTTCATGATTTATATGTTTATCGGTGTTCATCCCGTACCATCAATTCATTTCTGAATTACCTTCTGATCTCTCATCCGGTTTTATAGTATTCTTTTATCCTTCTATATCTCGATCTTAAACCTTGTTTATAATCGCTATATTATGATGTTGGAATGCTTTTTTAATGGCCCATTGGTCTGTCCCACCTTTATCATGTTTTATTTTTTCGAATCACTGCCTTCATCTTTTATTTTGTTTTGGATTCTGAACTTTACCTGTCCATTGGCCCTTACCTCTCTCTTCTTATTTCTTTCTAGGTCTTACCTTACCTTCTCATTGGACTGTACCGCCTTTTCTTTTTCTCTCTGTTTGTTTATGTCTTTATTATATCACCTTCTTTTTAATTGTCAATACATTTTTTGAAAAAAAATTAAATTTTTTTATTTTTCCCGTTTCACCTATTTTATTTTTGAATTTTCAGAAAATTCAGACGATTTATCAGTCATCTTTTGTCTTGCTTTTGCCACAGGCACAATGTAAAATGGAAGCGGAATATCAACAGAAAAAAACAGGAGGACCCTATCATGAACAATTTGCAAGCCGCTTTTAACGCAGCTGTCCCGGGTATCATCATGAATCTTAAGAAGCGGAACATCGAAGCTTTCTACTATGAAAATTCAACGGCCATGGTCGAAGATATCCTGACAAAGATCCCTGCCGGCAGCTCCGTTTCCTGGGGCGGATCTGAATCTCTCAGGGAATGCGGTCTCATGGATGCCATCAAGGACGGTTCCTACACTCTGATCGACCGCACCACCGCAAAGACCCCGGAGGAAAAGCAGGAGATCTACGGCCGGGCAGTTATGGCGGATTTCTACCTTATGAGCACCAACGCCATTACATACGAGGGAGAGCTGATCAACATTGACGGCGTCGGAAACCGCCTCGCCTGCCTGATGCACGGGCCGAAGGAAGTCTTTATTATTATCGGCATGAACAAGTTTGTCGGTTCCATCGACGAAGGGATACATCGAATCGAAAATATTGCCGCCCCTGCCAATGTACAGCGCCTGAACCGGAATACCCCCTGCCATACGCTGGGCAAATGCGCTCACTGCTTCTCGGAGGAGAGCGTCTGCAGCCACACGGTCATCACCCGCCGCAGCCCCCATCCCGGCAGGATTAAAGTTTTTCTTGTCCCGGAATACCTGGGATACTGAATATCATCCGGCGCACATCCAAAAGAACCACCCCGCATCAATCGCGGGGTGGTTCTCTTTTTATATTCTTCTCTATTCTTTCAATGTAAACTGTTTCTCCAGATTCGTCATTGTCTCAGCCTGCGCGAGCATTTCCTCACTGGTTGCCGAAAGCTCTTCGGCAGCAGCGGAATTGGACTGTACGATCTCGGAGATCTGGTTGATACCGATCTCCACCTGTCCCATGGACTCTGCCTGCTCGGAAGAGATCTGCGCCAGTCCGGAAACTGTACCTGCAATATGGTTCACACCTTCCACTACTTCTGCGATGGAACCTGCCGCATGGCCCGCAACATTATTTCCATCCTCGATCTCCTGCAGAATACCCTCGATCAGACGGCGGGTATCCACTGCGGACTTACCACTCTGGTCTGCAAGCTTGCCGATCTGATCAGCTACAACCGCAAAGCCTTTGCCTGCCTCGCCTGCTCTCGCCGCCTCGATGGAAGCATTCAGAGACAGCAGATTTGTCTGGCTCGCAATGTCCTCGATCTCGGAAATGATGTTTCCGATCTGCTGGGATGTCTCGTTGATACGTCCCATAACCTCCATGAGCTTCTCCATCTCGCCGCGGCTTGCATCCGCTTTCTCGGAGTACTCCTGCGCCTGGTCGTAAGATTCTTTTGTCTTCTCCGCCGTATGATTTACAGCCTCGGTAATATTCGCGATCGTAGCCTGCAGTTCTTCCACTGCGCCCGCCTGATCCGTAGCGCCTTCCGCCAGAGACTGTGCCGCTTCCGCAAGCCCGCTGGCTCCCACAGATACCTGCTCGGATACGTCTCTGATACTATGTAAAGCTTCATTCATCTTATTGATCGTATTGTCCATGCCCATAGCGATCGCTGTCAAATCACCGATGAACATTTCCGGATACTGGGAAGTCGCTGTCCAGTCACCGGAAGCAAGTTTTACAAGCGCCTGCTTCAGATCCTGAATGACACCGCACAGCACACGGCTCATCTCCCGGCCGGATCTCATCATATCACCTACTTCATCCGGGCGGTTATATACAGGGAAGTCACTCTCCAGATCGCCCTTGGAAAACTTGTCAAATCTATCCGCCAGCTCCATAAGGGGCTTTGCGATTCCCGTGGCAACTTTCGTTCCCAAACTCATCGCGATGAGGATTCCGATCACGATCAGCACGATGATCGCCACAACGATTACGTACACCACGATCTCCAGCGTTTTGCTGAGCGCGGTACCGGTGTTCGTCTTGGATTCCATGATCGCCTCCATGCAGGCGTATGCCTCCTGGTAAGCGGGTCCCATTTCATTAATAGCTTTCTCCTGAGCGGCACGGCTTCCTTCCCCGCCGCCGTCCGTCATCCCCTGGACCTCTGCTTCAATCTGGAAATATTTATCTACGGCTGTCTCCAGCTGCGCATAGCTTTTCTTTGCATCCTCCGATAGCAGCCCTGTGCTGACGATTTCCATTTCCTTCTCAAACTCTACCCTCACTGCCTCATAGTCCGCATATATCTCGCGGATCTCTTCCTGATCTTCATAACCGATGATCGCCCGGGTATCACTCCGCAGATTTGAGAAATTCGTCATCATCCTTCCCACATCGCCCTGCGCAAAACCGTAATTCACAAGAGCCGACGAATACTGGCGCCCCATGATAAATGATGCGATGGCCGCTATGATTCCGGCAGTGCTCAACAGCACAGCCACGATCAGAAAGCTCGTGGTCAGCCGTTTCTGAATCCTCATACTCGCTAAATTCATGCTATAACTCCCTCACTTTCGTATATTTTTATCTGTAACATTTAAATAGTATTTTAGAGCAAAAATATTGCGAAGTCAAGCAGTATCTTCAAAACAGGCAGCCTATATTTTCCATAATATATGCAGTCGAAAAACATAAAAATTTTTGTTGACAGAGAAATGCGAAAATGGTATTATGATAGACGTGGTTGAAAAACCATTCCATACAGATGCGGAAGTGCTGGAATTGGCAGACAGGCTAGACTAAGGATCTAGTGTTGGAAACGACGTGAGGGTTCAAGTCCCTTCTTCCGCAGTTTATCCAGGTGCTGAGAACGTTGATCTTTCAGGGTTTTCAGCTTTTTCATTTCCTGAATCCGCCGCAAAACCTGTCACTCCTTTTTCGGCAATTTATCCTCCATCCCCTCAAACAGATAGCGCTTTCCCTCGGGTTGCCTCTCCAGATAGTCTGTCCTCAATTTCTGACTATAATAGTCAATATTTTCTTTCAGCTCTCTCGCCGACAGCAGACGGCACCCCTGCCCCAAAATGATCACCTGTTCCAGGCCGTCCGACGTGGCCACCGTGACATCGTACTTTCTGCCGTTTTCGTGGGAAAACCGCTCGATATACTGATCCGCCGTCTCCGCCTCCTTCGTGTAGACCACATGGATATTGTGGTAGTCCAACATCTCCGTGTCACGCCCCTTCACCCGGTAGGCGTCAAAGACCGCGATCACCTCACACCGGCGCATGCCCTGATAATTGCAGAGGATATCCAGAAGCCTCCCCCTGGCTCCGTCGATGCTCACATCAGCCAGCTCCTTCAGCTCGTCCCATGCAAAGATAATATTGTAGCCGTCCACCAGCAGATATTCCTTCTTTTCCCGGCGCTTTCTCTCCTCCCCTCTGTTCTTCTCCTCCCCGTACTCCAGCGTTTTTGCCATAGCGCTGCCCGACGTCCGCTTTCTCGTCGCGTTCCATTTTCTCTGTCCGGCGCCCGGGCGGCTGTTGGCGTGGGTCGCATTCTCCAGAATGGCATCGATCTCCTCCGTGCCGATCGTCCTCTCCGCGCTTCTCTCCTCATAGCGTCTGACCTGTTGCTCTATGAGTGCTGTCTGCCGCTCCACACCGCTCTCCACATGCATATAGTCCGGCGCCTCATACCAGGGCACCAGAAAACCCGCACCGTGGGCACAGAATACCGAGGAGGACGGATTTCGCACATCTGTCTCCGGATCATATCCTATCCGTTCTATGACTTCCTCCGCATTATGACAGGGCACATAACCACCGGGCGTGCAGTACAGATGCCCCTGCCCTTTCGTGTACGCCGTCACTTCCATCTGGTAATCCTGCAGACAGGCCGCGGGAGCCTGTCCCCGCAGAACGGCGGTCTCCCCCGAAATCTCCGGCGCCGTTATCTTTCCGTGCATCCGCTCCAGATCGGTCATCGCCCGCCCGATCATCTGAACCGGAATCTCCAGCGTAAAATCGTAGCAGGGCTCCAGCAGCACCGACTGGGCCTGCATCAGTCCCTGGCGCACGGCGCGGTAGGCGGCCTGCCTGAAATCTCCTCCCTCGGTATGCTTCAAATGCGCCCTTCCCCCGGTCAGCGTGATCCTGATATCCGTGATAACCGCTCCGGTCAATACGCCCCTGTGTTCTCTCTCCTCCAGATGCGTCAGCACCAGCCTCTGCCAGTGCTTGTCCAGGACATCCTCGCTGCAGTCCGCCTCCGCCTGCACACCGCTGCCAGGCTCTCCGGGCTCCAGGAAAAGCTGCACCTCCGCGTAATGCCGCAGCGGTTCAAAATGTCCCACTCCCTCCACCGCGTCCGCTATGGTCTCCTTGTAGACGATGTTGCCCGGCCCGAAACTCACCTTCATTCCGAACCGCTCCCCGATCATACTCTGCAAAACTTCCAGCTGTACCTGCCCCATCAGCTGTATGTGTATCTCCTGCAGTTTTTCTTCCCACAATATGTGGAGCTGCGGATCCTCCTCTTCCAGCTCTCTCAGTTTCGGCAGGGCCGCTGCCGCCTGCACATCCTCCGGCAGATAGACCCGATAAGTCAGCACCGGTTCCAATATGGGCGCTCCGGCATGCTTCTCCGCCCCCAGCCCGCTGCCCGGCACCGTATATGACAATCCTGTCACCGCATAGATACCGCCGGTTTCCGCCGTGTCAGCCACCTCGTATTTTTCTCCGGAGTAGCGGCGGATCTGCGTCACCTTCTCCTGCCAGAAGCCGCCCTCCACGCCGGGCGTCCGGCCCCGCAGCTCGTCTCTCACCTTCAGCGTGCCCCCCGTCACTTTCAGGAAGGTCAGGCGGTTCCCCTGTCTGTCCCTTGTTATCTTATAGACCCTGGCGGCGAAATCGCCGTCCTTCCTGTATACCGGCTCCCCGGTGTAGTCCCGCAGCCCCTCAAGCAGCTCCTCCACACCCTCCAGGCGCAGCGCAGACCCGAAAAAGCAGGGGAACAGTTTTCTCCCCGCGATCAGCCTGACGATCTCGTCATGCGGGAGAATCCCCGTCTCCAGAAACCGCTCCAACAGCCGCTCCTCACAGACCGCTATATTCTCATAGAACTCCTCCGTTTCTTGACCGGAAAAGTCAACTATTCCCTCCCCCAGCTTCTCCCTGCACTCCCGCAGCAGCGCCTCCTTCCCGGTCCCCGGCTGATCCATCTTGTTGAAAAACAGAAAGGTGGGAATTTCATATTTTCTCAGCAGCCGCCACAGGGTCTTCGTGTGACCCTGTACGCCGTCCGCCCCGCTGATCAGCAGGACCGCATAGTCCAACACCTGCAGGGTGCGCTCCGTCTCCGCGGAAAAATCCACATGACCGGGCGTATCGAGCAGGGTGATCTCCATATCTTTGTACCGCAGGGACGCCTGCTTGGAAAATATGGTGATCCCCCGCTTTTTCTCCAGTTCATACGTATCTAAGAAGGCATCCCGGTCATCCACCCGCCCCAGTCTGCGGATCATACCGCAGTGATAGAGCAGTCCCTCCGAAAGTGTGGTCTTTCCCGCATCCACATGGGCCAAAATGCCCGCTACAAGTCTTTTCATGACGTCAATTCCTCTAAAGTACCGAAACGATACCCCATCTCTTCCCATTTTGTCAACAGTTCATCCAGAATCTCACCGTTGGTCTTCGATGTATTGTGCAGAAGCACGACCGCCCCCGGATGGACCCGCCCGGTCAGTTTTGCCATGGCTTCCTCCCTCGACGGCTGCGCGTCCACATTCCAGTCCACGTAGGCAAGGCTCCAGAAGATCGTTTTGTACCCCTGTTTCTGCGCCATCGCCAGATTGTCTAAATTGTATTTCCCCTGGGGCGGCCTGTAAAAAGGGTTCAGCTCCTGCCCGGTGATCTCCCGGTATTTATCCGCCACCGTGTCCAGCTCTTCCCGAAACTTCCCTTCCTCCGCGATCGTATCCATATCGTAATGGTGCCAGGTGTGGTTCCCCACCGTGTGCCCCTCCTGCTGCATCCGCTTTACCAACTCCGGCGCGCTCTCCAGGAAATGCCCCACCACAAAGAAAGTCCCCTTTGCATTGTGCTTTTTCAGGGCGTCCAGTATCTTCTCCGTGTTGCCGTTTTCATAGCCGCAGTCAAACGTGAGATAGAGGATTTTCTCAGAGTCATCCCCCAGATACCAGGCATCGTACTTCGCCAGCTCCTCCCTGGAGAGACTGCCGCTGGGCTGCGTCTCGCTGCCGTCCGCGCCAAAGCCAAGCCCCCAGCTGCCGGAAGCAGCCGCCTCCACATACTGCTCTCCGCCGCGGGACACTACGGTCACGCCTCTGTGTATCTCTTCCCCGTCGTTCTCCCGGTAGCCGACCGTCCCCTCGTTTCCGGACACATCGTTCTCCCCCTCGACGCCCGCCTCGTCCCCCGGCAGCATCCTTCTGCCAAAAAAGAGCACCAGCATCAGAATCACAGCCCAGAAGGCAGTCTTCACCAGTTTTTTTTGCTTTTTCTTCATAGATTCCCCTTCTTACATATGCATATCGTCATTTCTATATACTTATGTAGGCAGGGTACGTCCTATCACAAGGCAGGCTCTATTTTACCGCTATCGTGTAGGCTGTCTCGAATACCTCTCCGGGTTTCAGCCCGTTCCCCCATCTTCTGTCCGGCAGCTCACCCTCATAGCCCATATCATCGCATCTTCCGCACCAGGGCTCAATGCACAAAAACGGCGCGTTCTTCTCGATCGGAGTCCAGATCCCGACGATCGGCATCGGGAATTTCACGCACACATATTCTTTTCCCTCCGGATCGCAAAGTGAGACTTCATCCGTCTGTCCGTCCTCCAGAACGATCGTATCCGCGTCAAACAGATTGGGCGTCACCGCCAGATAACCGTCCTCCAGACCAAACGTTATTCTCTCCCCCGTCACGAGACCTCCCTCTCCGATCAGCTCGGATACGATCTCCTGCAGGGGGCGGCCCTCCTTCTGAAACCGCAGCGCATAATCACTCTGGCTTCCCCGCCCTCCCATCGGGCAGTTGAACGCCGGGTGTCCGCCGATCGAAAAATACATCGTTTTCTCATCCGTATTTTTGACTTTCCAGCCCACGGTCAGCCCGTCCTCCCCCAACTCAAAGGAGAGCTCCAGCAGAAAATGAAACGGATATATCTCCATCGTCTCCGCTGTCTCGCGAACTTCCATCACCAGTTTCGTATCGCTCTCCGACACAAGGTCAAACTCCATATCCCGTGCAAACCCGTGCTGCCCGATATGGTAAGTCTTTCCGTCATAGCGGTACTGTTTTCCGTTCAGGCTTCCCACAAAGGGAAACAGGATCGGCGCCGTTCTGTCCCAGTATGTAGGGTCGCCGCACCACATGTATTCCGTGCCGTCCTTTTTCAGGGAGACCAGTTCCGCCCCCTTCGAGAGAATCGTCGCCTCCAGTTTTTCCTTTTTCAGATGATATTCCATACATTTCCACCTCCGTTTTTGATAATTTTAGTATAACACAAAATTTTTCCATATACTATTGCAATAACAGGTTTCTTATGGTATTATCATGTAGTAACGAAAACTAGATTAACTAAACTTATTTACAAGTTATGGAGAAGATAAATGCGATACAAAATAGTGGTTGACAGTTGTTGCGAACTTCCTGTTGAATATAAAGACGACCCCCGTTTCGAGCGCATCCCTCTGACATTGGAAGTGGGGGATTACCGGATACTGGACGACGAGACTTTCAACCAGCGCGAATTTCTGGACAAAGTCGCTGCTTACCCGAAATGTCCAAAATCCGCCTGCCCCTCCCCGGAGCGCTACAGAGACGCCTTTGCCGCGGACGCCGATCATATTTACTGTGTGACTCTGTCGTCCCATCTCAGCGGCAGCTATAACAGCGCTGTCCTCGGGAAAAATCTCTGTGAGGAGGAGTTTGGCCAAAAAGATATCCATGTCTGTGATTCGGAATCCGCCAGCATCGGGGAGACACAGATCGCGATGAAAATTATGGAACTGGAGGAGAAGGGTTCCCTGTCCTTCGCGGAGATCGTGGAGAAGCTGGAAGCTTTCCGCAGCGCCATGAACACTTACTTTGTGCTGGACAATCTGGAGACACTCCGGAAAAACGGCAGGCTCTCCGGGGTGAAAGCACTGATCGCCTCCACGCTCAGCATCAAACCCGTCATGGGTGCCATCGGGGGCGTCATCATCCAGAAAGGCCAGACCGTAGGGATCAAAAAAGCACTTGACAAGATGGCGGAGATCATTGTGAAGGAGGGAAAGAATCTGGATAAAAAAGTCCTCTATATTTCCCACTGCAACTGTCTCGCCAGAGCGGATCAGGTCAAAAAAATACTGCTCGCCCGGACGAAATTTAAAGAGGTCAAAATATTAAACACCGCCGGCGTCAGCTCCATGTATGCCAACGAGGGCGGTGTGATCATCGCGATTTGATTTTGCCGGATTACAGCAGTATAAACTGAACCGGGCCTTTCCAGATAAAGAAAGCTAACAGCAGATGTACCGCCAGCATGGCGGGAATGCCATATAAAAAATACCAGTGTCTCGTCTTGTGGCGGAACAGATGCATCCCGATCAGGGCTCCCGCCGCTCCGCCCAGCGCAGACACCAGAAGAAGCGTCGCCTCAGGAATCCGCCAGGCGCGCTTTTTTGCTTTCCATTTATCCAGCCCCATAAAGAAAAATCCAAGCAGGTTCATTGCTGCCAGATAATATAGGATAACCTGTAATACCGTCATAGAACTCTTTCTCCTTCGTATCTGTCTCGAAAGTTTACTCCTCCGCGCTTCCGTAATCCTTAAAGCAGATATTCACATCCACCTGTCCGGTGACGCCGGCAACCCTTCCCTTCTCTGAATACTGCAGCATCTTGTACTCATAGGGATAGTAGATCGGCAGCGTGTAGCCTGCAAACCACTTGTCGTACTGCTCCAGAGACGCCAGGTCCACCATCAGCAGGAACGACTTCATATTGCCATACAGCGCCGGCTCATACCCGGCCTCCCGGATCCTCTCCAGAAATACTTTCGCGTTTTCCGTCCGCTCCTCCATCGTCAGCCCGTTGGTGCGGCAGCTTTCCTTCTTCACATCCTCGATATCCAGGTAGACCGGATAGGTCAATGAATACCCCTGGAGCATTTCAATCACAAATTCCGCCTCCTCCAGCGCCTCCTCCGCGTTGACAGCCTGTGTGAAGAAATATACGCCCACAGGAATCTCATTCGCTATGGCGCCCTCGATATTCCGGCGGAAAAATTCGTCCTCCACTATGCCGCCCTCGCTGTAGCCGCGGATGCCCACCCGGATGATCGCAAAATCGATCCCGTCGTTTTTCACTGCCTCCCAGTCGATCTCCCCCTGGTATTTCGAGACGTCGATCCCCTTTTTCGTCAGCACTTCCCCTTCCTTCTGGTAGGAGACCAGCCCGTTTTCCTCCGCGACAAAGTTCTCATTGGCATAGGTATTGAAAGCCAGATCCTCCTGCAGAGGCAGAAAATAATACTGGCCGGAATCCAGCATCACCACGTGGTCCGGATACAGATCGCGCAGGATCGTCATCGTGCTGTCCCCGTTTTCCAGTCTGCCGCGCAGGATCTGTAAAAGCTCGGCGTCCTCGTTGTCTATCGCGTTTGTGACCGCAGTAGTCACCAGGGAGTCCACTTCCTCCTGGGTATAGATCACCTCGTCGGAGACGGCCTGCACCGCCTGGCCGCTCCCCTCCCGCTCCTGCATCGCCTGCTCGGCGAAAGCTTCCATCTCCATGCTCTGCTTCTTAAAATAGAAACACACGCCGATGCTCACCACGATCGTTATAAAAGTTATGATCACCGAAAAACTGGTGATCACCGCCAGGATGCGGACCCGTCTCTGCAGCCTGCTCCTGCCGCTTCTGCGCACTCTCTTTTCTCTGCTATCCATAGGTATCCTTATCACGTTTTCTCTATCAATATACGTCTGAGACTACGATACCATTCCTTTTCTTTTCCCGCAAGCGATTTCATAAAAACTTAATCTTTGTATCGCGGCCAATATATGGCAAATCTGCCGGATCAATATTTTTCGTCCTCCAGCGCCGCCCTGGTCCTGTAAATATTTTCAATATAATCACTCTGTTTTTCCAGCGCCACCGCGGTGGCAGCCACATCCATGATCGCCAGCATCGCGATTCTGGCGCTGGAAGGTTCCTTCTTGTAGGAAGTCTCCCTGGCGTGGATCTGGAAGGCGAGATCCGCCAGCTTCGTGAGCACCGTATTGCTTCCCGACGTGATGAGAACCAGCTTCACCCCGTTTTTCCGGGCGATCTCCATCACTTTCGCGAAATGCCTGGTGGATCCGGAATTGGAAAAAATGACGATCACGTCATTTTCCCCCCTCAGTGCGGTCCACATCAGCTGGATGTGAGCGTCGATACAGCAGCGGGTATTGATTCCGGTGCGTATAAATTTGTTCTCCACATCGACCGCCACCGTCCCGGAACCGCCCAGACCGAAAAAGTCCAGATGCTCCGCCCTCTGTATCAGCCCGACGAACTGTTCCAGCTTCTCATAATTTATCATGGAAAATGTCTGCTGCATGGCGAGAATATGCGAATGGATCACCTTGTTGGATATTTCCTGTATGGAGTCCTCCGGGGTCACCTCCTCGTGTATCACTTTTAAAGTGTCCCCGGCATAGACGTTTCCTTTCGCCAGAGCGATCTTAAACTCCTGATACCCGGTAAAATTTAACTTCCTGCAAAAACGGATCACCGTGGGCTCCGACACCTGCACCTGCCTGGACAGACTCGCCATCGTCATGTTCAGCGTCTCGTCCGCGTTGTCCAGCACAAAGTCCGCCACCCGCTTCTCGTAGTCGCTGAGGCCGGAATACCCCTCTTTTATCATCAGAAGAACAACATTTTCAGCTCTCACTTTCCTGAAATACCCTCTCTTTCGGTACATGTTTACGCTTTAGCTTACCACAGTACTTTTCAAAAAGCAACCGTTCAACATATTCCGAAAATCCTGATGCAGCAAAACTTCCTCCAGATGGTCCGCCACGATCCGGCTCACATTGTCCGCAGTTTCAGTCCGCTCAGATCTTCCGGTTTTGTGATCGGCTTTTTGTTGTTGGTAAGTTCACGGAAACCGTTCTCCCACCATGCGAGGCCGACAATATTCTGGTCTTCCAGAGCGCTCAGCATCTCCGTGCCGATCTCCCCGTCCAGGACAGCGTCCGCCTGATCGTAATTTAAGAACAGATACGGCAGGTCAAACACAAGATACTGGGAATTGAACAGACCAAGCGGCCCGGTCGTCGTCGGACACATGTCAAGCGTACCCATCTGCAGCTGCTCGATCATCTCTTTCTCGGAGCCGAGCTGCGCCGAGGGAAACAGCTGCACGTCCACATCGTACCCAATCTCTTTCGCCTTCGCCTCCACTTCCTCCTCAAACAGGATGGAACCCAGATCTATGGGGTGGCCCGGATTCGTCCCGTATCCCACTTTGATCACATAGCTCTCACCGCCGCCCGAAGGCTCGGCCTGCGCCGTCTCCTCCCCGGTCTCCTGCTCCGGAGCCTGCGTATCCGCCAAAGCGGGAGCGCTGCCGCTGTCTGCGCTTCCTCCGCACGCAGTCATCCCGGCCGCCAACGCAATTGCCATAAACATCGCTAATACTCTCTTTTTACCCATGATAACCCTCCTCTACTTTTCCCATTTTTTGATAAACGCGGCTTCCTCGTATGCCTTTTCAAATTTCTCCTTCTCCTGCCCGGTCAGATCTCTGAGCGGAAGACGGAATCCCCCGAATGTCAGACCTCTCTTCTCAATCGCATACTTATACGCCGACGCGTAGGGTCCGATTTTAAAAATACTTCTCATCTTGTTGATCTCGTTCTGGATCGCGCAGGCTTTCGCCATATCTCCCCCATGGTACGCCTCCCAGAGCGCCACAAATATCTCCGGATGGGAATTTGCGATCGCCGTCACGATTCCCTTGCCGCCGGCGCACAGGGACAGATAAAACAGACTGTCGGAACCGCTTATGGCGATGGCCTCCTTCGGCGCCTCGTTTACATAGTCCTGGAACAGCCCCATATCCTTACTGCTGTCTTTCACGCCCACAATGTTCTCAAAATCACCGAGCAGCCGTTTATAGAGCTTCACGGTCAGCTTATTGTTCGCTCTGTCCGGGTTGTTGTAGATAAAGATCGGCATCTCGGGCACCGCCTCCGCTATCGCCTTGAAGTTCCGGTACAGATTTTCCTCGTCGTAGGGATAGAACCAGGGTGTGATCAGAGCCATCGCGTGCACGCCCTTTTCACAGCAATATCTCGCAAACTCAACGCTCTGCTCCGTGTTGATGCATGTCCCCTGGACGATCAGATCCAATCTGTCTCTGTTCTGGTCAACCAACACGTCCACGATTTGCTTTTTTTCCTCCAGGGGAATGTTGATCCCCTCCCCCATTGTCCCGATCGGAAACAGCCCGTGCACTCCCGCCTCGATCATGAACTCCATATGAGCGCGGCAGGAAGCCTCGTCCAGCCTGCCGTCCGCCCCATACGGTGTAAGATTCGCAACAATGATACCCTCAAATTTTCTTTTTAACTGAATCATTCTCCTGCTCCTTCTTGTCTAATAACAGTTACTCCACGCGCGTATGTAGTATTACTACGGTTTTAATTATATATTATACGTAGTAAAATTTCAACCATTTTCGATAAACTTATTGTAATTTTACTACTTTGTACATATTTGGAGTATTTAAAGGTGATTTTCAAACTCATTTTTATGTATTATGTATAAAAAACGCCCACCCGCACGACGAGTGAGCGCTTTTCTCTATTTTTTCATCTTAGGCTGAAAGACAAGACTGGCCAGGTATCCGAAGATGAGCGCAGCCCCGGTCCCCACGGCCGCGGCCTTAAAACCGCCCATGAACAGACCGATAAATCCGTTCTCGTCCACCGCCTCTCTGACCCCCTTCATCAGGTTATGCCCAAATCCCATGAGCGGTACCGTCACGCCCGCCCCCGCAAACTCCTCCAGTGGGTCATACAGCCCGACAAAGCTGAGCACCGCACCGAGACAAACGAGCAGCACCATGATCCTCCCCGGCAGCATCTTTGTTCTCTCCAACAGAATCTGGGCCAGAGCGCAGATCAGTCCGCCCACCCAGAATGCATGAAAATAATCCATAAAAAAACCTCCACATACCTTTGCGTCTAGTATGTGGAGACTTTTCTTTTTTATACCTGACAGAGTTCGGAAACGATCTCCCGGATGCTCCTTTTCTCGCAGTCCAGAATGATATCCGCATATTTTTCGTAGAGCGGGACCCTCTCCCGATACAGATCCTCCAGCGTCTGACCGTCCCGCATGGTCACTCCCCGCTCATTCAGATCTCCCAGCCTGTCCCTTATCGTATCACAGGACAGTTTCAGATAGACGATCCTGCCGATCTCTCTGAAATGGGCCATGGCGGCAGGACCGTAGATAACGCTTCCTCCGGTGGCGATAACTGTGCGCCTCGCCAGGATGGACGCATTGACCTCCTCCTCGATCTTCCAGAAACCCTCTACCCCGTGCTCCTCGATCAGTTCATGCAGCAGAGCGTCGTATTTCTCCTGTATCAGAAGATCGCTGTCCAGAAAACGGCTGCCCTTCCTCTTGGCGAGCACAACGCCAACCGTGCTCTTCCCCGCACCGGGCATACCAATCAGAATAATATTACTTTTCTTTTCCATATGTTTTTACACCAGACCCGTCACTTCCACTTCGCACAGTACATTCTTCGGAAGCTGTTTTACCGCCACGCAGCTTCTCGCGGGTTTACCGGTGAAATATTTTTCGTAGACGGCATTGAAGGCTGCAAAGTCAGCCATATCCGCCAGAAAACAGGTGGTTTTTACCACATCCTCATAGGTTATCCCCGCCTCCTTCAGGATCTCCCCGATATTCTTCATGACAAGCTCAGCCTGCTCCTCGATATTCTCCCCTCTGATCTCTCCCGTCGCAGGATCGATCGGGATCTGCCCTGAGGCAAATAGAAATCCGTTTGCCACGATTCCCTGGGAATAGGGTCCGATCGCCGCCGGCGCCTTGTCTGTCGCAATTTTCCTTACCATATCTTTTCCTCCGTTTCCGCTGTTATCCTATATCCTCAAACTCCGCCGTCACATAGTATCCGGCCGAGCGTTCCTCCACGCTGACCACGATGCCCTCCCTCGCCGTCATCCTCTGCGAAAAGGGATAATTGCCGGACATCGCCAGAGAGGGATCTATCGTGTAATAGTAGTTGCTCGGAAGCACCCCCTCTGTCACGGTGACCCGGTCGCCCTCCTTCAGCAGACCGGCGCGCTCCATCTTAAACTCCATTTTTCTCATATCGCCGCCTTTAAAAAACCCCCGCAGCGCTCACTGCGGGGGATAAGTCATTCTGTCTACTGCACCGCATAGGTTGGTGCTACCGGTGTCACCTGAATCCCCAGAGCCGCCAGGGTAGCGGGGTCTGTCGGAATCCCCAGAGCCTGCAGCGTAGCCAGATCCACCGTATAGGCATATACCGGCTGCGGAACCGGCTTATAGGCATCGAAGCAGCCGTGCCCGCCGTATGCCAGGCAGTACAAACTGTAGGTTCCGAAATAGTTGGTCTCAAAAGTAACCGTTCTCGAATCCGTATCGAGATCCGTCAAATAGGATACCGTGCCGTCCGCATTCAGTCTGAGCACCGCAAAATCTCTGGCGACCGATCGCAGAGACTTCGGAATCTCCATCATAAACGTCATATTCTGGGTCGTGCTCTCCAACGGCTTATAGGCATTTCCCTCGTACAGGAAAAGGTTCAGGGTAAACGTAGGGCCAACTTCCGCTCCCACCGCTGTCCTGGCGGTCTCCACGGCCGCCTTGGCGAGCTGGCCGTACTCTCTGTTGTTCGCCACATAGACATGCGTCGCCGCGTCGGCATAGTAGCTCACATTCGCCTTCGTCTCCGCGTCAAACGCACTCTTGGGAGAAACCGGAACCAGCGCCACAAGATCCGTCGCATAAAAGTCCGTCACAACGGAGGGGGCAATGAACTCTCCGGTACTTGTCTCCACCCTGTTCGTGATATCTTCCGGTGTATTTCCGTCAATCCAGGCATTTTTTGCGCTGGCAGTAAGCGGCGTAGCTGCGATAACCGCGGCAGTCAACGCAACCGCCGTCATTTTTTTCCATATTTTCATGTTTTCCTCCTGTCCGCCGTGCGGCACAGACTTTCAAGCCCTTCCATGCCCCGGCTTTCTCGACATCCATCTACAAATACGATGTTACTATCATCATACGCACGATGGGCATTTCATGTCAACTCTTTTTTCGTCAAAAGGAGTGAAAAATCACAAATTTAAGGAAATTTTAATCTTTATTCTGCCATTTATTGACTATTTTGGTCATATCTGTCTTATCCCTCAGGAAGCGACGCTCTCCAGCACGATTCCGTGGGCGATTCCCGGCACCGTCATCCCCTCGTTGAAGCTGGTCTTGGACAGCAGCGCCCCCGTGGGGACAAACAGCACTCTCTTCCAGATGCTCTCCTCCAGCATCTTCAAAATATAGGCGGAGAGTGTCACCGCACTGCAGCCGCACCCGGAACCTCCGCTTCCCACATCCTGGATATTTCCGTCGTATATCTCGATGCCGCAGTCCACATGCTGTTTCTCTATATCGATATTTTTCTCTCTCAGCAGATCGATCAGCGCCCTCTGTCCCACAAGCCCCAGGTCCCCGGTGATGATCTTATCATAGTCTTCCGGCTTTCTGCCGAAATCCCTCAGGTTCGCGGCGATCAGATCACAGGCTGCAGGCGCCATGCAGGCTCCCATATTCAGGGAATCCTTTATCCCGTAATCCACGATCTTTCCGTTTGTCACACCGGTGATCTCCGCCCGGTTCCTTTTGCTGACTTTAGAAGTCAACAGAAAGGCGGCGCTGCCTGTCACCGTCCACGTAGCGGAGGGCGGCCGCTGGTTTCCGTAGGCCAAAGGATAGCGGAATTCCTTCTCCGCACTGGCAAAATGGCTGGATGTGACGCAGATGACATCTTCCGCCATCCCGCCTGAGATCGCCATGGCTCCGAGCCCCAACGTCTCCCCGCAGGTGGAGCAGGCCCCGTACACGCCCATGTGCGGGATGCCGAAGGAGGCCACACCGAACGATGATGCCGTGGATTGACCCAGAAGATCGCCCGCAAACAGATAGCGCACCTCCTCCGCTTTCATCCCCGCTTTTCCCAGAGCCAGGGTCACCGCCTCCTTCTGCAGCGTACTCTCCGCCTCCTCCCAGGTCTTGCACCCGAACAGATCGTCCTTTCCCACCATATCGATCAGCTCGCCGAGCGGCCCCTCGCTCTCCTTGGTTCCCGCCACGCAGGCGCTCTGTCTGACATAGACCGGCCTCTCCGGCACGAAACTCTGACTTCCCGCCGCAATGCCGTTTCCCCCTGTTCCCGCTTTTTTATTCTGCTGTCCCATCAAATGAAAATCCTCCCTGCACACTTTACTTATTATAATAAAGTGCGCAGGGAGGCTTTGTTTTATTCCGTTACAACCGCTTTCATCTTTATATAAAACACCAATTCCACTTTTTATCTATATACCCCCATATCTCTCATTTAAGATTTCGCTTATCCGCTTTGTTTCCTTGATATTTCTCCCTGTAGTTTTGACCACAACACCATATTTCTGGTCTGTCCAGGGTAAAACAATCTCTATTAACCCATCATCACGTATCTTCCTGATAAATTTACGCTCCGAAGGATTAAATGGCAGAGAATTTACTATACTTATTACATAAGGACTTTTGATCAAACGTTTTGAAAACTCTGTCAAGACATCCATTCCATGGTCATGTCTTAAAGTTATCTTTTTATCTTCAATCCGTAAATCAGTTTCTATTAATTCCGGTTCTCTTTCTGATTGCAGTTGTGGAATATGTATGTCAACACGTTCATTAGTGCATATATTTCTAACTATTTCTATATCTTCATCTTTCATCAGATGAATAAATGCCGCATTCCACTCACTTTCATAAATACTTAAACCCGCAGAATTCAATATTGATGCCAGTGCTAAACCTATACATGGTCTATCGCCATACGACCAATTATGACTATAATATTCATCCTGTTCCTGCTCTACAGACGCCGACTCATACGGAGGCCTGAAAAAAGAAAAATAGAAATTTTTAATGTTCAAGGAATCTGGCATGTTCTGAATCATCTGAAACAATCTTAAATTATCTATAGAATCAATCCTACATGTCGTTATATCATATTTCCGTAACGTACGATACGTCCTGATAAGTGCCAATATAGAAGCGCCGCCTATACTTTCTTTTCCACTGATCGATAACTCGTTAAAAAACAGCTCCAACTTTACTTATTCCTCCCGATAATTCGGCACATTTTCTGGGTATGGTACACTACGCAATACACACTCATTTCTAGACACCGACAAACAGATAAATATCTCCCAAACAGGCCAACTCTCTCTGCAACAGTTTTAAATCAGCTCCGTCATCAAGATCCCCCACTCGTCTAATAAGCCCAAAGGATATTCACTTAAATTTCCTTTGCCGTCAATATAAATATTATCTACCTTCGTTTCCTGGTCTTTATTTTTTGAAAAGAACAAAATCCCCACTTTGTCATGAGAAATTTCACCTTTTTTGACAGCAACTCGTATCCCATTTATCACATGGTCGCTATGTGATTCACAGATAATCTGACATCCTCGCTCCGCTGCCAAAGATATTAACTTCGCTATCCTGCTCTGCCCTTTTGGATGAAGATGTGATTCAGGGTTCTCGATTAATAAAAGACTGCCTTTCTCAGAAATAAGCAATTCTACAATAAGCGGCAGAACATAGGGAATTCCAAATCCAACATTAACAGGTAAAAATGTATCAGAAACCAATCTGTTTCCGCTATAACTGATTGCTAATTTAGCCTTTTCAACAGAAGGAAGCAATTCTGCGGTTATCCTTATGCCGGGTGATATTTCTGCCATCCATGCTGATACCTGGTCTATCAATCGATTTGTTTTTCCACTCTGCAGACACATTTCATCCGGCACCCGCATTTTCTCCCCCGCAAGTGCCAAAAAAGGAACTACAAATTCACCTGCCGCACCCAAATTTACAATCCCGTTCTTTTTCCAGTTCTCAACACTATATTGTTTTTTGGGCCCTATATGTTCTGCTCCCAAATAAGAAAACGACTCAGAAAAAAGAGAAACTGTATAATCATTTATTAATTCTGATTCCATCCGTGGCAGCTGGTCGCTATCCGGCCTGTCTAACTCATATTTATAACGACAATCAAATTTTACATTGTTACTGAATTGAACATAAAATCTTATAATATTAGAAACTCCGTTTTGACAAAAAATGTCCTTTCCTGTTCCCAGCTGTATCATATCTCCGTTTGTATACAGATAATCCAATCCGGACTTATGATTTTCCCAAAAACTTTGTCTTAAAAGTAATAATGCTTGTATTACAGATGATTTTCCCATCCCATTCATTCCAAAAAAAAGATTCAAATTCTCTAATGGCAATGATAACTTCTTTATCGATTTGAAATTTTCTATTTGCATATAGTTAATCATTCATTAATACCTCTTGAAAAATTTTTCGGATTGCTCTATGCCTGCCTTCGACATTATTAATGGCTGCGGTTCCATTTGTAATAATATCTACAAATTTTTTGTCCTTTAATAATGCCGTATATTTTATGATCAATTTATCCTTTTCTTTCAATAATTTTTCGCAATCTTCCACACTTAATTTTGCCAGATTAACAGATACTGCGTCATAAAGAGGTTTATTAATCTTTCCATACTTTTCGTTTACATTGATTTTCCTGAATGCTGTATCTCCAAAAATATCAAAGGCATATTTCATTGCCTTTAAAAAATCAGTACGACATTTCCCAATTGTAGATTTTGACTCCTTCTGCAACCGAATCATTACATCATTTAAATAACTTTCCAAATTCCCCAGATAGTTCTCTATTCCCAAAAGATAAAACGCGAGAAAACGATTTACAAATTCACAGTCCAACATTCTTGAATTATCTATCTTATTTCTTGTCGCTTTCACAAACTCACCTGAATGAGCCAATTCTTTGAGCAGATTTGCCGCCTGCCCCCTATAAACAGAATTTTTAATTTCTGCCGGTTCCAATGTCAAACCACCTGTATTAATTCTTGTAAATATGCTGGTTCTCACCTTATCCGGGGTTCCCGGTCTGATAATGTATGCCGTTAAAGACTGCGTCTTTATTCGCCTCTGTATATTAGGCGGAAGATCTTCAAATTTATCTCCTTCATATTCCTTTAAATATTCCAGACCTGTCAGTTTAAGACGATCCTGATCATTGATATCAAGTACCATAAATCTCTTAATGGCATACAGTCTTTGTAATCCATCTACAACAATTAATTTATCATCTTCTGTACTGTCGAAATAAAACGTCGGAAGTGGGATGCGAATAATCAATGATTCAATCAGCCTGCTCTGCTGCTCAGGTTTCCACAAATCAGGATGCCGCTGGAAATCCGGTTCCAATAAGATATCTCCATATTTCAATTGATCGACTACATTAGAAATAACCATAGGTTGAGAAACAATATCTACATCTTTAGGATTGAAAGGTTCTATTATCTCTTTCTCATAAATATTAGAATATAATTCTTCTTCTTCTATTTCATCCATTTTTTTAGTGAACATTAAAATATTCCCCACTTTTACAACTATTATATATTTTCTATCATTTCATTCGTCAGTATACCATACAGAAAAAAACTTCTCAACACTAACTCTCCTTTAAACAAATAATCTGTCTGTTTTTTCTATAACTCTCCTGCCCATTCATTCACTCTTTTCTGTATATCCGTATATAGCGCCCTTCCTCCATCGAAGTGTACCCGAACTCTCCTTCCGCATACCGCATCAGCCATCCCTCCGGGTCCGTCATCAATTGACCGTACCAGTCATCCACAATGATGACATTGGGCGCCTTCTCGGGAAACATCTCCCAGTACTCCGTCAGTCTCTCATCGTAAGCCGTCGGATTTACGATAGAGTAGTGGGAGATCTCCACATCCTGAAACAGATACTGGATCGTCCCCAGGTTCATGACCTGATCCACCATGATCAGCACCCTGTCCCCCTCCTGTATCCTGCCCTGCCAGTCCTCATAGTCGCAGTTGTAGATATAGGCGCACATGTAGTCGGAGATCGTCCCCGCCGCCGGTCCATATTTCAGGATGCCGCCGCTCTGCAGCACATTGTGATACCCTGTGCCGGAGCGCAGTGTGTAGCCCTTCCCGAAGATCGCCGTAAAAGCCCAAAACAGCAGGGCGGCGCGAAGGCACAGCGCGGCGCCTCCTGCCACCCTGTCTTTCTCCTCCCAGTACAACGTGACGATCGTCATCCCGAAAAATGCCGCCGTCATGGCGTGGGGCAGGGAATCCATCAGCCCCAGATCCGTCAGATACAGCACCGCCAGCAGAGCGCCCCCCGCCAGAAAGATGCCATCCAGCAAGAGCCCTCTCCTAAGATGTCCTCTGCGCTCAGACGCCTCCCGAGCTCCCTCTCTCCCCCTGCCGCAACGGATATCGTACAAGATCCCCAGGACCGCAAACACGATCAGATGCACCTGCATGGACTCGTACCCTGCGTTGAAAACCACCCAGCAGCAAAGTTCCGTCAGACAGGAAAGAGCCGTGATCCAGATAAGCTCCGCCCTCCGCCTCCCCGCTTCCGGCGCCGTCAGACGTGCCGCCGCCTTCGACAGAAGAAAGATTCCTGCACAGAGCGCCGCCGGGAGCAGTATATCCCTCACCAGCGCCAACAGTTTGTCCGCGAAGCTCAGAGAATGGGTGATATCGCCGTTCACAATAGAGGAAAGCGTACCGAGCAGCCCTTCCGGCGTGTTGTTGCGCAAAAGCAGTCCCACATAGGCGGCACCGCAAAGTCCGCAGATGCCCGTCACGATCCCCATATCCGCAAACCGTCTCTTCCCCGATCTCCGCCAGAGGATCCACAATACCAGAACGTACAGCAGGACGCAGGAGGGATAGGAGAGCACCTCCAACACAAGGGCAAACGACGCAAATATCAGGTATTTCCTGCTGCCGGCACCGGTGTCAATGCCGTCCTCCTCATTTATGACGCCAATGTCATAATACTGTATCAGAAAGAGTGACAGCAGCGTGAGAAACCACACCTGCATGATCCCGAATTCCGGCAGCATGATCTGCTTCGGGATCGTATTGAAATAGATCAACCCCAGCAAAAAAGCGCTGTCTCCGCTGATCATCCTCCGCAGGACACTGTACAGGTAAAAGCTTACCCCCAGATGGATCAGGGTCCCGCAGAGCCGTAACCAGATCACGACTCCTGTCGTTCCGATGAGCGCCAGATAAGGGCGCATCAGCAGGGCGCAGAGAAACGCCGAAGTCTGGTGGGGCTCCCACATCGTGAGAAACAGCTCATCCCCCCTCACATTGCGGTAAGCCATGACCAGCTGATACTCCTCGTCCAGTCCGAATGCAAAAAAAAGCATTTTCACAGCCGCAAAAATGCTTAAAATAATCAGTATTGTCTTTCCTTTCACTCTCCTGTTTTTCAATGCCCTCTTTACTCTTTCTTCTCCCTTGCTTCCCTCACCTCATCCACGATATAGGGCGGACGCGTTCTCGCCGCATCCAACGTGCGCCAGATGTATTCTCCCAGGATCCCCATCATCAACATCAGTATGCCCGTGGCGCAGAGCACCACACACATCAGGGACGCCCACCCCTGGATCGGCATTCCCTTCGTGAACTTCTCCACAAACACGCTGATCAACAGGATAAACGCGAGGATATTGAACACAATACCCAGCCCGGACATAAAGCGGAGCGGAAAATAGGAGAAACTCATCACCGAGTCCATCGCCAGCTTCACCTTCTTCGACAGCGTCCAGCGCGATTTTCCGATCTCTCTGTCCTGCCGTACAAAATAGATCATGTCCGTCCGAAAGCCAACCCACATCACCTGCAGCGTCAGGGAAGAGTTCTTTTCATCCAGCCGCTCCAGCACCTCGATCACTTTCCGGTCCACCAGATAACAGTCGCATCCGCCCGCCGGCATGTTTTTGTTGACCATGCTGCGGATGATCTTGTAATACATATTCGCGAAAAATACCTTGACGGGATTCTCCCTGCGCTCTTTCCGGACGGCCAGCACCACCTTGTTGCCCCGCTTCCAGCTCTCATACATCTCCAGAATCAGCGCGGAATCCTCCTGCAGATCCGCCTGCTTTGTCACGGCGCAGTCCCCGGTGCTGGCGGACAATCCCGCCAAAAGCGCCGCGTGCTCGCCAAAATTGCGGGAAAGCTTCACGCACTTGACATGCGCATCCCGCTCCCGCAGCCTGTTCATCACTTCCCAGGAATCGTCCCCCGAACCGTCGTCCACGAAGACGATCTCATACTCCTCCAGCTTGTCCAGAACCTTTTTCTGCATATCCTCATACAAAAGTTCCAGTGTATCCGCGTTATAATAAACCGGCACTACGATCGATAACTTACTCACTCTGTTCCGCCTTTTTCATATACTTTAAGTATTCCCGATAATCCCGGATATACTCTTTCTCATCATAATGTTCGCTGGCGAGCACCAACAGAATCGAGTCCGGCGAAAAATCATACATATCTTTCCACACATTGTTTTTCAGATACAGCCCCATCCTGGGCCTGTTCAGCTCGATAATGCGGCTCTCCGCGCCGTTGTCCACCTTCACCCTGCTCGTCCCGCAGACATTGATCATCACAAACTCCGAGATTCTATTGGCGTGCTGTCCCCTGACAACCGTGTCATCGGAGCCGTATATATAGAAGATCCGCTTGATCTCAAAGGGAATGTCCATGTTCCCCTCGACCACCACGAGATTCCCCCGCTCATCGCCCAGATCCTTCCATTCCAACAGTTTTATCTGTTCATCCAGTCTGCTCATTTTGTATCTCCACAAAGTAAATAAATGATTGCCATAAACAGTAGTATACTTTAATTCTGCGGTTTTGACAATGCTCTTTTGTCATTTCACCCTGTCAACTATACGCGCACATCTGCAAAGCAAAATCGATAGTATTTTCCTCTCAAAAACAGTATAATGGTCATCATAACGTTCGAAGCCCCCAAAAACCGCTGCTGAGGCAAACACAAATACACAGAAGGAGGACACACCATGAATTGGGGAAACCATTTATTTCAGGCGAGGAAAAACAGAGGGTTATCCCAGGAAGCTGTCGACAAAACCTCCGACGAGGTAAACGAAAAGATAGACTGGACTAAGGCGTGGAGCAAAAAATACCCGATCCTCGCCCGCTACCAGAGCGAGGTCGAGACTGCCCCCTATGCCGCGGAACTGCGCAGGCTTCTCAGCGACCTGCAGAAAAAATACGGCTACGGTGAACCGGATGCCTTTCTTGTCCTCAAGGATATCTGGCGGTTGTCTGGAAGAACAGTAAGAAATCTATTTCCATCCGTTGAGCGCCTCCACCACGTAATCCTGCTCCTGCCTCGTCATGCCGGTGTACATGGGAATCGAGAGCACCGTATCCGAATAGCTTTCGGTGATCGGAAAATCTCCCTTTTTGTGTCCCAGATAAGCATAGGCCTCCGACAGATGGGGCGGGATCGGGTAGTGGATGATCGTGCCGATCTCTTTTTGACTTAAATAGTCAATCAAATCCTGCCGCCTGTCGCACCGCAGCACATACTGATGCCAGACTGTCTCCGTATTCTCCCGCTCCTTCGGAAGAGTGAGAAGTCCCTGCCTTATCTTCTCCCGATACCGCTGAGCAAGCTCCTGACGCTCCCTCGTGATCTCCTCCATATGGGACAGACGCACATTTAAAAGCCCCGCCTGCAGCTCGTCCAGCCTGGAGTTTGTCCCAACGACTTTATTGTAATAGCGCTTCTCACTGCCGTAATTTCTGTAGATCTTCACCTCTTTCGCGAACGCCTCGTCATTCGTGACTATGGCGCCGCCGTCTCCGAACGCCCCCAGATTTTTCGACGGGTAGAAGGAAAAACAACCCGCATCGCCGAAAGTGCCCGTCATCTTTCCCTTATACATCGCACCGTGGGACTGGGCGCAGTCCTCGATCAGCTTCAAACCGTGCTTTTTGCAGACGGCAGTGATCCTGTCCATATCGGCCACATGTCCGTAGAGATGCACGACCATGACCGCCTTTGTTCTCTCTGTGATCTTCTCCTCGATTTTCTCCGTGTCGATCTGATAATATTGATCCGGCTCCACAAACACCGGCGTCGCACCGTTCATCGTGATCCCCATCACGCTGGCGATATATGTATTTCCCTGCACGATGACCTCGTCCCCCGCGCCGATTCCCAGAAGATGCACCGCGATCTGCAGCGCCTCCAGCCCGTTCGCCACGGAAGCGCAGTATTTCGCCCCCGTGTAAGCCGCAAACCGCTCCTCGAAGGTCTCCACCTCCCTCCCCAGCACATACCAGCCGGAGCGCAGCACCTCCAGGGCCTTGTCCTCAAATTCTTTCTGATACCTCAAAAATCCGTAGTCCATACGGTTTGGCATGATCTTCATAATATTGTCCTTTCGCTTTTTATTTTATATATTTCAACCAGACGGCTTTCTCTGGATAACTTTGGATAAACACGATTGCCAAAAAATAATGTGTATACCCATGTAACAAAACAGTATCCGCCAAATCCTGCAGATTCGCCGGATGATACAGCCTTTCTATCCATTCCTTCTCATTGCGTTTTTAAACCTTTCAGAATTTCATAAAAATATCCCGGTCCCTCGATGAGCACGCTGTTAATACAATCTGATTCTTTCCTCTTTTTGTAACTAATTGTCTGTTCCAAAAATAATCTACGTTTCATTCATATTATAATTGAAAAAATACATAAGTACAATATAAAACAGGCCGGCAAATACTTTCATTTGCCAACCTGCCCCCAGCACAAACTGTGCTTCTATAATCTTTTCTGTAACTTTTCTCAAAATATCCCCGTCATCTTTCCGATCCAGTACAGCACTCCCAGCACCCAGCTCGTAAAGATCCCGTATAAAATCACCGGTCCCGCGATCGTAAAGATCTTGCACCCGACCCCGTAGACCTGTCCCTCCTTCTGGTATTCGATCGCCGCTGAGGAGACCGAATTGGCAAAGCCCGTGATTGGCACAAGGGCGCCCGCCCCGCCGAACTTCACCAGCTTCTGATACAGGTTAAAGCCCGTCAGGACGGCGCTTGCCAACACTAACAGCATGGCGCACCAGCTTCCCGCCGTGTCCTTGTCAAGCCCATATCTCTGCTGGGCCGCATTCAAGATCGCCTGCCCGATCACGCAGATAATACCCCCCACTAAAAAAGCCTTTGCCATCTGCAAAAACAGATTGTTCTTCGGCGTGACCTCCTTCACATACTCTGCATATTCCTGTTTTTTCTGTTCGTCCATTTTGCACTCCTTTTTATTCTTAGTTCCGTAAGCTCTCTCACGGCACCGGCCGTTCATTCACTGATTCTTAGTTCCGTAAGCTTCACCCCGGACATATCCCGCCCTGCCAGAAATAATACAGACTGCCGAGCAGTTTCCCAATTGCCACCGCCAGCACGGCGATCCCAAGGCCGTGTCGGTAGGAGACCCTCCTGGCAAAAATCGGTATGCTGTCAAGCATCTCTGCGATGGCCAGGGCCAGACATCCCACAAACATTCCGATAAACAGCCCCGCAATCCCCAAAAACACTTCTCCTCCGATATCCAGCACCTCCACCATCTTTTCCGAAAACAGCTGCTCCCGCAGCCATTTCCCCGCTTGTCCCATCACCGGGATCACGCTGAAAATCGTGCCGATGACTGCTCCCGCGGTGATGCATCCCTCGTACAGCAGGATCTTCCTCGCCGTGTGGGTCGTCCCCACAAACCGCGGCGTCAGCCCCACTGCGAGCAGCACCGTAAAGATGCCGGCGGAGACTAAAAGCCCTGCAGAGACACCGTAGAAAGCCAGAAACAGATAAACACCGCTATTTTGTATCAACTTCTCTGCCCTCCCTGCTCGCCGTCTTGATCAGCGTTTTCTCCACATCCTCCTCGTAGGTGGACATCTCCACCTCAATGGGCGTTGGATCCTTTGTAAGTCTCCGGCCTCCTATATGATTGAAGAATATGATGATGCCCGCCGCCAGCCCGATGCTGTAGCTGATCTCCAGCACCGTGAAGCCGCTTGATTCACTCCCCATAACCAGCTCATAGTATTTCGCGAACACATCCACGATCCCGATATCGTTGTGAAAAGCCATGATCGTGAACGACGCCCCGAAAAAGCACACCAGAGACACCAGCAGGATCTTCAGTGCCTCCGCCGCACCCCTCTTTTTCTCCACATACACCCGCTCTGCGATCATATCCGGCTCACCGATGCTCTCCACCTCCACACCGGTCACCGCCTCCTTGATCAGCTCGATCACTTCCGTCATACTGATAAAGAAACGCTTTTCCGCCTTCTCATGAAACGTGTGCAGTTTGATCGCTTTCACCCTGGCGAGGACCGCCTTATCCTCACAGTACAGGCTGGCAATGTCCTTCAAAAACACATCGTCCGTCTGCATCTGCGTATTCCGCTCCGCCTTGATATAAACCGTAGTCTGCGTCATACCTGCCTGCCTCTTTCCTCCCTTTCCATGTTCTGCTTAGTATGACCAGACTATCTCCTGATTATTCATCCCCCATTTCGCCTCTGCCAGTCAGGCAACATCCAAATATCACACCTCAGCCCGCTCCCGCATCCGCCGCAATATCCGCTTCTCCAGCCGGCTCACCTGCACCTGGCTGATCCCCAGTCTCTCAGCCACGTCCGTCTGTGTTTTTCCCTGGAAATAGCGCAGAAAAATCAATTCTCTCTCCTCACCTTCCAGTTCCGAGAGGAGCTGCCCCAGCAGCATATGGTTTAACAGCCTCTCCTTCTCATTGTTTTTGCTGGCGATCTGATCCGCCAGATAGATCTCATTTCCGTCGCTCTGATAGACACAGCGGTAGATGGACTCCACCTCCGCCCCAGCATCCATGGCCATGACGACATCCTCTGTTGACAGTCCGGTCATTTCCGCCACTTCCTCCAGAGTAGGCTCTCTCCCGTTTTCGTGCTGAAACCGTTCCCTGGCCCGGGTGATCTTCCAGCCGTTTTCCTTCAGCCCTCTGCTCACTTTCACCATCCCGTCATCCCGCAGAAACCGTTTTATCTCACCGGAGATCATCGGCACCGCGTAGGTGGAGAATTTCACATCAAACCTCAGATCAAATTTGTCGATAGCCTTCATCAGCCCGATGCACCCGATCTGAAACAGATCCTCCGCATCCACGCCTCTGTTCAAAAAGCGTTTTACGATATGGTGTACCAGCCCCAGGTTTTTCTCAATCAGTACCTCTCTTGCCTGCTTATCTCCTGCATGGGATTTTTCGATCAGCACTGACATTTCTTCCATAACTACTCATCTTCCTCCAGCCATGGCATACTGCCCAGTTTCTTCTCCATCACTATCTTGCATCCTCTGCCCGGCGCCGAGAGTATCTGCAGATCGTCCATAAAGGCCTCCATAAAGGCGAACCCCATACCGGATCGCTCGAGTTCCGGCTTTGTTGTAAAGAGCGGCTCCAGCGCCTGATCCACATTGTCGATCCCCTGTCCGTCGTCCTCTATCTCCACAGCCAGGACATCCCCCTCTATGCGGCAGTACATCCGCACTTTTCCGACGCTGATCTCCCTCGGACACTGCATATGTCCCGGAATGTACCCCTGCACATTGCCGTAACCGTGAATGATCGCGTTCGTCACTGCCTCCGACACGGCGGTTTTTACATCCGCCATCTCCTCCATGGTGGGATTTAACGGAGCGATAAACGCCGACACTGCCATTCTCGCAAAACTCTCATTGCAGGACACCGCGTCAAATTCCATGCGCAGCTCATTGTCATATCCCCTGCTGATCTTCTTTTCTTCCTGTTTCATCCGTATTTCCCCTTTCTTCTATTCCATAATTTCCACGATCTTCGACAGGCCGGATATGTACAATATTCTGCGGATCTGCCTGTCCGCGTGAATGGCAAAGATTCTCCCGCCCAGACAGGAAATCTTTTTGTACCTGCCCATGATAATGCCCACACCGGAACTGTCCATAAATTTTGTGTCCTCGAAATCAAACACGATTCCCTGAATGGAATCCTTGAGCAGGAAAGAATCCGCCTTCCTGCTGATCGCTCCCGACTGGTGATGATCGATCTCCGCCGGCATTTTCACCATCAGATAATTGTCAATTACTTGAAAATCTGCCTCCATATAAAATTCCCCTTTCTGTTTTCCTTGCTGTGCAGATAAAAAAAGAGAACATCCCCCTCGGGATATTCTCTTTTGTGCGCTGTAATTTAATTTTTTCTGTTATTGCATGCTGTTTATCTCTTCCATATAATCCGCGCTGCGATTCGCCCGCTCCGTATTCGGGAAGTTATCGATCACTTTCTGGTAATAGATCGCCGCGTTTTCATAGTCCCCGTTCCGATAATAGGCATTGGCAAGATTATATACCACATCAATGTTTCCGGCATCATAGATATAGGCTTTTTCCAGATTCTGGATCGCGTCCGCATAGACTTCCTGCCGGTAGGCGGCCATACCGTCCTCGTAGTACTCCTCCGCCACGCTGGGGCCCACCGCCTCCAAAAGGCTCTGGTAGACGGCCTGGAAAGACTCCGAGGTCTCCGTGAGCACCACTTCGTTCTGAATGCTCTCCAGGTAGGACGCCACCTGTCCCACATCCTCCGGCGCCTTCAGATAATCGTTCACCGCGGACAACATCTTGTCCATCGTCTCGATCGTGCCGTCCGTTCCCACATAGGCTTCCATCTCCGTGTACAGATCACTGTTCTCCCTCTGCAGCGTCTCCAGCTTCTGCTGCAGTTCATTGGTAGTTGCCGACTCTGACGCCAGCTGCTCGCTGACCGTCCTCAGCTCCTCGCTGTTGCTGTCTCTGACCGCCTGAATCCTCGCCGGCAATATCAAAAACACCGTCATCGCCACACCGATCGCCAGTCCGATCAGCAGATAGAGGATGGCGGAAAAACTGACTCCCTTCGGCTCCTTCACATCAAGCGGCTGGATGATCGTCTCATTGCCGCTCTGGTAGCGGAAGACTTCCTCCGGCGCCTCTTTCTTCTTTTTTTTCGGCGTCTTCGCGTCCTCCGTCTCCTCCGGGTGAAGCATCAGCGTCACTTCCTTCAGATACCGCTTTGTGGTGATGTTCCCGACGTCGATCTGCTCACAGCGCAGAAGCTCTCTCTCCGCTTTCTGCCAGTCTTCCGCATCGATGTAGAGCAGCGCCAGAAGCTGATGCGCCCTGATATACCTGGGATTTAACGACAATACCTTTTTCAGCTGGATGATCGCCAGATCCTTCGATTCCTGGTGGCAGTAGAGCAGCGCCTGATTGTATTTTTTGATCGTCTTGTTGATCGTATCGAGTCTGGTAGGGTTGCTCTGCACCATATCGATATAGTCGTCCGCAATGTTCTTTTTCGGGCGCAGGTTCTTGCTGATCACCCACTCGCTGAGCGCCGCCACCACTTCCCCCGTCTCAAAATAGACTAACCCGAGCAGATTTCTGGCTTCCACGTTATTTTTATTAAACTTCAGACTCTGACGCAGGCTCTGGATCGCTCCTGTCAGGTCCCGGACAGCCGCCTTCTCCAACCCTTCGTTATAAAAATTGTTGGATATTTTTAAGACTTTTTTATATATGGAAACGTCTACACCGCAGTTCGTACAGAAATTATGTTCTGACAAAGCGCAGCCGCAATTATAACAAATCATCCAATATGCTCCTGTTTATTCTTCTGCATCTTCCACCAGACTTTTGGATTCTTTTACCACTTTCACCACCAAATCCGCCATATCCGTCATATCCTGATTATAGATCGCATCCTCAGCGTCTTCCACTTCCAGGCTTGGGTGGAACTTCTTGATTTCCTCTTCAAAATTGATCATGCTCTTTCTTCCCTTCTGTCAGCGCTTTTATCTGGCCTGTCAAATACAGAGAGCCTGTTATATACACTTTCTCCTCCGCCCTTCTTCTGCGCAGGCAATAGTCGAAAGCCTCTTTTGTATCTTCCGTCACGACCGTCCCCGTCTCCCCAAACAGCCTGGCCAGCTCAGACGGCATGGCCGCTCTGGGGCTGTCTATCTTTGTCACAACGATCTCCTCAAACAGTCCGGCGTCCGCTATCCTCCGTATCATCTCCCCGCAGGCTTTTTCCTCCAGGGAGGAATACAGCAGCATACGGCCGTCTTTCGCGCCATCCGCCCGGACGCTCTGAAGAAACGCCTCTATCCCGTCCGGATTGTGGGCCCCGTCCACATAGACTCCCGGCAGAATCTCTTCCATCCTGCCTTCCCAATGTGTCTTTTCCAGCCCCCGCCTCAGATCTTCCTCCGGAACCTTCACTATGCCGGACTCTTCCAGCACCGCAAGCGCTCTGATACAAAGCGCCGCATTTTCCTGCTGATAGAGAGCCCTCGTGGAAAGACGAAATACACTATATTTATAATACCCAGAGTGATAAGAAAAATCAATGCCTTTCTCACCAGAATTTTTAAGACATATTTCTGCCGGTTTTACGGAAAAAGCCTTAGAATCCGCCTTTTTCGCACTTTTTTCCATCACGTCGGCGACAATTTTATTCTTCGCAAAATACACGAGAGGTATTCCTTTTTTGACAATTCCTGCTTTTTCCTCCGCAATCTGCTCCAGAGTTTCCCCCAGATACTCCGTGTGATCCAGACCGATCTCCGCAATAATACTGATGCAGGGCGTCTCAAAAGAGTTTGTGGCATCCAGCCTGCCGCCCAGCCCTGTCTCCAGAATGATGAAATCCGGCTTCTTTTTTTCAAAGTACAGCATAGCCATGAAATACAGATATTCAAAGTAGCTGGGATGATAACCGCTTTCTTTCGGACAGGCGTCTCTCACCCGCCTGAATACCTCCACAAAATCCGCCTCCGGAATCTGTTCTTCGTCCACCCGGATCCTCTCCCGGATATCCACAAGATGGGGGGAGGTAAACAGCCCTGTCCTGTAGCCCGCCTCCGTCAGCACGGACTGCAAATAGGCACAGACGGAACCCTTTCCGTTCGTGCCTGCCACATGGATCACTCTCGTATCCTCACAGGGACACGAAAGCTTCCGATAAAAAGCCTTCGTGTCCTCCATCGTATTTTTTTTCACAAACTTTGGAATCTCGTCAATATACTTTCGGGCTTCCTCAAAGGCCTGCGTCATAACTGCGCCAGTCTTTCCTGCACTCCGAGCATCATCTGGGTATATTTTTCCAGCTTTGCTTTCTCTTCGGCTATTTTTGCCTCGGGTGCCTTCGCCAGGAACTTCTCATTCTTCAACATCCCGTTCACTCTGGCAAGTTCTCCCTGCAGACGTTTCTCCTCCTTCAGAAGACGTTCCTTCTCCTGTTTCAGATCCACCAACTCCGCGAAGGGCATGTACAATACCGCCCCGGGGATCACCACCGACACCGCGTCATCCGCAATACCGCTTCTGTCCCCCTGCACATTTACCTCCGATGCCCAGGCAAGCGATGCGAAGAACAGCTTTCCCTCCTCGAACGCCTCCCGGATTTCCCCCTTCTCGCTGACGACATAGACCGCCGCCCTCCGGGACGGAGGTACATTCATGGAAGTTCTGACATTGCGGATTCCCCTCACGGCCTCCTTGATCGTCTCGATATCGCTCTCCTCTTTCCGGAAGTCTCTCTCCTCCCGATACACCGGCCAGCGGGAGATCATAATCGATTCCTCCTCCGACTGCAGGGAACAGAATATCTCCTCCGTGATAAACGGCATATAGGGATGCAGCAGCTTTAACGCGTCGATCAGCACATTCCTAAGCGTCCACAGCGCCGCGTTTTTGCTCGCTTCATCGTCGGAGTTGTACAGCCTTGGTTTTACCATCTCAATGTACCAGTCGCAGAATTCGTCCCAGATAAAATCGTACACTTTCTGCACCGCGATACCCAGTTCAAAGCCGTCCATATTGTCGGTCACTTCTTTGATCAGATGATTCAGTCTGGAGATGATCCACTTATCAGCCGGCTCCAGAGTCTCCGGTTTCGTGATCGTCTTTCCCTTCTCATCCGCTCCCGCTATGTTCATCATAATGAACCGGGAAGCGTTCCAGACCTTATTGGCAAAGTTGCGGGCTGCCTCCACCCTCTCGTAGTAGAAGCGCATATCGTTACCCGGAGCGTTTCCTGTGATCAGCGTCAGCCGAAGCGCATCCGCTCCATACTGATCGATGATCTCCAGAGGATCGATACCGTTTCCCAGAGATTTGGACATCTTCCGCCCCTGGGAATCCCGCACAAGCCCGTGAAACAGCACGGTATTAAAAGGTCTCTCCCCCATCTGCTCATAGCCGGAGAAGATCATGCGGATCACCCAGAAGAAAATAATATCATATCCCGTCACCAGCACATCCGTGGGATAGAAATATTTTAAATCCTCCGTCATCTCCGGCCAGCCCAGCGTGGAGAAAGGCCAGAGCGCCGAGGAGAACCATGTGTCCAGCACATCCTCATCCTGCGTCAGATGATCGCACCCGCACTTCGGGCAGACTTCCGGCGCCTGCCCGGATACCACAGTCTCCCCGCAGGCATCGCAGTAGTAAGCCGGAATCCGGTGGCCCCACCAGAGCTGCCGGCTGATGCACCAGTCGCGGATATTGTCCGTCCAGTTAAAATAGATCTTCTCCATTCTCTCCGGGATCAGCTTCACCTCCCCGGTTTTCACCGCCTCCACCGCCGGTTTTATCAGCTCCTCCATCTTCACAAACCACTGCTCTTTCACCAGAGGTTCGATGGTCGTATTACAGCGGTCATGGGTTCCCACATTGTGAGTATAGTCCTCGACTTTCTCCAGAAGTCCATCCTGCTCCAGCTCTTTCAGGATCTGCTTTCTCGCCTCGTAGCGGTCAAGACCCGCGTACTTTCCGCCGTTCTCGTTGATCGTGGCATCATCGTTCATAATATTCACGATGGGCAGTCCGTGGCGTTTGCCCACCTCAAAGTCGTTCGGATCGTGCCCCGGCGTGATCTTTACAACGCCCGTCCCGAATTCCATATCCACATAGTCATCCTCCACGATCGGAATAACCTTATTCACGATGGGCAGCAGAACTTTCCTTCCCTTCAGGTGCGTATAGCGTTCGTCATTCGGGTTGATAGCGACCGCTGTATCCCCCAACATCGTCTCCGGGCGGGTCGTCGCAAACTCCAGAAATTCCGTCCTGCTTGGCTCTCCGTTCTCATCGATCAACGGATATTTGATATGCCACAGATGTCCCGCCTGTTCCTCGTACTCCACCTCCGCGTCGGAGATGGAAGTATTGCAGACCGGACACCAGTTGATGATCTTCGCCCCCTTGTAGATCCATCCCTTTTCATGCATCTTACAGAACACTTCGGTGACAGCCCTGTTGCAGCCCTCGTCCATCGTAAAACGCTCCCTGTCCCAGTCGCAGGAGGAACCCATCTTTTTCAGCTGGGAAACGATCCGTCCGCCGTACTCTCTCCTCCAGTCCCAGGCCCGTTCCAGAAATTTCTCCCTGCCCAGATCATGTTTGTCAACACCCTCCTTTTTCAGGGCCTCGATGATCTTTACTTCCGTCGAAATGCTGGCGTGGTCCGTCCCCGGCTGCCAGAGCGCGTTATAGCCCTGCATCCTCTTGTAGCGGATCAGAATATCCTGCATCGTATTGTCCAGCGCATGTCCCATATGAAGCTGTCCCGTGATATTCGGGGGCGGGATCACGATCGTAAAAGGTTTCTTTGTTTTATCTACTTCCGCATGGAAATACTTTTTATCAAGCCATCTCTGATAAATTCTATCTTCAATGCCTTTGGGATCATAGGTTTTCGCCAGTTCTTTCCCTGCCGTTTCACTCATAACACTTTCCTCCTCATTACTGTATGCCAAAATATATCTAAATCAGGAAATACTGCAATTTATCTTATCATTTTGGAAAAGATACATCAAGAGCTTTTTCGATCAATCTGCAACAGGAAAAAAAGAAATACTATAAAAAATTCGGATATCCCACAGCATATCCATGGGATATCCGAACGAAACTAATAGTTAAAGAACGGGAAGAATCCGCCGAACGGGTTGTTCTGATCGTAGGGAATGCTCTGGCCTCCCTGGGAAGAATCGCCGGACTGCCCTTCGCTCTGACCGTTCCCCGACTCGATGCCGACGCCTTCCGCCGTATCAAGAGTTATGGATATCTGCCGGTCTTCATAGCCCGCATCATTTCTGACTTTCACTGTCAGATTTACCGTCTCTCCCGCTCTGTAATACGCCAGATATTCCACCAGCTCCTCCCTGGTGCGCACGGTCCTGCCATCCAGCTCCGTGATGACCATGCCGCGCTGCAGCCCCGCCTTCTCCGCCGGCGCCCCTTCTGTCACACTGCTGATATAAGCGCCGATCGGGATATCGTAGGACTGGTTGATCTCATTTGTCACATTGGATACGCTGACGCCGAGATAGCCCCTTTCCGACTCTTCCACGACAGTTCTCGTCTCCTGCTGCATCATGCGCTCCATATCCTCCCTGATATCGGAGATCGGAATGGCGTAACCGATGCCTTCCACCGTTGTGTCCGCCACCTTGGCAGAGTTGATCCCCACCAGTTCGCCCTTCGTATTGAACATGGCTCCGCCGCTGTTTCCCGGATTGATGGCCGCATCCGTCTGGATGTATTCGTTGGCACTGCCTGTCGTATCCGTCCCATCATCCGTTGTGACACTGCGCCCGACGGCGCTGACAATGCCCGTTGTCACCGACTGACCGTATCCCAGCGCATTGCCGATCGCTACCACCTGGTCTCCCAGGGCAAGCTCATCGGAATCTCCCAGCGTGGCCACCTTGATGTTGTCCATCGTCTCCTGGGAAAGATTGCTCAGATCCACCGCAATCACCGCAAGATCTTTCGCCAAACTGTAATCCTTGATTTCTCCTTTCGCGATCTCCGCGTCCGAGCTGTCTCTGTTTCCTTCCTGATAGCTGAACAGCACACTCAACTCTTTACTGCCGGATACCACATGATAATTTGTCACGATCAAAAGCTCGCTGTCCGTCTTCCCGATGATCACACCGGAACCGGACCCTTCCGTCTCCTGGATAAAAGTTCCCCAGAAACTTCTTATTTCCGCCTCGCCCTTATTGGTGATCGCCACGACGGAGGGCATGCACATCTCAGAGATCTCTTTCACTGACAGCCCCTCCGCCGGGGTCGCTGTCATCTGCGTGGCCGGAAACTGCTGGGATGTCTGCGGCACGTTCATATCCTCTTCCGGGTGAACGGCAGTATTCTCCGCTTCTTTCTCACTATACTGCCGCAGCATCAGACCACTGCCCAGAGCGCCTCCTGCCGTTCCCATCACAAGAGACAGCGCCATGCACCAGACGACGATTCCGCGGCCGCTCTTTTTTTTCTTTTTCGGCGGTTCCGCCGGCGCGCTTCCGTATGGGATATTGTGATAATAAGTATAATTATTGTTTTCGTTGTTTTGTCCGTATTGGTATTCCATCCTCATCACTCCTTTATCTGATTATTAAAAAAGCACCCGACCAGGATATTTTCCTCATTGGATGCTCTTATCTTATTCTCCATTTATGTTAAAACTGTGATGCGATTGTGTATATTTTGTGAAAATTTTCACTTTTTAAACGCTTCCCTCGCAAACCTGCTGCTCTCTCTGTTCTCCAGAACCAACCTCTCCGCCTCCTCGGACGGATTGGAAATAACAGCGGTCTTTACGATCTCGCAGGGCGGATTCGTCTTCACCCGTTCCACCGCCTCCGTCACCGCCGCCACATCGCCGCTGACAAACACAGTGGTATGGCCGCCGCATTTCGTATGCCACGTCTGAAATTCCACCTCCGATGTTTTCAGCATCACATCCACCGCCTGTATCGCATCCGCGCTGCCGAGTACTTCCACCAGTCCAAGCGCCTTAAACACATTCATCTTCTCATCCCCCTCTACTTGTTGATCGTCATCCGGATTGCCAGTTCGGAATCCTCCGAAGGAGACGCGATGATCGTATGGGAATAAACTTCCGAGTCCATCTCCCCCGCCTTCTCAAGCGCCGCTTCCATCGCCGCCCGCACATCCGAAACACTGCCGCGCATCTTCACACAGGCGCCGCTCTTCAAACGGTTTCTCTCCACACCCTGAATCCTCACAGCAGCTGCTTTCGCCGCCGCGTCCAGCGCCACAAAACAGGACAGATAACTGTCCAGTTCAAACACACCTATCGCCTGTCTCTCAAATCCTTCCGCCATATCGCACCCCATATGTTTCTCTGCCTTCTTTTTTATGATTCTATCACATATATTTATCCGTTACAATCCAAAGCGTAAAAACATTTGTCTGCAAATACCATAAATTACATCGACATTTCTATATATTTTAAGTTATGATATATCCATAATGATGAAACAGACGAAAGGAAATCTCATGTCACATATCAGAAAATCAACCCTTCAGGACGTATCCCGCATAGCCGAGATACTGATCTTTACCAAAAGAATGAATTACCGGTTTATCTTTCAAAACGATAGGGTGTCCTTCGGTGAAATGCAGGTTCTTCCGCTCGCACAGGACTATCTTGACCATCCGGAAAAACTGGAACATATCTGGGTCTATGACGATGAATTTGTGAAAGGTATGATCCATATGGAGGAAACGCGGATCGATGAACTGTATGTAGATTCCTTTTTTGAGAAGGAAGGCATCGGCGGAAAGCTGGTGGATTTTGCCGTCGAAAAACTAGACGCGGACTGGCTGTTCGTCCTGGAAAAGAATGTGAGCGCGATCCGGTTTTATGAGGCCCACGGCTTTCAGCTGACAGGGGAACGGGAGCCGGAGCCCGGCACCGCGGAATATATTGTGAAGATGAAGCTGCGGCCGGGATTCAGGAAATCTTTTGGCGGCAACTCCTCAGATTAAGCCTGCCTGATCCTTTTCACAAAGGCAGCCGCAAAGGGGCGGCCGCTTCCGCAGATTTTTCTGCTATGGCGGCAGCCCCTTGTCTCTCTATCTCTCCATCTTCCAGAACGCCGCGCTGTAGGGGGGCAACTCGCTCCCGCCTCCAAAGTCATGCATCTGCCCTGTCAGAAGATCCTCCGCCTGACCGCAGCCTGCGTCAAAGTGCGCCGTATAACTCTCCCCGTCCGCGTTGATCGCCACAAGGACCCTCTCATTTTCCGTCTTTCTCTCGAAAATACACTGCTTGTTTGTCAGCACCACCGAGCGGAACGCGCCGTAGTTCAAAGCCTCCGAATTTTTCTTTGCCTCGGCCATCTTTCCTATCTCATCCGTCAGCTCATTCCACTCCGGCTTCTCAAAACACGCCCGCAGCGCCGGATCTCCCTCGCTCTTGTTCGCCTTCGCTCCCCACTCGCTTCCATAATAGACGCAGGGAACGCCCGGCATACCAAACATCAGCGCATAGATAAGCGGCAGATGCTTCTCGTTGGTCAATATGCTCGCCACCCTCGTCACATCATGGTTATCCACAAAGGACAACATATGCTTTCCCTTGTACAAAGTCCAGTTCTCCGGTCCGAACTGCCTCATCAGGGAATGGACGATCTCAAACATATTCATACTGTTGAAGCTGGAATAGAGCCCCTTATAGCACTCATAGTTCGTCGCGGAGTGCAGCATCTGATCGTTTACCATCCGGTTGTAATCGCCGTGCAGCATCTCACCCAACAGGTAAAAGTCCTGTTTTTTACCGTCGGCAAACTGCCGAAGGCGCCTCACAAAATCATGGTCAAGGCAGTAGGCTACATCCAGCCTGAGCCCGTCGATATCAAACGTGTCGATCCAGTAATTCACCGCGTCAAAAATATGCCCGATCACCTCTTCGTTCCGGAGATTCAGTTTCACCAGATCGTAGTTTCCCTCCCAGCCCTCGTACCAGAGCCCGTCGTTGTAATTGGAATTCCCCTCCAGGCTGATATGAAACCAGTGAAGGTACGGGGAACGCTCCCTGTTTCGCACCACATCCTGAAACGCCCAGAAACCGCGCCCCACATGGTTGAACACACCGTCCAACACCACTTTGATTCCGGCCTCGTGCATCTTATCGCAGACTTCCTTAAAATCCTCGTTGGTTCCCAGCCGTTTATCAATCAGCTTATAATCTCTTGTATTGTAACCGTGGGTATCCGACTCAAATACCGGCGAAAAATAGACGGCATCCGCCCCCAGCTTTTTGATATGGGGGATCCAGTCTTCCACTTTCTTTATTCTGTTCGTCAGTATACCGTCGTTCTCAAACGGAGCGCCGCAGAATCCCAGCGGGTATATCTGGTAGAACACACTCTCATAGTACCATTTCCTGTCTTCCATAAATAATCCTCTTTTCTTTGTGGCTTTTTCCTGCTTATTGCCACCCTGAACATTTTACCACAATTCTGCCGCTTATTCCATCCAATCTTTGCATTTATATTTTATATTAACAAAACAGTCGTTTTTTATCCTTTTTCTTTTTTTCCGCTTTTGTGTTTACATAATTTTTATCCGCCGTATGTTGACCGAATCAGTTTCTTTTTTCGCCCGGCGGAAAAGTAATCCACATTTTTCAAGCCCATTTTATGAACATCCTGTCATTTTTGCCCTCAAATGACCACTTTTCCACATTCTTATCCACATATTCACATCTGTCATTTTCTTTTTCAGAAAAAAACACTCATGTCTTTTTTGAAAAATCAAGTATTCTATTTATAAAATTTCAACTGAAATATGGCGCTTTTTTCTCCGAATCATAAAATATTTTTCTCCTGTCTCTGGTATGACTTTCCCAGGTATGATACAATATATGGGAGTCAAAACTCATTGACTGTACTGGTACTATCTTCATATCCTATATTTTACAATTATTTTTCTAAACTGTTGAAAGGATGATATCATATGTTGTTAATAGGTTCCCATGTCGGGATGAGCGGAAAAGAAATGTTCCTCGGCTCCGTAAAAGAAGCGTTATCTTATGAGGCAAACACCTTTATGGTCTACACCGGTGCACCCCAAAACACCAGGAGAAAGGAACTGTCCGAACTGAGAATCCCGGAAGCCCTGGCACTCATGAAAGAAGCCGGCATTGAACAGTTTATCGTGCACGCCCCCTATATCATCAATCTTGGCAATGCGGTCAATTCTTCTACATACGAGCTGGCAGTGGAATTTCTGGAAAAGGAGATCGCAAGAAGTGCGGGCATGGGCAGCCACATCCTGGTACTGCACCCCGGCTCCCATGTGGGAGAGGGAAAGGAAACGGGCATCCGAAAGATCACGGAGGGATTGAACCAGGTTTTAACCGCCGATACACCGGTCTGTGTCGCGCTGGAAACGATGGCGGGAAAAGGCTCGGAAATCGGAAGCCGCCTGGAAGAACTGGCGGAAATCTATGAGAAGACCATCCATTCCGAAAAACTCAGAGTCTGTCTGGATACCTGCCATATGCACGATGCCGGTTACGATGTGGTACACGATTTCGATGGCATATTAACCGCCTTCGATAAACTCTTCGGCATTTCCCAGATCGCCGCCGTCCATCTCAACGACAGCAAAAATCCCTGCGGAGCCCGCAAGGACAGGCACGCCAATCTGGGGGACGGTTATATCGGATTCGATGCGCTCTCCTATATCGCACATCATCCGGTGCTGGCGGACGTCCCCAAAATACTGGAGACCCCCTACATCCCACTGCCGGAGAACCCCGATAAAAAAGTGCCGCCCTACAAGGAAGAGATCAGGCTCCTCAGGCGGGATGTTTCCTAAAATTCCGGCGGTTTTAACCGTCCCTGCCCGCCTTCACTCCACCTTTTCCAGAATTCCCCCACATGGAAAGACGCATGATGGCAGGTAGTCACCTGATAGTCTTTCCACTCCCTGGGAAACATGCGCTGATAAGTGTGCTGCAAAAAGCGCTCGTCCAAAAGGGCCACGATTCCAACATCATCCACGGTGCGGATCACCCGGCCCGCGGCCTGCAGCACTTTATTCATCCCCGGATACTGGTAGGCGTAGTCAAATCCGTTTTCTTCCTTCTCATCAAAGTACTGTCTGATAATCTCGCGCTCGTTGCAGACCTGGGGCAGCCCTGTTCCGACGATGACCGCGCCGATCAGCCGGTCCTGTTTTAAATCGATGCCCTCGCTGAAAATACCGCCCAAAACACAAAATCCTAACAGGGAGCGGCCGCCGGACTCCGTCAGGGAAAATTTCTGCAAAAATTCTTCCCGCGCGCTCTCCCCCATATACTCCTCCTGCAGGGCGCACTCCTCCCGCTCCTCCTCATAGAACGTCTCCCGGTATACTTCATAGACCTCTTTCAGAAAGGCATGGGAGGGGAAAAAGATCAGATAATTCCCCACCCTCCCGGATGTGATCTCCTTGATGTAGGAAGCCGCCCGGAAATATTCCCCGGGCCCCCTCCTCGTATATTTGCTGGTGATATCGGAACCGATGAAAAGTCCTCTCCTCTCGGGGGAAAAGACCGTGGAGGCGTACACCTCATAATCTTCCGCCCCTCCGCCCAACAGCCCTTTATAATACTGGATCGGAAGAAATGTGGCTGAGAACAGAATACTGCTTCTGGCCCGCATCATACACTCCTCCAGATTGCCGGACGGGTCAACACAGAACAGTTTCAGCGTGAAACTGCCGTCTTTTTGCATCTCATCATAAATGACATACTTGTCACTTATTTTGTCATAAATCAGCAAAAAGTGCGAAATCTCAAAGTAAAACTCCAGCACACTTTTCCTGACAGGACTGTCGTCATGGTCCTCCAGAAATTTTTCCATCTGTGCTGCCAGTTTATTCAACGCCAGGATAAACGGATCGATGCTCTCCAGGATCCGGTAGTTCCCGCACTCCTTTTTGTAGGTGAGGAGCTGTCTGTTACAGCGCTCCAGCAGGGAGGCCATCCTTTTGTCGTATCCTTTCACTTCTTTTTTCAGTTCCAGAAAATCTTCCTTTTTCAGCACGGCGCTGTACATATCCCGCCCTCTGTCCACCAGATTGTGAGCCTCGTCCACGAGAAAAATATAATCCCGCCGCGCACCCTCCGCAAAAAATCTCCTCAGATATACATGCGGATCAAAAACATAATTATAATCGCAGATCACTCCATCCGCGAACAGACTCATATCCAGGCACATCTCAAAGGGACAGACCTGATGCTTCCCCGCATACTTCTCTATCAGCTCCCTCGTAAAGCTGACTTCATGAGTCAACATATCGTAAACCGCCTCGTTTATCCGGTCGAAATGCCCTTTTGCATAGGGGCAGGCCACCGGATTGCACTCAGTCTCCTCCAAAAAACAGATCTTGTCCCGAGCGGTCAATATCACTGTCTTGAACAGCAGACCGCCCTCCCGCAGGATGGCAAAAGCCTCCTCCGCCACCGTCCGGGTGATAGTCTTCGCCGTCAGATAAAACAGTTTCTCCGCCATCTGTTCCCCGATCGCCTTCACGGATGGAAACACGGTAGATAAAGTCTTTCCGACGCCTGTGGGAGCCTCGATAAACAATTTCTTTTTGTGGTAGAGCGTCTGATAGACATAGGTGATCAGTTCCTTCTGCCCTTCCCTATAAGGGAAAGGAAACACTGTCTCCCGGATGGAGCGCTGTCGTTTCTCCCGCCACTCCACTTCGTGGTCCGCCCATTTCTGATAAGAAAAGATCAGCTGTTCAAACCATCCCTCCAGATCCTCAAATCGGTAATCCTCAAAAAAATAGCGAAGTTCCTCCGTGTCCATATTGCAGTAAGTCATCCGCACACGGATAAACGGCAGGTCATGCTGCTTCGCATAGATAAAGGCGTAGCACTTTGCCTGAGCCAAATGCACCCTGACAGGCTCTTTCATCCTGTTGACATCCGCGTAAGTCCCTTTGATCTCATCTATGACAACTACGTCAAATATACTGTCAGGATAGAATTTCTGTTCCTCTGTCCCGATCGCCGGAACATTTCTCTCCTGCCCAGGAAAACAAACCGGCACTTCCCTTAAAATTCGTCTCGCCAGCTGTCCGTCGATAATGCCGTCCGCCCTGCCCTCCACAACAATATCATACCGTTTGGTATGATGTGTATACTTCAGTGTCACCTCGGCATGATAATCAGCCCCCATACGCCTTTGCAGCATACGGTGGATCCGGCCGCCCTCCTGCATCGCATTTTCAGGGGACACCGCTTTTCTGTTGTCAATATCGCCGCTTCTCAGAATAAACTCTACGAGATTGCGGACCGAGGTGATTACTTCCATATATGGGGCCTCTGTTGTTTTCTTTCCCGCCTCCGCTCAGTGCACTGCGAGTGCAGTGCATGCTCCCTGGCAGGCGCAGTATATGCTTCTTGATAAACGCAGTGCACGCTCCCTGGCGAGCGCAGTGCCTGCTCGAAAAACCTGCGGTTTTCCTCGCTCACGGGCTTCGCCCTATCACTTCGTAATCTGTCAAATTCGTCTGCAAGCAGCCGATTTGCCATTTTACTTCGTGGCACTGCTCATTGCCTACCTGAATTTTACCACATTTTTGCTTGCATATATAGGGAAAAAGTAGTTTAATATTACTTGGAGATTTTTACACGTATCATGCATAAAATGACTGCATGATCCCATTTGTATAAGGAAAGGAAAAAGCCATGAGCAATATTACCATACCGGAGAACTACTGTTCCGAGTTAAACCTTCATGACACCCAGGTAGCGATCAAACTGGTCAAGGATTGTTTTCAAAGCCTGTTGACGGAAAGGCTTCATCTGCAGAGAGTATCCGCACCGTTGTTCGTCACACCGGAGTCCGGTCTGAATGACAACTTAAACGGTGTCGAACGTCCCGTCGACTTTACGATGAAAGACCAAAACGAGCGAAAGGCGGAGGTGGTTCAATCCCTTGCAAAATGGAAACGTTATGCACTGAAAAAGTACGGCTTCCATCACGGCGAAGGACTGTACACCGACATGAATGCCATCCGCAGGGACGAGGAGACCGACAATATCCACTCCATCTTCGTGGACCAGTGGGACTGGGAGCGGATCATCGACAAAGATGAACGCACCCTGGATACACTGAAGAGCGTGGTACGGGATGTTTACCGCGTACTGTGCAAGACCGAAAAGTATATGGCCATCCAATATGACTACATAACAGAGATTCTGCCCAAAGATATCTTCTTTCTGACAACGCAGGAGCTGGAAGATATGTATCCGGACGCCACGCCGAAGCAGCGGGAATACTATATCACCAAAGAAAAAGGCGCCGTCTGCCTGATGCAGATCGGCGATAAGTTGGCTTCCGGCGAGCGCCACGACGGCAGAGCGCCGGACTACGATGACTGGGCGCTGAATGCGGATATCATCGTCTACTATCCGGTGCTGGATATCGCGCTGGAATTGTCCTCCATGGGTATCCGTGTGGACGAAGACTCCCTGAGGGAGCAGCTTGCCAAGGCCGGCTGCGAAGAGCGCGCCGAGCTCCCCTTCCAGAAAGCCATCCTGGAAAAAGAACTTCCTTACACGATAGGCGGCGGCATCGGTCAGTCCCGCATCTGTATGTTCTTCCTCCGGAAAGCTCATATCGGAGAAGTACAGAGCTCCATATGGCCGGAAGAGACCATGAAAGCCATGGAGGCGAGAGGCATAAAACTTCTGTAAAAAAGACGGCGGAGACAAAAATTTTGTCCCCGCCTTTTTTATACCGTCTCCACATTGCCCTGCTTCTCTCTGCGGAGATATCCCACTCCCCCGTCGATAAGCCTCCAGAAATATTTTCCTGCGGCGCTCATGCAGCAGATCCAAAAATCTGCACAGCAAAAAGGAAAACCGCAGCCTCACATATTCTCAATGATCTGTGTCACCAGCCTCTTAAATTCCATGGATACCCGATCCGCGGTCTCCTGCACTTCCTTGTGGTCCAGTTTCCTGTCAGACACACCCGCCGCCAGATTGGTGATACAGGATATTCCGCAGACTTCCAGCCCCATGTGCCGTGCCGCTATCGCCTCGCAGGCGGTACTCATGCCCACCGCGTCGCCGCCCCAGCCTCTGCACATACGGATCTCCGCAGGCGTTTCATAGCTCGGCCCTGTCAGCTGCACATATACGCCCTCCTCTATCTCTATGCCGCACTGCTCAGCGGACTTGCGGATCACATCCCGCAGGCGCTTGCTGTACACTTCGCTCATATCCGGGAAACGACTGCCGAGTTCCTCGATATTTGGTCCGATCAGGGGATTGGGCACTGCTGTCGTGATATGATCCGTTATCATCATAAAGCACCCCGGGTTATAGGATGTATTGATACCGCCGGCCGCATTGGTGAGAAAAAGCTTCTTTGCTCCCAGCATGCCCATCAAACGGGTCGGAAGCACCACGTCGGACATCGCATAGCCCTCGTAATAATGCACTCTTCCCTGCATGATCACCACCGGCACTTCTCCCACATAGCCGAACACGAAACGTCCCTTGTGCCCTGCCACCGTCGATATCGGAAATCCCTCAATATCGGAATAGTTCACCGTGGCCTCCACTTTGATGCCATCGGCATAATCTCCCAGCCCGGAGCCCAGGATCAAAGCCACCTCCGGCTTAAAATCCGTTTTCTCCCTTATGCTCGCCACACACGCCATCAGTTTTTTGTACATACCTTTTTCTCCTTTTCTTTATTTTAAATATCCGAGAAGCGATTCCCCGATCGTCTCCTCCGGCATCTTCACGCCGAAATTATCCGCGACGGTCGCGCCGATCACTGCAAACGTACCCTGCTCCGGCAGCCTCCCGTTTCCCTCCATGGATGCAGAGTAAGCGAGAAACGGCACTTTCTCTCTCGTGTGATCCGATCCCGTGTAGGTCGGATCCGTGCCATGGTCCGCAGAGATGATCACAAGATCGTCTTTTCTCAGTTTTCCGAGAAGTATCCCCAGCTTCTCGTCGAACTTCTCCAGCTCGTCCCGATACCCCTGCGGGTTTCTCCGGTGTCCCCACTTCGCGTCAAAATCCACCAGATTGACAAAGCAGAGCCCCTCAAACTCCTTGTCCGCCAGCTCTATGGTCTGCTCCATACCGTGAACGGAAGATTTGGACTTATGCGCCTCCGTAATTCCTTCTCCATCGAAAATGTCCACGATCTTGCCCACGGATATCACATCGAATCCGCCGTCTTTCAATGCGTTCAGGGCCGTTTTACAGGGCGGTTTTAACGCGTAATCATGCCGGTTGCTTGTGCGCTCAAACTCCCCTCTCTTCTTCCCCACATAGGGTCTGGCGATGACGCGTCCGACTTTCCATTTCTCCTCCAGCGTCAGCTCTCTGGCTATCTCACAGCAGCGATACAGTTCCTTCAGGTCAAATGTCTCCTCCTGACCGCAGATCTGGAGAACGGAATCCGCCGACGTGTAGACGATCATATGTCCGGTGGCGATCTCCTCCTCCCCCAGCTCCTCGATAATTTCCGTGCCGCTGGCGCTCCTGTTGCCGATTACCTTGTGCCCGGTGCGCTTCTCCAGCTCATCGATCAGATCCTGCGGAAAACCGTGCTCCGTAAAGGTCTGGAACGGCGTCTTCGTCTCCACGCCCATCATCTCCCAGTGGCCGGTCATCGTGTCCTTTCCGTTGCTCGCCTCCCGCAGAATCGCCTGATAGCCGAGCGGTTTCTCCACCGCGGCCACCTGTTTTAAGGGGGTCAGATTCGCCAGCCCCATCTTCTGCAGATTCGGAATGCGGAATGTTTCGACCGCCTCCGAGATATGTCCCAGCGTGTTGACGCCGATATCGCCGAACTTCGGCCCGTCCGGCATTTGCCCCACTCCAAGGGAATCGATCACGATCACAAAAATACGTTTATAACTCATTTTTTCTCCTTCCTGTCCTCTCTGATCAGATTCCTGAGCGCACCGATCGCGACACGGATCGCCATATCGGTATCGTGAACCACAGGATTGTCCAACCCGAGTTTTTCCCGCTCCTGATTTGCCATGACAAGGAAGCAGGAACCCGCCCTCACATGCAGACTGCTCGCCACCACAAAGAGCGCCGCCGACTCCATCTCCGAGGCAAGACACCCCAGCCTCTTCCAGGCTTCCCATTTGTTGAGAAGCTCATAGCTGACCGGCTTTGTCTCCGGGGAATGCTGCCCGTAAAAGGCGTCTTTACACTGTACAACGCCCACATGATACTTCTGTTCCAGCTCTTTCGCCGCCCCGATCAGGGCGTTGACCGTCTGAATATCCGGCACCGCCGGAAATTCGATCGGCGCGTACTCTTTGCTCGTGCCCTCCATGCGGATCGCACCGTTCGCAATGACAATATCGCCGCTCATCACTTCCTTCTGCATTCCGCCGCAGGTTCCGATCCTGACGAAAGTGTCCGCCCCAGCCATCACAAGTTCCTCCACCGCAATGGAAGTGGAGGCGCCGCCGATCCCAGTGGAAGTCACACTCACCCTCTCCCCGTCGAGATAGCCCGTATAGGTAATATATTCCCTGCTGTCCGCCATCAATTCGGGCCGGTCAAAATACTGCGCTATCTTCGCACAGCGCTTCGGATCCCCGGGCAGGATCACATATCTTCCCACATCGCCTTTGCCCACCTGAATATGGTACTGTTTCCCCGCATTTTCTGAATAATTCATAACGCTCCTCCTTTCCCGTCTCAAGTGCTCCTATCATTTTATCTTACAGATAATTCTATCATGAAAAAAGGACATATGTCACTTTTTAGCATAAATTTTTTCTTTTAACCAGTGATATACCCCGGAGAACGCTCTGCTCTCCGCCATGGCAGTGCGCAGCGGAGCAAGCGTACACACCATGATAAAACGATAGCGGAACAATTCCCCGCTGCTCATATAAGTTCTCACGATCTGTCCATGCTCCCGCTTATCCACCGCTCTGTTTGCGCGAGCCTCTGAGACCCCGCCGCCCTCATAGGCGGCAACCGCAAAACCCATATGACGCATCATCGCGCCCGCCCTGTAATAACACCAGAGAAAATGGTCGTAGTCCGCGCGGATTCTGTAGCGCAGATCGTAGGGTTTCTCCCTGCACAGCGCCGCACTGTAAAAGCAGGACTGATGACACGGAATGTTGCGATAACAGGTAAAACCGGTAATTTCCGGGGCGGACGCAATGACTACGCCGTTTTTTTCTCCGCAGGTATCCCCGTACATCACCAGCCTGTCCATGTCCGCGCCGGCATCCTCCTCCTGTTTTATCGCACAATAAGCCCGTTCCAGAACACTTTCATCCGCAAAAGTGTCCCCGCAGTTTAAAAACAGGAGAAATTTTCCCGAGGCGCGAGCCGCCGCCTGATTCATCGCGTCATAGATGCCCGCGTCTTTCTCCACAAAAATTTTGACCTTTTCGGCCCCCGGACGGGAAGCATTCTCCCGTCTCCACCTCTCTGCCGCGCCGTCCACGCTCCCTCCGTCCTTCAATATCACTTCCAGATCCTCAAAGCTCTGTTTTAAAATACTGTCCAGTGTAATATTCAGTTTCTCTCCCGGATTTAAACACACCGTAACAACCGAAAATATTGCGCCGTTGTCCACCGCTCTTTCCACTGCCTCCGCCTCCCGCACCGCTTTTCCCCATTATACCCATTTTGCGGCACGCGGTCAATTACCGCCGGGGTTCCACAATATACCGAAAAGCATTATATCTTCCTTCATAAAGATTACGGCTTGCCGATTTCCCGGAAAAATGGTATACCTTAATAATGATATTCTTTGATTGAGGTAGAAAAATGATTTTTGAAGCTTTATTGGACGCGGTCCTCGATACGCTCAAGGTTCTTCCCTTTTTATTTGCGGCTTTCCTGGTCATGGAAGCCATAGAACACTATTCCAATCGATACAGCAATCGGCTCCTCGCAAAAGTCGGAAAGACGGCGCCTCTCGCCGGCGCAATTCTCGGCTGTATTCCTCAGTGCGGTTTTTCTGCGGCGGCAGCCAATCTCTACTCCGGAGGATTTATCACCCTCGGCACACTGCTCGCCGTCTTTCTCTCCACCTCGGACGAAGCCGTTCTCATTTTAATGGCCCATCCGGGAAGCGGAAAAGCGATCCTTTCCTTATTAATATGGAAGATACTCATCGGCGTCGCTGCCGGTTTTCTGATCGATATGCTTTTTTCCAAAAGAAAACAGCACGCCCCCATGAAAGCGTTACGCAAAAACTGTGGCTGCAGCGATTCCCACGGAATTTTACGGCCTGCTCTTTTCCATACGATCCAGCTGACCGTCTATCTTTTTCTGTTCACTTTCTGCCTTGATCTCGCACTGGAGTTCGCGGGCATCGAAAAGCTGGCCACGTTTCTCGGAAAAGACACTGTATTTCAGCCTTTTCTTGCCGCTCTTCTGGGGATGATCCCCAACTGTGCCGCCTCTGTTTTGATCACGGAACTCTATCTGGCCGGTGGACTGAGTTTTGGATCCGCTATTGCAGGGCTGTGCGCCGGAGCCGGCGTGGGGCTGGCCGTATTATTCCGCTCCAACCACTCGCTGAGGGAAAACTTGGAAATTCTATTGCTGCTTTACGGAATTTCCGTGGCCGCCGGTATTCTTCTGGACCTGACGCTTCAGCCGATTCTTTAAGGCAAAGAGCGCATTTTGCCCTGATTTTACAATTTTACTATAATCTTACTGTCCATATATACAGATATACTGTGCAAACGCTTCCGCCATCTCCGATGTGTCAAAATGGCCTGTGTCGTTCAGCGCCGCATTGAAGGCATCCAGCGCGAGCGGATGGAAGCTTTTGCATACGATCCGGCAGGTTCTTATCAGATTTCCTATCAGACAGAGGACGGAACCATATGGATCTATTATTATGACCAGAAAATAGAGATAACCGACCACTTCCGGGACGAACACCGACCGATATAATTACTTCTTTTCTATCCGGACTTTCCCATACATCTGTGCATAGCGGTTTACAAAAATCTTACAGAGTATATCAAAAATAACCGCATCCTGCTATAGCACAAAGCAAAATACGGTTACTTTCCTGCTTATTCTATTTCCCAAATATGTCAAAACAGTCCTTGCATCTTTCTTACCTTGCACGCGTATTCCCTTCGCTAAAACTCTTTATCGGAAAAGTGCTTTCTCCTTCAAGCCATCTCCTGTTTTCCGTGCTTTTCCCCCATGCCTCAAGCGCAAGATCATATGTTCCGGTAACTTTGCGGTCCACTTCCTTCAATTCTTTTCTCATCTCCAGCTGTCCGTTCTTTAGTGAAGATACCTCCGATTCGACTCTGTCAAGTCTATTCTCTATTCTGTCAAAACGATTGTCCATTCCGTCCAGACGGTCATCCATCCTGTCCAGGCGGTCATCTATCCTGTCCAGGCGGTCATCCATCCTGTCCAGGCGGTCATCTATCCTGTCCAGGCGGTCATCTATTCCGTCTAATCTGTTGTCTATCCCATCCAAGCGTATATGGATCGGCTGCAACAGCCCCTGTATCGCCTGTAAATCATTGCTTGTCAATGCCATTTCAGCGCCCACCTCCGTTTTTCAATGTCTGTCTTGTTTTCCTTTTTCTTTCCATACATTACCTCTCTTTCGTGTCAGACAGAGAGATTCATTCCGTCTATCTTCTCCCTGTCAATCAGTTATTCAGTTACAAAACAAGGAGTCCGCAGATACAGTATCTGCTCAGATACAAAAACTTTCATTTCATGAAATGCTCTGTTAAGATAATTTAGAATCTTAGAAGGGGTTTTTTGCCTGGATTTCAGTCTACCACAACCGCTTCCCTTTTACAAGGAAAAATAATAAAATAAATTGCCGAAAGCCCTGAAACTGTCAAAACAGCTGCCAGAGCTTCCGACTATCCCTTCATCCATCTTTTTTACTGTACCTCCAGATTCCTGATTTTTTTATTTGTAAAGGATTAAATATGCCTTGTCAAAAAGAGACGTCTATGATACACTGAAATTTAAGCAAAGAAACCTTTCTAAGATTCTTTTTATCTTAACAAAAGCCTTTCTTAAAAATTACAAAAGCTTTTGTATCTGAGCATGCATTACGGCTGCGGACTCCTTGCTGAACGAACCAAATAACGTAACGACAGCGGGAACCAGACATGTTAAATCTCTCTGTCTGACACGAAAGAGAGGAAACGATATGGCTTTAACAAAGAGTGATTTACAGACGATACAGAGATTATTAGTGCCGATAAATGATCGGGTGGATAAAATGGACAACCGTTTTGACAGAACAGAGAACAGGTTTGAAAAGAGTATTACATAAACGATTTTGACCACAGGAGAACCGATATGCTATCTTTCACATGTGATTACACCCAGGGCGCACACCCGAAAATTTTAGAGCGCCTTATCGAGACGAATATGGAGCAGCTTCCGGGCTACGGAAACGACCGCTACTGCGAGAGTGCAAAGGAAAAAATCAAAAAAGCCTGCGAGTGCCCGGACGCCGAAATTTATTTTTTGGCGGGCGGAACCCAGACCAATGCCACTGTCATCGACTCTGTACTGCAGAAATACGAGGGCGTCATCTCCGCGCAGACAGGCCACATCAACGTTCATGAGGCCGGCGCCGTGGAATACACGGGCCATAAAGTATTGACCCTCCCTGCCCGAGAGGGCAAGATCCGGGCGGACGAACTGGAAGAGCTCCTGAAAACCTTCTGGGAGGATGGAAGCCATGAGCATATGGTATTTCCGGGCATGGTCTATCTCTCCCACCCAACGGAATACGGCACACTTTACACCAAAGCGGAACTGGAAGCCATCTCCTCGGTCTGCCGCTGCTATAAAATCCCTCTGTATCTGGACGGTGCGAGACTCGGCTATGGCCTTATGAGCCTCCGGACCGACGTGACGCTGCCCATGATCGCGGATCTCTGCGACATTTTCTATATCGGCGGCACAAAGGTCGGAGCGCTCTGCGGGGAGGCCCTGATATTTTCACACAAAAACGCCCCCCGCCACTTTCTCACGCTGATCAAACAGCATGGGGCACTGATGGCGAAAGGGCGCCTTGTCGGCATTCAATTTGACACTCTGTTTACCGATGACCTGTATTTCCGGATCAGCAGACATGCCATTGAGATGGCGGAGCTTATGAAAAAGGGATTTGCCGAAAAGGGCTATTCCTTTTTCCTGGAATCCCCCACCAACCAGCAGTTTATCCTGTTGGACAACGGTAAACTGAAAGAATTACAAAATAAGGTCGCTTTCGAAGTCTGGGAACACCCGGACGAAGAGCATACCGTTGTACGGTTCGCCACCAGCTGGGGGACTACATCGGAGGAAATAGAAGAGTTGATGGGATACCTTTGAGATCACTCCCAGGTTTCCCCCGCAAATATCCTCTCCACCCTGCCGCAGATCCTATCACCCAGTCCATAGACAACGCTGCTGATTACATACTCGCCTTCATTGACAAACACCTCGATCAGGTTCGGCTCCACGAAGATATCCAGCCCGTATCTGCCATGGAGCTTCGGCGTACTGCTCATCGTCCGGTGTCCCCGGATATCACCGAACACCGCTTTCCTGTCCGTGCGGATAAAATCGCTCTCCTCCCAGATCCGAAACCCGCCGATATCAAGGCACTCCCCGGGGCGCATCGTCACCCGGATCCTGACCGGCTCCCCGTTCAGGACTGCCGGGCCAACGGCTTCTTTCTCAAAATACTTATCCACCGCCGGATGCACCCGAAAATACACATGTCCATCCTGGTACTCCACAACTCTCGGCAGGCACATCATACCGTTCCAGAGCGCGCCCCCCGGCTCCTCCACCGCCCTCGGCATCCGCATCCAGGCGATCATGACACGCCTGCCCTCCGCATCCACGTTTGTCTGGGGCGCATAGAGATCCAGTCCGTAATCGACATACTGATACTCCTCAGGCAGCATCATTCTGCATTTCTCCCTGTCAAAGTCCACAGGCATACATACCGCGTGATGTTCATAGCCTCCCGTCCCTCTGGCAAGATACATGGCGGAGCCGATGAATATATGATCATCCCCCACCTGAAAAAGATCCGGGCATTCCAGTGTGGTTCCGAATTTCTCACTCTGCGCCCGGGAGATACAGCGCCAGCGCAGGCCGTCCTCACTGCGGTAAAACACAGCGCTCCCCATCTCCCCCCGGCTGCTGCTGCCCAGCACCATGTAAAAATCACTGCCGTCCCTCCACACTTTGGGATCTCTCATATTCTCCGTCCCCGGGACCACGATCCGCTTGCCGCCAAAATTGTCAAACGAATATCCGTCCTTTGATGATATCATGAGCTGCACGGCGTCGTACTCTTTTTCGCTGACATGTATATTTTCCGGATCGATCTCCCTGTAGCAGATTCCGGTATAATACAGATTCATCCTGCCGTCCTGTTCTATGGCACTCCCCGAAAAACAGCCGTTCTGGTCCTCATGCCTGGTGGGAAAAAGCGCCACCCCCACATGCTCCCAGTGTACAAGATCCCTGCTGACAGCATGCCCCCAGTGCATCGTCCCCCATACGGGGGCGTAGGGAAAATACTGGTAAAACAGGTGGTACGTACCTTTATAATAGATAAATCCGTTGGGATCGTTGATCCAGTTCCCCGGCGCTTTCAGATGTAATGTATCCTTGCTCATGTCCATCTCCTGTCTGTCAGAAAATTTTTACCGCGGTGCGGCAGGGGGACATCTCTCCCCCTCCGCCTTCCCGCAACATCTATACTTATTTCACCGCGCCTGCCACAACGCCGCCGATGATCTGCTTTTGCAGCACAACATACAGAACAAGTATCGGCATCACGCACAGCAGCAGTCCCGCCATGATCGTACCGTAATCCGCCGAGTACGTGCCGTAAAAGCTGTAGGTCGAGAGCGGGAGCGTCAGCAGCTTTTTGTCGGTCAACACAAGCGACGGCAGAAGAAAATCATTCCAGAATGCCAGCGAGTTCAAAATGACCATTGTGGAAATGATCGGTTTTAAGAGCGGCAGCACGATCTTAAAAAAGGTCTGGGCGTGCGTACAGCCGTCTATGTAAGCCGCCTCCTCGAGAGCCATCGGCACATTTCCCTTGATAAAGCCGTGGAACATGAATACCGACATCGCCATCGAAAACCCGGTGTGCAGAAAGATCAGTGTGATCCGATGGTTTAACACATTCAGCGTTCCGCCGTAAATGCTCACCAGAGGGATCATGATCGCCTGAAATGGAATGATCATGGACGCCACCATCAGCCCGAAGGTGAGCTTTGAGATCCCGTTGCTGTTGCGGACGATATAGTAGGCCAGCATCGCCGCGAGGAGCGTTACCAGAACCGTCGCCGATACCGTCACGATCAGCGAGTTTTTAAACGCGTTCAGAAAGTCCATCTGCGTGAACGCCTTGACGAAATTGTCAAAGGAGAGTCCTTTGATCGTAAACAGCCAGGAAAAGGGGCTCTTGATGATATCCCTCTTCTGTTTCAGGGAGTTGATGACTACCATGATAAACGGAAACATATAGGCGAGAAAGATCAGGATCAGCCCTGCCATCACCAGCATATTCGCCGCTTTTTTCTTTGTTCTTCCTACCTGTGTGTTCTTCATTACGCTTCCACCTCCTGTCTCTTCGTCAGATATACCTGAATTCCGCTGATACATGCCACAATGATAAACAGGATCAGCGCTTCCGCCTGGCCCACGCCGAACTGTCTCGAGGTAAAGGCCTTCTCATACACATGCATCGCGGCCATCTCCGTCGTCCCGTAGGGCGCGCCTGCTGTCAGGGACAGGTTCACATCATACACCATGAACGCCCGGGACAATGTCAAAAACAGGCAGATCGTGATGGACGACATCATCAGCGGCATTATAATATTTTTCAGTTTCACAAAGCCCGACGCCCCGTCGATGCTCGCCGCCTCCATCACATCCTCGGAAAGTCCCATAAAGCCAGCCACATAGATCAGGATCATATAGCCCGACAACTGCCATACGGAGACCACCACCAGTGCGATAAACGCGTTTGTCGGCTCGGAAAGCCACGAGACCTCAAAAAGGGTCCACCCCGTGCTCTCCCCGATGTTCACGAACACTCTCGAGAACACAAACTGCCAGATATAGCCCAGCACGATGCCGCCGATCAGGTTCGGGGTGAAAAAGCCCGCGCGGAAAAAATTCTCTCCCTTCATCCCCCTGGTAAGCAGATAGGCGATGCCGAAAGCCAACACATTCACGATGATGACCACAAAGATCACGTACTTGAATGTCAGAAGGAGCGATGTCCAGAACTGCGCGTCCTTCACCACGCCGCCAAAATTTTTGAAACCCACAAAATTTTTTACGTCTGCCACACCGTTCCAGTCCGTGAGCGTCAGATATACACCGTAGAGAAACGGTACGATCACCACCGCAAAGAAGCAAAACATTCCGGGTAATGCAAACATGCAGAAATCTTTTCCTTTATTTTTTGTTCTCATATCCTGCCCCTCCTTTATTCCTGTTCATTCCAGTAATCCTGGATCGAGTTTATCAGTTCCTCCCTGTCGCTCCTGCCCGCCAGGTATTTCTGCATCGCCGCCCCCAGCACCGCCCAGTGATCGTTGGGAACGATGGCGGACGCGTTAAACGCCCTGTCGCTATGTACTTTCTCATAGATATCGCGGCTCAGCGGATCAGCCGGCTCATAGGGATTGTTCTGAAACGGCGGGATGATATTGCAGGTCTTTACCAGCATCTGCTGGCCGATCTCGCTGTAGACGATCCAGTTTAAAAACTCCTTTGCCGCCGCCTGCTCTTTTTCCGTTGCCACCTGCCCATCCAGCATGACCTGCTTGGACGGAGAGCCCTGAATCTTACTGTTCACAAAATCAGAGCTGTCACTGTTCATAAAATACGGCAGAAATCCGTACGCATCCTCCTCCTTCGCTCCCGCCTCGGAGAGGTTCGGCCACGCCCAGTTTCCGTTGAACCAGAACGCCGTCTTGCCGTCCGCCAGGTCGATGGCCATCTCGTCATAGTCCGCTCCCAGCGGATCACCCTTCGCCACATTGTACTCTCTCAAAACATCAAACATATCGAGGAACTCCGACACCCGTGTGTAGGAATGCAGGTCTGCCTCCCCCGCCTTGATATCCCCGATGACCTTCTGCGCTCCCTCCGAAGTCCCGTCGAAGGTCTCATAGATATACTGTAACTGGTGGGCGCCCAGGGACCAGTCTTCTTTTGCCATGGAGACCGGTTTTTCCATCCCCCCTGCCACAAGCTCATCGAGAAGCGCCTTAAACTCATCCAGCGTCGTGATGGAGTCCGGATCGAACTCTCTCCCCAGCGTCTCCTCGATCGCCTTTTTGTTGTAGATGATTCCCCGCCCCTCAATGCAGAGAGGGAAGCTGTAGATTTTTCCATGGATATCTGTCGTGTAGCCTTCCGCTTCCGCTGTCCACGCCTCGCCTGTCAGATCCACCGCCTTCTCCTCGGCAAGCGCGATCACATCCGTGGTATCCAGGATCGCCAGTGTGGGCGGGTTGCCCGAATTGTACAGACTGATCATCTTCGTGTAGGGCGAATCGCCGTCGGTGACCGGCATCACTTCCACATGGACGCCGGACTTCTTCTCGAACTCTGCACCCATCTCCTCCAGCGCCACCTGGATCTCCGCCTTCGTGTTGAGAAGCGTGATACTTGTGCCGTCGAGAGAAGCATCATACTCGAACGTATCCGTAGATGTATCGATGGGCACCTTTTTCTCCACCTCGTTGGGATCGTCCGGATCGCTGGCAAATCCGAACCGGCAGCCTGTCAGCACGACAGCAGACATCGCCAGGATCAGCACTGCCGGAATAACTCTTTCCATGACTTTCTTTCTCATGAATCATACCTCCTGTTTTTATGTTGTGTAACCGGTAAAGTAACCGGTTACTTTTTATTGTTTTCATCATAACATTGAATGATACTTCCGTCAATTCACAAAAATTTTTTTGGTACATTTGCTCTATTTTGTATCAGCGAACTTGTATACCTTTCACAAAACCGGTTACTTAACCGATTACTTATTGCCCGCACTTTCGATTTTTGCTATACTGGCACTATACATTTTATGATATGAAAGAGGACACCATGGGAAAGAAAAACAACATAACTTTCGACGACATCGCAAAATACACCAACTTTTCAAAAACCACCATCTCCCGATACTTCAATAACCCCGATTCCCTCACCCTCGAGAATCAGGAAATCATTGCGAAAGCACTGGTTGATTTAAATTATAAGGAAAACAAAGTGGCGCGCATTCTCGCCAACGGTCAGACCGAGTTTATCGGCATCATAATCCCGAACCTGTTTCTGCACTACTACTCGGAAATGTTAGATAAGATCCTCTCCACCTATGAGCAGTTCGGCTATAAATTCCTTGTGTTCATCGGCAACGAAAAGGAAGAGACGGAGCGCCGCTACATCAGGGAACTGCTGGCCTATAAAATCGAAGGGCTGATCGTCCTAAGCCATACGATCCCCTCGGAGGAACTCGCCTCCTTAGGAATCCCCATCGTCACCATAGAGCGGGAAGACAGGCAGGTGTGCAGCGTCAATACCGACAACTACATGGGCGGCTGTCAGGCGGCCGGCCTTCTCGCAAGGCATCGCTGCGACGTGCTGATCCACATCAATTCCTCCGGCGACAAAAATGTGCCGGCTTACGGACGTATCCGGGGATTTCTGGATATCTGTGAGGAGACAAAACTCCCCCACGAACTCTTTATAGAACAGATGGGCAACAGCCACGAATCCTTAAAAGAGCGCCTGGCGGACATACTCTATGATCTGGAACAGAAGTATGCAGGCAGGAAAAAAGGGATCTTTTTGTCCAACGATACCCAGGCGAATGTCTTCTTAAACCTCCTTGTCAGAAAATATGGTTTCCTCCCCGAAGACTACCTGATCATCGGTTTTGACGATTCCCCCATATCCAGAGAAGCGCTGATCCCCATCAGCACCATCGGACAGCAGATAGACAAGATCGCAAAGGAAGCCGTGAGCCTTCTTGTCGAGCAGATGAATGAGCGCAAAAAAAGAAGACCAATTCCCTTAAAAGAACCGGTCCACAAGGTGATCACCCCGATACTGCTAAAAAGAGAGACTACCGAGAGAACCTGACAGTCCCCTCCTTACTTCCCGCACCAGAAACACGCTGCCCGCCGCAGTAATCAGGCCGAACACCCAGAACATGACAGGCGAAAAAACAATATCGTAAACCTCAGGGATCATATTCCCAAGAAAGATCACCGCATTTCCCACGCCGTGAAACAACACCGGCGCCAGAAAATCATCAAACCAGACATACACAGACGCGATCAGCAGCCCGATCACAAAAGCATACAGTCCCTGCACGATATTGCCGTGATAGACTCCGAACAGGAACGCGGACGCGACGATCCCAAAGGCGGTGCGCCCGCCGGAGCGCCGCAGCCTGTTATACAGCAGAAACCGGAAAACCACTTCCTCCGCCACCGCGGATACCCCCGCATAGAGAAACAAGCCCATTCCCAGCGATACAGCATATTGTTTCGCCGCTGTCTGCCTGTAAAGGTCCGACTGCTCCATCAGCCCGGATAAACTGATCAATATATTAAAAAACACAACAGAAGCAACCGCAAAGATTATGAGAGCCGGATAGTACAGCACCGGCTTTTTATTCCCGGTTTCTCCGTTTTCCTGCGCCTCGCGCTCTCTTTTTCGGCGTCCTCTCTCTTTTTTCTGCTCCTCCCGCTCCTCACCGATCATCGGAAACAGCACGGCGCAGCCGCCTATCATGGCGATCCCGTTCACAACGCTGCTGCCATCCTCTATCAGGAATGACATGCCGCCGCCCGCCAACAGTGTCCCCACCACCATACGAATCACATAATATCCTATATAATAAACCGCAAGAGGCTTTATCAGTTCCCACACCTCAGATACCGCCATTCCCCGTCTCATGCAACAACCTTCCTTTTCTGCTGATTTTTTCATTTTACCACAGACATCCGCACAATTCCACCGATTCGCACAACTTCTTTTTGAGCCATTGACATTATTTCCCCTCTGCCCTATACTGTTAAGAAAGAATTTTGAGACTGCCGGATGCATCGACGGTCCCATTTTTCAAAAACAACATCATACACTTTGCTAGGGGAGCTGATGCTGAGACTGGCTTATGTGCGGAAACTCCGCGCATTTTGCCTGACCCTTATTACCTGAACCGGATAATACCGGCGTAGGGAAGCATGCTGGAAGGTTTCACAACAGTTGTTGAAACCCTTTCCTTCATCTTTCCTCCTGGCAAACAACAAAGGAGGTTTTTTTATGCTGTTTCACACGTTTCTCTCCATCTTCGCGACGGAGATCATCGACCAGGAGTATGGAAATTACTACAATCTCACTCCCACAGGCTACGCCCTCTTGGTGGCCGTCATGCTTATCCTGTTGCTGGGTGCCTGCTACATTTCCGGCAAAATACGGGAAAAACAGGGAAAACCGCCCATCAGCACGAAGCAGCTCGCTTTCTGCTCCGTCGCCATAGCTCTCGCCATGGTCACTTCCTATTTAAAGCTGTTCGACGCACCGTACGGCGGTTCCGTGACCCTGTTCAGCATGCTGTTTATCTGCCTGATCGGATACTGGTTCGGCCTGCGGACCGGACTGATGGCGGCGGCGGCCTACGGCATCCTGCAGCTTGTGGTGGATCCCTACATCATCAGCATACCGCAGATGCTCACCGATTACCTTTTCGCCTTCGGCTCTCTGGGGCTCTCCGGCATCTTCCGCGACAAAAAGTACGGACTGATCAAGGGCTATCTCCTCGGTATTCTCGGCAGATTTGTCTTCGCCTTTTTATCGGGGGTGATCTTCTTCGGCTATTACGCCGCCGACTACGGCATGAGCGCACCTGTTTATTCTCTGGTCTATAACGGCTCCTACATCGGCGCCGAAGGCATCCTTACCCTTGTGGTGCTGACAATCCCGGCAGTGCAGAACGGGCTTTCCAGAGTGAAGGCTCTGGCGAACGCCTGAAAGACATGCCGTTTCGATTCCTCACCGGCATAAATAACAGATGCAATATATTTAGGGATTCAGAAATTTATCACTTCTGAATCCCCTGCATGTCATTTTCTATATTTCCATCTGCTCTACCCGATATGCAGTCCACCGGTCAGATTGAACACATGCCCGGTCACAAATCCCGCCTCTTCGCTGGCAATATACTGCACCAGCGCGCCGAACTCATCTCTCGTCCCGATATGCCCTAACGGGATATCTCTGGCAATGCCCACCACATCAAAATCCGTGGCAAACTCCGGGCTGTGGTCGTTGACCATACCGCTTCTGGCGATACAGTTCACCGTGATCCCGCGGTGCGCCAACACCCTCGCCAGCGCATACGTCATAGACACCACGCCTCCCCCCGCTATGCTGTCCGCTATATTTTCACCGGCATATCCGTCAAGAACTCCCCCGTTTGCCACAAAAATAATTCTGGGAGCCATACTTTTATCCAGATACGGAAGCGCTGCCCGCACCATATTGTAAGGTTCCGTCACCTGGTGGCTCAGTTTTTCATTCAAGAGCGCATCGGAGATATCCTCCGGGCGGACCACGGAGAGAAGTCCCCCCGTCGAGCTGACCACCACATCGGCAGAGCCGAACACACTGTAAATTCTGGAAAAGAGTTCTTCGTTGCTGTCTTCATTGCTCATGGCAATAACCTGCCCCGGAAAATCCTTCATTTCATTTACGATCTCTCCCGCTTTGGCGGGATTGTGCGTGATCATGACAACATTCATCCCCTGCTCCGCCAGCGCCTTCACTGCGCCACGCCCGATCTGTCCCGAAGCTCCCGCAAACACACAGGTTCTGTTTTTCAGTGTAAGCATTCCGTCAATCCCTCCTTCTTCTAAAATCTCTTAGTCAGCCATTCATCCACAAAGTCAAAACAGCGTGCCGCCGTATCCCCGAACTCTCCGGAATACTTTTCCGCTTCCTCCGCCGGTGTAAAGTTATGGCCTGCACCTTCCACAAAAACAAGTGTCTTGTCCTTTGCCTCCACGGCTCGCTCGTAGATCTGCTCTGCCGCAATATACTCATAACTGCCCGTCATTCCCATCAGCAGCATGGGCGCCGAGATATATTTTGCGTTGCCGGGGCCGGTACAGTAGCTGGAATCCCAGTTCACGCCGTAAATCCCGCTCTCGTCGTACCCGAAATCCTCGTTCACGCAGACTGCGGCGGACGAAAGAAACCTCTTTACCGTCGTCGTCAGAGTGGATGCCAGATAACAGTCCGTCTTATCCTGCCCCCTAAACGCGGTTCTGAGACAGGGGACGATCCTCTCCTCTCTGGTGCCGTCGCACCGCAGCAGCATCCACTTCTTCTTGGTGTGCGCAAAAAATCTCTCCGGATAGAGCGGGAACAGCTTATTGTAGGGCTTGATCTGGCTTCCCCCTGGGATGATCATCGGTTCATCGTCCAGAAAATTTCCTTCTCCCTCTGAGATCGCCCTCACCCGCTCCCTGGCGTAACGGATCAGCCCGTTCATCCTTTTTCCCTGCGCCCCCACATATCTTCTGATAAAAGCATCGCTGTGGCTGCAGCTCTCCGCGCCAAATCCGTTCGCCGGACTGTACAGATCCAGTTCCGGGTTTCTGCCCACACCCTTTTCTTCGTTCTCCACCGCCGGGTCCAGGGATAACAACGTCATGACGCCGTTGCCCAGATTCGCGTCCAGAAACATCACCCCGTCTGCGGCCTGCAGCGTGCCCGGGTCCTCCATCGCTATGACCTTCTCCGGCCCCTGAAATACGCCGCATCCCTTTTCCGCCACTGCCTGATAAGCGCTCATCAGTGTTGCGCCGCCGCTGTGCCCGAGTAAAACGATTCTATCCACGCCCGGATAATTTTTCAGATAGTCTGTCACCCTGCCCACATGCATAAGCTTGCGGTCCAGGGAGATCGTGGGATCGGGAAAATACGACACCGCCACCGTATACCCCCGCGCCGCCAGTTCCAGCGCGGGCATAAACTCAAAATAATTGTCGTCCGAATGCTGTAAAACGATGCCGATATGAGATTTTCCGCCGGGTACCCGGGGCTCGTAGATCATCACCGGAAGATTTCTGATCTCCCTGTCTAAGAGCATCAAAAATGTTCTTTTTATTTCCTGCTTCATATTTCTCTTATTCTCCTGACTTATTCATTGATTTCTTCCATACGGCAACACGCTACAAAATGATTCTTCGCGGCCTCCCTGAGTTTCTGGGGCTCTCTGCACGCATCTGCCGCGTAAGGACAGCGGGCGGCGAAACGGCAACCAGGTGCCGGGGTGATAGGAGAGGTGATCTCCCCCTTCAGCATCACGCGCTTCATCGGATGATCGATGTCTATGGACGGGATCGCCGAGATCAGCGCCTTTGTGTAGGGGTGCAACGTCTCTTGAAACAGCGCCTCCGTGGGCGCTTTCTCCACAAGCTGCCCCAGATACATGACGCAGATGTGGTTGGAGATATACCGCACCACCGAAAGATCATGGGTCACAAACATATAAGCGGTCTGCGTCTTCTCCTGCAGTTCCATAAGCAGGTTCAGTACCTGCGCCTGAATAGACACATCCAGCGCCGAGACGGGCTCGTCGCACACGACGAATTCCGGATTTAACGCCAGCGCTCTCGCGATGCCCACCCTCTGTCTGCGTCCGCCGTCCAGCTCGTGGGGATAGGACTGCCGCAGCCTCTCATCGATGCCCACCAGTTCCATCAGGCGGTTTGTCTCCTCATTCAGGACTGTCCTGTCCTTAAATCTCCCGGAGCGCTTTAACGGTTCACGGATTGTCTCCTCCACCCGGAACCTCGGATTCAGGCTGGAGTAGGGGTCCTGAAACACGATCTGCATCTTCTCCCTGATCCGGCGAAGCTCTCCGCCCTTCACATGGGTGATATCCTCCCCGTTTAAAAATATCTGCCCGTCCGTCGCCTCCTGAAGGTGGATGATCGTGCGCCCCATGGTGCTCTTCCCGCAGCCGGATTCGCCCACAACACCCAGTGTCTCACCCTTCTCAACCGTAAAAGAGACATCGTCCACCGCATGATTGATCCCAGCCGGCACCTTAAAATATTTTTACAGATGTTTTACTTCCAATAAAGCCATAACAGCCTCCTTCTTTTCACTTGAGATCGCAGCATCTGCAAAAATGTCCCGGCCGCACTTCCGTCATCGGAATCCTGCCGCTTCGGCATCTCTCCGATGCCCGGGGACATCTGGGAGCGAAAGTGCACCCCTTCGGCAGATTTGTCGGATCCGGCGGAAAACCCGCGATGGGCTTCAGCTTTTTCCCGCCCCCTGCCATATCCGGCAGAGAGTCGAAGAGCCCGTGGGTATAGGGATGGAGTGGATGCAGAAACAGATCCCGCTTGCCGCTGTACTCGATGATCTCCCCCGCGTAGACCACGGCCACCTGATCCGAAGTCTCGGCCACCACGCCGAGATCATGGGTGATCAGTATCATGGACGTCCCCTGCCTGTCCTTCAATTCCCGGATCAGATCCAGCACCTGCGCCTGGATCGTGACATCCAGCGCCGTAGTGGGCTCGTCAGCCAGTAAGAGCAGCGGATTGCAGGCAAGCGCCATGGCTATCACCACACGCTGCTTCATGCCGCCGGAAAACTCAAAGGGATATTCGGCGTAACGCTCCGCCGGGATGCCCACCATCTCCAACATCTCCCCGGCACGCTTCTCCGCCTCCTCCCGTCTGTAATCGCCATGCAACATCAGCCCCTCGACGATCTGATCGCCCACCGTCATGATCGGATTGAGCGCCGTCATCGGATCCTGAAAGATCATGGCGATCTTTCCGCCGCGGATGTCCCGCATCTCATCTTCTGACATTTCTGTCAGTTCTTTGCCGTCCAGCCAGATCTTTCCTCCCAGCATCTTCGCAGGCGGATCCGGCAGGATGCGCAGGATCGCCTTCGCGATAGTTGTCTTCCCGGCTCCGGTCTCCCCCACTAACGCCAGCGTCTCTCCCTTTTTTAGCCCGAAGGACACGTGGTTGACCGCCTGTATGATCTTCTTCCCCGCAGTATAGATCACTTCCAGATCCTCTATCTTCAAAAAATCTTTCTTTTCCTCACTCATTCCCCTGCACCTACTTTCTCAGCTTTGGATCCATCGCATCCCGCAGCCCGTCGCCAATCAGATTGATGGCAAGCACCGTGACCGCAATGACAAGGCCCGGAAACATAATCAGGTATGGATAGTTCAAAATGTGGGTTCTTGCATCTGCCAGGAGCGCACCCCACTCCGGTGTCGGCGGCTGAACGCCCAGCCCGATGTAGGACAGTGCTGCAGCCATCGTGATATTCATGCCGATCCCCATTGTCGCGTCCACCACCACCGGGGAGACCACGTTGGGCAGCATATGCCGGAACATAATGGAAAGTTTGGAGCAGTTGATAGACTCCGCCGCCTCCAAATACTCTCTGGACCGTTCGGATAATATCTGACCGCGGATCAGCCTGACGCCCGTCGGCACATTGCCGACTGCCAGAGCCAATACCGTATTGCCAAAGCCCGGTCCCAACGTCGCCGAGATCAGAATACAGAGCAGCATGCTCGGCAGGGAAGACCAGATATCCATCACGCGCATAATGATCGTCTCGATCTTCGCGCCGAAGTAACCCGCCACACTCCCGATAATGATGCCGATGCCGGAGCCCACCAGCGCCGCAAACAGTCCCAGCGCCAGAGAGTACCTTCCGCCGTACAGGATACGCGTCAGCTGGTCCCTCCCCATGCCGTCCGTACCGAAGGGATGTGCCGAACTGGGTCCCTGATACATCTGTGTCAGATCCATCTCGTTTATGCCGTAGGGGGCGAACAGCGGCGCAAACACACTGACAGCCACGATCAGCGCGAACAGGATGATGCCCACCTTTGACCCGGGGTTCGCCCAGATTCTCTCCAGCGTCTCCGCCCATATGGAGGTTTTCTTGTTCTTCATTTCCTGACACCTCTCTTTCTCGGTCCTGAATACTGTGCTTTGATGCGCGGATCCACAAACGCGTACGCCAGGTCTACAAGCAGCATGGATACTGCGGTAAACAGTGCGAAAAACAGAACGCATGCCCTCACTACCGGGTAATCGCGGGAATTGATCGCCGTCAGCAGATAGAGCCCGAGGCCCGGTACGGAGAAGACGCTCTCGATGACCGGGGCCCCCGCGACGATCTTCGCAAAGCCGTTGCCGATGGAGGTAATGATCGGCATCAGCGCGTTCGGAAGCATATGCCGCCACACCACCTTCTTTTCCTGCTGCCCTTTCGCCCGCGCCGTCGTGATATAGTCCTCCCGGAAAACCCCCAGAATGCTCGCCCTCGTCTGTCTGGCATTCACCGCGATGCCGCCTAAGGAACTGCAGATGATCGGCAGAATATAGTACTGCGGTCCGCCGATGCCGTAGGCAGGCAAAAGATTCAGTTTCGCCGCAAAGAGCAGGATCAGCATCAGAGCCACCCAGAAATCCGGACAGGAGATAAATACCATCGCTATCCCCATCGTGAAGGAATCCTGCCATTTTCCTTCGTGGGTCGCCGCAAAGATGCCAAGCAGAAGCCCCACCGTCAGGTTCAGTGCCATGGCACAGAGGCCGATGATCATCGTTCTCGGCAGACGGACGATCATCTCGTCCAGAACAGGTTTGTTGTACACCCAGGAATCGCCCAGATCAAATAGGATAAATGTATTGTAAAAAAAGTCGCCTAATTGGGCGGTGTAGGATTTGTCCAGCCCGATCATATGGCGTATATTTTCCACCTCGGCCGCGGACGCATTGCCGCCCGCTATATTCCGCGCCGGATCTCCGGGCGTAAAATAGAGGATGGTAAAGATGACAAACGCGGTCCCCAAAAGGATCACTATCATCCACAATAATCGTTTCGCTATATATTTCGCCATGTTAATCTCCCAGATAAACACTGTGCCGGACGGGCTCCTCCCGCCCGGCACACTTTTATTATAGTTTTTGCCGTCCGCACGCTGCGAGGGCAGCGAACTCAGTCAAGATAGTATTCACAGGCACCCGGGCGCAGGAATTCTCCTTCGTGGAATGCCAGTGTGGCAAAGCAGTCGCTGTACACCGCATTGATCTGCGGGGAACATACCGCGTAGAAATAGCCGTTTTCCTGCACATAATCGACCAGTGCCGTCATATGTTCCTCGTCATGGGTATCCAGGACGCTGGCGGTCTCAAACAGCTCCTGCAGTTTGTCATCGTTTATGAACGCCATATTGAAGCCTGTCCCAAACTCATTGCGGTTCATGAAACGATTGTACTCGCCGATCTGACAGCCGCCGCCGCAGTCCTTGTAAAGGATATCCCATGTGGAGGGATCCAGCATATTGTCCTCCAGCATATTCCCGTCGTCCACCTTGATCTCCGTATTGATCCCTATGTTCAAAAGCAGAGCCTGGATCATGGTCAGAGCCGTCTTGCACGCCTCGTCGCTGGTGCCGTAGAGCACTAACGTCTCGCCGTTATAGTCCGTCTTATCGAGATATTCTTTCGCTTTCTCCTGGTCCATCACAGCCTGATAGTTGCCCTCCGCGCTCTCCCAGGCATCCACATAATCGCCGAAGAACGGTGTACCGAAAGCCTTCGCTGGAAGATAGGTGCCCACAGCCGTCGCGATCGCCTCGTTGTCCAGCGCATACCACAGCGCCAGCCGGAAATTCGGATCCGCTGTGATCTTGCCCTCCGTGCAGTTTGCCATCAGGATCTCCAGCGCGGAACCCTGCGTGACATACACTTCATGGCCGTCCGCATACTGTCCGTTCTCCGCGAAATCCCCCAGATTCTCGCCGGGTACATACTGGGAATACTGGATGGTATCCGTGCTCAGCGCGATGACATGCTGGGACGTTTCGGCGATGATATCGTACTCGATCGTCTCCACATTCGCCCTGTGATCCATATCCGTAAGTTCCGGCTTCTGCCAGTAGTTCTCGTTTCTCTCGAGGATCACATGAGAACCCACCACATACTCGCTCACCTTGTAGGCGCCTGTGCTGATCGGCTGCGATGTGAAATTACCGCTCTCGTAGGCTTTCTGCGACACGATCCATGTCCTGCACCAGGGCCATTCCAGAGCGGCCACCGCGTCCACAGGCTTTGTCCATGTAAACCGAACGGTATAGTCATCTATCGCTTCTATATCTTCAAAATAGTCGTACCGCATCGCCTGTCCGGAATCGATCAGCACCTGATAGGAAAATACGACGTCGTCCGCCGTGATGGCATTTCCCGCCGAATCCTGAATGTAATCGTAGAGATGCACATCCCAGTGCAGATCGTCGATCTCCTCATAATCTTTCGCCAGAATCGGAACATAGTCGTTATCTCTCAGATCAAAAAGAGATTCGTAAAAGATCGGCGCCAATCCCATATAGCTGTATGCCCCGTACCCTGTGGGACTCAGATCGTTCGGATCCTCGGATATCCCGATAGTCACTTTCTCATAGAGTTCATCGCTGTTCGCCGTCGATTTTCTGCTCTCGTCAGCCTCGGGCACAGCTGCTGCCTCCCCGCTCTGTGCAGCGGATGTCTCCGCATCCGGAGCCGCCGCCGTATTTCCGGAGGTATCAGAGGATCCTCCGCATCCCGCCAATGCTCCTGCCGCCATAAGAACTGCTGTTCCAAGAGCAACACTTTTCTTTAACATACTTTGTAAACGCATCATAATTTTCTCCCATCTGCAGTCCGGACAAAGACTGTGATCATCAGCCCCTTGTCCTGTTTTCCCGGAAATCGGTGCACCCACTTTCTCCTTTACAACATTTATTATAGATGTTGACTTTGAACGGAACAAATCATATTTTCGCCTTTTACTTTCCAAAATGAAAACTTTTTGTAAAAAACAGTCAAAAAAAGTCCCCTGAAATTGGTCAACATTGCCAATCTCAGAGGACCTGCTCTCATTTTTTTACGTGTAATCTGACTGTTCTTTCATAAATTCAATAAATTTGACTGCCTTTTTGGAAAGTTTTGCATCCGCCCGCCAGCAGATATCCACCTCAATTTCTCTCGCGGGCTCATAGGGGATCGCGCACAGCACATCCTCCTGCATAATGGGGTGCAGCGCCTTCTCCCACAAAAAAGCCACCCCTGCCCTCTGGGCGACAAGCGTGGCGATCGTGCTGCCCACAGTCGCCGTGCTGACGATCTTCGGCTTACATCCCGCCCGCTCAAACTCCGCAAAGATCATTGTGGCAAGCGGTCCTCTATCCGTCATGGGGAACATCACAAAAGGCTCCCTCTTCACATCTTCCATTGTGACGCTCGTCCTGTCTGCCAGACGATGGTTCTTGTAGCACACAAACACCATCCGTTCCTTCCTGTAGGGAATCGCTTCCAGACCGGGGGCACCACTCTCGCTCTCCGGCAGAATGCCCACCTCACATGTATTGCCCTCCAGCAGATCCCTGACGTTCAGAGATTCATGAATGTTGACATGAATGCCATACCGCTTTCCAAACTGCAGCGCCTCCTCAAAAATTCTGTAGTGGGAGATCACCTGCAGGATGTCCTTGTCCGCATCCTGCCTCTCCTCCAGCGCTTTCAGCATCTCGTCCGTCTGCCGCACGATCTCCTTCGCGTAGGGGATCATCAACTGCCCGAACTCATTCACGACGGAACAGCGGCGCACCTTTTTGAACAGTGGAACGCCCAGCTCCTCCTCCAGCGCGCTCATATGCTTCGACAGGGAAGAGGAGGTCGTGAAGAGCTCATCCGCGGCGTCGCTGAAGCGCTGGTGGCGGTGAATTGCCAGAAATTCCCTCAAATACTCAACATTCATGATAATACTCCTCTGTGATCAGCTCTCAGGCTTTTACCCCTCATGATTTTTCACATAATCTACAAACCGTCTCGCCGCCCCCGACAATCTTCTCTTCCCAGGATAGACCAGACTGACAAAAGTCGTCACCCGCGGCTCGATATCCGCCAGCGCCACCTCCTTGCCTGCCGCATCCCCGATCGGTTTTCTGGTGAGCAGCGCCACACCCATCCCCTTCGCCGCCAGATCGATGAGATTTTCCCCCCGGAATCCGGTAAATGCGACATCCGGCTCGAATCCCGCCTCCCTGCAGGCATTTACACAGATCCTGTACATGCTTGTCTCCTTATCCAAAAACAGAAACTTTTCATTCCGCAGCATGCCGAGAGAAACGGCCTTTTTCTTCGCAAACGGATGCTTTGCAGGCAAAACCGCCACCAGATGATCCGTCGTAAAAACGACCTGCTCCATATCCTCCGGCATTCTGTCCATGTCCTCCGCCCTGATAAAGCCGCACTCACACTTTCCTTCTTCCAGAAGCTTCCATATTTTCGTGGAATCTGACTCCGTGATATTCAGCCTGCACCCGGGATTTTCCTTTTGAAAACCGGCAAATACATCCGTGATATGGTATTGCACCATGGCCGGGATAGATGCCGCATTTATGATAGAAGAAACACCGTCCAGATATCCCTGCAGCGCCTTGCCGCACTCATCCTGAATTTTCAGCATCGCTCTGGCATAGGGCAGAAAAGTCTTTCCAAAATCGTTCAACACCACTTTCCTGGTCGTTCGGTCGAACAAAGGCGCCCCCAGCTCCCGCTCAAGGCTCTTGATATGCCTGGATAAGGAAGACTGTGCCATGAAGAGGGCATCCGCCGTCTCCAGATAGTTCCCGTTCTCTGCCAGCGCCACAAAATGCCGGATATAATTCAGTTCCATCTTTCTGCACCTTTCTGCGACTTTTTATAGAGTATACCACACATCCGGTGCATTTTGTCTTACAAATGATAAATCTTTTCGGCGTTTTCTCCCAGTATCATTCTCTTCTCTTTTTCAGAAATATCCAGCTTCCGTACAAACGCCGCCCCTTCTGTCAGCCATTCCGTCCTGACCGGGTAGGAAGAACCGAACAGGATATGGTCCGCGCCCAGTATCTTTACCGCACACTCCAGAAGATCCCTCCCCCAGGGCTGGGCATGGGACATTTCATAGTAAATGTTGTCGCGTATCTGGTCACAGAAACGGCCCGTGTCCGTGACAAACCGGTTTGCCATATCTTTCTGCGCCGGCGGCGTCCTGCGGAACATGGAATTCAGATAGGCGAAGAACGCACCGCCCAGCATGGAATGGACCAGCTTCACATCCGGCAGTTCATCAAACATACCGCTGAACACCTCCCTGCTGATGGCGATGGTCTGGTCCATGCACCTGCCGTAGGATCTTCTCAGATTATTGTAATCACATATGCTGCCATGATCCACCGGGATCGGAGAATGATGCACATAAACCGGCAGTTTCAATTCGTTGACTTTCCGGAAAAAAGGTCTGAATATCTCATCATCCAGATATTTATTCCCGTAATGGGAAGATAACTGAACCCCCGTCATCCCCAGTTCCTTCACGCATCTCTCCAGTTCATACACCGCTTCCTTTCCTCCGTGGGGCGGCACCGCGGCGAGGGCAGCAAAACGTTCGCCTCCGTTTTTGACGTGTTCCGCCATACCGTCGTTGAATTTTCTGCACATCTCCAGCGAAAGCCACGCATGGGCGCAGGGTACCTTTAAGACCGCCTTCTGTACGCCCGCCTTATCCATATCCTGAAGCTGCCTGTCCGCCCTGTATTCCCCCTGTATATAATTCAGATTCTGGCAGCCTTTCGGCTCCTCGATAATGATCTGTTTTTTCTCTGTTCCGGCTATTTTTTCACACCTCGCGCTTACGCCGTAAGCCTCCGGAATACACCGCAGAAACTCTTCCTGCAGACTTTCCTCCGTAAACAGTTCCTCCGGAACCCAGTACATGTTCGCATCAATAATCATCTCTCTTTCCTCCTATTTTAAGTCGCTGCGCGACGGCACTAAAGGGTAAAGTTGTTTCAGCACACCGAAAATATTTCTGATCAGAATGACCGCTATGATAAAGGTCAGCAGATCCGACAGCGGCATGGAGTAAAGGACACCGTCCAGTTCGAAAAATACCGGGAGCAACAGCGCAAATCCCACGCCGAACAGAACCTCTCTTATGAGGGACAGCACGGAGGACTGCAGTGCCTTTCCCATCGACTGCAGGTAGATGAAAGTTCCCTTATTCACGGTTGCAAGCGGCATCATGCACAGATAGATGCGGAACGCTCTGCGGGCAAAATCCGTATAATAGCTGCTTTCGCCTGCTGCACCGAAAATACCGATCAGCTGTCCCGGCAGTATCTCCACGATAAACAGCGCGGTAAGTCCGGTCAGAAATTCCGCGAGCAACAGTTTTTTGAATAATTCCAGCGCCCGATCCATCCGCTTCGCGCCGATATTATAACCCACGATCGGAATACAGCCTGCCGCCAGTCCGACCGAAATAGATATGACGATCTGGAAAAATTTCATGACGATCCCCACCACCGCCATAGGGATCTGCGCATACTCCGCCTGACAGAATATCTCATCCAGCGCGCCGTATTTTACGATCATATTATTTACCGCCGCCATGGAAGCCACCACAGAGATCTGCGATAAAAAGCTGGTAAATCCCAGAGGAAGAAACTTTTTCATCAGTACGCCGAACACGCCAAAACTTTTTCGCTGCAGTTTTACGGCCTTCATATGAAACAGATACCACACCGCAAGAAACGCCGTCAGAATCTGTCCGGCTATCGTCGCCACAGCCGCTCCCATCATGCCCCATTTCAGCACAAAGATACAGATCGGATCAAAAATGATATTCACGACAGCTCCTGCCACCGTTGAGAGCATCGCAAATTTCGGGCTTCCGTCCGAACGGATCACGGGATTCATCGCCTGTCCGAACATATAAAAAGGAATCCCCGCCGTGATCCAGACAAAGTATTCCTTCGCATTCAAAAAAGTCTCTTCATTTACCCGTCCGCCGAACATGGTCAGAATCTGATCCTGAAAGAGCAGATATAACGCCGTGACAATAAGACTCGCCAATATACATATCACGATCGAACAGCCGATACTTTTATGGGCATTTTCCTTTTCACCGGCTCCCAGGCTGATGCTCACAAAAGCACAGCAGCCGTCACCGATCATGACAGCCACCGCCAGCGCCACCACTGTCAGCGGAAATACCACATTGTTTGCGGCATTTCCGTAAGAGCCAAGATATGCTGCGTTTGCAATAAATATCTGATCCACGATATTATACAGAGCTGCTATCAGAAGTGACATAATACAGGGTACTGCAAATTTTCTCATCAGAACAGAAACTTTTTCCTGCTCCAGAAAAGCATTTGATCTGTGCTCCATACTCTTTTTCTCCTTTTCCCTATGATTTCTGATTATATCTGGAGAAAAAACCGGGAGCAATTCCATTATTTTCATGATTTATCCGAAAAATGCATCAATCTTTCTTCTATTCTTTATACCGGATCACATCCCTGTCCTCGATCGCCTCCGTGGAGCTGAGGATCAATTCCGTCTCGCTGTCGATCACCCCTTCCTCGATCGCCGCATAGGAATCGTTCTGATCTAAGACCTTCACATAGACCGCCTCCGCCGCCAGCTCCATTCCCAGGATTCCTGATCTCTCGCTGACAACATAGACAAACTTCCGATGATTGGCGTCCTCATGCAGGGCGGCAAGGGGAATACAGCAGGAAAAGGTCTCCGACTGCGCCTCCACCTCGAATTTCCCGCTCTCTCCGATCGTTCCGACGCCCTCCTCCAGCAGAATGCGCGCCTCATACAGTTCGGGATTCGCCTCATTCTCCGCAATATAATCCACCTGATACTCCTCGCCCTTCCCGTTCCCCAGAGACAGCTTCGCCAGATCACCCTGATTGACATATTTTTTCTGATCTTTCGTCAGAGAAACCGTAAACTGCATGGGACTGGATAAATCCGCATAAACGACCGCCGCTCCGTCCGGCACCCTCTCGCCCGGATTTACCTGAATCCGCGTGACAATACCGTCCGCCTCCGGAAAAATCTGCCCCTGCGCTTCCAGAACCTTCCTGTAAGCGGAAAGCTCTGACTGTAAGGCAGAAAGCTCCAGCCTGTTGATTTCCAGGGAACTGTCAGAGGCCTTTTCCGCTTCCGTATCTTCCAGATTGCGGCCGGCACTTTCCATCGCCTTCTCCTTCGCCGCTTTGGCGTCATTCTCCTCCAGAGCCGCCGCATTCGCCGCATCCTCTAAAGAACGTTTCTCCTTTTCCCAGGCATCACGGGCGGCATCCTCGGCGCTGTAATCCGGTTTTGCCACAGGAGTTTTCCTATACTCATCATATGCCGCTTTGGCGTCATCATATTTCTTCTTCGCCTCCGTCTCCGCGTCTTTCGCCGTCCTCAATGCTGAGTCCTCAGCCGGTGCCGCATCCTCCTCGGCCTCCGATACTTCCGCTGCAGCTCCTGCCTCCAGCTCCTTCACCTTCCCCTGCGCCGCTTCCCATTCCTGCTTCGCATTCTCCATGGCGCTTTTGAGACGCTCCGCCTCCTTCGCCCATGCCTCATATTTCTCCTGCGCCGCCTTCCGATCTTCCTCAGAGGTCACCTGCACCGGATTATTTTCCAGTTCTCTCAGATCCCGCTCCCTGGTCTTTTTCTCCAGCTCCGCACGGTCGATCTTTGTCTGTTCCTCCTGTGCCGTCTTTTCGTAATCCTCCTGCGCCCTGATATTCTCCAGTTCGTCCTTATCCTCCTGCAAGGCACGATTCTTTTCCTGATCCCCTATCTGGAGCTGCAGTTTTTTCACCGCCAGTTCCTTCTGCCTCACTTGTTCCTCCAAATCTTCCATATCAATCTCGAACAGCAGTGTATCCGTTGTCACCTTATCTCCCACATGGGCATAGACCGTCCGCACCCGCAATCCGGATAATACGTTTACCGCATACTCCCGCCCCTGGTGCACAATGCCTTCCGCATCCACCTTATGCCCTATCGCCATACGCCTCGGCGTATCCACACTCACCTGCGGCAGTTTCGAGGCATAGACCGCCCTCGAGATCAGAGTACAGGCAAACATAAAGGCAAGAAAAAAACAAAATGCCGTTAAAATTTTTTTCTGTTTTTTTAAAATTTCCATACGGAACCTCCTGTTTTCCTGTTCTTCACTCTTACTCCTTCACAGCTGCCGCGGTGATCCCCTGCTCGAGATACTCCCGTCCCGCCAGAAATACAAATACCGCCGGTATCAGCGTGATCACCGCCGCCACAAAGGAGTACCCTGCCTGTTCCGGCCCGATTTCCGGCAGGTACAGCGAAAGAGGCCACAACGTCTGATCCTCCAAAAACGCCATAGGCTGCTCGATCAGACTCCAGTATTCCAGAAACCCCAGCACTCCGGCAGATAAAATCCCCCCGGAAGCAAGAGGCAGCCCGATCCTGAAAAAAATTTTCCATTCTCCCGCCCCGTCTATCCTTGCCGCCTCAATCAGCCCCTTCGGCAAATTGCAGAAATCCCGGTAGATCAAAAATACCGGAAATGCTGAAAATACTGCCGGCAAAATGATTGCACTGTGGCTGTCCAGAAGTTCCAGGTGATTCAGCACAAGATAACTCGAGAGCATCGTTACCTGAAAGGGCATCAGCATCAATACGATATACAACGTAAACAAAATCTTCCGCCCCCGGAAGCGATAGACCGAAAAAGCCCATGCCGCCGGAACCGCGATAAAGAACTGCCCGACAAGCGTCAGGACGGCTATCTTCATGGAATTCCAGAATACCACGAAAAACTGCGGCGTTTGGAATAAAATGCGCAGATAATGCTGAAAGGTCGGATACCTCGGAAAAAACGCCCAGGTGATCAGCTCATCCTGATCAGCCATCAAAGGAAGCAGGCTCTGATTCAGCTCATACCTGCTCATCACGGAACCGCTGAGCAGAAACAGCACCGGCGCACAGAACAGGCAGCCCGCTGCCAGAAGTATTATTTTTATCAATGCACTTGAAAATTTCTTTCTCATGTTTTATCCCATTTCTACGCCGCCTTCTGCCCATGACAGGCCAGCGGCAGGCAGCACGCAGCCACAGCTCTCACGATCTTCACACCTTCCACACCCGCTGCAGCAGCAATATCACCAGAAACAGCACCCCTCCCACGCACACCGCCGCAGCCGCCATCTTATCCAGCTCCAGATTGATAAACCAGTTATTAAACAGATGCTGCAGCAGATACATATCCTCATGAGGGTAAGAGCCCGCTACCAGATAAGCCTCCCGAAATACTTTGAAAGAATTCAAAAAAGAAAGCACCGTGATCGTATAGAGGGAACTTTTCAGATTCGGGAACACCACCCGCCAGAAAATCTGCCACTCTCCCGCACCGTCCACCCGTGCCGCCTCAGACATACTGTACGGTACCGCAAATATCCCGGCAAGCCACAGTACCATTGTATAACCCAGATTCTTCCAGACATAGCTGAACACCAGTACCCAGAAGGAAGCCCCCGTTCCCATATGATCCGGCAAAATTCCCTCCGGCAGAATCCCCGCCATAAACAATATCCCGTTAAAAAATCCCTGTCTGGAAAAAACCATCTTCCAGATCAGCACTACCGTTGCCGCAGGCATCGCGAGAGGGAACAGAAACAATGATTTCATAAGCTGTATCTGTTTCAGCCTGCTGAGAAAAACCGCCATAAAAAGCCCAAGCCCGATCAGAAGGGGCAGACAAACCGCCGTAAACCGCACCGTATTATGTATGGCAAGGCGAAATGCCTGATTGTCAAATACATTACGGTAGTTACGCAATCCGGCCCACTCCCCCGTCACCGCTGTCAGGAAAGAACGCCTTACCACATCCAGAAACGGAATCAGCACAAATACCGTTACCCCTGAAAAACTCGGCAGCAGAAAAGCGATCCACGCATGGCTCCTGCCTGGCGTCTCCCTCCTCCGTTTCATATTCACACCGCCCATTCCGAAAACATCCTTTTTCATCCACATATCCCAATTGCTCCGCCAGATAGACCGCCGCTTTCTTCACAACCTCATCCGCTGCCTCTTCAACGCTTACACCGTCCTCCAGTACCCTGACTCCCGCCTCGTAAACCAGCCCGTCAAGCCAACCGTTTCCCGTCGCTGGTGTCTCAAGCCCCTGAACCAGCTTCGCAAACTTCCGCTCCTGTGCCTCATCCGGCCACCGCAGCAACAGCTCCTCCTGTGTTCCGTCATTCTTTAGCATGGTCATACTGCCGTTTTCCTCATTCGGCTCAAGAAAATCAAACCGATCTGCAAAAGCCGCCCGATTGACCGGATAACCGTCATATATATTTTTCTGAACCTCCTCGGAAAACATGGTCCTTAAAAACTCCCTGGCCGCCTCCGGCTCCCCGGACTTAGTGCTGATGCCCGCTATCACCTTCGGCAGAAAAACATTCTGCGCCTGCCCCGGGAAACTTTTGTAGTCCATCTCCCCCTCCAGTTCGATAACAGTCGTTACGTTATCAAGGCAGATTTGAACCCCGTCCACATAGCCGCAGGCCAGTTTTGCATAGCCTCTCCTGATATTCAGCACATTGTTGCATGCTTCCATCTTCTGCCTCATCGGATCAAATCCGTACTGCAAAAGCTCCTCATCCTCCTCCTGCAGTACTGCCATCTCCTCAGGCACCGCGCCCTCATGCTCCGCATCATAGATCCGCTTTGCCTGCGTCAGAAATGCTTCCACAGCCTCCCGATCGATCTGCCCAGATCCATCGATCCACGCGGGGGACGATACCATCCCGAGCAGCCCAAGCAATGACTCCGCATCGTAGATCCCCAACAGTCCGCCCTCCGGATTTTCCTCCCTGAGCGCTTCCGTCCCATCCGCCAGACTCTCCAGATCCGTCATTTCATAAATGACATCCGTGTCACCAACAAGGAGCGGCACCTGTATACACAGAGGCATCGCACAGATTGTCCCGTCCTCCCGCCGAAAACTCTCCGTCAGATTGGAAAACAAAGCATTTTCCCCATCCGCCGTATCTATCACTTCGCTTAAGTCGGAAAGCAGCCCCTTCTCCATATAGGATTCCACCGGCAGCCCGTCTAATATAATAACATCCGGTCCTTCCCCCGATAAGATCCTGGTATTCAACTGCTTCACCGCATCCTCCACCGTCACACCGCTCTCACTTCCCGTCCCCGTCTCATATCTGACATACATGTCAGTATGAGCTTTTTTAAAGGAAGTCACCGCATGCCGAACGCTGCCGTTCTCTTCCAGAGAATAGATCCGTATCTCCTTTTCCGGCATGGAACAAATCGATTCATCAAAATGATAGCGCACCAGCCCGCCGGCAGGATTAAACTGTACAAGAAACTCCTGCCCCTCCAATGCCTTTGCCGCATAAATGCTGCCATCATCCCCGAAGGTGCTGAGCGCCCCGTCAATGATCTGCTCCATTGCGCTCCCGCCCAGCGCATGGCGGTACAATCCCTCCACACAGGCGATATAAACGATCCCGTCCTCTCCTCCAAACACCGCCAGCGGATAACCGCCGCCGGTATAGCGCACCGTGCCATCGGACAGATATTTCCCGATAAACTCATCCATCACCGTATCCTGCGCCCCGGGCTCTCCTTTTTCCAGATCGTACAAATACACCTTTTCAGCTCCCACCGCCATCAGCATATCGCCGCAAAAATCAATATAGCCAACCTCACGATTCATCACGAAAAGTTCCCGAAGGCTCTCATGTTCCATATCCACTTCATAAATCCTGCCGTTCATATCCCCGGCAAACAATCTGCCGTCGTCCTTAAAACAAAAGGTGCTGATACAGCTTCCGTCCTCCTGCGTAAAGCCGAAATCCACAACTTTTATCTCTCCATCCGGCAGTGCAAAAATACAGTAATTTCCCTCCTGCCCCTCCGGCTTATCCCCGGGAAATATATTCCGCGCCGCCTGCGGCATCTCCCCCGAACAGGTGACCGCCACCGTCCCATCGGGCGCCATCACCGCCGAAATCGCATACACCCCCTGCATCATCGGAAACCAGGGCGTATCCTCCTGCTGCCAGCTCTCCCCCTGATCTTCGGAACGGTAAAGCCCGCCGTTAAAACTGATGATCGTCATGGAACCGTCCGCGAGCATATTCAGCCCGCCGTTTCGATTGATCTCCTCCGGGAACGCATGGATATCCTCCATATATCGCCCCATACCGCCTGTACCCGAGCCGCTCTCCTCATTCTTTGCGCCCTTCTCCGAATCCGCTCTGCCGCAGCCCGCTGCCAGAAAAAGGCACAGGCATAACATGACTGCTGTTATTTTTCTGTTCTTTTCTCTGTTCCAATGCATTTCCATTTATCCTCCTGCCGCTTCCTCTACAGCATACCAGAATAATCTCTAAAAAATCTCTAAACCCCGTGTGAAAAACGCTTCCGCCTGTAGCCAATGCCATTTCGTTAACATTGCCGAACGCTGGGAGGGACATAAAATACTCCGTCGCCACGCTCCCGCTCGGTAAAAAGCGTAACGGACTCCTTGAGCATTTTATGTCCCTCCCAGCCGAATAAATGGCTTAACCAAATGACATTGATCCTGCGGCAGACATCGAAACAGCCGGGGGATCTCAGAAAATCCCCCGGCCGCAAGATAACAGCTTTTTCTCTAATATGCATCTCTCAACAAAAAATCTGCTAAATACACGATCCTGACACCATTGATATTTCCCCCCGCCATCTCATCAAGCGTCACCACATACTTAGGATAGTGATCCCTGATTTCAAGCAGATTTGCCACTTCGCGGTCAGATCCTTCCGGCAGATTACGGCAGACCTGCACATAAATGCGCTCACCGCGCCGCACCGCCACAAAATCGATCTCTTTTGTTTCATTTTTGCCGATATAAACCTCGTAGCCTTTTCTGCGAAGTTCAAAATACACGATATTTTCCAGCATTGCGGCAACTGACTTCGGATTGAATCCCATAATACAATATTTGAGGGAGGCATCCGCAAGATAAAATTTCTCCTGGGTTTTCAGTACGGATTTTCCCTGCAGATCATACCGCTGACAACGGTAAATCACAAAAGCTTTCTCCAGCCATTCCAAATAATTGTAGACGGATTCCACGCTGAGAGACCGTCCCTCACCTTTCAGAAATTTCACAATAGCGTTGGCCGAAAAAGTTTTTCCCACATTTTCAACAATATACTTTACAACACGGTTGAACAGGTCAAAATTTGTGATATTATGCCTTCTTATTATATCGCTTGTAATAACGGAATGATAAATACCCTCAACGATCTGATAGGCCGTGCCCTCATCAAAACTGCCCGATGCGACAACCGGAAAACCGCCCATACGGATATACTCATGCAACAGTTCCTTCGCCACTTTGTCCTTCGCCTCCTGAAACGTTATATATTCGGCAAAGGAGAGCGGAAACACAGGGATAGACACATAGCGCCCTGAAAGGTAAGTGGATATCTCCCCCGCATTCAGTCTGGCATTGGAACCGGTCACATAAATATCCGTATCCGCGTTTTCCAAAAGACTGTTGACAGCCTTTTCCCACCCCGGAATTTCCTGTATTTCATCAAGTAAAAGATAATAACGACCGTTATCCGTAATTTTATCTTTAATACTCTTATACATATCCTTATCGGTCATGCCATCGTCAAGTTCCTCCGAGGTATACCGCATACTGATAATATGATCCGCCGAAACATTGCTTTCCAACAAGTCGTCCCGCAGCATCTCCAATATCGTAGATTTGCCACAACGCCGAATGCCCGCAAGGACTTTTACCAATGGCACATCACGGAAGGTTCTCAGCAAGCCTAAATAATAAGGTCTGATGATCATAATATTCCTCCTTTTTATCAGTATGCCAAAAAACTTATATATAATCAACACTTTTTACTTATTTTCGGTAAAAACTTTATATTTTCACCACTTTATCACTCCGCCAGATAGATCGCCGACTTCTTCACAATCTCCTGCACCGCCTCCTTCGGCGTAATACTGCCTTCCAGGGCTCTTGGACCGATCTCATACACCGTTTCCGCAATCGTATCATCTCCTGTACTGATTCGGGAAACAGAAGATATCATACCCTTGAGCCTCTCAAACTCCTCCTCCGTTGGCCAGAGCAGTTCTATGCCAAAAACCTTTCCGTCCGGCGTACTTGTGCCGATAGAACCGGCTGCCCGTTCGCTTGCTCCTTCTACCATTCCAGCCCGCGGATTCTCTTTGAGTCCCTCAAAAGACGCCATATTCACCGGCAGACCGTCATACACATCGATATCCTGAAACTCCTTTCCAAACAAATATCGATAAAACTCCACCGCTGTCTCATTCTCCACAGAATTTGCCGAAATTCCGACAAGGCAGTCGCTCAGAAATCCATTGCTTACCTGTCCGTTCCAGACATCAAAGGCAAACCGATCCTCCTGCTCCGCAATGGTAGTCAGCATATCGTACTCAAAATCGACTCCCCGTACTCTTCCCACCGCAAACTTCTGCATCTCCATCATAATACCTTCCGCACTGCCGCTCACATTACCGTAATATTGCCTGTACTCATTCTTCAGAGAACCGTAGCCGCCCTCTCTTACGCCGAGCTCCTCCTCCGGCACGCCGGAGACTTCCGCCTCCCAGATGCGCTTTGCCGCCGTAAGAAACTCCTCCAGCGCTTTTTCATCGATATTCCCTTCCTCATCCGTCCACGCCGCAGAACAGCTCAGACTCAGAATATACAAAAGCTGCTCCGGTGTTCTTGCGGCAAGCAGCGCGCCTTCCGGCTCCCCCTCCCGCAATTCCTCCGCCAGCTTTGCAAGAGAGTCCATATCCTTTACCTTCCCCACATCTTCAGGCTCTCCTGCCATCAAAAGAAGCTGAATCCTGACAGGCAGCGCATAGATCTTTCCGTCCTTTCGGCAGGCTTCTATGATATTCGGAAACAGCGCCGCATCGCCGCTCATCTCTTCCGTAATACCGCTCAGATCCGCCAAAATACCTTTCTCCTCATAGGATGCTCTTGGCAGTCCGCCAAGCATCAGAATATCCGGTCCTTCTCCCGACATGATTTTTGTGTTCAGATTCCGAACCGCGTCCTCTCTTGTCACACCATCATCTCCCGACATGCCGATTTCATAGCGGATATACACATCCTGGTGGGCTTTCTGGAACATACTGACCGCCTGCCGCACCGCAGTGCTCTCCATAAGGCTGTATATCTTAAGCTGTTTGTCCGGCACAGTCGGCACATTGGGATCATAGGTGTACCGGTACAGATTCATCCCTGTATAGAGTACCATAAACTCATTATCCGGCAATGTTTCCATACTCATCAGCATCAGACTGGGATCGCCAAAACTCGAAGACGCTCCGTCAATAATCTGCTCGATCGCTGCCCCGCCGATCACATGCCGATACAATCCGCCGTCAAATGCAAAATAGATCACATCATCCTGCTCTCCCGCCGTCATCACGACACTGTGCCCCACATCGGTACTTCCGATAGAAAGCCCCAGGTTCTGACCGATAAACTCCTGCAGTACCTCATCCGTATCCATCAGAATATCCTGTTCAATATCATACACGACAGCGCCGCCCCTCGTTGTGATGCCGACCATATATTTGTCCGTAAAGCAGGCAAAATCCACCGTGCCATCCACCGTAAAGAGTTCCTTTTTGCTCCCGTCCGCGGGATTGATCCGGTAAACTTTCCCGCCGCCTGCAAGACCATAAAGCCTCTCTGAACCATCAAATACAAAACTTCTGATTTCCGTATCCGCCAGATCCAGCTCCGTCTTATTACCTTCGGCATCAAAATAATAATATTTCCACTTAATTTCTTCCCTTTCCGCATCGGCGTTTTCTGCCCCCCCGTTTTCTGTTTCCGATGCATCATCCTGAGACGTTTCCTCTGCTTCCGACGACTCACTCTCACCATCACCCGTAAGAATGCCGGGCAAAGCCACCGCACCGTTCGGAGAAACAGCCATATTTGTCATATAGAGATTTTTCCCCACATCCTTCCATGGATTCCCGGCAGATTCCCATGTTTCTCCGCCGTCCGAAGAAATATATTTTCCCGCCTCTTTCTCCGCCAGCATCAGATCGCCGCTTTCCAGTTTCTTTATATAAGGAACCGGATATTGTACCATCTCACTGATCTCTTCCGGCAGCGCCATCTCCCTTTCCAGATAACGCCCCATGCTTTTTTCTTCATTCTCTTCTTCCGCAGCAGCAGTATTCTTCTTTTCCTGCTTCGGCACCGCCGCAGTATCATCACTTTCGCTCTTGCTGCCGCAGCCAGCCAAAAAAGAAACTACCATAAATCCCGTGCAAAACAACGCCGTCCATTTTTTCATTTTTCTCATAGTCACCTCTATTTTAGTTCCGCATACTTTTTTTATTCCGAAACCACTTCCACAATCTTTACTTCCGTTGCAAAAAAGATATTTTCGCCGCTGTAGCTTCCTTTCAACTCCACCGTAAAGTTTTCCTTAAGGTCTGCCGCCGAGCCTTCTTTCTCCTCGGCATTTTCGCTGCCGCTTTGGACGGTGCGCTTGATAAAAGTTGTTTCATCGCTGTAGACTACGGTGACTTTGGTATCGTTTTCATCGGTACTGACCAGATCCATTCCGTCTACCTCTTCCACCACAAGTTTCGCTATAATAAACGTATCGTCACTGTCCGGCGGGACGTTCTCTATCATCCCCATCAATTCCGTCTCTCCCGATGAAGCATCGCCTGCATCGTCATTGGCTCCGATATCCTCTCCTTCCTCATCTTCCGCGTTCTCCGCATTTCCGCCTACCGTATTTTCCGTATCCGGCAGTTCCTCTCCCTCAGCGGATATATTTCCGTCATTTACATTTTCAGTTGTTTTTGTGCAGGCGGTAAGCACCCCCAACGCCAATATTGCCATAATACCTGTTATTGTCAGTTTCCTTATAAAATAATGCATTATCTTTTATCCTCCTGTTCATTCATTTTTCTTTTATCCGGTCTTTCGTACCGCTTCGACTTATGCCGGCACTTTGTACTTACTCCGCCATATAGATTGCAGACTTCTCCACAATCTCCCGCACCGCTTCCTCCGGCGTAATGATACCGTTCAGCGTATCCGGTCCGATCTCATATACCGCCTCCTCAACAGCGCCATCTCCCGTACTGATCCGGGTGACTGAGCCTGCCATCTCTTTCAGCCGCTGAAATTCCTCCTCCTTCGGCCATTTTACTTCAAGTTCAAAATAGCTTCCGTCATCGTTGCTCATGGCAAGCCCGCCCGCTAAGTCTTTATCTCCGCCGATGGCTCCTTCCCTCGGATTTTTTGCAAAAGAATCAAAGGAAGCCATATTCACAGGCAGCCCGCCGGAAAGATCCATATCCTGCAGATCCCTGCCAAACAGGAACCTGTAAAACTCCACCGCCATTTCATTGTCCGCGGAAGACGCCGCAACGCCGGCCAGCCCGTCGGGAATAAAGCCTTTGCTTACCTGTCCGTTCCAGAATCCGAAGCCAAAATCATCTTCCGCCAGTTCTGTGATACTGGTCATAACATCATAATCAAAATCCACGCGGTATACCTTTCCTATCGCAAACTCCTGACCTCCTGTGGCAATACCGATTACATTGGTGGAAAGCACCGAACGATACCCGTCCTCTCCTATAAACCTGTCGCTGTAACTTACCCTTTCCCTCATCTGACCGGCATCCACACCGGATAATTCCGCCTGCCAGATTCTCTCAGCCGCCGCAAGAAATTCCTGAAGCGCCTTCTCGTCTATCATTCCTTTCTCATCCGTCCATGCCGCCGAGGATGTCAGCCCCAGCATATACAGGAGCTCCTCCTCAGACTTCATACCCAGAATTGCGCCCTCCGGGTTCTCCTCCCGTATTTCCTCCACCGCATCCGCAAGCGTTTCGATATCCTTTATTTTTTCCACATATTTGTTACTCCCTGCCATCATCGGCAATTGTATTCTGATGGGCAGTCCATAAATTGCGCCCTCCTTCCGGCAGGCTTCCACCACATTCGGAAACAGTTCCTCCTCTCCGCTCATACCGTCCACCACGCCGCTCATATCCGCCAGAATCCCCTTTTCCTCATAGGACTCCCATGGCAGTCCGTCAAGCAGCAGAATATCCGGTCCTTCTCCCGACATAATTTTTGTATTCAGATTCCGTATCGCGTCCTCTCTTGTCACACCGTCTATTCCTGACATGCCGATCTCGTAATGCACATACACATCCTGATGCATTTTCTGGAACAGGCTCACCGCCTGGCGCATGGAATAATTTTCAACAAGACTGTACACCTTTACCTGTTTATCCGGCACTGCCGGCACATTCGGATCGTAAGTATACCGGTACAGCCTCACATCATTGTACAGCACTACAAACTCATTGTCCGGCAGCATCACCATATCCATCAGTACCATGCTGGGATCACCGAATGAGGAAATGGTCCCGTCGATGATCTGCTCAATTGCCGTCCCGCCGATCACATGCCGGTAAACGCCGCCGCTGAACGCAAAATAAATGATATCCTCCTGTTCTCCTCCGGCCGCCACCAGTTCATGTCCTCTTTCCATGCCACCCAGAGAATCGCCGAGATTTTCACTGACAAAATCCTGCAATGTTCTGTCTTCGGGGGCCGGCTTTTCCTGTTCCAAATCATAAATAACAACTTCTCCTCTGCTGGTAAACCCGACCATATACCGCTCCGTAAAACAGACAAAATCCATAAGCCCTTCCGTGTCGAACATCTCCCGTTTCGTCCCGACAGCCGGATCGATCCGGTACACTCTGCCCTGTCTGTCAAACGCATAGAGCCCGCCCTGTCTGTCAAACGCAAGCTTCCAGACTCTCGCATCGCCCGTCTCCGGGAAATCAAGTTCTGTCCCTCTGCCGTCCGCATCGAAATACACAGCCTTCCATGTCATCTCAGATGAATCCGAATCCTCTTCCTCGTTGTAAGGACTGTAGACCATCGCCACAGCCCCATCCGGCGAGAGCGAAACGTCCGATATATAACCGCTTGAGATCATATCCTGCCAGGGACAGCCTGCATACTCCCACTTCCCGCCCATATCCGCCGAAACATACCTGCCCGCCATCGGCTCCGCAAGCACAAGCTCCCTATCCCCGGATCCCTGCAGATAGGGAGCCGGATAATTTACCGCAGATTTTATTTCCTCCGGCACTGTGATTTCACTTTCCAGATATCTCCCCATCCTTTTCTCCGCATTCTCCGAATCCGCCGCAGGATTTTCCGCCTTCGTATCCGGCACGGTCTGCCCGCCTGCGCCACAGCCTGCAAGCAGGAAAGCACTCATCATGCCTGCACAGGATAATGCCGCCCCTTTCCAGAATTTATTCATATTCGCTCTCCATTTCTGTATCATTTTAAAAATTAAATCATTTTTTAATATATTTTTTGCAGAATTTATATAATAACATGCGCTATCACAGTATCACTTCCACCACTTTGATGGCCGTGGCATGGAATACATCCCCCTCATAGCTTCCCCACATCTCCGCTGTAAAGCCTTTTTGCAGATCTGCCGCCGAGCCTTCCTTCTCCTCATGATTTGCACCGCCGTCCCAGATCTTCTGTTTTTCAAATACGGTATTTTCATCATAGACGACCGTGATCTTCGCAGATTCCGTCTCCGCTCCGGGCGCTCCCATAATCATAATACCGCTTCCATCATCAAATGTCTCCGTATAGATCTCCGTTACCGTAAACTGCCCCTCTCCGACCTCGTAAATATCACCGAGAAGGTCTCCTTCCTCGTCCGGAATATGCCCCTCTTTGTTATCCGTATCTTCCGTCCCCGGATTTTCTTCGTTCGCAGACTTTCCTTCCGACGGTTCTCCGTCCGCACCATCTCCCGCTGGTACTTCCCCATTCTCCAAAGCATCCGCCCCCGGCAGATCTTCCGCCTCCACTGCAAATCCTGAATCTGCCTCCGCATTCTCACCGTTTTTCGTACAGCCGGTAAGTCCTGTTCCCATCATCATAATAATACCTGTTATGATCCATTTTTTTCTTATGTACTTCATTTTTTGTCCTCCTGATTTTTACCATGCATACTTATTTTTCAAAAGTCAGGGCCCATATTTGACTTTTTGTGAAGCAGAGCCCCCTTTCGGACTCTACATCAGCATCATAGCAGACTATCCTCTAAGTTTTCTCTAAGCATTTCTAATTTTCCCATCCAAATATCTTTCCCAATTCCAATCTCCCTTTTCAGTACAAAAAAAGAGCCGGAAAAAACCGACTCTTTGCATCTTACCATAATATTTTATCAAAACTCCTGATAGCCCTTCTCACCTTCCCTACTTCCCGCCCTTTTTGTAGGGCAGTCCGGAAGATCTCGGTTCCCTGGAGCTCCTGGAGGTGAAGGCAAGTACGACAAGCGTTACAACATAGGGCACGATCTTATAAAAACAGGTCGGAATCTGCGTGGCATTTCTCACCGACCAGATCATTCAGCGAATCCTGCGCAGACATCCCTGACTTTCCGTGCAGTGAAGGCTCCTTTTAACAGCGCCGGACAAAATTATTTTTTAGAGGTTTTTTAAAGACTTTTCTGCTATACTATTTTCATAATTAAAAAAAAGAGGCACAATATGAGAATACTTCTGGTAGAAGATGACGAAAAACTGAAAAACTCCCTCGCTTTCCAGCTCCGGCAGGAAGGCTTTATCGTTGATACCTGTTCCGATGGCGAGGAAGCCCTTTACTATATTGAACAGAATATCCACGATCTGATTTTGCTAGACCGGATGCTACCCTACTTAAGCGGCACCGATGTTCTTTCCAAAATGCGGGGCGGCAACAACCAAACACCTGTTATTTTAATCACCGCTCTCGGTACCCTGGATGACAAGGTCAAAGGGCTCGACCTGGGAGCCGATGATTATCTGGTAAAACCCTTTGCCTTTGAGGAATTGACGGCAAGAATCCGATGTATCACCCGCCGTCCCCGCAAAATGGAACTGACGGGACAGCTTGCCTTCGGAGATATTGTGTACCGCCTGGAGGACAATATGCTGACCGGCATATCCGGCGCCTGCAGCATGTCCCGGCGGGAAGGAGACCTCCTGGAAGTTTTTTTAAGAAACCCGGGAGCACCCCTCTCCCGCACCCTGCTCCTCACAAAAGTCTGGGGGCCTGAGAGCGATGTGGAGGACGGTAATCTGGATAATTACATCCACTTTTTAAGAAGACGCTTAAAAACCGTAGGCAGCCGCGTCTTAATCCGCACGATCCGCGGCATCGGCTACCAGATAGAAGATCAATAAATTCAAAATACATTATGTTTCAGAAAGTACACTTACGCCTCGCTGTCCTCTGTGGCAGCATCACAGCCTTCATCCTGCTCGTTATGTCCCTGGGCTATCTCTATATCTCGGAACAGGGTTTAAAAACGAGCAGTTTTTCCTCCTTCCAAAACGATATGAACACCCTGATCGCCAACCTGGAGCATCAGAGCGTCATCACCCACGAATGGCTCACCAAAATGGAAGGCAGCGGAAAGTATCTGATCCATATCTCCGACAATGGCGTTCCTTTTTTATTTAACGAGAGGGAAACAGAGGAAGAAAAGCAGCTTTTTCAGGAGGCATGGGAGACCTGGGAGCACAGCCCTGTGGAAATCGCTCCCGCAGCCTTTTCCGAAATCTATCACACGGAATTTCTCTTTTCCCCGAAAGGAAGTCGGGGGAAAGACTACTATGCCTGCGCCGCCGTGGCGGAAAAAAACAGCGGTTCCCTGCAGGTTATGATCCTATCGCCCCTCGATACCCTGAACGCCCAGATCAGGCGGCAGCGTTTTTTATTCTTTGCCCTTGACATCCTCGCCGTTCTTGCCCTGTCCTTTTTTGCCTGGCATTTTACAAGGCGAATCCTGAAACCCTTAGAAGAAAATCAGAAAAGGCAGGCACAGTTTATCGCTTCCGCCTCCCACGAACTGCGCACGCCTTTAGCAGTGATCCTCTCCTGCGCCTCCGCTTCTCAAAAAGCGGACGGTACACAGCGGACACATTTTCTGGAAGCCATGCAGTCCGAAGGAATGCGGATGTCCAAACTGATCGACGATATGCTCCTTTTAACCTCCGCCGACAATAAAGGCTGGAGTATTAAAATGGCATCCGTGGAACCGGATACGCTGCTTCTCAATCTCTACGAAGCCTTTCAGCCGGTTGCCGCGGAAAAAAATATTGCGCTCTCCATCACCCTGCCGGAGGAAACTACCCCCGCCATCTCCGGTGATAAAGAACGCATCACACAAGTTCTCTCTATTCTGCTGCACAACGCACTCAGCTATACGCCCTCCGGCGGAGCCGTGCGCCTGATCCTTACCTGTCATGGAAAAAATATTTTATTTTCTGTGGAAGACAACGGTCCCGGCATTCCGGATACCGAAAAAGAACAGATTTTTGAACGCTTCTACCGCAGCGACAAATCCCGCAGCAAAAAGGGACATTTCGGACTCGGCCTCTGCATTGCCGCCGAGATCGTCCGCGCCCACCACGGCCAGATCCATGTCAAGGATACGCCCGGCGGCGGAAGCACCTTTTCCGTCACACTGTAAGCACGCTCTTCCTACGTAGACTCCTTCACCTGACCCCCACGCCGCATATTCCCGCTACATCTTTCATCGTCAATTCTTCCATACAACACTCCCAGATCACGCATCTGCTTCGCCAGATCATCCGTCAGCATCTCTCTCCTCACTCTCCATCTCCAGTTTTTCCCCAGGGTGGACGGAGTGTTGATCCTCGCCTCACTCCTCAGCGCAAGATAGTCCTGTATCGGAATGATCACCGTGTCCGCCACACTCTTTAACGCCTCGCGGATGAACACAAGATGCACATTCTTCCCGGAACGGATATCCAGATACTTCTTTGCTGTCATCTTGTCCTTTCGCTCCAGCGTATCGTACCACCCCATGACCGTATCGTTGTCATGGGTGCCGGTATATACCACACAGTTTACAGGGTAGCGGTAGGGCATATAATCCCCCTCCTCCCTTGAGTCGAAGGCGAACTGCAGGATCTTCATGCCCGGAAATCCCGACTTCTCCACCAGATCCCTGACCGTATCCGTGACGAAACCCAGATCCTCCGCTATGACTTCCCTCTCTCCGAGCTTCCTTCTCATCGTCTCGAAGACCGAGATGCCAGGCCCTTTTTCCCAGTGCCCGAACTCCGCCGTGGAATCACCGCAGGGGATCGAATAATATTCATCAAACCCCCGGAAATGATCGATCCGGACAATATCGTAGAGCTCATAGCAATAGCCAATGCGCTTCATCCACCAGTCATAGTCCGTCTCCCTGTGATAATCCCAGTCATAAAGCGGATTCCCCCACAGCTGGCCTGTCTCCGAAAAAAAGTCCGGCGGGCAGCCCGCCACCGCCTTCGGCGTACCGTCCTTCTTCAACTGAAAGAGCTCTCTTCCCGCCCATACATCCGCACTGTCCAGCGCCACATAGATCGGTATATCCCCGATGATGCGGATGCCCTTTTTGTTGGCATAATCCTTCAGCGCAAACCACTGGCTCTGAAACAGATACTGCTCAAACCGGTAAAAGCCGATCTCATCACTGCATTTTTCCCTGTAGTATTTAAGCGCTTCCCGCTTTCTGAGCCTGATATCTTCCTCCCAGGCGAGCCAGCCCACGCCGCCGAAGGATTTCTTGATCGCCATGTACAGAGCGTAGTCCTCCAGCCAGTCCGCATTCTTATCACAAAACCAGATAAAGTCTCCATCCCGGGAAATATCACTGTTCTCATAGGCCTTTCTCAAAAGTTTAAAGCGTTGTTTATAAATTTTATCGTACTCTATGAAATCCCGGCAGTCTCCGAAATCACAGTCGTCACACTCCTTCCCGGTGAGCCAGCCTCTGTCCGCAAGCACCTTCAGATCAATATAGTAAGGATTACCCGCGAAGGTAGAAAAAGACTGATAGGGGGAATCCCCGTAACCGGTGGGCCCGAGCGGTAAAATCTGCCACAGACTCTGCCCCGCCTGCTCCAGAAAATCCACGAATTCATAAGCTTCTTTTGAAAAGGCACCAATCCCGTAAGGTGACCAGAGACCGGATACCGGCATCAATACGCCGCATCTTCTCATACTTCCTTCCTCCTCGAAGAACACACATGCCGGCTTACCGCCGGCGGCCATCATGCCGTCCTCCAGAATACCACATAATGTTCCTATAATCAATCCCGGTGAGCGGCGTCCTCACCAGTAGTCCGCCCGCTGACGTTCACTCAGATTTTCCGCAAAGGCCTGTTTGTATTTCAGAAACTCCTCCAGATCCATCAGGACATGGTACAAAAGCGCCCGACTCTCAAATTCCTCCTGGGTTTCGGGCAGCTCTTCCTTTCTCATGTCCGCAAAAAGCTCCTCCAACTTTTTCATCTGTTTCTCCGGCACGTTCTTCTCCAGAACATAGTCCGCCATATAGCGGATGTAATCCGCCACCACCTCCGCCTGTTTCGGCATGGATCTTATTCTCCTCATCTCGGAATGCAGGCTGTCCAGCATCTGGCACTGGTCAAAACGCATCTCAAAGTAGTCCAGATAGTAGTCATGGTGGGCCCCAAAGGTATTGCTATGATATTCCCTTGCTTCCTCCATGAGCTCCTTCAGTTTTTTCTCCAGCGTGCGGATATCCTCCCAGACGTTTCGGCTCATCTGTGCCTTCAGAAGATAATCCGAAAGCTCCCGCAGGTCGCTCTGCATCATCTCCTCCACATAGCGGATCCCTTCCATCAGATGCTTTTTCTGACTTTTGTTCAAATGGAAAAGGTTCAGTATAAACGCGATCGCAACACCGATAAACACCAGCATAAATTCATTCCAAAAAAATGCCGCACTGAAATCCTGCCTTGTCATATAGTGGGCGGTGATGACTGCATTGACCGACAGGGTCGATCTCCAGCCCAGCAGATCCGACAGAAAGACAAGCGCAAAGACGATCACCCCGTAGGCAACCCACTCGCTGTGCATGCGGGGCAGCAGTATAAACGCCATCAGCACCGTGACAAAAAATGTGCCGAGACGGATAACGGAAAACCTTATCGTCTCCCACTTTGTGGCGAGAAGGGCCAAAAGCGTGACTGTGCCGGCCGAGACTGCATATTCCAGATGCAATGCCTCCGCAATATAGATGGCGGCTCCGCTTCCAACCGCGATCTTAAATGCCAGAAGAAGTGTTTTTCTCAGCTTTCTTTTCATCTCCATACTCATAATTCGCCCTCCTGTCTAGTATATGATCCTTTCCTGTTATTTATTATGATATCTATTTTTTACACTTTTCACAACGCTTTTTTGCAAAATTCCAATTGTTAACCATTTTTTATATTTAGTTGACAAGCAATTTTTTGTGTGCTAAGATTACCTCATTCCGGAAAATAATGTAAAAAGAAAGGATCATCTCCATGAATGCAAAAATAAGAACCTATGACATGGCATATATCGCCGTCTTTACCGTGTTGATAGCCATCTGCTCCTGGATCTCCATCCCCACGGCGATCCCCTTCACCCTTCAGACCTTTGCGATATTTTTATCGGTTTCGGTGCTGGGAGGAAAACGCGGCACTATGGCTGTCCTGCTGTATGTCCTGCTCGGAGCGATCGGCCTTCCGGTATTTTCCGGTTTTACCGGCGGCATCGGCATCATTATGAACACCACCGGCGGCTACATCATCGGTTTTATACTGTCCGCTCTTATTATGTGGCTTATGGAGAGTATATTCGGTAAAAAACTGATGGTTCAGGCGTTGTCGATGGTGTTGGGACTCTTCGCCTGCTATGCGGCTGGCACGATGTGGTTTATGTCTGTGTATATGAAATCCACCGGTCCCATCGGGCTCACAACCGTACTTGGCTGGTGCGTCGTCCCTTTTATCATCCCTGACACCATCAAGATCACGCTGGCCCTCACGCTCAGCAAGGCGCTGCGCGGACCACTTTCAAAGATCATAGACGAACCGCAGGCATAAGGGTAGTGTCAAGTAATCTATGAAAAAACCGAGCCAAAAAATAGACTCAGCGGAACCTTGAAAATTGCAGATATTGATGATTTAGAGACCTTGGGGCATAGCCCCAAACCCCACAAGGGACCAGTCCCTTGACCCGTTAGCGGACTCTGCCCGAACCCGTCCCTGCCGGATGGCGGGAAAAGGGCGCAGCTGCCCCTTTTCTGTCTGACAGGATAGTCTGCTGCCCGAGAAAGATGAGCAGCTGCCATTTGCCGGGCATGTTGTCAGCGCCTTGCAGCA
>RAZE01000007.1 GCA_003611955.1 bacterium 1XD8-76
GCCCGTCTGAGCTGTTCCCGGATGGGTACGCGGTCAGTCTTTGCCTTATCCAGCACCCGGCGGGAATACTCCCCAAAACAAGCGGTGATTGCATCCGCCTGCCCGCTCTTGAAGAACAGCAGATATTTGTCCGGCCCGGTCTTGTAAAAGGCATAGTCAACATTCCACTTCCGGGCCACCCGGTCAAACTCCTTGGGGGCCCCGGTGAGTTCGATGCTGTTCGTAGCCGCGCCGTGGGCCATGAGCTTTTTCACGGACTGCCTGCCGTGGGGCGTCTGGTGGGCCCGGTGCTCCTTTTGTATCTTCCGGCCAGCCGCCCGGAGCGCATAGGCCAGCACCCGGGCCGAAAGTTTTCCCGTTCTGATAGAAAGTGCTATCGTGCGCCGGGAAACATCCTCGTCAATCAATCAAAACCGCCTCCTTTCATGGGGGATAGGCCCTCCGGCCTTTGGGACATTTTGTCTCGAAGTCACCGCTCGTCCCGGTTTGTTTCCGGGTGCTTGCGTTCAGCCGCCAGAGAGGAACGGTCAATCACTTCCTTGTAGGCGGCCATCTGCTCCCGGATGGAGAGCCGGGGGAGGGCAAAAACCTTGTGCTCCTTGGGAATATCCTCTATCCCGTGGTAGACTTCCTTAATATCGCCCGTCTGGACGATATAGCCGCCGGGGGCAAGGTGGCCGTCCTCGTTGATGGATATGTCCCGCCCGTATGCCTCATAGTCAAAGTAGTCTTTCAGCTCGGCGGGGATCGGCAAATCCTCCGCAAAATAGCGGCCCAAATCCTCCTCGCTTTCAATCTCCGGGTAAAATTCAAAGCAGTCCAGATTTTCCGCAAGGTTGATGATGTCCGCCACGCTGGAGGTATGCGCCCCCATATGGAGCGCGGCCTCGAATTTTTCAATCTCGCTTTGGGGGAGCTCCGAAAGCAGGCAGGCCAGATGGTTCAGCTCGTCCAGATTTTCATACTCGCCCAGATAGTCATAGAGCCCCAGCACATCGCCGTCAAAGCTGGTGATGAAAAATTCCCCGTAGCGTATGCCGTCCACGCCGATATTCTTTAACAGCGCCTCCACCGCCTGGGGGCTGGTGGGGAATTTCAGCGTTTCCCCCACCAGCTCGCCCTCGTTGTATTTCCCCAGATTGGTGATGTACGCCTCGAACAGCGCGGCCACGTCAGCGGCGGCCCTGTCCCTTGACGGTCAAAATGCCCTCAAGGGTGGTGGCGGTGATGCCCAGCCGCTGGGCCACGGCGATGTCGTTCTTCATGGACTCGGTGACGGTATGCCCGCACACCACCAGCACCCGGGAGCGGCGGAGCAGGTCGCGGCCAATGTCGATGCTGCTCTTGTGCTCCTCGGGAACCGCGTCATTGAGGAAAAGGGGCAGGAACAAGGCCGGGCAGATAGGGGCAAAGCCCGCATCGTAGACCGCCCGGCAGTACTGCGCGGCAAGCTCCGCATTTTCCGTATCGCCGCCATACCAAGCGGCGGTGATGTAAGCAAGGGGTCGTTTCATAGTCGTTTACCTCCGATATTTTGATAGTTGTCGTTCAGCCCTATCCCCCCGCCCTTTCCCATTCATGGGAAAGGGGGCGGCTCTGGAGGATATATCCCCCGCCGCGCCGGGAGGGGTGGCACAGCCGGGGCGGGCCGTCAAGGGCAAGCCGCCGCAGGCGGCGGGCGTTCCGCCCCTTGACTGCCCACTCCCGGCTGTGCTCAGTAGTAGGCGGCGACGGGGGATATACCACCAGAGCCCCTCTCTAAAAGAACGCCATGCAAGGCGCGGGGGAGGGGCGCGGGAAAAAGAAAAACCTCGGGACAAAATGTCTCAAGGCTTACTTTTCCCGGTCGGTCTTTTTCTCCGGGGCGGTGCGCTCCGGGGGTTGTTTCTCTTTCCATTCGGCCAGCAGGGACATAATCTGGTCTTTCATTTCCCGGGGCGTGGCGTCCTTGCCGAAATACTTGTTCAGTTCAGCGGCGGAAATAATCACTTTGTCTACCTCCTTTTTTTCACGGCTCAAAATGCCGTCAATCACATCGCCGTTCAGTTTCCCGTCCTTATCCAGCTTGCGGAGCTCCTGGGCCTGGGAGAGCGAGGGGGATGCCTGCTCGCCCTCAATGGAAACGGCGATAAACCTCTGGTTTTTGGGCTTGATGAACGAGATTTCCACGGCGGGGGTGAAAGACAGCTTTTTCTCGTTCACCATAGACTGGAGCTCCGGCACAAGCTCGGTCAGCCGGATATACCGCTGTACCTGCTTGTAGTTCATGCCGTTGCGTTCCCCCACGATTTCCGTGGAGCGTTTTCCAACGTCCCCGGCGGCCACGCCCTCCATCTTCGTCCCCTGGTGGCTGATGGCCTCCACCTGCATTTTCAGGGACTGTGCCTTTTCCATCGGCAGAATTTTTTCCCGGTGGCGCAGGTTGTCGTCCGTCATCGCAAGGATGGCCTCGTCATCCGTCATGTTGCGGACGATACATGGCATATTTACGAACCCGGCCAGCTCACTGGCCCGCTGGCGGCGGTGGCCCGCGATGATTTCATAGCCGCCGCCCTCCCGGGGGCGCACCAGCGCGGGCTGGTGTACGCCATTGTCCTTGACGGACTCCACAAGCCCTTTCATTTCCGCATCGTCCCGCACACCGAAAGGATGGTCTTTGAACGGGAACAGCTCCGAAAGTTTGAGATAGACAATCTCTTCCTTTTCAGCGCGGGTCGCGTCACGGGGCTGGGGCGGCGGCTCCGGCGCAGGAGCGGCAGGGGCTTCTTCCCTGCCCTTTACCGTGGCGGCCTTGGCCCCCTTGCTTTGGGACATTTTGTCTCGAGGTGGGGACGGGGGCCTGTCCGGGGCCGCCTTGTCAGCCTTGGCCGGGCGGCCACGGCGGGCCCCCGTCCCTCCCGGCTTACCGGGCTCCGCTTTTTCCTCCTTCGGCTTGCGGCCACGCCTGCCCTTGAGCTTATCCTCCGGGGCGGATGTTTTTTCCTCGGCGGCCTTTCCCTTTTTGGCGGGGGCCTTTTCCCCGGCGGTCTTTTCCTCCGGGGCCGGGGTGGGCGGCTGTTCCGGTTCGGGCGGCTCGTTCTTTTCCACCTCCGCACGTTCCGCCGCCCGCCGCTCCGCCATCAGCTTTTCAATCTGGTCAGCGGATACACTCACCTCGCCGGGAGCACCAGCCGGGGCATCCTGGGCGGGTGGTTCGCCGCCAGTCTGCTCGGGGGCGTTCTCCGGGGCCGGGGGCTCCGGCGCGGGAGCGTCCTGGGCAGGAGCACCCTCCGGGCCGGCATCGAACAAGCTGGGCTGGGGATTTTCCTCCGGGCTCACGTTTAATTTTTCGTCTGCCATTCGTTACCTCCTTTTTTAATTTCGTGAATGTTGCACAAATCTTGCGCTAAAAGTTTGTTACTATTTTTTCGCCTCCCTCCCGGCTATCCACGCAAAAAAGCCGCCCGTTTTTTCATGCCGGACGGCTTTCTGCGTAATGTGATAGCTCAAATAATATTTTTTTGTGGGTGTAGGCTCCGAAAAGCCTTGATATTACAGTGTTCCTATTAAAACTCATTCATACGGTAGATGATCGTATTCCGGTGAGTAAACATGCTCTGCGCCATCGCCTGTATGCTGCCGTCCTGTTCCAGATAGCACCGCAGCGTCTCCACATAGTTCGAGTTATGCCGCCTGTCATACTCCTCCAGCGCAGATAAGGTCTCCTGTTGAATCTCTGCCAGCAGCCCGGTATCCGTACAGCTGTACAGCAGACGGTACATCCCTATCTCCTCAAACTGCAAAAGTGCAGTTTTCGTCCGCATCGCCCTCTGCGCCGCCGCTTCCGCCCTGCGGTAGCTGACCGAAAGGTTTTCGATATCCGTTACCTGACTTCCCACGCCCACATAGAGCGGTCTATCCGGCATCCTCTTATGCGCCCTCTTCAGCATCCCCTCGCCCAGCTCGATCACAAGCTCCGGCTTTAACGCGTTTACAACGAGCACAAAAAACGAATTATAGTAAAAGAAACTCCCGTTGTGCGTGATCTGCTCCAGATACATCTGCAGCCTATAGGACAACTTTCTTCTGTCTACCGTATCCATCGAATCCAATCCCTCGCTGGCGATGAGCATGACCTGAAAGGTTCCGTCCACATCAAAATACGGCAACAGCGTTTTCCGGTATGCATCCTGATTGTCCGGCTGCTCCACCGCCGCGATCAGCGCATTCACAACCTGCTCATCGGTGCTCCCCTGCACAAAGATGCGGATGCTGAAATCCTTCATCATGTCGGAAAGATGGATCTCCCAGGGCACCGTCAGAAGCGGCAAATGGTTCTCCTCACAGTACGCAAGCAGACTCTCAGGCAGTTTTTCGATATAATTTCCGGTATTGACGATCAGCCCTGCCGCATGGCGCTGCACCAGATGCCTGGCTAACTCCATCATCGCCTCCTCCGTCGGAAAACCTAACCCCGTCGTGACCGCCAGCTCCTTCCCCCAGAAATTTCGTATGATCGTCGTATCCTCGATCAGATGTACCCAGCTGATCGAGTTGGACCACCCGTCCCTGCCCGCCAGATACTTCATCCGGTAGCGCTCCTCCGCGGCTATCATCATATCCTGTATCGTAAAACCCATTTCTCACGCCTCCGTCTTTCATTTTTTCTTCCGTTCCTTATTCCATTCTACCACCTTTTGTGCTGACGGTACATATTTTGTCTGCATTTTTAGGTTTCAGACCCATTGGATTTTCTTATCTTTATGTTATGATTATCTTACAAAGCAAACACAAATAAAAAATAAAGGAGGGGCATCTCATGTTAACCATTTCAAACAACCTTGTAACCAACTACAGCTATACACCATCGTGGATCAAGTCCGAGCGTTATCTGTACTGCGACAACTTTGCACAGGATCTTGCCGGAAGCAGACATACGTCCTTCCTCGCATCTATCCGTAAACTGCTCCACAGATAAACGGAGCCGAATCGAATTTACACAACAACGGGCTGTACGCCAAACGTACAGCCCGTTTATATTAATACTTCCTTCTGTTTTTCAACTCCTCATACAGCACCGTATAATTATGATATCTCACATCACTGATCTTTCCTTCCGCCAGCGCCGCCTTCACACGGCAGTCCGGTTCGCTGATATGCGCACAGCCTCGAAACCGGCAGCCTCCCTCGTAATTTCGAAATTCCGGATAAAAATCCTTCAGATCCTCCTTCTCCATGTCGAAAAGCTGCAGCGAGGAAAATCCCGGCGTATCCATAATATAGCTGTCCCGGTCCAACACAAAGAGCTCCGAATGGCGGGTCGTATGTTTCCCCCGGTCGATCTTTTCGCTGATCGCGCCCGTCTCCATCGCCGCCTGCGGATGCAGATAATTGATCAGGGAGGACTTACCCACTCCGCTGGGTCCCGCCACAGTCGTCGTCTTTCCCTGCAAAAGAGCCCGGAGCGTCTCAAGTCCCTCCCGCTCTTTCACACTGATAAACAACACCTGATAACCGCAGGTCTCATAGGCGCTCTGCAAAGCCTTCCTCTCCCTCTCGGAAGCGATATCACTCTTATTAAAACAGATCATACAGGGAAGATCCTGCTGCTCCATCATGATCAGAAAGCGGTCCAGCAGATTAAAATTCGGCTCCGGCTTCAAAACCGCAAATATCACCAACGCCTGGTCAATATTTGCCACCGCGGGACGTATCAGCCTGCTCTTTCTCGGCAGAATTTTCCGGATGCTTCCCTCATTTTCCGCCTCATCCAGCACTTCCAACTCCACCATATCCCCCACGAGAGGTTTCACATTCTCCTTCCGGAAGATTCCTCTGGCCTTGCATTCATAGATCTGTCCGTCCCCTGCATGCACGTAATAAAATCCGGCGATTCCCTTGATTATCTTCCCCTGCATACTGCGCTCTCTGCTCTCTGCATATTAAAACAGTCACCTTTCTTTTGTAAACTCTATCGTTCTCTCGATCGTCTTTTCCTCTCTGATCTCCTCCGGCTGAGAGTCCTCTCCGCCCTCCCCCGGCACGGATTTCACATTCGTATAATGGAAGGTGATCTTACCGGTCGCGGACTTTATCCCACTGTAGTTTACCGCAAACGGAAACGATGCAGTCTGGGTATCCAGCAGTTTCGTGCCGTCCTCCGTCACGATCGTCACCTTTACCGTCGTCTCGCCGTCCCGATATTCCGGATCCTCCGCCACGGTCGGCCCGGTGATATTCCCGCTGTAACTGTAAGTCTCTGCCTTTCCGCCCATGCTGATCTTGATATCGATCGGCGTCCCGGGATCCACAAAAGACCCCACCGAATAACTCTGGTAGCAGACCTGATTTTCCGGGAAATCATCACTGTTGATGCGTCCCACGCTCCCCAGCGGCAGTCCCGCCTCCACCAGGATCGCCATCGCCTCATCCTCTTCTTTCCCCATCAGATCCGGCACGCGAACCTTGGAATCTTCCGCGCCGGTGCTGACTACGATCGTCACCGCGGAACCTTTGGGGGCCTTGCTCCCGCTCTCCGGATTCTGGGAGATCACGTAATTGCTCTCCACCGTGGCGGAAGAACTCTCGCTTCTGTTCACCACGAAGCCCGCCTTCTCCAGAGTATTTTTCGCCTCCTCATAGGTGATGTCCGTCGCCTTCGGCACAGTCACGCCCTCGGTACCGGTGCTGACCGTCAGTGTGATGACTGTCCCGGGATCCAACATCATGCCCTCCTCCACGTTGGCACTGATCACCTGATTCTGCGGATAAGCGGCATTTTCCACATATTTGATCTCCGTCTTTAACCCCAACCGCTCAAGCCTCTCCTGCGCGGTCCTTACCGGTATGCCCGTGACGGCGATCATCTCCACCTGCTCGGTCTGCTCTTCCTCCTGTACCGATTCCTCCTCCCGGCTTCCGCTCAGACGAAACAGCCCCAAAGTCCGGCCTACCAGCACGATGACGATGCAGCCGATGATGATCGCCGCCACGACAGCCAGTATCGTTGTAATCTTCTCCATACGGGGATCATAGTCTTCCTCGTAGTCGTCCTCTTCCTCCTCCCCGTGATCCGTATGTCTCACCTTGTTCAGGCGCATACTCTCTTCCATGTTGTCCTTTGCCGCGGAAGCCTTTTTGATCCGCTCCATCTCCCGCTCCGTGATCATTCGGGTGGACGCCTTCCTGTCCGGCTCCAGCACCTTCACGAAATCCTCATCCGGATTTAACAGCGACTGCTTCAGATCGTCGATCAGCTCCGCCATGGACTGATACCGTCTGTCCGGGCTCTTCTGGCAGCACTTAAAGACGATCTGCTCCACGCTGATCGGGATCTCCGGCACAAACTCCCTCGGTGAGGGCAGTTCCTCCTGGATATGTTTGATGGCGATCGCCACCGTCGTCTCGCCGTTGAACGGCACTCTGCCGGTAAGCATCTCAAACATGGTAATTCCCAGAGAATAGATATCGCTCTTCTCGTCGCTGTAGCCGCCTCTCGCCTGCTCCGGCGACGTATAGTGGACAGATCCCATCACGTTGGAGGTGATGGTATTGCTGGTAGCGGCCTTCGCGATGCCGAAGTCCGTCACCTTCACCTTGCCCTCCTTGGAAATCATGATATTCTGAGGCTTGATATCCCTGTGGATGATGTGGTTATTGTGAGCCGCCTCAATGCCCATGGAAACCTGTATCGCTATGCTGATCGCTTCCTTCACAGAAAGCCTGGCCTTCTTTTCAATGTATTTCTTTAATGTAATACCTTCCACCATCTCCATCACAAAATAGTAGATGCCGTTCTCTTCCCCCACATCGTAGACATTGACAATATTGGGGTGCATCAGCCCTGCCGCCGCCTGCGCCTCCGTCCGAAATTTGGACACAAAATTCGCATTTTCCGAAAACTCCTGCTTTAACACTTTGATCGCCACAAACCTGTTCAGTTTATGACACTTCGCTTTATAGACATCTGACATGCCGCCCGTTCCGATCTTTTCCAAAATCTCATAGCGGTCTCCTATCATCATTCCGATCTTAATCATTCTTATTCTCTTCTCCACTCTATAACAGCTATACGGGACTTCCTGATACGTCAGATATCAGGCTCGATCAATATCAGAGAAATATTGTCCCTGCCACCATTTTGATTTGCCGCTCTCACAAGAGCTTCCGCCTTTTCCATGATGTCGCGCTGGGCATTTACTATCATTCTTATTTCTTCATCTTCCAGCATATTACTCAGTCCGTCCGAACACAGCAGAATAATGTCCCCCTCCTGCAGCCGGACCTCATAAAAATCCGCCGCAACCGCAGAGGTCACGCCCACTGCCCTCGTGATAATATTCTTATTCGGATGGGTCCTTGCGCTCTCGCGGTCCAGCCCTCCTATCCGGATCATCTCCTCCACGAGAGAGTGATCTGTTGTGATCTGTCTGATGTTCTTTCCATTCACAATATAGAGACGGCTGTCGCCCACATTGCCCACTTTCAGGCAATCTCCGTAGACCACGGCGGCAACCACCGTAGTGCCCATTCCCTCCAGATCCCGGTTTTCGTTGGAAAGTTCAAAAATACCGGTGTTCGCCACGTTGATAGCGCTCTGGAGTATCTCCTCCGGGCTTCTTCCCGCAGAATGTTCCACCTCCCTGCAGATCGTATCCACCGCAAAGCGCGAGGCGAAGTCCCCCGCCTTATGACCGCCCATACCATCTGCGATGATAAACAGATTCGGCAGATTTCCCACCGGCAATTCCGAGGAGTACACCACATCCTGATTCAATTGTCTTCGTTTCCCCTTATCCGATAAGGAGGCTGTTTTCATCAAAGCCTTCTTCCCCCTGAACCTGTCTTTTGTATCATTCTACAAATAAAAATACTACCACATAAATGACAAAGGGGCAAGAAAAATCCACTTCTGCCCTCTTTTTTATCATTTTATCAAATATTTTCCAAAATATGTATTCTTTTTCAGGATATAACCTTTCGTCTGAGCTGCCCGCAGGCCCCGTCGATATCCCGCCCCATCTCCCGACGCAGCGTCACATTCATCCCCGCCTGCAGAAGCTTCGCCTGAAATGCTCTCACCGCCTCCCGGGCCGAAGGTACATAATCCCTCTCCTCCACCGGGTTGATCGGTATCAGATTCACATGGGCATGCACGAACCTTGCCAGCATGATCAATCCTTCGGCATCCTCCTTAGTGTCATTCACCCCACCGGCAAGGGCATACTCAAAGGTGATCCGCCGCGACGTCCTCTCAAAATAATACCGACAGGCGTCCATCAATTCCGAAATACTGTACCTTTCCGCTATGGGCATCAGTTTCTTTCTCTTCTCATCCGTCACGCCGTGCAAAGACAGCGCCAGCGTGATCTGCAGTTCTTCCTCCGCCAGTTTTTTTATATTCGGCACGAGCCCGCAGGTGGATACGGTGATTCCCCGCTGGCTGATATGCTGTCCTCTTTCGTCCGTAAGCATGCGGATAAACTTCAACAGATTTTCCATGTTGTCAAACGGTTCCCCTATCCCCATGACCACCACGTTGGATACCCTCTCCCCGGTCAGCAGAGTCACCGCATAGATCTGGTCCAACATCTCCCCGGCACTCAGATTTCTGACAAGGCCCCCCAGCGTGGAAGCACAGAATCTGCACCCCATCCTGCAGCCCACCTGGGAGGAGATGCAGACAGAATTTCCGTGGTGATACCGCATCCAGACGCTCTCCACCGTATTGCCGTCGGGAAGCTCAAACAGATACTTTTTCGTGCCGTCCACCTTCGACTCCTGCACCTGAACGGAGTGAAGCGTTGCCAGGTCAAAGTGCTCCCTGCATTTCTCCCGCAAGGAAAGTGACAGATTTGTCATTTCCGAAAAATCCCGGGCCAGCTTCTTATGTATCCACTCATAGAGCTGTGCCGCCCGGAATTTCTTTTCTCCCATCTGTTCCATCTCCCTCTGCAATTCTTCCAGACTGAGAGATTTTATGTCCGTTTTATTCATGTCCGCCCCTTTCCTTGTCCCCTCCGAAATGTCAGCTCCCCTCTCTTCTCAGACGTGCCAGAAAGAACCCGTCGCAGTCATGCACCCCCGGCACAAGCTGCAGCATTCCTCTCCCCGCCTCATCGCATATCAGCGCCTCCGGAAGATACGGGTTCAAGCTTTCCGGCACAAGCGGAAAGGATTCGCACATCCATTCCACCTGCTCTTCATTTTCCGCCCGGTGAACCGTACAGGTACTGTAGAGAAGTATACCGCCCGGTTTCACGTAGCGCCAGCAGGTTTCTATGATCTCCCGCTGCAATCCCACAAGGGAGGCTAAGCTCTCCCCTGACACATGATATTTGATATCCCGCTTTTTTCCCAGGATACCCAGACCGGAGCAGGGAAGATCCAGATACAGCACATCCGCTTTCCCCTCCATCCCGCTGTCAAACACGCGGGCATCGTGGACTTTTACCCTCACGTTCGCCGCCTTTGTCCGCTCTGTATTTTCCCGCAGCAGACTTGCCTTCTCCTCCGACACATCCCTCGCCTCCACCTGTCCGCTTCCCCGCAGTTTGCAGGAGGCATGCAGGCTCTTTCCCCCGGGCGCAGCGCAGACATCCAGAACAAAATCCCCAGGCTTTATCCCCGCGCACTGTGTCACCAGCATGGAGCTCACATCCTGCACCGTCACGTACCCTTCCGCAAATCCGGGCAGTCTCTGTACCCCGTCCACGTTCCGACAGCGCCACGCATAGGGCAGCCAGGGATGTCTCTCGCACTGCAGGCCCTTTTTCCTCCACGCTGCCGCGATCTCCTCCTGCCTCTCCGGCGAAAGTTCCTCGGAAATCCTGAGGCTGACAGGCCTTACCTCCAGAAGCGCACGGCACATTCCCTCCGCCCGCTCTCTGCCGTAATCTTTCTCCCAGAGTTTCACCAGAAACTCCGGCATCGAATAACGGACGGACAACGCCCGCGCCCAGTCTTTTTCCCGGTCGGGATACGTTATCTTTTCTCTGTTTCTCGCAATATTCCGCAGCACCCCATTGACAAACCCTTTCAGGGACTGGAAATGCCGCTTCTGTGCAAGACGCACCGCCTCGTTACAGACCGCGCTGTCCGGCACCGCATCCATATAGAACAACTGATAGACGCTCATGCGCAGCAGCTGTCTGATAAACGGCTTCATTTTAGGGACGGGGACACTGGAGAACTGATCGATGATATAATCCAGTTCTATCCGGCGTTCCACCGTCCCTTCCGTCACCCGCTTGATAAAAGCTTTCTCCTGCGGCGGGAGATAATCATATTTCCCCAGCACCTGTCTGATCAGCACATTGCAAAAAACGGATCCTTTCTCCATCTCCGACAGGCAGTCCAATATAATTTCCCTTGTATTTTCCATCAGTCTCTGTCCCTTCCGCCCCTGCCGCCGAACAGCAGAACAAGACGCAGAAGCTGAAGGACGGAGGAGGCTGCAGCTGCCACATAGGTGAGCGCCGCCGCGCTCAGCACTTTTCGCACATGTCCCACTTCCTGCTGTCCTAGAATCCCGTACTGTCCCAGCATATCCATCGCTCTGTTCGAGGCGTTAAACTCCACCGGCAATGTCACGATCTGAAACAACACTGCCGCCGAGAACACCCAGATGCCGATCTGTGCGAGGAAGGAACCAGCTCCTCCCAACAAAATGCCGAGCAGAATGATCGGTATTCCCAGTCTGCTGCCGATATTTGCCGCCGGGACGAGAGCCGCGCGGATCTTCAAAGGCGCGTACCCTTTCTGATGCTGCACCGCGTGCCCGCACTCATGGGCCGCCACGCCGATCGCCGCGACGGAATTGCTTCCGTATACCGCATCGGAGAGGCGCAGCACCTTCCTGGAGGGATCATAGTGATCCGTCAGATTCCCCCTGACATGTTCCACCCGGACATCATAGATGCCGTTTCGATTTAAAATACGCTGCGCCGCCTCGGCTCCCGTCATGCCGCTCATGCTGCGCACTCTGGCATATTTGCTGTAGGTGCTGTTCACCCTGGCGCTGGCGACCATGCACAAAACGGCGCCGATCAGAACAAGAATGTATGTCCAGTCCATATAATAATATCCGTATCCATATCCGTAACCCATTTTTCACCTCCGAAAACTGCGACACCATTTATCCTCTATGTCAGAATCTCCCCGACCTTCAACGGACATCCCAGAAGAAAATCCCGCACAGGCATCCGTCTCTTTCCTTCCAGCTGCACCTCTTTCAGGACAAGCACTCCTCTTCCCGTCTGCACATGAATGCTGTCCTTCGCCACAGCCACCACCTCGCCGGGCGTTATCTCTTTCTCCTCGCTGTGCCGGAACAATCCCGCATGCGCGTTCTCCTCTCTCGGTTCCTCCGAAGCCGCTTCCGCCCTCCAGATTTTCAGGCCTTTGCCGCGCAGGCCGCAGTAAGCGCTTGGCCAGGGATTCATCCCCCGCACCAGCCTCTCCAACAGGACGGCATCCTTTTCCCATTCTATTTTACCCATATCTTTTGTCAGCATACGCACATGGGTCGCATCCTCCTCATCCTGCTTCACCGGAATGATTTCACCCGCCTCTATCCTCGGCAGCGTCTTTATCAGAAGTTCGGCGCCGAGCACGCTGAGTTTGTCGAACAGGCTCCCGCCGGTATCGTCGTCTTCCACCGGTATCGCCTTCATCGTCAGGATGTCCCCTGTGTCCATTCCCTCATCCATCTGCATGATCGTCACACCGGTCACATCATCCCCGTTTAAAACCGCGTACTGGATCGGAGACGCCCCCCGGTATTTGGGAAGCAGGGAGGCATGGATATTGACGCATCCGTACCGCGGCATCTCCAGTATCTCCCTGGACAGGATCTGTCCGAACGCAGCCACCACAAAGATGTCCGCCTCAAATTTTCGAAGTTCCTCCACAGCCTCCGGCGCTTTGATCCTCTCCGGCTGCAAAACCGTGAGCCCATGGGACAGAGCGCACTCCTTGACCGGAGAAAACTGTACTTTCCGGTCCCGCCCCTTTTGTTTATCCGGCTGCGTCACCACCGCCGTCACCTCATGTCCTGCCTTGAGCAGCGCTTCCAATGCTCCCACCGCGAAATCCGGTGTACCCATAAAAATCACTTTCATACTGATCCATCCTCTTCACTCCATCATTCAGGTATCCTCTGCCTGCGTCTCCTCTTCCTCCTGCAGATCCTCCACGTCCATCAGATCTCCCTCCACCTTCTCCACATACAGATGTCCGTCCAGATGATCGTTCTCATGGCAGATCGCCCTCGCCAGAAGTTCTTCCCCCTCCAGCTCAAAATATTCCATATTTTCATCATAGGCAGCCACCTTCACATGGTTCGGTCTCGTCACGATCCCTGTCTTTCCGGGCAGGCTCAGGCACCCTTCATGGCCTGTCTGCTCTCCGGAAGTCTCCAGAATCTTTGGATTGATAAAGACATGGGGATCCTCCCCCGTCACATCCACCACAAAGATCCTCTTTAAAACGCCCACCTGTACCGCCGCCAGTCCGACGCCGTTCGCCTCATACATCGTGTCCAGCATATCCTCGATCAGCTCCCTCACTCTGGGGGTCACTTCCTTCACGTCCTTGCTGATCTTTCCGAGAATCGCATCTCCCTGTTCCCTCACATTTCTCAGTGCCATCTTCTGCCTCCGCTCCTCCTGTTTAATATCCACTCATGGGGTCAACATCAAATTGTACCTGTTCCGGGCACTTTTGTAAAGCCTGTATGTATTCTTCCATACATTCCCGCTGCCCTGCAAGTATTTTAACATCACTGCTCTTTAAATAAAAGATAAAACGATAATGATCGCTCAATTTAGCCAGAGACGCCGTCCCCGGGCCCAGCACCGCCAGGTCCCCGCTCTCCTCTTTCCTCCTCGCGATCTTTGCCAGTTCCTTCGCCAGATGCTGCGCCCTCCCCTCATCCGGTCCGGTGACAAGCACCGCCATGATGTGGGCCGCGGGGGGATACAGACCGATCTCCCGGTACAGGATCTCCTCCTCATAAAATCCTTCGTAGTTCTGTCCTGCGGCGTGCACAATGCTGTAATGTTCCGGTTTATAGGTCTGAATGACAACCTCCCCGGGGAAGCTGCCCCGTCCGGCTCTCCCGGCCGCCTGGGTCAAAAGCTGAAAGGTCCGCTCCGCCGCCCGGTAATCCCCGGCAAACAACGACATATCCGCCGCCAATACCCCCACCAACGTCACCGCCGGAAAATCATGGCCCTTCACGATCATCTGAGTCCCCAGCAGAATGTCGGCCTCCCCGTCAGCGAAAGCGGAAAGGATCTTCTCATAACTCTCTTTTTTCTTTGTGGTGTCTCCGTCCATCCGCAGCACCCGCGCTTTCGGGTACATACGGTGAAGCCTCTCCTCCACCGCCTCCGTCCCGGCCCGGAACCCCAATATATAGGGAGAAGAGCAGACCGGACAATTCTTTACGGCCGGTTCCTCATAGCCGCAGTAGTGGCAGACCAGTTTCCCGTTTTTATGCTCCGACAGGGAAACGCTGCAGTGGGGACATTTCATCACATGACCGCAGCTTCTGCAGGAGACAAAGCCCGCATATCCCCGGCGGTTTAAAAACAGCATGATCTGCTGCTTTTTCTCCAGCCTGTCTTCCATCAACTCCTGCAGCTTCCTGCTGAAAATGGAACGGTTCCCCTCCCGCAGTTCCCGCCGCAGATCCACGGGGTACACCTTTGGCAGCACATTCCCCGTCAGCCGCTCCCCCAGGTAAAAGAAGCCGTACTCGCCCTGTTTCGCGCGATAGTAACTCTCCAGAGATGGGGTGGCCGATCCTAACACCACGCTGGCCCGGTGGAGGGACGCCAGATAGACTGCCGTCTCCCGCGCGTGATATTTCGGCATGGTCTCGCTCTTGTAGGAGGGCTCATGCTCCTCGTCTATTATAATCAGCCCCACATTGTCAAAAGGCGTAAACAGCGCGGAACGGGGCCCTATGATCACATCGATATCCCCGTTTTTTGCCCTCTCGCACTGATCGTATTTCTCCCCCGCGGAAAGCCCTGAATGGAGCACCGAGACCCTGCCTCCAAAACGCTTTAAAAACCGCGAAACGGTCTGATAGGTCAGGGCGATCTCCGGGATCAGCACAATGGCCTGCCTTCCCCCTTTCAGACACTCTTCTATCAGAGCCATGTAGACTTCCGTCTTTCCGCTTCCCGTAATTCCATGTATCAGGTATGTTTTTCTGACACCAGCGTCATAATCCTTCCGTATGCTGTCAACGATATTCCTCTGGGCATCGCTGAGACGGATCCCGCCGCTTCCGGGCGCGCTTTTTTGCTCCGCCTCCCTCAGGCTGTTTATCGGATCCCGGTACACCCGCATCGTCTCCACAAGAAGAGCCCCCTGCTTTTCCAGACTGTTTATCGTGGAGGGAGAGATATGCAGCTTTTCCCTCACCAGCTCCATGGGGATCCGCTCCTGCTCCGAGAGCGCCGTCAGCAGTCTCTCCATGGCGTTTCTATGTTTTCGGCCGCAGTCTTCCGCCAGCTTTTTTGTCTCCTCCGGTGAAAGCAGACGGCATATCTCTTTCTTCTCCAGATTCCGTTTTCTCTGTTTCGCCGGAAGCACCGTTTTTAACGCCGCAATCATAGTGGAGCCGTACTGCTCCCTGATCCATCCCGCCAGCCGCACCGAAACGGCCGACACCGTCGTATCCCCCGCCGCGATCCCGGCAATCTCCTTCACCCTGTTCTCCTCAAAAGAGATGCTGTCCCGCAGGGCGACCACATATCCCTGTCTTGTTCCCCCTCCTTTTCCAAACGGAACCAGAACGCTCACGCCCGGTTCCAGTTTTCCCTTCAGATGCTCCGGCACCCGGTAGCTAAAAGGGCGGTCCACACTCTCATGGGAAATATCCACTATGACATCCGCATAGGGAAACTCTTTTCTTTCCTTGTTCAAGAGACTTTAATCCCCTCCTCCTCCAGAATCTCCGCGATCAACACCCGCTCATCCATGGGGTACTGCACCCCTTTTATCTCCTGGTAATCCTCATGTCCTTTTCCGGCGAGCACCACAATATCCCCCGGCTCGCCGTGTGTGATCGCATAGCGGATCGCCTCCTTTCTGTCCGGAATTTCTATGTAGGCGCCCGTCGTCTTATGCATTCCTGTCCTGATATCTTCTATGATCGCGAGGGGCTCCTCAAACCTGGGGTTATCCGATGTTATGATCGTGAAATCCGCAAGCTTCCCGCTGACTTCCCCCATCTCATAGCGGCGCAGTTTGGAGCGGTTGCCGCCGCAGCCGAAGACCGAAACCAGCCTGTGAGGTTCGTACTCTTTCAACGTGGTCAAAAGGCTCTCTAACGCCATCGCGTTGTGAGCATAATCGATCATCAGCGTGAAATCGTCGGAAACTTTCACCATCTCGATACGCCCCTTGACATGGGCCCGCAAAAGCGCCTCCCGGATATCCTCCACTCCCACCTGAAAATGGCGGCAGATCGCGATGGCGCAAAGCGCATTGTAGACGCTGAACCGCCCCGGCGCAGGCACCTGCGCATGGAAATCCATCAGCCCTTCCACGTCGAAAGCCACTCCCAGCTCACCGGGTTTTTTCACCAGCGTGAGATGTTTGGCCCGCAGGGAAGCCTCCCCGTGGAATCCATAAGTCTCCAGCGCACAGGTGTGATCTTTCAAAACCTGTTCCCAGTGCTTATCGTCACAGTTGACGATCCCCGTCCTGCACTGTTTAAAGAGCAGTCCTTTGCAGGAGACATAATCCTCAAAGTCCTTATGCTCGTTCGGCCCGATGTGATCCGGCTCCAGATTGGTAAAAATGCCCAACTCGAACAGAAAGCCCTGGGTTCTGTGCAGCATCAGTCCCTGGGAGGAGACCTCCATCACACAGACCTGGCATCCGGCATCCAGCATCTTTCGAAAACTTTCCTGCAGCAGATAGGATTCCGGCGTGGTATTGTGTGCCGGAATGTGCTCCTCCCCGATGATCATCTCTATGGTTCCGATCAGCCCTGTCTTATATCCCGCATGTTCCAATATGGATTTCACCAGATAGGTGGTGGTGGTCTTTCCTTTCGTCCCGGTGACACCGATCACTTTCAACGTATCCGCCGGGTGCCCGAACCACGCCGCCGAGATAAATGCCATCGCATACCGTGTGCTCTCCACTTTTATCACCGTGATATCGGCATCCTCCGGCAGCTCCACCTCCTGCTCCACCACAAGAACTGCCGCTCTCTTTTCCGCCGCTTCCGCCGCCTTGCTGTGGCCGTCAAAATTCGCTCCTCTGATACAGATAAACAGGCATCCCGGCGCAATTTTCCGCGAATCCATCTCCACCGACGACACCTCCACGTCCACGCTGCCCCTGATACAGGTATATTCCAGTTTTTCTATTAAATCCTTACAACAAGTCATTTGTCATACCTCTCTTTTATTTTCGTTTTGTTTTTTATGCGTTTCTTTTATTGTATGTATCTGACAGCCGCAAAGTCATATCTCCTTAGCTATCATATCACAATCTTCTTTTTCTGACAATTTTGACGGTATATTATGACAAATTTGTTTTTTTATTTCTTTCTTTTTTTCATTTTCTTAATTTTCCTCACAAAATTTTCATCTGGGGAACACAATTTCATCACATTTCCCGTTTATAGTAGATAATGATAGTTGAAGTGATTCACTATCTCCCCCCTCATAAGTAAAAACGCCCGGTAAACCGGGCGTTTTTACTTCTATTCCATTCTTCCTTATCACCGGACATCCCTCCAGGGCATATCATATCAAAAACGGAGTCCTGCCATGAACCAACAATACAAATTTGTCAACACCCCTCTGCCCTACGCCTACGACGCCATGGAGCCTTATATCGACGAGAAGACCATGCGGCTGCACCACAACAGGCATCTGCAGACTTATATCGACAACCTGAACAACATACTCTGCAGATATCCGCTCCTCCAGAGCTGGACGTTGGAGCAGCTCATTCTGAACGTGCCAAGCCTCCCGGAAGATATCCAAACCCCGGTCAAACACAACGCAGGCGGTGTGTTTAACCACCGGTTTTACTTTTCAAATCTCGCAAATCCGGCTTCCCCGCACCCCGAAGGCGCGCTGTGTGAAGCCATCGAAAAGGAGTTCAGCAGTTACAAAGCCTTCCGGAACTGTCTGAAAGAGGCGGCTTCCTCTGTATTCGGCTCCGGCTATGCATGGCTCGTGGTCAACGCCGCCGGAAAACTGTGCATCACCACGACAAGGAATCAGGATACGCCTCTGCCTCTCGGCATGCTGCCCGTCTTAAACATCGATGTCTGGGAACACGCATACTATCTGAAACATTACAATTTAAGGGCGGACTATATAGACGACTGGTTCCATGTCATAAACTGGAAACAGGCGGGCAAAAACTATGCGGACTGTTTTCGCATGGCGTATTAGAATCAACAATAATTTGTTATCACAAATTCCACTTCCCTCTTTCCTCTGTATTCGTTGATACTCGGATAGTAGGTAATGGTAAGCGGCACACCGGCAGGCCCACCGGAAAACAGCCTGCCGGCATCCGCACCGTATTTATCCGAGAGAAAGCTCTCCAGTCCTTCCACATCCCCGAAATAAGTCAGTTTAAACCGCCTGCCCTCCTGGTCCGCCGCATCGAACTTCGCCACGCTTCTTTTTTTCCGGAAGATCTGCGCGGATTGGAGAAGCACATCTTTCTGAGCGAACACCGGCTTTGTATTCCCCGTCCCGAAAGGTGCCAGCAATTCCAGCTCCTCTATGAATTCTTCCGTCACATAGGATAACGGCATCGCCACATCGATATGTACTTTCGGTATGAAATCTTCCTCCGTCAGGCCGCAGTTCTCATTCAGTCTTCTGCGCATTTCACCCACATTCTCGCAGGAAAGGGAAAGACCCGCCGCCATCTTGTGCCCTCCGAACTTGTCAAACAGATCTTTGCAGACCGAGAGCTCCGCAAACATGTCATACCCTTCTATGGAACGTCCGGATCCCTTGACTCCCTCCTCCCCGTCGGTCAGAACGATCGTCGGTTTATGATATTTCTCCCGGATCCGCCCGGCGATGATGCCCGCAATACTCTCATGGCAGTCCGGCAGATACAGGATCAGCACCTTGTCTCCCCGATCGGAGCTGAGTTTCTCCGCATTTTTTTTGGCCGGTCCGCTCCCCTCCAACAGCCTGACCGCCTGCTCTACGCCCGCCTCCGTCATCTCTTTTCTGCTGTCATTCAACTTTTTCAGCTCCGCCGCCATGGGCACCGCCCTGCTGTAGTCGTCCTCCATCCACAGCTGCAGGGACAGCGTCGCGCTCTCCAGACGTCCGGAGGCGTTGATGCAGGGCCCTAACACAAACCCGATGTGATAGACATCCAGCTTCTCTTTCTTCAGCTCATTCACATCGATCAAGGCCCGCAGGCCCGGATAGGACGTGCGGCGCATCCTCTTTAATCCCTCTTTGACAAGGATGCGGTTCTCATCCTTCAATTCCATCACATCGCCCACGGTGGCAAAAGCCGCAGGCTCCAGGAGAGCATCCAAAAGCTCTGCGGCAGTTCCCAGCGCCTGCGCCAGTTTATAGGCCACCACCGCTCCGCAGATCCCGGAAAAAGGATACGTATCCCCGGGCTGTTTCGGGTCGATCACCGCATCCGCCGGCGGCAGATGATATACCCTCTCTCCTCCGGAAGCATCTGCCGTAAACGGCACTTCATGGTGATCGGTCACCACCACCTGTATCCCAAGGCTTTTCGCCAGTTCTATCTGGGACGCCGCCGCGATGCCGTTGTCGCAGGTGACGATCAGATCTATCTGATCTTTCCGCGCCTGCTCGATCAGATGATCGTTCAATCCATAGCCATCCCTGATCCGATGGGGAATCGCCGTATCCACATCTCCCCCCAGCGACCGGAAGGAACGCACTAAAATACAGGCGGCACAGACACCGTCTATATCGTAGTCTCCGATCACCCTGATCTTCTTTTTCCCCTCTATCGCTTTTCGAATAACAGCGACAGCCTGATCCATCCCTTTCAACAGCCAGGGATCATACAGATCAGCCATCCCGCCGTGCAGATATCTCCTGATTTCCTCCTCCCCGCAGACATCTCTGTTGCGGATCACTCTCGCCAACACCGGCGAGATGCCAAACTCCTGCGCTATTTTCTGAAAATCCGCCCTCTTGGCGGTCACAAACCAGTTTCCCATCTTTCGTTCCCAGTCATTGTTCTCATATGACAACAACAGGCCAGAACTTATGCCGTCCTGCCCTGTTGTTTCCTTTTCTCTTTTTTTATTTCGCTTCTTCTTTCTGTTTGATCTTCGTCCTGAGCACATACCACAGCGCGCCCGTGATACATACCGATGAATACGTACCGCAGAGGATACCCGCCATCAGCGGGAGGGCAAACTCACGGATACTTGAAACACCGAACACATACAGCGCCGCCACCATGATGAACGTAGTCAGGGAGGTAAAGAGACTTCTGGACAGCGTCTGCGTGATGGAGTGGTTTACCAGCTCCTGCAGATCGTCCCGCCTTGTCATGCTCTTCATATTTTCCCTGATACGGTCGAAGATAACGATGGTCGCATTGATGGAATAACCCACGATCGTCAGCATGCAGGCGATGAAGGTGGATCCCACGGAAACCCTGGTCACCGCGTAGAATGCCAGCACCACCAGCACGTCATGGATCAGCGCAATCACCGCGCTGGCGCCAAATCGGATATCCTTAAACCGGAACCAGATATAGAGCAGCATGCAGACCGTCGCGATGGCAACCGCCACGATGGCATCCATCTGCGCCTCAGAGCTGATCGTGGAACTGATCGTCTCCGCTGTGATCGGGTAAGTTTCATCCAGTGTAAAGTTTTCTTCCAGCATTGTGTTGAGCTCTTCGCGCTCCTCCACACTCAGCGTTCTCGTCTTGAAGATAACCTGATTGCCGCCGGTCACTTTCTGTGCCTGCACATTGGCATCTCCGGTAATCTCTTCAATACCCGGCACCACCTCGGCATCCAGCTTTTCAATAGAATAATCCTCCGCAAAGGTGACCGTGGTCTGTGTCCCGCCCATGAAGTCCAGAGAGTAATTCAACGCGCCGTTTCCGCCGCCTTTCTGCACTCCCATCACCACGAAACCGGCAAGGACAACCGCAGCGGAAACGCCGAAGAAGAGATGCTTCTTTCCGAGAAATCCGATGGGCTTTTTCTCTTTCGCCACACCGAAGAGTTTCACGGAATCTAAGCCCAGCCCCATCAGCGCATTTAAGATAATGCGGGTGATAAACACAGCCGTGAACATGGACAGGATGATACCCAGCGCCAGCGTCTGGGCAAAGCCCTTGACAGCGCCTGTTCCACGCAGTCCCAGCACGACAGCGGCGATCAGCGTTGTGATATTTCCATCGATGATCGCGGACAGAGCCTTGTTAAAACCGATCTTCACGGAGGAGGAGACGGTCTTTCCGGTGGCCAGCTCCTCTCTAATCCTGGCAAAGATGATCACGTTGGCGTCCACCGCCATACCGATGCCAAGAATGATACCTGCGATACCTGGCAGCGTCAGGGTAATATTGAACGAACCCAACAGGATAACGACCAGTTCCACGTACATTGCCAGCGCCAGAACTGCCGCCAGGCCGGGCAGAAAATATACTACGATCATAAATACCGCGATGATCGCAAAACCTGCCGCGCCGGCGATCAGAGCCGTCCGGATGGCATCGGAGCCGAGCTGTGCGCCTACCACGTTGCTCCGCAGCTCCTCCAGCGTCAGCGTCAGTCCGCCGATACGGATCGTGGAAGCCAGATTCTGTGCCGCCTCGATGGATTCCATATTGGTGATCACGCAGTTGCCGTCGGTGATCTGCTGCTGAACCGCCGGATAGCTGATGATAGCGTTGTCATACACGATAAAGATCGGATCATGGTTTGGAGCCGCCTCGCCTGTGGCCCTGGAAAACTTCTCCGCGCCCTCATCCGTCAAAGTCAGACGCACCTGATAATCGGTACTTCCCATTTCGGTCTGGCTGCTGGCCGCCTGGGCATCCACCACATCGGTTCCCTCCAAAACCAGCTCACCGTTCACATCATAAAATTCCAGAGAACCGGGACGCCCAAGCGCCTCCAGAATCTCGTTGGCATCGTCCACGCCGGGAATCTCAATGCTGATCCGGTCGCTTCCCTCCTGGTAGACCTGAGCCTCCGTGCTGTAGCCCTCCACACGCTTCTGCAGCTTGTAGATCGTATCGCTCATATCCGCGGCGCTCGGATCCTCCTCGCCCACTACCTGATAGGTGATGCTTACGCCGCCCTCCAGGTCAAGCCCCAGCTTGATGTCCTCGCCGGAACCCGACTTTGTTTCTCCCCAGCCGTACACTGCAGTATATCCGAACAACGCCAAAAGCGCTATAAAGATCACCAGTGCCACGACTGATTTTGCTTTGTTTTGTTTCATCTTCTTTATTCTCCTTATTCTGGTTCTGTATTTATCTCAACTCACTTTCAGCTCGGTCTATTCCAGTTCCGCCTCCGCGGCTTTTAACATGATCGCGCACTCGATCCGTTTTCGCTGCAGCTCACATCCGATCTCATAGACGCCTGTGATATTCCCATGGAAATTGTAGGAATTGGCCGCACAGCCGCCGCTGCAGTAAAATTTTGCAAAACAGTCCCTGCATTTTTCCTTTGCATAGACATTGCATTCTTTAAAACTGTCTCTGATATCCGTCCGCAGAATCCCTTCGTCCACGTTTCCCATCAGAAACTCTTCCTGCCCTACGAACTGATGACAGGGATAGAGATCCCCCCAGGGTGTCACCGCCAGGTACTCCGTTCCGCTGCCGCAGCCCGAGAGCCGCTTCGCCACACAGGGACCGCCTTCCAGATCTATCATAAAATGGAAAAAGTGGAAGTCTCTTCCCTCCCTGCGGCGGCGCAGCATCTCCTTCGCCAGCTTATCGTACTCCTCGAGGAGCACTGGGATATCCTCCTCCTTAAGCGCGTACTCCTGAGTCTTCTCCGCCACCACCGGTTCCACGGAGATCTGCTCAAAGCCCAGGTCCGCCAAATGCAGTACATCCTTTGAAAAGTCGAGATTGTGCCTCGTGAAAGTGCCCCGCACATAGTAGTTCATCTGGTTCCGGCTCGCCGCCGTCTTCTGAAATTTCGGCACTACCCTGTCGTAACTGCCCTGTCCGCCCCGGAAAGGGCGCATCAGGTCGTGGATCTCCTTCCGTCCGTCTATGGAGAGAACAATGTTTCCCATCTCCCTGTTGCAGAATTCCAGTACCTCATCATCGAGCAGAACACCGTTGGTGGTCAGCGTAAACCGGAACTTTTTGTGGTATGGTTCCTCCAGGCTTCTGCCGTAAGCCACCAGATCCTTCACCACCTGCCAGTTTAAAAGCGGCTCCCCGCCGAAAAAATCCACTTCCAGATTCACCCGGTTCCCGGAATTCGCCACCAGAAAGTCCAGTGCCTTCTTTCCCACCTCAAGGCTCATCAATGCCCGCCTGCCGTGGTACTCTCCCTCCTCCGCAAAACAGTATCTGCAGGCGAGATTGCAGTCGTGGGCGATATGCAGACAGAGCGCCTTCACCACGGTCTGCCTGTTCTTAAAGTCAAAAATATAATTCTCGTAGATATCCTTCGCGTAGAGCTGTCCCGCCTGCGCCAGCGCGAACAGTTCCCCGGCTATCTCCCGCTTTTCTTCATCCGCGCAGGGAAGCTTTCGCAGAGCCTTTGCCGCTCTTTCCAGAAGATCCTCCGGAATGTCTCCCTCCCGCTCGGAAAATCCCCCATTTTCCTCCTGCCAGGCTTCCCAGACCGGCTCAAGCAGCGGCACCGCCTGATAGCTCAGCTCGTCCATCACATGAACGCTGCCGCTGTTGACATCCAGAACGACAGGATATCCGTTGTTGGTATACTGATGTATCATAAAATAATCCTTTTCCGCCAGACGCCTCCCACACCACAAAGAAGCAGCGAGATTTCCCGCTGCTTACCTGAAACCTGACAAACCCGCTTCCTGTTCCCTATGGCCGTGAGACGCAGTGCTTATTTCCGAACCTGTTCGCAGCTCTGATTGCCCACCGTACAGGATGTCTTGCACGCTGACTGGCAGGATGTCTGACACTCGCCGCAGCCGCCTTTCTTCATGGATTCCTTTAAATCTCTTGTCGTCAATGTCTTAATATGTTTCATAAACAGGACCTCCTATCTTACCGCCTTTTTGCCGCATCCGCTCTGTGCGGACACATCTTTTAGGAGTATAGCATAAAAATCCATGCCTGAAAAGGGGGTTTTCAAATTTTTCTGTATTTATGCAAATACGGAAATACGCCGCTTTAAATGCTGCGATCAGATCTTCCGGCGGATAAAAGAATACCCGGTCATAGGATGATCCTATAACTGGGTATTCTGCTTTGTATCAATAGTCTTGCAGCGCATGCGCCACTCCGGCCTCATTATTCGTCAATGTGACAAAATCGGCTTTTTCTTTCAGTTCCTGTATGGCATTTCCCATCGCGATTCCGATCCCTGCCGTTTCGATCATGGGAATATCCAGCTCATGGTCCCCTATTGCGATCACCTGTTCCGTGCCGATATTTAAAACATCGCACAAAGATGCAACAGCTTTTCCTTTGTCCACATTTTTCGGAAATATTTCGAGATAATTTCCGCTGGACCTCGCAACAGCAAATGTTCTGTTCTCCAACCGTTCCAACTCTGCCTGGATTTCGCCGATCTTCTCCTCCGGCGCCGCTATCAGAAATTTGTTGGGTTTTATCCCGGCTTTGTCCCAGTTTTCTGCCAGCTCATACGGATCCGCAACATCCGGCCTGTATTTTATGATATCCGTTTCCTTCTCCACAAAACTGTCCGTCTTGGTCACATACCACCTGTATCCCTGAAAAATCCACAGCGGAACACGGTGCTTTCCGGCAATATCTGTATACAGCCGCCTCATTATATGAGTTGACATGACCTCTTCCTTCACGCACACCCCATCCACAATGATAAAGGTTCCGGCGTTGCATACTTTTATGCAGTCTATCTCAAGCTGTCTTTCGACCTGCGACACTGCCCAGGGCATTCTCCCGGAGACAAGTGCAATTTTTCTGCCCTTTTCATACTGTCTCCTCACAGCCTTTTTTACCTCGGGCAGCACTTCTTTTGCATCATTTAAAAGTGTACCGTCAATATCAATACAGATCAATCTGCAATGCATATCGTCCCTCTCGAAAGATTAATCTTTCAGCAGAGCCAGTCTGTCAGGATCATCCGCGAATACCTCTTTTGCATTGTCCTTTGTCACAACGACAGGGGGCAGTTCATAAACGGGAACCTCCATCACGCCATTGTCCGCCTTCACATCGGTCGCCGGCATCCCGTTGCCGCCAAGCAGACTGTCAATAATGGAAACTGTCTCCGCCACAAGCGCATTGGTGGGTTTTGCAACTGTGGAATACTGTCTGCCGGACCATACCCACTCAACAGATTCATTTTCTGCATCTAACCCCGATACTACAGGGATCGGCTGGCCTGCATTCTCACAGGATGTAATGATCGCGCGGGCAATCCCATCGTTGGGGGAGAGCACGCCATCGATCTCCATGTCGGAATAGTTACCCGCCAGGATGGCATCCATACGTGACTGCGCTTTGGAGTTATCCCAGTCAACTGTCGCACACTGTGTGAAATCTGTCTGCCCGGATACAACAACCAGTGTGCCGTCATCGATGAGCGGCTGAAGCACTGACATTGCGCCTGTGAAGAAATTCGGTGCATTCGGATCAGCCGGACCGCCGCCGAAAAGTTCGATGTTGTAAGGAGCCTCGCCCTTCAATTCCTCTAATCCCTGCAGGAGCGCCTGCGCCTGTAACTCCCCTGTTTTCACACTGCCAAACTGCACTATGCCGTCAACGCCCGTGGTATTTTCCAGCAGTCTGTCATATCCGATCACGTAAACGCCCGCATCTTTTGCCTTCTCAAGCACCGAGCCAAGCTGGGAACCGTCAACGGGGCCGACAACGATAACCTGCGCGCCGTTCTCGATCATGGACTCGATCTGTTGCTGCTGCTGCGGAACTTTCTGGTCCGCTGCCTGAATGATCGCTTCATAACCCGCAGCCTCGAGCTGTTCCTTAAACATTACTTCCGCCTCCGCCCAGTTCTGTGTTCCGAGCCACGGCAGCGCCACGCCCACGATTCCGCCGCCTGCGGACGTATTCTCTGCCGCCTCTTCCGATTCTGCCGTCTCCGCGCTTTCGGCTTCAGCAGTCTCCTCCGCAGCTGCAGGTGTTTCAGCCGTCTGCGCAGTCTCCTCCGTTTCCCTGCCTCCGCCGCAGCCTGTCAGCACACCTGCCGCGAGAGCCGCCGTCACCAGAAGTGATAATACCTTTTTTGCTTTCATCATTCATTTCCTCCTTTTTGAATTTTAAATTCAGGATCTTACCCCCTGTTTTTCTTGTTATATACATCAAAGGCTACCGCTGCCAAAAGCACAAAGCCCTTTATAACCTGTGTTTTGTCCGCCCCGACGCCCATCAGCATAAGCCCGTTGTTTAAGACCGCCATCACCAGGCCGCCGACCATCGTCGCGATGACGGTTCCGACACCGCCCGATACGGCCGCACCGCCGATAAATACGGATGCGATGGCGTCCATCTCCCAGGAAGTTCCGTCCGCCGGCCCTGCCGCCGTGGAGCGCCCCACAAACAATATTCCTGCCACAGCCGCCAGAACGGACATGTTGAGCATCGTGAGAAAATACGTTCTTTTTACATTTACGCCGGAAAGTTCCGCCGCCGCCTTATTTCCTCCCACCGCATAGACATGGCGCCCGAAGGATGTTCTCTCTGTGATCAGATAGTACAGGATGATCAGGATCACCAGAATCAGCCCGGGAATCGGAAAACTCGTGCCCGGCCTTCCGCTTCCGAAAAGCCATGTCGCATATCCGATCACCACCGACACGATCCCGATGCGAACCGCATACGGCCAGAACTCCTCTTTTTTCCCGGTAACATCCCCCGAATGGGTAAACTTCCTCATCTGGGCAGTCACAAACACAGCTATCGCAAGGATTCCAAGCAATAAAGTTGAGTTGTTCATCCCGGTAAAAGCAGGTCCCCATTCAGGAAGATAACCGGCACCAAACCATTTCAGCTCTGAGGGAACAGGAACTGAAATTGAGTTTGATATCCAAATAACACCGCCTCTGAAGATCATCATGCCGCCAAGCGTTGTGATGAATCCCGGAATGCCGAGCCTCGATAAGAAAAATCCCTGCCACGCTCCGGCTATCATGCCGATCACCAACGCGATCAGAATCGCAATATACCACGGCAGGTTAAACTGGCGGGCGGTTATCGCCATTACCATGGAGGCAAATCCCGCGACCGAACCCACCGACAGATCGATCTGTCCGATCACGATTACCATGAGCATTCCCAAAGCCAAAACCAATACATAAGCGTTTCCCGATATTAAATTTTGAAAATTCGAGGAAGTAACCATCTTACCTCCCGATGCAATATTGAAAATTATGATGAGCGCTGCCAGAGCAACTACCATCGTATATTGACGAAGATCTTCGCCCAACACCTTTTTAATATATTTCATGATCGTCTCCTCTTAAGCCGTTATGGTCATCTTCTTCATTAATATTTCCTGATTTGCCTCTTTTGCGGAAATCTCTCCGGTAATCCTTCCCTCGAAAATCGTGTAAATGCGGTCCGCCATCCCGAGAAGTTCCGGGAGTTCCGAGGACACCAGAATGATCGCTTTCCCCTGATCCGCAAGTTCATGGATCAGTTTGTAGATCTCGTATTTCGCGCCCACATCGATACCCCTCGTGGGCTCATCCAGAATGAGAATATCCGGCTCCGTAAACATCCACTTGGAAAGGACGACTTTCTGCTGGTTTCCGCCCGATAAAGTGTTCACGCCCACACCCACATCGCGGCACTTGATCCGCAGGGAATCTCTGTATTTTTCCGAGGCCGCCCTCTCCTTGTCAAAGTCCAGAAGGCCTTTTGTTTTAATCGTGTCAAGATTTGCGGAGACAACCGTTTTTCTGATCGTGTCGAGAAGATTTAACCCCAGTCCCTTTCTGTCCTCCGGCACATAGGCGATCTTATTTTTGATCGCTTCCCTGACCGAATTGATCTGAACCTCCCTGCCTCTTATTTTCATGTTTCCGCCTCTGAAGATCCCCATATTCTTTCCGAACAGAGATCTCATCAATTCCGTTCTGCCCGCCCCCATGAGGCCGGCAAACCCGACGATCTCTCCGGCTCTGACATGAAATGCGGAATTTTTGCAGAGCATTTTTCCGGGAACCTTCGCATCCTCGACACTCCAGTCCGAAACCTCAAGGATCACTTCCCCGATCTTTGGCGTATGCTCGGGATACCTGTTTTCAATCTCACGTCCCACCATCGCCCTGATAATTTTGTTCTCGTCAACCCTGCCTGCCTCCACGGCATAGCCATCCACGGTTTTCCCGTCCCTGATCACCGTCACATAATCGGAGACCGCCGCTATCTCATTTAACTTGTGGGAGATCATAATACAGGTAATCCCCTGCTTTTTCAGTCCAAGCATCAACCGCAGCAGATTTTCCGAATCCGATTCATTTAACGACGAGGTCGGTTCATCCAGAATAAGCACCCTGACATTTTTGGACAACGCCTTTGCGATCTCGACAAGCTGCTGCTGCCCTACGCCCAGATTTTTGATGATCGCATTCGGATCAATATGTAAGCCGACTTCCTTAAGCAGCTCTCTTGTTCTTTTCCGCTGTTTCTCCCAGTTTATGAGCCCCTTTTCCACAATCTCATTGCCCATGAAAATGTTTTCCGTAACAGACAGCTCGGGAATCATCGTAAGCTCCTGATGAATAATAACGATCCCCGCGCGCTCAGAGTCCTTGATGTTTTTGAACGACATTTTTTCACCCTGAAAAAAGATATCGCCCTCATAACTTCCATACGGATAGACGCCTGACAAAACTTTCATCAGAGTGGATTTCCCCGCGCCGTTTTCGCCGCATATCGCATGAATGGAAGCCTCTGAAACTTCTAACGTCACATCGGAGAGCGCCTTAACCCCTGGAAATGTTTTGGTGATGTTTTTCATCTGCAAAATATAACCGTCACCCATCTGACTCATACCTCCCTTCCCTGCAGTATTCCTTTTGCTCTCGTGGTCTTAACTGTCTTAATTGTAGAAAAATTACTGCGGTTTGCCTATTGCCGGATGTCATATCTTTTCCGGTGACATTCGTCAAATAAAAAAACGGTTCGTATATGACAATTGTCATCTACAAAACCGTTTAAAGCATCTATTCATTCAGGAAACTTCGGACCCGTTTTTCTGTCATCTGCAGCCCGATCTTCGAATCCGTTCCGTTCTTTACAATATCATCAATACCGGCGTCGATCATCTCCTTGACCGTTGTGGTATCCTTGAAATTATAATCCGGCTCGGCGTGATCCATGATGGATGTGATCAGGTTGATATCCATTCCGCCCTCCTCGGACAGCACCTGATTGATGCTAAGCATGGTCGTCATGGAATCGGTAACCGTTTTCAATACGGACGCGCCCTCTTTATAGGTATAGATCTCACTCTGAATCTCTATATCATAACAGAAAGTTTTGATCAGCTCCCAGGCGAGCTCCTCGTTGTTTGTCCTGGAATTCATGGCCAACAAAAGCGTGCTCATGGTTGATTTGTTGTCGCCTTTTTCTCCCCGCGGCAACGTGATACAGTCCAGCTCAAAGTTCGTATACTTTTTTATGTTCCATGGATAGGGCTTATAGGTCCTGTAATCCGACAAAAGCGCTGGCATAAAAGCCACATTCCCTCTGTCAAAGTCATCCGCCGTGACGACATTTCCCTTTGTAAGTCCGTTTATTTCCTTAATGAAATCCACGGCCTCTATCGCATTTTCACTGAGGAGATTGCAGCTCGTGCCGTCCATGTCAAAGACGTCCACACCGTTTGTGATAAAGGCGTGCTGCCAGGTATAGCCGCAGACGCCAAACTGATCCTCTATTCCGTTGCCGTCCGTATCTTTGGTAACCCTGTCGCAGATCTCATAAAAATCTTTCCATGTCCAATCTTCCGGTATCTCATCTATCCCTTCGTCCTTTAACAGCGTCTTATTGACAAACATCATCTGCGGCACACTCTCGAAGGGGATCCCGTACTGACTGCCGGAAATGTTTCCAAACTCGAAGGATGCGCTGTAATATCTGGATTTATCATAATCCGCATCCCTGTCGATATACCCGTCCAGATTCATCAGGGCATCCGTACCTGCGAACGTGGAAAAATCTTCCGGCAGCACAAAGAAAACATCCGGCGCATTTCCCTTGATCAGAGCGGATGCAATATATTCCGAATAGTCATCTTTCTGGATTCCGCTGACAAACTTTACCTTTACGCCGGGATGGTCCGCCTCAAACTTCGCCACCGCATCATCGATGAGCTGATAAGTATAGGCATCCGGGACATCCCAGGGACTGCCGGTAAAAAAAACCAGCGTTATCGTCCTTTTCTGTTGGAAATAATAGACCGAAGCCGCCGCGGCCACCAAAACCGCCGCTATAAAAACGCCCGCGGCAAATTTTTTCCCTATGATCTTCTTTTTCATCAAGGTCAACCTCTCCTCCACTGTACGGCCCAGATCGCCAACTGTGTCCTGTCGCGCAGATCAAGCTTCTTCAGGACAGAGCTTAAATAATTTCTCACGGAGCCCTCCGTGAGGAAAAGCTCAGCCGCTATCTCCTTATTGGACAGCCCCTTTGACACAAGCCCTATCACCTTCCACTCCGACTCCGTAATTTCCTTTATGTAATTCTCATCCACCGTAATAACTGCCGCGTTTTCCCTTGCCATCTGCGAGAACATCTTCACCACCTTCCCGGCGATATCCTCGTTTATCATGGCATTTCCATGATAAACTTTATGGATCGCCTCGATCAGACGGTCCGCGGATATCCCTTTCAGCAGATAACCGCTGGCGCCATGTTTCAACGCGCTGAAAATGTATTCGTCGTCGTCAAAGGTCGTCAGGATAATAATCTTTATCTCAGGATAGTTTTCCTTGATGATCTGAGTGCACTGCACGCCGTCCATCTCCGGCATTCTGACATCCATCAAAATGACATCCGGCTTATCCTTCCTGACAGCCCTGACCACCTCGATACCATTTGCCGCGGCATCTACCGAAAAATCCGGATTGCCCGCCAGCACGATGCGCAGGCTGTCTCTTATCAGTTCCTGATCGTCTGCAATGAGTATTTTAATCATTTTCCGTCCCCCACCTTATCGGAATTTCCGCCACCACGCAAAACCCGTCTTTTCCGTCAACCTGTATCTTACCGCCGAGCATCTCCAAACGTTCCCTCATATGCGTAAGACCGAAGCCCGGCTCGATACTCTCGGCGCCGATACCATTATCCTTTATTATTATCGTCACAATATTGTATTCCCGCGTGATCCGAATCCTCACCCTGTCTGCCTTTCCGTGCCGGATGGAATTGGTGATGCTCTCCTGAATGATCCGGTAGATCACTTCCTCCTCATCCTCGCCGAAGGAAAGCCTGCCCGCACGGTTGTCCAATGTGATATCCGCCTTGGAGGCGGCGCTCATCTGGGAAATCATTTGATGGATCGCCGACAGCAGATCTCTCTGTTCGAGCGCATCGGGCCTTAACTCGTTGACGGAACGCCTTACATCCGTCATGCCCTGCCTTGCCACATCCGACACCAGGGAAAGATACCGCTTTAACGTTTCGGGTGAGACATCGGCCACCGTCTGCGCCGCGTCGATCCCTGCGATAATGCCGGTCAGGGTGTGTCCCAGCGTGTCATGTATCTCTCTTGCCAGTCTGTTTCTCTCCCTTGTCTGCGCCAGTTTCTCCGACTCGGCGGCATACTTCTCAAGTTCTCTGTTGGCAGCCTGGAGCCGCTCGTTCAGAGAATTGATCTCATCCTTTTCATCCATCTGCTCCCGCAGGTGCAAAATGGTATACACGATAAAAAGAATGATGTTCAACGTCGCAAAAAGATTTTTAAGCAGAATCAGGATCGCTGCCACTGTCCCGATGTAGTACTCCATATAGGTCTCAAAAGAAATAATATTAAAAATATTGGAACAGGCATTGAAATCAAAGATCAGGAAAAATGTACTGCCCAATATGAGGGGGAGCAGTTTTTTACTGCTTCCCTCAAAATATTTCATGATATGCGCCACAAAGAGAAGGATGATGCCGTTATAGTTTACCTGCAGCGCGGCGATCACGGAAACGGTACAGATAAATTCCATGACAATAACAGCCCACTGATGTTTTATCTCATAATTATCATGCATGTACATCAAAACCATCAAAAGCACAAAAAAGCTGAGGGAAATGAGAAGCATTCTTCCCGGAACCGGAGGCAGCGTATTTACTTTTTTCAGAAACAGGACCGCTCCCCCGGAGTTTCCGATCTTTACAATGGTTGCCGCGGAAACAACGGAAATATACAGCACTGTTATGAAATTAAAGCTTTTCATAAAGCTTAATGCGGAATTTTTTAACGCCGATGTATCCATTTGTTACTGCCATCCTTTTGTACTGAATTCGTCTATATTTTCCTCACTGATCAGATTGACCGAGACTTTTATTTTCTTTTCAACCGGCCTGCCCTCTATCATATTGTAAAGCTGATCCACCGCATTCTGTCCGATTTCGGACGGATACTGTGCCGACGTCGCGAGCATGATCTTTTCTTTTATCATGGCCTTCGCCTCCGGCGCGCCGTCCACCCCGAGGACGGAAATGCCCTCCAGTCTCCCGTAGTCTTTCAGCGCTGCCATCACGCCGAGGGCGCCCACATCGTTAATGCAAAAAACAACATCAAAATCCGCATCCTTTTTCAGTTCGTCGATCATCAGCGGCATGGCGATCTCAAGCTGTCCCGCATAATCCAGCCTGCCTGCGATCTCAAAGTTCCCGTTCCCCTCTATCGTGTCTGCAAACCCTTCCACGCGGTCATTGGAGGATTTGGTCGTCGGATGTTCAAAGATCAGGATCTTTCCCTCCGTCTTTTTCTGCAGAAGATACTCGGCGCAGAGCACTCCCGCATGATAGTTGTCCGAGACAACGATGCAGTCCGCCAGACTCTCGTCATAGATCTCCGTGTCCACAAATATGATTTTTATGCCCTTCTTCCTCCCATACTCGACAGCGGGAATGATCTTCTCGAAATCAACAGGCGCAATAAAGATAGCTTCCACGCCCTCGTCTATCAGGTCATAGATCTGCTGCGTCTGTCTGACCGCGTCAAGCGCCGGATCTCTTGTGATCAGAATATCCCCGTTTGATTCCACGGTGGCGCGTATGGTTTCGTTGATCACCTCAAAGAAAGGATTGTTCATGGTCATATAGGTCGCCCCGAATTTATGTACATTCTCCCTCTGGGTAAGCGAAAAATCATTGTCTCTGTCAAGAACAGCCAATACCCCCAGGAGAAACAGTGCCGCCGCTGTCGTATAAAATACCGTTTTCATCCGAATTAATAGTAGTTTCATATTGCCTTATCCCTTAAAAAAACAAAAGGAAAGAACATATAAGCCCGGCAGGCTTATATTGATCTTCCCTCAATTATTCATCTGATCTGCGACAGGATACTTTCTCACCAGTCATTTTCTGCCATTGAGCATAGTATAACAATTAAGAAGATAAAAATCAATAGTTTCTTTCCGTTTGGATGACACCATTGACTACAGCGTGTATTGCGGATATACTCTCATTACTGCCATAACAAATTAGTTTCCTTAAATTTGTCCAAACTCAGACATGGAGTAAACCGATGCGTAAGATCATAAGCGGCAGCGTTAACGCTAAAGAGAACAATATGGAATTGGAAAGCTTTCTGAAAAACCGGCTCCATCTCACAAAAAACGAGATCAGCCGTGCAAAATTCCTGGAAAACGGGATCTGTGTAAACGGGAAGCGAAGCAGGGTGAGCACACTTTTAGAAACCGGAGATCTGGTGGAAGTACTGCTGGAAACCGAAGACAGCATTTCTGAAAATCTGACGGTTTCCGAAAAAGAACTCTCCATCCTCTACGAGGATGAGGACGTGATCGTTATAGATAAACCCGCCGGTGTTTCCGTTCACCCGGCAGGACGAAAAGAGACGGATACTCTGGCTAACCGTCTGGCCTTTTACCTGCGTGGCAAAAAAGAAGATTCCGTGATCCGGATCTTCGGCAGACTGGACAAGGACACTTCCGGCGCCGTGCTCGCCGTAAAAAACCGGGCGGCGGCCACCAGACTGGAGCGACAGAGAGAAAACGGCACTCTCTACAAAATCTATCTGGCAATCACCGAAAGAGTCCCCGATCCGCCGGCCGGAGCGGTCCGTCTCCCTATAGGGATCGATCCCGAAAACCGGAGGCGGATGCGCATTGCGGCGGATGGAAAAACCGCCGTCACCCACTATGAGACCCTGGCGGTAAACGAAGGGTTCGCTGTCGTCCGCCTCTCTCTGGAAACCGGCAGAACCCATCAGATCCGGGTGCACATGGCCGCCATCGGCTGTCCTCTTCTGGGGGATCCCGTCTATGGAGACGGAGCTGTCTCCGGGATAAGACGGACGGCGTTGCATGCCCGCAGTATCCATTTTCTGCAGCCTTTTACCGGAGAGGAGCTTTTGGTAGAAACCCCTGTTCCCGAAGCTCTGCTTCCGTACACTGGCTGTGTGTAGCGCCACAAAAGCCGCCTGCATTTCGCCCTTCTCCTACTGTCTCTTCCCCTCCTTTTTCACCTCAGACAGCGCTTCTTTTGCATCATTAATAACAGTGTCCCGCCGTCGAAAATTTCACTTGGAAGAAAAGGGTTGAAAATATAAAAGTTCCTCCATCGAATGCATGGTTTACAGTTGCAATTTATAATTCAGAGGGGCGGCAGCATATGAACTGTCGCCCCCTGACTACTTTACCCATCGTCAATATCAAATGAACCGTCAAATAGATTTTCCTAATTCCTCTGCCTCATTAAGCTGCTCTGCTTTGTTTAAAATTGCTCCTGTGTCCATATTTCCACCAGCATATACAATGCCAATGTTTTTCCAGCCTAAGTGAGAAGTCAATCCCTCATAAAAAGCCCTAACAGGGGCAAAATTACTTTCCGTGTCACCTTCAGCAGCCATAAGTAAAATGCAATCCTTTTTGGGGTTTTCATAGTTAGTGGTCATTTCTGCTACTGCAAACAGACGGTCAAAGGCACATTTTAGTTGACCACTGATTCCCCAGTAATACATAGGGGAAGCCAGTACCACAACGTCTGCTTGTCTATAAACCGGATAGATTTGTGCCATATCGTCTTTTTGAACACAAGGACATTCTTCGTCTTTTCCACCTTTGCAACACCCTAAACAGCCATGTATATTCATTTTTTGCAAATCAAAGCAAGCTACTTCATGTCCGGCGGCTTTTGCTCCTTTCGTAAAACTTTTGATAAGTTCTTTTGTGTTCCCGTTGTTACGGGGGCTTCCGTTTAAGATACATATTTTTTTGCTCATACGCTGTACACCTCCAAAGTTTATGCTATAATTATAGCAGCACATACAAAATAAAAAAGTACGCACATTTATGTTAGATACTAACCTAAGGGAAAGTGTATATGTTTAAAGATTATATTGACCAGTCAAATTTTGAGGAAACCGGATTTAGTTATACTTTGTCGTTGATTAGCGGAAAATACAAAATGGTAATTTTATATTGCCTAATGGAATTTAGAATCGTCCGATACAATGAATTGAAACGCTATATCAAAACAATTTCACACAAAACGCTTAGCAACTCGCTAAAGGAATTGGAAAAAGATAATCTTGTTATTCGTAATGAATATCCCCAAATTCCCCCAAAAGTAGAGTATAGTTTATCTCCAAAAGGACAATCCCTTATGGAAATATTAGACCAATTATGCATATGGGGTGAAAAGCACAAAGACTTATCCTAAAATATCATGCAGGAATGATGGGAATTTCGTAGTCGTCGGCATTGTGGAAAAATCTAAACTTTTAGATTTTTCCACAACATTTCATTATGCAGTATCCTCTTGTCGGAATAAATGTTATCGAATCATATCGACCAGCTTTTTCATCAGCGGGATATAGGTGAGCACAAAAACAACAAACGCCAGGATTCCCGCCTCTTTTTTGTCCTTTTTCGGTATCTGCATTCCCGCCAGAATCCCCAGAGAAAAGAGGCAGAATTTCAGCATCGCCATATCTTTCCAGGTGCTGTTCTCTATATACCTGTCCGCGTAATCCAATAATTTTTTCATATGAATCTTCCCTCCTATCGATTCACCACTGCCGCCTCATAGGGCCGTAACTTCATGTTCTTCTCAATCTCCGCATCCTCATAGTTCCCGATCAGGATCTCTCCTCCGAGAAACTCCTCCGGCATATCAAAGGAAACCTCCTTCGCCGTAAAATTGCAGGCAACTAAAAGTTTCTCGTCCCCCAGAGTCCTTGTGTAAGCATAGATCTCCTCCGACTCCGGCAAAAGCAGGTCGTATGTACCGTATACGATCACCTCGTTTTCCTTCCTCAGGCGGATCAGCTTCCTGAAATAGTGAAATACGGAAGTCTCCCTTCCCCTCTGCTCCTCCGCGTTGATCTTTGTATAATTCGGATTCACCATGATCCACGGGGTCCCGGTCGTAAACCCGGCATTCTCTTCCGCGCTCCACTGGAACGGCGTCCTCGCGTTGTCCCTGCTCTTACAGCGCAGATACCGCAACATCTCCTCTTCTGAAAATACCCCCTGCCCCGTCAGCTCATGGTAGGCGTTGACGCTCTCTATATCCCGGAATTCCTCGATGCCTGCAAAAGGTACATTGGTCATGCCCAGCTCCTGTCCCTGATAGATGTAGGGTGTCCCCTGCATCATGTAAAGGCAGGTCGCCAGCATCTTGGCGGAAGTCTCCCGATAGGTTCCGTCGTCGCCGAACCGGGACACCGAGCGGGGCTGGTCGTGGTTCTCCCAGTAAAGACTGTTCCACGCTGCATCCTCCAGGGCTTTCTGCCATTTTGTCAACACCGCCTTCAGATCCCTCAGATCCGCCCTGCGGTCCGTCCATTTACCCTTTTCCCCCGCATCCACATCCATATGCTCAAACTGGAATACCATGTTCAGCTCGGTCTCATCACTGTTTGCGTACTTCCTCGCCTCTTCCACTGTCACACCGGAGCATTCTCCCACCGTGATGGTATCCGCGCGGTTTAACACTTTTTTTCTCATCTCCTGCAGATATTCATGCACGTGGGGGCCGTTTGCCGTCTCCTCAAAGCCCGCATACCCGTTGGCGCCGGGTACCCCGTCTTTAAACTGCGCCGGCTTGGAGATCAGACTGATCACATCCATCCGGAAGCCGTCCACGCCCTTGTCGATCCACCAGTTCATCATGCCAAACACTTCATCCCTGACCACCGGATTATCCCAGTTCAGATCCGGCTGTTTTCTGGAGAACAGGTGCAGGTAATACATATCTGTCGCCCCGTCGTACTCCCACGCCGACCCTGAGAAACAGGAGCCCCAGTTGTTCGGCGCCCCGCCGTCCTTTCCCGGGCGCCAGATATAATAATCCCTGTATGGATTATCCGGAGACTTTCTGCTCTCCGCAAACCAGGCATGTTCGTCGGATGTATGGTTCACCACCAGATCCATCACCAGCCTGATGCCCCTCGCATGTGCCGCCGCCAGCATCTCGTCGAAGTCCTCCATCGTGCCGAACTCCTCCATGATCGCCTGATAATCGCTGATATCGTAGCCGTTGTCATCGTTAGGCGACTGATAGACCGGCGAGAGCCAGATCACATCGATCCCCAGCTCCTTTAAATAGTCCATTTTTGAGGTGATCCCCTTGATATCACCGATACCGTCCCCGTTGCTGTCGCAAAAACTTCTCGGATAGATCTGGTACACCACACATTCTTTCCACCATCTCTTTTTCATATCTTAGCTCCTTTTGCCATATGTTATATTCTTCTTTCAATTCTTCCGCCAGATATTTGTCACTTATTTAAAATGTAAAACTTTTTTCATCTATATCTTAACAAAAAACCTCCATTTTATCAATCAAATTCCGTTGACACGACATTGGGGGAGCAGAAGGGAAAAACTTTAAACGTAAGGTTCCTGCAAGCCAAAAGAAAGGTTTCTTTAAGGTTGACGAGGTAAAATACTTCTCAGTTACAGAACAGGAGGTTTCACCATGAGCGACTACATTATCAAAACAAAAAATCTCACCAAGCAGTACGGCGCCCTAAAGAGCGTAAACAGCTTGAATATCCACGTCCGGAAAGGACGGATTTACGGCCTGCTCGGCAGAAACGGCGCCGGCAAGACCACCACCATGAAAATGCTGCTCGGGCTCACAAAGCCCACCGTCGGGGATGTCATGATCTTTGGAAAATCCCTCTCCGGAAACGAGAAGAGCCTCCTTCCGCGCATTGGCTCTTTGATCGAGTCCCCGGGCTTCTATCCAAACCTGACGGGAGCCGAAAACCTGCAGATCTTTGCTGCCCTTCGAGGCATATCTGACAAATCCAAAATCAAGGATTCCCTGGAGCTGGTGAGCCTGCCCTATAAGGACAAAAAACTCTACTCCCAGTATTCTCTCGGCATGAAACAACGGCTCGCCATCGCCCTCGCCGTGATGCACGATCCGGAGCTTCTGATCCTGGACGAACCGATCAACGGCCTCGATCCCATCGGCATTGCGGAGGTGCGCGCCTTCATCCGGAAACTCTGCGACGACAGAGGAAAAACTATCCTGATCTCCAGTCATATTCTGTCCGAGATCGCTCTGCTCGCCGACGATATCGGCATTATCGACAAGGGCGTGCTGTTGGAGGAGGAAAGCCTCAGCGAACTGGAGGCAAAAAGCTCCAGACATGTCCGCTTCACCGTCTCCGACGCCGCCCGCGCCGCAAAGATACTGGAACATCGATTCCATGAATACAGGTATGCCGTGCAGGATGCCCACTGTCTGCAGCTCCACAACCTGGATCTGTCCGTGGGCAGGATCATCAAGACATTCGTGACAGAGGGATTGGAAATATCGGAAGCCTTTATCCACGAGGAAAGTTTGGAAAACTATTTCAGGAGGGTGACGGGAGGTGAGGGCATTGCTTAAACTGATTCGATGCGAATTTTGGAAGATCAAACGAAAAAAATTATTTCATATCGCTTTTCTCACCACCTTTATCATACCAGTCTTTTATTCCATGATCATAAAGGACGCAAACCTTGATAATCTCATGTCGGTAGTGCAGGAGGAGAACGGTTTTCTGGTACTGATCCCCCTTTCGATCATTCTAGCCGCCAGTCTGTTTTTTGAGGAACAGGACCACGACACGCTGAAAAACCTGCTGTGCGTCCCTGTCACAAGGGGACGACTGTCCCTGGCAAAACTTTTTGTAGTGTTAGTCTTCGACATCGCCTATGAACTGGCAGGCTTTTTCGTCTCCCTGCTGCTGGCGCTCCTTTCCGGCATTCCCCTGAGCGGGATCGGGAGAGAACTTCTCCTGACAACCGCCTGCGGCGCGCTGCTTTGGGCAGCTTCGATGCCCTGCCTGCTCCTTGTGATCTGGTGCAACCGATCCTACATCATCTCCGTCATCATCGCCTTCGCTTACACGATGCTCGGCTATATTCTGCATATCAGCGACGCGGTGATCCGGGTGCCGCTTGGACTGAATATACCTACCTTTCTCCCGGTTCCCGTGATCTTCCGGTGGCTCTATCAATTTCACTCCCTGGAAGACGCCGGCCCTGTTATCACAACATTTTACGAAAGCTTCAGCCCCTATTTCGTGCCGACGCCGACGGTCTTTGCCATCCTCATGGGAGAGGCACTGCTCTGTATAATGATTATGATAAAAATTTATGAGAGACAAAAAATATAATGAGGAGGAGACACAATGATCACACTGATAAAAACAGAATTCCAGAAAATAAAACGTTATCACATCCTGCTGATCGGCATGACCGGCATGATATGCTCACCGTTACTGCAATTTCTCTCTCAGCTCATCATGAACGAGGAACTGAGAGATCCCCACTACAACTTTGCCGCCCTGATCGAAAACACGATCTGGGGCAACACGCAGATTTTCATGCCGGTCCTGTTCACCCTGACCGCCGGCTATCTGATCAACCGGGAACACACCGACGACACGCTGAAAAATATCCTGACCGTCCCCGTTTCCTACCGGAGATTCCTCTGTGGGAAGCTTTTATCCGTCGGCATTCTGTCGGTACTTTTCGGCATCTACAGCCTGATCGTCGCCGCAGTGATCAGCGTCCTCGCCCATCTGCCCGATATCCGCTTCGCTGTCTTTATGAGAGCCCTGCCGCAGATGGCGGTCCTCTCCATCTGTGTGTACATCGTCGTCCTGCCGATTATCATATTCTGCAGCCGTAAACCCGGACTGTTCATGACAGGTTCGGTGGTTTCCTTCCTCGCCGGATACTGTGTGCTCTTTTTCAAGCAGGGACTGTTGCGGAACATCTATCCTTTCTCGGCGGCGCTGACCGTGATCGGCTTCGACACCTCAGACTATGCCGGCACATCGGGAAACGGAAGTATGCCGCCTGCCCTCCTCTCCCTCGCCGCGATGCTCTTGATCAGCGCCATGCTTATTCTGACCGCCGAAGCGCCAAAAACCCTCCCGAAAAAGGAATGTGGCAGCTTCTATGAAAAATAAAAGCGGCGTAAAAATGTTGATAACCGCCTGCACGATATATCCCACAAAACAGGCTGTGATCGTTCATTATATTGATTGTTCGTGTTCCCCGACTACCCCTATCTCCCAAAGCTCATCCACATAATCGTCAACCCACTTTACCCCGTGGACAAACCAGTTCTGCCGCTCCTTCGGTCTGAGATGAGGGGAATCCAGCTGAGGCTGCCAGAGGATCATCCTGGCCGGGGGCGCCTCATAGATTCTATTGAGCACCTCCAGCTCCTCCGGATAGCCCAGCCACAAAGACCGGTCCGGATCGGGGTTTACCCGCCGCCACAGAACAAATTCGGCAAGAAAATTCCTGTATTCCGGCATCTCAAGTTCCCGGAAAACATCCTCCGGCAAAAGGATCTGAGCCAGGCAGTAAAGCTCATGCGCCAGTGTACAGAAGGGGCGCATCCCCAGCACATATTTCTGCGTTCTCGTATAACCCTTACACACAGCCAGCAGATCCTTGCTGCCCTTCTCCATATCGCCATTTATCAGATCTAACAGAAAAGCGATCATGGCTTTTTCCAGCTGGCCGGACTTTTTCTTTCCCAAAAAAGCCTCCGAAACCCTCCATCATACAGTGGAAATTTTTTTCGTGGTTATAACCGCCGTAGACGACGGGCATCATATCCCCTCTGCCCCGCTGGTTTATAATCCGGCACAGCCCGGGCCAGTCCTTCCTTTCGATACACTCCGCAGTCCAGGCATTCCAGGCGTCCGGCCGCGGCGCCAGAACGGAAATGGATGTTCTCTGATTATGAAACAGATACCACAGCCGCGCCTTCTCCTCCGGCTCATTGCCCTCATAGGTGAATTTTTCCATGATCTTCTCATACACTTCCCGTTAAAACGATGGATAGTCTTGTAACTGCATTTGCTAAACCTCCTGTGATCCGATCATGTTTCTGTTCCGTACTTACATAACTAAACCGAATATGCGGAAAGTTTCCTTTTCCGATACTCAGTCGGTGTCAAATGATAATGTTTCTTAAACAATCTGCAAAAATAATCTACGTTGTTAAATCCTGTTTCCTCTGAAATAGTAATGATTTTTTTCTCCGTTTTGGAAAGCTGTAAAGCCGCTTCATTTAAACGATAATTTATCAGGTAATTTATCGGCGTGATGTGTAAATATCTTCGGAACAGATTTAATACGGTACTTTTACTGATTCCTGCATAAGAAGCAATATCATCCAGCGAAACATCCTGTGAATAGTTCTGATGAACATACTGCATCATTAATTGTAATCTCGCCTGGGAAGAGGCGGAATCATCTATGTGGTTCTTTTTATATGAAATATCAGCATTTTCATACAGTTCCAGCCAAAGCCTCTGCACGAGGGCGGCTGTCGCAAGTTCACCCGACGAAACGTTATCCTGAACAGCCACGATCTGCTTCATGATCGATAAAACTTCCTCCTGCCAGCGGACTTTTTCCTGAAAGATCTGATATGTCAGAGAAGAAGAGAGAACTGGCAGGATGTATTTTTGATATATGAAACTGTCCTGCGCGGCAATAAAAGAAGGCATACATACAAAATTGGGAATAATGGCTTCGCCGGGGGAATAAAATCGATGCAGAATTTTGGAATTGATAAACACCCCGCTTCCCGCGGGCAGAATAAGCTGCTCCTCTCCGATCCAGGAAGTCACAGTTCCCGATTCCACATATACAAATTCTAATTCGGTATGCCAGTGCCATTCGATACAGTGAAAATCAAACAGGGCTAAATTCTCATAATAAAAATGAAACGGATAGTTATTGCTTCCGTGTTGAACCGTCTCCATCAGATTTTCATCTATGGCAATCCTGCTGCCGGGCGAATTGAAATGCATGGCAAAATTCTCTCCAAATAAGTATTTACGATATTATACAATAAATGTCGAATATAAATCAATGAAAAATGAATTTTTATCCTTTATAATTCAAAAAGGAAGGACAAGAGGACTGTTATATGGAAGCGATCATAAAAACGGAAAAATATAAGTCAGGCAAATGTCTCGCCATCTATGTTGACAGCAAAGACAAGGTAAATGAATTGATGTTAACCCTGATAGAAACAGGGTTTATTGTTAATTATGAACCGCGGCACACATCCGAAAACTATGAAGGATGTTTTTTGTGCGGTGATGAAAATGCAATTAAGGTTTGTTACAAAGAATCGAACAACAAAAAGAAAGGAAGCTGAAACTATCATGCCAAACTATCAAAAAACCAAAACCGCCTGTTACTTGGGATTTATCACACAGGCAATAGCCGCCAACTTTGCGCCGCTGTTATTTTTAAAATTCCATAGCGATTACCGCATTTCCCTTGGAAATATTGCACTGATCTCCACATGTTTTTTCTTTACACAGCTTTTAATAGATGTGTTTTGCGCAAAATTTGTGGACAGGATCGGATACCGTATATGTATCGTCATCTCTGAGGTATGTGCTGCCGCCGGACTGATCGGTCTGGCGTTCCTTCCGGATATTTTACCGAACCCGCTTGTGGGAATTATATGCAGCGTCATTCTGTACGCGATAGGAAGCGGATTGATCGAAGTGCTCTGCAGCCCTATTGTAGAGGCCTGCCCGTTCGAAAATAAGGAAGCGACCATGAGCCTGCTTCATTCCTTCTATTGTTGGGGCTCCGTGGGAACGATATTGATCTCAACCCTGTTTTTCCTGCTGTTCGGTATGGACAGCTGGAAATGGCTCACCTTATTATGGGCAATCATCCCGACAATGAATATCTATAATTTTGCGACATGTCCCATAGAACATTTAATGGATGAAGGAAATGGAATGGGGATAAGAATGTTGTTCCGTAAACCGATCTTCTGGCTGTTCGTCTGTCTGATGGTTTGCTCCGGTGCATCGGAACTTGCTATGGCGCAGTGGGCGTCAGCTTACGCGGAAGCGGCGCTGGGATTATCAAAAACGATCGGAGATTTAGCCGGCCCCTGTATGTTTGCTGTCACGATGGGGATTAGCCGTGTGATTTTTGGAAAATATGGCGACAAAATGGATCTGATGAAATTTATGACCGGCTCCGGAATTTTGTGTGTGATTTGCTATCTTATCACCTCCCTGTCATCCAGCCCGCTGCTTGGACTGATCGGCTGTATTATGTGCGGTTTCTCTGTCGGAATCATGTGGCCCGGAACGATCAGTATTTCATCTGAAAAATTTCCGGCGGGTGGAACCGCCATGTTCGCGCTGCTTGCCATGGCAGGAGATTTGGGCGGGAGCATCGGCCCCGGCATCGTCGGCAGTATCACGCAGAAGGCAGGAGATAATATTCGTATCGGCATGGGCGTCGGGCTTGTATTTCCGGTTATTTTATTAACGATGCTCTTTATGCTCAGCAGGTCAAAAAAAGGAGCCTTTACGGCACATACCACTCCGCAATACTGACAACCTCCCCGCCCTCCACCTCAAGCGACCAGAAAATCGGATAGTCCGCCTCTCTCAAATATACCGTGAACTCATCTTCCCCCACATCTACAGCCGGACCGGATCCGCCCGCCAGAACATGATAGGTGCAGTCGCTGCGGACCCGGTATGTGATATCCGCCCCCTCCAGATCGACGATCTCAAAGCCCGCGTCCATGTCATACTCCGGCTTCCAGTCTCCGCTTTCCGGCGTCACCCAGTCCCTTCTGTCTACGGTAACCGTGTTGCTGCCGTAATTGAAGTCAGATATATATCCCAGAACCTGCGCAGAGAGAGCACCTGTCTCCGTAATATGCTCTTCCGGCAGAAGCACTGCGAAAGTATCCGCAATCACAGGCAGCTCCATTCCCCAGCCTTCCTCCGCCTCCGAAGGGTAACAGAAAAATACGCACCATACGCCTGTCTGCGCCTCAAACAATCTGACATGATAGCTGCTGCCGTCTTCCTGTTTTGACATACCGGCTTTATCCGCCACATAGCCCTCATCCGCCAGAATCTGTTCGATCGAATAACCGCTCTCAAAACCTGCCACCCAGAGCCTGACGTCCTCATTCACCACCGCCCGCCAGGTGTCCGCCGACTCCTTCTGCCATTCCCCTTCGGGCAAATAAAGGATATAGCCATCCTCCGCAACAAGCTCCGCCTGTTTTTCCTCGGGTATGCCTTCCTTCATGATCGAAAGCGTGATCGTCTCCCCCGCTGTCTGCACAGCATCGCCAGTATTTTCGGCAGCGCTGTCCTCCCCGGCACTCCCCGCATCCTGTGACGCATTGCGCACCCAGTAAACATCCTCATCATACCAGTCCATCAGAATATATTCTGAACCGCCGTCATTATGATACTGCAGAGTCAGTATCTCCTGTTCAGCGGTGAGATCCTCGTAAGGTTCCACCTCCACCGTGACAACGCCGCCCTGCTCTGCACACTGGCCGGTCCCGCCGACGCCGATACCGATATAATAGCTGAACGTCCCCGACTCCGACAGTTCCATGCTGTCCCCAAAGGATATCCCTGTCCCCCAGATCGTAGAATCCGTCCGATCAAAATCGATGATCCAACTCCCCGCCATCTTTGCGAACATCGTATCTCCTGCGTCTCCCGGGAAATTTTCTGCGGACTCCGTCAGACTCCCGTCAGAGTCCTCCGCCTTATCCTTCACCACGGAACATCCCATAAGCGTCCCCGCGCTGAGAGTCAGAAGCACCGCGCACACTAAGATATATCGGCCGTTTCTCTTTCCCGTCTTCCTCAGAATATTCTGAAATCGTTTCTTCATAACCTTCTTTCCCCCGTAAAATCCTGTCGATAAGGCCGTGCTTCTTTCACAGCCTTTATGCAGTGTAGAGAGCAAAGTCTCCGTATACATCTTCCGCATCGCAAGATCCGCTCCCTGAACCACCCTTTCATCGCAGGCAAGCTCCATATCCACCACCGCCTCTTTCCGCATTAGATGGACCAGCGGATTAAACCAGTGCAGCGCTCCCGCCGTCATAAACAACAGCTTACTCTGCAGATCTCTGCGCTTCAGGTGTACCAGTTCATGTTTCAGGATATAGAAAAGTTCCTGCGCATTGTACCGATCCTCCGGCAGGATCAGAACCGGTTTTAAAAAACCGAGGATCATCGGGCTCGCCGCGCCGGGATATTCCATGATGGGTACAACGCGCCTGATCTGCAGCTCGCGTTTACATGCCAAAAACTGCTGTAAGACCACAGGATCTTTTACAAGTGTCCCCCTCCGGGACACCCGCCTTCTATATATACAATAACTAGTTATATTAATAAATATATATACAAGGCAGCCGGATCCCCACATGTACGCCGCGATATCCAGTGCGGTAATGTTTTTTTCCGTCTGCACGGGGAGCGGCACAGTCATCTGTGCCGGCACTTCCACGACCAATCTTCCCGGAACAGTACCGGTATCCGTCGCCGTCTCCCCGGTTTTCTCCGCTGTCGTCGACGCTTTCTCCCTCCACTGCTGCCATACATCCGCCGCGGATCGTCCTGGCGCTCCCCCGAGCGGAACAGCCAGCCTGAGCGCCAGGACGATCCATATCAAATATTTCCATTTCGCCGCATATCGCTTATTCAAAAAGGGTGACAAAAGAAACAGGAGCACAATGAGCGCACTGACCGACGCCGATGTTCCCAGCACAGAAAGAAACAGATCCGTCATCACACATCCTCCTCCCCGGCATGCTCCGCCTCTATCCTGTCCAGAAATTCCCGGAGTTCCTCCACATCGGAGCTTTTGATCGCCTTACTGTCGTAAAGACAGGCGATCAGATTCTGGATCGAATTGTCGTAGAGTCTCTCCAGAAAATGTCTGCTAGCCCCTGCCTTATACTCTCTCTCCGAAATAAGCCAGCTGTACAGATTGCTCCCCGTGGAGCGATCACAGCGCACAAAGCCTTTATCCGCAAGTCTGGTGAGGGACGTCATCAGCGTGGAGAGCTGCCATTTTCTCCGCCCCTGCAGTTCCTTTAATATGTAATTGGAGGTCACTGCCGTCTCAGCGTCCCAGATCACCTGCATGATCTCCAGCTCGGCTTCCCCCAGCTTTTTGATTGTATCTGCCATCTCTACATCTCCAACTCGTAAATTTCGCCCAACAGGTTATACAACCGTATAACACATTATACAATTGTATAAGCCGTTTTGTCAACATAATCCGATTTAAATGGTGAGATTCTTTTCTTTTATCTGAAAATGCGCTATACTGGAACTATCATAAAGATAGTAAGGAGCAATTCCATGTGCAGACGCCTCTCCATCTATTTTAAAGAAATGTATCCGATCCCATCAAGATTTGTCCTCGGACTGATCATCTTCGGAGAGATCCATTTTATCATCCTGCTGAACGCGGGGCTCAGGGATTTTAAGCCGGGATTACAGGAGTTGATCGGCGGGTTTACCGTGTTCAGCTTTCTTCTGTGGCTGCGGATCGCTGACGATTTCAAGGACTATGAACTGGATTGCCGCCTGTTCTCCCACAGACCCCTCCCCTCCGGCAGGGTACATAAAAAGGACCTTGCGATCTTTGTCACGATCCTCATCACAGTCACCGTGCTGCTAAATCTGATTTTTATGAACAATTTCGGATTTTTTCTGTTCCTTTATATCTACGGGACTCTGATGTCCCTCTGGTTTTTCAGCAAAAAAAAGATTCAGAAAAGCCTGCCTCTGGCGTTAGTCACCCACAATCCGGTGCAGATGATCATGAACATCTACATCATCTCGTTCACCTGCTTTAAGTATGATCTCCCGCTCTTTACCCGGGTGAATTTTCTCGCCGCATGGACGCTCTACTTCCCGGCGCTGATCTGGGAGATCGCAAGGAAAATCCGGGCGCCGAAGGACGAGACGGAGTATGTGACCTACTCCAGTCTGTTCGGCTATAAAAAAGCCGCCCGGTTTATCCTGATCATCACCTGGGTGGATATCATCACTAATTTTTTGCTGGTGTGGAACTTAAATAAGATCACGGTGTTAGCGCTGTTTACAGACGTGTCCTGGATGACCGTAAAATTCTTACAGTTTATGAAAGATCCGACCCGATTTACCATCGTGGAGAAGGTGGAGAGGTATACCTACATTCAGGAATCGCTGATGCTGTTGACTATACCGGTCTATCTGATCTTCGGAGCGATATAGATATGCCGGCAAATACCATGATCCTACCCAAACGGAGAACTGCCCATGATCATCTGCCTTAAAAATCACACGACAACCGAACTCGGCTCCAAAGCCCGAAATCTCTTCCTGCTCCTGGAGGCAGGCTTTTCGGTGCCTCCCCTTTTCTGTGTGGATCAGGCCTTCCGGGAGGAGGAGGTTCTCGGTTATCTGGCGGCGCACTTCCCCGATACCGCATCCTTTTCCGTCCGCTCCTGCGCCTCCCTGGAGGATTCCGATCGCTGTTCCTTCGCGGGACAGTTCAAAACCTTCCTGCAGGTGCCGCGGGAGGAAGTCTGTATGCGCATCCGGGATATTCTCTCCGACGCGGAGCGCCCCGAAATTCTCTCCTACTGCAAAATCCATAAGCTTGACCCAGGAGCTCTCACAATGCACGTCATCATACAGGAGATGCTTAAGCCGGATCTCTCCGGCATTCTGTTCACCGCCAACCCGCAGGGTATCCTGAACGAATCCGTCATCGTCTGCGGAAGAGGCACCGGCGATCAGGTCGTCGAGGACAGGACGGATACCACCACCTACTATTATCATCTCTCCGACCGGATCTGTTACTACGAACAGACCGGCGCCTCCCCCCTGCTGACGGAAAAAGAGACAGAAGAACTGATACGATCTTCCCGGAAGATCCGAGCGCTTCTCGCCCCGGAATCCGGCGTGCAGCATGAGGAGGAGTTCGATATAGAATTTGCGATACAAAACAAAAAACTATACTTTCTGCAGGTACGCCCCATCACATCCATCGATAAAACTGCCCCCGTCATCATTCTGGACAACAGCAACATCGTGGAGAGTTATCCCGGCATCACCCTGCCTCTCACCCAGAGCTTCATCCGGGAGGCTTACTATCAGGTGTTTAAAAGCCTGCTGCTCCACCTGACCGGCGAACCAGAGACGGTGGCCCGGATCGACGAAACTCTGAAACACATGGTGGATGTGGCAAACGGACGCGTCTATTACCGCATCAGCAACTGGTACGATGTGCTGCTCTTTCTGCCCTTTTCCGATCGTCTGATCCCCCTCTGGCAGGAAATGATGGGCGTCAAAGACAAGACCGTAAACTCCGACAGAAACGGACACATCCGCCGGAGCACCCGATTCAAAGTGACCTATTCCTTTTTCCGGCTTCTGTTCACCTGCCCCAGGGAAATGGATCGGCTGGATCTGTATTTCGCACAGATCATAGAGCGGTTTGAATCTCTGCGGACAGACACGGAAGGGAACCGGACTCTGTTGGCCCGCTACCGCGAGCTGCAGGACATGACGGTAAAGCGCTGGGATATCACCCTGGTCAACGACATGTACAGTTTTCTATTCACGGGTCTCTTAAAATCCAGTCTGAAAGCCAAACACGTCCCCGCCTGTGAACTGGCGGCCAACCGCGCCATCTCCGGTGTGCAGAAACTGGAGAGCATGCGCCCGATCGAACATTTGCAAAAGCTGGCGTCCCGGGCGAAAAAAGAAAACCGTCTGCCGGAACTGAAATCACTCCGCGACAATGAGGCGTATTTCCGATATATCCGGCAAAACGACAACTCCTTTTCCCGGGCTCTGCAGGCCTATATCCAAACCTTCGGCGATCGAAATGTGGAAGAACTGAAGCTGGAGAGCAAAACTTTCCGCACGGATCCGATCCTGTTGATACGCTGTGTCGTGCAGTGCGCCGAGACGCTTTCCGAACAGGACTACCCGGCCCAGGAGACAGCCGATCCTCCCCTCGCCGGCCTTTCCGCTTTCTTTGCGGGCAGAGCCGCCGTCGGCATCCGAAACCGGGAGAAATCCAGACTTCACCGGGGACGTCTCTACGGTATGATGCGTTCTCTTGTTCTGCAGATGGGACAAAACCTGCGCCGACAGGAAAGGATCACGGATGCCTCGGACGTCTTCTGGCTCTACTGTGAGGAAATCGAAGCGGCGGATTCGGATCCCTCTCTCGACCTGAAAGAGATCATCGCCGGGCGGAAAAAAGAATACGACGGCTACGCCCAACTTCCCGCCTACTCCAGGCTTATCTTCTCCGGAAAGATAGCCGATAAACATCCGGGGAGAAATCACAGAATGCGTCATGACAGGACAGACGATATCCACACCGGCACCGCCTGTTCGCCGGGTATCGCGGAGGGAGAAGTGCTGTTGATCGATAATCCCTCTCCTCTGCTCGACACAAAGGGAAAGATACTTGTCACAAAAATGACGGATCCCGGCTGGGTATTTCTGATCGCACCGGCAAAGGCCATCGTCTCGGAGAAGGGCTCTCTTCTCTCCCACACGGCGATCCTCGCAAGAGAACTGAAAAAACCTGCCGTGACCGGCGTGGAACATATCACGGAATATCTGAGAACCGGAGACCGCATCCGGGTGGACGGCGACACCGGCATCGTAACCATTCTGCACGGCGCCCGGAGTGAAAATACTCCGAAAGACAAACGGAGGGAAGGAGAAAAACTGTCATGAAAAGCATCAGCGAATATCTGGAGGATGATAAAAACAAATGGGCACACCGCCCCTATATCAGCACAAAAGAAAACGGCGTCTGGCGTACCCGCACTTTCCGGGAAGTCATAGACGACATCCAGGGTCTGTCCAAATCCCTTCTCGCCCGCGGTCTGGAACAGAAAAACATCATGATCTGCTCGGAGAACTCCTACGAGTGGATTCTCCTGTACTTCGGCATCATGGGGTATGTCGGCACCTGTGTGCCGGTGGATAAAGAGTGGACAGCCTGGGATCTTCAAAACACCCTGTCAGCTGTTTCCGTCTCAGCCATATTTTACTCCCGCTCCCGGGGAGAACGGTTTCGGTCTGTCATGGAACAAACTCCGGACATCTCCTGGTTTTGCATCGAGGACGTTCTGACCGATCTGATCCGGGAGGGAAAAGCCTCCGGGACGCCTCTGTACGGCAAGGTACAGACGGAACAAACCGCTATGATCCTGTTTACCTCCGGTACCACCAACGTCCCCAAAGCGATCCCCCTGACACAGCATAACCTGTTTGCCAACTGGGAAACGCTGTACCGGCGGACCCCCATGACAGAACAGGACATCTCCTACGTATTTCTGCCCTTTCACCACGTCTATACGGGCGTGGCCAACATATTATACACCCTTGTCTCCGGCATGCAGCTTTTTCTCTGCTCCGATCTGCAGCGCATGCTCCCGGAACTGACGGAAGTCCGCCCCACCGTTGTATGCACCGTGCCATTGTTTTTATACCGTATGTACGACGCCATGAACGACGCGCTCCTGGATATGCTGCAAAACATCCGCTTTCTCTACTGCGGCGGCAGTTTTACGGACCCTGCTGTCAAGGAATACTTTATCAAGCAGGGCATCTGTCTTCTGGAGGCCTACGGCACCACGGAAACTTCCTCCGTCATCGCCCTCGCCCGCCCCGGCGATCCGGACCTCGCCGCAAACGGCGTTGTCCTCGAAAACCTCACAGTGCGGATCCTCACCCCTGACGAGAACGGCGTGGGAGAGATCGTCGTATCCGGCGAAAGTGTCTCCGAAGGATATCTGAACCGGAATGACCGCTACTCCGAGTTTGACAAGGACGGCTATCACACCGGAGATCTGGGTATTCTTTCCCCCGACGGGCATCTGTACCTGAAAGGCAGAAAAAAACGTATGATTCTGACTGCCAACGGAAAGAACATTTATGTGGAGGAGTTGGAAGCGCTGCTCTTACAACATCCTCAGATTAAGACCGCCGCTGTCTTTGAGGAAAACCACCACCCCGCCGCCGCCGTTACAGCCGGCCTTTCCGAGGAAGAGATGAGGAAATATCTCGCTCAGGTCAACAGCCGGCTGCCCCGCTACAAACAGATCCGTAAATTTTACTTAAAACCGGACATTCCCGGAGGACGTATCAAATGAATTACCGAGTGATCAGCTTTTCATCAGAAGAACAGTATATCCGCAAATTTCTGGAACTTCCCGGCAGACTTTATTCCCGGAAGGAAATCATGCAGCAGCCGGAGGAAGAACGGCGCATCCTGACGGGAACCCATGTGCTGAGCCATTATTTCACGGTCTTTCCGCTGCTTGTCCTGGACGAGGAGAAAAATCCCGTGAGCCGCGCAGTCCTGACGGTCTACCCCGGCGACAGGACAGCTTACCTCGGCTTTTTCGAGAGTGAAAATAACGAAAAGGCGGCCTCCATGCTGCTCCAAAAAGCGGAAAAAATTGCCGTGAATCAGAACTGCGACAAAATCTGCGGTCCCATTGACGCCTCCTTCTGGATCCGCTACCGCTTTAAGACAAACTGTTTCGACCGCTCCTACACCGGGGAGCCGTACAACAGGGATTACTATACCGCCCTGTGGCAAAAATCCGGATATGAGGTGACAGAACGTTACTACTCCAACCACTACCGGAGCGTGGAACGTTCTCATCAAAACGCCCTGTTCTCCGCCAGGCTTGCCCAAAAACAGGAGGAGGGCTACCGGATCGGGAGTCCCTCCAAAGATACTTTCGACCGCACGCTGATCGAAGTCTACGAGCTTCTGATCGAGCTGTATCAGAATTTTCCGGCCTACAAGCGCATCAGCAGAGAGGAGTTTGTCTCTCTCTACAGTTATCTGAAAATGCTGATCCGCTATCCCATGGTAAAAATGGCTTACTATCAGGGGAAAGCCGTCGGTTTTTTCATCAGCATTCCGGACTACGGGAACGCGGTGTACGGAAAACTCACCCTGCTCGATTATCTGCGCATCCTGAGAATCCATGCAAGGCCCGCCTCCTACGTGATGCTTTATATGGGTATAGACGCCTCCCACCATGGTCTCGGCAAAGCCATGGCCGAGGCCATAAAAGAAGAACTGAAAATCTCGGGCGTCCCCTCCGTCGGCGCGCTGATCCGTCAGGGCAACATCAACAAGGATTACTTTCAGGAGCTGATCGACTGCGAGTATGAATATGTATTGTTACATAAAAATCTGACCGGCGGTTTTTGATCAGCTCAACATTCCCCCCAGCATTCCGCCGCCCACACACAGCAGCACGGTCGTCGAAAAGTCCGTGGAAAGCTGTGGAAAGGAGCGATTCACAATGACAGATACCGCAAACAGCACCACAAAATACAGCGCCCCCATTATGGCGCCCCAGAAGAATTTTTTCCTCCCTTTCTTTTTTCCGGTGAGAACCCCCGCAAAAAAAGAGGCGGCGATATAGATCAGAATAATGCAGACATTTACCACCTTCTCCGACAGGTGCAGCCTGTAGAGCAAAAAGGCGAGCAGCAGCAAAAACCCTCCCGTCAGAATATAAGAAAACAGCAGGCACTTTAACGTAAATAATATCTGCGGCATATATTTTTTGGTGACAGACATATTTCCCCCCTCCGGGAATAACTCCCAAATAAAAACTTTGTAATATTTTCCTTAAAGAAATATATGCTTCTTGACAACACAGTATTCTGTTTTATAATATATATCTTGTTCAGGGGTATATAATTTTGTATAATATCGGGCCAATATACCCCCTCTTTAAGGCAGGCCCCCATAAAAAGAAAGGAATTCTCATGGATACCACCGGTGTCATACAACTTCTTATCTTACTTATTCTTCTGATTTTATCAGGCTTCTTCTCTTCCGCAGAGACCGCGCTGACCTGCGCCAATAAAGTTCGCATTCGTTCCCTCGCCGACGAGGGCAATAAGAGAGCCCTGCGCGTGCAGATCATTCTGGAATCCTACAGCAAAGTCCTCAGCACGATACTGATCGGCAACAATATTGTCAACATCGGCGCTTCTTCCCTCGCGACCACGCTGACGATCCGCCTGTTCGGCAACCGGTTTGTCGGTATCTGTACCGGGATATTAACTTTTCTGGTGCTGATATTCGGCGAGATCGTACCCAAGACCTGGGCCGGTTCCCACGCCGACAAAATAGCTCTTGCCTACAGCGGCATCATACATATCCTGATGACTGTGCTGACACCAATCATCTGGATCGTGGACAATATCGCCCAGGGGATCATCCGTCTTTTTCATCTGGGGGCAAAACCGGGAGAAGGGAATATCACGCAGGAGGAGCTGCGGACCTATGTGGATGTCAGCCACGAGGAAGGCGTCATCGAATCCGGAGAGAGAAAATTTATTCACAATGTGTTTGATTTCTCCGATTCCACTGCCGCGGAGATCATGATTCCCAGGATCAATATGACTACCCTGTCCTCCGACTCTACCTACGAGGAGATCTTTACGCAGTTTAAGAAGACCATGTACACCAGAATTCCCGTCTACGAAGACGATAATCCGGATAACGTTATCGGTTTTGTCCATATGAAGGATTTTATTCTGACGAAAGATTCTCCGAGATTCAAGGTAAATAAGATCCTGCGGAATGTCTATTACACATACGAGCGGAAAAAAACTTCCGATCTGTTTGTGGAACTCCGCGAGAAGGCGACCAACATTGCCATTGTTCTGGACGAATACGGCTCCGCCGTCGGTATGATCACGATGGAAGATCTCCTGGAGGAGATCGTAGGGGAGATCCGGGACGAATACGATGCGGACGAGGCGGAACTGATCAAGAAGATCGACACGCACAGGTACCTCATCGAAGGCAGCATGAAGGTCGATGACGTCAACGAGGCGCTGAATCTTTCTCTGGAATCCGAGGATTACGATTCCATCGGCGGTATTATGATCGACAGACTGGATCGTCTGCCGAAAAACAACGAGACTGTAGTGCTGGAGAACGGTATTTCACTGCAGGCAAGGGGCATTTCACAGAACAGGATCCGGAACGTACTGATCAAGTTTCCCCAGGTCCCGGACGATGAAAAGGATACGGACGGTTAATTTTCCGATTCGGCCATTCCCCATAGCGAGACATTGCACATCCAAACCTGCCTTCGGTAATCAGACATGGAAGTCCTTACCGCACAGGCAGGTTTATTTTTTCACAATACAGGAAGCCGGATTATGGCAATCTTACAATTTCGCCTCCGACAACATAAGCTCTATCGTATCCATCTCCTTTTCGATGATCTTTTCTCTGTTTTCCAGGAGCCCCACAAATGCCTCCACCACTGCCGTCGCGCTCAGATTACTATAATTTTTATAGTAATCTGAGCGATCAAAATCCCCTTTGCATAGCAGCACATAGTCCGCCATCTCCCCCAGCACGGAATTCTCATATTCCGTGATCGCAATGATCGGAAGCCCTTTCTTTTTCGCCAGTTCCGCGCCCTGTAAGACCGTTTTGGTGATTCCTGATTTGGAGATTGCAAGCAGAGCGTCCCCCTGGTCCGCCAGATTGATCGTATTCAGATAATAATCCGCCAGTTCGCTGTAGACAGCCCTGATCCCGGCACGTCCCAGGCGAAAACTCAGATGCTTTGCCAGTGTTCCGGTATCGCCCGCGGCAATGATATACACCTGTTTACAGTCATTCAGGATCCTGGCGGATTCTTTCATGGAATCGATATTTATTTTGCTGCCGAGAGTCTGCATCATCTCCGCGAAGGCGTGGAAAAATCCCCTTACCACGTCATCGCTGTCCCCGCCTTTTTTTTCTTCTTTTTTGATCGTCCCCATATCGCGCGCAAGCATCGTCCGGAATGCCCAGTATCCCTCGTAGCCCGCATGTTTGCACATCCGCATGACAGTCGCCTCACTCACGTCGCTCGCCTTCGCCAGATCTTTTACCGTGTACTCCACCACCAGATCCGGATATCTCAGAATATAATTCGCCGCCTTTTTCTCCATCGGTGAAAACTCATTATAAATTTTCTGAATCCCATTGATCACACCGTCTTCTCCCATCTGGTTACCCCCTGTTTATAATCTGATATATATTATATCTTTAACGAGTTCCAAATTCAATTTTTTTGAGAAAAAAATCGCTTAAGCCGCATGACCTAAGCAATTTTTCCATAACGTTCTCCTTGTATTCCCACGATATAAATATCTAAAACCTGCACAGCGCTTTCATGCGCTCCTCCACATAAGGCTGCAGTCTGGCCTGTATGTACTCCGGATAATTTATTATCTTTACCGGATCGGGATTATCGGCATTCTCGTCCATAAACCTCTGCATGGCGTCATAGTATTTTCTCAGAAATTCCGTCCCGAGATTGAATTTTCGTATTCCCTTTGAAAAGGCAACGGTAAGCTGATCATCCGGGATGCCGCTCCCCCCATGCAAAACAAGAGGCACCTTTACGGCCGCCTTTATTTCCTCCAGACGTTTCAAATTCAGATGGGGCGTCTCCTTATACTCCCCGTGGGCATTGCCGATGGATACGGCGAGAGAATCCACGCCCGACTCTCTGCAGAACCTCTCCGCTGCGTCCGGTTTTGTAAACAGATCTTCCCTGTAGTTATCTGCCTCCGCAGCGCTGCCGACATGACCGATTTCTCCTTCTACAATGGCACCAAGCTCATGCGCTCTCCTCACAACGGCTTTCGTCATGGAAATATTGGTATCCAGATCATGCATGGAACCATCCATCATGACAGATCGGAACCCTTTTCCAACCGCATCTACAATGGAGTCGTATGTATAGTCATGGTCCCGGTGAAGTCCCACAGGTACTTTCACCCCGGACGCCAGTTCCTCCACCATGGCGGCATATCCGGATAAATTGCAGGTATGCTGCAGCGATGCATGCTCCGGATAAAGCATGACGATAGCCGGCGTATTGGTTTCCTCCGCAGCGCATATGACGGAACGTGCCATAATGAAGTCCATGCAGATAAATGCGATGGCCGCCGTATTCTTCTCTTCCGCCATTTTTAATATATTCTCTACTCTCTCATACATTCTTTCTGTTTCCTTTCGTTGTCTTTTTAGCGCTCTGCCAGCTCCGGCAGCAATCCCCCCGCAAAATAGTCTCCCAGTCCGACAACCGTCGGATGCTCCACAAAACTCATATCCTTTGTCGGAACACAACACATCGGAAGCTTCGATTTCCCGGTGATCTGCCGGCAAAATTCCGCGCTGATCTCCTTTTCCGGAAGCTTTCTTATTTTTTCATATTCCGAAACTCCGAACGTGTCTCCACAGCAAAAACGGGTGGAAGCCAGAGCGACGCCGCCCTGTAGTGCTCCTTTCAGCATATTGGTCCGTTCGCCGCAGGCTAACGCCCACATGGCAGAATGCACGATCACAGTGGGAATGCCCGATTTTTCATAGGCGTACTCCACCGCCTCAAGCACCTCGTCGGGATTCAGAATATCGATCCTGCGTCCCATATATTCCTGAAGTTCATCTTCGTTCATGCTGAGAATATCGACCACTCCGCGCAGCTGTTCGTGCGCATAGCGGCGATGTTCTTTCACGATATAACATCCGTCCTCCATCACCACAAGCGCGTCCTCCGGAAGAGCGCGCAGAAGTTCGCGCACCTCCCCCATCCTCTCTTCCATAATCTGAAAGTCCAGCACCTCGCTGAAGCAGGACAGCAGAAATACTTTCGCGCTTCCGAGCATCGGCGCAAAATCCTGGGATATCACCATATTCATGCTGTCTATATCCCTCGAAAACATCACCCTGTTCTCCCGCGGCGTCACAAAATCAATGTCATTTGCCCGCACGTGTACGTTCGCCTGATAGGACAGAATAACATGGGGCCAGGCATCTGTGTGATCCAGTCCGACACTCGGGAAATAGTGTATTCCCGGCATGACAAGTTCTTTTATATATCGGTTGAAACAGGTTGTCTGTATGACGCTCTCATATCCGATCTTCCGGATGGCTGTCGCCGCCCGCATGGCCGTTCCCCCGATCGTAATACGGTAGGTGAAGTGATTTGCAAAATCCGTACAGATCTCGGGAGTCTCCGGAATAATTTCTCCGCCGGTTCCCTCTGTCATATAGGCCAGACATACGATCAATAAAGCCCTCTCGGAATCGAGCGCGATATCGCTCCGAATTTCAGACCGCCTGACATCAAATCTCCGGATCAAATCTTCTATAACAGAAAGATCCCAGTCCAGTTCATAGTCAACGCACGCGTGGAATCCCAACGCTATTTTTTCTCCCATAATCTCCTCCCTTTTCCGGACATTCAATATAACGCCGCCTTGCCGTCCGCCTGAAACAGTTTGATTTTTTCTGCTGCCGCTTTTTTCAGCACCTCGATACACGGCGGGTAGATCTGGTTCGGCTCGCGGATCGCATCGTCCTGAAGCATCTCCCGACATTTCCGGTAAAACGGATCTTTGATATCGCTGGAAATATTGATCTTATTCACACCGTGCTCCACCGCTTTCGCGATCTCGCTGTCCTTGTTGGAAGACCCCCCGTGCAGTACCAGCGGCACGCTGACCTGTCTTTTGATCTCGTCCAGTATATCGATGCGCAGCAGCGGTTTCTTATCTTTCGGGTAGATCCCATGGCATGTCCCGATGGCTATCGCCAGCGCGTCAATGCCTGTTCTTTCCACAAAGTCTCCGGCCTGTTTTGGGTTTGTATAGAGAATCTCATCCGGCGGCGTCGTCTCATTGGAATCCGTATTCCCTATCGTCCCGAGTTCTCCCTCCACGGACACATTCACCGCGTGAGCCGCCTCGCAGACCTTTTTGCAGATCGCCACATTCTCTTCATAGGTCTGTCTGGAAGCATCGATCATCACAGAGGTATAGCCGCATTGAACAGCCTCCATCACCTGCTCAAAAGAAGCCCCGTGATCGAGATGGATACACACGGGCACGGACGCCTGACGCGCCTCCTCTATGACCGCCTTAATAAAAGACGGCTTCACAAAATGCAGCTCATCCGGATGAATCGCAATGATAACCGGCGAGCCGGTCTCTTCGCACGCCTCCATCACTCCGGTCAGAATCATATTGCTCGAAGTATTAAAAGCAGGTACCGCAAAATTGTTTTTGTTTGCGGGCCCCAAAATATCTTTCATATTCATTAACATCGTCAAATCCTCCTGTAAATTGAATCAAAATTTGTACTAGCCTTTCACCGCACCGGATGTCATACCGGCAATAAAATATCTCTGGAAAAAGATAAACAGAATCAGCACCGGCAAAGAACCCAGAAAGCTCATCGCCATCATCTGGCTCCAGTCGTAAGAATGCTGTCCCATCAGCAGGTTGATGCCGATGGGCACCGTGCGCATATTATTTGTCTTTGTCAGAGCCAGCGCGAACAGATATTCGTTCCAGGCCTGCATGAAAGTGTACATTCCCACAGACACAAGCCCCGGCAGCGAGACAGGGACAAGAATGCGCCAGAGCGCTTTCCATCTCGATCCGCCGTCGATCATCACCGCTTCATCCAGATCGATCGAGAGCGTGTTAAAATATCCCGTTATCATTAAAATACAGTACGGCAGCGTAAATACCAGATACGTCAGTATCAGGGCAAAATAAGTATTGAACAGCTTCAGTGCCACGATCAGGCTCATGTACGGAATGAGCAGTACAATCGGCGGAACCGCCTGCACACTTACGATGACGGCATTGATCGCCCCTTTCAGCGGGAAGTCAAACCTGCTGAACGCGTATGCCGCCATAACACCGATCACCAATGTCAAAACTACAACGACAGCAGCCACGAAATAGCTGTTGACAAAAAAACGCACTTTCTCGGAATTTGTCACGATCTCCACATAGGCGTGCAGGCTGAACGATGAATCTATAAAAGTCGGCGGCCATGCAAATATCTGCGCATTTGTTTTCAATGACGATATCAGCATCCACAAAACCGGAAAGCCCGCAAAGAATCCTCCCATAAGGAGAAAGATGGTCAGCAATATTTTCATTGGCTTTTTGTGTTTTCCTACCATATCTTATTCCCTCGCTTTCCTCTGTTGTCTCACATAAAAAACAGCAAACAGGATACACACCGCCAGGACAATGACCGCCGCCGTGGACGCGTGAGCGTACTGCGTCCTGTTAAACGCCAGTTTGTAGATATAGATACTCAGCGTCTCTGTGGATTTCACAGGTCCTCCCCCTGTCAGCATCCATATGACGGAAAAAGACTGTATCGTCCATATGAAATCCAACATCGCTATGCTGATCAGGATCGGTTTCAACTGCGGTATCGTAATATTCCAGAACGTTTTCCATGTATTCGCCCCATCCAGCGCCGCGCTTTCAAACAGATCGGAAGATATCCCCTGCAGTCCTGCCAGAATACTGATCATATAAAACGGATAGCCGCACCAGATATTGACAAAGGTGATCGTCGGAAGCGCCGTCTGGCGCGAGCTGAGCCACTCCGTGTCCTTTGTAGCCAAATTCACAAAAGACAGCAGATAGTCTATGATACCGTGTGGCTGCAGCATCAGTTTCCACAAAATTGCAATAACAGACGCCGTAAATACCCACGGCAGAACGTAGATCACCCGGGCGATCGTCTTCGTCCTTCCTCCAAAATAATCCGTATTCAAAAGGAGCGCAAAACCCATTCCCAGCACAAGATGGGCGGCCACGCTGACCACAACAAAAAAGACCGTATTTTTAGCCGCGTTCCAGAAATCCTCATCCCCCAATATCTTTTCATAATTCTCAACTCCAACAAATTCAGGGGCTTTTACCACGATTGCATTGTCCTGAAAAGAATACTTGATCACAAGACAGATCGGAATGACCAGCAAAACAATCATCAATATAAGCGTAGGGGAAAGAAACAAATATGGTGTGGCTTTTTTTCTGAATTTTGATTTCCCTTTCATTTTCCCTCCATAATCCGTCAGAACACGTGCCTCCAAAACCGCGGCACGTGTTCTGCCCTGAATAACTATCGGGATCCTTATCCCATCCTGCTGTTTACTTTCCGTAAACCTCGTCGAGTGTTTCCTGCAGATTGCTCATGAAAGTATCCACATCCGTATCACCGTCCATATAGGTTACCAGCTCATCGATATAATCCGTCATGATCGTATTTGCTTCTTTCATACCCGTAAATTCGTTGTACGGATAGCCGGACTGATACATTGCGTACACATCCTGGAATACCGGATCGCCGTTGCTGTAATCAGGTTTTGCCAGCGTACTGTTCGGGAATGCTGTCTGAGTCACCGCAAGATCCGCGCAGACACCGCCGTCGTCGGCATTCAGAAGCCACTCGATAAATTTCATGGCCTCTTCCTTATGCTCGCTGTTCTCCGTGATGCCGAGAGACCAGTTTGCCACGCACATTCCGCTTTCTCCGGTAAAATCATCTTTCACGGGAATCGGAGCAGCCGTAAGGTTGAGATCGGGCGCATCTGCCCTCCACGCCGTGATAGCCGCCGCCGAATTGATGATAAAGCAGATATTGCCGCTGCTGAACTTGGAAGTCATATCCGTCTCCGTCAGGGAACTCATACCCGGATAGATGTAGCCTTTATCGTTCAGGCTCTTGATCCATTCCGCATACTCTTTCAGCTCCGGATTATTTACCACATCAAAATTGCCATCTTCATTTTTCATCTTAATATCGGATGCCCAGGCAAATCCCATGTATACGTTCTGGATGCCGGAGGGGGAAGATGTGTCAAGATTCAGCGCGTAAGGATAATAACCCTTGTCCACGATCTTCTGGCAGACTTCCTCAAAGTCAGACCAGGTCTTCGGCAGTTCCGTAACTCCGCATTCATCGAGGATATCCTGATTTGCAAACATCGGATAGGCAAAGTTCAGTACGGGAACCGCATAAGTGCTGCCGTTGACATCCCACGTACTCGCCGGAAGGCTCTTGTCAAATCCGATCGAATCCATCAGTGTGCTCATATTGGTCAGAACGCCCTGGTCTGCAAAATCATATACCCAGCTTCCGTCCACACTGACAATATCCGCCACCGTGCCTGTGCTTACGCCGGACACGATCTGCGTCTTTGTATCCGCGAAAGGCGCACTCAAAAGCTCTACCCTGACACCGGTCTCCTCATAATATTTGTCCACCATGTTCTGTACATATCCTTCAGGCGCTTCGACAGCCCACCATTGCTGCCATTCAAGAGTTACCTCCTCTCCGCCCTCTGCTTCTTCCGAAGCAGGCTCTTCAGCCTCACTCCCGGGCTCTTCCGCGCTCTCCGTCCGGCTGCTCTCCTCCGCAGGTGCCTCTTCGGCATTATTGCCACATGCAATCAGGCCAAATGCCACGACCCCCGTCAATGTTACTGAAAACAACTTCTTCATCAAACTTCTTTTCATACATTTTCCTCCTTTTCTTTGTCTTTCACAGTATGTGCATAGTATGAAGTTGTATTCTCATTATAATTTTAACGAAATAAAATGTCAATATATTTATGAAATAAAATTTTATTTTAAATTATTTTGAATTTATATTTTACAAACAGTCAACAAAAAAAAGCCGCTCCTGTCCGGAGCGACCTGCAAAATTTTTATCCTATAAAGGTTATTCTCTTCTCATTACAAAACCGACTGCCAATAAAGCCAGCACACCCGCCGTCAATTTTCCCACTATCATCGCCGACAGATACCGGGGAGCTACATTCGCCGCATAGGCGAGAAAATCGCCAAATACAGCTGACACAGGAACCATCCATGCCCCGTTCAGAACAACGCCTTTCCGGTTCATTTTTTTCATTTCCGTAAAGACCGGGACAGCGTTTGCCAGCGCAAAGACAAGGCAGTCCATACTTGTGTCATCCACATGCATCCACAGTGCAAGGCGATGAAGCATTCCTTTCATCACTCTCGTCAACGCCTTTAAAAAGGGGTAGGCCCCCAGCAAAATGATCCCGCAGCCGCACACGATTTCCATGGCTTCTGTGATCGGCAGCATGCCGGGAATTACAACATAGCCCGTCAGATGAGTAACTGCCGCCGGTATGAGACCTATCGTCGCCAGAGCCGTGATCAGTTTTCCGAAAAGGATACATCCCCGGACCATCCTGTCAGGAATCTTTGCGAGCCCCACTGCGATCACAACAGCGATACAAAAAACAGGAAACACCATCTTCAACAGCAGCATTCCCGGCATCCTCATCACAATGCCTGCCGCCAGAGTCCCGGCTGGTATCGTCAGGGTTCCGATCAGCATGCCCTGTGAAAACGGCTCCTTCTCCTCCTCCCGTATAATGCCGTATCCGGCCGGTATGATATAGACCAGAGTGCAGCCCAGCATAGACGCTGTCACAAGTCCGTTCAATACTCCCGTTTCTTCCGCCGCAGCAATTCCCTGTGCCAACGAAAATCCTCCCATATCCGCCGATAAAAAGACAGAAAAAAAAGAAGGGTCCAGAAATCTCCCTGTTTTGATCATCCAGGGTCTAAACCGTTCCACAAGAGCCGGGGTAAGGCACAGTATCCCCGTCATACACAGGGCAAGATCACCGAGCATCAGAAAACCTTTTTCAAATTCTTTTCCCAGCTTTAAGTGATTTCCTGTTATTTTATCCAATCCTCCGATCACCACAAATAATGCGATGATCCTCATAAAAATTGTTCCCGCCATTATTTCATATTCCTCGTCAAAACGATCGAGGCCGCAAATGCCGTCAGCCCTGCCGCGCTCTTTCCGGCAAGATATGGTACAACATACTCCTGCCCTATGCTCATAATCAGTCCGAGCTGACTTCCGAAAAGTGCCGCACAGCAGGTGATCCAGGCGGCGTTGATCACTATCCCGCGCTTTTTCATTTCTTTCATACTGGAAAATACCGGCGCCGCACTCGCCATGGTGAAGATAATACCGCTGCAGCTTGCCCCATCCAGCCCTGTCCTTTTTTCCGCTTTTATCAGAAGCGGTTTAACCAGTCTTCTGAAAAGTTCCAGTATCGGGAACATTCCCAGCATTGTGACCGTCACGCTGCAGACAACTCCCATCATTTCCAGAATATCCGCCATCCCGGGAATCACCTGTATTCCTGTCAGACTTGTGAAGGCCCCCAGTCCGATTCCGATCAGCCCGACCCAGTTGACGATCCTTCCAAACCATTCCATCACTTTGACAGTCGTATCCTGCCAGAACAGCACTCCCAGCACGATGAGCAGAGAAAGTCCCAGCACGGGAATGTTGTTCCACAGCACCACCCGCAGGGGAAGCTTCAACAAAATCCCGGCTAAAATGCTTCCTACGGGTATCGAACTGATTCCGATCAGTATTCCCCTGGAAAAATACCGATGGTCTTCCTTCCTGACCAGCGTAAATCCCAGCGGAATGCTGAAGACCAGCGTTCCTCCCAGCATGCCCGCCGTAATTCCCCCCGCCATAATGCCGATCGTCCGATCCTGCGCCAGGGACATGGCAAGCTGGTAGCCGCCCATATCATTGCACAGCAGTATTCCCATCATTCCCGGATCGATCCCTGCCGCCCGGAAAAACGGGAGAATACAGGGCTTCAAAAACTCCGCTATCGCCGGCGCCAGCGCCATAATGCCCGCCATGGAAAGCATCATGGAGCCTATCAGCTCAAACCCCTGATGGAATTTTTCTCCCAGGCCAAACCGGTTTCCTATCAGCATATCCGTCATACCGAGCAAAATGCCGATTGCAATAATCCAGGAAATGATCATGTCTTATCCTCTCGTCAAATGAAAACTGCTTCCCGCCAACGGACCGACGATATCTATCTGCACTCAGCCACAGAAGAACGGTATATGATACCTCCCCGCAGTTTCACCGATTCGCCGGACTCTTTCGTCTCGATCTCCTGGATGAGATTCTCCACTCCGAGCTTCGCCATTTCCCCGATCCCCGAATCATAGGTCGTCAGCGGCGGGATCATATACTCCGCAGTATAGAGGTCATCAAATCCCACGACAGAGACGTCCTCGGGAACACGAAGTCCCAGCTCGTGCAGCGCCCTGTAAACACCTAACACCATCTCCTCCGCAAAGATGAAGATCGCCGTAGGATTATCTTTCCCGGAAAAAAATCGGATCACCGAATTATAGGCCTCTTTCAGCAAATGAGAATTTCCCGCCACGTATTCTTCTCTGTATGGAAGATCGTTCTTCTCCAGAGCCTGACGGTATCCCTTTAGTCTGTCCTTATTAAACTGCATATTGTAATCGCCCATGACGACCGCTATCTTTTCATGCCCCATATTCAGGAGATATTCCGTGAGCAGAAAACCGCCATATGTATTGTCCACACTGATATTGCAGAACTCCTGGCTCAGGTATCGATTGAGCATAACGATAGGAACATTGTACTGATTCCTCGCCTCCACTATATGATCGACTTCCTCGCTCACACTCATGCACAGAACTCCGTCCACCGAACGCATTGCCATCTCATTCAGCGTCTTTTTTTCCAGTTCCATGTTTCCCCTGCTGTTATAAAACAGTATGGTATATCCCTCTCTGGAGGCATACTTTTCCACGTTCCGAATCAGAAAAGAGTAATATAAACTGTCTATTTCCGGCATCATCAATGCGATCGTCATCGTGGACTGTCCTTTCAGCCCCCTGGCATTCATATTGGGTTTATAATTCAGTTCTTTGGTCGCTTTCAGTACCGCCTCGGCGCTGGCTCCCTTTGCGCTGATCTTTCCCGACAAAACTCTGGAAACCGTGCTGTACGATACCCCCGCCTTCAGTGCTATATCTTTAATCGTCACCCCGTTGTGCTTCTGCATTACAAATCCCCACCCGTCAGTTCTTTTACTCATTATAACCATATTATCCCAATTTTTTCAATCTTTTCCTTTGGGTGGGGACATCCACGTCAAAAACCGGATTTAGGGTTTAGCGCTTCCCTAACCAGCTCTGCATTGCGGCTCCTCTCTCCGGCGGCAGACAGCCTTCCGCATAAAGTCTCATAAATCCTTTTTGGATACCGGATTCCGGAATGACCGCCTTTTCTCTTCTGGCGGCCAGCTCTTCCTCCGGCACCAGAAGTTCGATCTTTCGTCTATCGATATCTATCTCGATCCGGTCTCCGTCCTCGATCAGCAGAATGTTCCCGCCGAGTGCCGCCTCGGGAGAGACATGTCCTACGATCGGCCCGTGGCAGAAGCCGGAAAATCTCCCGTCTGTGATCAGAGCCGTCCTGTCGTCAATTCCCAGATTCACGATCGCTTCCGTCGCTTCCATGACCTCCACCATACCGGGGGCTCCCACGGGACCGACCCCTCTCACCACGATGACATTGCCGGGACCTGCTTCCCCTGCGATAATGGCTTTGTGCGCCTCGCTGTCGCTGTGGTATACTTTGGCAGTGCCGATAAAATGGTGCATTTCGGGGAGTACCGTGGAAGAACGGATCACGCATCCTCCCGGAGAAAGGTTCCCCTTTAATATGGCGAGTCCGCCGTCCGGAGACATCGGATTCTCCACGCTCCGTATCACCTCATTGGGCGTCTTTGGCGCATGTTTCAAAATTTCTTCCAGCGTCTGTCCACTTACAGACAGACACTCCTTATGGATGCGCTCACCCAGCTGCTCAAAGACAGCCGGTACGCCGCCCAGCCGGTGCAGCATATCGACACCGTATTTCCCGTTGGGACGGATATTGACGATACAGGGAATGGAAGAATTGAAGCGCTCAAAATCATCCAGTGAGAGCTCGATCCCCAGTTCGTTTGCCAGAGCGATCAGATGCATCACCGCATTGGTAGAACCTCCGATCGCCAGATCCACACAGATCGCATTCTCCAGCGCCTGTTTTGTGATGATCCTGGAAGGCCTCAGATCCTCCGCCACCATCTCCACGATTCTTCTCCCCATCCTGCGACAGTTTGTAATCTTATCCGTGTAGACCGCCGGGATCGTCGAAAAACCGGGCAGTGTCATCCCCAGCGCTTCCGTCAGGATCTGCATGGTGTTTGCCGTTCCCATGGTAGGGCAGGCGCCCATGGTGGGACAGGCCTGGTATTCCGCATCCAGCACTTCCTCCTTTGTGGCTTCCCCCCGGGACGCCCTGCCGTAGCAGAATTCCGTCACGTCGGAGAGCATAAAAGGCTCTGATTTCAGACAGCCCGTCAGCATCGGTCCGCCGGTGCAGCAGATGGCGGGAATATCCAGTCTCGCGGCCGCCAGAAGCGTTCCCGGAACGATATTGTCGCAGCCGGAGAGCATTACCAGCCCGTCAAAATGCTGGATACTGCTCACCACCTCTATTCCGCCCGCAACCAGATCCCGCATGGCCAGATCCATACACATGGTCTTTGTCCCGATGGCCACCTCCGCACAGGTGGAAGGCACTCCGAATTCAAAGGGAACACCCCCCGCCTGCCAGATGCCGTTCTTCACCGCCTCCGCAAGTATTCGCAGATGCGCATGTCCGGGAGAATTCTCGCTGAATGTGTTGGCAATACCGATGTGCGGTTTCGTCGCAAGATGTTCCGGTTCATATCCGCTTCCCTTATAAACCGCCCTCGCATGTGCCGCGCTGTCCCCGTCAAAATTTTTCTTTAAAAAATCCCTTTTCATGCTCTCCCCCCTCTTCTCTTTCACTGTATCGTTCGTCTTTCTGCCTTTAGTATATCGCAATATGCAAACGTTTGCAATATATTTTTTCCGTCTTTCCACATTATTTTTCCTGTCATGAAAACAGAGAAAAAGAGTTCCGGAATATATCCGAAGCTCTTTTCCATCCGTATCTTTTATTCTCTTTAGCAGAAGCGGTCCTTCAGCCTGGAGAAGCTGTATGGTGCGACATCCATGGAAGGTTTCTGGCCCGTCACCATCTCCGCGATCAGTTCTCCGGTCATGGGCGCCATGGAAATTCCGTCGCCCTCATGTCCCGTCGCTATATAGAGCCCCGGAATCTCCTCCACCGGAGAAATCACCGGCAGATGATCCGGCATGAACGGTCTGCATCCCGCATAGGCTCTCACAAAGTTGACGCTCTTCAAAATCGGGAAGAACCGGATCGCACGTTTAGCGATCACCCGGATCACTTCCAGATCCGTATCCACATTGTAGTCCACAAAGTTCCGGGAACTTCCCACCAACACATTGTGCCCCTCGTTGGACGGCTCTATAGTGAAGGCAACGCCGTGTTTCACCAGCTCGGGATCCCTCTCCGCCTTAGAACCGAATTTCAGAATCATATAGCCGAATTCCTGCACCTTCTGGTGGCAGATCTGTGTGGTCGCCTCGGAGATCATGATATTTCCCTTTCTGGAAGCAACCGGGATCTTTACGCCTGTCATTCTGCCAATCTCGGGGGACCAGCATCCTGCCGCATTGACGACGGATTTTGTGCGGAAACGCCCCTGGTTTGTATCCACATAGGAAATATTTTTCTTCTCGTCAAGACCGATCGCTTCCACCCTGGTATGGGTATACACATCCAGTCCTTTTCCCTTCACCTGTTCCGTAAACGCAAAACAGAGTTTGTAGGGATTTAACCCGCAGCACTCATCGCTCCAGAAACCGCCGGGCAGATCTTTGGCGAGAAACGGCTCCTTCTCGGCCATCTCCTGCTGATTCATCATGCGGACGCGATAGCCCTCCTTCTGCAGATCGGAGATATATCCCGAGGCGATCTCCATCTCCTCGTCCGTCTCACACAGGTACAGGCTTCCCCTCTGGATCAGCCCGAAATCATAGTCCAGTTTCTCGGAAAGTTTTAAAAATTTCTGGATGCTCGCATAGCCCAGCGCCGCATCCGGTCCCGGCATCTTGTCGGTGATCATCGCCGCCGCATCGCAGTGGCTCGAAGTCCCGTTGGCAATATCGCCGAAGTCGAACATCGCCACCTTCAGCCCCTTCTCCACCAGATGATAGGCACAGCTCGTACCGATGACACCTGCGCCAATCACAACAACATCATAATTATTCATTCTCTTCACCTCCTGCAAGCGTTCCGAACGTCACCGGTCTCTGCGGTGTTCTCGGCGTGGAAAATCCCGACTCAGAGGCATCCAGATGAAGTTCCTGCCTTATGATCGCCTGGACAAGGGCTTCACAGGTTCTCCCCTGACAAAGTCCCATCCCCGCGCGCGTGCGCAGCTTCACCCCGGTAATATCCCTCGCGCCCATGGCGATCGCTTTCCTGATCTCTCCCGCCGTGATCTCCTCACACCGGCAGACCAGCACATCGTCGGCGATATAGTCCGATTGTGCCGGGATCTCTTTGATCTCTCTCTCCCTGTAGATGCTTCTCACCTCATCCACATATTTGATCGGTACTTCCAGGGTCACCACCGTGGTGTGGTCGTACTTCGGTATATCCACGATCCGTTTAATCTCCGCCTCGCATACCTTCTTTCCGGACCGGTCCGCGCCGTATACATGGTCACCCACTTTATAGGAATGGGTGTATTCGTAAGGGAAACTCACGCTGCCCACTTCCTCCGAGTAGGATTTGTTCAGAACGAACGTGGCAAGTCCGGAACAGGCCGCCACACAGGTCCCGCAGCCCGTACACTTGTCCTCCATAACGCAGGGCAGCGCCGAAATATTTTCGCCGATGGCGATCGCATGAAACGGGCAGGAGGATTCACAGGGATTACAGGGAATCTCCTGCATACATTCGCACACTGCCACAGGTCCTTTTTTCATTCTCTCTTCCGAAGGATAACGCCCCTGCTCTTTTAAATACTCGGTTGTCAAAACACCTGTTTCCAAAAAGCCCATCTTAGTTTCCCCCTTCCATGATCTCTCTGTATTTTGCAATCTGGCCTTCTTTTGCCCTGGTCCTGATGTCGCCGTTATGCCCCTGCCGCAGACCCGCCAGTCTCTCCCAGGCCGCTGTGCACGCCGCATCCGCATCCTTCGGATCAAGATACCCCAGTCTCTCCGCGATGGCGGTCCCTGCTATCTTGCCCTCTTCAATCGCCGTATTCGCCTCCTCAATGCCTGTGGAGTCGCCCGCCACATAGATGCCGGACACGGTGGTCTCCATCTTCTCATTATGTACCGGAGCTCTGCCCCCCAGAAAACGGTCGAAGGTGAATGCGCAGCCCGCCATATGCGCAAAACCGGACAGCGGTTTCATCCCCGCACCCATACAGATCGTATCCACGTCCAGCGCGATCTCGGAGCCCGGCACGATGGACCAGTCCGGATTTACCTTCCCGATGATCGCCTTGTTTACACGTTCCTTCTCCGCCGTGGCCTGCACTACCGTGTAGCCCGTATAGATCGGAACACCCTCCCTGACCAGCTTTGCCGCATGGACGGCATAGCCGTTGATCTTCGGAAGCGCTTCCACGATTCCCACGATCTCAGCGCCCGCCTGCATCAGCTGATAGGAAACAATCAGTCCCACATTGCCGGAACCGATCATCAATACTTTCTTCCCGGGCAAAACCCTGTTGTAATTGATCATGGTCTGTGCCGCGCCCGCTCCCATCACACCGGGGAGAGTCCATCCCGGAAAACGCACGGAATTTTCCGATGCGCCTGTGGCGATGACGATGGTCTTCGCCTGTATCTCAAAGAGTTTGTGCGTGCCGTCCTCCAATCGGCGGTCGACAGCGACCACATTTCCCTCGTAGTAACCCATCGCCAGACAATCCTGCCAGATCTCAACCCCCAGCTCGTTGCACTGCTCCAAAAATATTTTTCCGATATTCATGCCCCTTGTCCCCGCGCGGTGCATGCTGGAACCAAAGAACTTGTGAATCTGTTTAAAAAGCTGACCCCCTACTTTGGGATTTGCATCCACGATAAGCGGTCTTACCCCCGCTTTTGCCGCCTCGATCGCAGCCGATAATCCCGCCGGTCCGCTTCCGATGATAAGCATTTCTACTGTTTTCATTCCGCCCTCCTTGTCCCGAGACCATCCTGCACTTCCACCTGCATTCCGTCCTCAACCGGCGTAATGCACGTTCTCACATTCGGTATCCCGTTTACCTGCATCATACAGTCCGTACACTGCCCGATTCCGCAGAACAGTCCTCTCGGCTCATGTTCCTTTCTTGTGTAGCGGTTTACGATAACCCCGTTTGCCAGCAATGTCGCCAGAATCATTTCCCCCTTGATGGCCTTCATCGGCTGCCCGTTGACATAAATCGTTACTTCTTCCTGTTCTTCCAGTGGACCTAACACCGGATGCTCTACAACTCTCATGCCATGCCTCCTCTTTTTTTAGATTTCATCTCATAAAATGTGATGATTTTGGATTTCTCATTATCCAATCGTTTGCACAATCGATTGCATGAGAATAATTTACCATAAAACGAGGGGGATTTCAAGACATATTTCAAAAAAATAAGTTATGTTTACGAATTATCGTAACCGTGATCAGAATGGAAACAAAGTGAGCAAGATATGCAACATATCAGCTAACATAGATAATCGTCAGAATCACGTATTTCCCATTATAATAATACCGATTAAAGATCTTCAAAAAGGAAGAAAAAGCATGAAACTGACAAAAAAACAGCAACAGATTCTTGACGGCTGTGCAGGAGAAGGGAAAAAAATGGCGATGCGCATTGTAGTCCAGATGGGGAATCTTTACGGTGCGAAGCAACTGTTACCGATCCACAGCGCACACATAGATGGCTGTTGCTACACAACAATCTGGGACGCAGGATTGGATTTGGTTGAATATCTGGTAAAGATTGGCACAACGCGGGCGGATCAGTAGGGCTGTTTCATGCAGTAGGAATCACTCCAGAAGCATCATCTCTTGAAGCGGCTCTTCAAGGGTTGGAACCAGAATTCACGAATATCGTACATCCAGAAGATATTCTATCAACGAAACGCGAACTGACAAATGCTGCCAATGAACACGTGGATCTTGTCCTTGTTGGATGTCCACACGCTTCTTATACAGAAATGCAGTCCATTCTTGAATTAATGAACGGAAAGATAGTCAAAGAAGGTACATTGTTCTGGTTGCAGACAGGACAGGCAGAAAAAGATCTGGCGCGGCGAAGCGGGCTTTTAAAAGCACTGGAAGATTTGGGTATTTTTATTATGCAGGATAGTTGTATCAACAATTTTCCAATGAAAAATCAGGGCTTCAAGACAATTGTAACTAACTCAGGAAAAATGGCGCATTACGCACCAGGCACAACAGAAGGGAATGTAGAATTATGACATTATTAAAAGCAACGGTTGTCGTCGCAGGAGAGGCCTGCGCATCGACACTTTGTTCCAAAGTTCCTCTCAGTTTTTGAGGTGGAGTTGATCCCCACACAGGCGAAGTAATAGATGTACATCATGATCTGAATGGTCAATGTATGACAGATAAGGTACTTTTGATACCTGCCGGCCGCGGCTCCTGCTCTGGTTCCGGAATTATGCTTGAAATGATTCGGCAACAGACAGCGCCGGCTGCATTAATTAGTATTGAAGCAGGACCAATCATCTCGCCAGGTTCTGTTATGGGATACGAACTGTATCAAAGAGGCGTTCCTATTTTAACATTGGATGAAAAAGATTTTTATAACATACCAAACAAAACAATGTTAAACATCGCAGCGGACGGAACCATTACTTTTGACAGCAACAGTTCAATTTTTGAGAGGCTATGACGTTCAGAGCGCTCTCACGGAAGCTCTCTCCTCTATACCGCTGCGCAGATATATTCTCTCCCGGCCGATGTCCTCGCCCGAGATCTGACGCAGCAGACATTTCACGCTTTTTTCCGCCAGTTCGCTGATCTGGGCATCACAGGTCGTAAGCGGCGGCTGCATGTATTCCGCCGTGTACACATTATCAAAACCTATGAGGGAAAGATCTTCCGGAACCCTCAGCCCGCATTCCGCCGCAGCCCGGTAGACGCCGATCACCATGGCCTCCTCGCTGATCACGATCGCCGTGGGACGTTCATCCCCGCCCAGAATCTTTTTCGCATACTCGTACGCTGTCTGCACCCGGCTGGCATCCATGAGAGCCAGCCTTTCCTCCCACACGCCGAACTCCTCCATCGCTTTCTGAAATCCTATCTTGCGCCGGATACTGATCTGCGTATCCTGACTCCCGAAAATGCCGTAAATCCTGCGGTGCCCTTTCTCCAGCAGATACTTTGTGATCAGATGACAGCCGTATTCGCCGTCGTTCACAATACAGCTCATGTCGTTCTGAAACTCCCTGTTGATAAACACTACCGGTATTCCGCTCTGCTTCGACGCTTTCCAGATATGGGTGATCTCATCTGTGACGCTCAGACAAATGATCCCGTCCACAAAGCGGTTCTGCAGCATCTCCATGGAACGCTTTTCCGTCTTTACGCTCCCATGCCCATTGCACAGAATTACTGTGTACCCTTCCTCCGAAGCATACTTCTCCACACTGTCCACCAGCGTGGAATAAAATAAACTGTTCAGGTCCGGCACCATGACCGCGATCGTCATCGTCTTCTTATCCTTCAGACTTTTTGCGATCATGCTCGGGCGATAATGAAGTTCCTCCACCGCCTCCAAAATTTTCCGCTTCGTCTCCTCCTCCACAAATATTTTGCCGGACAGTGCCCTGGAAACCGTACTGGTGGAGAAACCGGATCTCGCCGCCACATCTTTTATCGTCGCTCTTGCCATATTTTTATCCCGTTCTTTGAAGTGTTTTCTTAAAGGCTCCAAAATCATTCTTTCAGAATATTATAGTAACAAGAAACTTTTCTTTAGGCAAGACAAACTTTCCATGTTATTTTATCACTATATTTTTTTATTAATTGATTGACGGGAATCCATTCATCCGCTGTAATAAACGCACATATCCGGGATCAGTCCGGTCAGCAATTTCTGTATGGATCTGAGTGATAAAATCGAATACCGGCAGCCTCACTTCAGCCTGCACCGCGCTCGCATAGGGCGGCATATCGCTGCACTCCAGAAGAATTGCCCCGATATCCGGATGTTCTTTTGTCAGTTTTTTGGCCGCGCTTACCACCTCTCTTCTGACCCCCGCGTTGTCGATCGTTCCTCTGTCTTCCATGATAACAGAGAAATTCTCTCCATACCGCAGATCCGCGACGACCAGATCTTTCGCATCCCCGATACCACAGCTGTGATAGATCTGTTCCCCCAGCGCCGCCGCATTGGCTGTCAGGATCCCTATCTTCTGATCTTTCCGGATGATTGTCCGTATCCAGGGAATCTGTACCAGACTCGATACGGCCACCGGGATATTCATATCGTTTGACAGCCGCTCCTGAAAGTGCCCGAAAAATCCATAATGCTTTTTCTCCATCACATCCACCTTCCCTCATCGATTTTTGATAATCAGATATTTTTTCTGGGCCCTGCCGAGCATACACACATAGACAATAATAATGGTCAGGCTGACAGCAGAAACGGCGATGCTGAGACGCACATTTTGAAAGATCAGAGTATTCAGCAGATTCCACAGCGATCCGGCTATAATAATAAGTGCCATTATAACGGATTTTCCCGAAACATAGTCAATGAATCCATCGATATCGCTCTCCGACTCATATTCCACATTTCTTCCGGAAAACACGGAGGCAAGCACTCTGGTCCGCTTCATCTTCTGAACGGAATAGATTATATAAATTCCGAAAGGTATCAAAAAAATATCAAACAAATTAAAATTATTCATTTTTCACCCACACCTCTTTCTGGCTTCCTCCTCTACAGCCGGATCGTCTCCGGATCCATATCGATCGCTCTCTTTCCGATATTCAGAGAGCTGATCTCCCGCATCTCCTCCTCCGTCAGAGAAAAGTCAAACAGATCCGCATTGGAAATAATGCGCTCCCTCTTCACCGATTTGGGCAGCGGTATGATTCCCTGCTGGAGATTCCAGCGAAGCATGATCTGCGACTCTTTTTTGCCATATTTCTCCGCGATCTTTTGAAGAATCGGATCGTTCAGATACTTTCCTCTTCCCAGCGGACAGAATGCCTCCAGCGCAATCTCCTCTTTTTTGCAGTACTCTATCACTTCCTTTTCAAAATACTGGGGATGACACTCTATCTGGTTTAACACCGGCTTTATCTCAAAATTCCTGCACAGATTCTCCAGCGACCGGATCGGGCAGTTGCACACACCGATGGCGCGAACCTGCCCCTCCGCACAGAGCTTCTCCATCACTCTCCAGGTCTCTTCATAAAAATCTCTGATCGGCCAGTGAATGAGGTATAGATCAATATAGTCCAGCTGCAGTTTTTTAAGGCTTCTCTCAAAGGCGCCCCGAATGTCGCCGCTCTCCATATCGTCCATCCAAATTTTGGTGGTCACAAAATAGTCCTCCCGCGGAGCATCCAACTCTTTCAATCCTTTCCCTGCCTGTTCCTCATTTCCGTAAAAGGATGCCGTATCAAACAGACGATACCCCGCCTCATACGCATATCGGATGGCATTTATCGTCTCCTTTTCCTCCTCAGCACGAAACAGTCCCAAACCAAGTTCCGGGATCCTCACTCCATTATTCAACACAATCGAATTCATCATTTCACCACCTGTTCCTCTCATCCTGTCCGTTTAACGTCCCACATCAATCTCTCTTTCCAAGTACTTTCAGCGCCGCCTGATGAATGGCCTCCATGGCCGCTCCTCGAAAACCGTTTATTTCCAGCGTATTGACTCCGACGATCGTAGAGCCTCCCGGTGAACATACGGCATCCTTGATTTCTCCCGGATGTCTGCTTTTTTCCAGCACCAGCGCCGCGCCGCCGTAGACTCCCCTGGCCACGTAATCCACGGCCTGTGTCCTCGGCATACCCATCATCACCATCCCGTCCGCCATCGCCTCTATAAACATGGCGGTAAATGCCGGCGTGCATCCGCTCGCCGTGCTCGCCAGATCAATCATATTTTCCGGCATCAGCTCAAATGTCCCGGCTTCTGAAAGCATATCCTTCAGTACCTCAAATTCTGCTCTTGAATCCTCATCCGCCACGGAACAGGACATAAGGCCGCATCCAAGGTACGCGTACACCGTTGGCAGTACCCGGACAATCGGAATATTTTTCAGTTTTTCACCGAGTATTTCTTTTATTTTTTCAATGGAGACCCCTGCCGCGATCGGGATCAGAACTTTCTCTTCCCCTCTTTCCAACGCTTCCTCCAGTACCGGCCGGATCTGCTCCAATACCCCGGGCAGAATAAATACCTTCACCGCCACGATCACGTACTTTCCGAATGCTGCCGCTTCCGTGTTGTCCGTCGTACACCGGCAGCCAAACTCCGTTGCATACCCCATCACTTTTTCTTTCAGCGGATCCGCCACACAAATGTCATCCGGCGACATTTTTTTTTCTGCAGCCAGCGCCATTGCATATCCCATATTGCCGGTTCCTATAATTGCCAGTTTGCTCATATTTTCCTCCATCTGTTTTATTTTATGCTGTGACCGCCAAACCCAAAAGGGAGGGATGGTCTCCCTCCCCTTTTGGGATTATGCGATCACAAGATTTGCTGGTAATGTCTGACTATTTCTTTTCAACCCATATTCCGTTCTGGACCTGCATCTCAACTATGTTGGCCGCCTCGTTATCGCCATTTTCATCTATGTCAATATTAACCATAATGCCCTCAAAGGATACATTGTCCTTTATCCAGTCAACCAGTTCCTGACCTTCCAGATCTGCCGCTTCCTCTTTGCTCAGAACATCAGCCATCATATTAACTGCATCATAAGCGCCTGCTGCCCACTCACCCGGATCAACATTTGCAAGTTCTACATAATTGTTTACAAAGTCAAGTTTTGCACCTTCTGCGTTTTCTTTGTCAGCCACGAAAGAAGCAACCGCAATAAATCCTTCTGCAACATCAGCGCCTGCAATTTCAATCAGCTGAGGATTGGAACATCCCGCCGTGCCATAGCGTCCGTAATCTCTCCATCCAAGGGATGCCGCCTGCTTGATAAACAAAGCTGCCGGGCTGTATTCACAGCAGAAGATAACGCTGTCTGCTCCTGCCCCTTTGAAGTTTGTAATATGAGAGGCAAAGTCCTTTTCTGTTGCCGGTTCAACCTGTGCGCTGCCGACTACTTCAAGCCCTGCCGCTTCAATAAGTTCTTTTGCGATACCATAGTTTGTTGTATCCGTTTCCGCTGTGCTGTAGAAAACAGCCGGTTTTGTATACCCTGCATCGAGAAGTCTGCCAACCATCTGCTCTGTCTGTGCCGAGTCTTTTACGCATAATCTCATATACAGAGAAAATCCCTGCTCCGTCATAAAGTCTGCCGTATTTACTCCGGAGATAAGAGGAAGATTTGCCCCCTCCAAAGCCGGATAAGCCGCCTGAGAACATCCTGAAGAGTTGGAGGCAACTACAAATCTATAGCCTTCCTCAGAGGCGATCTTCTCACCGCAGATAACTGCCTGATTGGTGTTTGCCTGATCATCATATACGTCGAACTCAAGCATTTTGCCATTGACTCCGCCAGCTGCATTGATGGCATCCACCGCAAGTTTTGTGCCGTTATACTGCTGTTCACCGGTTGCCGCATTCTCACCTGTCATGGGGGAGATCAATGCAAATTTAATCACATCACCGGAAGATGCCGCAGAGCTTTCACTTTCTGTTTCACCGTTGTCGCCAGTCTCTTCTGTTGTTTCTACCGCCGGTTCATTAGAAGCTTCCGGAGCAGACGATCCGCAACCGATCAAACTCACTGCCATAGCGAGTGTTAACAAGGTACATAAAAGTTTCTTTTTCATAAGATTTCCCTTTCTTTGTTTTATTTTATCCGGCCTTTTCACCGGACAGGCACATTTGTAAAGTTCCTCATCAGGCTCCAAGATATGCTTTCTTCACATCTTCACTGTTCAAAAGATTTTCCGCGCTGTCAGATGCAGTGATCTTACCAACCTCGAGAACATATCCTTTGTCAGCGATCTTAAGAGCCTGCCTGGCATTCTGTTCCACCAGAAAGATCGTTGTTCCCTGTCTGTGAACTTCATCGATAATTTTAAATACTTCTTCTACCACCAGCGGGGCAAGGCCCATGGAGGGCTCATCCAGAAGAAGCAGTTTGGGTCTCGACATCAACGCCCGACTGATGGCGAGCATCTGCTGTTCGCCGCCGGATAGCAGGCCTGCTTTCTGATTTTTTCTCTCTTCCAGACGTGGAAACCACTGAAAATATTTTTTGATATCCTCTTCTATTTCTTTATCTTTTCTGATAAAGGCCCCCATTCTCAAATTTTCTATGACAGACTGTCTGGGAAATACTCTTCGCCCCTCAGGACAATGGGAAATTCCCAATGTAACGATCTTATCCGTAGAACTTTCTGTTATGTCATTCCCGTCAAAAATAATTTTACCGGAAGCAGGCTTATGAAGACCGGAAAGAGCTTTCAGCAATGTTGTTTTTCCAGCTCCGTTGGAACCGATTAATGTTGTCAGCTGTCCTTCTTCCGCTTGTATATTAATACCGGAAAGAGCGGTAATCTCTCCATATTTTACAACCAGATCTTTTACTTCTAGCAGCATTACTCTTCTTCCTCCTTTCCCAGATAAGCCTCGATAACCTCCGGATTATTCTGAACATCTTCCGGCGTACCGACCGTCAGCAGTCTCCCGAAATTCAGTACGGCAATTCTGTCACAGAGATTCATCATAAATTTCATATTATGCTCGATAACAAGCACAGCAGGGCCCCTCTTACGGATCTTTTTTATCAGTTCCATCAAAGCCATTGTTTCCTGTTCGTTCATACCCGCTGTCGGTTCGTCCAGCAAAATCAGTTTCGGATCACTGGCAAGCGCACGTCCGATCTCTACCAGGCGCTGTGTTCCGTACGACAGACTGGCCGCATATTCCCCCGCCACATCCGTTATTCCCAGGAATTCCATAATCTCTTCACATTTCTCCTTTGCGGCCCTCTCCTCTTCTTTCTGTTTTTTGGTGTGGATAACCGTATCAAACAAATTGGTTTTGATGTTCTTATGCATTCCCACTTTCAGATTTTCTATAACAGACATATCCCCAAACACTCTGATATTCTGAAAAGTTCTCGCCAGGCCATTCACACAGTAATCGAGAGTAGGTTTTTTCGTATAGTTTTCCCCGCAAAAATATACTTCCCCTGAGCTGGGCCCAGAAAATCCTGAGACAGCATTAAACAATGTTGTTTTTCCGGCGCCATTAGGACCGATCAGGCCAAATATTTCATCATCATTGATCTCCAGATTAATGCCATCCAAAGCTTTCAAACCCGCAAAATTTTTACACACATTATCTATCTTCAAAATCGCTGCCATCAGTTCACCTTCTTTCCTTGTGTCCTTTTACCCATTTTGCGTACCAGCGCAATCACACGATCCACCACGCCGTCCCTTCCCAGCAGTCCGTTCGGAACAAACAGCATCAATACTACCATCATGATCCCCATGATCAGCAGCCGATACTCATAAGCCGCCCTCGAGACCTCCGGAAGAATAGTCAGGATAGCTGCACCTAAAATAGAGCCCGGAAGACTTCCCAGTCCGCCCAGAATTGCCATCTGCAGTTCCAAAAGCGCTTCATCGTATACGAATACTGTCGGCGAAAGAAATGTCGTAAAATGTGCCATCAGGCTTCCTGCAATTCCCGAAAAGAAAGAGGCAATAACAAAGTTATTCAGCTTAAATGCTTTTACATTAATCCCTGCATATTCCGCCGCAATCGGATCATCCCGCAATGCCATGTATGCACGTCCCATTTTGGATTTGGTTATTCTATATATGGCAATGTAACAGAGAATCAGTATAATCAGGCAAAGCCAGTATAAAGAACGGGGAGATTTTAATTCAACCCCGAAAAAGCTGGGCTTTTCCGTACGGAAACCAAAGGACCCGTTTGTCACCGCATACCAGTTCTGAAAAATTTTGCGGCAAATCTCCAGAAATCCGACTGTGATCAATGTCAGATAGTCAAAAGAAGAATGTCTGCAGATCCATCCTAAAACAGCACCGAATAATGCGGCAAAAAGACCGCCCCCAATAAGTCCTACAATAAAAGGCATATGCAGTGTCGTAACCAGAATCGCCGAGCAATAAGCTCCCAAACCTACAAACGCCGCCCGCCCAAAATCAAGCTGACCCGAAAATCCTACAATCAGATTAATAGAGAGTGCAATAATGCTGTAAATACAGACGTTCGTTAATATTCTCAGCGTATATGAGTTTGTAATAATAAACGGAAGAATAGCTGCTGCCGCGAGAAATACTATCGTAAAAATATTTTTTTTCGTTAATTTTTTCATTATTTTCCCTCCGCCCTTTATATCTTTTCAACGCCAGCCGCCGGGAACATACCCTGTGGACGAATAAGAATAAACACTATAAAGATCAGCCACACAAATACATCTCTATAAGTAGAAGAAATATATGCGGAAACCATGGTCTCTGCAAAGCCGAGAACTATCGCACCACAGATAGCTCCTTTCAGGCTTCCGATGCCGCCCCATATGCTTGCCATCCAAGCTTTCATAGTTCCATAAGCAAAACCGATACCCATATATATGAATTGATAGTACTGGCAGAATAAAAGACCGCCGATAACACCGAGTGCCGCACCTGCACCGTATACAATCGAAATAACCTTATTGACCGGAATCCCCATTAATGCTGCTGTTTCAATATTCTGGGAGATGCAGATAATACTCTGTCCCCATTTTGTATATTTCAATGCCAGAGAAATAACCACCATCAGGATCAGGGAAATGGCCAGCAGATAAATCTGAAGAGTACCTATCACAGCTTCTCCAATCTGCACGCTGCCCATTTTGAAAATTCCGAGATCAAAAGCAAACGTTTCTGCCCCCCAGATTACCTGTACAAGATTTCTCATAATGTAGGCAATTCCCACCGCAGAAATCGTAGGAGCAACACGCCCTGAATTTCTGAGCGGACGATATGCAAATCGCTCAACCACCACATTTAATACAAATCCGACTACACATCCGATGAGTATGGCCAGAATCGGGTTCATTCTGCCAAGCAATGTAAATGTAACAAAACATCCCACCGCATAAACATCACCATGTGCAAAATTCAACTTTTCAAGTACGCCATAAACCATGTTATATCCGATAGCAAGAAGTGCATATACGGCTCCAACACTCAAGGCATTTACCAAATGTTGTAAAAACATATTACATTCTCCTTCATATTTTAAGAACTCATCGCATTATCCCATAAACTCCGGATATATAACCGGATTGATCGCACGTGCCACCATATGTGCAAGTCCGATAAAATCAAATACCGGAATTCCCGTTTCTCTTGTGACCGCATGTGCATAAGGCGGAATATCGCTGCACTCGAAAACAAAACATTTAATATCCGGATATTCCGAAATAAGTTTTTTCGCCGTATCTACAAGTTCCGCTTCCATTTTCGCCGGATTGATCGTCTTTTTCGTACATGTCACATGAACATTATAAAATTCTTCCGTATAATCCAATCCGCCGATCGCATATTTTATAGATTCATCAATCCCTACTGTCTTTAAGAAATCACCTTTTAGATGATTTCCGCCTGCCGTAAGTATACCCACTCTTCCGGAACCGCCTAACATTCTGGATACCATAGGAACCATCAGGAGCGGGGACAAAAATACGGGAATATTTACTGCCGCAGCAACTCTCTGCTGATAAATGGCAAAAAATCCACAACCGGAGGTAATCGCCTTGCATCCTTCCGCTTCCAGCTCTCTAGCCGCCTCTATAAATATCTGGCATCTGCTTTCGTCCGGTCCGATCTCATCACACCACCAGTCAGACGGAACTCCCTTTAATACTTTGTAGCGCACAGGAAAATTATAGGACATCGCATTTCCTACATTACCGGGAATCAACGGCGCTCCCATATCAAGCATTAAAACTCCAACCGCATCTCCATAAAATGGTCTTCCGCCCTCATATTCTCTGTTTTCCATAACTGCCTCCTTCTTTTTTTATTGTATAACTTGTCTTTTTTATTCATGTTGCAAACGTTTGCTGATAGTTATATTTTAATTTAAAACGCAAACGTTTGCAATACTTTTTTATGCACTTCTTTCCAAAACAGCATATTACATAAAATTTTATTGTTCTTTTTGTCTATTTTTACTCCGCAATATGTTTTATAACTGAACCTAAATAAAAAAAAGAAAAGCAACTAAATTTTCAAAAAATGTTTTTTGAGGAGTTCCTTGAGAATTTCATTGCCATCCGTGCCGCCATCTGGTAAAATACCCATAATTCGCACTCATTCACAGAGTGCAGATATCTAGAATCAAATCTTGCTTCTTTTATATTCAGGCAAGTATCCACTCAAAATTTTACAGCTGAATGGTATGGGATAAAACGGTTACAGCCTGTTTGTGTGCCATACCGGAAGGGAAGGTGTCACAAATGGCAAAAGAGAAAGAAAACAACACGACCGAAAGGCGGCGGACAGGCTCCATGAGCGGGTGTTGTTCAGCGATGTGCTTGGAAAGTACATCCCGGACTATGAATGTGTTCTGGTCCAGCTCAGGGATTACAGCAATGCAGATCTGATGGAGAAAAAAGATGAACTGTCTGTACTGATGATGATAGACAGGCTTAAAAATGTGTCGGATTATGCGATGCTCAGAGACGAAATGGATGAGGCGTTTTTGAAGGAAGCGACGGAAGATTCCCCGGAATACCTGCTGAAACTGATGGCACAGATCATAGAAGTGTTCTTGATCAAGATGAATGTGCCGCGGGCGGAAGCGGAACTGTTCACGGACCGGATAAAGGAGCGGGAAATGGGAGAGCTGTTTAAACATTTTGAAGCCTGGGATGTGCAGGCGGTCAGGAGAGAGGCAGAAAAGGAGGTTAAAGAGGCAAGGGCGGAAGCGCAGAAAGAAATTGAAAAAGAAGCAAACAGGGAGTAACACCGAAAGACCGCCGCATCATTTCTGACGCGGCGGCCTTTTATAAGAGGAACTATATGCCATTATAGTTTTCTGCCTGTATCACATCACTGTACATCAGCCGTTCGGATAAACCCCTTTCAGTTCGGCAACTCCCAGAACCTTTCCCTCGATCGCTTTCCGGAATTCATTGTAGTAGTAACCGTCCGCCAGATCCACGGCCTCGCTGAGCGCGTACAGCGCCAGCTCATACTCATGGGGACGGTCTTCCGGAGCCGGGCCGCCGTAGCGCCAGCACAGTTTATTCTCATAGCCTACGCTGCATCCAAAAGTTGTTCTCCCCTGCACAAAAGATTGATCCATCCTCGACGCATCTTCCGCAAGCCCCGTATAAAAAGCCGGGATATTGGCCGCCAGCCAGTGGAGCCAGATAATTCCCTCCCCTATGCAGTTGTCGTAGTCGATAAATACCAGAGCAAAGCTCTTTGTTCCCTCCGGCGCTCCCTCCCAGCTCAGCGGAAAGGACAGCTGCGGAATGCCTTCTTCACAGTTGCCGGATTTGGCGCCATATTTCTCAAGGATCTTTCCATCCCGAAATGCTTCCGAGTATACCTTAAAACTCATCTCATTTTCTCCTTCCATCTTACCGGATGTAGCTCGTCTTTATTTTCGTCTCTCTCTCAGGTTCCTGAATACCTGCTTTCTTCCCTGCCTCGATGGATTTCAGCAGCCACGCCATATTGCTGCCCACAGAGCGCATCGTCTGCAGGCCTTCCAGATCCTGCTCCACCTCCTCCGGGTCATGGCCGTGCACCATGTTGGCGTAGTTGGAAGATACCACCGGCATCTCGCTCATCAGGAAATATTTATACAGCACATCTAACGTGGACGTAGTGCCGCCTCTTCTGGCGGAGGTGACTGCTGCCGCCGGCTTCATCCTGCACGACACACCTGTCATAAACATCCGGTCGAGCAGCGCGCTCAGGGCTCCGTTGGGAGACATGAAATACGTGGGAGATCCTACCACAAGTCCGTCCGCCGCTTCAAATTTATCGATAATCTCATTGACTATATCCTTCTGAAAAACACATCTGTGGTTATTCTTTGCGCAGCCGCCGCAGCCGATGCAGCCGCCGATGGCTTTTTTGCCGATTGAAACGATCTCTGTCTCGATACCGTTTTTTTCCAGAGTATCCGCCACTTCCCGCAATGCCCTGTGTGTGCAGCCCTTCTCGTTGGGACTTCCGTTAATGAGCAGTACTTTCATCCAAATCACCTCTTAGATTTCATCCAAAATAATATTTCGCATCATATATCAAAGGCTTCTTTCCCCCTGTCTCCCCGGAAAGTACTTCTCCGATAAAGAGCACGTGATCGCCTTCCTTAATAACCTTCTTCACCTCACAGTATAAGACAGCAGCCGCCCCTTCGATCTCCGGAAGCTCCCGCCATTTGCAGCTGCATGCTGTCAGCTGTGTCTTATCCGTATTTCTTCCGGACTTAAATCCGCATATTTTCGCCACATCCTCCTGTCCCTCCCCGAGAACCGAAAGGGTAAAGAAAGGATTCTCCTCCAGCAGCGACGCCGTGTAATGCCCCGCCGAAACCGCCGCCAGCACCTGGTTGGGCCTTGATGACACCTGTGTCACCCATGCCGCAGTCATCAGATTCTTACCGCCGTTTCCGTCTTCCGCTCCTATCACATAGACCCCCTGGGTGATCGCACTCATATAATTGTTTGCCATGACAACTCTCCTTATCTTTCTCACATGTCCGCACAAAAGGCTTTCGGCCAAAGCTCTGCGGTGACAATATACCCCCGGAACACACCGGCTCCGGGGATATCTTATCTCTTACAGAGTAACCACTTCAAAGCCCATATAATCACAGAAAGCTTTCATCTCTTTCGTGTAATCTCCCTCTTTCAGCAGCAGGTGATGGTCCATGCCGGCATCCATCATGCGGTCGAGAGCTTCCTTTGCGGGCACATCAAACTGCAGGTTTACAATCAGCTTGGAGCCGCCTGCGACCCACTCGTCGTAAGTCACTTCCAGTGTGCGTGCCTTTGCCACAAAGATCTTGTAGTTTCCGCCGTTTCCTACCATGGAGCAGATCGTCACTTCATCCATGGCCTTTACGGGAACACCAACGAAAGTGCCGCGCTCACCGCTGGGATTGATCTGAGTCCTGGTTAAATCTCCTGCCAGAGACATCGCCGTACTTCCCTCATGGGCCATGGAAACGATATTGCGTTCGCTGTCAAAACTGCCCGCTTCTCCCAATGCCGTAACACCGCCGCCTGCCAGCGAGTTCATGATATTGATCACAAAAGTATGGGAGAGATCTCCCTCTGTGTCCACATAGACACCCTCGTCCGCCATCCAGGAGGACGTCAGGTTCATCAGTCCGCCGTAGTTCGGATAGCATTCCGCCGCGATATTGGTCAGATGGTTCTCTTCCATAACTGCCTTCGATGCCAGATACATCTTTGCCATATAGATCATAGCTTCCTCGGATGCGGCAACTTTTCCGCTTCTCCTGAGCAGCCTGGAAAGGGCTTCCTTCGCCTCTTCATCGGAATATTCCTCCGCCCTGTCCATGATGTCTTCCATCTCCAGATGGATAAAGGTAACGCCTGTCTTTTTGGAGAAATCCCACTCTTCCCTGCTCATATCCTGAGGGCCTGCCACTCTCCAGGTCTGTCTCGGTCCCACCAGAGCGATCTTCATTTTCGCACATTCCTTTACAGCGCGTCCCACTTTTGCGTAAGTCACGATATCATCCGTGACTTCCTTATCCCCCGGCAGCCCGTACACATACTGATAGCTGTATCCCAGTGCCTTCAGCACGGAACCATAGTGCTGAATACAGCCGATGGAGAAAGTCTCCGTGTAGGGAATTGCCCAGTAGGTAGCCGGCACTTTGACCATGCTTGTAAAAATGTACTCCAGGGAGTCTAACGCCCAGGTGACCAGCATCACCACGATGGAATCCACGTCCGCTTCATTCATCATCTCCGCCGCCGCAATCGCCTGTGACGGCACTTCGATCAAATCCCTGTAGGCAACGACTTCAACGCCCGCCGCTTCCAGGCTTTTCACTGCCCCTGCCAGAAGTTCAGGTGCTCTCTCTCCACCGGACTCCGCAGGGTTAGCCAGCATCACAAATCCAACTTTCAAACTCATAGTCCATCTCCTCTTTCTATTCTGCGGTCATTATTTTAAACCTGCAATCTTGAGACCTTCCTCCACTGCCTTCGTCTCTTCCTCGGTAGCGGGAAGAACCGGCATTCTCGGATCGCCTGCGGGCATGCCGAGCAGTTCAACCGCCTTCTTGAGCAGTGCGGGGAACTTATTCTCGTCGCCGATGGTTGCGGTCAGCGGAGCGAGGTTCCAGTAAATTTTCTGTGCCTCCTCGATCTTGCCCTCCTGCACAAGATGCAGCATCTCGATCACCTGTTTCGGCGCCACGTTGGCCGTCGCAAGGATGATCGCCTTAAATCCAACGCAGAATGCGGGAAGCGTCAGATCATCACAGCCTGTGAACAGAGTGATCTCATCCGCGCTGTATTTTCTCAGAATGCCTGCTGCCAGCGGAAGGCTTCCGGAAGTCTCCTTCATACCCACTACCTCAGGGATCTGAATCAGACGCTCAAACAGCTCCAGATCGATATTGATGCCCGTTGCCGCCGGATGATTGTAGAGAATCATGGGAAGCCCCTCTTTAGCCAGCTCCTCAAAATGAGCCACCACACCGTCGTTGTCCGCATTGCCGATGGGAGAAAGGATCAGAGCTGCATCAGCGCCCGCTTCCTTGACGTCTTTCAAAAATTCCTTTGTCTGAGCCGTCGTCTGCGCCCCTGCCCCTGCGATAACGTAACCGTCGCCGATCACTTCCTTACATGCCTTAACGCCCGCGATACGCTCTTCCCTTGTCAGGAAAGCATGTTCTCCTGAGGAACCGCTGAATGCAACCCCCGCACAGCCAACGCTCATATAATGCTTTACATTTGCTTTCAGCCCTTCCAGATCCATGCTGCCGTCCTTCTTAAAAGGTGTGATCAGTGCCGGGTAAACGCCTTTGAATACAATTGATTTTTTCATTTCCTTTTCCTCCTGTTATCCATTGTTGTTTGAAATTATCATCTCTCTTCTTACAAGAGACCTATTACATACTCCAGATTCTCACGGAACGTTCCTTCTTTTACAAAGTTTTTCGAGAATAAAGCGCTTCCCATCGTAAATGTCCAGGGATTCATCTCTTTTACGATCGCCACTCTCTCATCGCTGCCGATGCTGCCTGCCAGACAGACAGGGTGTTTTGCCTTTGCCACAAATTCTTTGCAGAACTCATTTACGTTCGCCCCGGTATAACGGTATCCAAGCAGATCCGTTCCGTAGATGCCCTTCGCCGCAAAATCCGCTTCCTGTGCCAGCATTTCCTCCACCGTACCTTCCAGAATACTGGGAGTCTGTGATACCCTGCCGACAAACGGGCAGTATTTCATGGAGGTAGTCTTCACATATTCATAAACACTGTCAAAATAAAGTGTGCCGAGAAGGTAGTCAAAGCCACACTCCACGCCCAGTTTTGCCCCTCTCATACATTCCTCTTCCGTGTAGCTCACAACCTCCAGGAATGTAGTTTTGCCGGCAGCCTTCATCGTGTCCACCAGTTTCTTCATCGCTGCGGGCTCCAGTCCGTGATCCTTAAATCCCCAGTACTTAACCGGCAGATCGGCACAGCTCTCGAATACTTCCTGCGCATCCTTCACGGTCACATCATTGTGTGTCAACATTACAATCAGTTCTGACATTTTGTTTCTCCCTTCTTCCTTTACATTTTATAGTGTATTTTGAAAGCATCCTTCCAGATCGTGGAAAAGTCTGCAATACATCTCATAATTTCTGTCATATACTTCTTTGTTCGTCGGATCGGCCTTATAGGTATCCTTGATCTGAATCATATTGTTCACGGCATCTTCCACGCTTTTGAAGATCCCGGTAGCCGCCCCCGCCAGGATCGCTGCGCCCAGACACCCCGCTTCTTTTGTCTTTACCGTCACCAGCGTCACATCGTTGATATCCGATTTGATCTGATTCCAGACAGGGCTCTTTGCACCGCCGCCGATGGACCGCACCTCATCCACCTGAACTCCCATATTTTTCAGCGCTTCCAGGTTTCTCCTCAGAATGAAACCGAGGGATTCCATAATGGCCCTGGCGAAATGAGGCCTCTTATGGTTCAGCGTAAACCCAAACCACACGCCCTTTGCTTTTGCGTTCATATCCGGGGCCATGGAGCCCGCCAGATGGGGAAGCATCACAAGCCCTTCGCAGCCCGGTTCCACTTTGGAAACCTCCCTGCTGATGATGTCGTATGCATCCCCGCCTCCCAGCGCTTCCGTATCCATCTCCGCCTGACAGAACTTATCACGGAACCACCGCAACGTCATGCCGCCGTTTGTAAAGGTATGTATCATATATGTATCCGGCAGAGCGAAATAGTGCAGCGGCATTGTCCTCGTAGGGTCGAACACCGGATGGGAAACCGGCGCCACAATGGCAAGGGCCGCACCGATCGTCTCTGAAAACATGCCTTCTTTGATATTTCCCGCACCTATGGCACAGGCTACCTGGTCCAGAGCCCCCGTGCAGACAGTCACCTTGCAGTCAAGTCCCAGCTCTTTCGCCGTCTCCTCCAGCATGGTTCCCACGACAACACCGGATTCTTCCACTACCGGCAGCTGGCTCTCCCGGATCCCGATAAAGTCTAACATCTCCTTCCAGTAACATTTCTTTGTGATATCCCAGTAAGTGGAGGAACATACCAAGGACCCCTCCGTGTAGAAATATCCTGTCATCCGATAAAGAAAATAGTCTTCTATCAGCAAAAACTTATCGGTGCTCTCAAACACCTCCGGCTCATTTCTTTTCAGCCACAGGATTTTGGACGCCGGCCAGCAGGGCTCAAAGCTGACCTGGCCGGTCACTTTATAGCACATCTCATCGCCGAATTTTTCCTTCAACATCACCGCTTCTTCTTCCGCCCGGTTATCCATCCAGACGATAGCCGGCCGGAGCACTCTGCCGTTTTTGTCAATACACAAAAGCGTCTCCCCCTGAGCGGAAATAGCCAGAGATATCTCATCATCCGATTGAAAGGCATAAGTCTTTTTTAAATCATCCAGTCCATTTTTAAATGCAGTCCAATAGGTCTGTGCTTCCACTTCCACAAAATTTACTTTCGGCGTATTTAACGGATACTCCTGTGTGGATACGCCAAGCATCGTCCCCTTTTCATCAAACAATGCGATCTTTAAGGCTGTCGTTCCCAGATCAAGTCCAATCAGTAATTTCATTCCTGCTTCTCCCTTCTGAATCATCTGTCATTACCCTTCTCTGTCTTTCATCCTATCAGAGTTTGTTCATGCAATCGATTACATAGCTTGCCTTCCTGTATTACATTTCTTGCTCTATTGCTTTTACTTCCCGCAGGTGATATGATGGAAAAAAGGAGGGAGACAGATATGGATGCACTGTTATTTTCCAAGGAAGATATCTATCATGGAAATTATGTTTTCACAAAAAGAGACGCCTCCCATGAATTTACGAAGGCGCTCCATTACCATGATTTCTATGAAATGCAGTTCTATGTCTGCGAGTCCGCAGACGGAAAAATAGGGGATATTACGATAAACGGGGTAAAACACGAATTGAGGCAGGGAAGCCTTATACTGATCAATATGTTCGATGTGCACCAGATCGACATTACCTGCCGGGAACCATATATCAGATATTGCGTTTCCTTTGATTCCAGTCTGCTTTTATTTGCATGCTCGGCTGAGTCCAATCTGTTCAATATTTTTTCCCACTGCACGGACGGCAAATACTATAAACCGCTGACTCCTCAGCAGATCGCAACTTTTGCCGCCCTGTACAGCAAGCATGAAAAACTCCGTCTGCATAATGGCAACGACATTCTGGGGAAAGCCATTATTCTGGAGATTTTTGCCTATGTCTATGATATTTTTTATGACGGTCAGTCCATCAGCGACGCGGATTCCAAAGGGCTCGCCACCATAACCGAACTGATCAACTATATCGAAGATCATCTCTCCGAAAATTTATCCCTGGAGATGCTGGCGGAGCACGCCGCCTACAGCACCTTCCACCTGAGCCGTATCTTCAAACGCTATACGAACAACACCCTGAATAAGTATATTGTGAATAAAAGAATTGACCGTGCCAAAATCCTGATAAAGACAACAGATACCTCGATCACCGAGATCAGCAGAAATGTAGGTTTTAATAACTATAATCATTTTTACCGCACTTTTAAAGCCATAACCGGAATCAATCCGGTGGATTTCCGGGCAAGTTTTTCCAAGGGGCTTTAAAAAATACCGTCACTGTCTTTTTTTGTAATGCCCGATCTCTGTCTTCGGGAAATGTTCTTTCAGATATGCCAGTACCTCCTGCACATCCTCCGCATGTTCCATGCGCAGTTTGTACTCCCTCTCCTGCCGATCGACCAGCATCAGATAGTGCTCGGTCACAGGAAGGTCTCCCGATTCACCGCTCTCGATCCGCAGGTATGCCTTCTTGATCTCCTCATAGGCGATGGCTTTTATCCGGATAAAATAGCGGTAAAACAGGAACTGTTCCCCCAGCCGGGCTTCCGCCGCTTTTTTCCCCCTCCGAAACTCTTCCCTGAGCGCTTCCTCATCAGCGCTCCCGGCAAGCAGCTTTATTTTCATACAAAGTTTCCCTCTTTCCCTCTGTTCTATATCCGCGGCAGATATACCAGATCATTCATAAAGGCTGTATTATGGGGTTCCGCCAGGCACCCGCTCCGCGAAACCCCACCGGCCATTCTATTCCTGTGCCTTCACCGCGATCCCCAGCTCTTCCAGCTGTGCCTCGTCCACCACGTTTGGCGTCTCGCACATCAGATCCGAGGCATCCTTCACCTTCGGGAAAGCAATCACCTCCCGGATGCTGTCCGCATGCGTAAGCAGCATCACAAAACGGTCCACGCCGTAGGCAAGCCCCGCGTGAGGCGGCACGCCGTACTGGAAAGCGGAGAGCAGGTAACCGAACTTCTCCCATGCTTTCTCCTGTCCGATGCCCAGCACCTCAAACATCTTCTCCTGAATATCGTTCTGGTGGATCCTGACGGAACCGCCTCCCAACTCCACACCGTTTAACACGATATCGTAAGCTTTCGCCCGCACCCTGCCCGGATCGGAATCGATGTACTGCCAGTCCTCCTCCATGGGCATCGTGAAGGGATGGTGCATCGCCATAAAGCGATTCTCCTCATCAGACCACTCCAGGAGCGGGAACTCCGTCACCCAGAGGAAGTTGAACTGATTCGGATCATACAGATTAAGCTGTTTTCCCAGCTCCAGACGAAGCTGTCCGAGGACGCCCCAGACGATCGTATTTTTATCCGCAGCAAACAACAGAAGGTCTCCGTTTTCACCTCCCATGGCTTTGATCAGCGCCGCCGTCTGCTCCTCGGTCAGGAATTTCGTGAAGGAAGACTTCACTGTGCCGTCCTCCCCGATGCAGAGGTAAGCCAGCCCTTTCGCGCCGCTGCCTTTTGCCATATCCACCAGCGCGTCGATCTTCTTTCTGGGCATTGCCCCCTGTCCCCTGACATTGATGCCCCGCACGGAACCGCCGTTTTCCAGAGCGGAAGTGAATACGCCGAATCCACAGTCCTTCACTACTTCTGACACATCTGTCAGTTCCATGCCGAAACGGGTATCCGGTTTGTCGGAGCCATACCGGTCCATCGCCTCCTGCCATTTGATCCTGGGCAGAGGGAGCTGCACGTCAAGTCCGATGCTCTCTTTGCAGACATATTGAATCAGTCTCTCGTTCACATCCAGCACGTCCTCCACATCCACGAAGGAGAGCTCCATGTCCGCCTGGGTAAACTCCGGCTGCCTGTCCGCCCGCAGGTCCTCATCCCGGAAGCACCTTGCGATCTGGAAGTACCGGTCGTAACCGGAACACATCAGAAGCTGCTTGTAGAGCTGAGGCGACTGGGGCAGGGCATAGAAATTCCCCGGATGCACTCTGCTGGGCACCAGATAGTCCCTCGCCCCCTCCGGCGTGGAACGGCACAGGATCGGCGTCTCGATCTCCAAAAAACCTTCCTTTGCCATAAATTCCCGCATAGCCGTCACCATTTTGCTGCGCAGCATCAGTTTCTTTTGGATGTCAGGCCTTCTCAGATCGAGGTATCTGTATTTTAAACGGATCTCTTCTTTCGTCCTGCTCTCCGCTTCGATGGGGAACGGCGGCGTCTCCGCTTCCGCCAAAATACGCACCTGCTTTGCCCGCACCTCGATCTTGCCGGTGGCAAGGTTTTCATTTACCGCGCCGCCGCGCTTTTCCACAACGCCCGTCACTGCGATCACAAACTCGCTGCGCATCTTCTCAGCCCTGGCAAATGCCTCCCCGCCGCAGTCCGCCTCCTCAAAAATGATCTGCAAAATACCGGAACGATCCCGCAGGTCCACAAATATGATGCCGCCTTTGTTCCTCTGTTTCTGCACCCATCCCATCACGGTAACGGTCTCTCCTGCGTTCTGCGCCGAGAGCTCCGCGCAGCGGTGGCTCCTTTTTAATCCCTGTATTGATTCCGCCATGTATCTTCCCTTCTTTCTAAAATTTAAGCTCTTCCCTGTAAAACTCCTGGAAATCCGTATATCCCTGCTCTTTAAGCTGTTCCTTCTGGAATTTCTTATTCTTGTTCATCCGGGTGACAAGCACTTTCTTTCCGCCTTCCCGCTCTTTCTGCGCCTGCCGCATGACCTTCGTCATCACCTCCGCGGAGACACCTTTCTCGATCAGATAGGCCGTCTTTTCCGCGGCTCCCGGCACCTCAAAACCGCTCTCCAACAAAAGCAATATGATCCGCTCAAAGCCGATGGAGAACCCGCAGGCGGGCACATCCTTTCCGGTGAATTTCCCCACCATCTTATCATAGCGCCCGCCGCCCCCGCAGCTTCCGCCAAACTCCGGCATGGCGATCTCAAAGATCGTCCCCGTATAGTAGGACATGCCGCGCACCAGCGTGGGATCAAATACCAGCTCAAAAAAGTCTCCCTTCGAGGCATTCACGCTCTCCAGGATCTCCTGAAAACCTGCGCTCACATCAGCCGGCAGATATCCTTCCAGCTTTCCTGTTATAAACGCCGCCTTATCCTCCGCCTCTTCCATCTCCGCAAACAGTCCAAGATACTTTTCCACCACCGCGTCTTCATATCCGGAGGAAAGCAGCTCCGCTTTCACACCGTCCGCTCCGATCTTGTCCATCTTATCCAGTATAATAAAGACTTCATCGTAACTTTCTTCCGCAAAACCGCTGTACGCTGCCATCGCTTTCAATATCTGCCTGTCATTGATGCGGATCTGGAAGTTTTGAAACCCCAGCTTTCCAAGGGTTGTAGTCGTTGCCAGGATCAGTTCGATCTCCGCCAGGTTCGTCGCCTCCCCCAGAATATCGATATCGCACTGCATAAACTGACGGTACCGCCCTCTCTGCGGTCTGTCCGCCCGCCATACATTCCCCATCTGCAATGCCTTGAAAGGAGAAGGCAGCTCTCCGCTGTGCGCCGCAAAATAGCGGACAAGGGGCACCGTCAGATCGTAGCGCAGCCCGCCGTCTGTGAGATCCTCTTCCCTCAGATCCCCCTCCAGCCTCAGCTTTTCGCCCCGCTTCAATATCTTAAAGATCAGCTTCTCGTTTTCGCCTCCTGCCTTACAGTTCAGATTCGCAAGATGCTCCACCGCAGGAGTCTCCATGGAAGTAAAGCCGAAGCTCCCATAAGTCTCCTTGATCACGCCGATCACATAATCCCGAATCTCCATCTCCTTCGGCAGAATATCCTTCATCCCGGTCACCGGTTTTTTGCTCAATGCCATACTTTTTCTCCCTGTATTTTATTTCTGCTCTATCTTACAATGAATTCCTATATTTTTCAACTCTTCTCACAGGAAAAAAGTTAAAGCATTAGCCGATAGATCGCTTTCAGATCTTCCTCGTCCAGAGAAACGAAACCACCGATATGTCCCTCTCTGCCGTTTCCGTAGCAGGCGGTGTGCGCCATCCTCTCGATATCTTCTTCCTTTGCTCCGAGCTCTTCAAAATTTCCCGGCATACCGATAGATTTCAGGAACCGGCGCAGAGCCTCTATGCCGGCTTTCGCCGTCACTTCCGGATGAGCAAAATCCATGGAACATCCCCACACCCGGACAGCCAGCTGCGCGAAACGCTTCACATCGTGCTGCATCGTATAGGTCATCCATGCGGGGAACACCACCGCCAGACCGGCGCCGTGAGCACAGTCGTATATCGCGGAAAGTTCATGCTCCATATCATGACTCGCCCAGTCCTGTCCGCGCCCCACACCGCAGCAGTTATTGTGGGCCAGCATACCCGCCCACATAATATTTGCTCTCGCCTGATAGTCGTCCGGATTTTCCATCACCTTCGGCGCCTCGTGGATCATCGTGCACAATAGCCCTTCGATCATGCGGTCCGTCACTTCCACATCCTCCGTGTTCGTAAAGTACCGCTCAAACAGGTGCGCCATAATGTCCGTAACACCGCAGGCCGTCTGCCAGGCAGGCAATGTCTGTGTCAGAGCGGGGTTCAAAATGGAGAAGGACGGACGAAGGGCCTCCCCGTGGCCGCCTCTCTTGAGCATCCCCTCCTCCTTTGTGATAACGGAATCCGGACTGCCTTCGCTGCCCGCCGCCGCAATGGTCAGCACCGTCCCGATCGGAAGCGCTTTCTCCACATCTTTCCCCTGGTAAAAATCCCAGAAATCCCCGTCGTACAGCGTGCCCGCCGCAATCGCCTTGGAGGAATCAATCGTGCTTCCGCCACCCACTGCCAGAACAAAATCCACCTTCTCTTTTCTGCTGAGCTCAATGCCCTCATACACCAGTCCGCTCCTCGGATTCGGTCTCACGCCGCCCAGCTCCACATAGGAGATGCCTTCCGCTTCCAGAGACGCTTTCACACGGTCGAGAAGCCCTGAGCGCACCACACTCCCGCCGCCGTAGTGGATCAGCACTCTGCTGCCGCCGAAACGTTTCACGTATTTCCCCGTATTGTTCTCCTCCTCTTTTCCAAACACAAAATAGGTGGGACTATAAAAAGTAAAGTTTTCCATCTCATTTCCTCTCTTTCCTCTTTTTTTGACTATTCTACTTATCCTAACATATACCACAGTCTCCTACAAGGCATCGGGGAAAATAATCCCTGCCTCCCGCCGCATTTCCTCCATCACTCCGATCACATTCCGCGTGACTTCCAGCCCTTTCCGGATCGTCCCGCAGTCCTCCCGAAGCAGCAGCTCCGTCATATTTTTCACTTCGCAGAGCCATCTGTCCGAATAATCCTGCAGGTTAAAGGAGCTCTCACCCTCCCTTGTACAGAGCCGGATATTCGTCATCCCGTTCGCCCCGCCTTCGATGTAGAGATACCCCTTCTCCCCCTGGATCTGGACGCAGTTCTCTCCCCAGGTATCCTTTGCTCCCGCACATTCACTGACAAAATCGGGATACTGCAAAATGGCGATACCGGAAGTATCCACGCCGGTCCGGCACATATTGGGATAGTAAACGGCTCTCTGCGGCTTTCCAAACAGTGTCACATTCAGATACACATTGTAATAATTAATGTCCTGCAGGCACCCGCCTGCAAAATCGGGGCTGAACACATTGGAGACTTCCCCCGCAAGGAGCTTATCATAGCGGCTGGAATACTGACTGTAGGAGGACATGACAAGGCGGATCCTGCCGATCTCCGGGAGCTTCTCTCTGACAATGCCCAGGTTCGGAAAGAATGCTGTGGGCGTCGCATCCACCAGCATGAGCCGCTTCTCCTGTGCCAGCGCCATCAATTCCTCCACCTGTTCCATGCGCGGACACATGGGTTTCTCACAGATCACGTTTTTTCCGTGCAGAAGCGCCGCCTTCGCCTGTCCATAGTGCAGGTTATTGGGCGACGCCACATAGACAAAGTTTATCTCCTCATCGGACAACATTTCCTCCAGCTGTGTATACACTTTTTGAACCCCGTATTTATCCGCCAGCTCCCGTCCTTTCTCTTCCGTTCTGGAATAGACCGCCTCCAAAGAAATACCTTCCGTAATCTGTACCCCGTCCAGAATGGACTGCACAATAACACCGGAACCTATTGTTCCAAGCCTGATCTCATTCATACAATTCCTCCTTCTGTTCAACTCCTTATATAACATGATTATAACACACGCTGCCCTGAGATGTCACTTATCTATCTGGAAATAGAAAGGACTATCTGTTTCCAGACAGCCCCAAATATTCCAGTATATAAACTATTCATAAATCTTCCGATCATCTAAAACAGCAACTCCACCGCTCCCGTAAGCCCGGAGTCTGCCCCCAGCTCTGTCTGATAAAACTGAACGTCAAATTCTGTAGTCTGATAGCGTCTGAATTGCTCTTCCACTTTTTTGATCAGCTTATCCCCCATCGCCAGAAGCCCGCCGCTCAGCACAATACAGTCTATATTTAAGAGCATATAGACGTCGAACAGCCAGATAGACATATATTTCACCATATTCAAAAAGCCAAACTTTGTCAGCCTATCGAAAGCCGCCATCGTTAGATTCCGTTCCACGGAAAAACGCAGCACAAGCCCCTGCTGCTTTCTGTCCTCCGGCACCAAGCCCATTCCATGCTTTTTCGCATCCTTCGGAGAATGTATCACAACCTTTTCCCCATTGAGATATACCTCTTTGCTTTTCACTCTGTCCGCCCCGTACAGCGCTCTGATGATCTCTGTCCTGCCCGCTCCCACCAGACCGACCAGCCCCAGGATCTCCCCTTTATGTAACGTAAGATCAATATCATGCAGTTTATTGGTATTCAGATTCTTCACTTCCAGAAGAACATCTCCCACGCTGTCAGGCAGCGGAGGGTACTCGCTCTCCATATCTCTTCCCACCATTTTAGCGATCATTTCCGACCGGGTAAGTTCCTCGATCTTCTTTGTATCGATCACTTTCCCGTCTCTCATGATCGTCACAATATCGCAATACTCAAAAATCTCATCCAGTTTATGGCTGATATAGATGATGGATATCCCTTTCGCTCTCAGATCCTTTATCAGGATGCCCAGCTTTTTCAGTTCCTCGGATGTGAGACTGCTGCTCGGCTCATCCATGATGATCAGTTTTGATTGAAAAGACAGCGCTTTTGCGATCTCTATCATCTGCATCTCGGAGGCGCTCAGATCACCCACCATACAGTAAGTGTCGATCTCACATGAAATATTTTTTATAAAACTAACGATATCATGCATTTTCCTCTTCAATAATCCATAAAAAGCCACAAAAAGTGCACGATATAATTCACATGCCCCAATCCGATTGACGCGGCATATTTTATTGGATAAAGTAAATAATAATATTGTTGCACGGCAAAAACAGAAGGAGGCCTGTTATGCAGACAACTGACGAAAAGCTGATAAAAGCCATTTATCAATCTTCTCCGGTTATCCATTTTTGCAACCGCTTCAGCGGCAGCTCTCCCCTGTGGGATTATACAAGACACAAACATCCCTATTTCGAATTTATTTATCATTTACGTGGAAATGTCCGCAGAAAAACGGACGATCTGACTGTTCAAAACGCCAATATATTTGATACGATCCTGTACCCTGCAGGCTGCTGGCATCAGGACACCGCTACCGACTCCAAAAAAGAAGACTGCCATCACCTGCGGGAGGTTATCTGCATCTGGGCGGCCTTCCCCGGTATCCACCTCGACAAGCCTGTCAAAGTACAGGATCAGAATGGAATGCTCGAGCATCTGTTTTCCGCGCTCTATACAGAATCGCAGAAAATATCCCCTTCGCCGGAGCTTCTCTCTCTACAGATCCGCACGCTCTTTTTGCAGATCCTTATACTGTCCAATGAAAGTTCGAATACCCTCGTCAACCATGTGATGCAATATTTAAATTTGTATAGTAAAGAAAATATATCTATCGAAATACTCGCCGAACAGGTGCATGTCAGTAAATCCTATCTGGTAAAACAGTTCAAGGAAAAGACTTCTTGTCACAACAACAAAAAGCGTGGAAGAGATCGCTCTTGAAACCGGGTTTGACTCCCCGAAATACCTGTACCGGCTTTTCAAAGCGCAGGAAGGACTTTCCCCCAACGCCTACAGACGCCTGTATCTGACGGAGCATGATGACTCTATCATTACCTGATACTGCCCGGCACTGTACATAACGATCGCAAGATTTAACTATCTGTCCGCATTTTTTCAAATTTTTCTATTATACATTCATGCCTTTTACTTTTCTTATTATAATTGATTCCTACCAAAAGTATCCTGCCCGTATATTCCTCTAATACCTGTGTATATTTTCGATTTTTAATCTGTTGTATTGCTGTCTCCGCTGACTGATTCCACTTAAGTTCCACAAGTAAAGCAGGCATTTCCGGATACTCTTTTTTGGGAAAAAATATCAAATCAGCAAATCCTCTGCCTGTCGGCAGCTCCCTTACCGGCTTGAAATAATACCGCATGGCTCCCAGATATGCTATGCTCAATATACTGCTCAATGCGTTTTCATCATGATAAGCTATGACTGACGCATATTCAGAATGCATGAATTCTACTGTCTGAGCTACCGTTTCACAATCCATATCCAGCGTCGCTTTGACAAGTTCTTCCGATTTTATCTGAAGTTCCATAAACTCGTTCCATCTCTCGCTTTCAACAGCATCCGTCAATTCGCTTCGGATTTCTTCGTTAGGAATAAAAGCCGTTCGGTTCACCGAGTCATAAGCAAGATATCCAAGATGTATCAACAGTGTCAACACATCATCCTTGCTTTTAAACGTAATCATATCATTTTGATAGGTTGTGGTTTTAACCTTTACATGTTCTCCGGCGGTCATTCTTATGATCGCGGTTTTTAAGCCGTCAAAATCCATACTGATTAACGGCATAATGGATTCGTATGTTCCTGTCTGGGACCAATAGCTCTGAAAATTCCCCCAGGTCATAACACTGACAACCGCTTTCGGATTATATACCTGACAGCCGGAAAGAAGATACCCGTCATACCATTGCTTCACTTCGTCGAAATTCTTCTGGTACTTTTCACACAGTAATTTTACTTCGTCCTCTGTAAATCCGATATATGGGGCAAATATTTTCGCATCCAGCATCGTAAATTCGTCAAAGTTATTGAGCGCCGACTGCGTTCTCACCTTTTTAATCGGCAAAATTCCCGTCATATATACAAGACTGATATACTTTGTAGGTTCTGTTCCTTTAAATATACCACGGAGAAAATCGATATAGCTCTCCAGTATAATCTGGTTTGCCGCTTCATCCCGTATCAGCACATCCCACTCATCTATGATAACAATAAACTTCCTGCCTGTAGCTGCATTGATACTTGACATAACTCCCGGCAGTGAATTTATTGTCGGAGAAACCTCTTTCGGATACACCTGCCGCAATTCGTCAATGGCATTTTGCTGAATATAAGAAACAACATGTTCCGCGCCACCAGCCGGATTAATACACCATTGCACATCAAAATGAATAACATCATATTGATTCAAATATTTTGCAAAAGATTCGCTCTTACTGATTGCCAGGCCTTCAAACATTTTTTTTGAATCACAGCCTTTGCTGTAGTAAGCGGCAAGCATATTAGCGGTAATAGATTTGCCAAACCGCCGGGGACGACTATTACAAATCATTGCCTGGTTTGTATTCATTACCCGGTTTGTATACTCAAGCAGACCTGTTTTATCAACATATATTTCCGAATTCAATGCAACCTGAAATGCACTGTTATCAGGATTTACAAATCGCCCCATATTACGTGCCCCCTTCTGATCTTTTCTCATAAGCCAGCTTGTACTCGTAGCTAAGTTACATTATACTACACTTATTATAATGTGCAAAGTCTTCCACAATCAGCATAAAGAAAATTCGCAGCTTTTTCAAACGACTTTTTGCGACTATATTCAACTTTCTTCCCAATGCATGACTGCACATAAAAAGACAGCAGCCATCTCCAAGACAAACTGCTGTCAAAAATATTATGCCTGCCTCCCCGTCCCCATCATCTTCCCGAGCTGCTCCACGATCCCGGCGCTGCCGTTCACGGAGATCTCGCCCACCTTCTCGCAGATCCTCTCCAGGTACTCCAACTCTTTTAACCTGTAGAGCGTCTGGTTCTCATCCATGAGTTTCGCCGTATTTAACAGGGATCTGGTGGATGCCACCTCCTCCCTTCTGGAGATGACGTTCGCCTGCGCCGTCTTCTCCGCCACAAGGACGCTGTTCATGATCTCCCTGATCTCTCCGGGCAGTATGATGTCCTTGATGCCGGCGGTGAGGAAATTCACGCAGAACATGTTCTCCCTCTCCTTTAGCGCCCCGTAGATCTCTTTGGAAATCTGCTCCTTCGCCTCCAGTATCTCATCCAGTTTGTAGTTGCCCGTGATCTCCCTTATGGCGAGCTGTACCGCAGGGTAGAGCTGCGTCTTCAGATCGGAGATTGTCGCCACGAACTCCACCGCGTCGCGCACTTTGTACATGCAGGCTACGTTCATGCGGATACCGATCTTATCTTTCGTCAGGATCTCCTGTCCCACGATATCCAGCTCTTTCTGTTTCATGTCGATGACGGAGTACGAGATGACATGGTTGTAGTTCCAGAAGCGGTATACTCCCTTCGAGAGGGGCTCCTGCATCACATTGTCAAAGTACCGTTTTCACGGGAGGGATTTGAACCCTCGACAACATAATCAATAATACCTCCTTAACCTTTCGTTTAGTTATATGAAATATTTATGGTATACCAGACGGCACGCCGCCGGCACCGCCGGGCAGGAGGTAACCTCCGATACCCGAGCGCTATAAATTATTTCCACAAAAATTGTTACCCTTTTACAACGCCCACCGTCTTCAACTTCCTCACGGACGTGACCATATCCTGCTGCTGCGCCATAACCTGATCGATATCCTTGTAGGCGAACCGGCACTCCTCCGCCACGTCGTTCTTCTTCCGTTTGCCCAGCACGATATCCTGTTCCTTCAGATCCACCATGACCTGCTCGATACTGAACGCTTTCATGGCGCCCGATCTGGAATAACATCTGCCCGCGCCGTGGGAGGAAGTGCAGAAGGATTCCCTGTTTCCTTTTCCCTCCACCACATAGCTGTAGGAACCCATGGCGCCGGGTATCACCGCCATCTCCCCCTCCCGCACCCGGGTAGCGCCTTTTCTGTGCACCCACACATTCTCGTCATAGTGGTTTTCAAGCGACGCATAATTGTGATGGCAGTTGATCTCCTGTCCAAATTCCACGGTATGTCCCGTGTGCTTTTCGATCAGTTCCTTTACCGCCGCGCAGGTTTTCTCCAACATGCGCGCCCGGTTCTCGAAAGCGTAATCCATGGCAAGGTTCATCCAGTTGATGTACTGTTTTCCCTCCTCAGCTTCCACGGGCAGAAATGCCAGATGATACTCATCCTTCACATCGCTGTACCATCTCCTGTTGAGCTCCCTCGCCATCCCGTGAAAATGATCGCAGACCGCCTTTCCGAGATGACGGCTCCCGGAGTGGATCATGATACACAAAAAACCGTCCTGATCCTCCTGCAGCTCGATAAAGTGATTGCCGCCCCCCAGACTGCCCACCTGGAAATATCCGTCGTCGATCAGCGGCAGAAGCTCCGGATTCTGTTCATACTTTTCCATCTCCTGCTTCGCGCGATCCAGTACCACAGATTCCTGGGGCGTCTTATACCTCTCCGTATTCAGAGGGATGGACCGCATGATGTTTCCGATGATCGACTGGATCAGTGTGCCGTTCCCGGTCTGAATCCCCCGGATATCCTCCACTTTGATGTTCGTTGGCACAAAATCCATGCCGCATCCGATATCGACGCCCACCGCGTTCGGAATGACCACATCTTTCGCGGCGATCACGCCGCCGATCGGCATACCCTTGCCCGTGTGGGTGTCCGGCATCAGGCATATCCATTTATGTAGAAAGGGAAGCTGCGACAGATGATACGCCTGTTCCAGACAGCTGTCCTCCAGCTGACTGATATCCTTAAGCCATATCTTGATCGGAAATCTTGTCTTTTCATTGTATAATACGAACATATCTGTACCTCCTTTTCTTATATTCCATTCTGCACGTCTGAACTGTACTCATTATAGGAAACATTTCCCACAAAATCATTTCAAAAAAGTTGCGAACTGTAGTAAAATATACGCAAAGGCAGTTTCCCGGGACTCTGCCCGTAACATTCAACGATCAGGAGAAATATATGTCCGACTTTCAGGAGCTGATCAAAAGCTTTCCAAAGACAAGAGAATACGTCCGGGACTTTTTCGTCTACGGCTTTAAGACAAGGGACGAGTTCAGGGAAAAGAGCCCCAGGACCTACGACAACGAGCGGCGGCGTCTGGAGAGCTGGCTCGGGTACTACGTACGGAAAGACCATGTCTCTAACGGCGCAAACATCTCCCTCGCCATCGACAGCAACCTCCTCGACACCAATCCGCTTTTTCAGGTCTGGAAGACGAAGAGCTTCACCGACAACGACATCGTTCTGCACTTTCTGATACTGGATCTTCTGCAGGGCGGCGGGGCGCTGACTGCCGAGGAGATCACGGAGCACCTGCTCACCGGATATGAAGCGCTGTTCGACGTCCAGACCGTCAGAAGAAAATGCAACGCCTACGCGAAGGAAGGACTGCTGCAAAAAACAAAAGCCGGAAAGTCCGTCGTCTTTTCCCTCGACCACGCCCTCTCCGACTGGATCGGCTCCAACGACAGCATGCTGGACGCGCTATCCTTCTACCAGATGGCAGAATGCTTCGGCGTCGTCGGAAATTATCTGACGGACCAGCTTAATCACCGCAACGAAAGCTTCCGGGTGAAACACAGTTTCTGCGTACATACCCTGGAGGAGGAGATCCTCATGAGCCTCTTAGACGCCATGAACCGGAAGACAAACGTGCATCTGGAGATGAAAAGCTCCAAAAACGGCATGACGAACACCGCGGACTGCACCCCGCTGCAAATATTCACCAGCACCCGGAGCGGCAGGCGTTTTCTGTGCAGCTATATACCCGCCAGCAAACGTTTTACCTGCCATCGCCTGGACACGGTCAGGACTGTCACACCCCTGGAGCCTTCCCCGGAGTACGACGAACTGCTCTCCATGCTTGACCGGAACCGAAAACACCTCTGGGGTGTATCCTTCCAGGGAAACGGGAGCCGCCATCTGGACAGACTTGTTATGAAAATACAGGTTCTCGAGCCCTCCGAGCAATATATCGTCAACCGCCTGATGCAGGAAGGACGGGGCGGCACACTCACCAGGATAGAGCAGAACGTCTATCAGTACGAGATCGAGGTTTTCGACGCCAACGAGATGCTGCCCTGGATCCGCACCTTCACCGGCAGGATCCTGTCGCTTGAATGCAGCGACAAATTGGTGGAACAGCGCTTCTATCAGGATCTGCAGGCGATGTACCGAATGTATGAGATTGATGAAGTATAAAAAATATACAATGACGGGGAACAGGGAATGGAACTATTTTCAGAAATATACAGCTGTTACTATCAGGTGCTGAGACACATCCTCTGCAGTCAGAGCGCTCTGGCCATGCAGGATATCCGCGCGCAGATCTGCGGCAAAGGGTTCGGGGAAAGCCTGCTCTCCATCATCCCCAAACTGGAGGACGGCACATGGAACCTTTTTAAAAAGGACGGGAATCTGTACCGCTCAAAGATCTCGTCCTCCTTCACCGTCCCCGTCTCGAACCTCGAGAGATCCTACCTCAAAGCGCTGCTCGCAGATCCCCGCATCGGACTGTTTCTGAGCGAAGAACAGATGACATATTTGCAGAACGCTCTTGCCTCCGTCTCCCCGCTCTGGAGACCGGAGCAGTTTTACTATTTTGACCGGTTTTCGGACGGCGATCCCTACGGGGATGAAAACTACCGGTCGTGCTTCCGCACCCTGTTACAGGCGCAGAAACAGAACCGCTATGTGGATATCGACTACACCTCCCCGAAGGGTACGCGCCTGCACCACCACTATATCCCCAGCCGCTTGGAGTACTCGGTGAAAAATGACAAATTCCGGCTCCTCGCCCTGAGGCCCACTTCGTCGCTCACCGATCCGCGTTTTAAGCTGGAGATCCTCAATGTCTCCCGCATTCGGAGCGTCGAGGCGCTTAAAAAAACGCTCTCCTTCCCCGTGGACTTAAACGCCATGATCCGCCGCTCCTACTACAGAGAGCCCCTGAAACTCCGCATCGTGAACCACCGCAATGCCCTCGAGCGCGCCATGCTGCACTTCGCAAACTATGAGAAAAATACCACAAAAATAGATGAGAACACCTACGAATGCCTCATCTACTATAATCAGGGCATGGAGACGGAACTGTTGATCGAAGTCATGTCTTTTGGTCCCATGCTCACCGTGGTCGGAAACGACAGGTTTTTAAACCTTTTGAAGGACAGACTGTACAGGCAGCGCAGCATCACGCCGCCCGTGCATCCTTAGCATCTAATTGGCGGTACACATCTTTGCCTGTATTGATACATTTAAAAACGAGCAATGCTTTTTCATATGGAAAATAAACAGCATTTTTCCTGGTGCCAAATCCGTTTAACTCACAGGAAAACTCCTCTATGGCTTCCATCCCCGCATAAAAGCTGACATGCTCTTTGCAGGCGGAAAAAGAGATAGTTTTTCCTTCCTTTTCATAAACAGGCATACTCCACGATATCCGTTCATTTACTCCCGGAACACTATTTCGTATTATCGTCCTCATTTCCGTCAAATGAGGACGTGCTTTTGACGGTTGCGACTCAATATATTCCAACACTGTCTCAGGAGCTTTTCCGCAATAATGCCCCTGATTTGTCCTTTTAAATTCTCTCCCGCATTTCGGACATATCCACATATCTTTTCTCCCTTCGAGTTCCCAAATACAGATTTAATCCAGACAAAGATTTCACATAAATCATCCATAATATGTCCTTTCCAGAAAATCATCCACAACCCGTCCAATGGATTTTTGCAGCAATTCCTCCAAAATCTGCCCTGCCTCCTCCCGAGCCTCAAGCTGGGCGGTCTTGCACTGGCACGGTCGGTTCGCCCATGCGTTGCCGAACTGCATAAAGGAGGTAACCTTCGTCACAGTCTTCGCGCGATGGATAACCGCATTATAAATAATATGATCGATCTCTTTGGAAAGCCGCACATACTCATCCCAGGTCACCACCTGTGTCGCAGCCTCCAGGCCGGGGGGGCAGGCGGGATAATTCGCGTTCCAACTGCACTTTGTATTCTCCCGCTTCATCCACCAGCAAAACAGCTATTTTGTCAAAATGGATTATCGCTGGCTCCGTAGCCAAAGTTGACGACCGTGCTCTCTCCGTAAGCCTCCCAGACCTCCAGATAATCCTTCTCCGCGACATTCTCCTTCATGCCGTTCTCCCCTGTGCGCATATAGGAAGCGTTTCCGTCCGCGTCAAAGGTTTCCTCGTACTGCGAGGATCGCCACCGCAGATTTTTGCGGTCAAACTCATAGACCGCAACGCAGTGCTCTCCGGCCGTATAAATACATTTATCCCCATAGCTGACCGGATAGGCCGTCCCCAGACTCTCTATCTGCTCCAGCGTATAGATCGTCCTGTCCACACAATAATATACTCTGCAATATAGCGCCGCGTCATGTCCGTTGCCGTCGTCATAGGTCATATCCGTAGTAAACAAAACATCGTTTTTTTCATCGATATCCTGCAGAGAAAACTGCTCCTCATCCCCGAGTCCTGCAATGATATCTCCGTACATTTCTTCATTATTCTCCGCTCCGCTGTTTCCGCATCCCGACAACAAAAACATAACCATCACCAATATCAGCAACAGATGTCCGTAATTATATTTTTTCATCCTTCTTTATCCTTCCGGCATACCGCCCGTCATCTCTTCCTGCTTCCCCAAATATAACACAGGCACAGTACAACTCCCACCGCTCCCGCCAGAATGGCCGGAATCAACAGTCCTCCATAATTCATCGGCGCCGCCTCATAGTTTCCGGTCACCATGTACCGGTACAAAATATACTCCAGGCTTACCGCAGCGCTCTCCAGCATCCTCTCAAATCCCGTCAGAAGAATGCCGATCGCCAGAAACAAAAACCCGCTGCACAACAACAGGTTCATCCTTCTGTTGTGGACGTTGATCCGCACCATATCCTCCAGTGTGATCTGTGTACCTTTCTTTTCCACAAAGTCCGCCTCCTCTCCTTTTTCCAACAGCAATTCTTCCAAAGAAGTCTGAAACAGAACGGAAAGCCTGACCACGCTCTCCACATCCGGCATCCCGGTGCCATTCTCCCACTTTGACAGTGTCTGCCTGGAAATATTCAGCTTTTCCGACAACTGTTCCTGCGTCATGCCGGAAAGCTTCCGCAGCTGATAGATCTTTTTTCCCAATTCCATTCTGCACGCTCCTTTTCTTCCTCCGTTTGGATCGACCCGCGCATGCCCGGCTCTCTCCCTGCTGACATCATTTTATCCCGATACAGGCAAAAAAGTAAAGCAACAGACGCTTACATTCTCGCCCCACATCTTTACAGAACAGGCTTTCGGCAAAAAACAGCCTGACACTGCCAGACTGCTCTCCATTCTTTACCTCCTCCGCTAACGGGAAACTTCCCTCTCCCGCCTCTGTCCGGAGGCTTTCTTTTTCGCGCTCTTTTTCTTTCGCCTTTTTCTCTTTTTATTCTTTTTCTTTTTTCTGCCTGAAGATTTATCGTACCGTCCTCTCTCTACGACGGAAAAGAAGATGCAGACGCCCAGAACTATCGCTGCGGCTATGCCGATGACGATGATAAGGGACCTGTGCTCCTTAATCCGGTCTCCCAGACTGCGCACTGCGCCGCCCTTCTCCTGATCCAGCCTGATCTCCCCGGAACCGCCGCTCTCTCCGCCCGTGGTCAGGCTCTCGCCGCTCCCGCCGGAGGACTCCCCGCCTATCACTATGGCAGAGGGACCGTCCTTTGGATCGATCACCGACACCTTGCCGCCCCCCGTGAAATCTGTCCGGTCCGTTTTTTTGCCTCCCGGTCTCAAAGCTCCCGCGGTTCCACCCGCTGCGCCTGCCGCTGTCCCTGTTATCTTTCCCTTTCCTGAGATCACGCCCGCCAGAATAGCCTCGGCATTCAGCGGATCGTTCACAAACCGGGTTGTCTCATCATACAGCCCCTGGTTCATGTTGTTCTTTTCAGAGCTGCCGCTCCCCTTTTTGTCGCTTCCGCCGCCTGCGCCGGATCCCCCATTTCCTTTATCCGCCCCGGCGTTTTCGCCGCTCCCGCCGGAGGCATTTCCGATTTCCACCCGGATGGGCGCTGACACATTTTCTATGAGCGGATCTTTGCTCCCGTAGGAGGCGTTCGCCGTGTGGAATGATCCCTCGCGGTAGCCGATCTCCACCGCCATGGGCCCTGTCTTACCGGCGCTGATATGCACCTTCCCCAGATTCAGATTTTCTCCTGTAAACAGACTCCCTGCCGAAGCGACATAGACATCCAGCAACTTTGTCTCCTCATTGTAGATATAGCCGCATTCCGTGCCGGCAAGAGAGGGAGAAAACTGAAATTCCACCGTCGCCGCATCCTCCGGTTCCACCGTGAGGGATACACTGACCGCCGTGATCTTCTCCTGGTCCGCTCTGCCCATCGTCAGAGATACATCCGCGCCTCCTTCGGACTGCGTGATCGTCACGGCATCCTCCCCCGCCGCCAAAACCTGCAGCGGGAAAAACGCCAGACATAAAAGCGTGCCGAGAAGTAATCCATATTTTATTTTTTTTGATCTGCGCCTCCTGCCCCTGCAGGACATACTGTTCAACATATGCTACTCTTCCTTATCGTTCCTGAGTGAAATGCGCGGCAATTCCTCCGGTATCACCAGGGCCGCAGTATCGCTCACCACTCTCTGCCCTTCGTTGGTCAGAGCATTGTCCACACGGTAGAGCTGTGCGCGCACTTTCTTTCCGCCCAGATCCGCCTGCAGTCCTTCCTCTATCCAGTAGATCCATATCCCGTCGCTGACTTCGCCCATCATGCCATCGTTGTCGGGAAGCTTTGCCAGGATGATCTGCTCTGCTTCCAGCTCCCCGTCATTATTCAGACCGCCGACAATGCCGCCCTCCTCATCGTAGAGCACTACCATGTTGTAGGCGGGATTTCCCTTGTAACTTCCGGTAAAGATCAGGGATCCCCGCGGAATCACTTTGCCCTCCTCATAGGTATAATCTTCCTGAAGAATGCCGACTGCTCCCTCCGTACTGTTCTCTTTTGCTCCGAAGGTGATATTATCTCCCGCAGGCCCTAACAGATCGATCTCAGAAACGGCCATTGTGCTTTGTCCTGCCGCCCGCAGCCGCACATACGCCGCATCGTAGGTACAGATCCAGGGATCTTTATCCGCATTCTCAAAATAGACTGTCTGGCTTCCGACCTCATTTTTAAACCTTCCCTTTTTCACATTGGTCCAGTTGCTGCCGTCCGCACTCACATCAATCTCATATTTCCCCACCGGGGTTCCCGCATCCAGCGTATATTTCAATCCACATACCGCGCGTTCCCGTCCGAGTCCGATCACGATCTGCGCATCGCCCTCCGCCGTCTTTCCGGTATAGGTATTTTTATAATCATTATCCGCCACCCGGCTGACGGTCAAAACAGGTTCCGGCTCGCAGGGATCTTCCTCCACTCCTTCCCCTGCCGCATCCTCCTCGGAGGTCATATTGGTCGTCACTTCCCACATCGACTTATCCAGGCTGCCGTCGTGGGATATCTTCACTTCGCCGATCTTTTCCGTGTTGGAGCGGAAGCCGAACTGATCCACCGCCGTCGCCTCATAGGTCAGCACTCTGTTGTTGATGGAGGACACATGATCCACATATGTGGTATCCGTCGTAAAGCCTGCCACCTGCCTGTTCTGCCTTCCGTTTTCATAGTAGACTCTGGTGATCTCGTAGCCTAACACCGACGCCGGATCAGCCGTGCACCGGATCGATACCTTCACCTCGTTCGACGCACCGGTACCCGTCTTCACACTGCTGTCAGAGCTTATCACATTCTCCCCTTTGACGGAGCCCGTAATCCCCTTCTCCATCTCGTACACTCTGGCATCGTCGGTCAGATAGTACAGCGCCCGTTCCTCCTTCTCAAACTGCGACGCGTAGCGGACCGTCTCCTCATCCGGCACAAGTCCCCAGCGCACAAAGAAATCCGTCAGATCCTTCTTCGCCGCCGCACAGGCCAATCGCATAAAATTCTGATCGCTGCCGCCGTCCAACTTTAATCCGCCCTCCGCCGCCGCCGGATTTCTGCTGTAGGAATCCACCCTGGCATAGAACAGATTCTCCAGCTGTTCTTCATAACTGTCATAAGTCTTATAATTGTAATCTCTGTCGTAGGCGAGATGGAGCTGCCAGTACATCGCAAGATGCGTGAATACATTCGTTGGATGCCCCACCGTTCCGGAGGTCACTTTCTCATATACTTTATTGTAGTCAAAACGCACCGTATCGTTGCTGTCCTTCGATTTGGTGAGCTGCGCAAAATAGTTGTTGGTCACTTCGGCTATGGCATAATTACCCTGGTTGATATTGTGGCCTATCTCATGGCTGATCCCCCAGCCGAAATAATTGCCGTCCACATATCTGCCTTTTTCATCGGCCGTCACCGGCTTTCCGGAAGAAAGCCCGCTCACAGACCCCCACTCTATACCGATATGGTTTCCGGAAGCGTACATGAAAGCTCCCGCAAACATTCTCATATATCGGATATTTAAATGGCGCGCAGGCAGCCTGTCCGTAGACGGCACGCCCTCCCCGGCTCCCAGCCCCTTGTGCTGATAGAACAGTTCCATCATCCCGTCCATAGCAAGCAATGACTGGTTCAGCTTCTCGGCGCGCTCCTCCGTGGTGCCCCCTCCTAGCCCCGCCAGAATCTGTTTCGCGGAGACGGACAGCATCATCTGATCCAGCACGATATCCGTGGCGCCCAGAACACAGTTCTTCTCATCGTAGGTCCTGTTCACCTTATTTCCCTCCGGCGCCGTCTCGTGAATCTCCCTGTGGGCGTTCTCCAGATTTGCCACATGCTCCTCCAGCTCTTTGACATAGGCGCCAATCAGTCTCTTTCTCGTCTCTTCATCCGTCACACCGTGGAGATCCAGCACCGGTTCCTTTGCGCCGCCGCTCACCCGCACCGCATATCTGTCCTCATCGCTGTCCCCCGTGTACTCAACATAGAGCGCTCCGCCGCCCTCGGCGGCGATAGTCTGAAGCTCCGGTATGGTGATCTCGTTTCGTCCCACTCTCAGGGTTGCCACCTTCGACGCGAAGGAAGCTGCCTCCGCATGATACTGGGTCGCGATCAGATTGAGCCTGGATTCCGTTCCCGTCTTCAGTTCGTCATGCCCCACATAGATCACAAGCTGTTCTCCCTCGTAGGCTGTGACACCCAGAGGCTGCCATCCATTCAGTCCGCTGAATCCGAGATGTCCGTCTTTTTTGCTGTTGATCTTTGGATCCACCATCACAATATCATCAAACTCTTCCGTCAAAAGTCCTCTGGCGTTATCCAACTCCCGCTGAAGCATCTCCCGCTCGGGGTGATATTCTCCGCTGGCCTCATCCTTCGTATCAAGACGCTTTTGCAGATCGTCTATCTTCTCTTTTGTCACATCCGCCTGCAGTTTTGTGTGCAGATCATCGGCGTAAAGCGCCATAATATCGTCTTCCAGACTGTCGTAGTGGTAAAAATTCACTTCCGCCACAGTGATATTGCGCAGGGCATAAGCTCTGGCAAAGCCAAGCCTTATTTTGTTGGCCTCCACTGCCTGATTTAACTTGATCAGATAATATTTCCGTCCGTTTTTGTCCATCCTCTGCATGACGGAAACATTTTTCGCGTAGGTTCCGTCCGGATGTTCCTTATCATAATAGTACACGGACACCTTCCCGTACGATGCAATATCCTCCGGTTCCGCGAAAGTGATATAGTTCATCTTATAATAATCATCCAATGTAAACAAGAGCCCTTTGCTCCCGGATACATATTCCGCGCCGTCATCCCAGTCCGAAACCTGATAGTAGGAAGCAGCGTCTTTGTCCGCAACGCCGGATGCGCTCCGATCATCCTGATCCAAAACGCTTCCCACCATGGTGCCCCTCATATGGGATACGCTGACGATATGGGCGCTGAGTTTCCCCTTTCCATTGGAAGTGTTCAGAAGTTTATAATTCGGCATCTCCGCCGGTTTTATCGTTGTCGTCCTCACTTCCGAGGTGAGGGAGGGTGCGCTCTCGCCTATATCGTTGACACCCGTCACATAAATCTCGTATGTGGTCAGTTCCTTCAGCCCGTAGATCACATACCGGTTTTCCTTCACGCCGGCGATCTTGGCATAGGAGGTCTTCCCGTTCTCCCTGTAATATATGTTGTAACTGTCCGTATCCTCCATCAACTTCCAGGACAGGCTGATGCGGGAGGCTCCCACCGACGCCTTCAGATTGTCCGGCGCGTCAGGCTTCTTCGTCACCACCGGCACCGCGTCAGTCTCATCGCTCCAGGGACTGGTCCAGGTGCCGTTGACAGAGCGCACCTTCACTTTGTAGACGACCCCGTTTTGCAGTTTGTCATTCTGAAAGGATTTGACCTGCAGGCCGTTGGAGGCAGCACGCTTTCTCTCCGATACGCCGTCTCTGCTGATCTCCACCTCATAACCTGTCACATTCCGCCCAGGATCCCAGCTCACCTGAAATCCCTTGTTCTCCAAAGTCACCCGGACGTTCTCCGGTCTGTCCAGATCCGGTTCCGGAATACGGTTTTCCGTATCGTTGAGGAACTCCACCCGAGTGATCTCCGCCAGATTGCCCCCAAATGTGCCGGTGATCTTTATCGTAATCCTTTTCACCGCCGTCCGTCCTCCCAGATCGATCCGCAGAGGCGCTCCTTCCGCCTCTTCCTGCAGGGACGCCGTTCGGACCGCCGACTGCACTTTTCCGTCCGCGATCACAAATTTCACCGGCTCTGTCTCCGTCTCCACGGTGATCTCACCCTGTTTGATTCCGTTTTCTCCGACAGATATCTCCACCTCTTCCATCTGCACGGGCTCAGACGCACTTCCCCCCTCCAGATTAAAACCGATCTCCACCGGATTTTCTTCTGAAATATCTCCGCCGTTTTTGTTTTTCAGCTGAACCGGTGCACCGTCTCCTGTTAAGAGCAAGTCCACATCCCCGGTGAGCGCCGTGCTCTCCTCATTGATGTTTACCTGTACCGCGCCGGCGGGAACCGCACCCGTCACCGATGCGCTGACATCCGCCTTCTGATCCAGGAGACTTTTGCTGTTTGTGTAATACTGCAGATCCACCAGATCCGTCTTCCCATCCTTGTCCAGATCCGCAGCACCGACGCTTCCTTCGCTGATGGCTTTCAGTATCTCGTTCTTATCAGCCCCGTCTATTTTTCCATCTCTGTTGACGTCCCCGAGCAACATCACTCCGGGATGGGGAGCCCCCGCCTCATATGCCACGCCGGGCAGCTCCACCGCTCCCGTGTAGACTTCAAGCGTCCGCACATCGCTCCCCACCAGAATATCCTGTTCAAAAGGAAGAAAACCGTAACTGTCATCGCTCACCGCTGCGCGCAGGCGATATGTACCGGGCTCTAACTCCTCAAAAAAGGCCTCTTTTTTCTCCGGTTCCGCATCCGAATTTTTCGGCAGAACCACGGCCTTTGTCGCCCCCGATACCTGACCCGAGGCATCCTCCAGTGAAATGTTAAGTGCGATATCCTCATAGACCGGCAGGGCGTTCATCAGATAAACCCTCACGCCGCCCTTCGCCCCGGCAGGCGTTTTATCATTCCAGTCCTTGTCTTCCTGCGCCGGAGAAATCGTCTCCTTCACATCGTTCCCGGACACCGCATCCTCATCCTGATCTGCCGTCTTCTGCGTCTTATCCGCTTCCTGATCTGCCGTACTCTGCGTCCTATCCGCTTCCTGATCTGTCGTCTTCTGCGTCTTTGTCCCCTCAGCTTCTTTTGCTCCCGCCGGAAGGACACATCCCGCGATCAGGCAAAACACCAGCAGCCATGCCATCGTCTTTTTCATGCTCTTCTCCTCTTTTTTCATCGTTTATCTGTTAACAGTTTTTCTTTGATAGACTTCAGCTCTCTCTTGAAACTCTCCTGTCCGATATCCGCCCCCACAACTCCGAACACTGCAAACACCGTGGATGCCGCCTGCGCCTTGGGATCCCGCAGGGACAGCTCCCCGCTTCTCACCCCTTCCTCCAAAAGCGCCGTGAGCTCCCTCGTCTGCACATAAAAATTTTTAAGCCGCATCTGATCCGTCAAAAATCTGACTCTCTCCCGGTCCTTCGCATACGCTTCCGCCTCCCTGCGGTCACCGGAAAAGTAAGTTTCACACAGCGCAAATATCCTGTCGATGCGTTCTCTGACAGGTATTTCATGTCTTGACAAAAAAGAATCCAACAAAAGCTCCATCTTCCTGCCATCCTCCTCCAGCACCGCCTCCACCAGGCAGGCCTTACTCTTATAGTGGTACAGAATCGTCCCGCGGACGACCCCCTCCTCCTTCGCGATATCATCCACAGTGGCCTCTTCAAACCCTTTTTCCATAAAAACTTTTCTGGCAGATCTCAGGATCTGCTGTTTCCGCAGTTCAGTGTCATTGATTCTTTTGGACATAATTTCCCCTTCCGCGGCTTTTCACCTGATATTATTATATTCCTTACTGACTTTTTGTCAATAAGGGGCGCTAAAAAAGCGGAGATGCCAAAACACCTCCGCACGCCTTTCTCACATCGCCGGCCGAACTTTTCCCCTCTCCGTAGCATCCGTTCTCTTCCGGTTCCTGATTCCTGCGTAGACAATCCCCGATATATTATGCCACACGGAAAAGACCGCACCTGGAAGTGTGGCAAGCGGATTCGCCGCAAAATTTGCCGTTGCGAGGGAGATGGCAAGCCCGCTGTTCTGCATCCCCACCTCGATCCCGATCGCCGTCACCTTCTTCTCCTCCAGCTTTAAAAGCTGCGCCGCCGCAGTTCCAAGCGCCAGCCCGACAGTGTTGTGGATCGCCACAACGATCATCACCAACGCGCCGCAGGCCATGATCTTCTCCGCATTGCTGCCGACAATCCCGGAAATAATCATAACGATCGCCGCGACGGATATAAGCGGCAAAAGATCTCTGACCGCCTCCACCTGCCGGGGAAAAATACGGTAGATCAGAATACCCGCCAGCACAGGGATCAACACTACTTTCACGACCGATATCATCATCGTGACCAGAGATACCTCCACCCAGGAACCCGCCAGAAAATAGACGAGGACCGGCGTACAAAATGGGGCCAGAATGGTTGAAACGATTGTCATTCCCACCGACAGGGGCACGTCCCCCTTCGCCACATAGGTGATCACATTGCTCGCCGTTCCACCGGGGCAGCATCCCACAAGAATCACCCCCAGCGCCAGATCCGCTGAGAGATGGAACGCCTTCGCCAAAACAAACGCCACCAGGGGCATCACCGTATACTGCAGAAGAAAGCCGATGCACAGATCCTTCGGCCTCGTAAATACGACTCTGAAATCCTCTGCCCGGATCGTCAGTCCCATCCCAAACATCGCCGTCCCCAAAAACAGAGACGTATAATTCGTTGCCCAGGAAAATCCCTGAGGCCAAAAAAATGCGACGACAGAAAAGAAAATGATCAGCACCGCAATATTCGACGAGAGAAATTCACTTAACTTTTTTATCCGATTCATATAATTCCCTCCAGCTTCACGATTTTTGCATTTCAACCAGCGCCCCGTGCCTTTCATAGCGCGACACGGACGTGATCCGATTTTTTTCGTCTACAAACACCACCTTCGGCGGATTTTCCCCCGCCTCCTCGGGCGTCATCCGCGCATAACACATAATGATCACTTTATCACCTGTAGAGACCATACGCGCCGCCGCCCCGTTCAAACAGATCGTTCCTCCGCCCCTATCTCCGGCGATCACATAGGTCTCGAAGCGGGCTCCGTTATCCACATCCGCGATCTGTACCTTTTCATACTCGCGGATCCCGGCTGCCTCCATCAACTCCTCATCGATCGTAATACTTCCCACATAGTTCAGCTCCGCCTGCGTCACTGTCGCCCGGTGGATCTTGCTCTTCAACATTTCAAGCGTCATATCCGTCACCCTTTCCACTTAACAGTTCTCCACAATAAAATTATCGATCAGACGGGTTTTCCCGATAAAGACCGCCATCGCCGCAAGCACTCTTCCCTGCACCTTTGTCACAGGCTCGATGCTGTCCGCATCCACCATCTCCACATAGTCGATCCTTGCCAACGGCTCGCTCTCTATGATATCACGCATCGCCGAGAGCACAGTCTCCGCGTTCTGCTCCCCGTTCTCTACCATCTCTCTGCCGTGAAAAATCGCCCTGGAGAGCGCCAGCGCCGCCTTCCGCTCTTCCTTATTCAGATAAGTATTTCTTGAACTCTTCGCCAACCCATCCGCCTCTCTGATGATCGGACAGCCGACGATCTCGATATCCATATTCAGATCCCGCACCATCCTGCGCACCACTGCGAGCTGCTGGGCATCCTTCTCTCCGAAATACGCCCGATCCGGCATAACGATATGGAACAGCTTACTTACAACCGTGCACACGCCCCTGAAATGCGTGGGGCGGCTCTTTCCGCACAATCCCTCGCTGACTTTCTGTGTCTCCACAAAGGTGAAAAAATCCGCTGCATACATTTCCTCCGGCGTCGGATGAAAAATAAGGTCCGCCCCTGCCGCTTCACAGAGTCTTTTGTCCGCCTCGATATCCCTCGGATAAGTAGACAGATCCTCGTTTACTCCAAACTGGATGGGATTGACAAAATCACTCACCACCACCCTGTCATTCTCCATGACCGCCCTGTCGATGAGACTTTTGTGTCCCTCATGGAGATAGCCCATGGTCGGCACCAGTCCCACCGTAAGCCCCTGTCTTCTCCACTCTTTTACCTGTGCTCTGACTTCTTTGATCGATCCTGTTATATTCATAATCTCCTCTTTCCTTTCCGGCTTTTTTGCACAAAAAAAGCCTGGATACATTACTGTCCAGACACACAACAAAAAAATTCTTATCTGAAACGTGCCGCCTTTGACAGTGCAGCCATCTGTCGTAAGAATCCCGATCATTCGATCTATTCGCAGGCAAGGAGAAAACAGCCATGCCCGTATAAGTATTTCACTTATTATGTATGCCGTGGTACAGTTCGTTTAGATACTGTCCGTGAAATATCGTAGCACACGCGCCCCAAAAATGCAAGCGGCAAAATTCCTATGACATTCGGCGGCGACCTGTGTTATACTATCAGACAAGGCGGCACACACCGCCCGACAGGAAAGGAAACAGATACCATGATACAGACAGAACATCCGCAGTCATTCCGCAATATATTGACAGACATTTTCGACGACGAATCCATCGACGCCTTCCAGAAGTTTATGGCAACTACCAAAGATTTGATGTCCTGCTACCGCTGCGCCATCATGGAGATCGAGACGAAGTTCCGCGTTCTGGATGAGCGATTTTCCCTCGCCCACGACCGCAATCCGATCGACGATATCCAGAGCAGGCTAAAATCTCCGGAGAGCATCCGGGACAAACTGCTGCGCAAAAATCTTCCCTTCACTCCCGAGTCGATCGAAAAAAATATTTTTGATGTCGCAGGTGTGCGTATCGTCTGCTCCTTTGTGGACGATATTTATATGCTCGCCGACTGTCTGCTGAAGCAGGACGACATTATCCTGATCAAAAGAAAAGACTATATTCAAAATCCGAAAGAAAACGGTTACCGCAGTCTGCACCTCATCGTGGAAGTGCCTATCTTTCTGCAGGATCAGAAAAAGCTTGTGAAAGTGGAAGTGCAGTTTCGGACGATCGCCATGGAATTCTGGGCGAATCTGGAACACCAGCTGCGCTATAAGAAAAATCTTTCCTCCGATATCGTTGAAAAGACGGCGGAACGCCTCAGCAGCTGTGCTCAACTGAGCGCCCACCTGGATATGCAGATGCAGGAGATAAAAGATATGATAGAAAAAGAATGAGGCGATTTCTCGCCTCTCTTTTTATGTAGCTCTCTGTATTTTAGCCCTTCACCGCCGCCATCAGCAGCCTGATGCACAGCTCCATCCCCAGCTTCCCGCTGTCCATATAGAGCTCATAGTACTTTGGATTTCCCCACTCCCAGTCTGTCACGGACTGATAGAAACCGCTTCTTCTCTTATCGTTCTTTTTCAGGGCGTTCTTCGCCTCCGCCTCGTTGAACCCCTCCTTCTCCATCGCCCTCCTCAGCCTTTTCTCGTTATCGGAGTGGATGAACACCCCCAGGTGATTTTCTTTTTCCCTGAGAATATAGCCTGCTGCACGCCCGACGATCACGCAGTTTCCTTTGTCTGCCGCCTCTTCAATGATGCGTTTTTCCTCCAGAAACAGTTTATCCGCCATGGAGAGATTTTTCTCGCCGGAATTTCCCCCCAGAGAAGTCTTGGAGAGATTAAACAGCCAGCCGCCCGGGCTTCTCTCATCGAGCCCTGATATCTGGAAATGTGGAATCTGCAGATTCTTCGCGGCTTCCATCAGGATATTTCTGTCGTACAGTTTATAGCCCAGTGCCTCCGCCAGTTTTTTCCCTATCTCATTTCCTCCGCTGGCGTATTTTCGTTCAATTGTCACAATATTATACATATTTTCTCCCCCTTTCCGGTCATTATGCTTATAACTTCATTATACTACGCTTTTCAAATTTCTCAAACAGTTTTTTCCTGTCTTTCTATCTGCACAGCCTCATATATCTGTTTCACATCATAATTCCCCACCTGACGCTGGATCCTTATAACATTTTCCACCGCTTCAAGTTCTTCCTCCAGTTCTTCCGCGATGACCTCCGCAGGTTTGTTCTTCAGAAGTTTCTTACATACGGTCTCTATCAGATGTGACGCCCTTTCTTTTTCTATTCCTTTTTCTATTCCTTTTTCTATTCCTTCCTCTATACCTTCCAGCTTCATATCCATAAAGGCCTTACACATATCGTATCTCCTCTCTCCGTTCTCCACGATCTCATACTCCTCTCCGACCCGGACTTTCGCTATGACCTCGATCAATTCCCGCGTATCGTCATCTAACCGACTGTAAGCCTCCCGATTCTCCTGAAGAATTCTTCCCAGTTCCTCCTCCACCTCCAACAGATCATGCAGGCACCTCGCCCCGTCCCAGGGATGCTCCATGCCGCAGTACACCACAAGCGTAATGACCGGCATGAACTTCTCATCTTTCTCCATGCCTGAAAGAAATCCATCCGTCCCCGCTCTCAGGTCCTTTTTTCTGTCATGCTCTCTTTTCTTCTGTCTCCATTGCTTCTGATAGTTCAGACTCTCCGACAGCATATTCCGCACTACCATATGGTAATCCACATAGTTCTGGTTCTCCACCGCCAGTATATGGATCAGCCTGCCCCGCCACATCCGGACCTTATCCACAACTGTCCTGAAATCTTTCCGGACGCTGGCCTCCTTTCCCAGATAGACCGCCTGCGCATCCGCAGGCTCCAGTTCCCCTGGCTTTATCACCTGCCTGCCCCGAAAGAGCGCGCCGTTCACCTGATCGGCAAACCGCTCATTGTCATCCAGATAAAATCAAACTGGTATTCATCCGATTTTCCCATTTGTTTTCCTCCCTTATTCTGTTTTATCATATAAGGGACTCGTGCAAGAAACAGATGATTTGTCACAGACATGAGATCAGAACTTCAGATTCCCAGATATGTTTGTATGGAAAATGATAGCACATTCAGTATACTTTGTAAAGTAATTTTATGGTAAGCTATCCCCCGTGTTATTTTAATGGTAAATCAGACAGTCATAACAGATAATACTCATCAAAAGACTATCTGTTATGACTGTCTTTCTTCCTGAAAACAAAAAAATCAGCGAATTAGTTTCCTACGGCAATTCTTATTTTAATCACTTCTTTATTGAGTAAGCAGAACATGTCATCATCTGTCATTTCTTCTCAAGGTAATCACCGCATGGCATATCAAACCAAATACAAAAGAAAAACAGCCGCCGCCAAATAATGACGCCCCCAGTCTCTCCTTTTTTTCATATGTTTCCATTTTTGTTATTACCTCCTTCGCAAAATCGTCCATATGGACTCCAAAGAGAAAGCAAATTTTTTTCAATGTATTTAAATCGGGTTCATTGGCATCTCTCTCCCAATTCGATAACGCCTGCCGGGTAACATGCAATTCCCCGGCTAATTCTTCCTGTGTCATTCCTGATTGCGTTCGCAGATGACGTATTTGCTTTCCTGTCGTGATATCTGTCTGTTCCTGGTTCAAAAGAGTTCCTCCTTTCCGATACTGATTCTATCAATGATATCTCGCAATAGCCAGCAAGGAACGCTTGCATTTCGCAAGATGTTGCATTATCTTCTGAAACTTCTTCCATTTGCATGGAAATTCAGATCGTTCTTGTATTCCCCAATCTGACGAGACGATATTTCTCCGGTTAAGGCCGCCTCAATATTTTTCAACAAAGTTGTTTCAATCCCCAAAAAAGGCATAAAAATCCCCGGCAGTAAAATACTTTTACCACCGGGATTTATTCCGATATAGTTTTATTTAAGAATACCCTGCCGCATATCTTTTAACTCCTCGTATATACGGCGTTATCGTATCAAAATGCCGGTTAAATGTCAAGGATCCCCCTGCACCTGAACCATCCCCGGCAGCATAATGCCCTTGTTCACTGTATCGAGAACCTTGTCAGGACCATCCGAAAGATGCCCACTGACAAAGTTGAATTCAACCTCGCTTAAGATACCTGTGCACCAATTTATCCGCATAGCGGGGTGGGACTTAAGCCCCTATAAAAAGAGCGCATAAATTGTTTTCTATACGCTCTGACACCGTGTTGTTTACTGTTATTAACTGATAAACAAAAATCTAAAGATTTGCTTTTGCAAAGGGACAACGCTTCCCAATACATTGATTATTTTGTGCGGAATGTTTGCAGATGATTTCTGATTTCTCCATTCCCACGTTAAAATTATCTGCCGTAAAATCGATTGCCGAGAGTATAGATAAATAAGAATCCCTTTTACAGCACCGCGGTCCGCCAATCTGCCCTATTTTGTCAAGCGATTTTGCCGTCATCCGGTGTGAAAGACCGAATGGTTCCTCCGTCAGGGGCGTAGATTCGGAAATGATTGAAACAAACATTCCTGTGCTGATACCTGCTCCGCAGGCTCCCCAAAAACCGCAGGCACCTCCGGGAACACTCTTGCCGCGATTCAACATTTCCGCCAACGATGTTTCCAAATTTATATTTCCGCCGGCGTTTTTATAAGCTGTAAGAAGCGCCGCTCCGACCATAACATGATGCTCCGGCCCATGCATATGACAGAAAGGCAATGCCATCATTTTTTCGATAATTTCCACCGGATTTTTCGATGTCTCAGCCAGACACAAACCTGTCACTGTATCCATGCCCGCAGTATGACATTCATTGCAGACATAATGACCATGAATACATCTGGTCTTGCTGTGTTCTTTCTTATGGCATACCGCACACTCCATAAATTCATCTTTCTCAAGATATTCAAGCGGTGCGCTGCAGATTAAACATTCTTCTTTCATAATTATCTCCAAAGCTTTCCATTACTGATGCTCTTTCCTCAATATTTCATGCGGAGCCTCAATTTCATTCGCAATCGTATGTTCTGTTAATTCAGACAGTAGTTTTATTTTCGCATTGATGACAGGCCGCATACAGTTCGGAACATGTTCCTGATGAGCCCTGTGAATAGCCACACATTCTTTGCAGTTGCCATGATATCGGCAGGCTTTCTTGCATGGACAATGGTCTTTATCTTTAAACTCCTCTCTAAAAGCAGAAGCAAACTCTTCCTGCAAGCGCAATCCCTCCTGCCTGTTTCCTTTGTGGAATTGCTCCATCGCATCCAATTCTTTTTGATTGCCCTCAATAATCATCCTCATATACTCCTTTGATTTCGTTAAACAGATCATCTGCAAATCTTCATATTCCGCTGTTCTTTTCAGAAATAAAAATTACTATTTCCAAAGCATCTCTCGCCAATAACCATGGCTATGCATGGTTGCCAGTTTCCCAGCACCACTTTGCAATCTTTTCAATCAAAGCGGCATCAACCTTGCCATAAGGTATACGGATAGTTCCCTTGTCGGTTTTGTAGCCCCGGAGCTCTTCCGCAAAGTGTATTACCGCCTCAGGCCCCGGATAAAAGCCGATATGCTCCTTTGAAGCAGCAAAGTGCAGAATATTATGCTTTTTCCAGTAAGTCGGCATACTCCACGAGATACGTTCCTCCGCTTCTGGCAGTGCACTGCGAAGAATTTGACGGATATACTGCAGTTCCTTCTGCTTATCCGCTTCCTGACTCAAAATATATTCCTCGATCGTCTTTGGCTTTTCACCACAGTAATGGCTCTGCCCTTTTTTCTTAAATTCCCTTCCACATTTGGGACATTTCCACATGGATATTTCCCCTCTTTCTCTCTCCTGAATGACCACTTCAACAATATCGCCGAAACTTTTACCAATCTGCCTGCGTATCTGCCTGGTAATGCCGATAATATAGCTGGTGGTGCCCATTTTTACAACCTGTCCCTGGTATGGAATGCCATCAAAAGCGGCGTTTACCGGCAAGCGGCCTTTGCCAAATAGTTCTTTGATATCATAAGGCACTTCTACATAGGCGGCATCCATATTTTCATTTTGAAGTATCGTTGCGCTAAATTTTAATTCCACATTACCCTCCTCCAGCGGTTATCACCGTGCTGATATTAAAATCCTTTTCACTGCAGGTACTATTTTCTCAATATTTCATCCATCTTTTTACCCTTTGCCAGTTCATCCACCAGCTTATCCCAATATCTGATTTCCTGCATCAAAGGATCCTGAATATTTTCCACACGCTCGCCGCCTATCGTTCCCTGGATAAACCTTTGCAAAATTCATTCCAAATACTTTCTCATTTTTCATTACGCAATCCCCAATAATCTCACATCTTTACAGACAACAATTTCGAATTGTTAATCTCCTAATAACACACGTTTTCTTTCTATCATTTCATCGATCCTCTCGATATACTGGGCCACATCCTTGACGTTTTCCCGTCTTTCAATGCGTCCGTCGGGATACACACGCTTGCTGATCGTCCCGGCACCAAGCGCCACAATCGTCTGTTTCTCCTCCATAATTAATATATTATATATACCAAAACACCCTTCCCTGGCGTACCCCACATTCTCGAAATTCCCCGCCATATTCTTCTGTCTGTAGAGATAATAGGGCTTCATTCCCATCGCTTCTGCGCCATCTGCGGCGATCCGCATCGTCTCCTCCGTGTTGAGCAGCATGGAGATGCCGTGTTCTTCGATCCAGTCCCGAAGACGGCTCGCCCGCTTCACGGCGAGGGAATGAACGGTCAAAGAATCCGGTGCGAGCTCCCCTATCGCCTCCATCGTCGCCGCCACATCCGCTTCCTGCTCTCCCGGCAGTCCCAGTATCATATCCATATTGATGTTGGCGAAACCCGCCCGTCTCGCCAGATGGAAGGCCTCCCGAACCTGGGCCACCGTGTGCTGTCTGCCGATCAGCCGCAGAGTCTCATCCTTCATCGTTTGGGGGTTTACGGAAATCCTCGTCACGCCATGGGCCTTCAGGACAGCCAGCTTTTCCGCCGTGATGCTGTCGGCGCGCCCCGCCTCCACGGTAAATTCCTTCAGGCCTGTCAAATCGAAGGCTTCCTTCAGCCTGCCCAGCAGCCTCTCCAGCTCCTCCGGCTCCAGCGTCGTCGGCGTCCCTCCGCCGATATAGATCGTATCGATCTTCTTATCCCGGTAAACTTCCGCCGTGAAATCGATCTCCCGCTCCAGCGCCGCCAGGTAGTCCCCCACCCGCTCTCTCCAGCTCACGATCGGAAAGGAGGTGAAGGAACAGTACAGGCAGGTCGTCGGGCAGAAGGGAATTCCAATATATAAACTATACCCGTTCTCGTAATCGATGGGCGCCAGTATCGCCCTCTCCCGCCTTGCGATATCCAGGCCCAGCAGCGCCTTCTCCTCGGACACAAAGTGCCTCTCCCGCAAAAAGCGCAGGATCTCCTGCCCGCTCTTTCCCTCCTCCAGCATGGTCATGGCGATCTTCGTCGGCCTGATCCCGGTCAGATTGCCCCAGGGAAGCTTCCGCCCGGTCAGGTCGGAGAAATACTGATACAAAGCCGCCCCAAACTCTTCTTTTCTCTCCGACAAGACCTCCCTCTTCCCGGTCTCGCCCCTGATCTCCACGTGATCGTCTCCATAGAATATCTCCAGCCTCGGCGTCGTCTCCCGGACGGCTCTGTCCTTCACCACAGACTCCGGTGAGAGCACCTTCACATCCTCCTCCGGATAGAATGCCTTCACCAGAGCATGGATCTCATACTCGTATTTTGCCCTGCTTATCTTTACAACGTACATATATTTTTTTTCTCCCTGCCTCCACTGTCTCCAACTCAGCCACACTGTGCATCAAAAACCGCCCGGAATCCGGGCGGCGTCGTCAACACCTCTCACACACAGAACGGATTATGAATCTTCTCATACCCGACAGTGGTCGTCTCGCCGTGCCCCGGGTAGACCTTCACCTCATCCGGCAGCACAAACAGCTTTTCTTTGATGGAGCGCACGATCTCCGAGAAAGATCCGGTCGGAAAGTCCGTCCTCCCCACCGACTCCTGAAACAACGTGTCCCCGCTGACTAAAATGCCATCCTCCTCAAAATAGTAACAGCAGCTTCCCGCCGTATGCCCCGGCGTCAGAATCACACGAAATGTCATCCCCTCTATCGTCATCTCCTGCCCGTCCGCGAAAAACTCGTTCGCCTTCACCGTGCAGGCTCTTCCCGCCATCTCCGATACATTCCTGTCGGCGTCCAGAAGCAGCGCCTCCTCCTCCCTGCAGGCATAGATCTTCGCGCCGGACAGCGCGCGCAGTTTCTGCGCCCCCCAGATATGGTCGAAATGCCCGTGTGTCAGAAGGATCGCCGCGATCTCAAACCCTTTTTTCGTCAGCGCCTCATACAGATACTCTCCCTGGTCCGCCGGATCAAAAAACAGTACCTTTTTCTCTCCCTCCCGGTACACAAAATAGCAGTTGGTCGCACAGGAACCCATTGTAATTCTTCCGATCTTCAAATTTGCCATTATCCCGTCGTCCTTTCCACATCCAGCACGCTCTCTATCATTCGGATCTTCTCGATGATACGATTCAATTCCTCGCGCCCGGAAATATAAAATGTCGTCACTAAAGTGGCGATACCCTGCTTGCTCACCCTCGTATTCATGGAACAGATATCGATGCCCTTCTCGGTCAGCGCCCTCGAGATATCCGCCAGCAGACCGCTTCGGTTATTTCCGTAGATCGTGATCTCCGTAAAATACTTCTGCTCCCCGGCATCCTCGCCTTCCGTCACCTGCCACTCCGCTTCGATCAGGCGCTCCCTGTCCTCCTCCTCCAGATTGATCACATTGACGCAGTCCGTGCGGTGGATGGAGATTCCCCGGCCTCTCGTGATAAAACCTATAATCTCGTCACCCGGCACAGGGGAACAGCATTTGCTGAAATGCACGGAGACATCGTGCACACCTCTGACAACGATCCCTCCCCTGCCGGTCTGCTGGCACCGCTCTCTGCCGTTCTCCTCGATGGCAGCCATCGCCTCCTCGTCAGTCATCTTCTTTTTGTGATCGCGCTCATAGAACTCCACCATCCGATTGATGATCTGACCTTCTTTCAACCCGCCGTGCCCCACCGCCGCCAGAACGGAATCCCAATCGTGGAAACCGTACTTGCGCATGACGCCGTCCATATACTCCGATGTCATGATATCTGCCTGACAGATCGCCTTCGCCTTACAGTAGGCCGCTATCATTTCCTTGCCTTTTTCTATGTTATCTTCTTTTAACTCGTTCTTAAACCACTGGTTGATCTTGTTTCTCGCCTGCGTGCTCTTGACCAGTTTCAGCCAGTCGCGGCTCGGTCCCCTGGAGTTCTGGGAAGTCAGGATCTCGATCCTGTCGCCGTTCTGGATCTGATATTCTATCGTCACTAACTTTCCGTTGACCCTGGCGCCGATCATCCGGTTCCCCACCGCGCTGTGCACCGCATAGGCGAAATCGATCGGTGTGGAACCCGACGGCAGATTCTTCACCTCGCCGTTCGGTGTAAAGCAGTAGACCTGATCCGAGAACAGATCCAGATCATTCTTGATCAGATTCATAAACTCCCTGTTGTTGGAATTATCCTGCTGCCACTCCAGAATCTGGCGCAGCCACGCCATCTTTTCCGCCTCGGACTGATCCCCGCCGGATTTTATGCCGTTGGAGACCTCCTTGTATTTCCAGTGAGCCGCAATACCGTACTCGGCCGCCTTGTGCATCTCCTCGGTCCGGATCTGCACCTCAAAAGGTTTTCCTCCGGTGCCGATCAACGTCGTGTGGAGAGACTGGTACATATTCGCCTTCGGCATGGCGATATAATCTTTAAAACGTCCCGGGATCGGCGTGTACATCTCATGAATCACGCCCAAGGCCGCATAACAGTCCTTGATGGAGTCCACAATGATCCTTATGGCAAACAGATCATAAATCTGGTCAAGCGTCTTGTTCTGGTTGACCATCTTTCGATAGATGCTGAAAAAGTGCTTGATCCGCCCGTCTACCGTCGCCTGGATGCCGGCTTCCACGATATGCGCTTTCACTTCATCCACAATAGACTGAATATAAGCTTCCCGCACACTCTTCCTTGTATCAATCTTTTCCACCAGATCATAGTAAGCTTCCGGCTCCAGGTATTTGAGGGACAGATCGTCCAGCTCCACCTTGATCTTGCTGATGCCAAGCCTGTCGGCGATGGGCGAATAGATATCGAGCGTCTCCCGCGCGATGCGCTGCTGCTTTTCCGGCGGCATAAATTTCAGCGTCCGCATATTGTGCAGTCTGTCCGCCAGCTTGATGATAATGACCCGTATGTCTTTCGCCATCGCCAAGAACATCTTCCGCAGATTCTCCGCCTGGATGTCCACCTTGTCCGTGGCCTTCCTCACACTGCCGTTTCCTTCCCCCTCCATCGAGAAATGCTGCAGCTTTGTCACCCCGTCCACGAGAAGCGTCACATCCGCCCCGAACATCTCCGTCAGTTCCGCCTCCGTGTACAGCGTATCCTCCACCACATCGTGCAGCAGCCCCGCCGCGATGGTCTCTTTGTCCATCTCCAGATCTGCCAGTATGATACCCACATACAGCGGATGAATGATATAGGGCTCTCCGGACTTTCTAACCTGCCCCTGGTGCGCATTGTAGGCAAGGTTATAAGCCTTTTCAATCAGTCTGATATCATCGGAAGGATGGTATTTTCTGACACGGAAAATCAGATCCTGATACAAATCCTCAGGACCGCCGTATTCTCTGACCGGTTCCATCTTTCCATCTTCTATGACAATTTTGTTGTTTTCTTCCAGCATATATCCTCTCCGCTTTGCAGCCGCACTCTGAAATCAACCGGGAACATTTTTCTAATTTCCCGGATAGACAATGGCGGAATCCAGCCGATAGCCCTCGATTTTCTTTCTGCCCTCCAGGCCCGCCAGTTCCATCAGTACCACGATGCCGACCACTTTGCCGCCCAATGACTCCACCAGATCGATCATCGCCTTTGTGGTACCGCCCGTCGCGATCAGATCATCCACAATCAGCACCCTCTGGCCCGGTTTGATCGAGTCTTTATGCATTTCGATCGTCGCCGTGCCGTACTCCAGCGCATAGTCGATGGACACGGTCTCACAGGGCAGTTTTCCCTTTTTGCGAATCAGCACGAACGGTTTATGCATATTGTAGGCGATCGGCGTGCCGAAGATAAAGCCTCTCGACTCAGGACCTGCGATCACATCAACGTCCAGATCCTTCACCAGATCCTGCATGGTATCGATAGCCAGGTGCAATCCGTCGGCATCCTGCAGTACGCTGGTCACATCTCTGAAAATAATGCCCTCCTCAGGAAAATCGGGTATGCTTCTTACATATTCTTCCAATTTTTTCATAGTATATTCAGCTCCTTTGCAGATGTGTGCATAAATTCGCACTATGTGTATCATTATATTCTTTTTCGCCGCTTTCGTCAAAGAGAATTGACATTTTTTCTTTTTTGCGGTACAATATACCCCTATAGGGTATATGAAGACAGGAGGAAGCATCCCATGAGCCGGGAACAAGACCAGATAAAAGACTGCTGCAGCGGTGACTGCTGTCTAAAACACAAACACCGGGAAGACAAGGAATACCGGGATCTGATCCACCGCCTGAACCGCATCGAGGGACAGGTGCGCGGCATCCGTTCCATGGTGGAAGATGAGCGCTACTGCATAGATATCATCACCCAGGTGACCGCCGTCTCCTCCGCGCTGAACGCTTTCAACAAAGCGCTGCTCTCCCAGCATATTAAGACCTGTGTTGCAGATAATATCCGTAACGGAAATGAGGAAGTGGTGGATGAACTCTGCGAGACGTTGAAAAAGCTGATGAAATAAACTATGGAAAGGAGTTTTTCCGTTATGACAAAAAAAGAAAAATTCGCCGTCACCGGCATGACCTGTTCCGCCTGCTCGTCCCGGGTGGAAAAATGTGTCTCCGCCCTGGAAGGCATAAATACCTGTGAAGTCAATCTGCTGACCGGCAGTATGCAGACTTCCTTTGACGAATCCCTGCTGAAAACGGAAGATATCATCGCCGCCGTAGAAAAAGCGGGCTATGGCGCTTCCTCCCTCTCCCCCTCACCGGGCGGCGAGGCGCAGAGGCCATCCGGCGGAAATTCCCTGCAGGAAGCCATGCAGAAGGCACGAAAAGAGATGAAAGCCCGCCTGATCTGCTCCTTTCTGTTCTGGATTCCGCTGATGTATGTGTCCATGTACCATATGTTCTACGAATGGTTTTCCCTGCCGGTGCCCGATTTTGTCATGCGCGCTTTTCACGGGCCGGAAAACACCGTGACTTTTGCCTTTACCCAGTTTCTGCTGCTTCTGCCGATCCTGTACTGCAACCGAAACTATTTTATTCACGGCTTTCAGAACCTTTTTCGCAAAAGCCCGAACATGGATTCCCTCGTGGCCGTGGGGTCGGCTGCTGCCGTGTTCTACGGTGTGTTTGCCATCTACCGTTTAAGTTACGGGCTGAGGTATCAGGATATGGAACTGGTGAACCGATACGGCATGGAGATCTATTTTGAGTCCGCCGGCACAATTCTGACCCTGATCACCCTCGGCAAATATCTGGAGAGCCGCTCCAAGGCGCAAACGGGCAAAGCCATCGAAAAACTGGTGAACCTTGCGCCGAAAACTGCCCTCCTGCTGATGCCCGACGGTTCCGAACAGGAAGTGCCCGCCGAGCAGGTGAAGGAGGGGGATATCGTTATCATCAAACCGGGCTCCTATGTCCCGGTGGACGGCGTCATCACCTCCGGTTCTTCTTCCCTGGACGAATCCGCCATCACGGGGGAAAGCATTCCGGTGGAGAAGGGAATCGACGATACGGTGATCTCCGCCTCCCTCAACAAGAACGGCTATTTTCAGATGAAGGCGGTGAAAACCGGGGAGAACACCACCATCAACCAGATCATCCGCCTGGTGGAGGAAGCCAGCGCTTCCAAGGCGCCCATCGCCAAACTGGCGGATAAGATAGCGGGGATATTTGTTCCCGCCGTGATGTGCATCGCCCTGCTCGCCTTCTTGATCTGGATGTTCACGGGGGCAGGCTTTGAGTTCTCTCTGTCCATCGGTATCTCTGTGTTAGTCATCTCCTGTCCCTGCGCGTTGGGACTTGCCACTCCCGTGGCCATCATGGTCGGAACCGGCAAAGGGGCGGAAAACGGCATTTTGATCAAATCCGGGGAGGCGTTGGAGACCGCCCATTCCATCGACACGGTGGTTTTGGATAAGACCGGCACGATCACTCAGGGAAAACCCCAGGTCACGGATGTACTGCCGGTGGGTATCTCCGAAAGGGAACTGCTGCACACCGCCGCCATGCTGGAAAAACAGAGTGAACATCCGCTGGCGGAAGCTGTTTTGCAGTACGCCGAAACAAGGCTTCCCGAAGAAAACACCCCCATGCAGGCAACTGATTTCGAGGCGCTCTTCGGCAGAGGAGTCCGCTGCAGCTATCAGGGAAATACCTTTTTTGCCGGAAACAGGAGACTGCTGCAGGAGGAAGGTTTTGACCTGTCTCCCATCGAGGCGGATTTTACAAGACTCTCGGAGGAGGGAAAGACCGTCCTGCTCTTCGCCGAAACGACCCCCGGCGAGCGTCGAATCCTCGGCATGATCGCCGTCGCCGATGTGGAGAAACCCTCCAGCCTGGAGGCCATCCGGCAGTTTGAAAAACTGGGCATCGATGTGGTCATGTTGACCGGCGACAACGAAAAGACTGCCGCCGCCATCGGAAAGCGACTTCATATCAGCCATGTGATCGCCCAGGTTCTGCCCCACCAGAAGGAGGAAAAGATCCGGGAACTGATGCAGCAGGGGCACAAAGTCGCCATGATCGGGGACGGCATCAACGATGCACCGGCCCTCGCCAGAGCGGATGTGGGCATCGCCATCGGCGCCGGGACAGACGTAGCCATCGAGAGCGCGGACGCCGTGCTGATACGAAATGACCTGATGGACGCGGTCAACGCCATCCGGCTCAGCAAATCGGTGATCCGCAATATCCGGGAAAACCTGTTCTGGGCATTCTTCTACAACAGCATCGGCATCCCCCTGGCGGCAGGCCTGCTCTATCCGGCCTTCGGCCTGAAGTTAAATCCCATGTTCGGTGCCGCGGCCATGAGCCTCAGCAGTGTCTGCGTTGTCTTCAACGCGCTCAGGCTCCGCCTCTTCAAGCCCCTGCGGGCACAATGTGACACTAACGTCACAGAACTTTCTGCCGCGACGACACAGGCAGAATCCAATTTATCGGAAAAAGGAGAAGAACAAACTATGAAAGAACTGACATTGACAATCGAAGGTATGATGTGCATGCACTGCCAGAAACACGCTGCTGACGCGTTAAACGCGATCGAGGGCGTCACCGCGGAGGTGAACCTGGAAGAAAAGAAAGCCTTCGTCAAAGCGGACAGAGACATCTCTGACGAAGTTTTCACGAAGGCTGTCGCCGACGCCGGCTATGAAGTCACCAGGATCGTCCGCGCCTGATTTCGGTCATCGCACAGATCGCTTTACCGGCCCGCGGGGAGACATATCTCCGCGGGTCTTTTCGCACTTTTTTTGTCCCCACCGCATATAATAAATAGAATAATACCACCCCCAAAGGATTGGATTTCCCATGAAAAAAGTTGCCATCATCGGTTCCCCCGCATTGCACAAAAACTACAGGACCGCCCTGGAAAAAGCGCCCTGCAAAGCGGTCGTCTTTCCGGACACATCCTATATAAAAAAACATCCGGAAGCCTTTGACGGACTGCTCCTGCCCGGCGGCGGCGACGTGCTCTCCTCCCTCTCCGGCTACGCGCCCTTCCTTGACGATCCTCCGCCTGAAAAAAAGGACGGTTCCGCCGCATCTGTCCCGGAGCTGCAGCTCACCCTGGAACAGCTCCATGCCCTGCATCTGTTCCACCAAATGAACAAACCGATCTTCGGTATCTGCAAAGGAATGCAGCTGATCAACCTCTATTTCCGCGGAACGATCCGGGAAGTATCCCACCCGCATCTGCATCAGATACCGGAAAAAGATGCCTGCCATCCCGCCGACAACGAACCCGGCACCCTTCTCCATGCGCTTTTCGGCCCCCACATGCTCGTCAACAGCAATCACCATCAATGCATCCGCACCCCCGGTCAAAACCTGCAGATCATCCAGTATGCCCCGGATAAAACGCCGGAGGCGGTATCTCATCTCTCCGCCCCCGTCTTCGGAACACAATGGCACCCCGAACGGCTGCCGATAACCGGCCGTCAGGATGCCATGCTGCTGTTTCAATATTTTGTTTCGCTGCTCTGAAAATTCTTACATCAAACCGTTATACTGGTTGTAAACCACACAGAGTTTGTTGGTATTTTTGATGACAAAGTTCAGGGCGATGAAGGGTCCGATAAAGCAGAGCAGAGAACCGAACAATACCCACATCAAATAGGTCGTCCCGTTTTCCTGGATCGGGACATTGTAGCGATGTCCGTTCGCCTGCAGACGGTTCGCCAGCTTATACCACCAGATGATCCTGTAAATACCGCAGGTGATAAAACCGAGGAAGATGAACGCGAGAATACCGCTTGTGCTCTCCCCGTCGCCCTCGCAGAGATCGTTCACATCATTTGCCAGGCTATGTATAAAGAAATACGGATAGATGCCGCAGGTGATAAAGGAGAGCAGAATGTATATCCAGATACTTCTGTCCGTCTTCTTTGCCACTCTTCCCTGAGGCGGGGTCGTGGGCATCCCATAGCCCATTCCTCCCATCGGCGGCACGCCGTATCCCGGCGCTGTTCCACCAACAGGCGGCGCCTGATAGCCCGTCTGGCCTCCTGCGGGCGGCGCCTGATAACCCGCCGCTGCCTGCTTCTGTTTCGCCGCGCTTTTTTCCGCCTGCTTCGCCTGCAGATCCTTCGCCGCGCCTGAGAGATCAGAGAATCCTTCCGACATGCTTGCCATAATGGAATCCTTCGTCTCTCCCACCACCGGAGCGCTTCCCATAGCATACATAAGACCAAAAAGCACAGCCGTCACAAACACATAGCCAAGCCAGTAGGCAAAGGCGGCTCCGCCGACAAACGCGCCAAACATGATCCGGCCTGCGATCAGCTGAACGATCGCCGAGATCAGCTTCAGCGCCACACTCAAAACCGCTCCGCCAAAAACCAGGTTTCTCAGCCTGGCGCTCCACTTCCACGCCGCGGCCCCCGTGCTGAGCGCCATGATAAGCGCCGCCAGAAAACCAAACACTGACGAGATCAGATAACCGAACATAACGCCAAACAGAGACCTGAAGATGCCCGGGATTCTGGCGAACGCCGAGAGCAGAAAGATCACTGCAAACACACCGCACACCGCCCGCATCACTGTATCCAGACTGCCGTTTTTCGCACCATCTCCGGCACTTCCCATCCCCTGTCCGGCACTGCCCGTCCCCTCTCCGGCACTTTCAACGGGGGTGCCGCATTTGGGGCAGAATTTCTGGTCATCGTTCAAAAAATTTCCACATTCGGGACAAAACATTTTTTCTCCTCCTCGTAATTTGTCAATAATTTTTCACTTTTCATGAATTTTATTGTACGATATATTAACTGTTTCTGTCAAGGAACTTATTTTTTATTGCATGTATACACATTTTATCCGCGCTCTGATTGAATAAATATACCGTTTCAACACATATTTTGCATAAATTATCAGCGCCCCCGATGCCGCTTTTATTGACAAACTCCGCGTTTTTTTGTATAATGGTGGGCAGTATTTTATAATTTACGGGAGGAGATAATTATTATGATAACATGTCCAAAATGCCATGCCCAGCTGGAGGATGGTTCCAGATTCTGTGACTCATGCGGCGCGCCGATTCCGGAAACGCCTGCAGATCCGGTCCAGACCCCGGAGCCCGCTGTACAGCAGCCGGAAGCGGAAACGCCTTCTGCAGCCGTATACTGTCCTTACTGTGGTCAGCCCACTGCCGACGCCAGTCCCTTTTGTCCCAACTGCGGGAAACCGTTAAACGGGACCGATCAGCACGCAGACCATGATCAGCACGGGCCTCAGCCTCAGGAAGATAAGGAAGATAAGAAACAAAAAAAATCGAAAAAAGGTTTTATTTTTGCCGGAATCGGTGTCGTGCTTGTCGCGGCGCTCGTCCTTGTGTTTATCCTGATCGGAGGAAATTCGGGCAGTTCCTCCAGGAACTATGCCATGTATGTAAAGGACAAAGAGATCTACTATACCGGCTTTTCCAGGAACGATCCCCTGCAGGTCACTTCCAGACTTGCGGATTCCGGTGATATCGACAATTACGATTTTGTCTCCGGCTCCGGTGAACTAAGCGCTATGTGCCATCTCAGCGAAGACGGTTCCCTGCTGTTTTTCCCGGACAGACTCAGCTATTCGGATGACGGTTATTCTCTCTACTGGCGCAAGATCAACACCCCCAAAGAGGAGGCCGTTAAGATCGACTCCGACGTCCTCACTTATTCTGTGAGCGACGATTCTTCCTATATCACATACCGGAAGAACGATACGCTCTATCAGTACGACAGAAAAAAGGAAGACAAACAGAAAATTGCCAGCGATGTCGGCATGTACCGCGTGTCCGCCGACGGGAAGATCATTCTGTACATGAATACGGAAAATGTTCTTTATCGCGCGGAAAAGGGAGCAGACCGCGAAAAAATAGACAGCGATGTATCCAATCTGTCCTATGTCTCAGACGATCTCTCCACCATCCTCTACATCAAAGACGGCACTCTGTACCAGAAAGAAGGGGACGGCGATAAAGAGAAAATCTCCTCGGATGTGGACAATGTGCTCGCCTCCTATGAGTCGGGAGAGATCTACTACATAAAGGCCGACACCGCGGAAGTTCCTCTGAGCGATTATGTGTACGATGATAAAAAGGAATCGGATGCTTCCCTCAAGGAGCCGGAATATCCCGGCTGGAACGCCACCGACGCAGAATACGAAGCGTACGAGAGCGCATACGACGAATATAATACCAAATTACAGCGCGACAACTTCCGCCAGTATCTGGAGCAGGAAAAAATGGAACTGACGACCTACACGCTCTGCTATTACGACGGGGAAGAGGAGACCACATTAAGCGATTCCTTCTCCTACAACAGCTATTCCCGCGCAGTGGATAACGCAGTTATCTCATACACCGCCTATGACGCGGACGACGATATCGGCGTAAAACTGTCCGAACTGGAAGATATCTATAATGTCAGCAATTTGGTCACAGAAGCCCTCTACTCCGCCTCCGAGGTCTATGTTGCGGTGGGCGGCACTGTCGCACCTCTCGACCGGGAGACCGCCGGAAACCTGATCCTTTCCCACGACGGCAGCGAGCTCTACTATTTTGACGAAATTTCGGAGAACGGCGACTACGGCGAACTGTATAAAGTGGATATCTCATCCTCCGGAGAACTGGAAAATATCGAATTGTACGAGAGCGATGTCTATCCCGGCATCATCTACTTTATCAACGATGACAGCTTATTATTCTTTAAAGACTATAAAGAAAACAAAGGCGAGCTGTACATAGACCAGGAAAAAGTGGATTATGATGTATATGCCTATGTGATCCGCTACGATGAAGATACCGACAAGGTTACTTACTTTACGGACTGGAACAGTGAAAAAGGTTATGGTACTTTAAAAATCTATTCCAAAAAAGAGGGAAAGAAGATCGCGGACGATGTGAGAGACTTTTCTACTCTGCCCAACGGCGATGTCCTCTATCTTTACGACTACAGCCAGAAATATTACCACGGTGATCTGTACCTGTGGGACGGTAAAGACGCGGAAAAGATCGATGACAGTGTAATCTGCATTCTTCCCGTCTATTAAACTGCTCATAAACTATGAATTTATCTAAAGGGAGTATATAGCCATGAAATGTCCTAATTGTCAATTTGAAAATCGAGACGGTGCCAAATTTTGTAAATCCTGCGGATTTAATCTGGCAGCTTTGTCACAGGAAGCTGCTCCGGCACCCGCTTCTGCCGCTCCTTTAGTCTGCGCGAGCTGCGGAGCCGCACTGAAACCGGGGGCTAAATTCTGCACCAAATGCGGCACCCCCGTTGCCGCTCCTGCTACTGCTCCGCAGCCGGAGCCCATTCCCGAACCGGAACCGATACCGGTGGAGGAATCCACTCCTGTTCCGGAAGCGGTGCCGGAACCGGAGCCCATTCCCGAACCTATTGTGGAACCGACCCCTGTGCCGGAACCGGAGCCCATTCCTGAACCTGCTGTCTGCCCAAATTGCGGGGCAGTTTTAAAGCCGAATGCCAGATTCTGCTCCAAATGCGGTACTTCACTGGAAGCCCCCTCGCGTCCTGTCGCTCCACAACCTGACAGGATCGTCGAGCCTGCGCCGAATCCGGTTCCTACGCCTGTACCGGAGCCGATTCCGGCACCCATTCCCGAACCAAAGCCGGCACCTGTTCCCGAACCAAAGCCGGCACCTGTTCCCGAACCAAAGCCGGCACCTGTTCCTGAACCGATTCCCGAACCGGTTCCTGTACCCGCTCCTGAGCCAGGCCCCAAATCATTTTGTAAAAGCTGTGGCACACAATTAAAACCCGGGGCCAAATTCTGTCCGATCTGCGGGACATCCACCGACCCGAATAATTCCGGCGCGGCAAAAGATTATCCGATCGACGACCTGTTTGACGGAATCGATGATCCCCCGAAAAAGAAGAAAAAACCTCTTCTGATCGTTCTCCTGATCCTGATAATTCTTCTGTTGCTGGGCGGCGGCGTCTTTGCGCTCGATAAGATGGGCATTATCGATCTTCCCTTTGGGGATCAGGAGTATACTATCAGCAAGCCCACCGAGGAGACAGAGGAAAATCCTGAGCAGGAAGAGAACGGTGAGACGGAAGAGACAGCGGAAACGGAGGAGGAAGATATCTCCGCCGAACTGGAGGAAAAGCTTGCTCCTATCGCCGATCAGGTGGCTGCCGGCGAGGAAAAATTAAACAGCGAAGACTACGGCGGTGCCAGCACCGATCTGTCTGAGGCATTGACCGCATACGCTGATCTTGTAAAAGAATATGACTCAAAAACTGCTGCGGATACCGTCAATCCTCTCGCAGATGACGCTTTTGCGCTCTATACGAAAGCTGTGCTGGCGCAGGTGGAAAGCTGGGAGAGCCAGCCTGTCACCGCTCCTCTCTATCAGCAGATAGACTCGACTCTGGGAGACACTGTAAATTTAGCCGCGCAGTTAAAGGAGAGCAACCTGGAGATTAACTCCGAGGAGATCGAGGAAAATTATGCCGGTTTCCCTGACAGGTACAAAGAAAAATATATTCTGACGTTCAACGATCTCCGTACGGGAGACGAATGGTCCCGCACTACCGCATGGCAGTATATGCAGGATGCCGCTTCTGTCGGCCTTGTCGATAAAGAGAATTGTGATGATCCGCTTACCCTGCGCTATGCCTATGCGCTCGCATGGATCACACAGAGAGACATCAGTGAGGGCATGAACGACGGAAGCCTGACAACGGAAGCCGCTATCGATTCCATTCTCTCTCTCGCAGACAGTATTGATTATAACCCTGTTCTCATGAGAGATCTGGCGGTATATTATCAGACAACCGGCAATGCAGACGCTTCCATGACCATACAGAACGCCTGTGTCGATGTCTACAACTATCTGGCAAATGAGGAGAATATTTATCTGAACGGCGCGGATCTCTTTGTTCCGGGCAGAAGCAGCTCCAACGCTTCCAGCACGATAGCGCTCAACGATTTCTGGTATTTTAACGATTTCGTCAACTATTCACCTTCCAGCACCAACGGTGTCAGTCTGGAAGGCAGACAATATATTCGCAATACTTTTAAAGAAGCGATCGACTCACTATGAAAAACAGCGGAAATTTTACAAGGCGATTTAGACACAGCCTACGGCGGAAAAAAAATATCATGCTGCTCGCCTGTATTGCGGCAGCGCTCCTTTGTATGATATCCGTTGTGATCTTTGTTATTGTTCTAAAACATAACAGCGACAGCAATATTACAATATCTGAAATTCCGGAGGCGGAAGAAATTCCTCCTCCGGAGACAGAGGAACCGACTGCGGAAGAACCGGAAGCTCCCGTCGTATATCCTGAACCGGATTACAATCTCACTCTGGAGGAGATCTACGTTCCCCTCGAGGGATTACAGAGAGAATACAGAGTGGCCTGGGTCAGCGATCTGCACTTGATAACCGATCATGAGCCCGGAGGTGTCTCGGAGGGCTCTATCATCAAGCTAAACAGCCGCTACGAAACGCTGGCCGTCACCGAGGACGGCGTACATGCGGAAGAATTATGGCCCGACATCATAAAATGTCTCAATGTGGGCGACTATGATGCTCTGATCTTCGGCGGCGACATGATGGACTACTGCAGCCCTTCCAATATGGATGCGCTGAAAAAAGGATACGATGAATTGCGCTACGACAAGGAACAGATCCTCTATATACGCGCCGACCATGACTACGGCGCCTGGTATGTGGGCGACAATATTACGCAGCAGGACATCTACAAATACCATGAAAGGCTGGACGGAGATGATCCCGAAAAAAAATATCTGGATATGGGTGAATTCATGCTGATCGGCATCAACGATTCCACAAAGAATATCACGGATGAAAACTTTTCCATCGTGGAGAAGCTCTATGAAGAGGCGGCCGGGGAAGACAAACCCGTCATTGCCGTCACCCATGTTCCCTACGGGTCCAACGTGGACGACTCGCTGAGCAAACTGTCCAAAAAAGTCAGAAACAAACCCTACTACTGGGTCGGTCCCGACTATCAGCCCAATGACACGATGTGGTCTTACCTCGATTTCATTTTCAGAGAAGACACTCAGGTGAAGCAGGTTCTCGCCGGTCACCTGCACGCCCCCTGGGACGGCATGATCACCGACCAGCTCAGAGAACACATCTTCTCTCCCGCTTTCAGCGGAACCATCGGCGTGATACACTTTGTGCCGGAGGATGAGGATGTGGATACTTCCACTTATTTTTCAAGAAAATATTATGAGGACACAGATACAGATACTGTATCAGGAAATGAAAAATAGCCGCAGATACGGCTATTTTTCATTTTCATTCCCAGCTAATACGTCAGCTCCTCCATATTGCAGAGCTCATCATTCACCACGTCAAATTTATATCCGCAGGCTCTTCCTGTCGTTCTGATGACCACCGTGAAATAGGAGCCGTCCGCACTGGAGATATAGTAAGGCGCTCCGTCGCCCCCAAATTTCTTATTCACACTCTCATAGTTTCCTGTACCGAAGTCCGCCAGCGTCCTCGCTCTGACAATATTGGCTCCTTTCGGATCAAAATGGATATCCGTGGAAACCGTCAGATAATAGTAATTCTGGATTCTGGTGAGCTGCACCATCCCCGCAATGTTTTCCGGCACCGGATATATATTCTTGACCTTAAAGGTATTCTTGTCAACTTCCACGATCGAACTGCTATGCACACAGGGGAAATAGATCGTCCCGCCCTCGATCGTGAAGGAGCGCACATACTTTCCGTACAGTTCCGGCACTCTCATAATATTTTCCAGATACACCTCCGCTGAGTCAGGCTTTCTTCTGAACAGATACATCTCACCCGTCATGGAGCTCCACGCATAGAACAGTCCGGTAGGCTCATCGTATACAATATAGTGGGGCCGCACACCGATGCCGTTAAATATCTGCTGTTCGGTAAAGCCCTCCTGCTCTTTCGTATAACTGACCACTCTCCCATTCTCCGTATCGGTAACCAGATACACGACACCGTCCCCGGCAATCGAATGAGGCTGCAGAAAGTTTTTTGACATCACTTTCCAGCTGCTCGACAAAACGCCGTACTGCGTGCTGAAAAGCACCTGGTTGTGGTAACTGTCCACCAGGTAAAAAGTATCGCCTATCTTGGTGAGCTGCGTCGGCACCAGCAACCCGTAGTAACTGTTGCGTTCCACCGGATAAAACGTGCCCGCCTTTGCCTCGAGCAGAGACGATCCCTGCAGCATAATGCAAAAACATAGTATCAGTGCAGCCATGCTTTTCAAAATCTTTTTTTTCATCTCACATCCCGCTTTCCATATCCTGTTCACTGCTCTTTTGACAATTCATCTTTTTATATTGTACTGCAAAGTAAACAATTATTCAATGCCCGTTTCGCCAATACATCTCCATCTTTTTTATTGCTGTTCCTTTTCTTTCTCCGCTTTTGTTGACAAGTCCGACACACTTCTTATAAAATTAAAATAATATGATTTCTCAACCATATAATTTTACCCAAAGGAAAATAATTTTATGTCAATACATCACCGTCCAGAAAAATTTTTCATCTCCATCGGTATCGCTGCCGCTTCTCTCCTCTTACCCGCTTTTGTCTCTTATGGAAAAAATGAGAACAATCCTTCTCTGAATTATACCATATACACAAAAGAAAACGACAGAGAGCTTCACTGCCTCTATTTCCCTGAAAGCAACTCCGACCAGATTTTCTCCGGTTTTCTGGATGAGATCCACTATGATTCTGATCCCTCTGAAATTTCTAACACCAGAATAGCAAATACCTATCAACTCAGCCGAGATGGCGGGCTGCTTTTTTTCCCGGATGCACTCGACTACTCCTATTATTCTCTTTATAGCAAAAATATAGATGATCCAAACGAAAAAGCTGTCAAGATCGATTCCGGTGTATACAGCTATCTGATAAGCAGGGACGCCTCTGTCATCACTTACCGGAAAGATAACAAACTCTGCCAATACAACAGAAAAACCGGGAAACATAAGACAATAGCAGATAATATTTGGTACTATTATGTATCCGAGGATAACAATACCATTCTGTACAGCAACAATGAAGGCATCTTTTACTGCACACTGTCGGATGGCAGTTTGGAGGAAGTGGATATCCATCCTTACGATATGAATTGTCTTTCCAATGGACTCTCCACAATATATTATATAAGTTACGATGGCGCCATCTATACTCTCTGCAAAAAAGAACGGGGAAAAGAAGATGTTAAAATCGACTTCGATATATGGAAAGTAATAAAAGCTTATGATTCCGGAGAACTCTACTATGTTACAGTGGACAGCGTGGACTTTCCTCTGATGAGTTATGTATATGATGAGAAAAAAGATGCCGACGCCGCTCTCAGAAAGCCTGTGCTTCCTGACCGGGATGCGCCGGACTACGATGCGGCGTACAGGGCATATAAACGTGCCTCCAGGGAATACCGCGCCAAATCAAAGCGCGACGAGATCCGCAAATACCTTGCGGAAGCCAAAAAAATCAGATATTCCTTTACCCATTATGCACTTTACTATTATGATGGCAAAGAATCAACTCTGATCAGCAACTCTTTCACGGATTCCTCTTCCTCTTATTCTTTTGCCGCAGATAAGCCTGTCATCACATATACACAGTACAACATGCGCGACGATGCCGGTGTAGATCTGTCTGAAATAGGAGATGCCAATAAGATCGTCAGCACAGTGTCGGAAAGTATTTGTTCTGTCGACAGATATATTGCTTTCGGAGCTTCTGTAGTTCCGCTTGATCAGATGAGCGGAAAGGGCACTGAATGCCACCTTTCAACCGACGGAAAAACTCTTTATTATCTGGAAGAAACACCGAAAAATAATGATTATGGCAATCTGTATCAGATGGATATTTCTTTTCCTGAAAGGCCAGGTGCACCAAAACTTTATGATACGGACGTTTTCTGCAATAATCTCTATTACTCTGACAACCTCTTTTACGTTGGAGAGGATAATCTCTTATATTTCAAAAACTACAAAGAGGATAGGGGAGAACTGTATGTCAATCGCCGGAAACTGGACAATGATGTGAACCGCATCATACCGGATCACTCTCTCTATTCCTCCTTCTTATCGCGATAGGCCGCCTCCCTCTATCAGGTCCTTCACCACCTCCGATGCGATCAGAAGTCCTGCGGCCGCCGGCACAAAGGCTGTGCTGCCGGGAATGGCTCCGAAACTGTCCTGTTCGGCGTCTGCTCCGACAGGTTTGAGCGGTTCCTCTTTCGAATAAACCACTTTCAGTTCTTTTACGCCCCGTTTTTTTAACTCCCTCCGCATGACTCTGGCGAGGGGACAGACGGATGTTTGATAGATGTCCGCCACTTCAAGCATAGCAGGATTTAACTTGTTGCCGGTGCCCATGCTGCTGATGATCGGCACGCCCGCCTCTCTTGCGCGCAAAACCAGTTCGATCTTTGCCGTCACGGTGTCCACGGCATCCACCACATAATCGTATTTCTTAAATTCAAAATCCGCCGCATTCTCAGGCAGAAAAAAACAAGGATGTATCGTGATTTCTGTAGCGGGATTGATATCCAGCATGCGTTCTCTCATGACCTCAGCCTTGTCTCTTCCGATGGTCTTATGAGTGGCGATGATCTGGCGGTTCAAGTTGGTGATATCTATCTTGTCATGATCGATCAGATCAAATTTTCCGATACCACTGCGAACCAAAGCCTCGGCGACGTAGCCCCCCACGCCGCCGAGACCGAAGATGGCGATGTGTTTATCGGAGAGAATCTTTATCGTGTTTTCGCCGAGGATGCGGGCCGTGCGGGAGAATTGTGAAGTCATGGGATCGTCCTTTCTGTAAAAAATAATGTAATGGAATCCTATAGCAGTATCTTATAGAACATTATAGCACAAAACATATGGAAAATAGCGAATGGAATAAAATGCTTTCAAAAAACCCCGGCCGCAAGCAAACTTGCGGCCGGGGCCTTTCTGTTTTTATCGATGCATGGCTCAGGGTAATTACATCATCCCCATGCCGCCTCCTGCCGGCATTGCAGGAGTTTCTTCCTTGATATTTGCCACTGCGGACTCTGTGGTCAGGAAAGTGCTTGCAACGCTGGTCGCATTCTGCAGAGCGCTTCTCGTCACCTTGGCGGGATCAAGGATACCGCCTTCCACCATATCCACATACTCGTCTTTCAGCACATCGTAACCGTAACCTGCCTCAGCTTCGTACACCTTATTGATAATTACGGAGCCTTCCAGACCTGCATTTGCAGCGATGTGGTACAAAGGTGCCTCCAGAGCTTTCAATACGATCTCTGCGCCCGTCTTCTCATCGCCCACCAGGCTGCCTACCATAGCTGCCACTTTCTTGGAAGCGTGGATATACGCGGAACCGCCGCCTGCGATAACGCCCTCTTCCACAGCTGCTCTCGTAGCGTTCAGGGCATCCTCCATGCGAAGTTTTGCCTCTTTCATCTCCGTCTCGGTAGCAGCGCCCACACGGATCACAGCTACACCGCCGGATAATTTAGCCAGTCTCTCCTGCAGTTTTTCTCTGTCAAAATCGGAAGTGGTCTCTTCGATCTGACCCTTGATCTGATTGATTCTCGCGCTGATGGCATCCTTCTCACCGCAGCCGTCCACGATAACCGTGTTCTCCTTCTGCACTTTAACGGATTTCGCGCGCCCTAACATATCCATCGCAGCGTCCTTCAGCTCCAGACCGAGTTCAGAGCTGATCACCTGGCCGCCTGTCAGGATCGCGATATCTTCCAGCATAGCTTTTCTTCTGTCGCCGTATCCGGGCGCTTTCACAGCCACCACATTGAATGTGCCGCGCAGCTTGTTGACGATCAACGTTGTGAGAGCTTCGCCTTCCACATCTTCCGCGATGATTAACAGCTTCGCGCCGGACTGTACGATCTGCTCCAGAACAGGAAGGATATCCTGAATGTTGCTGATCTTCTTATCTGTGATCAGAATATACGGATCTTCCAGAACCGCTTCCATCTTATCCATATCGGAACACATATACGCGGAGATATACCCTCTGTCGAACTGCATACCTTCCACCAGATCCAGTTCTGTCTGCATGGTCTTGGACTCTTCGATCGTGATAACGCCGTCTCTGGAAACCTTCTCCATCGCTTCCGCAACCATCTCGCCCACTTCCTCATCGCTGGCGGAGATAGCCGCCACTTTGGCGATCTGGTCCCTGCCGGTCACTTTGGCGCTCATATCCTTGATAGCGTCCACAGCGCACTCCGTCGCTTTTTTCATACCCTTTCTCAGGATCATCGGGTTAGCGCCCGCAGCCAGGTTTTTCATCCCCGCGCTGATCATAGCCTGCGCCAGTACCGTCGCCGTCGTAGTTCCGTCGCCCGCCACGTCGTTGGTCTTTGTCGCCACTTCCTTCACCAGCTGAGCGCCCATGTTCTCAAAAGCGTCCTCCAGCTCGATCTCCTTAGCGATGGTCACGCCGTCGTTTGTGATAAGCGGAGCGCCGTAAGACTTATCCAGAACGACATTGCGGCCCTTCGGTCCGAGTGTCACCCTGACGGTATCCGCCAGTTTATTTACGCCTGCCTCCAAAGACTTTCTTGCGTCTGCTCCGTATTTGATTTCCTTTGCCATAATAGTTTACGCCTCCTCTTATTTGATCACTGCTAAAATGTCTTCCTGCTTTACAATAATATACTTCTCTTCTTCCAGCTTCACTTCTGTTCCGGAATATTTAGAATAAATGATCTGATCGCCCACTGCGACTTCCATCTTTACGTCTTCCGTGCCGGGCCCCACCGCGATCACTTCCGCCTGCTGCGGCTTCTCTTTCTCCTGACCGGGCAGTACGATACCGGATTTTGTGGTCTCTTCTGCTGCTAACTGTTTTAATACAACTCTGTCACCCAATGGAACTAACTTCATGTCAAAACCTCCTTAATGTTCCGCTATTTTTGCGGTTATGCCTATTGTTAGCACTCATTTAAAACGAGTGCTAAGAACTAAAACATATATTAGTTTTATCTGTTTTTCTTTGCAAGCCTGTATATATATCTTTTTCTCTTTTTTTATCTTATTTTCTCATGTTTTCTCTTATTTTCTTTTGTTTTTGAGAAATTTCTGATTTTATAATTATTTTAGAAAAAAACACCGCATATATTTAACAGAGTTATCTGTCCGCACAATCAGGAGAATTCCTTTATGAAACCATACTTTTCCTTCTCTACCCTTTCCCATAGGATCCGGAACAGCCGTATCTTAAGCGGTGCTCTTTTGCTCACTACCGCAGGCATGATCAGCCGCGTCATCGGCTTTTTTTACCGCATTTTTCTCTCCCGCAGTTTCGGTGCGGAAAACATCGGTATCTACCAACTGATCAGCCCTGTTATAGCCCTCTCCTATTCCCTCTCCGTGGCAGGCTTCCAGACGGCCATCTCCCGCATTACCGCAACCACCAGTGCCACCGAGAGACGTCTGGAGCGATCCGGAGCCAGTGGAAAAAGCGCGGCATCCGCGGAGAGTTTTCGCAGTTACACCGTCCTCGCGGCCGGCATGCTGCTCTCACTCTTCCTCTCCGTCTGTATCTCCTGTTTTGTCTATCTCCACAGCGAGGAGATCGCAGTCCGTTTTCTGTTGGAAAAGCGCTGTGCTCCTCTTCTCAGAATCCTGGCTCTCACATTCCCTGCATCCAGTATTCACAGCTGTGTGAACGGTTATTTCTATGGAAAAAAGTCCGCCGGTTTCCCAGCCTTCAGCCAGCTCTTTGAACAGCTGATCCGGGTGGGGACCGTCCTGTTTCTGTGCAGCGCTTTTTTCGCTGAAAATGCAGGCGGTACACCGGATATTTCTCTCGCTGTCACCGGCATGGTCACGGGGGAGATCTTCTCCTCCGTTCTCTCTCTTCTATATATATGGCATAGTTTTAAAAAGGAGCTTGGCCGTCCCTCAGGAGATGCCTTCCCCGCATCCGGAAAGGCTTTTTCCATAGCTGCCCTCTTCCCGGAACTTTTCGCGATGGCAGTTCCGCTCTCCGCAGGGCGGGTCATCCAGAATTTCCTGCAGAGTGTGGAATCCATAGCCATCCCGGACAGACTGCGCATATTCGGTCTGGACACGGCGGCCGCGCTCAGCGAGTACGGTATCCTGAACGGTATGTCGCTCCCGTTTATCCTCTTTCCCACAGCGCTCACCGGCTCCATCGCCGTCATGCTGCTGCCCGCCGTCTCGGAGGCTCAGGCTCTGCGCCAGGACCACACCATCGCCCGCGCTGTCCATCGCTCCGTGCGCTATTGCCTGCTTCTCGGCTTTTTCTGTCTCGGTTTCTTTCTGTTCTTCGGCCCTGCCTTCGGCAAATTCGTATTTCACCAGGAAAAAGCCGGCAGCTACCTGCAGATTCTGGGGTTTATGTGCCCGTTCCTCTATATGAACTCCACCCTCTCCAGCATCCTGCACGGTCTCGGAAAGACGCCCCAGTCTTTCTTTTACAGTGTGGCAAGCCTTCTTGTCAGACTCGCTTTCGTATTTCTTTGCATTCCCGTTTTCGGCATGAAGGGCTATCTCTGGGCTCTTCTGGCGAGTCAGCTTTTATTGTCTGCTCTGCATCTTTTTTCTCTGCGTCGCTATCTAAGGATGTGAATCGAACCACTTGCCCATTTGCATAAAAAAGTGTATAATGACTAAGATTTCCATACAAAGGAGTAAACCATGTCATTTGAATTTATAAAATTACTTCCAACGCCGGACGAGATCAGGGAACAGTACCCCCTCCCCGCCAGATTGATAGAGCTGAAGCGCATACGGGATTCCGAGATCCGTGCCGTCATCACCGGCGACAGCGATAAACTGTTAGTTATCATAGGTCCATGCTCCGCCGACAACGAAGATTCCGTCTGTGAGTACGTGGAGCGCCTCTCCAAAATCAACGATAGAGTAAAGGACAGGCTGATCCTTATCCCGAGGATCTACACGAACAAACCCCGCACCACAGGGGACGGCTACAAGGGCATCATCCACCAGCCGGATCCAAGCAAACGCGAGGATTTCCTTGCCGGCATCATCGCCATGCGCAAAATGCACATCCGCGCTATCAACGAGTCCGGCCTTACCTGTGCGGACGAAATGCTCTACCCGGAAAACTGGGGGTATGTCTCCGATATTCTCTCCTACGTGGCGATCGGCGCCCGCTCCGTGGAGGACCAGCAGCATCGTCTCACCGTCAGCGGCTTTGACGTTCCCGCAGGCATGAAAAATCCTACCAGCGGCGACTTTGCGATTATGCTGAACTCCGTCTACGCGGCACAGCATCCCCACTCTTTTATTTACAGAGGCTGGGAGGTTAAAACAAACGGCAACGAGCTGGCCCACACGGTTCTCCGGGGCTCCGTCAACAAGCACGGACGGAGTCTGCCGAACTATCACTACGAGGATCTGAATAACCTGATGGAATTATACAGCGAACGGGATCTGATGAATCCCGCCTGCATCATCGACTCCAACCACAATAATTCCAATAAACAGTATAAACAGCAGATCCGCATCGTAAAGGAAGTACTGCACAGCAGAAAACTGAATCCGGATATCCATAAACTCGTAAAGGGCGTCATGGTGGAAAGCTACCTGGAGGAAGGCTGCCAGAAGATCGGCGGAGGCGTCTACGGCAAATCCATCACGGACCCCTGCCTCGGCTGGGAGGATACGGAAAGACTGATCTACGATATCGCGGAGTATGAGTGACATTGCGGCAGAACTGTTGCGATGTTGAATGAAAATTGATATATCTCTGTTGACCTCCTTGCTCTAATGTGTTAGACTGATTATATTCTCTAATGCATTAGAGTAAGGAGGTATTTTTATGGAGACACCAAAAATCTTTGAGAGCGAATATCGGTTCTGCCTGATCCTCTGGGAGCACGAACCGATAAAGAGCAAGGATCTCGTCGCCCTCTGTCAGGAACAGCTGGGCTGGAAATCCACCACGACCTACACGGTCATCAAACGCCTCTCCGAGCGCGGCATTCTCAAAAACGAGCATACCATAGTCACTTCCCTTATCTCCAAAGATAAAATACAGGAAGCCGAGATGGATGAACTGATCGAGAAAAAATTTGAGGGATCTCTTCCCGCCTTTATCGCCGCATTCGGCAGGCATAAAAAGCTATCCGACGAGAAGATGGAAGAACTCCGGAGATTGATAGAGGAGGACACTTTATGACCGCCCTGTTTTTAAAGATTTTAAATATGAGTATCACCGCAGGCTGGATCACCGTCGCAGTGATGTTTTTCAGGATTCTCCTGAAGAAAATGCCAAAACATTTTACCTGTATGCTCTGGGCTCTGGTGGGGCTCAGGCTTGTGATCCCCTTCTCCCCGGAGAGCGTCTTCAGTCTGATCCCCAGCGCCGAGACGATACCGGAAACTCTTCCTCACGGGGCGATCCCGGAAATCCACAGCGGAATCTCCACCATAGACCGGATGGTAAACCCCGCCGCCAAGATATCTTTCTCCCAGCTTTCCGCGGGGAGATCCGGCGCGGAAGCGCTCGACATTCTGGCCGACGGCGCTGTCATCCTCTGGCTTGCCGGCGTTCTTCTGATGCTCTGTCATATGATTCTCAGCTATCTGCGCCTGCGCAGAAAAATGCGCACTGCCGTACTGCTCCGGGATAATATCTGGCAGAGTGAATTTGCGGCTTCCCCCTTCCTTCTCGGTCTGGCTTCCCCCAGAATCTACGTTCCTTTTCATATGGACCGGGAGACGCTCTCCCATGTGATCGCACATGAAAACGCCCATCTCGCCCGAAAGGACCACCTGGTAAAAGCTTTTGCGTTCTGCCTCCTCTCCGTCTACTGGTTCCATCCGCTTCTGTGGGCGGCCTATGCTCTGCTGTGCCGGGATATCGAACTGGCCTGCGACGAGAGAGTCATCCGAAATATGGAGGAAAAGGAGAGAAAAAACTATCTGCTCGCCCTGATCGGTTATAATAACGAAGAACACAAAAAAAATCCGACTCTCACCTGTCCTCTGTCTTTCGGGGAAGTGGACATCAAAGAGCGCATCCTTCGCGCAAAAACCTGGAAAAAACCGGGGGCTGCCCTCTTAGCTCTGTCTCTGCTCCTTTGCGCTGCCGCTGCCCTCTGCTTCCTGACTGACCCGAAAGAGAAACTTTTGACTGCCCCGGAGCCCTTCGGCCGCCCCTATCAGGTGGAATCCATCGCTTATGCGGCACTGCAATATAATTTTTCCTTCACCCCGCAGACCGCTCCTCTCTACGTTCTCACCTCGGACTATCAGCTGATGGAATCCACGGACACCCCGGTCGGTCTTGATAAAAGCGACGGTTATTGGGCACTCTGCGGGAAAGCGGAGGAAGTCAGGCTCACGGAAAAGGACCTGAAAAATTATATAACCGAATATCCGGATCCTGCAGCGGAAGAAACTTTCGTCCATGAACTGATAAAAGAAAATAAAAAGACGTGGGTCGTAGACAGCTCCTCCCCTGACAATCCGATTTTTTATTATATTATGCAACAAAAAACCGGGGAGACCTATCTGTCATACGGATACCAGGCACAGGAAAACCCGCATATCCGATGGATTTTCAAACTGTCCCCCATAAAGGAGGAAAGCCTCTCCGCAGAAACTCTGCACTCTCACCGCACGAAATACATCGGAGACAACTCCGCCGTGGGAAACATTATCTACAACCTGACTTTCCCGGAGGATATGGCATACCGGCAGTTCGCCCTCCAGACGGACGATGAAGAGCCCTATGCGGTAACCATAACTTTTGCCCTCTCCGAGGAGAACAAGGAGGAATACGCCCTCGATGCCCCAAACCGTTTGGAGGAGGTCGCTCTGCTGCGGCAAAACGCCTGCATCCTGTTCTCTCTGATTGAAAACGCGGAAATAGTCAACTTTAAGCTGGTGGATGAAGCCGATGACACGATCCGCCCGCTGACACTTGTCTACACAAAGCAGTGGGCGGAAACGGAAACAAACTGTGATCTGTGGAAAGAAAGTGAAACCAAAGAACAGTTTGAGGTACTGTTGATAAAGCTGAGGGAATTATTTTCTCCCTATGTACATTACTCTTTTTAAGGCAATGCCGGACTTCCTGCTCCGACAAAATCACACATTCTCGATCTGCCAGTCGATCGGCGCAAGCCCGTTTGCCTCCAGGTACTCATTCGTCCTGCTGAAAGGTTTACTGCCGAAGAATCCTCTGTATGCCGACAGAGGACTTGGGTGCGGTGCCTCCAGGATCAGATGTTTCGGATTATGCAGCATGGACTTTTTCATCTGGGCAGGTCTGCCCCAGAGAATAAACACGATGGGTCTGTCCTGTTCGCTGCAGATCCGGATACAGGCATCCGTAAACTCCTCCCACCCGATTCCCCGGTGGGAGTTTGCGGCATGAGCCCGCACCGTCAGCACCGTATTGAGCATCAGCACCCCCTGCTTTGCCCATTTGACAAGATAGCCGTTGTTCGGAATATCGCAGCCCAGATCATCGTGAAGTTCCTGATAAATATTCACTAACGACGGCGGGATATCCACCTCCGGTTTTACCGAAAAGCAAAGACCGTGGGCCTGTCCGTCGTTGTGATAGGGATCCTGCCCCAGAATAACCACTTTCACATCCGCGAGAGGCGTCAGATGAAAAGCGTTAAAAATATCATCCGCCGCCGGAAATACTTTTCTCGTACTATATTCCTCACTCACTTTCTGAAACAGTTTTCTGTAATACGGTTTCTGAAATTCCGGTTTTAAAGGCTCCAGCCAGTCATTCTCGATCGCAGCCATCTTTTGTTCCTCCCTTCCATCATAAGCGCACAGCCACGCCCTTTCCCGTCAGATATTCCTTCACCTGACGTATCTCCAACTCTTTATAGTGAAACAGGGATGCCGCCAGAGCCGCCTCCGCTTTCCCCTCCGTCAGCGCATCATAAAAATGCTCCAGATTTCCCGCGCCTCCGGAAGCGATCACAGGAACGGACACCGCCTCCGCCACCTGCCTTGTCAGCTCTATATCATAGCCGGCTTTCGTCCCGTCACAGTCCATACTCGTCAATAATATCTCACCTGCGCCGAGCCTTTCCGCCCTTGTCACCCACTCTATCACATCGATTCCCATATCAATGCGGCCGCCATGCTTATAGATATTCCACCCGCTGCCGTCCGCGCGTCGTTTGGCATCCACCGCCAGCACCACGCATTGACTGCCAAACTTATCCGCCGCCTCGCCGATCAGTTCCGGCCTGTCGATCGCCGCGGAGTTGACGGATATCTTATCCGCCCCCTCCCGGAGAAGTTCCCGAAAATCTTCCACCGTGCGGATACCACCGCCCACCGTAAACGGAATAAACACTCTCTCCGCCACTCTGCGCACCATATCCACAACGGTTTTTCTGGCGTCCGACGAGGCCGTGATATCCAAAAAAACCACCTCGTCCGCTCCCGCCCTGTCGTAGGCGGCGGCAATCTCCACCGGATCACCGGCATCTCTCAGATTTACAAAATTAACACCCTTCACCACTCTGCCGTTATTTACATCCAGGCAGGGAATAATTCTTTTCGTATGCATATGTCCTCACTTATCGCATCTCAAACAGCTATAAAGTTCTTCAGAATCTGTATGCCCACATCCGAGCTTTTTTCCGGATGGAACTGACAGGCATAGATATTTCCCCGCTCCACCGAGGCCTCCACCGTGACGCCGTACTCTGTCGTCGCCTTCACGATATCCTTATCCTTCGCCTGCAAATAATAGGAATGTACAAAATAGACATACGAACCGGCGGGCACATTCCGAAAAAGCTTCCCCTCAGCGGGATATTTCAGCGCATTCCATCCGATATGCGGAATCTTCAGTCCCCCCTCCTTCGGAATGCGGACGATCCTGCCTGGCAAAAGCCCAAGCCCACGCACACCGGGACTCTCCTCGCTCTCCTGAAACAATAGCTGTAATCCAAGGCAGATACCCAAAAAGGGAATTCCCCTCTCAGCCACCTCCCTGATCACCGGGACAAGGCCATAGCTCTCCAGTTTTTCCATAGCGTCGCCAAAACTGCCTACCCCCGGTAAAACTACTCTATCCGCCGTCAGAATTTCCACGGGATCTCTTGTGATAAGAACCTGTTGTCCCAGAAATTCCAGGGCCTTCTGCACACTTTTTATATTGCCCGCGTCATAATCAATTATTGCTATCATTCAAATATTCCTCTTCCTCCGGAAGAATGTCCTCCAGATCGGCATATTTATCCATCTCTTCCTCCTGCTGCTGTTCCATCTCCTCCTCGCTCTGGTAAGCCTCTCCGTTTACCAGCGCTTCCAGCTGCAGACTGAACTCATAGTCGCTCTCCAGCGCATTGATCTCCATAGCCCCCGCCTCTGACAGACCGTAATTCTCCTGCAGTATTCCCAGAATATTCTGATATTCCGTCGTCAGTTCCGGTGTGATCAGATTCGTGCTGTTCTGTGAGAGATTCTGGTACTTTGCGACACCCTTCAGCAGATCCTCCAGAGCCATCACCGGCTTTTCCAGCTTCAGGTGATTTTCGTAAGCCTCCTTCGCATGCCGCAGATGCAAAATCGCCGAGGACTGTCTGAATATTATCTGATCTTCCTCCTCCAAAATCCTGCCGTTCATCAGCTGATAGGCCGTCACAAAATCTTTATCGTTAAATGCATTTCTGGCTTCCGTCAGATGCAGTGTATCCATTCCCACACTGTTCATCAACAAAACGCCGGCTCCGATCGAAGCGCAGAGCAGACTCCACACAAAGACTTTTTTCTTGGGAAGCTTCCTCTGAGCTCTTCTCTCCTTTTCGGCCTTCTCCGCCTTTTCCGCTTTTTTCTTTGCTTTTTCCGCATTTTTTTCTTTTTTTTGCTTTTCTTTTGCCGCCTTTTTGGGATCCTCCCCCTTCTTTTTATCAGGCTCTTTCTTTTTCTCTTTTTTCTTCTTTCCCTCTTTTGATTTCTTTGCCGCCTTCCCTTTTTCTTTCTTCTGTTCTCCGTCTCCCTCACCGGCCGTATCGCCATCGCTTCCCGTCCCGGTCAAAGCATCCGCATTCTCTTCCTCCTCATCCGCACCGAAGAAAAACGCCCCAAGCTTTTTCCCAAAACCGTCCTTCTTTTTTTCTTTTTTCTTTTTCTCTCTCCTGGGGGCTTTTTCCTTTTCTTTCTTGGGTTTCTCGGAATTGGTTTCCTGCTCCTGAGTTCCCTCATCAGCCAGACTCTCTGTATCTTCCAGAGGCACATCTGCGCTCTCATCCTCCGCCGGTATGTCAAATAATCCCTGCATATCGGAGAGTCCTTCCACTTCATCCAACACCTCAGGAAATTCCACATCTGACGATTCTTGAGGCGCCGGAATCTCTTCGCCTGCAACGCCCTCCCTCTCCAGAATATGATCTATCTCATCCTCCGACATGTCGAGCAGCGCCAACGGATCCACCATCATTTCCTTCTCCGATGATGCTTCCGGCAGCTCATCCAGGAATCCGGTGTCCGGCAGCTCATCTGAAAATCCGCTATCCGGCAGCTCATCTGAAAATCCACTATCCGGCAGCTCATCCGAAAATCCGCTATCCGACAGCTCATCTGCCATTTCCGGAATATCCGGGATCGGTATATCCCCCGGATCTCCCATATCCCATTCATCCGGATCGGAACCGACAGTTTCCTCCGCCTCCATGACGGCTCTCAACATTTCTTCCAAACGCTCTTCATCAGAACTCATCTCTCTATTCCTCCGATATCCATTAAATATTTATTGCTCTCCTAAAAACGTAAGCGGATCACTTTTTACAGATTTTCCCCGCATTTTTATTTCTTCCGACAACTGAAACAGACTGCTGTGTACTCTCCAGAAAACAGACTTTTGATTGTAAAAACATACCTTCTCAAAAGGCCATCTGACTATAGAGGGAAATTCCATTCCTGCACCGAGCTCCAAAATACACAGCTTTTTGTTTACGGTTCCCTGCAGCCACTTTGTATACTTTCCCCAGCTCTTCAGATAACCGCCCTCATTATACTTCGGCTGTCCGTACTGGTTCATCACAAGCGGCGCTCCACAATCCGGACATTTCGGCTCCTCCAGCTCCTCCAAAGAGACATCACCCTCTATCCAGCCGGAAACCCGCCCCCAGAAGTTCTCCTCGATCTGAAACAACTTTCCGCCACAATCCTCCGCACACTGCAGAAGATGGTAAGTCCCGCAGGGCAGCGTGATCCTTTCCTCCCTAAAGCCCATTCCTCTTATCAGGTCATCCGTACTCAGGGATACGATAAAATAATTTTTTCCTTCCAACATCCCCAGTAATTTTTCATATGCTTTTGTAATTTTCGGATGAAATTCCCTTTTTAAATAATATCGAATCAAAAAAGGAATCAGCCATTCTCTGTCCTGTTCTCCTTCCAGCACAGAAAGTTTCTCTTCAAAACCAGGCATATCTTTTAAGGTCTGCAATTTTACCTGCATCTCACTTCCAATACCGACCAGTACAAGTTCCGCTTCCGTTATATCCTGAATCAGCATATCTTCTCCTCTAAACCGAAAAAGAAGAGTATACCCAAAACCGGTACACTCTTCCTGGATTTCTATAACATTTATCTGGTCAGTTCATCTATAATTCTTACCAGATTACCGATTTCCGGTTTTGACAGCTGAGCATTCGCCCCAAGTGCCTCGCCTTTTCTCTTCATTTCATCATTTACCAGTGAGGAGAAAATAATAATCGGAATATCCGCTGTCTCCGGGTCATCTTTTACAAGTTTTGTCAGGCGGTGACCATCCATCAAAGGCATCTCAATATCCGTGATTATACATTGTACATGATCTTTCAGCGTGCCTTCTTTTTTACAGGTTTCAATGACATCATATGCTTCCTGGCCATTTTTTGTATGGATCAGATTCTGGTAACCCGCTTTTTTCAAGGAGTCCACGATCAGCTTATTCAAGAGCACAGAATCCTCCGCAATCAGAACCGGAACATCACTTCTCTCCCTCTCTCCCAGCTCATCGATATCCGTAATCTTCAATCCCGTCTCCGGATTGATATCGGAGACGATCTTTTCGAAATCCAGAATGATGATCAGCTTATCATTGTACTTGATAATGCCGGTCGATATCCCCTCCTCCGTCGTGCTGACCGTAGCATCCGGTTTAATGATATCTCTCCAGGAAACTCTATGTATTCCAACCACATTATCCACGTGAAAGGCAATATCCAGTTTATTAAAGTTTGTGATAATAAACAATCCGGATGGAGTGCACTCGCCCCTCTGAAGACAATTCTTCAGATCGATCGCTGTGATCATTGTCTCACGCGGCATAAAAATTCCCTCTATACTTGGATGAGCATTGGGCACTGGCGTTACCGGCTGATAAGTAATGATTTCTTTTACCTTCGCAACATTGATTCCGTAAGAATTTCCGTCTAAAATAAACTCCAGAACCTCCAGCTCGTTTGTTCCGTTTTCTAATAAAATTTTTGTATCCATACTCCACCTCGCATTAATATCAGTACCATAGGGTTATCCCGCAAGTCATAACACAATTATATCACAGCATTTCAAAATTGCATACTAAAAAATTAAAAAGAAGCGTTAAAACGCTTCTTTTTTATCTTTTGTATGTCGATAAACCCTCTTTCGTATATCCTGAGGAACTGTCCCCTCAAAACCGAACACTGAAATCCTTTCTCCATCCTCTTTGAAACCTCAACCTTCT
>RAZE01000008.1 GCA_003611955.1 bacterium 1XD8-76
AGGTTTATTAAGGTTACCCTTTTCCCTGAAAATCTTTTTAAAATAACTCTTGACTATTTACCAAATTGCTTTCCCCACTGCCTGAATTAATCAACTTTTACAAGTTCACTTTAGCATAATAACAGTAACTTTTTGCTTTTATGTAAGTAACTTTTTGTAAACCGTATAAAATGGAAAGTAAAAATGGAATATTAAACAGGGATAGAACATCCCCACGATATAGAATTTCTCAATCAGATAGAATATTGGGGCAAAATCAGCTTATTTTAATTCCAGAATACCAGATACCATGTAATCGGAAATACTTTTGACAAGTATCCGACCAGGACAATCCTCCCTCCCAGATCAAAAAGAACAGGGCAGCACAAAAGCGTTATAAGCAGAAAGCAGGGCATGATCCCCTCCAGAAATTTCTCAGGCAGCAGCCTGCTGAAAAATACTGCCAAAAGCCATAAAATAAAGCCATATAGCAAAGCACTCCCGGATTCCTGCAAAATTCTTTCCGGGATAAATCCATCCGGCATTTCCCTGAACAGCATACCTCCCGCCAGAAACAATATTGCCGGTATGATCGGTGCTGCCACCGCCGTCCCCATCAACATGCCGGGGGAGACAATTCCTTTTCCGGCACCGCTTTTTTTGTCTCTGCTTCCGTCAAGAGCCCCAAGGGACGCTGCCAGAAACGCAAGAAATGCAAGAACTCCGCGCAGGGACAGCATCTGTGCATTTTTCTCGCTCTCAGCCGTATTTTGTGCTTTCTCCCCGCTTCCCTCCTGCACTTCATATTTTACAGAAAAGACCTTTCCCTGATTTTGATATTCGGAAAATTTCTCAAGGACCTCTTTCGATTCTACCTGATATCCTTTCTGTCCCAACAGATCAGCGTACCAAACCGCCGAACCGGCCTGATAGACCCGCTGAAAAATATCTTCCTGTACCATACCTCCTACATTCATGCCTTCCGGCAGATACATAAGTATACATTGGCCGTAATCCTGCTTCCGGAATTTCTCCGCAAACCTCTCATCAAAGACAATACCGCAGGAAAGCTCCCCCGTCAGGATATCTTCTATCATTTCTCCCTTTTCAGTGTACTTTTTATACTGGAATAAATCATCCTCTTTTACCCTTTCCGACAATTTGCACTCTACTGCGCCAAGCAGCTGCCTGTCATATTCCTGCCTCTCGTTTTCCCCCTGCGAGTATTCCGGCTTCTCCGTCTCCCGCGGTTTTGCATCTTCCATCACATAACCTACCGATATCTGCCTGTCATTTACCGCCCTGTTAAATTTCGGCACCACAAACAGCGCCGCCGGAAAGAGAGCCAGCAGCCCCCAATATACCGGATGCTTTCCCATTCTTTTTATCATCATCCAAAGACAGATCACCGCTCTTCTCATCTTCTCATTTTACTCCGCTGCCTTGTATAAAAAATAAGCTGTCCTCCCAAGCCAAATAGCAGGCACCATAAAATCGTGATCCCTGCCGCCCGCCATCCCGTGCCTCTTTTTTCCGTTGTAAGCCGTAACAGCACTTCCATGCAAATGCCTGCCGGAAGTACGCCGCACACCTGCGTCAGCGTCTTCGGCAAAAGGACCGTGGGCAGAATACCGCCTGCGCCGAAGAAACCTGCCAGTCCCCACACCGCGCTCAACGTGATGCCGCCGGCTGGAGTGGGGGCAAGCTGAAAGAAAAAGCTGCACTGCAGCGCCAGCATAGCCGCACAAAAAAATCCGGGAATTATGGCATCTCCGCTCTTTGATCCGATCGATAACAATAACACCGGCACCAGATACCATAAAATATATAAACTTTGTTTTATCCCCGCCTGGCAAAAGAACGAAATTCCCTTTCGCCCCAAAAGAAACGGCAGGCTTTTCTCCTGTTCCCTGAAAAAGCTTCCGCTTCCCAGCCCCCAGAAGATCAGAAAAAGAGTCAGAGCAGACGCCAGATAGTATTCCTCTGCGTCCGCATTGCCAAATACGCTGATCTCCTCTTCTTCAAACCAACTCTCACGGTCAAGTACCAGGCCGAAATGAAACAGATCCAGCACTATTCCCAACTCCTTTGGATTTTCCGCCTGCATTTCATACAAAAGCAGCGTCTCTGCCTGCGGAACATCTATCAGAACCGCGCCGCATTCAATCAGGGATCTGATCAGCCGCTCCTGCAGATACTGTTCGGTGTTGTCTGCGTTTGCCCCCATCAGTACTCTAATCGGAGTATTGCTGCCATCCATAACCGATTCGACAGTCTTCTCCGGAATGACAATGCCAGCTGTCAGTTCACTCTTTTGCAGAGCCTCCTGCATTTCCTGCTGTGACATCTCCTGAAATTCCACCAGATCCTTTGCGCTTTCCATCTGCAGGATATAATCCCTCACATAATCTGACATTCTGTCGTTTCCTTCGACGCACAATCCGATACGAAAAGGCTTTACTTCCAACGCTTTCGGCAAAAAATTCTCCGCCAGAATCACGATCAAAAATATAAGCAGCACCGTGCCCGCCAGGGATAAAAAAAATCCGGGCAATGTATGAAAAAGACGTTTGGTTTCCAATTTGATATATTGCCACATGTCATCCTCTTGTCACTGCAACTCCATCATTTTTATATAACCGCTATAATTTTTATATATATTCTCCAGACATTCGGCCAAAAACAATACAGTCTCTGTGTCACCCATCTCTCCGATCCTGTATTCCTTTTCTGCAGGCAGCGCAATGCTTTCTCCAAGCGGTTCAAATGTTGTTTTTCCGCTCATTCTGCAGATCACTTCGTCTTCTGATTCCACAGTCAGTCTTTCCAGATCCACCGAAAGACTCTCCCCCTCTTCGAGCTGTTCTCCCTCCACACTGCCCTTCAGAGAAAAGCCAATCCTATTTTCCTGATATCTTACAGCCAGATCCGTTTCGAGCGAATATGATCTTCCTTTTTGTGCATCTCTTTTTATAATAATCTTTCCTTCGGTTTCCACGGGCTCCGGTTTTCCATCAAAAATCTCTGTTTCGTCTCCCCTATAAGAAAATTCTCCTTCAAGCCGGTCGATCGTCGCTTCCGCCCCTGTCAGATTCAAGGCAATCACGCCTTTTCCTCTCTCCGTCACAAGGCTTTCACCGGGCAGTGTGGAGACTCTCACAATTCTTTTTTCCGGATCCAGATAAACGCACAATCTTATGTCATCCATCTCTTTTTCCAGAATCTCTCCCAGTTCCTTCCCCGGCAGAACAGCCAGATAGCAAGTCGTCTCTATCTTCTCCTCTTCCTCATCCTCCACAATATAGCTTCCCAGCTCCTCCGCCTGTTCCTCGCTGAGCAGCCCCCGCTTTTTTGCTTTCTCAATATTCCACACTTCCATGCCGCTGTACAGCGACTTTAATTCTTCTCTCTTTTTCTCCAGAAAATCAGCTGTCGAAAAAGAGTGTACGGAAAAACACTGCATAAATCTGGCATCCGCATTCAGACGGATGCCGAGTTCCATGCCGGTCAATCTCTGAAGCTGTTTTCTGGCAGCGGAATCATTCCACTGTCCGTCTACATCCTCGGTTTTCATAACCACACTGCCGCTCCAGACAGAGGGAAGCTGCAGATAGAGCGTATCTTCTGTCGCAAACAGAGAGCTTTCCGCCACATCAGTATTTGCCACGCTCCATCGAATATCCGTCCCAAAGCGCCGGTTCTCCATATCACGTTTTACCGTTCCGTCCAGTCCGACCGTTATATTTTGCAGCTCCGGAATTCCCCCTATGTTGAGAGAATATTCCGCCTGAACATTTCCGTTTCCGATCTGATTGACCACGTTAGTCCAAAAGTTTTTGCCTGTATCCTCCTCCAGAGCCACCAATTCCTCCGCCAAGTTTTTCGCCCCTTTCGCGAGGGGATTCCTCTGAGACATAACTGCAATGCAGATCCCTCCCGCCAGACAGATTCCCGTGCAGACACATACTATCGTGATAATAATTTGACGTTTTCTTCCCAAATAAAACCCCTTTCACAATTTTATGTTAACCATTTCTCTGTGTTTTAAATCGAAACTCAACATTATGTCAACTTGCCGTCTTTCAGCAAATATATTTTGTCTCCCAGCTCCCGGTCTGCTTTCTCGTGGGATGACATCAGAACCGTCCCGCCCGCTTTTCGATAGTCTCCCAAATAGGCGTACAGAATCTCCTTGCACTCTATGTCAAGCGCCGCACCCGGTTCATCCATAATCAAAATTTGAGGATTTCCCGCCATGGCGCAGGCGATACAGACACGCCTCTGCATACCCCCGGATAAAGTATCGACCCGCTTCCTTAATGCTTCACTCAGCCTGAGCTTTTCTATTATTCCGTCCCCTATTTCCTTTCGCAGAGCCTCTTTTCCGCCATACCACAGCAACAGATTATCCTTTACCGTGAGCTCCGGAAAAAGAGGATTATCCTGGGGCACATACCCGATTTCTTTCTGAAGGCGTTTCACCCCTGCCTCTTTCCCGTCCAGCAAAAGCCGGCCTCCTCTTATTCTCTTTATTCCCGCCAGGACGGAAAACAGGGTGGACTTTCCGCTGCCGTTCGCGCCTGTGACCAACGTACAGCTTCCTTTTTCTAACTGAATCGATAATTCCTTCAGAACAATTTTATTTCCATATCCCGCCGTTATGTCAACCGCTTGAAAAATATTGTTTTCCAATTTCTTTTATTCCTTTGACATTTTGCCATCTCATGCCATACGATTCTGCACCAAAACTTTTCTAAAACAGAATAGAAGTCCCAACAGGTTATTCTACCCTAATTGGGACTTCTATTCCTCTATTTTTTTCTTTTATTTATTCGCAATAGCTTCTTTCAGCTTCTCCGTCAAGGCCGGAACGATCTTGTTCAGATCTCCTACAATGCCGTAATCAGCCACATCAAAGATCGGAGCCGTCTCATCCTTGTTGATCGCGATGATGATATCGGACTCTTCCATACCTGCCAGATGCTGGATCGCACCGGAGATACCGACCGCAAAGTATACGTTCGGGCGAACGGTCTTACCCGTCTGACCAACCTGCAGATCTTTCGGCTTCCAGCCTGCGTCCACTACCGCACGAGAGCAGCTCACCGTAGCATCCAGCACTTCTGCCAGATCTTCCAGAATCTTAAAGTTCTCAGGGCTTCCCACGCCACGGCCGCCGGATACAAGAATCTTCGCATCCATGATATCCACTGTATCGGAAACTGCCTTGACCACCTCAAGGATCTCGACGTACTTATTGTCAGGTGTAAATCCCGGATTGTAATTGATCACTTCCGCTTTTCTGCCGGCTTCTCTGGGAGCCTTCTGCATAACGCCGGGACGAACCGTCGCCATCTGAGGGCGGAACTCGGGACATGCGATCGTAGCGATGGTGTTGCCGCCAAACGCAGGACGAGTCATCAGAAGCTGGTTGTGAAGCTGCTCTCTGCCCGGAATCGGATTGATCGGGAAATCACCGATCTCCAGCTGCGTGCAGTCTGCCGTCAGACCTGTGTGGATCCTTGCGGATACGCGGGGGCCGAGGTCACGTCCGATAGCTGTCGCGCCGATCAGGAACACCTCAGGTTTGTATTCATTGATCACAGATGCCAGCGCATGCGCATAGGGCTCTGTTCTGTATTCTTTCAGTTCAGGATCGTCCACAACGATCACCTTGTCTGCGCCATACTCAGCCAGTTCGTCTGCCAGAGAAGCCACATCGGAACCCACAAGCACAGCCGTCACGTCCACGCCCAGATCTTTTGCAAGGTCTTTTCCCTTGCCCACCAATTCTAAAGCAATCCCGCTGAGTACGTTGTCTACCTGCTGGGCAAAGACAAATACTCCTTTATAATCTTGAATATTCATTGTTTGAACCTCCATTCATTTAAATGACATGTTTTACTTTCAGCTTATCTATGATGTAGTCTACGGACTCCGTGACATCAAGATTTACTTTCTCGCCGGCGCCCTTTCTCACCTTGTCGGAAGCCCTTGCGATCTGCGTCGGGGAACCTTTCAGACCAAGGTTGGAGTCTTCCACATCTTTCAGATCCGCTCTGCCCCATACGGTGATCTCTGCGTCATACGCATCGAAGATTCCGCCGGGTGTCATATAACGAGGCTCGTTTAATTCAGCCAGCGCTGTGATCAGACAGGGCATCTGCGCTTTCAGCACATGATATCTGTCGTCATACTGACGCTGTACGATCACGCTGTCCCCTTCGATCTTGATATCCTGCGCATAGCTGATAACAGGGATATTCAGATGCTCGGAGATCTGAGGTCCAACCTGTGCGGTATCGCCGTCGATCGCCTGACGTCCTGTGATGATCAGGTCATATTCCAGATTCCGGATCGCGCCTGCCAGCGTCTGGCTTGTAGCCCATGTATCCGCGCCGCCGAGAACTCTGTCTGTCACAAGGATTCCTTTGTCCGCGCCCATAGCCAGCGCTTCGCGGAGCACTTCCTCCGCCTTCGGAAGTCCCATTGTCACAACAGTCACTTCCGCGCCATACTGATCTTTTAATCTGAGAGCCGCTTCCAGCCCAGCCTTGTCATCAGGATTCATGATAGCGAGCATTGCGCCACGGTCCAGCGTACCATCGGGATTAAACTTTACGCCGCCCTTTGTATCAGGCACCTGTTTCACACAAACAACAATTTTCATTGTATTATCTCTCCTTTTTATTTTCTTTCTATTCTGTAAGACGGCGCTCGGAAATCAAAGATTCCCCCGCCTGCGGTGCAGCGCTGCACCGCTCTGCGCCGTCCTCTCCGCATGTTTGCCTCTGCAAGCAGGGCTTCCATGCGCCTTGTACGGCTTGCCGTCTTACTTAAGCAGTGACGCGGAGATGACCATTCTCTGCACTTCGGATGTGCCTTCGTAGATCTCGGTGATCTTTGCGTCGCGCATCATGCGCTCAACATCGTACTCTCTCGTGTAGCCGTAACCGCCGTGGAGCTGTACTGCCTTTGTGGTAACTTCCATAGCCATCTCTGCAGCGTACAGTTTTGCCATTGCCGCTTCTACACCGTAAGCTGTCTTGTGGTCCTTTGTATACTGATCCTTTGTCGCCGCAGCCTTGTAGACAAGAAGCTGTGCCGCCTGAGCCTTTGTCGCCATATCAGCAAGCTGGAACTGTGTATTCTGGAACTGTGCGATGCTGCGTCCGAACTGTTTTCTTTCCTTTACATAGTCGATCGTTCTCTCGAGAGCGCCCTCGCCAAGGCCGAGTGCCTGCGCAGCGATACCGATACGTCCGCCGTCCAGTGTATGCATAGCGATACCAAAGCCCTTGCCCTGCTGTCCGAGGATATTCTCTTTCGGAATACGGCAGTCTGTGAAGATCAGCTCATATGTAGAAGAACCGCGGATACCCATCTTCTTTTCCTTTGTGCCGAAAGTGAAGCCCGGTGTTCCCTTTTCCACGATAAATGCGGAAATCTCTTTCTGCTTTCTGCCGCGCTTTTCAACGATGCCCGTCACAGCGATGATCACATAAACGTCCGCCTCCTTACCGTTTGTGATAAAGATCTTGGAGCCGTTCAATACCCACTCGTCGCCGTCCAGAACTGCCTTTGTCTGCTGCCCCTGCGCGTCCGTTCCTGCGCCGGGCTCTGTCAGACCAAAAGCGCCGATCTTGCGGCCCGCCGCCAGATCAGGCAAATATTTCTGCTTCTGCTCTTCCGTACCGTATGTCAGGATCGGATCACAGCACAGAGATGTATGTGCGGAGACAATAACGCCTGTTGTGCCGCAGACCTTGGAGAGTTCTTCCACACACATAGCATATGTCAGTACGTCACAGCCCTGTCCGCCGTACTCCTTCGGGATCGGAATACCCATAAAGCCTGCTTTTGCCATCTTTTCAACGGTCGCGCGGGGAAATTCTTCTGTTTCATCAACTTCCTGCGCTAAAGGCTTCACCTCTTTTTCAGCGAATTCTTTGAAAAGAGTTCTCGCCATTTCATGTTTTTTAGATAAAGAAAAATCCATGATTTATTTCCTCCATTAATTTATATTTTTGACTTATTTACTGTAATCAAAAAATCCAACCCCTGTTTTTCTGCCGAGTTTCTTCTCTTCCACCATCTTCTTGAGCAGAGGCTGCGGAGCGTACTTCTCATCTTTTGTCTCGTTGTAGAGAACTTCCATGATAGCGAGGCAGATGTCCAGACCGATCAGGTCGCCGAGATGCAGAGGTCCCATCGGATGGGATGCGCCGAGCTGCATAGCCACATCGATATCCGCTGCGGAAGCGGTTCCTGCATCGAAAACGCCGATCGCTTCATTGATCATCGGGATCAAAATTCTGTTTACGACAAAGCCCGGAGCTTCCTTTACTTCTACAGGAGTCTTGCCGATCTCTTTGGAGATCGCAACGATCTTGTCTACCATCTCCTGAGGAGTGTTCTCACCTTTGATCACTTCCACCAGTTTCATTCTGTCGGCAGGATTGAAGAAATGCATACCGATCATCGGGCGGTCAAGGCCCTCACCGATCTTCGTGATGGAAAGAGAGGAAGTGTTGGATGCAAACATGCAGTCCTTCTTCACGATGCCCATCAGCTCCGTAAAGATTTTTTTCTTGATTTCCAGGTTTTCCAGAGCAACTTCCACGATCAGGTCACAGTCTGTGCAGATCCCGTTTAAACCTGTGGTGATCTTGCCCATGATCTCGTCAGCCTTTTCCTGTGTGATCTTTTCCTTGCCCACAAGGAAATTCATGTTCTTCTGAATTTTCGCTTTGCCGCCTTCCGCGTACTCTTCCTTGATATCGCAGAGACATACTTCATAACCGTCAGTCATCGCAAATGCCTGTGCAATACCGGAACCCATTGTACCAGCGCCAATAATACCTACCTTCATTTTAAAGTCCTCCTGTTTAATATATTTATTTGTTTTTGAACGGCTCTTTCACTTTCTCTTTATTCCTGTCGAGGAAGAAAGCCATACCGTACTTCTGATCCTCCGTCTCGAAGCAGTCGCCAAAGAGCTTCTCCTCGATCACGATCGCCTCATCCATGTTCACTTCCAGGCCGTCGTTGATCGCCTTCTTGCAGTTGCGCACTGCGATGGGCGCGTTCTTCGCGATACCCGCCGCCATCTTCTGTGCCGCCGCCATCAGCTCTTCCTGTGGATATACAGCGTTCACGAGGCCGATGCGGAGCGCTTCGTCAGCTTTGATGTTTCGCGCCGTGTAGATAAGCTGTTTTGCCATACCCGGGCTTACCAGACGCGCCAGTCTCTGGGTGCCGCCGAAGCCCGGTGTGATGCCGAGTCCCACTTCCGGCTGACCAAATACCGCATTGTCGGAACAGATGCGGATATCACAGCTCATGGATATCTCACAGCCGCCGCCCAGCGCAAAACCGTTTACCGCAGCGATCACGGGGATCGGGAACGTCTCCAGTTTCCGGAATACATCGTTGCCTTTCTTGCCGAAAGCCTCGCCTTCCGCCTTGGTCAGTGTGCTCATCTCGCCGATGTCGGCGCCAGCCACAAAGGATTTTGTGCCTGCTCCGGTTAAGATCAGACATCTCACCTGATCTAAATCCACCCCGTCCAGGACAGCATTCAGTTCATCCAGCACAGCTGAATTCAACGCATTCAATGCCTTCTCACGGTTGATCGTGATGGTTCCGACCTGACCGTTTACTTCATACAAAACAAATTCCATGGTATTCTCTCCTCTCTGATAAACGCTCGAATACCGGGAAGCCGCAAACACTTCCCGGTATCAGATTTTCTCTCTCATCGAAGACTTTTAGTCTCTCTCTACGATGGTTGCGCAGCCCATTCCGCCGCCGATGCAGAGTGTCGCAAGGCCTTTCTTCGCGTCTCTCTTCACCATCTCATGCAGCAATGTGACAAGGATACGGCAGCCGGATGCTCCCACCGGATGTCCCAGCGCGATAGCGCCGCCGTTTACATTCAGTTTCTCAGAGTTGAAACCAAGCTCTTTCGCCACTGCTACAGACTGTGCTGCGAACGCTTCGTTTGCCTCAATCAGATCCATATCATCCACAGTCAGGCCTGTCTTGGCCAGCACTTTTCTGGTCGCAGCCACAGGGCCGATACCCATGATGGAAGGATCCACGCCGCCCAGCGCACCTGCCACAAAAGTAGCCATCGGCTTTACGCCCAGCTCTTTCGCTTTCTCTTCGCTCATCACGACAACCGCTGCAGCGCCGTCGTTGATGCCGGAAGCGTTGCCCGCCGTCACAACGCCGCCCTCCTTCTTGCCGGAGCAGCATTTCAGTTTCGTCAGAGCTTCCATTGTCGTTCCCGGACGAGGGCCTTCATCCTTCACGAAATCGACAACTTCCTTTTTCACTTTCACGGGAACCGGAACGATCTCGTCGTCAAATCTGCCTTCACTCATCGCCTTCTCACACTTCTGCTGGCTGTTTACGGCAAATTCATCGAGTTCTTCCCTTGTCAGCTTCCACTGATCCGCAATATTCTCGGCGGTGATCATCATATGGTACTGGTTGAATGCATCCCACAGCGCATCGTTCACCATGGTATCCACCAGAGTCCCGTTATTCATTCTGTAACCATAACGGCCATTCATCATCGCGTAGGGAGCCATGGACATATTCTCCATACCGCCTGCCACCACGATATCGGCATCGCCTGCCTGGATCATCTGTGCAGCCATATTCACACAGTTCAGACCGGAACCGCACACCACGTTGATCGTTACCGCAGGGGTCTCCACAGGAAGACCTGCCTTGATGGACGCCTGACGCGCCACGTTCTGACCGAGACCTGCCTGGATAACGCAGCCCATGTAAACCTGGTCAACCTGATCCGCAGGCACGCCTGCTCTCTTTAACGCTTCTTTGATTACGATGGAACCAAGTACAGGTGCCGGAGTCGTCCCAAGAGCTCCGCCCATTTTGCCGATCGCGGTACGGCAAGCGCCCGCTAATACTACTTTTTTCGCCATTTGAATAGCCCTCCATTTTACTTGATTTTTTATAATTTGTTTGTTATTTTTTTGACAAACTCACTTTTTCCATTATACCACAGCATTCGACATTTTGCAACAATGAGCCATGCGAAATTCTGTGGGAACCTGTGTTGAATGCTTGCACTCATAAACAGGTTTCTGCAGAATTTTATATGGCGAAGCCATACATCCCGAAAATGCGAAGCATTTTAGGGATGGCTCATTGCCCCGCCCCTACCGGCCGCCGCATTTACACCTCCGGCTCGATCAGTCCGTAAGTGCCGCCCTTTCTCTTATAGACAACGCTCACCAGATCCGTCTCCGCATTGCAGAACACATAGAAATCATGCCCCAGAAGTTCCATCTGCACACAGGCGTCCTCGGGATACATGGGTTTGATATCAAACTGTTTCGTCCGAACGATCTTTACTTCCTCCTCCCCATCATCCGGTTTCTCTATAAATGCATCACTGAAAGATGCCGCGTTCTGTTTCTTGTCAATCAATTTGTTCTTATATTTTTTCAGCTGGCGCTCGATGATCTCCTGAACCAGGTCGATGGAAACATACATATCGCTGCTCGTCTGCTCGGATCGGATAATATTTCCCTTCACAGGGATCGTCACTTCGATCTTCTGTCTGTCCTTCTCCACGCTGAGCGTCACTTTAGCGGTCGTATCTTCCGCAAAGTATTTCTCCAGCTTACCGATCTTATCCTCTACGGCATTCTTTAACCCCTCCGAAACCTCGAGATTCTTTCCGGTAATAATAATTTTCATAGGCATACCTCCTTTTTTCATTTGGACAGGATCGCCAAAAGCATCTCCGTCCTTTGCGTATATTGTATCACACCCTGTCCGAAATAGACAGCACCTAAAATATTTTTTTACCGGTTTTTTCTTTACAACGCCGTCTTTATCTGCTATGCTTTCAGCATTATGAATACCTGTAAAACATTGACACCTGAGAAGAAACTTTTTTACAGATCGCTTCTTTCTCTGGTCATTCCGATAACGATTCAAAACCTGATCACAAACATGGTAAACTCTGCCGACGTGCTGATGCTCAACTATGTGGGGCAGTCCTCCATGTCGGCTGTCTCCCTGGCAAACCAGTATCAGTTTATCCTGGGCGGCTTTTTCTTTGGGATCACCTCCGGGACTACCATGCTCTGCGCTCAGTACTGGGGAAAAAAGGATATGGATTCGATCCAGGCGGTCTTTGGCATCGCCCTGAAGATATCCCTGTCTTTCACATTCCTGCTCTCCCTTGCGGCGATCTCTTTCCCCGCTCTTCTGATGAGGGTCTTTACGCCGGACGCGGAACTGATTGAGATGGGGGCTTCCTATCTGCGAGTCATCGGAATCTCCTATCTTCTGACAGGGTTTTCCCAGACCTACCTCTGCGTGTTGAAAAGTGTGGAGAGAGCAAGGACGAGCACACTAATCAGCTGCACCGCCCTGTTTCTCAATGTGTTTTTGAACGCGGTATTTATCTTCGGACTGTTCGGGGCGCCAAGGCTTGGCATCCTCGGCGTTGCCCTCGCCACGGTGATCGCCCGCGTGGTGGAGATCCTTCTGTGTTTTGCGGATTTTTTCAGAGGACGGATCTTCAGACCCCAGCGCTCCGTCCTGTTCGGCCGTCATAAACTGTTATTTCAGGATTTTCTGAAGTATTCCATCCCGGCGCTTTTAAACGACTGTATCTGGACTTTTGCCTTCTCCACCTACTCCATCATTCTGGGGCATATGAACTCCGATATGGTGGCGGCAGCCTCCGTAGCCACTACGATCAGAGACCTGATCAGTGTCGTCTGCTTCGGTATCGGCAGCGCCGGCACGGTGCTTCTCGGGAAATCTCTGGGAGAACAGCGCATGGACAAGGCGAGAGAGGACGCCTCCAGCCTCTGCCGGTGCACGTTCGCTGTCAGCGTATTGACTGCTTTGGTCATTATCCTTTTCCGAAAACCCGTGATCGGCATCTTCGACCTGACGCCTCTGGCGCAGGACTATCTGAACTTTATGCTGCTTGTCAGCTCCTACTATGTGATCGGACAGGCAATGAACACGCTTACCATCGCCGGTATCTTCCGCGCCGGCGGCAACTCCCGCTTCGGGCTGATCTGTGATATCATCGTGATGTGGTGTATCGCGGTTCCCCTGGGATTTATCAGCGCTTTCGTCCTGCATCTGCCGCCGAAAACAGTCTATTTCATTCTCTGTCTGGATGAATTCTGGAAGATCCCGGTGGTCTGGCGTTACTATAAGAGCGAAAAATGGCTGAATAACATAACAAGGGAATACGAATAGTATTCCCCTGTTCTTACTTCTTCGGGCTGATCTGGAAGCTTCCTGTGTGGTCATCCATCTCGCAGGAGACCCTGTATGTCCCCGGACAATCGATCCTCACCTCGTAATCCCCCGTCTGTATGTCCTCTTCCCCAAATATCTCCTCCCCATATTTGTCCTCGATCTCCATATCGAGTTCACCGTCTTCTGTCACACAGGATACTATCAGGGTCACAGGCTCCGAAATCTCCAGCGCAAACGAGAAATTTTCGGCAGTCGTATTTTTGTTTTTCCTGCCGATGCTCTCCGGCCAATAATCCATGAGAAATTCCTTCTCTATCGTTTTCATGTCAAAGCCGATATTCTCCCACTCGTCCTCCGAAATCTCCAGCTTCGGCAGCGGTGGCAGAGCGCCCTCCTCCGCAGGTTCTTTGCCGGATGTCTCCGCCGCCCTTTCTGCCGATGCATTTTCCCCTGTCCCGGCAGATGAGTCCTCCGTCCCGGCAAACTCCACGGTGATATTTCCCATATCGCAGGTCAGATCGTACACGCTCCCTCCTCCCGCATTTTCTCCGTAGAGCTCCGTAGAATAGACTATCCCCGAATAGCTTCTCGACTCTCCGCTCTCCTTCCCTATGATGACTTCCCCCATATTGCATTCGATCTCATAATCGTGATTCTCGTAGGAGTCCCGCAGGAAAACAGTGATGCCCCCCATATTGGCCTCCGCATTCAGATCGCCTGTGATCAGACTCTCCTGCAGAGTAATGTCCCCCATATTGACATTTGTGTCACATTCTTTCGCATCCAACCTGTGTACCATAATGGAGCCCGCCGCCACCTCCGCGAAAAAAGTGTCCGCCGTCACTTCATCCATCGTGATACTGCCGGCTCCCAACTCTACTCCTATTTTCCCCACTGTAAAGGGTCCCTCAGTGATAATCTCACCGGCTCCCATCTCGATATCCACGTTGTCCAGGCCCATCCCCTCCGGAAGAGTCAAAGTAATGTCCGCCACACCTCCCAACATCGGGCATCGCTGCTTCAGGTAAAAAGTATCTCCCTCTATATAATACTGGCATTCCGGTCCGCCGTCCTTTTTTAACGCCAGGCCGTCCCCCTGGCGGATAGTCACACTGCCCCCGCCTATCTCCAGATTCAGGCTGCGGATGCCCTCGCTCTGTATGCTGTCATCTGTGAAGCTTCCGTATGTCAGGTCATGATTCTTATCAAATTCTATTCCGTCGTGCGTCAGCACAAATCCTCTGCCTCCCCCTTTGATCCGCCTGAAATCCCATTTGTTCACCCTTTCCCACGCTTCCCGCACCAGCATGCGGTTCTCCTCGGTTCCGTACTTTTTATCCATGTAACCTATTCCCACCGCGCCTATGATCCCAAGTACAAGGCCCACCGCCAGAAAACATCCCGCGGCGATCAACATTCCTTTCACAAACTTTTTCATATCCCTTCCTCCCCTCTTCTCTTCCTCTCTGTCCATTTTCTGCTCAAATACTTTCCAAAGCTTTCCACTTCACGGATCAGCCACGGGAAAAATTTTCCCAAAATCGCCACCAACGCCGCCAATGCCAGCAGAAACAGCGCGATCGTAACACAGCCGCCCGCGATACAGACGATTCCCGCAAAGGGATGGTAAAACAGTATCGGAAATCCCGTTATAAACAGGCCGACTCCCACCAGAAGAAATACCAATACTACGGCGATCATCGCAACGACCACACCGAACAGAGCTCCCAGAATTCCCACTGCCACACCGAAAGCCGACGCCGCCAGAGCGATGATCACCGGCGATGCCAGGATCCCCAGCACGATCAAAAGTGCTACCATACCTGCGCTTTTATCGCTCTTTTTCTTTTCCTCTCTCTGCTTTCCGCGGCCCTCCGCGCTCTGTCCATACGGAGCCTTTCCGTATTCCCTCTGTCTATAAGCGTTTTGTCCCGCAGAATTCCTCATCCCGGGCGGGTTGTCGGACTCCACTTTTTCCCGATAACCGCTCTCCGTGAACATTCCTTCCTCCGCTTTGTGCAGTCCAGCCTTTATCTGCTCTGCCACCTGCTCCGGCGAGCCCAGGGAAAGCAGCACATCCTCTTCATTCTCTTCCCCTGCATCCGCAAAATACTCCTCATAATACTCCAACGCCTCCGCCCGCTCCTCACTGCTAAGACCGGTGAGCTGCGCCTGCAGTCTGTCTAAAAACTCTCTCTTATCCAACGCTCTGTCCCCCCTCGAATATTGCCGTGATTTTCTGCGAATATCTCAGCCATTCCATCTTATACAAATTAAGCTGAGCATATCCCTTTCCAGTAATTTTATAATATCTTCGGTTTCGACCGTCTATGGCCCTGTCATATATCTCCAGGCATTCATCTTTTTGCAGACGGCGCAGCACCGGATACAATGTAGACTCCGACACATCGATCAGCTGCTGCACTTCCCTGGTGATTTTATAACCGTATGTGCCGTCCTTTGTCCAGGAAACTACCGCAAGCACGATCGCATCCAGCAGCGCCGCTCCCGTATTAAATATCATCACTCTACCTCCTATTCCAGTTCCGCAGATGTACTTTGATACATCGTTCTACTGTTTCATATAATATTATACAGAATATAATATCTTGGCAATACTATATCGCATATAATATTATTTGTCAAGCCATATTATATAAACTTCCGAAAACTTCAGCGCGCACTAAGAAAGCCGCTGCACTCATTCGTACAGCGGCTCTCTTTTGAAAAACCGTAACATTAAATCTAGAAAATTCTTCTTATCGCCAGAATATTTCTGTAACTTGCGTTGGAAACGATGATGCCCGTCTTGGATGTGGACGCGTGCACGATCTGGTTTCCGCCGATATAGATTCCCACGTGGCCGGAATAGCAGATGATATCACCCGGCTGCGCTTCCGCAAGACTTCCCACGCTGCTGCCGACATTTCTGTCCGCTGTGGAGGAATGAGGCAGGCTCACCCCAAAGTTCTTGTAAACGCTCATCACAAACCCGGAACAGTCAGCACCGTTCGTCAGACTGGTGCCTCCCCACACGTAGGGATTCCCTTTAAACTGAAGGGCAAACTGTGCCACCGCATTGCCGGATGCGCTGCCGCCGCCCGCCGGAATATAGCTGCTCGCAGAATTGTAATTCTTATTCCCGCTGGCTTCCGGTTTTTTAGAATTGGCTGAAGCTGCCGCCTGGGCTTTCCTTCTCTCCTCTTCCTCTTTCGCCAGCCTTGCTTCTTCCTCTTCCTTGCTCTCGGCCTTCACAAAATCGGTCCGCATACTCACATATTCCATAGATACCCAGCCGTAACCTTCTTCGATATCTACCTTGACCCAGCCATCATTTTCTTCGACTACGCTCAGCTCCTCCTCGATCGGAACAAGACCGAGCACTGTGGACTCTGTGGAAGCCTCTTCCCGCACCTTCAGCGTGGTAGTCGTCACCGTAGCGATCCTCGTTCCGACCTGTTTCGCCAGTTCTATCGCGTCGCTGCCGGTCACACAGAATTCCGCTTTAACGTAACCTGTCACATTGCCGGAATTGATCTCATACCAGCCGTCTTTCTCAGACAGATAGGTTCCCACCGATTTATCATACAATTTTCCTACGACCTCGCTGTCCTCGCTGGCATCGCTCCTCACATTCACATAGTTATTCACCTGCGCGATCACCAGATTGGAGAACTCCCTCTCCTCGTCGGTCAGGGAAGCAGCCGCTGCCGCCGCCAGTTCCGCCGTAGACTGAGTCGTCTCGATCACCTTTTTTTCTATTTCACTGTCGGTATTTTTCGTCTCCTGCTCCGGAGCTTCCTCATTGTTCCCCGACACTGTTGTCTTCGCCGCCTCATCGGATGCCGCCTGCTGCTCCACAGACTCTTCCGCCTGGTTCTCCTGCGCCTCTGTCTGCTCAGAGGAAGCCATCGGCACGCTCTCTTCCGTCATCTTTTCCATATCCCCGGAGGAAAGCACCTCGCTCGGACCGATATTTGCCACAGATGCGATAACGTTATCCGCCTCTCCCGTCTCTTCCTGTACCAGCGCCTCTTCCGTCTCCAGCTCCGCGAGCACCTGCTGCACTTCCACTGCCTTCACAATACTTGCCGAAACAGTCGTCTTCGGCGCTGTCTTATATTCCTCCAGATACGCCTTCATCTCCGACACGGAAAGTACCATACTCTTATTCTGCTCTGCTTCCGCTAAGACTCTCTCCTGTATCTGTGCAAGAGTAACGCCATCTGACATCGTCACGCCTATGCCGGCCGCCGGTAAAACATCCGACAGCTTCACCGCCTGGGCATCCATGCTCATAGTCGATGCCGCTATGACTGCCGCCATCCCATATGCCGCTATCCTACCTTTTTTATGTGTCATAAAATCCTCATTTTCCTGTGCTTCTTCGCACATTTTAAAATTTGTTACAAAATTATTACATCTGTTAACTAATATATCACCTTCCCCGATATTTGTCAACCGCCGTATTTGTTTGAAAATCCACACAAATTCCATATTTTGTGTTTTTCCAACCCGTATTTTTTTTGTAACAATTCAATATTTTGGGGACGCTTTTCGACTTTTTTCCCAAAAGTGCTATATTTTGTATCATTTCACATATCTTTTTTTATGGAAATATATTAAAATAAAATCAGGAATAAAAATTGTATGAAAAAAGGAGGACCGCCATGAACAAGAAAGTTCTTATCACCGGCGCATCGCGGGGTATCGGGGAGGCCATTGCGAGAAAACTGGCAAGCGAACATTACGATCTCTATCTGACCTGCCATCATTCGGAAGAAAAACTTCACACCCTCGCCACCTGGCTGGAAAACGAATATAACGTCTCTGTGGGCGCTTTTCTGTGCGATATGTCCTCCAACAGGGAGGTGGAAAAACTTTTTCGCCACATCCCGTCTCTGGACGTTCTGATCAACAATGCGGGCATCTCCTACTTCGGCCTGCTCTCCGAGATGAGCCCCGAATCCTGGAATCAGGTTATCAACACGAATCTCAGCAGTCTCTTTTTCACCAGCAGAAAGGCGATTCCTCTGATGCTTCAAAAACACCGGGGAAAGATCATCAATATCTCATCCGTCTGGGGCAGTCACGGCGCATCCATGGAAGTGGCATACTCCGCCTCCAAGGGCGGCGTCAACGGTTTTACAAAGGCCCTCGCGAAAGAACTCGCCCCTTCCGGCATTCAGGTCAACGCCATCGCCTGCGGACTGATCAACACCGAAATGAATCTGAGACTTTCCGAAGCGGAACGCCGTTCCCTTATCGAGGACATTCCCGCGGACCGCATGGGAAACACAGCGGAAGTTGCGGAGATGGTATATTCCGTGCTCTCCATGCCCTCCTACGCCACCGGACAGATCTTTACAATAGACGGGGGCTGGCTCTAGGCCACCCCCCGTTTTATCACCAATCTTTTCTGATCCTTCTCGTAATGCCGACGCCAAGACCGTCCGGCCCGATATGGCAGGCAGTACAAAGGGGCAACCTGGCTGAATACAACGCGAGATCCGGAAACTCGTCCCGTATCCTCGCCTCCCACTCCGCCGCCATTTCCTCATCCGCACAGGTATGAGCCATCTGGAGACAGACCTCCCCTCTCTGCGCGTATTCTTTGAAGGAGCCTTCCAGTTCTCCCCGGATCGCCTGCAACATGATGCGACGCGCGCCTTTCATGCCTCTCGCTTTCTCGTAGGAATCCAGCTTTTCCCCTCTCATCAGGAGAACCGGTTTGATGTTTAACACCGTTCCCACCGCCGCGGCAGCGCCGGTGATCCGACCGCCTCTCTTTAAATACTTCAGTGTGTCCACCGCGATATAAATCGCGCAGTCCATGGCGCTCCCGTCCAGCATCTCCTTGATCTCCACTGCGCTCTTTCCTTCTTTCGCCAGGGCGACCGCATCCAGCACCATCATTTTCTGAGGCACGGATACCCTTTTACTGTCCACTACCTGCACTCTTCCGTTGTACTCCTCCGCCAGAATCCGCGCCGTCTCACAGGATTTGCTGAGTCCCCCCGACATCGGTATATAGACTACCTCATCATGCCGCTTCAAAAGTTTTTCCCAGCGCTCCGTCACTTCCCCGGGTGCCGGCTGCGATGTGGACACCTGGGCATCCTCCCTCAACTTTTTCAAAAAGCCCTCATGACTGATATCCATTCCCTCGTAGTAGATTTTTCCGTTTATAATAAAAGACATGGGCAGAACTTCCACGCCATATCTCTCCCCTTCTTCCTGTGCCATTCCCGAATTAGAGTCTGTCATAATAACAACATCCGGCATTTTAAACGCCTCCTTTACATGATTAAGACATATCTCCGGCTATCTAAAATGTATTATATATGCAGTTTCTTATTTTGTCCAGTGCGCAGGAAAGAAAGATCCCCGAGGGGATACTCCCGCCGGACAGCGCCCGACGGGGATATCCTTAATTAAATAATTCCCGTCACAGTCAATACCGCGCCGCCCGGTATGCCGTTCCACGCACCCGTCGCCGGGTTCCTGGTAAAGGATGCCGCCGGAACGGTGAGCGCGCCGGCGTTCGTGGAAAACTCACCGGTGGTCTCATTGTAGGTATAATTTGTGTCAGACAGCGCCGCTCCGTTGTAGGTTACTCTGATGCCGGACAGGATCGGCTCAAATGTATCGGTGATCTGTACATTATCCTCCTCCGTCGCGGCGGTGTTGCTCAGATTCTGGATGTCAAAAGTATACGTCACCTGTCCGTTTTCCGCCACCTGTCTCGGCGAGATGCTCTTCAGTATGGTCAGGTACGGCGCTCGCCTTGCCGCTATCGTCTCCGTGACCGTGATCGGCGTTGCCACCTCCGCGCCGCCCACGACTGCGGTGTTGGTGATCTCCCCGTTTATCTGCGGGTCTGCGAACTCATTTGTTCTCGCCTGGTAGACCAGGGTCGTGCCGCCGCCAGCCGGCACTCCGATACCGCTAATCCGGATTCCTCCCGTCTGTGTCACCGCGGGAGCTGCCTGCTCCACGCCATTCTGGTAGCAGCGAATGGATCCATCCACATAAGTCAGCGGATAGAGAGTTCTCTCCGCCCCTGTATCGGGCTGGTAGGTGTACGCTCCCAGATCGTCCGTCACGGTCAAAGCCGTGAAGGGCGTATTGCCCGAATTGACGATATTGATCACATAAGCCACCGTATCACCTGTCCCGTACTCCGATGACAGCACATCCTTCGACGCGGATAAAACCTCCACGATCTCGCCCGTCGCCACATTGGAGCTGGTGGTAATACCGTTGTATGACAATACCGCCTGATTTGTAAAAGTAGCCATAATTGTTCTCCTTTCATTTTGTTATGGTACTGTATTTTATGACGCTTTTTGTGAAATTGTGTCGAAAGCCGCTGATTTTATTTTTATCCTCTTCCCTCAAAATTCCCCCTTTTTGCCCGCATCCGGCCACCGGTGAACCTTGACACATAATCATACGACTGATAAAATATATTCATTGAAGTCATCTGTATCGAGTGTACAGATTTCATATATTTTTTTATATATAAAATTAATCTACAGGGGAAAATATTATGTACCATTGTCATCTGCGATTTTATTTCATCGGCCACCAGCCTGAACTGTTTGTGCCATTAAAAGAAATGCCGCCTCTGGAACCGTTTATCCATGCATTTCAGGAGAGCAGCGATCCCCAAAAAGATCTGACCGCCAAAGCCGATGTCATTCTGGCAGATCTGCGGGGTATAGATATTGCCTCCGTACTGCGGACGCTGATCGCGCAGAAAAAGGCGGACGCCGAGTTGATCCTGCTCGCCGAAAAAGAACAGGTGGAATGCCTGACGGACAGTCTGTCTGAAGTGAAGGACATCTGGACTCTTCCCATGTCTGAGGCTGAACTGCGCTTTCACTTTCTGCGCTGGCAGCAAAATTGTAAAATCTCCAATGACGGCAGGCAGACCAGCCATTATCTGGAGAGCGTTATCAACAACTCTCCCAATTTGATCTGGTTTAAGGATAAAAACGGAATCCATGAAAAGGTAAACGACAGCTTCTGTGATACTGTCGGAAAAACCAAAGCCCAGGTACAGGGAAGAGGCCATGCGTACATCTGGGATGTAGAGCAGGATGATCCCGCCTGCATCGAATCAGAGCGCATTGTGATGGAGACCAAAAAGACCTGCGTTTCCGAAGAAACCATACAGACCGGCGAGGGACAGCGGACCCTCTCCACCTACAAGTCCCCTCTGTACGATCTGGACGGCAGTGTCATGGGAACGGTGGGCGTCGCTGTCGATGTGACAAAGGAACGCGCTTATGCCCGGGAACTCATCCGCAAAAATCAGACGCTGGAAACACTCTTTACTACGATGGACTGCGGCATTATGTGCCATTCTCTGGACGGTTCGCGTCTGGTCAGCATCAACCCCGCCGCCCTGGATATTCTGGGATACTCTTCCGCCGAAGCTATGCTGAAGGACGGATTTGACCTGGTGGCCCCAACCGTATTGGACGAGGACAGGGAAGAACTTCAGAATAAGATCAGATCCCTGGAAAAACCCGGAGACAGCGTCAGCACAGAGTACCGCATACGGCATACGGACGGTGATATTCTCCATGTGATGGGGAATGTAAAACTGATAGAAGAGAACGGAGAATTGCTTTATCAACGCTATATTCTGGATTGTACCGCCCAGAAAGTACAGGAGGAAAAGATCAGACAGGAGGCAGAAAAACGTCACCTGGAGCTTATTTATGCACTCAGTGTGGAATACAATCTCGTCTGCTTTTTTGACCTGAATACCGGAAAGGGAACCACGCTCCGTCTTGGGGATTGCCCAAAGAATTATCTCGTCCCCATTTTTTCAGGAGAATTGTCTCTGGAAGAATGCATTGAGCGTTACATAGAGATCGGCGTCCACGAAGAGGACCGGGATATTCTGCGCCAGACCGCTTCGCGGGAGTATCTGGCCAAGGTTCTGACCACAAAATTAGTCTGCTCCGTCAATTTCCGCACCGTCTGCTGCGGCGAAATCAGATACTTCCAAATGAAAGTCGTGCGGGCGGGAGACTGGGAAAAAAGCCACGGCATCGTTCTGGGGTTCCGCAGCATAGATGACGAGACCAGGAGCGATCGCGAGAGAAATGCTCTGCTGGAGGATGCTCTCGCCCAGGCAAACCGCGCCAGCAGGGCGAAAAGCACCTTCCTCTCCAATATGTCCCACGATATCCGCACCCCCATGAATGCGATCATAGGCTTTACGACACTGGCAATCTCGCATATCGACCACAAAAATCAGGTGGAGGAATATCTGAAAAAAATTATGACCTCCGGCAATCATCTGCTCAGCCTGATCAACGATATTCTGGATATGAGCCATATCGAGAGCGGAAAGATCCATCTGGAGGAGGAGCCCTGTTCTCTGCCCGATATCCTTCATGAACTGCGCAACATCACACAGGGAGATATTCATGCCAAACAGCTCGATCTCTATATGGATGCCGTGGATATCCTCCATGAAGAGATCTTCTGTGACAGACTGCGTCTGAATCAGGTTCTCCTGAATTTGTTGGGCAACGCAATAAAATATACCGGCGCCGGCGGCATGGTGAGCCTGAAAGTCATCGAAAAACCCGGAACACTGGCCGGTTTTGCCAACTACGAATTCCATATAAAAGACACGGGAATCGGTATGAGTGAAGAATTTGTAGCACGCATCTTCGAACCTTTTGAGAGAGAGCGCAACTCTACCATCAGCGGTATTCAGGGAACAGGCCTCGGCATGGCTATCACCAAAAACATCGTCGATATGATGAATGGCTCCATCACCGTCAAGAGTGTTCAGGGGGTGGGAACCGAATGTATTGTCTCCCTCGCCCTCCGTCTTCATCACTCCGGTGAAAAGGAAGCCCGCGATATTCCCGAACTGACCGGTTTCAGAGCGCTTGTGGTAGACGATGACTTTAACACCTGCGACAGTGTCACCGCCATGTTGCAGCAGATCGGCCTGAGGGCGGAATGGACTCTTTCCGGAAAAGAGGCTGTGCTCCGCACCCGCCAGGCGGTCATGAGAAATGACAGTTTCTTCGTCTATATCATCGACTGGCTTCTGCCAGATCTCAACGGAGTTGAAGTGGCCAGACGAATCCGCCAGGAGACAGGCGAAGACGTACCTATCATAGTCCTCACTGCCTATGACTGGAGCGATATCGAAGAGGAAGCCAGAGAAGCCGGCGTCACCGCATTTTGCAGTAAACCGCTGTTCTTCTCGGAACTGCGCAGATGTCTCAACTCGATCGTAAATGCGGATAAAGTGAATAAATCGGAATCACCGATACAAAAAGCAAACCGCTCAGGGCGTATCCTTCTGACCGAGGATAATGAACTGAACCAGGAAATCGCTGTGGTGATCCTGGAGGAAGCGGGCTTTTCCGTGGATGTCGCCGGAAACGGTCAGGCAGCCATCGATATGCTGAAAAGCGCGGAACCGGGATACTATCAGCTGATCCTGATGGATATCCAGATGCCTGTCATGGACGGATATGAAACCACCAATGCCATCCGGAAGCTGAGCGATCCGACACTGTCCTCGATCCCTATTCTGGCGATGACTGCCAATGCCTTTGAATCCGATAAGCAGGAGGCTCTGCAAAACGGTATGAACGGGCATATTGCAAAGCCCATCGATATTGAAAAACTGATAGAAACTCTGGATGAGATATTGGGACAGGAAGAGTAAGATACGTTCAAATTTCCGGACGTTATCTGCTAACGCAAGGATAACCTCGATTCCGCTTCGCTGCATCTCGGTCATTCTTGCGTTCCTATGAACAATAAAGCATATAAAAAAGCCCGAATGCATGCATTCAAGGGCTTTTTTATATGCTTTATTGTTCGCAAATAACTGCTTATCGTTTTGAAAACTGTGGTGCGCGTCTCGCTGCTTTAAGACCGTATTTCTTTCTCTCTTTCATACGAGGGTCTCTCGTCAGGAAACCGGCTTTCTTGAGCGCAGGTCTGTAATCGTTATCCACCGTGAGAAGTGCTCTCGCGATACCGTGTCTGATCGCTCCTGCCTGGCCGGTCGTTCCGCCGCCCTTTACTGTTATGACAGCGTCAAACTTATCTGTCGTCCCGGTCAGCGTCAGCGGCTGGCGAACGATAACCTTCAGGGTCTCAAGACCGAAATAGTCGTCGATATCTCTCTTATTTATTGTAATATTTCCTTTGCCGGGTTTCAAAAATACTCTGGCAATAGATTTTTTTCTTCTACCTGTACCGTAAAAATTATTTGCTGCTTTAGCCATTTTACTCTTCTCCTTTCAGTCCTTTTGGTTAAAATGTTAATACTTCAGGTTTCTGTGCAGCGTGCTTGTGATCTGGACCTGCATAAACATAAAGCTTTTTATACATCTGTCTCCCTAAGGGGCCTTTGGGAAGCATGCCTTTTACAGCAAGTTCAATTACTTCTTCCGGTTTCTTTGCAAGCTTTTCTTTCAATGTAACTTCTTTCATACCACCCACATAATCGGAATGACGGTAGTATATTTTCTGATCCATCTTCTTACCGCTAACTTTGATCTTCTCGGCATTTACAACGATCACATAATCACCTGTATCCATGTGCGGTGTAAAAATAGGCTTATTTTTTCCTCTCAGCACCTTCGCAACTTCAGATGCCAAACGTCCAAGTGTCATATCTGCAGCATCTACTACATACCATTTTCTATCGATCGTAGCAGGACTTGCCATAAATGTTTTCATCACGTTTCCTCCATACAAAATCCATTCTCTTCAAATGCTTCTTTCATCGGATGTCCTTCACCTCTCCATACGGATGTCCGGGCCATATGTCCTCGCAAAGAACAAATCCTCCTCCGATATTCCAACAGTTTGCCGGGGCTTTGGCAGGCTGTCAGAAAGCGTTGTCACAATTAAACATTATATAATTCCCCTTTTTATCTGTCAAGCCGAATTTCCAAAATTCCGGGCATTTTTGGCATTTTTGTCACTGCTCATCCTCTATTTCAAGCTCCTTTAAAACCAGCCCGCAGGCGGGGGCCGTAGGACCTGCCGCCGCCCTGTCCCGCGCCTCCAGAATTTCCGGGATTTCCTCGGGTTCCATGCGCCCGCTCCCTGCTTCCATCAGCGTCCCCGCGATGATCCGTACCATATTGTATAAAAACCCGTTTCCGGTCACGCGGATCACGATCTCCTCGCCGTCTCTTGCCACATCCAGACTGTAAATCGTCCGGACCGTCGTCTCCGCCTGACTTCCCGCGCTGCAGAAACTGGCAAAATCGTGTTCTCCCACCAGATAAGCCGCCGCCCGGCTCATCCTTTCTTCCTCCAGCGGTACATAAGTAAAACAGGAATACAATCGCCTCAACGGATCCGGAAAAACTGCATTATAAATGTGATATTCGTAAGTCTTCCTGCTCCTGCAGTGTCTCGGATGAAAATCCTCCGGCACCTCCTTCGACGCGCGCACCCGGATATCCTCCGGAAGCCGCTGATTTAACGCATAGGAAAACTTTTCCCCCGGTATCCGGGAGCGGGTGTCAAACACCGCCACATTGCAGAGCCCGTGCACGCCCGCATCCGTCCTGCTGGCGCCGATCACCTGTATCTCCTCCCCGGTCAGTTCCGACAAAGCCCTGTTCAGCTCTCCTTCTATGGTCCTCCCGTTTTTCTGTACCTGCCAGCCGCAGTAAGCGGTTCCGTCGTAGGCCACTCTCAGGCATACTCTTTTTCTTTCCTGCATCCTTCGCTCCGCCTCATCTTCTCTGCCTTCCCCTGAAGCATCCCCTAAAAAATTCTCCCCCAGGGCATGATCCTTCCGACCACGATACAGACCGCAAAATACACCAGGAGCACCACATACGTCAGATAATCCCTCTTTTCATAGTGCAGCGGCTTCATCTTCGTCCGCCCATCGCCGCCCCGATAGCAGCGGGCTTCCATCGCCATCGCCAGATCGTTGGCCCTGCGGAATGCAGAAATAAACAGCGGCACCAGAAGCGGCACCATGTTCTTCGCTCTCTGCAGCAGATTCCCCTCATCAAAGGACGCCCCTCTCGCCGTCTGCGCTTTCATGATCTTGTCAGTCTCCTCCAGCAGTATCGGGATAAACCGCAGCGCGATCGACATCATCATCGCGATCTCATGCACCGGCACTCTGAGTTTCTGCAGAGGCTTTAACAGTCTCTCCAGGCCGTCCGTCAAATTGTTGGGAGTCGTGGTCAACGTCATGACGGAAGAACCGATGATCAGCAGAGACAGTCTCACCGCCATCCTTACCGCCATCGTGATGCCCTCTCTTGTGACCGTAAGTTTCCAGACTTGAAAAACTGCCTCCCCCGGTGTCAGAAAAAGGTTAAACCCAAAGGTCAGAATGAGGAGAAACAGGATGGCCCGCATTCCCCGTACCATAAACCGAAATGGTACATGGGATAATCGAATCGCAAGCGCCAGAAACACAACGGCCACAACATACCCCGCCGCCTGGTTTACCACAAACAAAGAACAGATAAACAAAAGCGTTGCGATCAGCTTCACGCGGGGATCCAGCCTGTGCACCACGGAATCCGTCTGATAGTATTGTCCTAACGTAATATCTCTTATCATTTCCAATCCCTATTTACGATACCGCGGCGCTCACTTGAGCCGCCGCAGAATTTCTTCCTTCGCCTCTTCTATCGTTATGGCGTCTGTTCCCACATCCCATCCGGCCTTTTTCAGGGCATGCATGATGTCCGTCACCTGGGGGACGGAAAGTCCCATCTTCTCCAGCTCCTCCCTGTGGGCAAAAACACGTTTCGGCGTATCGTCAAAACACACACTGCCTTTATTCATCACCACCACTCTGTCCACATACTCCGCCACATCATCCATACTGTGAGAGACCAGTATCACCGTGATATTCTGTTCCTCCCGGATGGACGCCACCAGCCCGAGGATCTCGTCTCTGCCCCTCGGGTCCAATCCCGCCGTAGGTTCATCCAGCACGAGCACCTCCGGTTTCATGGCCAGCACTCCCGCGATCGCCACCCGGCGCTTCTGACCGCCGGAGAGGTCAAAGGGCGGCTGATAGAAACAATCGTCCGGCAGCCCCACCTGCTTCAGCGCCTCATAGGCCCTGAGCTCCGTCTCTTTCCTGTCGAGTCCCAGATTTTTAGGCCCGAAGCAGACATCCGTAAACACATCCGTCTCAAACAGCTGATGTTCCGGGTACTGGAATACCAGTCCCACCTTGCTCCGCAGTCTTCTCCTGCTGAAGTCTTTATCGTGGATGTCCTCCCCATTGTAATAGATATGGCCCGATGTCGGCGCAAGCAGCCCGTTTAAATGCTGCACCAGCGTGGACTTCCCGGATCCGGTGTGCCCGATCAGCCCGATAAACTGCCCGTCCGGTATGACCAGGTTTACATCGTTCAACGCCCTCACCAGAAGCTCTGTCCCTCTTCCATATTCATATGTCACATGATCTAAAATAAGTGCCATCTACTTTCTCCCGCTATACAGAGCTCCCAGCGCGTCCACCAGCTCCTTCACCGTCAGGATCCCCGGCGGGAGAGGCAGTCCGCTCTTTCTCAATTCATGTGACAGCAGTGTCACTTTTGGTACATCCAGCCTCAGCTCCTGCAATTTTTCCACCTGGGAAAAGATTTCCCGGGGCGTTCCCTGCATGGCGATCCTGCCGCCGTCCATCACGAACACTTTGTCCGCGTAGACGATCTCTTCCATATAATGCGTAATCAGAATTACCGTCACTCTCTCCACATCGTTCAGAGCGCGCACCGAGCGTATCACTTCCCGGCGGCCGCCCGGATCCAGCATGGCCGTGGGCTCATCCAACACAATGCACTTCGGGTGCATCGCCAACACTCCGGCGATCGAAACTCTCTGTTTCTGGCCCCCGGACAGCTTGTTAGGCGCATACTTGCGAAACTCATACATCCCCACCGCCCTCAGGCTCTCCTCGACTCTCTCCCAGATCTCCTTCGTCGGAACGCCCATATTTTCCGGTCCGAAACCAACGTCCTCCTCCACGACCTGTCCGATGATCTGGTTGTCCGGATTCTGAAACACCATACCGGCCCTCTGCCGGATTTCCCAGAGCCTGTCCGCGTCCCCGGTGTCCATGCCGTCCACCCACACTGTCCCCTCGGTGGGCATCAAAATCGCGTTAAAATGCTTTGCCAGCGTAGATTTTCCCGAGCCGTTATGTCCCAGAACGGCAATAAAATCCCCGGGCATCACTTCGAGGTTTACATTGTCAACCGCCGTCGTGATTCCTTCCACATTGCCTTCCTCATCGCGCCTGATATAATCAAAAACAAGATTTTCCGTCTTTATAATTTCCATCTTCAGCCTCACTTTTCACATTATACAAGATATCATTCCTGATTACAAGCCATGAAAAATGTGATATAATCGCTGTATGGGTAAGAAATATTTGAATAAAAAACAGAAGAAAATACTGTATAAAAACATGGGCGTCCTCCTTGCTCTGATCGTTTTTTGCGCCATATTTGCCAGAAGTGACCTGTTCGGCGGCGGAGAAACCCTGGAAGACCTCGCCCAAAAGCAGGTGCAGGAAACAGCGCCCCCCGCTGAGAAAAACTCTGAAATACCTGACAGGGAATCCTCACCGCCTGAGGAAAAGTCCGAACTGCCTGAGGAAAAGTCCGAACCGCTTCAGAGAGAACCCAAGCTGCCGGAAGAGGAGCCGGAGGACATTCCCGCGAAAGATCGAACCACCTACAGCGAGGGCTTCTACTATGAGCCTTTAAACGATACCGTAAAGGAACGGATCACCGGCATCTCCTACCCTGCCGACGACAGCGAAGCCGCCATTTCCTACGACACACTCCGCTATGTAAACGTACTCTACTATGATTTCGACGGCAACGTCCAAAACGGCGAACTGATCTGTCATAAGGCCATCGCCCAGGACCTGCTGGAAATATTTTATGAACTTTACAATCTCCGTTACCCCATTGAGAAAATATGCCTTGTGGATGAGTATCAGGGCGACGATTCTCTCTCCATGCAGGATAACAATACCTCCTGCTTTAACTACAGAGCGCTTCCCTCCGGCCGGCTGTCCAATCACGCCTACGGACTTGCCATCGACCTCAATCCGTTTTACAATCCTTACGTCACCCGACGGGGGGACGGCTCTGTCAACATCGCTCCCGCCGGGAGCGAGCTCTACGCCGACCGCAGTCAATCTTTCGCCTATAAGATCGACCCACAAGATCCGGCCTTTGTGCTGTTTACGCAGCACGGCTTCACTTGGGGCGGCAACTGGCGTTCCAGCAAAGATTATCAGCACTTTGAGAAAGAAATCTGACACAAATTATAAGGAGATACTGCCATGAGTAAAAATAACCCCGATACCAGATTTGTCGCGGAACGGATCACAAAGCTTCGTATAGAGCACGGTATTTCCGAATACCAGCTCAGCCTTGACCTCGGTTTCAGCAAAGGCTACATACAGGCAGTCTCCTCCGGAAATATACTTCCCTCTCTCAATTCTCTCTACAAGATCTGTGATTATTTTGAAATTACTCCCGCACAGTTCTTCTCCGGCAAAAGCAGTGATACCAGACTGTTGGAAGACCTGGCGGGAACCATCCGTGAAATGTCGCTTGAAGAGCAGTACACGCTCTATCATTTCCTGAAAGGCGGAAAAATAGCCAGAATAAATACGCATAAGAAGAGGGTTAATCCGGCACCACAGGCACCGCCCCCTCAGGAATCGGGCAAGTGAAACCACCCTTTGTCCTTCTCTCAAACTCCTCCCTCGCCTTTTTCAACAGGTCGGGGTTCTCAAACAGGTCCACCGCTCCCGCCGCCAGCACTCTGCCCGCCTGCAGCGCCGCCTTATGCCCGATATGCGTTCCGTCGCAGGACACGATCTGCCAGCTGTGACCGGGGCAGCCGTTTGGCCATGCCGCCACATGGATCTGCGCCGTGGGCGTTAACCAGCTCACGTCACCCACATCGGTGGAGCCCGGTTCAAAAGCTTCCCCGGTATACAGAGGCGCCAGAAACGCATTCATGGCATGGCCGCACTCTTTCTGTCTCCTCTCCACCGCCTCTCTCGCATCCGCATCGTATTTCGCCGCAACGCCGGGATAATAATTCCGTGTGTCAAACTCTGCCGCGAGCCTGTCCGCATACGCATTCTCTTCCTCCGTATATGTCGGAACCCCCAACTGCTCAAAATTATCGTACAGCACTTTCTCCAGCACATGATTACAGACCGTATCCGCACAGCCGTCGATAAATTTTCTCTCGAAAACGGTCTCCGTCATCAGCGAGGCGCCTTCCGCTATCCTGTCCACTCTCTTTTGCAGCTCTACCGCCTCCGCCACATGATTGGAACGCACCATATAGAGCACGCTCGCCCTGGGCTGAACCACATTCGCGCTGCATCCGCCGGCATCCGTGATCGCGTAGTGGATCCTCGCTCTGTCGCTCATGTGTTCCCGCAAAAACTGGACGCCGATATTCATCAGCTCCACGGCATCCAGCGCGCTCCTGCCCTTCTCCGGAGCTCCTGCCGCATGGGACGCTGTGCCGATGAACTTATACTGTACCTGTATACAGGAGTTGGAGGAGCCCGTCGTCACCTCGTTCACATCTTCGGGATGCCAGGTGAGCGCCGCATCCAGCTCACTCCAGACACCGTCCCTCGCCATGAAGGCTTTCGCCGCGCCTCCTTCCTCCCCGGGACAGCCGTAAAGCACCACCGTGCCGGGGCGGTCTGCCTGTTCCAGATATGCTTTGAGACCGAGCGCCGCGGCCAACGCCCCAGCTCCAAGCAGATTATGTCCGCAGCCATGTCCGTTTCCGCCGCTCTTCGTCTCCTCCCTCTCGACGGCTCCCGCCCTTTGGGAAAGCCCTGAGAGCGCATCGTATTCCGCCAGAATACCGATCACGGGCCGCCCGCTGCCAAAGCTCGCCGAAAAAGCGGTCTCTATCCCGGCAATTCCTTTTTCCACCCGAAATCCTTCCCTTTCCAGCACATCACAGTACAGTCTGCAGGATCTGTATTCCTGCAGTGATAACTCCGCATATTCCCAGACCCGGTCCGCCACCTCGAAGATGATCGCCTTTTTTTCTTCTATCGCTGTCAGCGCCGCCCGCTTTTCCGACTTCATTTTCCTTCTCCTTCTCACAACACTTTCGATAAAAATTCCTGCAGTCTTGGACTCTTTGGTCTCTCAAAAATATCTTCCGGACTTCCCTGCTCCAGCAAAAGACCGTCCGCCATGAACAGCACCCTGTTGCCCACTTCCCTGGCAAAACCCATCTCGTGAGTGACCACGACCATCGTCATTCCCTCTCTGGCCAGCCCCTTCATGACATCCAGAACCTCGCCGACCATCTCCGGGTCAAGCGCCGAGGTAGGTTCGTCGAACAACATCACCTCCGGTTCCATGGCAAGGGCGCGCACGATCGCCACACGCTGCTTCTGCCCGCCGGAAAGCTGGATCGGATAATCACCCGCACGGTCTTTCAGTCCTACCCGCTCTAAAAGCGCGAGCGCCTTCTGTTCCGCCTCCGCCTTGCCCATCTTCTTCACTTTGATCGGCGCCAACGTCATATTCTCCAGAATGGTCATGTGGGGGAACAGATTGAAGTGCTGGAAAACCATTCCCATTTTCTGCCGAAGTCCATCCACATCCAGCTTAACAATCTTCCCGCTCTCATCCTTATACTTTTTCTTCGTGATATCCGTACCCTCAAAGTAAATAGCGCCGCCGGTGGGCTCCTCCAGAAGATTCAGGCTCCGCAGGAACGTGGACTTTCCCGAACCGGAAGGCCCGATCACCACCATCACATCCCCGAATTCAATATCTACGGTCACACCGTCCAGCGCCCGGATGGAACCGCCGTGATAATGCTTTTTCAAATCCCTGACCCGTATCAGGCTATCTCTTGTCGCCATGGCTCATTCTCCTTTCAAAGTAAGCAATCAGCTTGGATGTGGGGAAACACAGGCAGAAGTAAATTGCCGTCGCCACCAGCAGCGGCTCCAGAATCACAAAAGTCGCCCCCTTTACCGCGTTCACCGCCGACATGATATCCTGTACACCGATCGTATAGGTAATGGCAGATTCCTTGATGATCACAACGAACTCATTCGCAATGGCGGGCAGGATATTCTTAAGTGCCTGGGGCAGAATAATATGCCGAAGATTCTGTGTCTGGGATAGACCGAGAGATCTCGCCGCTTCCGTCTGTCCGCCGTCTATGGATTGGATGCCTGCACGGATTATCTCGCAGAGATATGCGCCGGAGTTCATTCCGAGCGCCACGACGCCGGGAAAGAATCTACCGAATTTGATAAAGCCAAACAACTGGAAATTCGGCAGTTCTATAATACTGAACACACCGAAATAAATGATAAAAATCTGCACGATCACAGGTGTGGATCGCAGAATCTCCACATAGGCCGTCGCCAGAAACGCCAACGGATTAAACTTGCTGATCGCCGCCAACGCGCCGCTCTCCTTCTGATGCCCTTCCTTATCGATTCCCAGAAAACGAAAAGGCCTGAAGTTTGACATACGCATTAATGCCAAAATTAAAGCGAGACAGAAACCGATGATTACCGTAAACAATGATAACAGAATGGTAACCAGCAGTCCCTGCCTGAACAACTGCGCATAGGGCGCAATCTTCGAAAAATTGGATAGCTTGATAAATTGATCCATGAGGTATTCCTTTCCACTCTTATGTAACTGACACCCCTGATTGTAATTTACTTTATTGCGGCGCGAAGTAATACGGGAACCGACACAGTCGGAAGAAGCCGCGCTTCTCCCGACTGCACCGCAGCGAACAGCCGCGCCCTCCGGGTGCTGCTATTCTTTATTCCTCTACCTGACCCTCTTCGTTCAGCAGACCCTCATACTTCTCGCCTGCCGCCAGTTCATTTGCCTCCGCAACAAACTGATCCATGGAGCCGTCTTCAATCGCCGCTGCGATCGCCTCATTCACCGCCGTCAGGAGCGCTGTGTTTCCTTTGCTCACACCGATGGAAGAACCGGCCACGTCGTAAGGCACGTCCAGCACGATCTCCAGATCGGGATAGTTTTTCTGATAGCTCTCAGCCACAGCCGTCTCGATATATGCCGCATCCAGTTTGCCGCCCAACAGTTCGCTGATGATATCCGTCACCTTCGGAAGCGCCACGATGTCCGCGTCCGCGGAAAACTCGTTGGCAAGATCCATCTGGATGGAACCGATCTGCGCGCCCACAGAAACATCCGACTTATTGCACGCCTCAAAGCTGTTCAGGGTGTCTGCATTTGCCTTCACTGTCACAAGAGACTGTCCGCCCTCATAATAGATATCAGAAAAGTCCATAGCGTCCTCACGGGTGGGATCCGGGGAGAGGCCTGCCATACCGAGGTCAACATTCTTCATCTGCAGTTCGCTCAGTACGCCGTCAAAATCCATCGGGATCACTTCCAGTTCCAGTCCCAGATAATCCGCCACGTACTGTGCTAACGCCATATCAAACCCGGCAAGAGTAGGATTTCCGTCCTCGCCGATCGCATAGAACTCATAGGGCGCAAAGTCCGGGCTGGTCGCCACCGTCAGGACCCCCTCTGTCACTGTTTCCATCTCAGAAGACTCCGGTGCCGCTGCTTCCTCCGCCGGCGCTTCACTCTCCTGCTGCGCCGTATCTTCCGCTGTCTCCTCCGTCTCAGCCGCAGGCTCTGTGCTCTCCGGTGCCGCATTGCTGCCGCATGCCGCAAGAGCTGCTGCCACGGATACTGCCGTCAATACCGCCAACCATTTCTTTTTCATAATAATTCCTCCTTCTTATTTATACATTTTTATGTATAAATATTAGTTTTTTGTACCTTTATACATTATAGCTGTTTTTTTCAGTTTGGCAAGAGGAAATTTTATTTTTTCGCCGGCTCTTTACGACATCGTATCGTTTTGCATTGTCCCCGCCGTCGGAAAAAATGCTTAGCGGATGTATTCTGTTGTTCATGGACACCGCAAATGAATTATGAATCCAAAAGTTTTCCTGCCCACTCCGCTTCCTTAAACCCTGCGAGTACCACTTGATCTTCTATGATCAGCGGACGTTTTACCAACATTCCGTTCGTTGCCAGAAGCTTTAACTGTTCCTCTTCACTCATAGAAGGCAGCTTGTCCTTCAACTGCATCTCCTTGTACAGCAGCCCGCTTGTATTGAAAAAACGCTTAAGTGGCAGTCCGCTTTTTTCATGCCACTCTTTCAGCTCATCGTAAGAGGGATTATTCTCTGCGATATGGCGTTCCGTATAAGCAATACGATGCGCATCCAACCACTTTTTAGCCTTCTGGCAGGTAGAACATTTCGGATATTGTACAAATAACATATTTTAAAACCCTCCTACTTATCTCCATCCTTTTTTCGGTACATACGTTCCAGCTTCCCATGACAGACAACCATAGCCGCTATGCCTCCCATCACCTCTATCATGCACAAATACCCCGCTGCCAACCCTCCGATAAGAATCCCGCAGCCAAAGCAGAGAAGAAACCCCACTCCCAACGATATCCACATAAGTCCATGTTTTCGATTATACTCTTTTACATCTGTAATCTGTTCTTTTTGGGGCGGTTTTTTTCCGGACCAGAAACCAACCGGCTCTTTACTTCTGTATTGAACAATACCTATTATAATGACAGGCGCTATACACACCAGCGCTGTCACTGATGAAATAACCGTCTCGGCTGTCATATTATCTGTCCCTCCTTATCACACATGTTTTACATTGCTAAGTATATTATAATACGAGCGTTTTTAAAGTCAATATTTGCAAATCACCTGTCTGTGATCCGGTTTCCCTGAAATTGTTACGGGAATAAAGGAACCATAATCGCCTGTTTTTCATATCTATATAATGAATAAGCAATATTTGCTTTTTAAAGGAGAGATTACTTGTTATGGCTATCGGTTATTTGATAATACAGGCCCGGACAGCTCACGATGCCCTCCCGCTAAGCGGAGCTCAGATCTGGATCATGGATGGCAGAGAAAAAAATATTTATCATCTGACAACAGATGAAAGCGGAGAGACGGAGAAGATTTCCCTGGAAACCCTGGACCGTTCTCTGTCCTTAGATCCAAATTTCCAGGGAATACCGTATATCAGTTATCATGTACTCGCTTTTGCAAAGGGTTTTAATTCTGTCCATATTTCCGGTATTCCGATTCTGGAAGGTGAGACAGCACTTCAACCGATCGAATTTGTCCCGATGAGAGAAGCACAGCGCATCCCGACCGTGACAGAGATTCAGATAGGCCCGCCCGCCGTCTCCATGACAGGCGCCCGCCGCCAGGAGGCTCCCGCTTCGGAAGACCCCCAGGTACTCCGCCAGGTAGTCATCCCGAATCCGATCACAGTACATCTGGGCGCCCCCGGTCAGACTGCTGCCAACGTCCAGGTGTCTTTTCCCAGTTATGTGAAGAATGTCGCCAGCAGCGAAATTTATCCCACCTGGCCCGAGGCGTCCCTGCGGGCAAATATTTATGCCATTATCACTTTTGCGCTAAATCGAGTTTTCACTGAGTGGTACAGAAGCCGCAACTATCTCTTTGACATAACAAACAATACCGCCTACGACCAGTATTTTGTATATGGGCGGAATATCTATGAATCCATCAGCCGGATCGTAGATGAAATTTTCAATGAATACGTGCGCAGGGCAGGGCAGATCTCGCCTTATTTTACATCCTTCTGCAACGGTACCACCGCGTCCTGTCCGGGATTATCCCAGTGGGGAACGGTCACACTGGCGAATCAGGGATTGAGCCCCCTGCAGATACTTCGTTCCTATTACCCGAAAGATATAGAGATTGCGGAGACAAATATTATCACCGGGGTTCTGTTTTCCTATCCCGGTACTGCGCTTAAAATGGGGAGCACAGGTCTCAACGTACAGACGATCCAGACTTATCTGAACAGGATTCGGCGCAATTACCCGGCGATTCCCGAGATCACAGATGAAGCCGGCGTGTTCGGAGAAAGCACAAGAGCAGCTGTTGTCAGATTTCAAAATATTTTTAATCTGGCGGCTGACGGCATAGTCGGGAAATCTACCTGGAATAAACTTTCCTACCTTTACACCTCTGTGACCAGACTTGCCGAACTGGACAGCGAGGGAACTTCCCTCGGGATCGGAACCGTTCCTCCCTCCTCGGTTCTCCGCATCGGATCATCAGGACAGGATGTTATTACTCTGCAGTATCTTTTAAACATGGCCGCCGAATTTAATTCCGCCATTCCGGCTCCGGCCCAGGACGGAAGCTTCGGAACAGAAACACAGCAGGCAGTCGCGGCATTTCAAAACGCGGCGGGACTTTCATCGGACGGCATCGTAGGACCGCTCACATGGCAGGCTCTGTACGATACTTATCTCGGAGCGGACAATGTGATTCCGCCATCCACCGATACAGGGGTTACCGAATATGTTGTCCGTTCCGGGGATACACTCTGGCTTTTGGCACAACGCTTTGGCACGACGGTTGACGCAATCAAAAGTTTAAATGGACTGAAAACCGATGATCTGCGCATCGGACAGATACTTAAAATTCCGACAACAGGTACCTCAGACGGATCGTACTTTGAATACGTTGTCCGCGCGGGGGATACTCTGTGGTTGTTAGCGCAGCGCTATCATACGACCGTTGACGCGATCGTCCATTTAAACGGCCTGCCTGACAGCAATCTGAGCATAGGGCAGATACTCAAAATCCCTTCTGCGTCGGCGATGCCAGCCCCGTATTTTGATTATACCGTCCGTACCGGCGACACACTCTGGCAGTTAGCGCAAAGATTTGGCACATCGGTCGATGCGATCAAAAATCTGAACGGGTTAAACAGCGATAATCTGCAGATCGGGCAGGTACTGCGGATACCAAACAGCTGAACCCAGACCTGAATAACATTTTACTGCAGAAAGGGGCCATCAGAACAAGATGGCCTCTTTCCGCCTCCCGAAAACCTGCAGGAATATTCTATTTATAAAACTTCTCAAAACAACATGTAAATCACAGATGAGGACCGGATTGCAGACTCGCCAAAAATATCTGATCTAACCGCTCCCAATCCGACACTCTGTCTTCCGGCATTTTCTTTAACATCTGCTCATACCTGTCTATCTCTTTCGCGATATATTTCCTGAGCACCGGAAGACCAGGATTCCTATCCTTTTCATCACTCCGAGCCTTCACCTGCAACATCTCATTGATCTGTACAGTCAATTCATCCGGCAGATTCTGACGAAGCAGCTCATCAAATCTCACCGGCGGAACGCAGTGGCAAGTCTCTATGTATCTGCAGGCCAACAGTGGTCTGAGTGCATAGATATATTTTTTATATGGTACAAACTCTTCCTGCAGATACTGGCGAAATGTACTCTTAGCCGTGCCGTAATAGTGATATAGCGCTGCCTTCTCGGAGAAATACGAACGGCAGGCATCGTATATCTTTTCCCACAAATCTGTAGTTTTATATATCACAGGTGAGTTTGCCCATTCAAATAAAGTGGCATTACCCCGCTGAAACTGGACAAGCGTTTTTTCAGGTCCCAACCGTTTATGTCGAACACCTCATCCAGCGGCCACTCAATCACATCCCCCTTTTCTCTGATACACAGATAGTCCTTCATTGGTCTCACATAAATAAATCTCACGTCGTAATCGCTGTCCGGAGACTCCACGCCCCAGGCTCTGCTGCCGGATTCCACCGCATGCAAAATACTGACATGCTCCGCCGCTTCTATCTGTGCAAGTTTATCTAATATTTCCGCTTTCATCTGAATCCCCCGTATCGAAACAAATCCATGTGATGATATTCCACTGTCAAAAACTGTCATCGACCGTTCTCCTGTTCACATACTCCACAAACTTTCCGACCTTCTCCATATCCGGATTATCCGGCAGCGCAGAGTGTTTCGCTGCCTGTTCCAATCTGTTTTCGTAATCTGCCAGCATATCATAAAACTCGCCGGAAAAAGTTTTATCCTCCCTCAGAAAACCACCCTCCCGGATTTTTCTTAACAGACCCATATCCTCCGTTCTGTGCGTTTTGATCTCCCCTTTTTCCAGAATATCGATGGCCATCATAAAAAGCCGGATCAGATGCATCGCATGCTTATTTAAATGGTTATCGTCCTTTTTACGGTTTCTCTTTCCGATCTTATCATAATCCCTGACAACATGGTTCATCACACCCAGCATATTGTTGTAATCTCTGAGCGGCAAATGCCTATACTCAGCATCGATAAAAATCTCTTTTTCAAAGGCCGGATTTTCGGATTTATCTATGTAAATACGGAGAGAGCCCTTATCCGACAACATATTCTTTCTCTCAAAATCTTCCAGAGCATTTTTTACAGAATTATAAATGTGACGCTCCTTTTCAGCCTGCGGCAAGGAATCCCTTGCGATGGCATTCTGAAGCCTGCGCAGCTGAGCACTCGCATAGCCCCCGAAAGACTTTGCCGCCCTTTTTGACAAAAAAAGATCCTTGTGATCCAGGAGTTCCTTGCCCAGCGCGGTTTTGATCAGGTACTGGTCATCATCCAGTCCCAGCAGTTCCACCGTATTCGGATTGCATTCCAGAAACAGTCTTACGATCTTGTTAAAGGAATAGATGACCGTATCCGTACAGGAGTCTTCATATTGTTCAAATGCCGTCAATCCCAACAAATCGGAGGGCAGATGCAGTGTGATTCCCCTGAAATCAATATCGCTGTGCTCATTATCGGTTCCGTAGGCATAACTTCCGCCGAGCCCCAGCAGGATAATGCGTCTGTCCAGCCTCGGATTTTCCCGCAGAAAATCATATGTATGTGAATCGATCAGCTTTCGAAAATCCATCTCTCTGTTCTCCTGTATCGTCGAGAAACTTTCCTCTCCTTTTGTCACCCTCACGGTTTTCTGTGGGGAAATCGATGTGATTTTGTTATCATGGTGTTATCACGGAACTATTGCTATTAGCATCCTCATATGCCTTTATTATTTTCTATTTCCCCATTTCAGACACTACAGACATTTTGGGGTAATTTCGGGACACTTTTGGGGTGGTTTTGGGGTAATTGGGGATACAATACCCAAAATCATTTTACTTCCCAATAGCCTCCCCGTGAAGCGCCTATATGCTCGATCAATCCTTTACTTTTCAATTTTTTCAGCTGATATTTCACGCCATCTTCTGAAATCATTAACAGCTTTGACAGTTCCTTTCTTGAAATATACGGATTTTTACGCAAAGCATTCAAAAATACTTCTTCCGTGCGTTGGACATATTCTTCAATTCCTTGTGCAAACCCATTTATTTCACTTTTATCGTCTCTGTTTTCCCCATAATTCAAATTTTTTAATATGACTGTAAACTCCACTCTTGACGATATAAACTGTGGCGCTTTACTTTCATCATAATTATTTGCATTCTTATATGCATTTATTATCTTTGTCAGTCCACTGCCCTTACGCTCCATATATCCTAACCGCTGAAACACATCTGCCAAAACAGGATTGCGCCTTGTCGAAGGAATTGCATCTATAACCCGCTCCTGCACCAAGGTTCCGTCCGGCATTCCTCCGGGCGAGTAAATCACCATCCGATCGTCAAACATATCTATATGGACTTCACTGCCATTTACCAAATAATCCCGATGCACCAATGCATTAACTAATGCTTCCTGAATATTCCGCATCATCAAGAGCATCCATAATGCCGCCACCCTTATCCAATCCATTCCTCCTCGTGCAGAAAACCCTTGACCATCTGATAGGCTAATCATCTGCCAGCAATGCTCCGGCATTTGTAAGTTTCCCATTATCATCCACTAAACCAAATGACACAAGCTCTTTATCCTCCAAGCTTTCTCCTGTCCATGCTTTATACCGCTCGCGTAATTTGCTAAACGCATAATCCGATACACTGTAGGTTGTACCCAACGCATCATAGGATGAATTCTTTCCACGCAGTACCAGCCTCTTTAATTCAGTTGCGTCCGCTTTTACGCTCTCATTCCCCAGACGGACATATGCTTCCATTACACCATCCGCCAAATAATAATACGGAGTTTCCTCCCCCTGTCGAATGTTTAACAAAATCAATGTCTTATCATCTTCCGTTCTATAAAAACTAAGATGAAATTCTGGAATCGGATCAAGACTTGTCTTTATCTGCTCACTGATAATCTCTGCATCTTTCTCTGCATCCAAGAGCCCTCTTACTTCATTATCATTTGAGACACCAAAAATCAAAGTTCCACCAACGCCATTTGCACCAGCTTTTTGACTTTTTCACTTCCAATGCAAGTTTTTTATCATAATCCGTTGTCTCACCAATAATATCTTTTAAATTCATCCTGCCCATCTCCATTATATATTTACCACACACTATTGTCTGACATTCATTAAATGATTTATCTGCGTGTTCTAAATCTATACTCCTGCTTTAACCTCTCAAATATTTCAAAAGTTACCGGACATATTTCTATCGCATTTAATATACTCAGCAAACTTGATAATCTTTCCGGCTGGTCGGTATATGGATATTTTTTGCAGCTATCAGGTTTACAGTCCCCCAATTTACAGTTACCATCTTCCTGTAAAAAATCGCATGGCATATGCTTTGTCTGATAGTTCATGCCATACTCTTCTTTTTCCAAGTAAATACCAATAAACTGTTCGGGCGTTATTTCTAAATATTGTGCATCCCTGTCAATATCTTCCACCGGAATACTCCCTTTATACATCTTGCAGCAATTTCTGCATTTGTTGCAATCATAGTCTGCAAAGAACTCTTTATGTAAGCGTAAAAATTGCCTGTCTAACTCGTCTTCATCTGCATGACATTTTAAGAAAGTACGAAACTTAAAATTTTCGTTCTCCTTTTTCCTGGCTTCTGCTCTCACTTTATCTGGCGATATCATATACAGTCATCCTTTCCGCATATATCTACATTTCCAGGCACAACATCTCTAATTCTATTTTGACATTATATCAATATATTCATACATATATAGCAATCCTAGCAGCCCCATTAATAAATTTTCCTATGGATAATCTCAAAAATTTGCTTTCCTGATGTTTGCAACAATGCTAACGTATATGACCAGATTGTACGTATATTATCACTTGCTGAAGAATCAAATTTCATATCAAATCTATCAATCACAGGCATATAATTATCTCTTGAAATCTCTATCACACCTATATTTGATATACTTGTATATTTAAAATCTTTCAATTTTCCTGTAACAACTCATGCCATTTCTCACTCAAACCAATAAACTTATTTGCAGACTAGTCTTTTGTAAATTCTAAAATATCGTCAACACCGCATTCAAGTACATCACATATTTTTGCAGCTGTTTCCATAGAAACAAACTCGTCTTTATTAAGCCTTGTAATAATATTTCCGCTTATCTGTGCTTTTCTCTGTAATTCAGAGTTTTTCATCTTTTTATCGATCATTAATTTCCACAAACGATTATAGCTCACTTTCATTCGCTGCTTCCCTCCATATAATCCATATTATATCACTATATCGTTGTATTTACCACCATTTTTGTGTGTTTCCTATACCTTTACAGCTTTATATAACTGCAAAAATAGCAATATTAATTCAACACAAAGGAATATTTCCCCTATAGAAAAAGGGTACAGCCCTTTCCTTACAATCTCCTCCGCCCTCGCCCGAATATTGTTCATTCTCCATACCCAAAGCATCTGATCCTGTATCATAAACAAATGTTTCTTCAATTTGCCTGATAACAATTGTTATCCAGCACCTTCTTGTGTTATCATATCAAAGTTACAAGAATAGCAGTTATCCCACCGACCAAAGTTTGATACCTGCTATCATAACAATCCTCACAGTGCTGCACCTTTCAATGTGATACTGCAAGCAACACCATTATGATAACAATTACAGTACCTTTTGATAATCCATTCCATCATAAAACTTATGAAAACATCATCAACACCTTACAGTTCCACCAGCTGCAGTGTACCTGTGGTCATTCTGGCTGCTTAACTATCCATGGTTATACCCGCTCTCTCAAAAAAGACGATTCTGGGATCTCTTTATCTATCTGCTGTGTCAGATGCTCCCGCTGTGACAGAACCCATGCTTTACTTCCATCTTTACTTGTTCCTTATTCCCAGGTATCCCTGCAGGATCAGAGCTCTATTATCTCTGCCTATGAGGCTTCTGGAGGTTATGAGGAAATCATGGCCGGAACTCCCTCCATTGATGAAAATCTCATTGCATCCATCATCAAACAATATGGGAAGCGCTGGATACAGAAGATCCGCTCCTTCCATATCGAATTATCCTTCCCGCCCCGTCTCATAAAGCAGTGTTTTTCTTTTTTCGGGAACCAGTTCATGCAGATAAGGCAGACTCCAAATATCCTGTTTCTAACACCCACATAGCCTTACAGGAAAACGCATCTGCTTCCTCTTATACTAAAGAAAACTAAGTTTTCTTAGAAAAAACGAAAGAGAGGACTTTCAATGAAACAGAAATTAGCACAGGATATCGCTTTGATGCGTTATTCCATGATCTCTCCGCTGATTGTCGTCCTCCCGGATGAGTACAAATCCAAGGAAGCTTACTTTCGTTCAGCTTCTGCTCACGGTGCACTCCATCCAAACGGATGCTTCATCCATCCGGCGCCGACATCCATCAAACGCTGGTACCAGCACTACCAAAAGAATGGTTTTGATGGGCTGCTTCCTTCCAGCCGCAGCGATGAAGGTACTTCCCGAAAGATTCATCCGGATCTTGAGGAACAGATCAGATATCTGAAAACGAACTATCTCCGTATGTCTGCGGCAGCCATTTTCCGTCAGCTATGCGACAACGGTTCTGTCAATCGTAATGAATTATCAGAATCCACAGTGAACCGTTTTCTTAACAGCCTTGCCCGAAAAAAAGGACAACGAACAATCAGGACATGAGACGTTATGAACGTGCCCATGTCAACGAGGTCTGGTGTGGGGACAGCAGCGTTGGTCCTTACCTGAAAACAGAAGATCCATTCTTCCCTGAATGGAAAGAGTCCGCAGGAACGCTGCTTTAGCGAGCCGGACTGCTTCCACCGCTTACCTGAAGATAAGATTGACCTGTTATTCTTGCTGGAGTTAGAGTGTCGCGTTTCCATTGACTGTGTGGTTACGGTTGACCACGTTGAGTATGAGGTCGATTACCGTTTTGCAAAACAGAAGATCAAACTCCGTTATTCTCCTGATATGGAATCCATCTACATTGTAGAAGCAGATGGTACGCTTACACCCATCTGTCTTCTTAATAAGATCGAAAATGCAGATATCAAGTGTGAAAAGCCTCGCCTTTATGGAGGGGATAACTAATGGATTATACGATCCGCTATGGTTTGGAATTCAACCCATTTTTAAAGAACTCCAAAGAAATCTTTGTAGCAACGGATGAATCAAAAGAAGTCCTGTTCCGGCTGAACTATCTTGCAAAAACAAAGGGCTTTGGCCTGCTCACCAGCAGTCCAGGCCGTGGAAAAGCAACTGCCATCAGAGCCTGGAGACAGGGATTAAACAACTCACAGTACAAAGTGGTCTATACCTGTTTTTCCACCTTTAGCCCCAATGATTTCTATTAAAACTAAGCTTTACCATAGCCTGATTTTTTTATGTATAATTGCCGCCATAAACTTCCAAAAGTAATTATGAGCGATATTATTCATTTTCTATAAAAGTTGAATGAATTAAAAAAAGAGCCGTGAAAGCTTTGAATCCTACTTTACGCCAGAGGATATGTTTGATATTTGAAAAAAACAGAAACTTTTCCTTTTGTTCGCTATTATTCTTAGACATTAAGAAACCGCAACACCTTGATTTCTCAAAGGATTGCGGTGCTCATTTTACTTATTTAGCTCTAATTTAAAGATTACTCGATGATAGTAGCTACACGTCCAGAGCCAACCGTTCTACCGCCCTCACGGTATTTGAATAGCGTTTTTTGTGGTATTTTCTATACTTTTTATTTCTGAAAACTGCGTAAAATCGTTGTTTTTGTGTGGCGTATTTTTATTTGCATGATTTCTTGGCAACGTTTTGGCACCAAAATACTTTTCTCCTTATTCACCCTTATTACATGGTGCTAGCACCATGTCTAAACAATCACTAAGGAAAATACATACTCCCCACATTTCCAAACAACCAAGCTACTATTGCTTACTGATCTTCATATTGCATAGGAACATATGGAAGAATTCCCCAAGTTATCTCATCAGCATAATGAACCTCCGTATGTATCATAGAGCGATAATCCGCAGCTGTTGCCTTTATACATGGAAATTCCTCACACTCTCTGCACTCTGATAATTTCTTCTTCGTCGCACACCCTTTCGCATTACATGGATCGTCTTTACAGTAGCAATTGTCACTGTAGCATCCCTCACAACGCATACTCCAATCTGTTTGCCCCCACATTTTACTTAATGACATTTCCATAGTCGTTCGCAGTTCTTCACTTGTATAAATATAATGAACGCACAAATCACAGCGCTGACCACATTTGGAATATAACGCACTTTCCTTTGGAAAAGGCTTACGATTAGGCTTCTTTTTAATTAATATGAGTTTTTTGACCTCTTGTAATTGCTCCAAAGTGTTTACATCAATAAACATCCATTTTCCATCATGGTAAGTTTTTGAATTATCATAATAATCGCACACATATTTTGAAAACTCGCTTTTCTGCATTTCAAAACATTCACGCTCTTTTTTGCCAAAAATAATTAAAAAAGTAAATTTATCTTCATGAATATATATTGTGACAATAGTCTTTTGACCCTGCTTAAACTTCAATCCATCTTTGCCATCCCCGATTTCATCTAAACGATACTTGCCACGCATAAATACCATTGTTTCATGACTTATTTGCTCAAGGATAGTCATAGGATATCTCCATACTTTCTTTTTTTGATTATATCATTTTCATTCTCCATTTGCCACAAAAATATAGGGCAGTGGAAACGATACAGTTCAAGTTACAGTATCACAAGGACAAAGAACGGGCTGAACAGGTAAAGCAAATAAAAGGTTGGTAAAAATACAAACTCCGATGAAACTTGGCACCATTTTCATCGGAGTTCTTTTTTATGGCACCATTTTACACATTTTCACTGTTGCAAAGTTTCAAAAAGGGCTTCCCGATTTCTCGGAAAGCCCCACAAAAATCCAGCTTTTTACTGATTACTCGATGATAGTAGCCACACGACCAGAACCTACTGTACGTCCACCTTCACGGATTAGGTTGGGAGAACCTTACATGGCAGATAGCGTGTTTTCGGGGTTTTCTGTTATCACATTTTCTAAAAATATTGATCTTCTCTGCATTTTCAAAATTTTTGTAGCCGCAACATCTCCTCACTCCAAATTTCTATCTTCCAACAACTTTTGCAACTCCTCCTTACTTGGAAGAACAGTTTGATACTTGCTCGCAAATATCTGGCTATTATTTTCAGGAAGAGTCATCTCAATTACAGCATCCTTTTTATCCTTACAAATGATAATCCCAATAGTCGGATTCTCATCTTCCATTTTAACCTTACGATCATAATAGTTTATATACATCTGCATCTGTCCTATGTTCTCATGCTTTAGTTTCCCAATTTTAAGGTCAAACAGAACAAAACAACGCAGCAAACGATTGTAGGTCACTAAATCAACTCTATAATGATCTTCCTCAAAAGTAAAACGCACTTGTCTTCCAACAAATGTAAATCCTCTTCCAAGTTCCAACAAAAACTGCTGCAGATGGTCTATAATTTTTTCTTCCAATTCCGATTCTGAATACGATGCCAACTCTGGCAATCCAGTAAACTCCAAAACATATGGATCTTTAAAAATATCTTCCGGAGATTCAATTACCTGTCCTTCCTGCGCAAGCTTCATAACCTCATTTTTATCTCTGCTCAGGGCCAATCTTTCATAAAGCGAACTTCCATACTGTCTCCCCAATTCATTTTTATTCCATCCATTACGATATGACTCAATTTCATAAAAATGACGTTCATCTTCATTCGTAATTCGCATTAAAATCAAATAGTGTGACCAACTCAAGTAAAATTTACGTCCTTCTCTCGTTATTGGCAACTGTTCAGATTGGGTAAATGCCGTTTCCCCAATTGAGTCTTTGGAATAAACCATATAAAACTTGCGCATTAATTTCAAATTTTCATAAGAAAACCCTCGCCCAAGTTCTTTTGTCAGTTTGTCTGATAACTGTCTTAAAATATATTTCCCATATTCCGCTCGATTTTTACCTTGTTGCTCTTCCTCCACAATTATCCTGCCTGCCTCATAATAGGAATAAACCATTGTCGTATTAACAGCCGCCGCAACACTCTTTTTTGCATTTTGAAATAATTGTAGTACCTGTTTGTAGAAACTTTCTTTTATAATTTCGTCCATAAAATTTCCTTTCAAAATTACACATTTTGAATTCGGTAAATACCATTTACCCAATTCAAACGCATCTCATTTATATCCCTGGCCTGATGTTTGTTCTTGAAATCCCAGTTTCATATTATGTCTAAATTTTCTTCAATATAAACTTGGTCTTCCCAACCGGATATGGTACTCCTGCCCTCGCATACTTCCCAACCGAAACGACTTTGCCTTCCATTTCCTCATTGTCTGCGCCGACCGGCACAATGACACCGTCACCTATCTGTATTCTATCATCTTCGGTACGATATGAAAACACCCGGTTTGAGAAAGGAAGCAGCATCCCACAATAAGTATATATGATTTTATCATCGACATGAGCCTGCGTTTGTGTCTGCTTGACGCTTTGCAGCCTTTCCTCTCGGCGTTGTTTTCTTACTGCTTCGGTCTTTTCTTTCCATGCCTCATATTTATCATTATCTTCCACACGGTTTATATACTCAGCAATCTCTTTTTCCCATTCCGGTATTTCATCCTGCACCATTCCGATATCAATCTCTTTGACAATCGGCAGGAGTCTGTCCCGAAACCACTTCATGGATTCACATTCCTCATAATTTTTGCAATCCGTAATCATACATCCGGTTAGCCTGTTTATCTCTTTCCACTAGCCGGCCGCCTTATCCAGCGCCTTTCTGAAAAGAGCCTCCGCCATGGCTGCCTTTCCTTCCCTGATTGCTCCTACAATCAATCGGGAAATTCCATTAGACATTGCACACCCTGCTGCCATAAAATTCCGATAGAATTCCGGATTCTCATCCATATAGTGAACCAGCTCCGCTGTGTACCCGTCAGGAAGACTATAATATCTGTCTATCACTTCCACGCTCAGATCATATGGCACTTGGCATTATTAAACATAACCAAATTCATATCTGATCCTACTACACATCCATATGGGGGTGCCGCTCAATCATCTAATTTGATGATTTTGCGACACCCCCTTTCCACATAAAAAGACTTTCGGAGAAATCCCCGAAAGCCTTGATTTTACTGAATAAATTATAATTACTTAATAATTATAGCAACCCTACCAGAACCAACAGTCCTGCAACCCTCACGGTATTTGAATAGCGTTTTTTGTGGTATTTTCTATACTTTTTATTTCTGAAAACTGCGTAAAATCGTTGTTTTTGTGTGGCGTATTTTTATTTGCATGATTTCTTGGCACCGTTTTGACACCAAAATACTTTTCTCCTTATCCACCCAAATTACATGGTGCTAGCACCATATATAAATAATCATTAAGGAAAACAGCCGTATTGCCCTTGCGAAAAATATTGTCGCTATTTTCAAACTTACTCTATATATTTTCGTTTCCTAAATACTCTTTCATCAAATTCATCGCCAATTCCATTTGTGGGCTTATCCATTTATTTTTGTGATAAATATAAAAAGAATGACACTTTTTTTCATCAAGTTCCGTTTTAATCGGCATAAGAGAACCGTTTTTCAATTCTTCCCCGATAGAATATGTGGGAACAACTGCAATTCCCAAATCATTCATAACACATCTTTTTACTGCTTCTATACTTTGTACTTTCATGGGCGCATTGAGAACAATGTCTTTTTCGGCTAGGTATTTATCCATATCCAACTGATAATATCCGTCCGGCTCATTACAAATCAAACTAAACGGCTTGCGTTGGTTCGGCGTAACAAAGTCAAGCAGACTTCTGTCAGCAAAAGGGGAAGCAACAAGAACCGCTTTATAGTTACCAAGTTGCTTATGTATGACGCTATCGGGATAACTTTCTTTTTCACAGTTTATGCCTATATCGGCAGTTCCGTCCACAACAGACTGATTGATTTCCCCGGACTGTATGGAATTGATTATAAGCTGCACATTAGGGGCTTCATGTGCAAATGCCCGGATAAACGGCTGCATATTATAGATTAAAATAGAGTCCGGGATTGCCAGTTTTAAAGAGCCGGATATTTCAGACAGGCTTTTTCCGTAGTTTCCGATTTGTTCCGCTCCCTGTAAAATCATATCAATATACGGCATGATATCCTTTCCTGCCTGTGTAAGTTCCATGCGTCTGCCTATCTTCTCAAACAATTTCAATGCTAATTCTTCTTCAAGCTGTTTGATTTGGAATGTTACCGTTGATTGCGTATAGCCCAACTTGTCCGCTGCCTTTTGAAAACTTCCCATTTCAAGAATTGTCTTGAAAGTGACTAAACTCTTTGTATTCATTTTAACTCTCCTTGATATATCGAATTTATCGAATTTTGAAATCAAAATTATTCAATTTTTTTATTCTTTTTCTCATGCTATTATAAAACGGTAAAGAAAAAATATCAATCAGTTTTCAAGGAGGTACCATATGAATTTCAAGTTTAGTGCGGACGAGCAGAAAGTAATAGACCTTATTCACGAATTTGGTGTGAATGAGGTTGTACCGTTGGCGGCAGAAATTGACGAGCAGGAACGATTTCCCGAAGAACACCGAAACAGGTTGGCAGAGTTAGGTATGATGGGGATTTGCTACCCGAAAGAATACGGCGGCGCAGGACATTCCTATCTTGCCTATATCGCCGTGATTGAGGAATTGGCAAAACATTGTTCCACTACGTCCGTTATGTTGTCCGACCACCATTCTTTAGGCTCTTTCCCTCTTTCAGAGTTTGGCACAGAAGACCAGAAACAGAAATACCTTGTGCCGCTTTTGAAAGGAGAAAAATTAGGCGCATTTGCAGTAACAGAGCCGTCCGCAGGCAGCGACTTAGGAAATCAGCAGACAACCGCCGTTGATATGGGCGACTATTGGCTACTGAATGGTTCAAAAATCTTTATTACCAACGGTTTTTATGCAGATACATACTTTGTTACCGCTATGACAGACAAAAGCCAACGTAGCAGAGGTATCTCCGGCTTTATTGTAGAAAAAGGCACTCCCGGCTTTACTTTTGGAACAAAGGAAAAGAAAATGGGTATCCGTGGTTCTGCGACATACGAGTTAGTTTTCACGGATTGTAAGATACCAAAAGAAAACTTATTAGGCGAATTAGGCAAAGGCTTCAAAATGGCTCTTATGACCTTAGATGGCGGACGTATCGGCGTAGCGGCACAGGCATTAGGTATCGCACAGGGAGCGATTGACCATTGTAAAAAATATGTCACAGAGCATATGCAGGGCGAGCAGAGAATTTCACAATATCAGTTTACACAGTTTGAACTTGCCGATATGCAGACAAGAGTTGACGCAGCACGTTTGTTAGTATATCGTGCGGCACAGGCAAAGCAGGAACACGAGCCTTTCTCACATCTTGCGGCTATGGGTAAATTATATGCGGCAGAAGCGGCTACAAACGTGACACGCCGTTGTGCGCAGCTTGCTGACTTCAACGGATATTCACGAACTTATCCATTTGAGCGTTTCATGCGTGACGCAAAAATCACGGAAATATACGAGGGGACAAGTGAGGTCCAAAGAATGGTTATTTCCTCATATATGGGTATAAAATAAACCCCTACTCTAACTCACAGGAGGATAATAACATAGGAAAAATAGCAATCTTAATCTACGAGGACAGCAAGGAGCAGGAATAATACATTTTCCGGGATTGGAAATAAGACTATTTCAACGCCGGTTACTTCAAGACGGGGAGGACGTGTGTCAATCAAGCATTTCTATCGTGTTTTGTAATCTGCGGAAAAATGATACAGTTCAAGTTACAGTATCACAAAAACAAGGAACGGGCAGAACAGGTAAAACAAATAAAAGGTTGGTAAAAGCAAACTCCGATGAAAAATGGCACCAAATTTCATCGGAGTTCTTTTTACGGCACCATTTTGGCACTGCTTACAACTTTTTCACTGTTGCAAAGTTTTAAAAAGGGCTTCCCGATTTCTCGGAAAGCCCCATAAAATCCAGCTTTTTACTAATTACTCGATGATACTAGCCACACGACCAGAACCTACTGTACGTCCACCCTCACGGATAGCGAATGTAAGACCCTGCTCCATAGCGATCGGATGAATCAGTTCGATTGTCATCTCGATGTTATCGCCAGGCATACACATCTCAACACCTGCAGGCAGATTGATAACGCCTGTAACGTCTGTTGTTCTGAAGTAGAACTGAGGTCTGTAGTTGTTGAAGAAAGGAGTGTGACGACCACCCTCGTCTTTCGTCAAAACGTAAACCTGAGCCGTAAATTTCTTATGGCATGTCACGGAACCGGGTTTTGCAAGAACCTGTCCTCTTTCGATTTCAGTTCTGTTGATACCACGAAGCAGCGCACCGATATTATCACCTGCCTGAGCCTCATCCAGCATCTTACGGAACATCTCGATACCTGTTACAACAGTCTTCTTTGTCTCTTCCTTGATACCAACGATCTCAACTTCCTCGTTCAGGTGCAGAGTACCTCTCTCCACTCTACCGGTAGCAACTGTACCACGGCCTGTGATCGTAAATACATCCTCGACAGGCATCAGGAACGGCTTATCTGTGTCACGCTCAGGATCAGGAATATAGGAATCAACTGTCCCCATCAGTTCCATGATCTTGTCGCCCCATTCACCCTGAGGATCTTCCAGAGCTTTCAAAGCGGAACCCTTGATGATCGGGCAGTCATTGAAGCCGTACTCCTCAAGCTGTTCTGTCACTTCCATCTCAACCAGCTCGATCAGCTCTTCGTCGTCAACCATATCACACTTGTTCAGGAATACTACGATATAAGGTACGCCTACCTGACGGGACAGAAGGATGTGCTCCTTTGTCTGAGCCATAACACCGTCCGTAGCAGCAACTACAAGGATAGCGCCGTCCATCTGAGCCGCGCCTGTGATCATGTTCTTTACATAGTCAGCATGGCCCGGGCAGTCAACGTGTGCGTAATGTCTATTCTCTGTCTGATACTCTACGTGTGCGGTAGAAATAGTGATACCACGCTCTCTCTCTTCCGGAGCCTTATCGATATTCTCGAAATCTACCTTTTCATTACCGGATACTCTCTCAGCGAGCACCTTTGTGATCGCAGCTGTCAGAGTTGTTTTACCATGGTCAACGTGGCCGATGGTACCAATGTTACAATGGGTTTTGGTTCTGTCAAATTTAGCTTTAGCCATTTTCTAAAGTCCTCCTTATTTTTGTTACCTTGTTCCAAAATTGATGTTTTTCCAAAATCATACAATCAGCTATCTCTGATTATATCAAAACTATTGATATTTTCAAGAGTTTTTCTTATTTATTTTGTCTTTGCCGTAAGCACTTTCTCCTGTACACTCTTCGGTACCTGCTCATATTTCTCAAAGAACATGGAGTAGTTGCCTCGTCCCTGTGTCTTACTGCGCAGGTCTGTGGAATAGCCGAACATTTCGGCAAGCGGCACATAGCCGTGTACGATCTTGCCGCCGCCCAAATCGTCCATACCTTCGATACGTCCGCGGCGGGAATTGATATCGCCGATCACGTCGCCCATATACTCCTCAGGCATCGTCACTTCCACCTTCATGATCGGCTCAAGCAGTACAGGATTTCCTTTCTTCATAGCTTCCTTGAATGCCATGGAACCGGCAATATGGAATGCCATCTCAGAAGAGTCCACCTCATGGTAGGAGCCGTCATATACATTAGCGCTCACGCCGAGTACAGGGAACCCGCCCAGGATACCTGCCTTTGCAGCCTCCTCGATACCCTCGCCTACAGCAGGGATATACTCTTTCGGGATCGCGCCGCCGACAACGCTGGACTCAAACTTGAAGGTCTCTTCCGCGTTCGGATCCATCGGCTCGAATTTCACTTTACAGTGACCATACTGCCCACGACCACCGGACTGTTTTGCATACTTGTATTCCTGATCCACCGGTTTTGTGAAAGTTTCCTTATATGCAACCTGCGGTGCGCCGACGTTAGCCTCCACCTTGAATTCACGCAGCAGACGGTCAACGATGATCTCCAGATGAAGCTCGCCCATACCGGCAATGATCGTCTGACCCGTCTCCGAATCCGTGTGTGCACGGAAAGTAGGATCTTCCTCAGCCAGCTTTGCAAGCGCCTCGCCCATCTTACCCTGGCCTGCCTTTGTCTTGGGCTCGATAGCCAGCTCAATAACGGGCTCGGGGAATTCCATGGACTCCAGAATAACCGGATGCTGTTCATCACAAATAGTATCACCGGTCGTCGTCAGCTTAAACCCGACTGCCGCAGCAATATCGCCGGAATACACCTTATCCAGTTCCGCCCTCTTGTTCGCGTGCATCTGTAAAATACGTCCCACGCGTTCTTTTTTATCTTTTGTGGCATTCAAAACATAAGAGCCGGAATTCAGTGTTCCGGAATATACTCTGAAGAATGCCAGTTTTCCTACGAAAGGATCCGCCATGATCTTAAACGCAAGCGCAGAGAAAGGCTCATCGTCAGACGCATGTCTCTCGACCTCATTGCCATCCGGATCGACACCCTTGATAGCCGGAATGTCTGTCGGAGCAGGCATATACTCGATCACCGCATCGATCAGCTTCTGCACTCCCTTGTTTCTGTAAGCGGAGCCGCAGCATACCGGAACCGCCCTGCAATCGCAGGTAGCTTTTCTCAGCGCTGCTTTCATCTGTTCTACGGAAGGCTCTTCCCCTTCCAGGTACATCATCATCAGATCGTCGTCCAGCTCGCTTATCTTCTCTACAAGTTCGGAGCGGTACAGTTCCGCATCCTCCTGCATATCGCCGAGATCATCTGTCACAGTGATATCGTCACCCTTGTCATCATTGTAGATATAGGCCTTCATCTCAAACAGATCGATGAGTCCCTTAAATTCATCTTCTTTACCGATGGGCAGTTGCAGACAGATCGCATTTTTTCCGAGTCTGTTCCGAATCTGCTCTACGGCGCCATAGAAGTCAGCTCCCAGGATGTCCATCTTGTTGATGAACGCCATTCTGGGTACATTGTAGGTATCAGCCTGGCGCCAGACGTTTTCAGACTGAGGTTCCACGCCACCTTTTGCACAGAATACGCCAACAGCGCCATCCAGTACACGCAGAGAACGCTCAACCTCAACAGTAAAGTCAACGTGGCCCGGCGTATCAATGATATTGACACGATGCTCTAATGCACCTGGTTTGACCTTTGTAAACTCTTCCAAAGTCCAGTGGCATGTTGTAGCGGCTGATGTGATTGTGATACCTCTCTCCTGTTCCTGCTCCATCCAGTCCATCGTCGCAGTACCTTCATGAGTATCACCGATCTTATAGTTTACGCCAGTATAGTATAAAATGCGCTCTGTCAATGTGGTCTTACCCGCATCGATATGGGCCATAATACCAATATTCCTGGTTCTCTCTAACGGATATTCTCTTCCAGCCAAAGTTTCTTCCTCCTAAATCTAATGACAGTCTTAGAAACGGTAATGCGCAAACGCCTTGTTTGCCTCTGCCATCTTGTGCATTTCTTCTTTTCTCTTTACAGATGCACCGGTATTGTTCGCCGCATCCATAATCTCATTGGCAAGCCTCTCCTGCATGGTCTTCTCGCCTCTCTTGCGGGAGAATGTTGTCAGCCAGCGCAGCCCTAACGCCTGACGTCTGTCAGGTCTCACCTCGATAGGCACCTGGTAGGTAGCGCCGCCGATACGTCTCGCCTTTACTTCCAGAAGGGGCATGATATTGTTCATAGCCTCCTCAAACACTTCTACTGCCGGTTTCCCGGTCTTTTCTTCTACTCTGGCAAATGCGCCGTATACGATCTTCTGGGCAACGCCGCGCTTCCCGTCTAACATAATGTTATTGATCAGCTTGGTCACTACCTTATTGTCGTACAAAGGATCCGCCAGTACATCTCTTTTTTGGATATGTCCTTTACGTGGCACGTCTCTTCCCTCCTTAATTATTTACGGCCGCTTCTCTTTTCCCATGGCCGCTTATTAAATCACAGGTACTCACAATGCGCAGTCATACTGCCGACTAATGTGTTGCGTGGTCTATCTATTTCCGCGCTGCCGCCCAAGTCCTTCAGAGGACAGCCGCAGTGCTCTGATACAGAATTCCAACACTATACTTAGTTTCTTCGTGGTCCCATACTAAGGTAAATAGTTATTTACCGGCTTTCGGCCTCTTCGCGCCATACTTAGAACGTGCCTGACGTCTGTTTGCAACGCCTGCGGTATCTAATGTTCCTCTGATGATGTGGTATCTCGTACCGGGTAAGTCTTTTACCCTGCCGCCACGGATCAGTACAACACTGTGCTCCTGCAGATTGTGGCCTTCGCCCGGAATATAGGAAGTAACTTCCATACCGTTGGAAAGACGAACTCTGGCAATTTTTCTAAGAGCTGAGTTAGGCTTTTTCGGGGTAGCAGTTTTTACAGCCGTGCACACGCCTCTCTTCTGGGGAGCGGATACATCCGTCACCTTCTTGTGCAGAGAGTTGTATCCTTTCTGCAGAGCAGGTGCTGTAGACTTTTTGGAAACTGTCTGACGACCCTTTCTTACTAACTGGTTAAATGTTGGCATTCTGTTTCACCTCCTTTGAATTTGTGATAAATGCAGTTACTTTTACACAGCAACTTACAGTATAATAACTTCATATCACTCTGTCAACTGTTTTTTTATTTTCCCGTCCGGACATGGGGATCTTCTCAGGTATCGGAGCCCTCTTCCACCAATTCCACAGTCTCCTCCGCCTCTTCCTCGATATCATCCGCCTCGGATTCTTCTTCCATATCCTCCTCTTCGATATCTTCTTCGATATCTTCTTCGATATCTTCCTCCATATCGGTCAGATACTCTTCATCGGTTTCAAACTCTTCCTCCGCCTCGTCCTCAAAACTGATCTCTTCCATCACATCCATCGGATTCATCATCCGATTGTTATCCGTATCCAGGCTGGTGCTGCGGTATCTCTTCATGCCTGTTCCCGCCGGGATCAGTTTACCGATGATCACGTTCTCCTTCAGACCGATCAGCGTATCTACCTTACCTCTGATGGCCGCCTCGGTCAGAACCTTCGTGGTCTCCTGGAAAGAAGCAGCGGACAGGAAGGAATCTGTCGCCAGCGCCGCCTTCGTGATACCGAGCATCACCTGTTTACCGTCAGCCGGTTCTTTCCCCGCCTCCACAAGTTTTGTATTCATCTCCTCATAGTCCAGGACATCCACCAGAGTACCCGGCAGGAACGGGGTATCACCATTGTTCTCGATCCGAATCTTTTTTAACATCTGGTGCACAATGATCTCAATATGCTTATCGCTGATATCAACACCCTGCTGACGATATACTTTCTGGACCTCCCGGATCATGTAATCCTGTACCGCGCGGACGCCCTTGATCTTCAGCAGATCGTGAGGATTGATGGAACCGCCCTTGGTCAGCTCATCGCCGGCCTCCAGCACATTGCCGTCCTCCACCCGGATCGTATATTTATACGGAATCGGATAAGTCTTGGACTCGCCTGTCTCCTGGTTCGTCACCGTCACTTCCCGTTTCTTCTTATTATCATTAATGCTTACCACGCCGGCGATCTCTGTCAGGATGGCGGTCTTCTTCGGCTTTCTCGCCTCGAACAACTCCTCCACACGAGGCAGACCGGATGTGATATCTTCACCTGCCACGCCGCCGGTATGGAAGGTTCTCATCGTCAGCTGTGTACCCGGCTCACCGATGGACTGCGCCGCGATGATGCCCACCGCTTCCCCGACCTGAACCGTCTCGCCGGTTGCCATGTTGGCGCCGTAGCATTTCGCGCAGATACCCACATGGGATTTACAGGTCAGGATCGTGCGGATCCTCACTTCCTCAACAGGTTTTCCGTCTTTATCCACACCGGTGCTTATGATTCTTTCCGCACGGCTGGGCGTGATCATATGGTTTCTCTTGACGATGACATTGCCATCCCTGTCAACGATCTCCTCACAGGATACACGGCCCGTAATTCTCTCTCTCAGGCTCTCCAGAACGTCTTCTTTCTTTTCGCCGTCCTTCTTGGCCTCCTCCTGGAATGCCCTGACGACCATGCCCGGCAGCACTTCCGCACCTTCGGAACAATCCACTTCACGGATGATCAGCTCCTGGCAGACATCCACCATTCGACGGGTCAGATAACCGGAATCGGCTGTACGAAGCGCCGTATCCGCCAGACCTTTTCTGCCGCCGTGCGCGGAGATAAAGTACTCCAGAACGTCCATACCCTCACGGAAGTTGGATTTTACCGGCAGTTCGATGGTCTTACTGGTGGTATCCGCCATCAGTCCGCGCATGCCCGCCAGCTGTTTGATCTGCTCTTTGGAACCACGGGCGCCGGAATCCGCCATCATCTTGATATTGTTGTAGTCGTCCATGCTGTCCATGGACATCTCCTTCAATGCCTCATCCGTCTCATCCCATGTCTCGATGACCCTTCTGTAACGCTCTTCATCCGTATATTTACCGCGGCCATATTCCATGGCGATGTTATCCACCTTCGCCTGCGCCTTATCCAGCATGTGCTGTTTTTCCTCCGGCACAATAATATCGGAGATGGACACCGTGATGGCCGCCTTTGTGGAGTAGTGATACCCCAGATTCTTCACATCGTCCAGCACCTCGGCGGTCTTGGACGCGCCGTGGATATTGATAACTTTCTCAAGGATCGGCTTTAACTGCTTCTTGCCGACCAGCTTATCGACCTCCAGCTTCAACAGATTCTCCGGCTTGCTTCTGTCCACAAAGCCCAGATCCTGCGGGATGATCTCATTGAAGAGGAAGCGTCCCAGCGTGGATTCCACGATACCGGAAACCTTTTCGCCCTCCGCGGTCTCCTTTGTCACCCGCACTTTGATTCTGGAGTGCAGCGTGCATTCGCCGTTCTCATAGGCGAGTATCGCCTCGTTCACATTCCTGTAGGCATTTCCCTCCCCCACGGAACCGGGGCGCTCCTGCGTCAGATAATAGATACCGAGCACCATATCCTGGGAAGGCACCGCCACAAGACCGCCGTCAGAAGGTTTTAACAGGTTGTTGGGCGAGAGCAGAAGGAATCTGCACTCCGCCTGCGCCTCCTGGGACAGAGGCAGATGCACTGCCATCTGGTCGCCGTCAAAGTCAGCGTTAAACGCGGTACACACAAGGGGATGCAGCTTGATCGCCTTACCCTCCACCAGCACAGGCTCGAAGGCCTGAATACCCAGTCTGTGCAGCGTCGGCGCACGGTTCAACATAACCGGATGATCCGTGATGACCTCCTCCAGAACATCCCACACCTGCACGTCGAGACGCTCCACCATCTTCTTCGCACTCTTGATATTCTGGGCGATCTGCTTGGATACCAGCTCCTTCATAACGAAAGGCTTGAACAACTCGATCGCCATCTCCTTCGGCAGACCGCACTGATAAATTTTCAGCTCCGGCCCGATCACGATAACCGAACGCCCGGAATAGTCCACACGTTTTCCGAGAAGGTTCTGACGGAAACGTCCGGATTTACCTTTCAGCATATCGGAGAGAGATTTTAACGCCCTGTTGCCGGGTCCGGTCACGGGACGGCCCCGTCTGCCGTTGTCGATCAGCGCGTCCACCGCCTCCTGCAGCATTCTCTTCTCATTGCGCACGATGATATCCGGCGCGCCGAGTTCCAAAAGTCTTTTCAGTCTGTTGTTTCTGTTGATGATCCTTCTGTACAGATCATTCAGGTCGGAAGTCGCGAAACGTCCGCCGTCCAACTGCACCATAGGGCGCAGATCGGGCGGGATAACAGGAATGGCATCCATGATCATCCACTCCGGCATATTCCCGGACTCTCTAAAGGACTCCACCACTTCCAGGCGCTTGATAATTCTCGCACGCTTCTGTCCTGTGGATTCCTTCAGCCCTGCCTTTAACTCTTCCGCCTCCGTATCCAGGTCGATCGCCTGCAGCAATTCCTTCACGGACTCCGCTCCCATACCGGCGCGGAATCTGCTTCCCCATTTTTCCCTTGCATCCTGATACTCTTTTTCCGTCAGGATTTGTTTATACTCTAAATCCGTCTCCCCGGCGTCCAGCACGATATAGGACGCAAAGTACAGTACCTTCTCCAGCACCCTGGGAGACAGGTCAAGGATCAATCCCATTCTGCTGGGGATCCCCTTGAAATACCAGATATGGGAGACCGGAGCTGCCAGCTCAATATGACCCATGCGCTCCCTTCTCACTGCGGACTTCGTCACTTCCACACCGCACCTGTCGCAGACTACACCCTTATATCTGATCTTTTTATATTTTCCACAATGGCACTCCCAGTCCTTGCTGGGGCCGAAAATTTTTTCACAGAACAGACCGTTAGGTTCCGGCTTCAAGGTTCTGTAGTTGATCGTCTCCGGTTTCAATACCTCGCCGCGGGACCATTCCCTGATCTTTTCAGGTGACGCAAGACCAATTCTGATTGCGTCAAATGTCATAGGCTGATAAGTCTCATTCTTTATTTCTGCCATGATTCCCTCCATTTTTTAACGATACTTTTATCGACCAACTTTATATATTCGCAGAATCCTCATACTCCGGTTCGTCAGCATATTCTTCGCCATCATAGTAATCTTCCGCGACTTCCTCTTCCTCCACGGATTCCAGTTCTCCGTCCTCTGAAAACTCCTGCTTCTGATACCCGTCAAAAGATTCCTCTTCTTTGTTGTAATTCTTGTTGTCACCCATTTCATAACGGTAATCCGTATCGCCGTAATCGATGGACTCCATCACCTCGACTTCCGTATTATCCTCGCGCAGTACACGGATATCCAGTCCCAGCGACTGCAGTTCCTTCAGCAATACCTTGAAGGATTCCGGAATACCGGGCTCCGGTATATTCTCTCCTTTGATGATCGCCTCGTAAGTCTTCACACGTCCCACCACATCATCGGATTTTACGGTCAGGATCTCCTGCAGCGTGTACGACGCGCCGTAAGCTTCCAGCGCCCACACTTCCATCTCACCGAAACGCTGGCCGCCGAACTGTGCCTTACCGCCCAGAGGCTGCTGTGTCACAAGGGAGTACGGACCGGTGGAACGGGCATGGATCTTATCGTCTACCAGATGGTGCAGTTTCAGGTAGTGCATATGGCCGATCGTGACAGGCGCATCAAAGTATTCTCCGCTTCTGCCGTCCCGCAGCCTGACCTTTCCGTCTTTTGTGATCGGAACCCCTTTCCATACCGCGCGGTGATCTCTGTGGTCATACAGATACTGCATCACTTCCGGCAATACCACGTCCTTATATTTTGCTTCAAACTCTTCCCACTCCGTATTGACATAGTCGTTAGCCATCTCCAGAGTGTCTTCTATATCAATTTCCTTCGCTCCGTCAAACACCGGCGTCGCCACATTAAAGCCAAGCACCTTCGCCGCCAGCGACAGATGGATCTCCAGTACCTGTCCCACATTCATACGGGAAGGAACGCCCAGCGGATTTAATACGATGTCCAGCGGACGACCGTTGGGCAGGTAAGGCATATCCTCCACCGGCAGTACACGGGAGACAACGCCCTTGTTGCCGTGACGTCCCGCCATCTTATCCCCCACGGATATCTTTCTCTTCTGGGCGATATAGATACGAACCGCCATGTTGACACCCGGAGAGAGCTCATCACCGTTCTCCCTCGTAAATACTTTGGCATCGATGACAATACCGTACTCGCCGTGGGGCACCTTCAGGGACGTATCCCTCACTTCTCTCGCTTTCTCGCCGAAGATCGCGCGCAGCAATCTCTCCTCGGCCGTCAGCTCCGTCTCACCCTTCGGCGTCACTTTGCCGACCAGAATATCACCGGCGCGCACCTCCGCGCCGATGCGGATAATCCCGTTGCTGTCCAGATCTTTCAGCGCATCGTCACCTACGCCGGGCACATCCTTTGTGATGCACTCTGCTCCCAGCTTCGTATCGCGGGCCTCCGCCTCATACTCTTCAATATGAATGGATGTATAGACATCCTCTCTCACCAGCCGTTCGCTGATCAAAACCGCATCCTCGTAGTTGTAGCCTTCCCAGGTCATAAAACCGATCAGCGGGTTTTCGCCCAGCGCCAGCTCGCCCTGTGCCGTGGAGGGACCGTCCGCGATCACCTCCCCCGCCTTTACATGATCGCCCTTTTTCACGATCGGCTTCTGGTTATAACAGTTGGACTGGTTGCTTCTCACAAACTTTGTCAGATGATACTCATCCGGTTCCCCGTCATCGCAGGTCATCTTGATGATGCGGGAGGACACATAGGTGATCGTGCCGTCCTTTCTCGCCACCACACAGACACCGGAATCCACCGCTGCCTTCTGCTCCATACCTGTTCCGACTGCCGGCGCTTCCGGGAACAGAAGCGGCACTGCCTGACGCTGCATGTTGGAACCCATCAGCGCACGATGCGCATCATCGTTCTGCAAAAACGGGATCAGAGCAGTCGCCACGGAAAATACCATTTTCGGGGACACATCCATATAATCCATCCGTCTCTTCGGATAGTCCTTGGTCTCCTCCATATAACGCCCGGACACGCTCTTGCCAATAAAATATCCGTCGTCGTCTAATACGGCAGACGCCTGGGCAACATAATAGTTGTCTTCCTCATCCGCTGTCATATATATGATCTCATCCGTAACTCTCGGATTCTCCGGATCGCTCTTGTCGATTTTGCGGTACGGTGCCTCCACGAAACCGTACTCATTGATCCTCGCGTAGCACGCAAGCGAGTTGATCAGACCGATGTTAGGACCCTCCGGCGTCTCGATCGGACACATACGCCCATAGTGCGTATAGTGCACGTCACGCACCTCGAATCCGGCGCGGTCTCTGGAAAGTCCGCCCGGTCCCAGCGCGGACAGACGTCTCTTGTGGGTCAGCTCGCCCAGCGGATTTGTCTGGTCCATGAACTGTGACAGCTGGGAGGAACCAAAGAATTCCTTCACCGCCGCCTGCACGGGCTTTATATTGATCAGACCCTGGGGAGATAAATTCTCCGCGTCGTGGGTCGTCATTCTCTCTCTCACCACTCTCTCCAGCCTGGAAAGACCGATGCGGTACTGGTTCTGCAGCAGCTCTCCGACAGCTCTGATGCGTCGGTTTCCCAGATGGTCGATATCGTCGGAATTGCCGATGCCGTATTCCAGATGGATATTATAATTGATGGATGCCAGAATATCCTCCTTTGTGATATGCTTGGGCACAAGCTCATGCACATTTTTCCGGATCGCCTCTATGATCGCATCCTCATCCCCCGCGTACTCCTCCAGAATCTGCGCCAGCACCGGATAATAAACCAGCTCCCTGATGCCCAGTTCTCTCGGTTCGCAGTTTACATAATTCTTCAAATCTACCATCATGTTGGACAGTACTTTGACATTGCGCTCCGCCGTCTCAATCCAGACAGCCGGAATCGCCGCATTCTGGATCGCGTCGGCCACTTCCGCCGTCACGGTATCTCCCGCCGACGCAACGATCTCGCCGGTCTGCAGATCCACAGCATCCTCCGCCAGCACACGGCCCCGGATCCTGTTTTTTAACATCAGCTTCTTGTTAAATTTATATCTGCCCACTTTTGCCAGGTCATAGCGCCTTGAATCAAAGAACATGCCGCCTATCAGGCTTGCCGCGCTGTCCACGCTGAGCGGCTCGCCGGGTCTTATTTTTTTGTATAACTCTAACAGGCCTTCCTGATAATTTGTGGAAGGATCCTTTTTAATACTCTCCTGGATTTTCGGCTCATCACCGAAAAGCTCGATGATCTCCTCGTTTGTGCCCACGCCAAGCGCACGGATCAGCGCCGTGATGGGCACCTTCCTCGTCCTGTCCACGCGGACATAAAACACATCGTTGGCATCTGTCTCGTATTCCAGCCATGCGCCACGGTTCGGGATCACCGTGCAGGCATATAATTCCTTGCCGAACTTTGCTTTCGTAATATCATAATAAATACCGGGGGAACGGACAAGCTGACTGACGATTACACGCTCGGCACCGTTGATCACAAAAGTGCCTGTCTCCGTCATCAGCGGAAGATCTCCCATGAAAATCTCATGTTCACTGATCTCTTCTTTTTCCTTATTATAAAGACGCACTCGCACTTTCAGAGGTGCCGCGTAGGTGGCATCTCTCTCCTTACATTTCTCGATCGAATACTTCACATCGTCTTTACATAATTCAAAGTCCACAAATTCCAGGCTGAGCTGCCCGCTGTAATCTGTGATCGGAGAAATATCATCAAAGACTTCTTTAAGCCCTTCCCCCAGAAACCACTGGTAGGAATCTTTCTGGACTTCGATCAGGTTCGGCATTTCCAGAACCTCTTTGTGTCTCTGATAACTCATACGTATCTGCTTCCCGGAAGCCATAGGACGTATTCTGTTTTTTTCCATCAACATTCACCCCGTTCTCTATTTTATTGCCTATTTTACGGTATTTTGGGCACGAAAAAGCATACCTCACCACAATAGTGCATTATCCAGTATACTACAAACCATTTTTGCCCGTCAAGAAAAATTTTAAGAAATTTTTATAAAATAGCGAAAGCCATCCGTTCTGAATCGAACGGATGGCGTCATCTTTTGTGGATATCTTACAAAACTTATTTCAGAGTAACCTTTGCTCCTACTTCTTCCAGTTTCTTCTTCAGCTCTTCTGCCTCTTCCTTGGAAACTGCCTCTTTCAGTACCTTCGGAGCGGACTCAACTGCTTCCTTAGCTTCCTTCAGACCAAGACCTGTAGCCTCACGCACAACTTTGATTACTTTGATCTTCTCTGCGCCGATCTCTGTCAGCTCAACGTCGAACTCAGTCTTCTCCTCTGCCGCCTCAGCAGGGCCTGCTGCTGCCGCAACGACAACGCCCGCTGCTGCGGATACGCCGAACTCCTCCTCGCATGCCTTTACGAGATCATTTAATTCCATTACGGATAACTCTTTGATAGCATCAATAAATTCCTGTGTGGATAATTTTGCCATGATTATTTTCCTCCATTATTATTTGTAGTTGTTTATATTTTTCTTTTCCTTATGCCTCTGCGGGTGCTTCCGCCGCTTCTGCAGGTGCTGCTTCACCGTCTTTTTCAGCGATCTGTTTCAGAACGCGCGCAAAGTTCGTGACAGGCGACTGCATGCTGCCAAGGAGCCTTGACAACAGTTCCTCTCTGGAAGGAATGTTGGATATCTGTTCAATCCCTTTCGCGTCATATACAGTGCCTTCCACCACGCCGCCTTTGATCTCCAGCGCAGGAGCTGTCTTCGCAAATTTGCACAGAACTCTCGCTGCCGCCGTAGCATCCGTATCGCAGGTCGCCATAGCGCTGGGGCCTTCCAGCAGATCTGTCAGACCTTCACAGTCCGTTCCCTTAAACGCAAAGTTCATGAATGTGTTCTTGTAAACCTTGTAGCCTACGCCCGCCTCACGAAGCTGCTTTCTGAGTAAGGTATCCTGCTCAACCGTAAGACCGCGATAATCAACCAGGACAACTGTCTGCGCATCTTTAATTGCAGCAGAGATCTCATCTACAATAGGCTTTTTCAGTTCTACCTTTGCCATTTTTCTACCTCCTTTTAGATTTTACGCCGAAGTCTCCTGTAAATAATAAAAGCCTTCCCAAAGACAGGAAGGCAAAAGTTCTATCCACTATCACTTTTCCTCGGCAGGCGTCTGTCCTTACGCCGGTTCTCCGGCACCTGCTGTCTTCGGCATGGTCTTGCGACCTTTTTAAAGATAGCACAGGCGTCGGATAGTGTCAAGAGAAAATATACAGTTTTTAGCAAAAACCGCCTGTGTGCTTCATATCAGAAGAGAGAACTCTAAATCATCTTACCCAAAAATGCCGCCACTTTTTGCAGCACCTCCTCCTGATAAAACTCATCTGTTCCATGTTCAGCGCCTTCCACCAAATAGACCTCGTGATAAATATTGTGTTTCTTTAACGCTTCTTCCAGCACTTCGCTCTGACGGATCGGAACCACCTGATCTTTTGTGCCATGCAAAATCAGAAACGGCGGGGCCGTTTCATCTATATATGTAATGGCGCTCGCTTTTCTGGCCGCATCCTCCGTGTAATTCTCTCCCAGGAAATCCGATATTGTCCAACTCGGTATTCCATCACTCGTGTTCAATGCATTGATCGAGAAGTCCACCAAACCATAAAAATCCACTACCGCCTTTACGGAACTATCCACATGAAGATTGTCCCCCTGTTCAAACTCCTTCTTTCCTGCCGTAACCCCTGCAAGCGAAGCCAGTGTCCCGCCTGCCGATTCTCCCATCACACAGATCCTGTCCGGATCAATCGCAAAGGTTTCCGCATGTGCTTTCAGATAACGGATTGCTGTTTTTACATCAATCAGTGCTCCCGGAAACTGTGCTTCGTTGCTTGTGCGATATTCCACACTCGCTATCACATATCCCTTTCGAGCCAGACAAACTACCTCCGGCATCCATATGGAACGATCCACCGTCCGATATGCTCCGCCGCAGATCCATACGATCGCCGGGCAGAGCTTATGACCCTCTCGCATTTTGGGCGCGATAATATCCATTTTTAAATCCTGCATTGTATGGTTAAACCAATGTCGTTCACAAGAATAGGATATCCCATTCATGTAAACCAAAACCTCATGGTCCATTTTCACCGAGATTGTCTGCTTCATTTTTACACCTCCTGCATATCACAGACACTGCCTGCGACACTGCCTATGCTATATTGTTTCCCGATAACGCCGACAATTCCATCACTTTCTGCTGTGTGGCTTCCTCCGCGCTTAACGTTCCTCTGATCTTTTGATCGGAAATCACCATGATTCGGTCTGCCATGGATAAAAGCTCCGGCAGTTCGGAAGAGATCATAATGACTCCTTTCCCCTGCCGCGCCAGATCCACTATAATTTTATAGATTTCATATTTTGCGCCCACATCAATTCCCCTTGTCGGTTCATCCAATATTAAAATCTGCGGTTCTCTCGCGATCCACTTCCCCAGGACAACTTTCTGCTGATTTCCCCCGGACAGCTGTCCAACAAGCGTATCTGTACCGGGTGCCTTTACATTCAGACTCTCAAAATACTTTCCGGAAAGCTCTCTTTCTTTTTTGAAATTTAAAACACCTCTCTGAGATACCATTTTTAACAATGGCAGCGTTATATTTTCTCTGATCGACATGCCGCTGATAATGCCATCCTTTTTTCGTTCTTCCGTCAATAACGCCATGCCGTGTTTCATTGCGTCGAAAGGTGATTTTATCTGTACTTCACGCCCGTTGATATAGACTTTCCCGGACAGCTTGGGTTCTTTTCCAAAAATAGCATTTACCAGTTCGCTTCTGCCAGCTCCCACAAGTCCCGCAATGCCCAATATCTCGCCTTTATGCAATGTAAACGATACATTGTCTATAATTTTTCTGTCTGGAATGGACGGATGCGGTACGGAAAAATCTTTTACTTCCATGATCGGCCCACTGATCGGGACCTTTTCTTTCGGATAAAAATTTGTGATCTCACGCCCAACCATATCCGCGACGATCCTTTTCTCATCTGTTTCCTCCAACAAATAAGAGGCTACACTTTTCCCATCCCGAAGAACTGTCACTCGGTCCGCATTCTGGAACACTTCATCCATCTTGTGCGTAATCAGAATGCAGGCAATGCCTCTCTCTTTCAAAGACTGAAGGATCTGAAACAAAATTTTGGATTCCTTCTGTGTCAACGGCGATGTCGGTTCATCCAGCACCAGAATTTTCAGATCCTTGCTGAGAGCTCTGGCAATGGATACTAACTGCTGCTGACTGGCACCCAGGCGCCTCAGAATATCATCCGGTTCAATATCCAGTCCGACCAGATCCAGATATTCCTTTGCTTTTGCATTCATCTTCTTCCAGTCAACCTGTCTGCCCTTCATAGGCCAGCGACCGATAAACAGGTTTTCCGCCACAGTCATGTCCAGGTGCATACTGATCTCCTGATAGATCATGCCGATGCCCATTTTTTCAGATTGTGCCGGGTCCATAAAATGACATTTTTCCCCGTTGATATAGATCTCGCCCTCATAGCTGGTCTCCGGGTACGAACCGCTCAAAATTTTCATCAAGGTAGATTTCCCCGCGCCGTTTTCCCCGCACAATGCAAGTATCTCCCCCTCGTAAGCATTGAAACTGACTTTGTCAAGCGCCGTAACTCCCTGGAAGCGTTTTGTAATATGTTTCATTTCCAATAATATCTTTTTATCCATATCACTTTCCCCCGGACAGATGTTTCCTTTTGTAAGTATCCATTCCAACTGCCAAAATAATGACAACGCCGATAACCACTCTCTGCCAGTAAGCATTTACTTTGATCATCGTCATGGATACTGTCAACGTTTCCATGATTCCCACCCCCAGCAATGCGCCGATGATCGTGGCGGAACCTCCGTACATACTGACGCCGCCAATGATCGCCGCCGCAATAACTGTCATCTCCCAGCCTGTTCCCGCCGCCGCCTGCGCCGTCTGCAGTCTCGCCGAAGACAGAATGCCGGCCAGCGCGCAGAGCATCGCATTGATTACAAAGGCCATATTCCTGACCCTTTTGATATTGATTCCGCAAACGCGGGCTGTCTCCGCATTTCCGCCGACTGCCATCAGCTTGCGGCCGAATACGGAATATTTCAACATCCACGCTGCGACAACTGCGACGATCAGACTTATATAAATACTCCAGGGGATCCCCAGAGGCCCCTCTTCGCCGATTCCGTTAAAACTGTCGGGAAATCCTGTATAGGACCGCCCTTCCGACACTACATTTACAATACCTCTTGCAATATACTGTGAACCCAGCGTCGCAATAAACGCCGGAATATCCAGCCCATTGATGATCAAACTGTTGATCATTCCAAAAATCATTCCTACCAACAGACCGACCAGAATCGCCACCGGCACCGGCATTCCCCATTCTTTCATCGCAATTGCCGTCATCATGCCCGCCAGGCCATAAATGGAACCGCCCGATACGTCCATCATACCGCAGCAGAAGACAAAAGATGCACCTATCGCACCCAATGCGGAGACGGAAATCGACCGAAACAATGCGATCATGCTTGTCGCGGTAAAAAATGCATGATTTATGAAGTAGGTGATCAGCCATAACAGCAAGAGCGGAACAAGTACCCCTATTTCCCTGACTTTCATCATTTTTTTAATCGCATTCATATTCATGCTCCTTTCAGAAAAGGCTGCACCAACTTTCCGGAGTATGCAGCCCTTTACTTTCATCTACTTAGATTGTATCAGCAACCATGATCAGTTGCGGTAATTATCAACGTTTTCTTTTGTCACCAGAATCGTACCGGTATCATATGTTTCCTCCTCCAGGCTTCCCTTCTCCACATACTCATTCATAAGGTATACGCCCTGATAGCCCATATTGTAAGGATCCTGTACTACAACGCCGTTGATAATACCATCTCTGATATAATTTAATGTTTCATCCAGATCATCGTAACCGATCAGCACCAGATCATCCAGTCCTCTTTCCTTTTTTATTTTTGCCGCCGCCTGTACATCGTATGCAGATGTGCCGAGAACTGCAGTCATTTCGGGGTATGTGGACACCAGCGCTTCCATTTTCACAACGGCAGTTGCAAGATCCGCATCTGTCTCTTCCATCGTAAGAATCTCAATATCATGCCCTTCCAGCGCATCTTTGAATGCATCTACCTCTTTCATTTCTTTCTCGGAAGAAAGAGAGCTGCACAAAATGGCAACTTTTGCTGTTCCGCCCGTGAATTCCACCATTGCTTCACCGGTTTTATATCCGGCATTGTAGGGATCTGTCCCGATATAAGCGATCCTGGATGTATCCGGCGCGTCACTGTCGATCGAGATAAACGGAATCCCCTGCTCTTTTGCCTTTTCGATCAGCGGAGCCATTACTTCCAGCCCTGAATATGCCATAATGGCATCCGGCTGTGTCGCGATAGCGGATTCCATATAATTGGCGATCTCCGTTGTGAAAGTGGATGAGTCTGTCGGACCTATGATCTGAGTATGCGTTCCCAATTCTTCATCCGCTTTCTCAATTCCGTCAGAACAAAGATTCCAGTATTCCATGCCTACGATCGGGCACACAAAAACAAAATCATATCCTCCGTTTGAAGCCTCAGCCGCTTCTCCCTCTTCGGCCGCTGTCTCCTCTTCAACTTCCGCTGCCGGTGTCTCGGTTGTTTCCGCCGGAGCAGGTTCGGATGCGGAACCGCAGCCAGCGAGTGCAGCTGCCGCCATTGCACCGGTTAATAATACCGCCCATAACTTCTTTTTCATTTTGAAACCTCCTTCATTGTTTTGTATGTTAATTTAATTACTTCCATAATTGAAAAGCAAATGCGGGGGCGTTCCCGCAAAAGGGATAAAATTTAGCGTCATACATACGCCAAATTTTCTTTTACAGTAACCACAATTTTCGTATAAACATCTTCTGTGATCTCTTCATCCATCAAAAGCCTTCTGCACAGTTTCTCAACTGCAATATAGCCCTGCTTTTTCGCTTCCTGACCAATAGAGATATTTATCGTACCACTCTTTATGTATTTTACAACAAAATCCGTCAGATCGTGTCCCACCAGCTTTATCTTCCCGGAATACCCCAAGTCTTCCACTGCCTGAGCCACATTTGCCACAATGCCGTTCGACGCATAGATTGCATCTACCTTCTCCCGCCGAATCAGGGATTTTGCTTTCTCATATGCCTGTTCGCCTTCCTGCTCACAGCTGAAAACCCCTATCAACTCCATGTCCTTTCTATTGACATCCAGCACTTCCCTGAATCCTGTATATCTGTTGTACAGAGCGCTCATCCCTTCGACAATCGGCAGAAAAACTGCATACCTGCTGCCTGGTTCCGCAATCATTCCCATCAGTTTTCCGGCTGTCCTACCGCTCTGCAACAGATCCTGCCCTACATAGCAGGCTCTTTCACACTCCTCGTCATTATTAAAAGTGATCACCTGTATTTTCTGGGCCGCCGCTCTGCTCAATGCCTCAAAAATTTTAGGGGAACAATACGGCACAATCGCCAATCCGTCATATTTCTGGTCAATCACCTGATCGATCAACGCAAGCTGACCTTCTATATCGATCTGCGGCAGAATAAACTGATCGACTACAACGCCCATCTGCTTATACTCCTCTGCGGCTTCAATGACCCCTTCTTCCACCTGACGCCAAAATTCTATCTCTTTATTGTGATAGATGACAGCGATCTTATAAATGCGACGCTTTGCCAGCATACGTGCCGCCGTATTCGGTCTATACCCCAGTTCTTCAATACATTTTAAAACTCTCTTCCTGGTCTCTTCCGAAACACGCCCACGATTATGTAATACTCTGTCAACTGTTCCCTTTCCTACGCCAGCCGCCTCGGCAACATCATTAATTGTCACTATATTGTTCATTTTTATTTGCGGGTACGCCCCCTCTTTTTAGAAATTATAACATCAAACCACATTTTTGTCAACTCTTTTTCTATCTCTTTTACTTTTTGTATATTTTTACAAAATATTATGTTTCATTTTAGTTGTTTTTTCAAAACGTCACATACCCCTCCGCATCGATCGTCACAGTAGTGGATATCCCCCTCATGTAATCAAGAACCGCGTTCTTCTCCGCACCGGAGAGAATCTGCGTATAACAGTTCGACTGCAGAGCCGGGATAAACTGAAAACTCTGCATCTGACCATCCTTCACTTTCACCTTGACAAGGCAGGTATTCAGCGTGCTGGAGTTGAACCAGTAGTTTCCCACGGAATAAATAGTGGGGACGCCTTCCACATTCGCAATCTCCTGCAGAACGTGTGGATGATCACCGATGATCAGGTCCGCGCCCGCCTGTGCCAGTTCTTTCGCCATACCCGGCTGCACCCAGTCCAGCTCATCCGTCTTTTCCGTTCCCCAGTGAATATAGACGATCACGAAATCACTGTTTTGTTCCGCCTCGGCTATTTTCGTGAAGATCTCCTTCTCTGTCAGACAGCGGAACACGCCCGGCGCGCTCTCCGTCGCTCCTTTTGTATCAGGCGGCGTCAGCCTCTCGATCTGGGTCGCGGAGATGAAAGCGATCTTCTGGTTTCCCACATGGAAATACACGTTTTCGGAGGCCTCCGTCAGGTTCCGTCCTGCTCCCACATAGGGCATATCGATCTCCTCCAGTGTATCCAGGGAATCCAGCAGCGAAATCTCTCCGTAGTCGTACGCGTGATTGTTGGCCAGGGAAACGATATCCACACCGAGTTCCCGGAGCAGCATCGCATTCTCCGGCTTTGCCCGGAACGTAAACTGTTTCTCCGGCGTCGGTTCCCCTCTGTTCGTGTAGGTAAACTCATTGTTCAGCATGAAGATATCGGCATTCTCCATCTCCTGCAGTGTCTCCTCCGAGAAACAGGCCCTGATGCCGCCCCTCTGCCGCATGGCGCCCATCACCGCATAGCCGTCGTCGAACAGAATATCACCCGCAAAGAGCAATGTCGCCTCATCCCCCGCCGTCTCCTGCTTTTTCTCAAGTATCCTGCCGTTTTCGTTCCGCAGGCAGCCGCTATCGTCAAAACCGTCGTCTGTCTCCTCCGACTCAGCGGGCTTCTTTGCCGTCTCCTGCTTTGTCTTCTCCGCTTTCTTTTCAAGGGACTCCGCCGGAATATCCTCTTTTTCGACTTTCACGATCTCCTGAAGCGTCTGCTCCTTCTGCGGCACGTCATCCTCCGTCCCCAGCCACAAAATAAACGCCAGGGCTCCGCCTCCTGCCGCCAACGTGACTATAAATGCGACAAGGAATGCTTTCCACATGCTCTTTCTCTTCTTCTTTTTTCTCACATCTTTCTTTTTGCCCATACAAAACGCCCCTCAAAATACTGCACATATCAAAAGAGCGCAGCTTATGCCGCGCCCTTCCTCTTTCTTATGCTAATTTCGCTGTAGAAACCTTCACGCCGGGTCCCATCGTGGAAGCCAGTGTCACGCTTCTGATATACTGGCCTTTCAATGCGCTGGGTCTCGCTTTCAGAATCGCTCCCATCAGTGCGTCAAAGTTTTCCACGAGCTGCTGATCAGAGAAGGAAATCTTGCCTACAGGGCAGTGGATAATGTTTGCTTTGTCCAGTCTGTATTCGATCTTACCTGCCTTGATATCCTTGATAGCCTTCGCCACATCCATTGTCACGGTTCCCGCCTTCGGGTTAGGCATGAGGCCTTTGGGACCGAGCACCTTACCGAGACGACCAACAACACCCATCATATCGGGAGTTGCCACCACAACATCGAAATCCAGCCAGCCGTCATTCTGGATCTTCGGAATCAGCTCATCGCCGCCCACATAATCGGCGCCTGCCGCTTCCGCTTCCGCCACTTTATCGCCCTTTGCAAATACGAGAACTCTCACAGTCTTACCGGTTCCGTTGGGCAGTACTACCGCGCCTCGAACCTGCTGTTCTGCGTGACGTCCGTCACATCCCGTTCTGATATGCACTTCTACGGTTTCATCAAATTTTGCCGTTGCCGCCTTCTTTACCAGAGCCACCGCATCAGTCGGTTCGTATTGAACGGCACGATCAATAAGCTTTGCTGCTTCTATATATTTCTTACCATGTTTCATTGTCGTTCCTCCATTAATCTTCTACTGTGATGCCCATGCTTCTGGCTGTACCGGCGATCATGCTCATAGCCGCTTCCAGGCTCGCCGCGTTCAGATCAGGCATTTTCATCTCTGCAATTTCCTGCACTTTCGCTTTGGAAATCGTTGCAACTTTTGTCTTGTTCGGTACTGCGGAACCGGACTTGATATTGCACGCCTTCTTCAGCAATACTGCGGCAGGCGGGGTCTTCGTAATGAAACTGAATGTTCTGTCTGCATAAACGGTAATCACAACGGGGATGATCAGATCACCTTTATCCGCTGTTCTCGCGTTGAACTGTTTTGTGAATTCAACGATGTTGACGCCGTGCTGTCCCAGTGCGGGACCAACCGGCGGTGCTGGTGTAGCTTTACCAGCAGGGATTTGCAATTTAATATATCCTACTACTTTTTTTGCCATAATGGCACCTCCTATAATAAATTGTGGTCAGCGTCGTTTTATGACTCCCACTGTCCCAACCAAACTTGTTTCGCGGAGTTTTTCCGCGGTCCTAATTAAACTTCCGAACTTCTGCAAAGCTGATTTCCACAGGTGTATCTCTGCCGAACATGTCCACGTTGATCGTCACAGCCTGTTTGCCGAAATCGATCCTCTGGACAACGCCGACCGTATTCTTCCATGCACCCGCCACAACGACGATCGTATCGCCCTCGTTAAAGTCGATCGTAATGTTATCCACCTTAATACCGAGCGGCTTCATCTCCGCTTCCGTCAGCGGCACGGGTTTACTCCCCGGACCCACAAAGCCGGTAACGCCTCTCGTATTACGAACGACATACCATGTATCATCATTCATCACCATATTGATCAGAACATATCCCGGAAACATCTTTTTCTGTACCGTCTTGCGGACGCCGTTTTTCATCTCCATCACGTCCTGCATCGGCACGCGCACTTCCAGAATTTCTTCCTGGAGATTTCTGTTCTCAATGGTTTTCTCAATATTGGCTTTTACTTTATTCTCATATCCTGAATAAGTATGCACTACATACCAGTTTGCCTCTGCCATATACTCTCCACTCCTGCTGCCATCCGCGCACAAATTTTTCTTGATTTTTGTGTTACATCGTCAGGAAACTAACACCATACTGTACAATAAAATCTAATATGGTAATAATGACCCCCAGCACAAGAGAAATGGCAACAACGGCAACTGTCTGCCTGATGATAGATGTCTTATCGGGCCATGAAACCTTTTTGAATTCAACTTTTACACCGTCAAAGAATCCAGTTTTGTTTCCTTTCTTTGAGGAATCTCCCATTTTTTACTCCTTTACTACTTTGTTTCTTTGTGCAACGTATGTTTCTTGCAGAATCTACAATACTTTTTTATTTCCATTCTGTCCGGATGGGTTTTCTTATCTTTTGTTGTATTGTAGTTACGTCTTTTACATTCTGTACATGCCAGTGTTATTCTTGTACGCATTTTTCCACCTCCAAGCGTCATTTCGAGCATAAAAAAAAGACCTAAATCTCATCTCGTCTTGTCAATATAACATAAGAAATTCCATACGTCAATCCTTTTTCCAAAAATCCCGAAAAAATCCTGTAAAATTGGGCAAAGAACCTTGTAAGACACCCTAAAAAGTGCTATCATATTTATAAGTTTAAACGGATTTTTATGCCCATTTCAAGGAAGAAAGGAGGGGGACTTATGGCGTATAATGCTGTCCAAAATAATGTCTATAATTACTACCTGTCTGCCTGCGTTCCTAAAAACGCCGGCAAATATGATGCCCATAAACGCAGTGAGCTTCGCAGCATTTATAATTCCATTATAAAACTCAACAAAGAATCCCCTCTGTATATGCTTGCCAACAGGCGGACATCCGCCCAGTTCGCGATACAGCTCAAAGAAAATGCCCGCGGACTGCACATGGAGCTCGCTTCTCTGGGCGGAAATCTCGACAGTCGGGATCTGCTGGAGCGCAAGGTGGCCTATTCAAGCAATGAAGATCTGGCCACTGCCAAATTCATCGGCGATCCCACCGCCCTTGCCGACGTAAAGACTCTCCATATGGAAGTGCAGTCCCTGGCAGCCACCCAGGTGAATCTCGGAAATTTCCTGAAAAACGATTCCCCTGCCGCCCTGCCGCCTGACTCGTACTCTTTCGATATCAACATAAACGACATGAACTATGAGTTCCAGTTTACCATCCGAAGCGGTGAGACCAACCGCAATATTCTGAACCGCCTCGGACGGCTGATCAACAACTCCGGTATCGGTCTGAAAGCGGAAGTTATAGACGGGGAAGACTCCACCTCCTCCCTCCGGATCGAGTCGGAGGCCACCGGGTTGAAACCGGATAAAGCCAGCCTTTTTTCCGTCTCCGATGACAATACCAGCAAAACTTCCGGCATGGTTGATTATCTGGGTCTGGACTATGTTTCCCGCGAAGCCTCCAACGCCAGGTTTACTCTGAACGGAGCCCCGAGAGAATCCTATTCCAACACCTTTACTCTGGATAAGATTTACGAGATCCGGCTCCACGGTGTCAGCGCAGAGGAAAACAGCATGGTGGAAATCGGATTAAAATCGGACTATGAGGCGCTCGCTGATAATGTAGCGCTGCTGGCCGGAAGTTACAATAGCTTTCTGGGTGCTGTAGACAACTTTAAATCGTTGCAGAGCAGTTCTGGCAAGTTAAAGGGGGAAATGGCGGGAATCGCCTCCCTCTACAAGGACAGCCTGTTGGACATCGGACTGAATGTGCAGGATGACGGCAGCATCAACGTAAACAGGGAAGAACTCTCCAGTGCCATTCATTCCAGCAACGCGGACGATAAATTTCAGGTGATAAAAAATTTTACCCAGCAGATTTTCCGCAAGACCAGCCAGATATCCTTAAATCCCATGCGGTATGTGGATAAGACTGTTGTCGCCTACAAAAATCCGGGACACAATTTCGCGGCGCCCTATCTTTCCAGCAACTATACAGGGATGCTTTTTAACTACTACTGCTGAGAACGCTGTCGGCTATGCTTGCAACGTTCTTTTTTCTTCCAAATCCGCCATCTTCAGCGCCTCCGCTATCGTCTTATCCATATCATAATAGCGGTACTGTCCAAGCCTTCCTCCAAAAAGCACATTCCTCTCCCTTTTTGCCAGTTCCCGATACGCTTCGTAGAGACGGTTGTTTTTCTCATCGTTCACCGGATAATATGGCTCTTCCCCCTTTTCCCACTCTGCGGGATACTCTTTCGTGATCACCGTGCCGGGTTGTCTCCCGAATTCAAAATGCTTGTGCTCAATAATGCGTGTGTAGGGAACTTCTCTCTCCGTATAGTTCACCACCGCATTGCCCTGATAGTTTTCCTCCTCCGGCATCTCTTTCGTCTCGAAACGCAGGGAGCGATATTCCAATGTTCCAAGCTCATATCCAAAATATTCGTCTATCATCCCCGTATAGAGCAGTTTGTCGTAAGTGACATCCCGGTTTTTCATCTGAAACTCCTCCCAGGATATCCCCGTCTGCCGCGGGATCCCATCCAGCAGTTTTTCCACCATTTGTGTGTATCCTCCGATCGGGATCCCCTGATAAGGATCGTCAAAATAATTGTTGTCATAGGTAAAGCGAAACGGCAGTCTTTTGATCAGAAACGCGGGCAGTTCTCTGCAGTCCCTTCCCCACTGTTTTTCCGTGTATCCTTTCACCAGTTTCTCATATATATCCCTGCCTGCCAGAGCCAGCGCCTGCTCCTCCAGATTCCTCGGTTCTCTGCCTGCATACGCGGACACCTGCTGTGCTATCTTTGCCTTCGCCTGCGCCGGCGTCCTGATATTCCACAGTCTGCTGAAAGTGTTCATATTGAACGGCAGATTGTAGAGCTCGTCTCTGTAGACCGCCACCGGAGAATTGACATAGTGATTAAACTCGGCAAACTGCCCTGCATACTCCCAGATCTCTCTGTCGGAGGTGTGAAAAATATGCGCCCCGTAGCAGTGTACTGAAATACCGAGCTGTTCCCGCGTATAGATATTTCCCCCAATATGGTCCCGCTTATCGATGATATAACAGCTTCTGCCCCTTTTTTTCATCTCATGGGCAAATACGCTTCCGAACAGCCCTGCCCCCACGATCAGATAATCATAGTGCATATCTCTATTCCTCTCCAAAATATTTTATAATAAATATTCACAAGTTATGTCTTGCCTGTTTCTCCAAAATATAATAAAATAAACTTAACTAAAAAATAGAAGGAGTTTTGGTTATGAGTGAACTGGACTTTGCAAAGGTAGGCTTAAAAATGAAACAGCTTCGCGTAGAGCAGGGCTATACGCAGGAAATGGTGGCAGAGGATCTGGATTGTACCGTTGCTTTTGTCAGCAATCTGGAAAACAATCGTGCGAAACTGAATCTTCGGGTTCTTCTCTATTATTCTAAACTCTGCAACGTAACTATCGACGAGATTCTTGAACCGGGTTTCACGGACCGCACCCCTCAGGAGACAAGCAAAGCGATGAACACGGAGCTGCTTCGCGTTTTCCAGAGCTATGAACCCGACGAACAAAAGAAGATTCTGAAAACATTAAAACTGTGGAAGAGAGGCTGATAAGCCTCTCATTTTTTCTTGTCCATAAACTGTGAATCCACGTAGTTCAGTTTTTTCATATTATTGTAGTAGCTGCGAGCCGCCTTTCCGTTGTCGCGTCTTTGCCGCAATGCGGCACTCTCCCTCCTCGCATAGTTGTTTACTTCCAGTTTGATGCGGTTTTCCTCCGCCTGGATCAACACATTCTTTTCGCTGATCTCCGCAATCATATCCTGCATCTTCCTGATATAGCCCGCATAATTATCTTTATGGCGGATCATCTCCTCCCGAACCCTGTCGTAGACCTGCTCAAAACCGTCGTCCAGGGAATCAATACTCTCCGCGAGTTCCACCTTCTCATTGATACTCTTATCAAAGGCCTCCATATCCATGCTCTCTTCCCTCAGCATGTCGGCCTCCTTTTTCTGATGATCCATGATCCTGTTCAATATTTCCAGTTTCTTTTTTAAACTGTCCTGCAGCATATCCAGATATGTGTCCATCCGCTCTGTTCCTTTCCGCCATAATACCCTACCGTCGATAAAAATACGGAAAATGGTCATGACTTTCGCATGACCATTTTATCCGGAATTTATATCACTGTTTTTTTGTTTTGTTTGCTTCCATTACCTGTTTCCAGGTATCCCGCATGCTTCTGAGATGCGTATTCACTTCTTCGAGAATCTCCGGATCTTTCTTTATATTTCCCTCCAGCAGCCTCTGCAGCATATAGACATACACTCTGTCAAAGTCCTTGGACACCTCGTACTTGGAATCCAGCGTTGCGCGAAACTCATTGATGATCTTTTCTACTTTGACGATATTATTGTGGGCTTTTTCGACATCTTTTTTCTCTATCGCCATGATGGCAATATTGGTAAATTTGATCGCCCCGTCATAAAGCATCAGTGTCAGCTCAGCCGGTGAAGCCGTTAAGACCTTACTGTTATTGTACTGCGCGTACTGATTCATAGATCTCAATTCATCTTCCTCCACTTTTTACCATCAACCGAACAGGCTCGAAATGGAACTCTCCTTGGAATTCAGCTTGGATAACGCTACTTCCATCTGGGAGAATTTCTGATACCATCTGTCGATGTAATCGTTCAGCTTATCCTGCTCCGTCTTGATCTTACTCTCGTATTTTTCCAGCTCGCTGTTCATCAGCTTATCGTTGTACACGGTAAAGGAGCTGCTGTAATCCGTACGGCCCATCTTCTCATCCAGCGCATTGTACAGATTTGTGCTGAGCTGCTTAAAGAATTCTACCACGGTATCCGGATTGTTTGCAATAGCTTTCTTCAGTTTTTCCTCATTATTTTTTACAGTCGAGTCGTCCGGGTCGCCGTTGATATGATAGGCGTTCTTCTCATTGTCCTTCGCCTTGAAGTAACCCAACGTCTCGATACCGAAGTAAGAAAGATAGATATCTTTCCCTTCGTTTATTCCCTCGACGCCCGGCAGATGGGTCGTCATCATCGCTTCTTTCATCGCGTTCGCCACGCCGGACAGGGTGGAATCACGCCGAAGCAGCGCATCCTTGATCTTCTTCTCCCACTCCTCCACTTCCGTGTCGGACAGAGCGTCTTTCTCCTCGCTGGTCAGCGGCTCATACTTGGAAGCGCTCTCCGCATTGTAGAGCTTATCCATCTCGTTGATCAGCTCATTATATTTTTTGATGAAGCCTTTGATGGTATCATAGATACCATCGGTGTCCTGCTGGGTCGTCAGGGTGATTGTCTCGCCCTCCGTCTCCTTCAGCGCCGTTATCGTGAGACCATTGATTTCAAAGGTATTGGTGGAAGAGGTAAACACGGCGCCGTTCAGCTCGATCTCAGAATCCACGCCCTGGATCATGGTCGCGCCATCCGTGCCCTTGGAGTAACCGTCGCTGTTATAATAGGACGAATAATCCAGCCCGAGATTCTTCAGTGCCGCTGCGGAATCCGCATCCCCACTCACAGCGCGGATATCAAAATGCGCATCCGCCCCGCTCTCCTTTGCGCTGATAAAAAAGCGCCCGGTAGCTTCGTCAAATTTGGCATTCAGTCCGGCTTCGCTAAATTTTTCAGTCAGATCCGCCACGGTCTCATTGCCGTTGATGCTGATCTCCTGCTTCTTTCCGCCGATCTCCAGCTCAAATTTCGTTTCCTTCTCTATCCCGATATCGGATAACTGTGTATCACCCGTTACCTTATTATTTCCGTTCTTTGACGTCAGTTTTCCGCCTGTCAGGTACGCCGTCGTCGCAATCTTGTTCACCTTCAGGGACTGCGTTCCGTTCACCGCGTTGCCGCCCGTGACAACGCTGACCGCATCCGGGTTGGAAACCTTCGTTATCTTCTTTGTGTAAGCGGAATCAAAACGCAGATCGCTCAGCACATCCGTGTAGAAAGAATATATCTTGGAGTTCAGTTCTTTCCACGCATCTATCTTCCAGCTCAGTTTCGTCTGGTCCTTTTTTATTTTGTCCACTTTCATGGAACGGGCGCTGGCCAGCTCCGTGATAATGGATTCCGTATCCAGACCGGAATTCATTCCGGTAATTCGAATTGTCATACTCTATCCTGCCTCCTGTTTTTCAAAAACTTCGTTTTTCAGCCTCTCTCATCGATAAGAATACCGGCGATCTCCCATACCTTGGCAATCATATCGAGTGTCTTTTCCGGAGGAACTTCTTTGATCACTTCCTTCGTATCCTTGTCAACGATCTTGATCGTCAGTCTGTTGGTCTTTTCATGAATGCCGAATATGGCAGAAGAATGGCTCAGGTTCTTGTTAAGCTGCTCCACCGCCTTCTTGATTTTCTCATTATGCTGTTTCGCATTTTCGGCGTAACTGTAGTTGCCGTCTTCCTTCTGACCACCGCCGGTATTTTCGGCATTGTTCTCGGACGCTTCCGTAGCTGCCGCTACGGACATCGTGGTAGGATCAATGTTGTTTACTTGAGTCTCGGCAGGGTTCGCCTCCGTGCTAACCGGCTCCGTTCTCTGTGTTGCATTCTGCTGCAGGGGTTGCGCCTGCATTGTCATAATACTTCCTAATGGTTCTATTGCCACTTTGATCACCTCCGTGTGAGACATTTTTTTAGACTTCTTATTCTGTATATCGGATAAATGTCGAAAATCTTTAGTCCTGCCCACAAAAATTTCCACAAATGTTATCAAAAAAAGCCGCTTTTTTATAAAAGCAGCTTTTATCCGGTTTTCAGAACAGATTGCCCAGTGCTTCTAGGTTCTCCGCCGCGTTCATCGCTTCCTTGTTCGCCTCCTGAATCTGAAGGTATACTTCCTTTCTGTAGATGGGCACTTCCTTCGGTGCCGAAATGCCGATCTTCACCTGATCGCCCCTGATGTCAAGGATCGTGATCTCAATATCGTTGTTGATGACAAGGGCTTCATTTTTCTTTCTGGATAATGCCAGCATCTTATTCACCCGCCCTTTCTTTCTTTTTCTGCAAAATATCATAGATCATGAATTTCACCGGAAATTCTCCGGCCTCGCTGTCTATAATGATCTGGCAGCCCGTCTTGTTCTCCGCATTCAGAATGATCGGCGCCTGCAGATTCACGCTCATCTGCTTCAAATCTTTCGGCACGGTCACCGTCACGAGTACCAGTATCTCCTCCGGGTCCAGTTTCCCGAGCGGCTTTAACAATTCATCCTCCACCACCGGGTTGTAGCTCTCCTTCACATAGAGCGGATCCATCACCGGCATCGCGAAAGCAGGCTCATCCAAAGACTGCAGCCATTTGATGCCCCCCGCCTTTTCCGCGTCGTAGAGCAGTGTAAACTTTTTCAAGTCCGGGAAGCCTATGATACCGCTGCCAAACGTTATGATCTTGGTATCATCGATCTCAATTTCTCCAAACACTCTGGTCGTTATTACCATACCCTTCTCCTCTTCCATCCGCAATATACATCACACTATATTTTTTAAATAAAATCCATCAAATTTACCTGCATGATCTTACCGGTTGCTTTCAGCGCCGCCTCGTAAGTCATCTCCGCGCTGGTCAGCTGTACTACCGCCTCCGAGAGATCCACGTCCTCGTTCTCGGACTTCAGCGTGTCGAAAGTAGCCTTCGTGGAACAGAGCCTGCTGCTCACCAGTTCCAGCCTGCTGCTCCTTGCGCCGCAGCTCGTCACCGCCACGCTCACCTCATCCAGAAAGCCCTGCATCACGGTAATTCCGCCCTTAAACTTCGCCTGCACCACCTGTCTCTCGTAGGTGAGCGCCTTGTTCGCCGCGTCCAGCTGATCGTTGAGTTCTTTCTGCTTGGCAGGATCCGTCTCTTTCTCCAGAAGACCTTTCAGTGTGGTCACCACATCCTCCACCTTCTTCATCTTCTCCAGAGCCTGTATCATATCGTCCACTTCCCTGTTGACGGACGGATTGAAACACTCCTCCGCTATGGTGTTGACCTGCAGGCGCTGGTTGAATCCCACGTCATACTCGATCACCTGACGGTCACTGCCGTGCTCCAGATAACTGGGGTTATATACAAGGTCATTCGCTGTATCCGGAGCGGCGGGCGTCGAATCCAGAGTCCCGTCTTTTCCTGCTGTCACACAGTAAAAATAGTGCTCCGGCCTCAGATCCCCGTCCTTGAACTCCGATTTCTGGTAAGTCACTCTGAACTCTCCCTCATTTACATTGCTGGTAAGAGGATCATCCACCAGACCGGAAAGCTCTTTATAGATATCCTCGCCCAGAAGCAGTTCACCGGTGTCAGCGAGATAGATCACATCATTTTCATGGCCGGTCTGCCCGATCATCGTATAAGGGCTTGGAACATCCGTGGATTTCGCCGTCGTAATACCGGCGCCGCCCGGGACGGGTATTCCATCCACCGTTTTCCCGTTTGCGTCAATTTTTACCGTCTGCCCGTTCTTGTCGAGGTATTCCAGGGCAGGTATCACATTCTCCTCACACCCTTTATAGGACAGCCTGATGCGGTGGTACTCCGCCTTGTCGATAAGCTGTTCCTTCACATCCACATAGTCGCCCTGGGTTCCCTCCCGCAGATTGGTGAGATCCTGCCAGTTTCCGCCCGCATCCTGAAAACTGGTATCCACAAACGTGTTCGTCTTCAGATCATCCGCCGTGAACTGCTCTGTGATCTGATAGGGCTTCTTCGTATTCTCCCCAAACATCAGGGAACTCTCCGTGCGATAGCCGGTAAAGACATAACGCCCCGCATAATCCGCGTCCCCGGTGGCATACACTTCCTTCTGCAGAGCCTTGAGCTGCTCTAAGATAATATCTCTGTTCTGACTGGTCAGATATTCATTGGCGCCCTTGTCGTACTGCTTGATCATATCCGTGATGACTTCCGTCACCTGCTGCATGGCGTCCTCCGTCGTCTTCAGCCACGCGTCGGCATCCTTTGCGTTGCGGGAGTAATACTGCGTGATCTCCACTACGCTGCTGCGGAGCCTGAGCGCCCTGATCGCCACGATCGGATCGTCGGAAGGCCTTACGATCTTCTTTCCGGAAGTAACCTGGCTGCTTCGATAGTCCTCCGCCACCTTCGCCAGGTTGATATTGGAAAGTGAATTATTCTGCATGATCTTATTTGTGATTCTCATTCTGTTCTCCTATAAAATGTAAGTTTCCTTTACACCCCGGTCTCCAGGATCAGTCTGTCATAAACCTCCGAAAAGGTGGATATCAGTTTACATGCCAGCGTATAGCTGTCCTGCAGGTGCACCACGCTCAGCGCCTCCTCGTCCTCGTCCACACCGGAGATGGAAAGTCTCTGATTTTCCAGCGATTTCCTGAGCACCAGATAATTTTCTTCAAAAGTCTCCGCACTGCCCGCCGCCAGCGTGATATCCCCCAGCACACAGGTCAGGAATTCTCCCGCGTCAGCCCCTCTGAAGCTCAGCTTCGAAGAGTCCGACAGAGTGTCCAAAACCTCTTTCATATTGTCGTACTGGGATTCCCCGTCCGACTCCGGATCTTTCTTGACGCCCAGCAGTTCCGGATTTGCCTTCATGGCATCCAGTATCGTAAAGTTTGCCGCCGTCATCCGGAAGTAGGTATCGTCCTGGCAGGATATCGTGTAAGACTGCCCCGCCTTGTAATCTCCCGAGAACAGATCTACGCTGTTCCCGCCTGCCGCATCCGTGTGATCAAATTTCCCCTCCGTACTGTCCGGGTAATCGGAGGTAAACATCAGACATCCCGGTTTTCCGTCATCCGTATAACCGGATTTCAAAATATCGTTCACCGACCGGGAGAAAAGCCTGAGCCATTCATTCATCTGCTCCTGATAGTAGGGAATCCCCTGGTAATCGATGCTGCTTCCGGTGGACGCATTCTTTTCGTTGATGTTGATGTCAATATGCTCCCCTTCTGCCAGCGTCAAGGTATAACTGCAGTTTCCGTCCTTATCTCTCGTAAAGGTCCAGCCGTCGTATTTATAGAGCGTATTCCCGATATTGACCGTGCCAGCCTCCGCCAACGTACATTTATTTAAATCGGTCAGATGTTCCGCACTCACGCTGACTGTGACAGTCTGAACAGGGCGCCCGTCCTTGCCTATCACGACATTTCCGTTCGCGTCCAGCTTATCCTGCGCGTTTCCGACTACTGTCCCGCGGAAGTTTTCTCCGTTGTTTCCGTCCCTGAGTTTCAGAAGAGCCGACAGCGCTCCTCCCATCTGGGAGTTCGTGCTGTTGAACATGTCGCCGCCCACCCAGTAAATATCGTACAACCCTACGATATCGCTCTGGTTGACCTTGTCGTTCGCCACCCTCGCCCTGCACTCCAACTCAAATCTCATGTTGTTGTCCACCAGCATCTGCCCGCCGGCGATCCGCACCATATAGCGGGTGGCCCCGGTCTCCCTGTCGGGGTCGTTGCTGTCGTAGATAGGGCTCTCCGTCACCTCCACATCCACGATCTGAGAGAGCTGATCCACAAGCACATCCCTCTTGTCGCGAAGCTCATTCGCCTTGCTGCCGGCGAGCTCCACCACGTTGATCTGCTTATTCAACGTCTGAATCTCCTTGCTGATCGAGTTGATCTGTTCCACTCTCACCTTGACTTCATCGTTGATGTCCTTCTGCAGTCTCTCCAGATTTTTGGAGGCCGTGTTAAAGTACTCCACCAGCTTTTCCGCTGTCCCCACAAAGTCCTTCTTCGCGGTGGCGCTGCCCGCATTTTTCAAAACTTCCTCTATGCCGAGCACTTTCATATTGTCAAATACCGATTTAAAACCGGTCTTGCCGTCATCCTTAAAATAGTTCTGAACCATCTGCATGTAATAGTTCTTCGTCGTATAGTCCCCGTAACTGGTCTCGTTCTCGCGGTATTTGGTGTCGTAAAATTCATCCCGGATCCTCTCGATCGCCAGCGTCTGCACGCCGGCTCCCGAGCAGCCGTACGTCGCGAAAGCGCGGAGCGGATCCGCCGCCTGCTGCACGACCCTCTGTCTGCTGTAGCCTTCCGTATCTTTGTTGGATATGTTGTTTGCCGCCGTATTGAGCGCCGCGTTCGCCGCCCGAAGTCCCGAGCCCGCTATGTTAAGTCCAAAAAATGTAGAAGCCATTTTTCTCTCCTCTGATTTTATGCGCCGAACTGGTTGAGCATATTCTCCAGCATGCTGTTCAGCGTCGTGATGTATCTGCTCGCCACATTGTAGGCGTTCTGGAATTTGATCATAAACTGCAGTTCTTCATCCGTGGAGACGCCGAGTACCTGTTCTCTCGCAAAATTTGCCTCTTCCTGGGTGTCGAGCTGATATTCATAGAGCAGCTTATTTACGTTTCCGGTGTTAGCCACCTGGTACACGAGATCATTGTAGTACTCCGAAAAGCTGGAACGTTTTTCCGTGTTGGGATTCAACGTGTAATCCTGTTTGGAGAAAGCGTCCTTCAGTTTCCCGGTAGTCACATAATCCGCCTCCCCCGTCTCCGTCACAAAGTTGAGCAGAGCCGGCTGCTGCAAAAATTTCTCGTTGACCCGGATGTTCCCCACGTGCCAGCCTTCCACATCGCTGATCCGGACAAAGAGAGCGTCGTCCACCTCCGCGTATTCGTCCGGCGTCATGGTGTCCGGATCAACGCTGCCATCCGTGTAGCCGGCCTCCTTTAAGATCTTGTTGACTTCAATGGCGATATTGCTGATCAGCTTGTCGAACTCCGCCTGAATGTTCATACAGATCGAGGGCGCGATTTTCTGATTGTATTCCTCCGCATTCTCCATCTCGCTGCAGTTGGCAGAGTGATCACCCCTCACCAGCAGGATGGCTTTCAGTCTGCCGACATCCGTGTTGGCGGCACTGGATATCTCGCTCTCGAGATTAAACACCTGCCCCTTCTTCACCTCTTCCGGGCTGTAGACCACCTCGCCCTTCTCATTGAGGCTGCTCTCTATAATGTGGGGCCAGAATGGGGTGTAAAATCCGCTCTCATTTTCGTCCAGTTTCATCTCATAGCAGGTCGTGCGCTTCACAAAGTCCACGCCTTCTATCTGAACCGAGACATAGCCGTCTATATCTTCCGAGTAGGATATATTGCACAGTTCCGACATCTGATCCAGAATGTAGTTCCTCTCATCCTTAAAATCATTGGCTTTCTCCATGCCGCCGACCTCAATGTTGACGATCTGTTTGTTCAGCTCGGTCAGACGCTTCCCGTACTCGTTCAGCTTATCCACATGTTTTTTTACTTCTCTGTTGAGATTGTACTGGTAGTCCTGAAGACTCTTGTAAACCTTGCTCGCACGCTCCATCAGCGTCTGTGCCTTGGAAACAAAAAGTCCCTGATTTACCGCGCTCTCAGGGTGTCCCGCCAGTTCCTGTATGGTCTTCCAGTACTCGTCGATCGCCTCGCCGAAATTCTTGTCGCCCATCTCGCTGAGCAGATCCTGCACATGAGTCAACGTCTCATAGGACACTTCATAGAAAGCGCTTCTGCCCGACTCTCTCCTATAAACCTGATCCAGGAAAAAATTTCTGACCTGCCTTGTCTCCGCATAGCGGACGCCCATGCCGATTTCTTTGGCCGCCACCTTCGTCGTGGCCTCCGAAAGAATGTTGTAATGACGTGTAGACTGAGATACCTGCTGCCTTGTATAGCCCTTGGTATCCGCATTAGATACGTTGTGTGCTGTTGTATTCAAAGCGTCGGAAGCGACTTTCAGAGCCGTAGTTCCGACGTACAGTCCGCTGAATAATGACATACTCTCACCTCAAATGTTATTGTTTCGCATCAAATCTTCCCCTCGCACCTCCTATAACGGATCCGTCGCTGTAAGCGTCTCTGTTATAGTTTGCCGTCTCGGGCGCGGATTTCATTGCCTGATAGACGTTCAGTTCAAACTGCGCCATCTCAAGAGCCTTCTCGATCAGATCCAGATTGTGCTCGTTGATCTGCTTCATACGGTATACTACCGTCTTCAGCCGGTTCTGGCAGGCTTCCATCTGTGCCTTCTCCACCGGTCTCCTCTCGAGAATCCGAATCATATCCGCGAGTTTCAGTGCCTCAACATCCGTGTTAAGTACGCCTGCAATTTCTTTCATCACATTTCGTCGTTCATTCTCAATGCGATTAATTCTGCCCGCTGCAAGCTGCTCCTCGTCCGTGATAGCCTGCAGCGTCTCGAGATCCCCTTTGATGACCGCGGGGGTCTTTTTCATGGATAACTCTACCAGTGCCTCGTATTCATCGCTCTCCCTGTTCAAAGTATCCATTAAATTTTCGATCAGGCTCGCCACTGGTTATTCCCTCATTTCTCAAATTTGTCCCGCTGCTCTCAGCAGCTTGTCAGCAAATTTTTCACCGCTCACATCATAAGTTCCGTTATTCACCGCAGCTCTGATCGGCTCCGTAATATCTGTCCTGATATCCGGCGCTGCTGCCACTGCCTGCTTTGCCGTCTGAATTTCTTTACCGATATTAGAGATCACCAGGCCGTCCTTACGGCTGACAGTCTCGGCTTTTTTCCCCGCCGGCGACTTCTGGTTGTTATACATTTGCTGTACTTGAATATAAGGATTTATTTTCATCGCAGTTTCCTCCTTATGTTTTATACTTATTGTATCGGACATTTCAGAAAAGACTTTAGAGCGGAGAGGAAATTCTTCTCATAATCTTTTCCCCGTTGTCTCTCAGCCATTTCCGGCGTTTCCTGTAGTCCGGCAGCACCCGCTCCACCTCCGCCCAGAAATAGGGGGAATGGTTCATCTCCAGCCGGTGGCACAGCTCATGCACCACCACATAATCTATAATTTCCGGCGGCGTCAGCATCAGAAGACAGTTGAAATTCAAATTTCCGGCGCTGCTGCAGCTTCCCCAGCGGGTTCTCTGATTCCGGATCGTGATCCTGCCGCAGCTCACTCCGATCAGACTCGCATAGACGGCGACCCGCTCCGGTATATACTCCGCCGCCTCCTTCGCCAGTCCGCGAAGCTCCTCAGCCGTGAGAATATCCTCCGGCTCTGCTTTTAACGCCTCCTGCCGCTCCATCATCTTCCGCATATTTTTTTCGATCCAGTCAGTTCTCTCCTCGATAAATTTCCGTACAGCAGAATCGGGCATCCGCAAGGGTGCCCGCACTGTCAGCTGCAGATCTTCATCGATCTGAATCGAGATCGTCTTTCTCCTGCTCCGGACGATCCGGATATCCGATGGTATCCACCTGTTTTCTCCGTCTTCCTCTCTTTTTATAATCCGCCTCAATTTTTTCTTCCATCCATATTTTTCTTTTTCCTCTCCGATCATCCGCCGCACCCGCGCAGAACCGCACATCCCCGGGCATCTGTCGATCCTCAGTCCTTCTCTTTTTCCGGCTCGATATGGGGCAGGTTCCATCGGTAATGAGCGGCAAAAAAACGGATCATCACCACAATCAGCGATGAGATCACCACAGCCGGGATCTGCCCGAATCCCCGGTAGATCAGAGTGCAGATCAACGCACCCGCCACAGAGGCGCAGGCGTAGATATGTCTGACAAAAATATACGGCGGGACTCCTGCCATCACATCCCGCAGCAGTCCGCCGCCCACTCCTGTCAACGTTCCTAAAAACGTGAGCAGAAAGGTATTCTCCAGATAACCGTTATGGATTCCGGTAGTCACACCGACGACTGTAAATATTCCCAGGCCGACGGAATCCATGGCCAGCATCGCTTTGTCGTACATAAGTCCGAAATTCCCCTGCAACAGATCTCTTTTCACATACAGAACCGTGAAGATCAGCAGGGCAGTCACTACCGCCACAACCACATAGACCGGTCGGATCAGGGCTCCCGGCACATTTCCGAGGATCACATCCCTCATCATGCCGCCGCCCACGGCAGTCACCACCCCCAGCACGCATACACCAAAAGCATCCATCCGTCTGCTGATACCCGTCATCGCTCCGGATGCCGCAAAAGCGACTGTCCCGGTCATCTCCATACAAAATATAATAAATGCCTGTACATCCATCTTCAGCCCTTTTTCATCATAAAAAAGTTGTCCACTTCCTTCTTGATCGCTTCCGGCTGCAGGCTTTTCAGCAGGTACCCCGCAGGTTTTAAGGACATCACATTTTTCACGCTGGCCGGATCGCTTCTCCCGGTCAGAAAGATCACCGGCAGTTTCACAAAAGCCTCCTCCGAGCGAAGCATCTCCAACGTCTGCCTTCCGTCACACACGGGCATCTCATAATCCAGCAGAAGAAGATCCGGCATATCCAGTGTGATCGCCCGAATCGCCGCTATCCCGGACTCCGCCTGCGTAACCTCGTAGTCCTCCTTCAGCAGATCGCTGATATAACATCGTATCGTTTTGGAATCGTCCACCACCAGAATCTTGGGCCTGGGATGCGCGTTTTTCTCCGCCATCCTCTCCTCTTTCTTCCTCAGGTACTCTTCCACCTCGTTTATCGCGTTATCCGCCTCGATCGGCGTCCCGATGCCTCCCTCCAGCAGATGCGGCGCGATCATGCAGTACGCAAAGTAACCGGCCCCGCCGGTATTAAAGAGCAGGCTCACCTGCATATTCTCCCGCTCAAACACCTTCTGGAACTGCTCGTAAGACAAAAGATTTTCTTCCTTCAGCTCATACTCTTCCACCCCCGGGAGATATTCCATGATCCGTTTTACAAACTGTCTCGCCGTATACCTGGCTGCGTGCATCAGCATCGTATCCATTTTATTTGACTGGATGCCGAGAATTTTTCCGATGGTATTGATCAACAGATTCTCCTCCAGCACCAGAAATACCTGCAGACGTTTCTTCCCGCTCTTCTTCCCATATACCAGGCGGCAATAGACTCCCTCTCCGAACTTTTCCCCCCGGTAAGAATCGCTGATCATCTGAGATTCCAGATGAAACATGTCGAATACCATCTGGATGATCACTTTCTTTATTGCCTCGATCTCCTCCTCCGGGAGAAGATTTTCCCATTTTTTCACAGGCTTTCCTACGATCGCCATATCTTCCGTCAGCGTATGTCCGATCAGCCAGCCGGTGCACACTCCCAGAAAATGATCCACCGCATCGCTGGAATACCCCGTCATCTCCAATTCCCTCTCCAACGCCGGAAGAGTATTCTCGCGGAATCCTTTATGTATCTTTTTGTGTTCTTTCAGCTCCGCATAGTGTATGGAATCCATATACATCTCTTCGCTGGCGAAGTGTTTCAGCGCATGACCTTTGAAGAATTTAATGCCTTCCTGACAAAGCCACTCATTATCCTTTTCTTCCTCCCGGAACGCGAAAAGTTTATTGATGATCTTAAAGAGCTGCTGATGCTCCCTGTCGATGCTGTCCACTCCGGTATTAAATTCTTCCTTCCATTCAAATTTGTTTCCCATGCCCAAAATCCCCCGTTATATATTTCTCTTTTCCTTTCTGTCTATGCATTCTTCTCCATCGCTTCCGCCACAGCTGCCTCGCAGCTCCGCATCGCCAGGATCGTCTTATCGAAAAGTTCATCCAGCTCCCAGCCGAGTTTCTCCGCCCCCTGGGAAATGATTTCTCTGGAGCAGCCCGCCGCGAATCTCTTGTCCTTGAATTTCTTTTTCAGACTCTTGGACTCCAGATCCATCGTACTTCTGGAAGGACGCATCAGCGCGCAGGACCAGATCAACCCCGTCAGTTCATCCACCGCGTAGAGAATCTTTTCCATCTCCAGTTTCGGCTCCTCCTCGCTGCAGATCCCGTAGCCATGGGAGCAGACGGCACGGATCATGTCCTCGCTCACCCCCGCTTCCCCGAGAAGCTCCGGCGCTTTTTTGCAGTGTTCTTCCGGGTAAAGTTCAAAGTCAATATCGTGGAGAAGCCCGGTGATACCCCAGAATTCTTCCTCCTCCCCATAGCCCAGTTCCTTCGCAAACCAGCGCATCACGCCCTCCACCGTCAGAGCATGCTGGATGTGAAACGGCTCTTTGTTGTACTTCCGAAGCAATGCAAGCGCCTGCTCTCTGGAGATACTGCTCTGTTTCGCCGCAGCCCCCGACGCCTTCTTCGCACCCTTTTCGCTGTCGGAGGACTTTTTATCCATGCTCTTCATAGTGGGGAAGAGCAACACATCCCGGATCGCCGGCTGATTTGTGAGAAGCATCACCAGCCTGTCGATCCCGTAGCCGATCCCGCCTGTGGGCGGCATCCCGATCTCCAGCGCGTTCAGAAAATCTTCGTCCGTCGTGTTGGCTTCCTCATCCCCCGCCGCCAGCGCTGCCTCCTGGGCCTTAAAACGCTCCCGCTGATCGATCGGGTCATTCAGCTCGGAGTAGGCGTTACACATCTCTCTCGCCATAATAAAGAGCTCAAAACGCTCCACATAGTCGGGTTTGTCCGGTTTTCTCTTGGTAAGCGGTGAGACTTCAACCGGATGGTCCATCACAAAAGTGGGCTGTATCAGGTGTTGTTCCACAAACTCCTCAAAGAACAGATTCAGGATATCCCCCTTTGTGTGTCGCTCCTCGTAGTGCACTTCCTTTTCGTCCGCCAGCTTTTTAGCCGCCGCCGTGTCCGCCACTTCGTCGAAATCGATACCGGTATATTTTTTGACTGCCTCCACCATCGTGATCCGCTCGAAAGGTTTTCCAAGATCGATGACTTCTTCCCCATAGGGGACTGTCGTCGTTCCGCAGACCTCCCTGGCCACATGCCGGAACATATCCTCGGTCAGATCCATCATGCCGTTATAGTCCGTATAGGCCTGATAGAGTTCCATCAGCGTGAACTCCGGATTATGTCTTGTGTCCAGCCCTTCATTGCGGAATACGCGCCCGATCTCGTAGACCCTCTCCATGCCGCCCACGATCAGTCTCTTCAGATACAGCTCCAGCGATATGCGCAGTTTCACATCCTCGTTCAGCGCGTTATAGTGGGTCTCAAAAGGCCTGGCTGCCGCGCCGCCGGCGTTGCTCACCAACATGGGGGTCTCCACCTCCAGAAATCCTCTCTCATCCAGATAGCGCCGTATGGAGCTGATGATCTTTGACCGCGCCACGAACGTCTTTCTCACGTCCTCATTCATGATCAGATCCGTGTATCTCTGGCGATACCGGATATCCGTATTCGTCAACCCGTGCCACTTCTCCGGCAGGATCTGCAAAGATTTTGACAGCAATGTCACCTTCTCTGCGTGAACCGATATCTCGCCGGTCATCGTCCGGAAAACGAAGCCTTCTATCCCCACCAGGTCGCCGATATCATATTTTTTGAAATCCGCGTAGGAATCCTCCCCGATACTATCGCGCGCCACATAGCACTGTATCATGCCCTCCAGATCCTGCACATGACAGAAGGATGCTTTTCCCATGATACGTTTGCTCATCATGCGGCCCGCCACCGACACGTGGGTATTCTCCAGCGTCTCAAAGTGATCCCTGATCTCCTCGCTGTGATGCGTCACATCGTACTTTGTGATCTGAAACGGATCCTTTCCCGCCTCCTGCAGCACAGAAAGTTTCTCTCTTCTCACTTTCAGCAGCTGACCCAGATCCTGCTGTTTGTCTTTATTCTGATTCTCCGCCACTTTTATTCCCTTTCCTTCTTCCCAATCTTCAGCACCTGATACCGGATCTCTCCCACAGGAGCCTGTACGCTGATAGTCTCACCTTCAGCCGCGCCGATCAGCGCCGCCCCCAGCGGAGACTCGTTGGATATCATATTCTTATCGGTATCCGCCTCACTCGAGCCGACGATCTGATATTCCAGATCCTCATTGAGCTCCAGATCTTTGATGTAGACCGTACTGCCGATACGGACGACGGAACTGTCCGTGTCTTCGTCCACGACTTCCACGTTGCTCAGCAGATTCTCAAGCTCTTCGATACGGGCATCCGCCTGTCTCTGCGCTTCTTTTGCCGCTTTATACTCCGCGTTCTCCGACAGGTCGCCCTGGGCTCTGGCCTCTTTGATCGCCTGTGTAATCTCTTTATATCTCTCATTTTTCAGATGATAAAGTTCATCCTCATATCTTTTTAAACCTTCCGCGGTAAGAATATGTTTTTTCTCTTCCATCGTCCTACATTTTCCTTTCCTGATTCGTTGTATTGGAGCTCTGCCGATAATATGCATTGCTCACACTGCCTTCGCGCACATTATACCCACTTTCTTTCGACGTGTCAAGATTTCGCGCCAGATACAGGTACTCCGAGACATATTTTATATCGCCCCTGTTCCCGGCGATCTCCGCCCTTCGCTCCGAGGCGGACCACAGGTCCTGATAGACGCATCCTCTGGGCAGCATCGCCCAGTCCGCACCGCCCTCCTGTCTGTCATCCAGCACCAACAGCCTCCTGATCTGACAGGTGACGAGTTCCTCCGGCTTTTTCACAAAAATCAACGGCATGCCGTACTCCTGCCACAGATTATCCTCCAGAGCCGCAGCCCGCCCGCTCCTCTCCCCCAGGTAAAAGAAATAGTGGAGTTTCCGCAGCAAATCCTCCGGCAGAGGCAATTCTCCCGCCGTCTCCCCGTCTCTGTCGGCCAGATACAAGACACTGTCGATCCCCCGGAACTGCCCGGACATATTTCTCATTATCGCGCCGCACATTCTCTGTCTGCCCGGCGAAAATCCAAAATCCCCCTCCGACAGTTCCCTCTCAAAATGCTCCTCCAGATAGTAGGCATCCGCAGAGACATACTCGCAGCAATTCTGCATCAGACGCAGGAGCTGTCCGAAATTCCAGGGGACCGGGCAGATCCTGTTCCCCTTTCTCCATCCTCCCCACTTGACCTGGTTCGCATAGTACTCCGGCAGACCACAGAAAAACACTCTCACCCCGTCCTCCGGCTCCCTCTCGTTAAAGGAGAGATTCACCGCTCTTTTTTCCTTATAAAAAGCGTTTTCTTTTTTATAAAAAAACAGTATTCGATATCCCACAAATATTACTCCGCCCTATCAGCTTGTCAACATAATATATGCGGGCTACACCAAAAGATTCACCGGAAAATTTCCCGGACGCACTCCTCCAGAGCCTCCATGCTCTCTACCGCATTGATCTTTCCCCTCAGCTTTGCCGATCCCGGATAGCCGACCGTATACCAGGAGACATGCTTTCTCATCTCGCGGACCGCCGTGTATTCCCCCTTGTGCGCAAGCATCAGACGAGCATGTTCCAGAATGCGCGCTCTCTTTTCCTCCTCATCGGGTCTCTCGGGAGCTCTCCCCGTCTCCAGGTAAGACACGATCTCCCGAAATATCCACGGGTTTCCTCTCGCAGCCCTGCCGACCATCACCCCGTCGCAGCCGGTCTCCGCAAGCATCCGCGCCGCGCTCTCCGGAGAGTCCACGTCGCCGTTTCCGATCACCGGTATGGCGACCGCCTCCTTCACTTTTCTGATGATCTCCCAGTCGGCTCTCCCGGAGTAAAACTGCTCTCTCGTCCTGCCGTGGACAGCCACCGCCGCCGCGCCCGCCTGCTCCGCGCGCTTTGCCAGTTCCACCGCGTTTTCGTTCATCCCGTCAAAACCTTTGCGTATTTTTACCGTCACCGGTTTTGCGGATGCCCGCACAACACGGCGGATGATCTCCTCCGCCAGGGCCGGATCTTTCATCAGCGCCGATCCCTCCCCGTTATTCACCACCTTGGGCACCGGGCAGCCCATATTGATGTCCAGTATGTCGAAGGGGCGGTTCTGGATCTGCTCCGCTATCTCCCCCATGATCCCGGGATCCGAGCCGAAAAGCTGCAGGCTGACCGGCCCCTCCTCCGGCGAAATGCGCAAAAGATCCTCCGTATTTCTGTTCTTATACAAAATGGCCTTCGCGCTGACCATCTCCATACACACCATGCCGGCCCCCTGCCTCTTGCAGAGCAGACGAAACGGCAGATCCGTCACACCCGCCATGGGCGCCAGAATGACATTATTTTCCAGTGTCACATTCCCTATCCTGAGAGTCCCCATCCCTACAAATCCTCTTCCGTCAGCAGCGCTGAAATATCTTCGTGTTTTACAAACACCCTGTAGTACAGATCCAGCGATTCCAGCAATTCTCTTCGAGTGCTGCGGATCTTGTTTACCAAAAGCCCGCTGGATATCTCATCATACAGGAAATCATCCTCCGCCGCCTCAGTCTCGATCGAGAGACTGCCGTCCGGTTCAAAGACAAAAGTGATCACCCCTCCGGCCTCCTCGGTGAACAGCACGCATATGATATGCAGTTCATCCTGGATAGATTTCGGTATCTTCTCAAATATTTTATTGAAATAATATTTCTGTTCATAACTGCTGGCGCCGCAGAGCACGATCCGCTCTTCCCGCTGTCCCATAATAAGCCTCCCCTTCCGCATTGTCACGCATATCCGTACAATCCCCGCACCGACACTTCTCCGGAGTATACTTTTTTTACTTCTCCATCCTCTGTCTCCACCAAAAGATCGCCCGCGTCATCGATCTGTCTCGCGATGCCTGTGTACTCGCCCTTTGGATCTAACACCTTTACCGGTGCGTCCCGGTTCACCAGACAGGCATTGTACACATCTCTCAGCAGGGACATATCCAGCGTCCTCAAAAACAGCCCGTAATTTTTTTCAAAGGCCTCCATCACATGCCGGACCAGGGGGGCGCGGTAAATTTTCTGCCCTCCCCTCTCCGACTCCAGAAACAGGCTGGTCGCCTTATCCTGCAGCTCCTCCGGAAAGGCCTCGTTGTTGACGTTGATCCCCACACCGATCACAAGATACTGGATCTCTTTTGTCTCCAACCCCATCTCCATCTCCGTCAATATCCCGCAGATTTTCTTCCCGTTCACCACCACATCGTTGGGCCACTTGATCTTCGCCGGAAGACCGGTGTATTTCTCTACCGCCTGGGCGACCGAGATGCCCATCACGAGCGTCAGCATCGGAGCCCTGTCAGGCGGAAAATCCGGTCGGCAGAGTATGGACATATAGATCGACTCTCCGGCCGGCGACTCCCAGCCTCTGCCGCGCCTGCCTCTACCGCTCACCTGCCTCTCCGCCACCGCCAGCGCTCCGTGGGGCGCGCCCTGCCCTGCGAGCAGTTTGCAGTCTATATTGGTAGATCCGGTCTCCTTCTTAAAGAAAACTTTCCGCCCCGCCCACTTCGTGCACATGCGGCTTTCCAACTCGTAAGCCTCCATAATATCGGGGCTCTCCACAAGCCTGTACCCTCTGTTCTGCTTCGATTCGATCACATACCCCTCATCCTTCAACTGGTTGATGATCTTCCAGATCGCCGTGCGGGAAACCTGAAAGCGATCGCAGAGTTCCTGCCCCGATATGTAATCCTTCTTTTCCCGCAGAAGCCTTATCATCTCCGCCTTCATCTGCCCTCACTCCCTTACCGCCATATTTTTACATCTTCTGAAATCCCAGCGTAGCGGCCATCACCGCCTTGATCGTGTGCATCCGGTTCTCCGCCTCGTCGAATACGACGCTGGCCGGGGACTCGAACACTTCGTCAGTCACTTCCAGCTCCGTGAAGCCGAATTTCTCTCCCTGCTCCTTCCCGACCTTCGTGTTCAGATCGTGGAACGCCGGCAGACAGTGCATAAACACTGCTTTCTCCCCCGCATTCTCCATGATTCTCCGGTTTACCTGATAGGGGGAGAGCGCTCCTATTCTGTCGCTCCACGCCTCGTCCGGCTCGCCCATGGATACCCACACATCTGTATATACCACATCGGTTCCCTTGGTGCCCTTCATGGCATCCTCCTCCAGTGTGACGCTTCCCCCGGTCTGTTCAGCGATCTCTCTGCACTGCTCCACCAGCTCTTTCTCCGGGAAAAATTCTGCTGTCGTACAGGCGGTAAAATGCATCCCCATCTTCGCGCAGGCAACCATCAGAGAATTCCCCATATTAAAACGGGCATCGCCCATATAAGTCAGCCGGATTCCCTTCAGATAACCGAAACGCTCCCGGATCGTCAGAAGATCCGCCAGCATCTGCGTCGGGTGAAACTCGTTCGTCAGTCCGTTCCAGACCGGCACACCTGCATATTTCGCGAGCTCCTCCACGATCTCCTGCCCGAAGCCGCGGTACTCGATTCCCTCGTACATCCGTCCCAGCACCCGCGCCGTGTCCGCTATGCTCTCCTTCTTTCCGATCTGTGATCCCGCCGGGTCCAGATAGGTCGTCCCCATCCCCAGATCATGGGCGGCCACTTCAAAGGAACACCTCGTCCTCGTGGAAGTCTTCTCAAAGATCAAAGCGACGTTCTTTCCCCGAAAATACTCCGTCAGCTCCCCCTTTTTCTTTTTCTCCTTAAATTCCGCCGAGAGATCCAGCAAATATTTGATCTCCTCCGGCGTATAGTCCAGCAATTTCAAAAAATGTCTTCCCTTTAAATCCATTTTCCGGCTCCTCCACTCGAATATTCTATCCGATCACAAAAATTCCCCCGCAGGGTATCCTTTTATCCTGCGGGGGGCAATTTACGCTCTCTTCTCTATTTTGCCATGATCTCTTTCACGGAACTTGCCAACCCCGCAATCCCCTGGATCTCAGACGGAATGATGATCTTCGTCGCATGTCCGTCCGCAGCCTTGGCAAACGCTTCCAGACTCTTGAGCTTTAACACCGCCTCATCGGCGCCCGCCTCCCGCAGCATCCGGATACCGTCCGCCGTGGCCTGCTGTACTTTCATGATCGCTTCTGCCTGGCCTTCCGCCTCACGGATCATCTTCTCTTTCTGGGCTTCCGCGCGCAGGATCGCGGACTGCTTCTCCGCTTCCGCCTCCAGGATCGCCGCCGCTTTCTTACCTTCCGCAACGGTCACGCTCGCCTTCTTCTCACCTTCCGCTCTCGTCACGGCCTCACGGCGCTCACGCTCCGCTTTCATCTGACGCTCCATGGAATTCTGGATCTCCGCGGGAGGAATGATATTTTTAAGTTCCACACGGTTTACCTTGATACCCCAGGGATCTGTCGCCTCGTCCAGGGACGCGCGCATCTTTGTGTTGATCGTCTCCCTCGACGTCAGAGTCTGATCGAGTTCCAGCTCACCGATGATGTTTCGCAGCGTGGTCGCCGTCAGATTTTCAATCGCCATGATCGGATTCTCCACACCGTAGGTAAACAGCTTCGGATCCGTGATCTGGAAGAACACTACCGTATCGATCCGCATCGTCACGTTATCCTTTGTGATAACGGGCTGGGGCGCAAAGTCAACCACCTGCTCTTTCAGGATCACACGTCTTGCCACTCTGTCAAAGATAGGCATCTTAAAGTGGATGCCCACGGACCATGTGCCCTGGTATGCCCCCAGCCTCTCCACCACATACGCATGCGCCTGCGGTACGATCTTAACGCTGGACGCCACTACGCACACCGCCAGAATAAACAAAACTAAAAATACAAAAACCAAAAAAATACCTGCACTCATTTTCTTCTCTCCTTCTCTTAATACTCTTAAATATTATAGTTTTCTTCGCGGTCCACCAGCAATTTTACTCCGTGGATGCCCCTGACGATCACCACCTCCCCGGGGGTTATCGTCTGTCCGTCCGCAATAGTCCTCGCTGTCCACTCCATGCCATTTATCGTCACCTGTCCTGTGCCCTGCAGATTATTGATCTCGTTCAGCACGATCGCCTGCCTGCCCACTAACGATTCCGCGTTGGTCTTTTCCCGATCCCGGTTAAAATATTTCATCGCCACCGGCCTTGTAAAGAACAGAAGCACTGTCGAAACGATAAGCGCAACCAGCACCTGCAGCCATACCGGGCCGCCCAATGCCGCCACAACGATCGCCACCAGCGCGCCGCCCGCAAACCAGATCGTCGTCAGTCCCAGCGTGAATATCTCAATGATGACGAGCAATACCAAAATGATAAGCCACACGACGACAGGATTTGTTATCCATTCCATCTTGTTCTCTCCTTTCCGCCGAAACACCCGGACAGGATTCATCGGCTTCCATATAACTGTTATTCTACACCTTTTCATCCTATTTTACAAATAAAATCAAAAAAAAGATATCCCGGAGAATGTTTCCGGGATATCCTGCATCACATATTCAGTTTTCACTTCGCATCAGTAAAATACATGGTTGCCGATCACAATGCCTTCTTTGTTGCCTGCTCTTCTAAAGTGCAGCGCTCCGTTTACATTGTCCACTCCCATAAACGCCTGTTTTGCCGCCTCTCTGCAGGTATCCTTGATATTGTCATTCGCCAGCAGACTTGCAAACAACTGACTGTCCGCAGGGCCGAACTGGTTCGGCTGATACAGCACCTCCACGATCGTATTCGGGTAGCTCAGAGATTTTACGCGGTTCATGATAACCGCTCCCACCGCAATCTGTCCTTCGATCGGCTGATTGCCCGCCTCACACTGGATCATGGCCGCCATCATGCGAACCTCTTCGCTCCTCGCCAAAAGTTCTGCCTGATATGCCGCGATAAGCGCTTCGTCGTAACCGATAAACTCCTGATACAGATATCCTTCCGCACCGTTACAGTTCACTTTCGTATATATATCGTCGTTTTCTACTACCACTGCAATGCTGTTTTTCGCGATCGGAGCAACCACTCCCTCATTACAGTCCGGCAATACAAACAGATTCGTATCTTCTGTGCAAACGATATAACTGCCGATCTCGTAATCCTGCCCGGCTTCTACATCCTGCTTTGCCACGACTGCCAGGGTCAGACACATCACCATGCCCAGAAGGCCTGTCAGCCATCTCTTACTGTTACACATCTCGATAACCTTCCTTTTAAGTTTAGTCTTTTTTTATTAAGTTGTTACAAATATGTTACATTTGTTACAACCTTATATTAACAAATTATAAACTTGTTGTCAAACTTTTAAACAAAAATTTTTAAGGTTTTCTTAAGAAACAATGCATAACAGCTGTTTTTATGCGTTATGTCAACAGGAAAATCAAGTTCACATTTAATAAATATTTGTTTCCGATTGACATAATATTGTAACAAAGCCGCAGCGAGACTTTTGACTCTACAGTTTCCTCGTCTTTTCCACGCAGGCGATCACCGCGTCCATCACCGTGCCCCGCATCCCGCCCTTCTCCAGGGTTCTCACCCCCTGAATCGTGGTGCCGCCGGGAGAACAGACCATGTCTTTCAGTTCCCCCGGATGCTTTCCGCTCTCCAGCACCAGTTTTGCGCTGCCGCAGACCGCCTGCGCAGCAAACTCTATCGCCTGTTTTCTCGGCATTCCCTCCGCCACAGCCCCGTCCGCCAGCGCCTCGATAAACATAAAAACAAACGCCGGGGAGCTGCCGCTGACGCTGCCCACGGTGTCCATCAGGCGCTCCGGTACCTCTATCGCCTTCCCGAAGCTGGAGAACAGTCTTTCCGCAAACTCTTTCTCCGGCCGGTCTACCTGCTCATTCACGCAGAACCCGGTGCATCCCGCCAGCACCAGCGCCGGCGTGTTGGGCATACAGCGCACCAGTTTGACGCGTTTTGCTTCCCCGCCCCCCGCAAACTGCTCCTCGATATATTTTATGGTCTTTCCCGCCGCCACGCTGATCACCAGCGTATCCTCCCTCAAAATATCCCGGATCTCCGCGATCACTTCCGGGAAAAACTGGGGCTTCACCGCCAGCACCAGCACATCCGCCTGTCTGACCACCTCCCTGTTGTCCGTGCAGGTCTCTATATTAAACTCTTTCGCCTTTTTCTCCGCACTCTCCCGCGTTTTCGCGGAGCCGATAATATCCTCCGGCGCCGCGATCCCCTCCTTTAAAATACCGCCTATAATGGCTGACGCCATGCTGCCCAGTCCTATAAAACCGAGTTTCATCCTGTATCCTCCTGATTCCACAGTATTTGTAACAATAATGCTATTCTACTCTCTCTCCGATAAATATTCAATAAACAAGCGTTACATCCCCCGAAAATCTCCATATATCCGTGGAGGGTAAAGCCATGCAATTTGAAGAGATATGCCGGGAAAACTATGCCCGGATCTACAACTACATACTGGCGAAAACCGGAGTAAAAGAGGCCGCGGGGGACATCACTCAGGATGTCTTCCTGATCGCCTGGCAAAAAGGGGATATCTTTCTGTGCCATGAAAAGCCCATCGCCTTTCTGTATACGACCGCCGCAAATCTGGTGTTGGAATACCATAAAAAGACCGGGAAAACCACCTCGAGAGAGATGGCATTTGATGACGCAAAGACCGCCGTCAACTCCCACGACGTCTTTGAGGAACTCTGTCTGCTGAGATCCGCCGGCGTCAACGAGGCCCTCTATCGTAAGCAGGTGCTCTCCGGGCTAAAACCGAAAGAGCGGGATCTGTACCGGAAATACTATATCGAAAAGAAACCGATGAAGGACATCGCAGAACAATTTCGGATGAGCGAGACGGCAGTCCGGATGAAATATGTGCGCCTCCGCAGAAAAGTGCGGAGACTCATCGAAAATCTCCACCTCGACGACTTCTGAGGCAGGGTTTTTTCGAATTTCATCTTGTTACGTCCGCCGGAAAATGCCATATATGGATACAAGGTGAGCGCACACCCGAATCTGCAGTACTCAAAGCATATAAAGGAGACTCCTATGGAGAACAACAATGCATTGATTTCCAAACTGAATAAAAAAATAGATCGCTGTCTGGAACAGGGACAATACCATGAAGCGGAGGAGGCCTGCAGAGCCCTCTGCCGCATACGGGGGCAAAAACCGGCGGATCAAATGCCGGAAAATTTCCTGTGCCAGCTAAAACGAAAGGAGCATGAAAACATGAATATAAGAAAAACGTCCAAACATCTCTCCGGCATCGCCGCCGCAGCGGCTGTCGCCGTTTTATTGGTGGGCGGGACTGTCAGCGCCGCCGCAATCTACAACGGGAACATTCATTTTTCCACCAAAGGTTTCACCGCCGGGGACGATGTAAAAGTATCCTTCGCCCCGGAGGATGGCGACGCTGTGGATGTCGATCTGCCGGAGATGTCCGGCGAGAGCACCATCACTCCCATCTCTGAGGAGAATGGCGTTTCCTCCACTCCCTGGCTCAGCAAAAAAGTCTGGGATGACACCTATGAGATCTGGGACTCCGATGACGCCGTAAACTGGACAAAAGGGTATCAGACCTCCCGCATCACACAATACCGCTATGCGGACTATTTTACGGCGGCAGACGACGCAGGATTTAGCCGATTATTCCAAACAAACTACATGGGGGATACTTTCTATTATCAGACCGAACATCTGCCCGATGAATCCGATATTGCCGCCGGCATCGGTTCGGAGACGGATTACCGCATCACCGGAGAATTTTCCTGCGGCAGCGGACGCTTCACGTTGGAACAGCAGAAATACCGGACCACGGAATCCGGCGAGATCATCGAGAACGCAAGTATGGTCATTATGACCACAGGCGAAACCAGCAATGAGAGAGAATACCTGAACGCGGCCGGCATCTCCTTTAAACTCAGCGATGACACGGAGACCGGCAGGACGAGAACTGCCGCCATGTTTACAGGAACCGATTATGATGCGATCCTGCAATTTACAGGGATGACCGAGGACGAGATCCATGAAGTGTTGGATAATATAGCGCCGTGACGACCGCACTATTCTGACCCACCGCTCAACGGCACCTGCTTCCATGATATGTTTTCGCGGAAACAGGTGCCGTATTTCCCGGCCTACGCTCTCCTCTGCCTTGCCGCCTCGTACACAAGAAGCGCCGCCGACACTCCCGCATTCAGGCTCTCCAGTTTTCCCTCCATCGGGATGCGGATGCGCTCGTCGGCCGCCTCCGCGGTCTCTCTCGTCAGTCCGCTCCCCTCGTTTCCGATCAGGAAAGCGCTTCCGGCACGGTAATCCATCGCGTCATAGCACTCAGAGCCCTCCAGATACGCGGCGTATATCTTTACCCCGTTATCCCGCAGAAATTCTATTTCCCGTTTTATCTCCTCACTCCGGTAGAAGGGCACCCGAAAAAGGCTTCCCATCGTGGCGCGCACCACCTTCGGCTGATAGATGTCCGCACAGTCACCGCTCAGTATCACACCGGTGACTCCCGCTCCCTCCGCGGTGCGCAGAATCGTTCCGAGATTGCCCGGATCCTGGATATTCTCCAAAAAAAGCAAAAGCGGAGATGCGCCGAGCAGCTCCTCCCTTTTATAGTTCTGCTGCCGCAGTACCGCCAGGATACCCTGGGGCGCTTTCGTGTCCGACATCTTACCGAACGCCTGCTCCGAAACCTCCTCGTATCCCGTCGCAGCAAGCCTGTCTCTCATTTTTACATCCGCATGTTCCAAAAAACGCTCCGTCACATAGACTTCTCTTATCAGAGAAAACGGCGCTTCACAAAAGAGCCTGCCGCCCTCTACGACGAACAGACTCTCTTCCCGGCGCTGCCTCACCTTTTGCTGCAGGGCCGCCACATGTTTTATTTTTTCGTTTGAAATGCTTGTGATCATAAGTGTCTCACTCATTGCTTACAGCTTACTGCTGACGTCATATATATACTGCGGAATCTCCTTCTGCATCTCCAGCGCTTCCTCGATATCGAAGTCCACATATTCCCCCTTCTGGTAAGCCACAACTCTGTTGGACTTTCCGCTACAGAGGATATCCGCCGCGTACGCTCCCATGACAGAGGCATATACCCTGTCCTTACAGGTGGGCGAACCGCCTCTCTGCATGTAGCCCAATATCGTCGCCCTTGTCTCCATACCTGTGGCCGCCTCGATCCTCCTCGCCATGGACGTGGAATGACCGATGCCCTCCGCATTGATGATGATGTGATGCCTCTTGCCGCGTTTTCTGTTGTCGATGATATTATTGATGATGCGCTGTTCATTGTAATCGTATTTTTCCGGTATCAGAATATCCTCGGCACCGTTGGCAATACCGCACCAGAGCGCAATGTAACCGGCATTTCTGCCCATCACCTCTATGATGCTGCAGCGTTCGTGGGAAGAGGAAGTATCTCTCACCTTATCGATCGCCTGCATCGCCGTGTTGATCGCCGTATCAAAACCGATCGTATAATCCGTACAGGCGATATCCAGATCGATCGTACCCGGAACCCCTATCGTGTTGATCCCATGGCGCGCCAACGCCTGTGCGCCGCGGTAGGATCCGTCTCCGCCGATCACCACGACTCCGTCGATTCCGTGCTTTCTGCACATTTCCGCACCTTCCGCCTGTCCCTCTTCATATTTAAATTCCGAACAGCGGGCCGTACCCAGAATCGTACCGCCCCTCTGGATCGTATCGGACACGCTGGTCCTGTCCAAATCTATGATTTCCTCGTTCAAAAGGCCCTGGTAGCCCTTCTTGATTCCTTTCACCTTTACACCGTTACTGATCGCTTTTCTCACCACCGCACGGATCGCGGCATTCATCCCCGGCGCGTCTCCGCCGCTGGTAAGTACACCTATCGTTTTGATTTCCTTTGACATACGAATTTTCCCTCCGGCTTTCCTGCTTTTTTTCGGTCAAAAATTCATCTTCCGCAACAAATTTATCATAATCCATTTTCAGGAATTTTTCAAGTACCAAGGGATTATCTCACCTTCACATTTTCCCTGGAGAGCATCTCCTCCAGAACCCTCAGCAGCTCTACGTCCGCCCTCACATTTTTGTTGGGCGACAGCTTCCTGATCTGCTTTGTCTCTTCTATATAATAGATGACCTGATCCGCTCCCTCCGAGGCATTCAGAATCTCTTCCACCTCCCCGGCCTTTTCCTGATAGAGCGCCATCGTATCAAACTTTAACCACAGCTTCTTCGGTATCTCGTCAAAGCCCTCCACCCTCTCGCAGATCAGCTTGGCGTCCTTCTCCTCCTCCGCCGATACACGCCCGGAGACAAATATCTTTTCGTCCTCCTTCAGCCTGTCCCCATATTTCTCATAGCTTTTCGGGAAGACAATGACCTCCACCGAGCCGACAAGATCCTCCAACTTCAAAAAGGCCATCACCTTGTTATCCTTTGTATATTTTATGGTTTTGTCCGCGATCATGCCGCCCACCGTCACCCGGCTTCCGTCCGCCACGGCAGCTTCCCCGTTCTCCTCATCCAGGACAAAGTCCGCCGTTCTCGCCGTAATATGCCTTTCCAGGATATCCTGATACTCTTCCAGAGGATGCCCGCTGATGTAAGTACCGAGCACCTCCTTTTCAAAAGATAATTTCAACTCCTTCGGATATTCTCCCACTTCCGGCAGCTTCACGTCAAACTCTTCCTTCTGCGCGCCCTCCAACAGATCAAAGAGCGACATCTGTCCGGCCATATTGTTCTTTTTGTCCTGCGCAATGCCTTCCATGATCTGCACGTAGACACACATATACTGTTTTCTCGTCCCACCCAGGGAATCGAAGGCTCCGGCTTTGATCAGATTTTCCATCGCCTTTTTATTGACTTCTCCGGTCAGTCTGGTGATAAAGTCCTTGATGTTGGTATAGCGCCCCCTCGCCTTTCTCTCCTCCACAAGGGCGTCGATGGCGGGCCTGCCGATGGAGCGGATCGCTGTCAGCGCGTAGCGGATGCTGCCGTTCGATACGGAAAACCCGGCTTCCCCCTCGTTGATATCCGGCGACAGGATCTGGATACCCATATTTCGGCAGACCAGAATATACTCCGCCACCTTCCCCGCGTTATTGATGACTGAAGTCAAAAGCGCCGCCATAAATTCCACCGGATAGTAATACTTTAACCACGCCGTCTGATAGGCTACCACCGCGTAACAGGCCGCATGGGACTTGTTGAAGGCATACTTGGCGAAATCCGTCATATCGTCGTATATCTTCTTCGCCGCCTGCTCCGGAATCCCTCTCGCCACGCAACCCGGCACATTCTCCTCCGCATTGCCGTAGATAAAGTTCTTCCTCTCCTGCTCCATCACATACTGCTTCTTCTTGCTCATGGCACGGCGCACCAGATCGCTCCTGCCCAGCGTATAGCCGCCCAGGTCCCGCACGATCTGCATCACCTGCTCCTGGTACACGATACAGCCGTAGGTCGGCGCAAGGATCGGCTCCAGCTCCGGGCAGGTATAGCTGACTGCCGCTTTGCTGTTTTTCCCCTTTACATACTGGGGAATAAACTCCATGGGCCCCGGACGGAACAGAGATATCCCGGCTATGATATCCTCAAAATTCTGAGGCTTCAATTCCTTCATAAAGTTTCGCATCCCGCCGCTCTCCAGCTGGAATACCCCCTCCGTCCTGCCGGTGCTGATGGCGGCAAACACTTTATCGTCGTTGAATTCCATGTGATCCATGTCCGGCGCATCGCTGCCCCCCTCGGCGATCATCCTGCAGGCATTCTGGATCACCCCCAGGTTTCTGAGCCCCAGAAAGTCCATCTTGAGAAGTCCCAGCTCCTCTATCGTCGTCATCGTAAACTCCGTCACGATAGATCCGTCCTGGGCTCTGGCCAGGGGCACAAAATTCTCTGCCGGCTCCTTGCAGATCACCACCCCCGCCGCATGCATGGACATATTCCTCGGAAGTCCCTCCAGCCTCCTGCACATATCGATCAGCCGTCTCACCTGCTCATCGCTCTCATAGAGTTGTTTGAACTCCGGGTTGATCGTCATCGTCCTGTCGATCGTGATATTCAGCTCTCTCGGAACCATCTTGGCGATGGAATCCACAAAGGCGTAGGGCAGCTCCATCACCCGGCCCACGTCGCGGATCACTGCCTTCGCAGCCATGGTCCCGAAGGTGACGATCTGAACCACTCTGTCCTCGCCGTATTTCTCCCGCACATAATCGATCACATCCTGCCTTCCCTCATCCCCGAAGTCCACATCGATATCCGGCATGGAGACCCGCTCCGGATTTAAGAAACGCTCAAACAAAAGCCCGTACTTGATCGGATCGATATCCGTGATCCGAAGGCAGTAGGAGACGATGCTGCCTGCCGCGGAGCCCCTGCCCGGGCCGACAGGGATGTCATGTTCTCTGGCGTAATTGATATAATCCCAGACGATCAGGAAATAGTCCACATAGCCCATATCCCGGATCACCTCCAGCTCATAGGAAAGCCGCTCCGTCAGTCCCTCCCCTCCTCCGGGGTAGCGCGCCTTCAGTCCCTCCTCGCAGAGATAATTCAGATAGGTCCAGGAGTCGAACCCTTCCGGCACTTCGTACTTCGGCAGTTTTGTCACGCCGAACTCGATCTCCACGCGGCATCTGTCCGCGATCCTCTGGGTATTTTCCACCGCCTCCCAGGCATAGGGAAACAGTCCCTTCATCTCCTCCTCGCTCTTGACATAATACTGCCCGCCCTCATAGCGCATTCTGTTCTCATCGGAGAGTTTCTTTCCGGTCTGAAGACAGAGCAGGATGTCATGGGGTTCTACATCCTCCGCGTAGGTGTAATGCACGTCGTTCGTACAGACCAGAGGAATCTCCAATTTCCGGGACATATTTATCAGAGCCGCGTTCACCGTGGACTGCGCCGGAATGCCGTGGTCCTGCAGTTCCAGAAAATAGTTGCCCTTGCCGAAGCACTCCTCATATTTCAGCGCCGCCTTCTCAGCCTCCTCCACCATTCCCTTTTGGATATAGCGGGGCACTTCCCCTGCAAGGCAGGCGGAGAGCGCGATGATCCCCTCGTGGAACTCCCTCAGGACCTCCATATCCACCCTGGGTCTGTAGTAGTACCCCTCCGTATGGCCGCGGCTCACGATCTTCATCAGGTTCTCATACCCTTTATTGTTCTCCGCCAGGAGCACCAGGTGGTAATATCTGTCCTCTCCCCCGGTTATCTCCCTGTCAAACCTGGAATTCGGCGCCACATACACCTCGCAGCCGAGGATCGGATTGATCCCCTCCTCCTTACAGGCGCGGTAAAAATCTATCACGCCGTACATCACGCCGTGATCTGTTATCGCCGCGGAATCCATGCCCAGCTCCTTCAGCCGCTTCACATATTCTTTTATTTTGTTGGAGCCGTCCAACAGGCTGTACTCCGTGTGGACATGCAAGTGTGCAAACGCCATGTTTCTCACCTTTCTCCCATGTTATTCGTCAGTATAATCGTAAGATTCCTCTTCCGGAAAGATATATTCATATTCCTTTCCGTATAGAGTGAGTTCGACAGGGTACTCTCCGTAAGGCTCAGGGACGCCGTTCCCCGGCTTTTTATTCCATAAATTCACACAGTCGCCGCCTACCATATCTTTCAAATCCTCCAGCGCTTCCTCCACCGTTGTTTCTCTCGAAGCCATCAGTTTGGTTCCGCAATATGTATTACAGAGGGATCTGTACTCCTCCTCATCTATTATCACTCCATTGACAGAGTAATCTCCTGAGTTCATCCCCGTCGGGCCTTCCAAATGAGCCAGCAATGTAAAATTCCCCTCTACATCCAACAGATAGGCATCTTTGACTTCATAACGTACTTCAGTAATATCACGCACAGGAACGCCCTCCGAATTTCTGCTCTGCTCCAGCACCAACCAGCCCTCGCCTGCCCCGCTTTCTGCATAAGATTCCCCATAAGAAACCGCAGAATTGAGCGGCACCTCAAACAACTTTTGCAGGCATCCATGCACTGGATCATACGCTACTCCCATTCTGTTAAATTGATTATCTAAAATGATCTCACGCACCCCATCCCCGGTAATATCTCCGAAATACATACCAAATATATCCTCATCCATTCCCAGAAATTCATGAAATGGCATCAGGCCTTCTCCCAGCATATCCTCAGAAAGCGTTCCTGAAAAATACCTGCAAAATACTGCATAATTGTCCGGAAGATATTCGATCTGAAGGGATCCTGAATCCGAAGACCATCTCCATGACATGGTATAACCATTCTCCATACAATCAAACTCAATGTTTCCCGATTCTTCTATCTCATCATACCCGCCGTCCCCATAATTATCATCAGACTCCACATAATCCCCATATTTTTTAATAAGCTCTTTCGTCACTTCCTGATACTCTCCCTCAAACATAGCCTTATCGGGAAGCATGGAAAAATTTTTCAACCCTTTTTCACCGGAAGAAATTTTAAGTCTGGTCAATTCTGCATTTCTGATCTGTTCCAGCCTCTCTTCCTCATCGTCGGACAATTCGCAATATTTTATATCAAAAACGTAACTTACCTCATCTTCATCATTTACCATAACACTGTTATTGGAATATCTCGCTCCCCATTCAAGCCTGATACCCGCCAGTTTCTCCACATCCCCCACTGTTTTCGGCATGGGAACTTCTCGCCCATCCACATATATCGTTCGTTCCCTCGTCGCCGGAGATGCTTCCGGCGTATAGGAATCTCCTCCGGCAGACAGCTCTTCAGCCGGCCTTTCCTCTGCCGGAACAGCTTCTTCCTCGAATTCTCCCGTATCCGGCTCTTCGCCCTCCTCGTCGTCCTCATCATCTTCATCGTCGACATATTCCTCTTCCTCGGGCCAGCGATCCGCCTCTTCCCTCATATCACCCAGAGAACCGCAGCCGGTCTGACACATTGCCGCCAACAGAATCCACGCTATGACCATTTTCTTTTTCATCTTTCTTTCCCCTACTCCTTTTTCCAGGCAGTGTCATCTGCCGCTGCAGAAAATTCGCCGCACGCCTTTACAGGCATGCGGCGTTTTCCATTCATCTGCCCATGCTTTTATTTTACAGATATTTCTTCAGATTTTCAACCTTATCTAATCTCTCCCACGGAAGATCCAGATCATTTCTGCCAAAATGTCCGTAAGCCGCCGTCTGTTTGTAGATCGGACGTCTGAGATCCAGCATTTTGATAATGCCTGCCGGTCTCAGATCGAAGTTCTCGCGAATAATATCCACCAGCTTCTCATCAGAAATCTTTCCGGTGCCGTCCGTGTCCACCATAACCGATGTAGGCTGCGCCACACCGATGGCATAGGAGAGCTGTATCTCACACTTGTCGGCAAGTCCCGCTGCCACAATATTCTTCGCCACATACCTCGCCGCATAAGCCGCGCTGCGATCCACCTTCGTGCAATCCTTGCCGGAGAAGGCGCCGCCGCCGTGGCGCGCGTATCCGCCGTAGGTATCCACGATGATCTTCCTGCCTGTCAGGCCGGCGTCCCCGTGAGGCCCGCCGATCACGAAACGGCCCGTGGGATTGATGAAGAATTTCGTATCCGCATCGATCATTTCCGCCGGGAGCACCGGATCGAACACATACTTTTTGATATCCTCGTGGATCTGCTCCTGCGTCACATCCGCGTCATGCTGGGTGGAAAGTACGACCGCTTCCAGCCTCACAGGCTTTCCCGCTTCATCATACTCTACAGAAACCTGGCTCTTGCCGTCCGGTCTTAAATATTTTAACGTCCCGTCCTTCCGAACTTTTGTGAGCTGTTTCACCAGCTTGTGTGCCAGATCGACAGGGTACGGCATGTAATCGTCCGTCTCATTGGTGGCATAGCCGAACATCATGCCCTGGTCGCCCGCACCGATGGCCTCCAACTCCTCATCGCTCATCTTATTTTCCTTTGCCTCCAGCGCCTTGTCCACGCCCATCGCGATATCGGAAGACTGCTCGTCGATGGCTACCAGCACCGCGCAGGTGTTGGCATCGAAACCATAGTCGGATTTATCGTAGCCGATCTCCCTTACCGTCTCACGCACCACCTTCTGCATATCTACATAAGCTTTTGTGGTGATCTCTCCCGTCACCAGCACAAAACCGGTACAGGCCGCCGTCTCGCAGGCCACACGGCTCATCGGATCCTGCTCCATGCAGGCATCCAGAATCGCGTCGGAGATCGCATCGCACACTTTGTCAGGATGCCCCTCTGTCACGGATTCCGATGTAAACAATCTTTTTTCCATTTCTTTTTCCTCCTGTTAAAATTAGGAATCTCTCAACGATTTTGGAACCCTGATATAACAAAAAACCGCCTCAACAATGAAGCGGACTAAGGTTACCCTCAAATCCTCTTATTGTTCGATCATTCATTCGCTCAGGTTGGCACCTTCCGTCTCCGGGGTTGCCGTGGCTTCGCAGGTCCTATGTACCTCCACCACTCTGAATAAGAGAGATTCTCTGTGAAATTTTCTACATAGATACGATATCATCTGGCCGGCGGTTTGTCAACAAAAAAATCTTCCCTTTATACCTTCCAAAAGCCATATAAAGCAAAGAGCAGCACAAGCAGACACACAATCCAAAATATTACCCTGCGGCTTTTGTCTTCCCTCTCAAGCAGCTGCATCTCCCGAAGCGCCCTATCCTGCAGTCTCCAGGTGTTCATCCTCCTCTCATAGGCAGGATACAGCGCCATCCGGAGTTTTTGCAGACTGCCCTGATACATATAGTTTTCCTCTCCGTCATCTCCAAAGCCATAGGCATCCCAGAAATACTGGCGTATGACGTAGTCATCGGAGAGCTGCCGCTCCATATCCTCGCTGAGAAATTCTACAAATCCCGGGTGCCACTGGATCTCCTGGAACTCTTTTGATCTCAGATAGTATTTCCACCACATCCTCACCTCCGGATTCACACATTCCTCTTTTACCACTTTCCAACTTTCCAGAAAAAATGTGACCTTCTTCCCTCTCTCTTCCCTCAGTTCCTCAAAACAGGCCGCCAGCTCACCCTGATCGAACCTCTCACCGCCGGATGATTCCCTTTCCCTGTCCTCCTCACCGCTCAGCTGGAAACTGTCATGGCTGTCCTTATGATGTGCGGCGGATTCCACATACCGCAGCGCCATCCGGTATGCCTCATAGAGCCTCATAAACTCCTCCGGCTGCTCCTCCGGGTGGATCTCTCTGGAACGGGCGGCATATGCTTTTTTGATCAGCCTTTTATCTTTGACAGGCGAAATACCCAGTATTTCCCAAATATCCATCCTTATCTCCCATCTCAGTTCCTTTTGTCTCCGGAAAAATTGTCTGCCGCTCCTGCTAAGCTATATTATAATCCACATCCGAACTATGCACAATAACCGGCTGAATTTATTACCCCTCTTTTCTCTTTAAAAATTTTATGCTATAATGTCCACAAAAGCAGTGAACAGTGCAAAAACTGATAAAATTTTCACTGTGTTAATAATTGAGAAAGGGAGGAACGTTCCATGAAAAAGCTTAGATCCGAAGAGCTGATTCCCGGAATGATCACCGCAGAAGACATCTACAATTACAACGACCAGCTGATTCTCCCCAAAGGACTCATCCTCACCGAGAAGGCTATCTCCAAACTGCAGTTTTACGCTATCTATCAGGTGCGCATAGAGGACGAGATGGCGAATGCCGATGCGCTGTCCAAACCGGAAGAATCCTCCATCGGAAATATTCCCGAGCCGGAACCGATCCCGGAAGATATCCCTTCGATGATCTCTTCCGAACCAGCCTCCGTCTCCGAAAAACAGGACGAAACGTCCAAAGAGCAAAAGGCGCCGAGATACCCTGCCATCACCGTAGCACCTGCGTCTGAGACCTTTGAGAAGAACAGGAGCTTCTCAGTCCCTGTCGCCTCCTACCAGGAAAAAATAAAATCCAGCCAGGATTTCCAGCAATTTAAACAGGCGTTTGAGGACGAGGTTGAGGATTTCAAATCCAAGATCAACGAAGTGGTTCTGAAAAATGCCCCTTTGGATGTGAATCTGCTTCTGGATGACGCTCTGAACGTCATCTCTCAGGGAAAGGGTTCCTACAGTATTTTTGATATGCTGCAGTCCATGCGTGAAAACGACGATACGACCTACACCCACTGTCTGAACGTAGGGCTGTTCTGCAATGTCTTCGCGGGCTGGTTAAAACTTCCCGAGGAGGAGACCAGAATCGCGACACTGTGCGGTCTTCTGCACGACATCGGAAAATTGAGAGTTCCCGACAATCTTTTGAAAAAAGCGGAACCTTACACGGAAGAAGAAAAGATCGCCATCAAGGAACATACGCGGGAAGGATATCTTCTCGTCAAAAACCTGGATATCGACAGCCACATTAAAAACGCGATCCTGACACATCACGAAAGATGTGACGGGAGCGGTTATCCTTTCGGGCTCGCCGGTTTCCGCATCGATCCTTTTGCCAAGATGGTGGCCATCGCGGACGTCTACGATAGCAGGACATCCCACCGCCCCCACCATATCGCCATGACCCCGTTCCGGGCCATCGAGATGATGCAGAAGGAAGCAATGCAGAAATACGATGTCCGGCTTATCATGATCTTTCTGGAAAACGTGATGAACACCTTTATCGGTCATCGCGTTCTGCTGAGCACCGGGGAAAAGGGCGAGGTCATCTTTATCAATAAGAACAATATCACACGCCCCACCGTAAAGTGCGGCAACCACTTTATCGATCTGGACAAGGAAAAGGATATACAGGTCGTCATGGTACTTTGAATCACAATTACATAAAACAGGGCCATCGCTCAATGCGGCGGCCCTGTTTTCATGACTTCCGGTTATCCGTCGTTATCTACTTGTTCAGTATCTCCTCCATAAAAGCAAATACTTTTTCTCAATCATCACTCTTTTACTCCTTTATCAGTAACGTCATTAAACGTTCTTTCATCTTTTTATTGTCGAACTTCGTACACACCTCCACGTTCGGCTCTTTTCCCCCAAATCCTTCCTGGATGGCCAGCTTCCTCCCATCGTTTAAAATCACCTGGCCGTAAGTTTCCGGCTCCTTAAAGCACACATGCGCGCAGCAGCTTTTCTTTTCCAGCACTACGTCCGGCCATAGGAGCGCTGCCATTGCTACCGCGTCCGGCAAGTCCAGAAAACATGCCCTATTCGCCTCAAGGTTGTACTCAACCAGCCTCCGATTACATTTTGCAGCGAATTCCGCCGTCCTCACCCCACTGTTTGAAAGGGTATCCAGCTCCTGCCTGTTCAAGGCCGCCTCCCCCAGACAGACGTCAAATCCGATAATCGTAACCGGAATACCCGCATTCAGCATTATGTGATATGCCTCCGCATCCACATATACGTTAAATTCAGATACCGGCGTACAGTTTCCCGGACCGAATCCTGCTGTTCCCATGCTGTAAATGCGCTTTACCTTCCTCATGGTTGTCGGATCTTTCATAATAGCCAGGGCAATATTGGTTGCCGGTCCGATAGCCACCATTTCCATTTCATCCGGATATTTTTCCACCAGCCTCAAAATTATATCCGCCGCGTGTCCCTCCTGCGCCCGGATGGTCGGATGTATAAGATCCAGATCACCCATCCCGTCGTCACCATGCACATTTACTGCTGTCACCAGTTCTCTAAAAAGCGGTTTTTCAGCCCCTCTATAAACCGGCGGCATCTGCGCTGCGCATATCTCCATTGTCATAAGCGCATTGCCTGTAGCTATTTGCAGAGGGACGTTCCCCCCGATCGTGGTGATCGCCTCAACTTTTACGCTTTCCGACTTCAGTGCCATCATAAGAGCTACCGCATCATCGCTTCCGCAATCTGTGTCAATAATAATTCTCCGCATACAAATTCTCCTTTTCTCAAACAGTTTATGATATAATCATAAAAAATGCGTTGTCGATAGAAAAGGTCATTTGACCCGGAGAGGAAAAAATTTATGAATCTGCGTCATTGGATCGAAAAAGCGCCGGAAAATGTTCGTTCGGCTATCCAGTACCGCCACTACCCCAAAGGAACTCATATCCTTTATCCGGATGATGAAAACTCGCATCTGTTTCTTCTGCTGGATGGTCTGGCAGAAGTTTACCAGTATACCCCCGGGGGCATGTTTATATCACTTTTTCGTTATGGAGAAAATTCCTGCTTTGGAGAGATCGAATTATTCTGCCCTTCCCGGATGGCTCTTGGTATTCTTGCCGTGAAGGACTGTGAGATAGCTATGCTCACGAAAGAGCTCTCCCTCTCATGGGCAACACAGGATAAAACTTTTTGCGCCTTTCTTCTCGAAGAGATGGCTTTTAAGATCGCTGAAAATTCCGATGCTTATATTCGCAGCTCTTCCTTGACTCTGAAAGAGCGTTTACTGTACTGTCTGTACCGGCACAGTCAATCCGGGACTCTGGACATGCTTACCAAAGATAACGCGGCGAGCGAGATCTGCGCCCCTACCCGCAGCCTCAACAGAGCGATTGCCGAATGTCAGAGAGCACAATTAATCCATTATGATAAACATCGTTTTTACATTTTAGATATGAATGCACTTAAAAAGATAGTCGTTGACTTATAAAACAGAAAAGGACTGTCACACGAAAGTGACAGCCCCATTATTATCCGATCTTTAATTTAAATTTCTGCAGCTCCCTCTCGGAATCCACCCGCTCCATTATCGCGCCAAGACTCTGCAGTTTTATATGGAAGTCCTCGTAGCCTCGCTCGATATACTTTATATCGTCCACGGTGGTGACCCCCTCCGCCGCCAGGCCGGCCAACACCAGTGCGGCCCCAGCCCGGAGATCGGGTGCCACAATGCCGGCTCCCGTATATTTTTGCACACCGCTGATAAACGCGGTATTTCCTTCCACCTTGATATCGGCTCCCATACGGGTCATCTCATCCACATATTTGAATCGATTCTCGAAAATACTCTCTGTCACGATACTCGCCCCTCTGGCCAGCGCCAGCGCAACCACCATCTGCGGCTGCATATCGGTGGGGAATCCGGGGTAGGGAAGAGTCTTCACCTGTGTGTGCGTCAGAGGCTTGCTCGACACAACACGCACCGCGTCATCGGACTCCTCGATCTCACAGCCGATCTCCACCAGCTTTGCGCTGATCGACTCCAAATGCTTCGGAATCACATTTTTCACCATGATATCGCCCTTGGTGATAGCCGCGGCAAACATAAAGGTTCCCGCCTCGATCTGATCCGGAATAATAGCGTATTCCGTGCCGTGGAGCTTTCCTGTTCCCCTGATGCGGATCACGTCCGTACCGGCGCCCTTGATATTGGCCCCCATACTGTTTAAGAAGTTTGCCACATCCACCACGTGAGGCTCTTTCGCGGCATTCTCAATGATCGTCTTTCCCTCCGCCATCACTGCGGACATCATCACATTGATCGTCGCACCAACGGAAACCACGTCCATATAGATATGGCTCCCGGTCAGTTTCTCCGCCTCGGTGATGATCAGACCATGTTCAATTTTCACCTCCGCCCCCAGCGCTTTCCAGCCTTTGATGTGCTGGTCTATGGGCCTGCTGCCGATATTGCAGCCCCCCGGGAGCGCCACTCTGGCATTTCTGTATTTTCCCAACAGCGCCCCTATCAGATAGTAGGACGCCCTGATCTTCTTTACATAATCATCCGCAATAACAAGATTAGATATCTGTGAACCGTTTATTTTTACGGTATGCCTGTCAACTCTTTCTACAATAGCTCCAATACTCTTTATCGCCTGCAGCAGGATATTCGTATCCCGCACATCAGGCATATTTTCTATCAAAACGGTCTCATCCGTCATGGTCGCTGCCGCCAGGATCGCCAGTGCAGCGTTCTTCGCACCGCCGATCTCCACCTCGCCCACCAGAGGATTTCCACCTTTAATCACATACTGTTCCATAAATCAACCTCTGATTTTCATTTAACATCCTTGATTAGTTTACCACTTTTATCCCGATTTGTAAACTTTTATAAGAAAATCCGTTTAATTCAGATAATTTAACGGGTTCACAGCGCTGCCGCCTATGCGGATCTCAAAATGCACATGAGGTCCCGTGCTGACTCCCGTATTCCCGGAGAGCGCGATCTTCTGCCCCTGGGATACCTTCTGTCCCGAGGACACAAGAACTTTGCTGAGGTGGCCGTATCTGGTCTCCTTGCCGTCGGGATGCTGGATATAGACCACATAGCCGTAGCCGCTGCCCCAGCCGGCCTTCGTCACAACGCCGCCGCAGGAAGCCATGACCGCCGTGCCGGTGGGCGTCGCCCAGTCGATGCCCTTGTGGTTCGTGCTGGCGCCCCTCTTCGGCGCTTTTCGGCCGCCAAATCCGGAGGACATGCGTCCCCCCGAGATCGGTTTAATATACGTGGGCGGAATCTTCGTCCCCCGCTCCACGACTTTCGCCACCGCCTCCATATCCACATCTTCCTTGATGATCTCGGTCTCCGTCACCGTGTCATTCCGGTAGGAGACAAGCGCAACGACCCGTCTGTGCCCCGCGGAGGGCTGCTGCCTCGTCACCTGTTCCGTCGTATACCAGTCGTCGTTGTCTATATAAACGACATCCGCGTCATAATCCTCTTCATAGTACAGCTCTTCCTGCCGCTCCACGGAAAGTTCCGGTTCCGGCACGGAGATGATCAGCTCATCCCCCACCCGGATCACGGAATTCTCGTTCTCCAGCGTCCCGTTCATCGCCACCACGTCTTCGATGGTCATATTGTGTTCTTCCGCAATTTCTCCCAGAGTGTCGCCGGCTACCACTTCATATATTTTATTCGTCTCCTGGTCTTTTGTTACCTCCTCTATGGCAGTTTCCAGCCCGGAGAGATGACTTTCCGGCATGTACGACTCCACCACTTCCACCGTATCCCCGAAGTTCATATGGATCAGTCCGCGGTTGTATTCCGACAGATCTTTCTCCTCCTCGATGTTGACAGCCTCCGCCGCCTCCTGAAAGACCCCGAAAATCCCGGAACTCAAAAGACTTGACGCGTCAGCCCTGGCTCTCTCCTCCTGGGATTCCTCCTCTCTGGCCTCCGTCTCGCTGTACACTCTGGTTGTCAGAACGTTTAACTCTCTGCCCAGATCCTGTATCATCTCCACGCCGTAACTGTCCGTGGAATCATATTTATTCACCGCCGCCTGCAAAAGCTGCTGTACCTCGTCCATACTGGAAAGATTCACCGTAAAATTATTGATCTTCACGGTATAGGCTTGCTGCATGGTCTCCTCCCTGCCGTTCTTCATGACCCCCTGCATCATGTCGACAACTTCCTCTTCTCTGCTCACTTCCCCAAACAAAACCTCTCTTCCCTCCAGGGAGAGCTCCGTCTTCACAAATACCAGCTCATCACTTTCTTCCGCTAACCTGTATCTGGCCTTCGTCATACAGCTCTCTGCCGTCCCGGCATCCGCCACCTGTCCCACCGGCACGCCGTTCAGATACACATCGAACATGTTGTCCCCGGTGCGCTCGAAAAGTCTGAGGCTCGGCAGGAAAAGGGCCCCAAAAAACAGCATCAGGACCGATGTTTTAAAGTACGCATATTTTATCTTTTTCATCAAATTCACTCTCATGTTTTTCACACAGTCTCGTTTGTAACAATTTTGTAATAAGTTTCATTTTAACAGTATTTTTACGGCTTGTAAAGGTAATACATCTACATTTTTCCCGGAAACTATGTTAAACTATTCCCATGAAACAGACAATTTTTCATATCGACGTGAACTCCGCCTACCTCAGCTGGAGTGCTCTTGAAAGACTAAAACAGGGGGATGAGACCGATCTGCGCACGATCCCTTCCATCATCGGCGGCGATTCGGCAACGCGCCACGGCGTCGTACTGGCCAAATCCATCCCGGCGAAGGCTTACGGTGTCCGCACCGGAGAGCCTGTCAGTGATGCCCTGAAAAAGTGTCCGTTTCTCGTGTCCTGTCCCCCCGACCACAACCTGTACTCCAGAAAAAGCCGCCTTCTGATGCAGCATCTCGCGGATATCTGCCCGGACATCGAGCAGGTCAGCGTGGACGAGTGCTATATGGATTTTACCTCCGTCTCCTTCCACTACGAAGATCCGGTATCCGCCGCCCGGCAGATCAAAGACGGCATCCGTGAGACTTTCGGTTTCACCGTCAATATCGGTATCTCCGACAAAAAAGTTCTGGCCAAAATGGCTTCCGATTTCAAAAAGCCGGATCTTGTCCACACACTGTTCCAGTCGGAGATTCAAACAAAGCTGTGGCCTCTTCCGCTCTCCTCCCTGTTTATGTGCGGGAGATCCAGCGTGGATGCTCTGCACAATCTGGGCATTCTCACGATAGGAGATCTCGCCAAAGCGGATCCGGGGATCATTGTCCCCCATTTAAAGAGCCACGGCAAAATGCTCTGGGAATACGCCAACGGCATAGACGATTCCACGGTGGCGCCGATCCCCTCGGAGGCGAAAGGAATCGGAAATTCCACCACGCTTTCCAAGGACGCCCTGACCATGACCGATATCCGGAAGTGCCTGCTCTCCCTGTCCGAATCCGTTGGTTCCAGGCTGCGGAAAGCCCACAAAAAGGCCGCCATGGTCAGTGTGGAGATCAAATACAGCTCTTTTCGGACTGTCTCCCATCAGACCACGCTGGGCGAATCCACCAACGACGCGGGTTCCATCTACCAAACGGCCTGCCAACTTGCCGCAGAGCTCTGGAACGGCGATCCTGTGCGGCTTCTCGGCGTCCGCACTTCCAAGCTGGAGGAGGAGGACGCCCCCACGCAGCTCTCCCTGTTTGATCTGGGGGATAAGGCTCCGCTCTCCGAAAAGCAAAAGAGCCTCAACGAGGCTCTCGATAAGATCCGCTCCAAATACGGAAAAAATGCCGTTGTGCGGGGAACTCTTCTGAAATAACAGATCATTTCTTTTTTACGCTGTAGCCGAAAGTTCCCAGCTTTTTCCCCAGAGAAAAATAAGTTCCATGGGAATATACGATGGGATCGGCATCCTCGAGATGAAATTTCTGACTGGAATCCATATAGGTCTCATCCACATGCACCGCCAGCACTTCGGCCTGGTACATCACATGGGAGCCGAGATCCTTTCGCTCCGCCACCCTGCACTCTATATTGACAGGGCTCTCTTTTATCAGGGGCGCTTTCACGATATCCGCCCTCTCCCTCGTCAGATGCATCTCTTTCCACTTGTCCACTTCTTTTCCGCTTTTCACGCCGCAGTAGTCCGTAGCGCGGACAAGCTTTTCGGTCGTCAGATTCACCACAAATTCTCCGGTCTCCTCTATCATATGATAAGAATACCGCTCCGGTCTGACGGAGATCGAGAGCATCGGCGGATTGGAGCAGGTGGTGCCCGTCCAGGCGATCGTCAGAATATTGTCCTTTCCGCTTTTCGCCGCACAGCTCACCAGCACCACCGGCAGCGGATAGAGCATATTGCCCGGTTTCCAGGTTATCTTCGCCATATCGTCATCCTCCGTCTCACAAATAGCCCAAAATTCTCAGCACCTCTATCGCCACATTGGCGAACACGCCGACCAATGTCAGAACCCCTATCACCGTCAGGCTCCGGGGAGCGCTCTTTTCTCCCATCGCATTCTTGATCTCCTCCGTCTGCTTCGGAAGTTCCGCCTCAATGACAGCCTGTACATTCCGGTACACCTTCACGGCTTCTTTGTGGTTAAAATCCTCCGTTCCGCGCACCAGTTCCTCCAGGGCAGTCTTCTGGGACTCCATCAGTTCCTGCATACGGCCATTCTGCTCTTCAATCAGTTCACGCTGCTTATCCACAATTTCTGAGAGCCGGTCCCTCTGCTCTTTCGAAAATTCCGCAAGTTGTACCTTCAATCCCGCCAGAATATTCTTTATCTCATCGAACGTTTCCTCCTTCTTCTGCACCTCCTCTATCTTGCGCAGACTCGCCTCAAGCAGCTCTCTCACTTTCTCCACATTCTCTATATTCTGCAGGCTGCACTGTCTCATCTCCTGTATTGCCATCTCGTACTCGGAAATCCTCAATGCCATTCTCTCCTTCTCCTCCGCTTCCGCCATGGCATTCGCCCTGATCATTTCCTGTGCATTTTTTCTCTGCGCAAATTTATCGATAAACCCGTCCATACTTTTCCCTCCGCGACTGTCTGTTTCGGTAACAGTATAGCATTCTTTTGCTTTTTTGGCAATGAGGCAGGCGTTTACAAAACAGCGCGTCAGTCATTAGTAAAGTTTACATGCCCTTTTGTTTCCTTCTCATTTATGCGTTGTGCATATTGTATATTTTCTTTTTTTATCAACTACCCTCTTTAGAAATATTTACCTATTATTTACAATTTGTTCATATTTTATTCATATTTTAATTGTATACTGGAGACAGTTAGAAAACGGTGAATATGTAATGAGTTTCATTACACACATAGATAAATTTTTTCATAATAGCCCGGGTGCCGAAAGGTATCCGGGCACTCCTCATTTTACTGTGGAGGAATCGAAAGAAAAAGTCCTGTGAACGCCACAGGACTTTTTAGCAGCCGTTATTATACTTCTGCATCTCTTCGTTTAACATCATCATCTGCGTATCCAACATGGACACGATCTTGGAACATTCCACCAGATCATTTTTCAGATGCTCCGGCGCATTTCCCTCGAACTTATAGTTCATCTTGTGCTCCAGGCTCGCCCAGAAATCCATCGCGACCGTCCGTATCTGGATCTCCACCTTGGTATCCAGTATTCTGTCGGATAGATATACCGGCACTGTCACGATCATATGATAACTTTTATAGCCGCTCTTCTTTGGTTTCGTTATGTAATCTTTAACGGATATCACTCGGATATCCTGCTGATTTCGTATAATATCCGCCAATCGGTATATATCTGATGTAAAGGAACATATGATCCGGATTCCGGCTATGTCGTTTACATATTTTACCATATTGTCCAATGTGGATTCGTAACCGTGCTTCTTCAATTTTTTTACAATGCTCTCCGATGTCTTCAGCCGGGCTTTTATATGCTCTATCGGGTTATAGCAATGCACATGTTGGAATTCTTCGTTTAATATTTCCAGTTTTGTCTCGATCTGTTTCAGGGCCGATGTATAAATCAGTATTAGCTCCGTCCAATTATCGACATCATCCGGCCTGTCAAGTTCTATATCCATACTGTTACCGCCTTACTGCCTGAATATATTGCAGTGACGCTCGATTTTGCTTCGCTGCTCGTTACTTATGCACATTATACCATATTTTTCGCTTCGTGTGCATATTTTATAAAAATTTTCGTTTCATTTAACATTTTTCGACGTTTTCGACAACATGCCTTTTTCGCACACGCACTGTAAAATATATGCCCGGTTTTACCCTTTTAGAACAGGCGGGAAGCCTGAGCCAGACTTCCCGCAGTTGTACTTTTTCAGAAATATGATATTTTTCCGTCAGTCGTTTCGCGTGTATTTTAACGTAAGGAGAACTTCTTCCTCCGAGCCCTGATCCCCAAACGTAAAACTGATCTCACCGGATTTTACATCGGGCTGCATCTTTTTCTCGTATTCGCCCTCGGAATATTCAAAACCGACATACATATCAATGCTCTCGCCCGGTGCCGTGGTTTCTGTATGATAATTCCTCCGTTCCTTCAGTAAGGCACCATTGACCGTAACCTTGTCCGTATAGAAATGCGCTGTGCCGTCTGTATTGTTTTCTATATGGAGCAGGAAATAATCTTTATCGCTCACGGTCTGCTCCGGAACGGTGACCACGATGCCGTCTGCGTTGTAAAGTTCCTGCGCTTCGATCGAGATTTCATCGGATGTGGCAGTTACAACTTTTTCCTCTATTTTCCTCTCCATCTCACTGATCCGAAATGTGGCAGAGAACGGATACGGCTCTGTTCCATCCTCAAAGTTGGCGGTGGCATGTACGGTAAGTTCCGAATAATTATCGATATTTGTGCCCAAAACCAATGTCTGCGGGAAACTTTGAAAAGCATTCGGATCTATGGTAAAGGTGTCTGCTCCCCGCCCGTGCGCTTCCCAGTTTTCTGCCTCCACACCATCCAGAAGAACTTCCTGATAAGTAAATCCCACAGATTTGGACTCTTTTATGTGGTGGGAGATAACCAGGGTAATCTCTGTTTTATCCTCTTCTATAGACGTGATCCACCCTTCTATAAATGAAAAATCTGTTGCCTCCGGTTTTTCAATGGTTTCCGTACCGGAATTCTCTTCCGGAGCGTCCGGTTTTGCAGTTTCATCCGCTCCCGCACCTATGGTTTCCAAATCATCAGCCTCTGTCGTCTCTGCACCCGTCTCCGCTGCTTCCTCCTGCTCTTCGGCGCTTCCGCAGGCAGCCGTTATAAGCGTCGGCACCAACAGTGCCAGCGCAAGAAATTTCTTTGATCTCTTCATATTATTATTCCTTTCGTTTCAAATATAATGAATATAGTTTTAAATAATTTGAAAATTCATGAAAAAGGCAGAGGATTTATCCCCTACCCCCCACGATACAGGTGCATGATAGAATACATATTGAAATCCTTGCGGATATTGATGTTTGTATAAAAATACGTCATATCACTGTCTGCTTTCCCGCTGATTTTTACAGTATACGTTATCCGTAAGGGAAATGCAATAGTCTGAGTATTGATGGAAAGAGTAAAGCTGCCGCCCCACGGATCCTATTCCGCAAGGCGGCAGCCATCTTACCTCAGATATGTTTCTTTTCTATTCCCATTTACTGTGCATCCTGCACATCCTGAACGCCCTGCAGTTCCGCCGCCGGGTCCGCCCCTGCCGCAACGTTCTGCATCGCGATCTGGATCGCTGTCTCCACTTCGCTGTTGCTCAGTTTACGATTTCCCACCGCATTGCTCACATAGCTGTTCACCTCGTCGATGGACTGCTGCTGCAGTTCGCCGTCCACGGTGCCTGTGTAGGAGATCTCCTTGGATACCGGAGCGCCCTGCAGTTTGTTCACCCAGTACTGCTGGCCTTCGCCGTTCGCCATATACTCCACAAACTTCATAGCCGCTTCCTTCTCCTTGCAGTCTCTGTTGACTGCCATCATCACGTCAACACCCGCCGTGCCGCAGATCTTCCCGTCATCCACAACGGAGGGGAATACGCACATGCCGATCACATCGTTGTTGTTCGCGATCTCCGTCCCCTCTATCTCGCTGTTGGTCGGAGATGTGGGGCCGAGGTGCCAGGAACCTGTCAGGAAGAATACGGATTTTCTTGCAAAGAAATACTGGTCACGGGCATCGGGATAAGTCGCAACGCCCAGTGCACCCTCCTCAAAGATACCGTCGTTGAACATCTGCTGCCATGCCGTCATCGTATCCACAAAACACTGATCCGTCCAGGGACGCTCCCCTCTGTCCGCCTCATAAACGGCGCCTTCCTCAAACTCATTGGAGAGCTGTACAAAGATATCGCTGTTGATCCAGTCATCCGCAGCGCCGACTGCCACGCAGACATAGCCCTTTGCCTTCGCCTTCTCCGCCGCGTCCTTCAGCTCTTCATAAGTCTTCGGCACGCTCTCGATACCGCACTCATCCATCAGAGTCTTGTTGTACAGCAGATCCGTCATACCTGCCACTAAAAGAGGCATACCGACTACACTGCCGTCCTCCGTACTGCACTGTTCCACCGCGTTCTCGCTGATGATATCTGACCAGCCGCTCCAGTTGGCGTCCGCTAACGCCCTCATCTCCTCCGCGAACGGAGCGTACTGCTCCTTCATCGGTCCGGTGGTCAGGCCAAACAGATCGGGACCTGTGCCGGATGCCATCGCAACCTGCAGTTTCTCAAAATAGTCGTCCTGCTCTGTTCTCGTGTAATCGATCTTGATGCCCGGGTTTGCCTCTTCAAACGCCGCGATCATCTCCTCCGACTGGTCCGTCGTGGGAAGCCAGGACCAGAATGTCAATGTCACTTCATCTCCGCCCGCTTCTCCCTCAGCCGGCGCTTCCGTCTGCGCCTCATCGCCTGCCTCCTGTGCCGGAGTTTCCGCTGTCTCCTCGGACGGTGCGTCGGAGCCGCAGCCCGCCAGACAGCCGACAGTCATCATAGCCGCTGCCATGACGGCAACTATCTTTTTAAAGTTTTTCATGATAAATCCCTCCTGTAATTTTTGTAACTTCATCATAAAATATTTTGTATATTCCGTTCACTCTAACTTTTTGCGCATTATTGAAATTTTTTGCAATGGGACGATGCCGCCTGCCGGCTCACCCTTTCACCCACATATAATCCTCCAGCGCCAGCCCACTCACTTCCAGGATAAGCGGCATTTTGGCCTCCTTCTCTGTGGATAAAACGGATATCCCCGACAGAGTTTTCACTTCCGCCTTCCCTTCATCCATAATTTTCCCGTCCGTCAGTAAGTATATCTTTTTATCTCCCTCATAATAATAGAAGGTCATCCTGTCCCGGGGAGACTCCACAGTACAGAGTTTTTGTTCCCCGCGGTACAGATCCGCCCGTCCGTCCGCCTGCACGCTCTTCCAGGCAAACCTTTCCGTACGGACACCGCTGCTGTCTCTGCTTCCATATGTACTGCCATCCCCAAAGGCACAGGTATTACCAGTCAGTCTCATCACATCTCCGGGTCCCCGCAGCGCCCCGTCCTTTATCTCCGCCGGCGAGCAGTCATAGAACTCCGGCAGAAAAACCAGCTCCTCGGCGAACAGTTCCGCCCCCTCCGCGATCACGGCGTTCTGCACACTCACCGGAGTAAAACAGCCGCCGATACCGATCCTTTCCAATTCTTTCGGAGCCCCTGCCGCCAGGCTCTCCTCAAAATCCATACTCAGGTCGTCGTCCAGGGTGACTCTGAAGCGATCCCGCTTCCTCTCCACGCCGATCAGATGAGGCACATCGAACCGGTATCCCGCCGGCAGATACATACTGCCAAGCCGCGCTGCGATCCCGCCGCGACGGCGAATCACGCTCATCTTCCGAAGGCCGCTGTGCATCTCCAGGGCGATATAATTCTTCTCATCCCGATAAAGCGGATACAGCATATATCTCGCTCCCGCATGGGACATTCCGGCGCTGCACCAGATCTCCATCCTGTAGAAATCCTTTGCCTCCGCAAAAAAAACCTTCTCCTTCGCCGCTATCTCTCTCCCGGCAAAAAAACTCTTCCCCGGCACATCCCTCTCCTCAAAGGACGGCCCCGGACAGAACATCCTGTCCTCAAAATACAGCAGCGGATCGATCCGCATATTCCGTTGTTCCGTTCCCTGCCTGAGTCCCTCCTCGATATCGCGCCCGTGGTAGACGATCCAGTCCTCAAACAGATTCGGCGCTTTCGCCACCGTATTGTGCCCGGTTCCCTCCACCACGTCGTTCTTCTTTAAAAGGGGCGTCCACGTATACTCATCGGGATATTTCCTCCACTCCATATCCCACAGGCTCTCTTTTATCTCCGCCACCGCGGTCCCCACAAAATAGTAGATATTTTCAAAGGCATTTGCGGAGTACAGTACCCAGCACTTATCCCCGTGGAAAACAGGGCTTGCCCCCTCGATCGTATACCAGTCCCTTCCGTCGCCGAAACGGTTTTCGGCGTAGATCTCCTGGGGCAGGGAGGGCAGCACCACCGGCTTCGGATTCCCCGCAAACTTCTCCGGCGATACCATCTTATCGAGCAGAATACAGGTGCCGGCCACCTTCTCCTCCAGCCCCAGCCAGTCGTTCACGGAATAAAACATGTACAGCTCCCCGCCTCGCTTCACCGGGTGGGAATCGATACTGAACTTCTCAAAAAAAGTCTTTCTGTAGACAAAAGGCCCAAGCGGGTCCTCCGACACCGCCAGCTTCAGGTGCTGTTCATGGCAGTCCTCTTCTTCCATCGGAATATTGGAATAATACATATAGAACATCCCGTTCAGATAGATCACCGACGGCGCCCAGTAGTGATGGTACTCTTTCTCACTTATCGCAAATCCCCGGAAATCCCAGTGCACCATATCCTCCGATACGCTCACCTTCACCCCCGCCTCGTCCGTGGCGTAGCAGTAATACCTGCCGCACCACCTCATGATAAACGGATCCGGATTCGTATGCCGTCTCCCATCCGAAAACGGGACCGGATTGCAAAATTTTTCTCTCATAATTTCCGTTCCTTTCCTCTGTTACCCTTTCACAGAACCAGCCGTGATGCCGCTCACTAAGAACTTCTGGCTCACCAGATACACCAGGATCGACGGAAGTGTCAAAAGCATCATGACCGCGTAAATCCTCGCCACATCCGTAGGGCTCTGGTAGGTGCTGGACATAAAATACTGCGCCGCCAATGTGACCGTATAGTTGTCCTGCTCCCTCAGCACGAGCAGCGGCACCAGATAATCGTTCCAGGAATAGATAAAGGTGAGCACCAGCACATTGGCGATGATCGGCACGCACAGCGGGATCATGAACTCATACCAGATCCGCATCATGGACGCCCCGTCCATCCTCGCGCTCTCCAGAAGCTCATCCGGGATCGTGTCAAAATAATTTTTTATCATCAGCAGCATCATGGGCGCGTTAAAGGCGATAAGCGGCATGATCACTCCGACATGTTTATCCAGAAAACCAAGCGACTTGATCGCCGCAAACAGAGGGCTCGTCACCGCAGCCACCGGCACAGCGAGGCATGCCAGAATCATCCCATATATGATCTTTTTCCCGACAAAATCCATCTTGGAGAACGCGAACGCCGCAAGCGTCGTGATCAGCGTCACCGCCACAGCCGTGGTGATCGCTATGAACATGCTGTTTCCGACCACGCGGAAATAGCTGATCTTCTCATAGGTCAGCACATATTTATAGTTGTCAAACCCGTTCAGATGAAAGGACTTGACTAACGCGACGCCGATCGGGTACAGCCAGATCACACCGCACAGAATTAAAACAAAATAAGCTGCCGGAGCTCCCTTCCAGTTCTTCTTCATCTCCCTAGTCCTCCTTTCCGAATTTCACCTGCAGAAACGACATGATCATGGCTATGATCAGGATCGAGACGCCGATGGCGGCGGCTTCCCCCGCCTTGAAATCTTTGAACGCTTTCTCATACAGGTAGACATTCATCACTGTCGAGGACCTGCCGGGTCCGCCGTTGGTGAGCAGCTTCACGATATCAAAAGTCTTTAAGGAACCCACGATACCGAGGATGATCAGCACATTGGTCGTCCCTTTTACCATGGGGAATGTGACGGACGTCAATGTCCTCCAGAAACCTGCCCCGTCAATTTTCGCCGCCTCGTACACATCGTCCGGCAGGCTCATCAGGCTCGCGTAGTAGGTGATCATGGAAAATCCCATCCACTGAAAGATATTGACGATGATGACCGACAACAGCGCGTACCGCTTATCCCCCAGCCAGCTCACCGCAAACATATCGAGATGTATCGCGTGCAAAAACTGATTTAACGCGCCGTTTGTGGGATCCATGATAATGCGGAAGATCGCCGTTATGATGGATGTCGCCATGGCGATCGGCATAAAATAGACCGCCTTGAACAGATTGGACCCCGGCAGCTTTTTCTTTAACAGGACCGCCAGGAAAAACCCTACCGCCGCCTGCACAAAGACCGTGCCGAAGAAAAAGATGACATTGTTTGTGACCGACTTCCAGAATGTCGCGTCCTTGAACAGTTTAATATAGTTTTTCATCCCCACAAAGTTCATCTCCGGCGACATGCCGTTCCAGTCGGTAAAACTTGTCATAAAGGTCCGTATGATACAGTAGTACACGACCGCGAACGACAGAAGCATGAGGGGCAGTATGTACAGATATGCCGCCCAGTTGTTTTTCTTTCCCAGTTTCTTCATTAATCTCCCTCCATTCCAGTTTTTCAGATTAATTTATAAAATAATCATAATTTAAAACAGGAGAAAGAAAGATAATAAAATTTTGATAATTACTCTAAATTTTTGCGACAAACTCCCCGGGCTTCATACCTGTGATCTCCTTAAACACCTTAAAGAAATAATTGTAATTGCGGAAACCTGAGCGCTCCACGATCTCCTTCATCGGCACCTCCCCCCGGATCAGCAGGCTCTCGGCTTTGCTCACGCGTTGTCTGTTCAGGTATTCCACAAAGCGCATCCCCGTCTCCTGCTTAAAAGCACGGCTCAAATGGGTGTAGCTGCTGTCCAGCTGTGCCGCACACATCTCCAGGGAAATATCCTCCTGATAATTCTTTCCGACAAATTCGATGACCTGGTTGACCAGGGGAGAATACCGATACTTTTTCTTTTCCTGCAGGATCCTCTCGCGATTCATAAAATCCATGATATCCTCCCGCAGCAGCTCAAATATCTCATACCCCTTGATCCGCTCCGACAGCTTTTTGCATTCCGCCGCCTCCTCCGGGCACAGCAGACGCATCAGTTCCAGGCAGCATTCCGTCACTCTCTTATGCGGCAGTCTCTCCTTCTCCATGAAGTCAAAAAACTCGTTCAACGTGGACATCTCCGCCACACCCTGATTTTTCTTCTCAAACTCCATCTGCTTCCACAGCGCCGCCGGTATCTCTCCGTTTCCGTATGTTATCTTTCTGGCGAGAGGCGCGGAGATCAGCCTGTTTCCGCCCAGATACAGTTTGTCCTCCAGGATCTCATCCAGCTCCTCGGACTCCGCCAGCGCATTCCCCAGCCCCGTATGTACAATGCCCATGGCGATCGTCGAGGTCAGATCCAGTATCCTGATGATCTGTTTTTGCAGCCTGGTGGTCAGCTTTTTCATGATATTCATCATATATAACGTACTGTTGACCTCCTGAAAGCACAGAAGGACCAGCAGATGAAACTTCTTCGTCTGACAGATGATGAACGGATACTCCGTCCCCAGGATCTGCGCGAGAATATCCATGATCGTGCTGCACACATCCCGCTTGAACTCCTCGGGATTCACCCGCTCCGAAAACCTGTAATCCGGCGAGATGGCGAGAGAAGCATAATTGCCGGCGCCGAACTGGATCTTCTGCTCCCTGACCATCTTCTCAATGCCTTCTTTCGTGTAATCCTTCCTGTCATAAATACAGTACCCGGTCCGCCTGCACACCGCCTTCTCCTCCGGCACGATATGGTATTTCTCCCTCACCTGCTCGAGCACCTGCAGGAGGCTTTTCTCCGTCAGCTCATGCTTCAGCAGATAATTGGCCGCTCCGTTCACAAGACTCCCGCGCACATAGTCGAAATTGTCAAAGCCGCTGATCACGATGACCGGCAGATATTCATGAATGACATGGATGATGCGCAAAAGATCCACCCCGTTCATCTCCGGCATCTGCATATCGCACAGCAGAATATCGATCTCATTGCATCGAAGCCACTCCACGGCGGATTTCCCGTCCGCAAAATCCGCCGCCACTTCATACTGCTCGTTGCCCTGTATCAGTTTCTTGATCATGTTTCTGCTGATCAGCTCATCGTCAATGATCGCCAGTTTGATCTTCTCCATAGCCTATTCTCCCTCTCCCTTTATGACCGGCAGCGTAAAGATAGCCCTCGTGTACTCTCCGACTTCGCTCTCATACCGCAGGCCGTACTTCTCCCCGAAAAACAGCCGGATCCTCTCCATTACGTTCGGAATGCCGATGCCGTTAAAATGCTTCTGCCTCTCCGTTTTTTCCCGCATGATCCTCTTGATCTGTTCCTCCGTCATCCCGCTGCCGTTGTCCTCGATCGTCAGAATCAGTTTTTCGTCCTCTATATAAGAGCGGATCAGGATCCTCTCCTGCCTGGACAGACTGCCCGCCAGCCCATGGTTGATCGCGTTCTCCAGGATCGGCTGCAGGATAAAACGCAGTACCAGCAGATTTTCGGTGTCCTCCGCGATATCCTCCTGCACCTCGCAGTCAAATTTCCCGCTGTACTCCACGATCCGCAGATAATTCTGCACATAGCTCAGCTCGTTTTTCAGAAGAATCATATCCTCCTCCTGATGCATCACGTTTTGCAGCATGGAATTTAACGATTGCACAAGCGGCACGATATTGTCAGCGTGCTGTATCTTCGCCATCCATGTCACGTTGTTTAAGACATTCGATACAAAATGGGGATTGATCTGCGCCTCCAGAAAAGAAATCTCCACAAGCCGTTTTTCCTTCTCCTCCTCGGCTATCCTTTTTACCAGCGTGTCAATACGGGATACCATGTGATTGAAAGTCTCCCCCATCTGAGCGATCTCATCCTTCCCCCGCACTTCGTACACCACATCCAGGTTGCCCGAGGACACCAGGTGCATACTGTCCCGCAGATTGGTAATCTCTGAAGTGATTCTGGAAATCAGAAAGGCGATGGCGATGACCGACGCCAGGATAATAATGACCATCAGGATCCCCGTCATAAACGTCGTTCTGCGCAGGCTTCCCAGATAGAAATCTGTCGGCAGGGCCATCGTAAACGTCCATCCGATATCCGCCGCCTCGAACTTATTGTAGATAAATCCTCTCTCCGGCTTTTCCACATCGATCAGTTCCTCTCCACAGTTGGAAAAGATGATGGACTGATTCCTGTTTACCACCTGAAAATGGCTTCCCTCCGGCAGATTCGCCGCAAAGATCTGCTCGATCACGCCATAGTCAAAATAGAGCACCGCGTAACCGATCACATTCCTGTCTTTATCCAGGATCCCCCGCACCGCTGGCACCACATAATCGCTGGAGATCGTGGATTTGCTTGCCTCCGCATGGATCGGATCCATCATAACCATCTTCGTCTTTAACGTCTCCTGATCCAGCTTGCAGATCTCCTCATAGAGCTCCCGCTGATTCTGCGCCAGATGGAACGTATCGAATATGCAGTCCTCATCCACCACGATCGTGATGCCCACAATATAGTACTTGTGTCCGTTCATACCGGCAATGTAATCGTAAATGGTCCTCTTGTTCTCCAGATATTCCAAATTCCACTGTCCGTCGGGGCGCCGACCCAGCCCCTTCAATTTTCGCACGGGATTGATGATATTCTTCTCGTTCAGAGAGAGCATCGTCAGCATATACGACGTATCCGTCAACATATAGTCAAACGCATTGTACGCATCCCGCATCGTGCTCTCCGAAATATCCGTCAGATACTGATCCGTCATTTTACTGCTCGTATGATACCAGATGCCGGTGATCAGAATCCCGCTCGCCACCACGACCGTCAGAACCACCAGTATCATTCTGTCTCTTATCTTCATAATTATTTTCCCCCATGCTATAGAGTATAACATCGGGAAAGCAATAATTTTATATAGAAATTTGACTTATGCTCTGTTTTTTTGCGTTTTTCTGTCCGTATGAAACAATGTTTGAATCTTTTTCCACTATACATATAAGGGAGGAACAGACCATGAAAAAGAAGACACTGCTCATTTCGCTGACGTGCATCGCACTGCTCACAGGCATCACAGTCTTTTTTGCCGCAGGCGGCGGCAGAAGACTGCATCCCGGAAAACCGTTTGAAGACCTGAACGCATCCGACATCGCGTGGGCGACAGTACAGCTGACGCCGCCCGATAAGACGATCCAGATCGTCGAGACGGACGAACTCGCCGCCCTTCTGAGAGATGTGGCCATCTATGAACAGGATAATTCCTACAGAGAATACTGCGGGCAGGCAGCCACCTTTTCCTTGACGATGGCGGACGGCAGCTATACAAGGATCATGGCATACAACCCATTCCTCGTGATCGACGGCGTGGGGTACAGAGCTGAATATGAGCCCTGTGAGTCCCTGAATCAATATGCCAACGAACTGCTGAATGACGAAAATTCTGTCTTTATATCTGAAGAGCCGCCCTCCCTGACCATCGTGAGCGACCAGACGGCCTGCGGAGCACTGCGCGGCACTTACTCGTGGCAGAAAAGAAATATCGACGGAACTGCCGCAATGACGGAGGCCGACAGCCCGCACCCGCTCGACTGTAAAGATCTGCTGCCCCTGCTTGAGACAACAGAAGGGACGGCAACGCTGAGATTTTCATGGGAGCCCGGCGCCGTAAGCGTCCGATGCTGGAGCGATGAACACTGGGAAAACACCACCGCGGAGAGCGAAGATGTAGATGTCGACGAAAATGTGATGACTCTGAAACCGGGCGCTTATATCTATGAGATAACGGCCGAATGGAATACAAATAACGATTACGGCGGAACCGCAAGCTATTCGGCATACCTGAAAACCATTGAGTGAAATACTCTGCTGAAATAAACTTGCGGCTTTCCTGCATTTCCTGTATAGTATAGACAGTTATAAATATTTTACAATCATCTTGCGTCGCACAGGAAAGGAATAAACTCCATGTTCAGACTCTGGGGAAAAATTTTTAAAGATAACCATATGCTTCGGGATACCGTCGTAGAGAATGACTCCCCGGATACCAGAACACACAAAATATTTTCTGCGCTGGAGGAGATATGCTATAAATTTGATCTGGGAAAACCGATCTGGCTCGAATTCAATGTGACGGAGTTCAAGCGCCATAAAAAGACCCGGTTTTCTCAGGATAATTTTGTGGAGAGCGTTGATTTTGACTATCTGGAGATTCATATCATTGAGGAAGATTAAAAAACTGCAACTCTCTCGCACAAAGCTTTCCTGGATTGCGAAACAGGGCACCATATCATCCGGCACGGTGCCCCGCAACATACTTCACTATACTTTCACATTAATCCTCATATCCGTTCGGATTGCTGCTCTGCCATCTCCAGGAATCCTCGCACATCTCTTTGATTCCTCTCTCGGCTACCCAGCCAAGCTCCGCCTTCGCCTTTGCCGCATCCGCGTAACAGGTCGCGATATCGCCGGCGCGTCTCGGTTTGATCTGGTAGGGGATCTTCACGCCGGTCGCCGCCTCAAAGTTTTTCACGATATCCAGCACGGAATACCCCTGTCCCGTTCCCAGATTGTAAATGCAAAGTCCCGCCTTCTCCTCGATCTTCTTAAGCGCCTTCACATGTCCGATCGCCAGATCCACCACGTGGATGTAATCCCTGACGCCGGTGCCGTCGTGCGTATCGTAGTCATCTCCGAAAACGCCCAGCTCTTTTAACTTGCCCACTGCCACCTGCGTCACATAGGGCATCAGATTGTTCGGAATGCCGTTGGGATTCTCACCGATGGTTCCGCTCTTATGGGCTCCGATCGGGTTAAAGTAGCGAAGCAGGATCACGTTCCACTCGGGATCCGCCTTCTGGATATCCGTCAGCACCTGCTCCAGCATGGATTTTGTCCAACCGTAAGGGTTGGTGCACTGGCCCTTCGGACATTCCTCGGTGATCGGGATAAACGCGGGATCGCCGTATACCGTCGCAGAGGAAGAGAATATGATATTCTTGCAGTTATGTTTTCTCATCACATCCACCAGCGTCAAAGTTCCCGCAATATTATTCTGATAATACTCCCAGGGCTTCTGCACGGATTCTCCCACCGCTTTCAGTCCCGCAAAATGGATACAGGACTCCAGTTTTTCTTTTTCAAAAATTTCCTCCAGCGCCTCACGGTCCAGGATATCCGCCTTATAAAACTTCACCGGCTTGCCTGTGATCGCCTCCACCCTCTTCAGGGATTTCTCACTGGAGTTGGACAGATTGTCCACCACTACCACATCGTACCCCGCATTCTGCAGCTCCACCACTGTGTGGCTTCCGATATATCCCGCCCCGCCTGTCACTAAAATTGCCATAATCCATTTCCTCCTCTATTGATTTTTTATTATTTTATATTTACAACTCGATCCCATTTATCCTGCAAAGTTCTCTCGCCGTGTCCACGGAATCGATGCCAGTCATATTTTTGATCGGCGCAAACTCATACTCTCTCTTCACCTCATAGGGCAGACAGCTGTCCATCATATGCACCATATCCAGCACTAATGTTTCATATTTGTAGCCGTTGGGTTTGTCCGGTTCCACGAAATTGCCGTCGTCATCCATATGGGGAATCTTCTTCTCCACAATATGCAGCGGAAGCTTCCTGGAGATCGTCTGCTCCAACGCCTTCACCTGGAACAGGTAATTCAGGATCGCGCCGAAATTATAGGCCGGTTCTCCATTCTCATTTTTGGTGTGCATCAGCTCGTCCGTCAGATCGTAATACTCCACGATGGACGGCCTGCCGTCCTCCAGACACATGACTCCCACCTTCTCGTCCGGCGCATTTTTCTTCACCACCTTCGCCCCGCAGGAACATCCCCTCGCGATCGTCGCGCCGACAAAGCAGGGATCCGCCATCCTCTGCAGCACATTGTCCACCGCGAACACATTCAGCCATTCGATACCCCTGTTCTTCACGATCTCCAGGATCCTGCCGTTCGCCATGGAGGAGTACCAGCCGCCGTTTCCGTTGGGCGAATTGGCGATCTTATCCGGACGCTCCATATACACTTTCCCGTTGTAATCGGAAGCGGGCGCCATCTCCTGCCTGAAAAAATGGATGTATCCGGGTTTATACCCGAAATAATCGTGCTCCGCCAGAAATGCCACCGTTCTCTCGTGATTCTTGTCGCTGGTCATGATGAACAGATGGATCCAGGCGTGCGCTTTCTGCACGACATCCAGCAGATTGGAAAGGATTCGCTCAAAAATATAGACCGGCTTTGTCAGGCCAATATCGTACATTCCCTTCGGTTCATTGGAACCCAGCCTCGTCCCCATGCCGCCCGCCAGAAGAACGGCTCCCACCTGTCCCTGTCGGATGGCCCGACAGCCAAGTTCCTCAAACCAGGAACGGCTTCTCTCTATCTCCGGCAGCTCCATGGCCGCAAGGGGGGTGATCACCCCTTTTTTCATCAGCTCCTCTCTCTTTTCCAGATAGGAGAGCACCGTAAAATCCGTCAGCGCAATGTCCTCCAGCAGATTCTTTTTCTGGGTTTCGCTCAGAGAGTCATAATGTTCCAGGACATGGAGCTGTCCCACGGCCTCCAGTTTTTCATACGCCTTCCGGTATGTCATTCTCCATATACCTCTTCAATCAACTTCAATACATTTTCATACACTTCCGTTATCTCCGGCATCATCCCTACGGCCGCCTCGAAATCGTTGTCCTCCCCGCGCAGGTAATCGGTCTGTCTGCTGACAAGATCGTGCAGCTTTGAGAGCGCAAGGTTACCGGTAATTCCTTTCAGAGTGTGCGCTGCCTCAAAAGCTTTGTTCCACTCTTTTTCCTCTATCGCTTTCACCAGATTTTCATAGCTCGAATCCGCTTTAAATTTTTTTAAAAATTTGATCCACAGCTGCTCATTATTCATGAACCGCTGCATCGCTTCTTTCACATTTATACCGCCCTCTTCCAGTATACCTTTTCGTTCCCCTGCCATCTCCATATTTTTGATCCTTCTTTCCTTTATATTTTTTTCATCATATCATAATTTGTACCAGCTCTCAAGCAAAAATATACGCTCCGAATATCCATAATAGCAATTTTTCTCAGGCATATTTTCTTTCCAAAAAACAGATACTTGATAGTGTAAATTGGAGCAAAGTAAATTTACGCAAAAATGAAAAATGGAGGTGGACATCAATGGCAAATTTATCGGAACTGGAACTTCAGAATCTGAGACATCTGATCGGCGGCTACGATACGACAAAGTGCAAAATGCAGGACTACGCTTCCTCTACGCAGGACCCGCAGCTTCGGCAGTTCTTTGAACAGGGCGCAAAAGGAGCGCAGCAGAACAAAGAACAGCTCATGCAGTTTTTAAATTAATGTGAACAATCAAGAAGGAGGTGTGCCCTATGCAGGACAAGGCAATGGTAAACGATACTCTCACCGGCATCAACGGTGAGCTTGTAAGATTCGGGGAAATGATCCCCCAGACGGAGAACAAGGAACTGAAGCAGACTCTGAAACAGTTCAGAAACACCTGTGAGCAGTCACAGGAAGAGCTGTATCAGCTGGCCCGTGAGCGTTCTTATTATGTTCCCGCGGCGAAGGCGGATGAGGAACAGGTAAAACATGTGCGCAGTATCTTCTGCGGCTGCGGTATGCAGTAAACGTCTGTCTATCGATATCCCGGAAAAAACGGGCGTCTTCCGGGAAGCCTGTTTTCTCCGGGATTTTTTCAGGAATATCAAATTTTTGTTGCCCCCTGTCCTTCGGTATGGTATTATGTCATCGTATTGTATCTCGTAAAGAGAATAATAACAGGAGGAAACGTACCATGAAAAATGAAAAAACTTACGAACTGGTGCTCACCGCACTGTTCACCGCCATTATTGTCATAATGGCATTCACCCCGCTGGGATATATCCCACTTGTCGTCATCAACGCGACGATCATCCATATCCCGGTCATCCTGGGAGCGCTATTTTTAGGTCCAAAAAAAGGTGCATTTTTAGGATTTGTATTCGGTTTGACAAGTTTCATCAACAACACATTCAAGGCGGCCACCGCCTCCGCGTTTGTCTTCTCACCGGTCCTCGCGGCTAATATTGCAGGTGTCTCCGGCATCTTTAAGAGCCTCTACATCTGCTTCGTCCCGAGAATTTTAGTGGGAGTCATTCCCTATTTTGTTTACATCCTGATTCGCGGTCTGTTGAAGAGCGAACAGAAAGTATGGCGTGTCGTGGTGAATGCGGTCATATCCGTCATCTTCTTCTTTTCCGTAAAGGCATTTATCGATAATCTGATGAGCAATAGAAGCGGCAGTATGCCCGGTCTTCTGGCCGGTACAGCGGCGGCAGTTGCTCTGTTTGTGATACTGACGATGGTCTCCAGAAAGAAAACTTCCGCCAGCGTTGCCCTGGCTTACGCCGGGCTGGCCGGAGCTTTTACCAACACTCTGTTTGTCATGAGCGGCATCTACATTTTATACAGAGATGCCTACGCACAGGCCCTGGGAATCGCCGGAGATACCGTAATAGATGTGATCATGGGCATCGTCAGCTTTAACGGCATCGTGGAGGCGACTGTTGCCGCGATCCTGATCGCAGGTGTGGGCCTTGCCCTCATCCACGTAAAACCCGTAAAAGAACTGAAAGCCCTCCCGCTTCCCCGGAAGGCGGTGCACTGAATACCAAAAAGCTCCATCTAATAACTGAGAAAGAGAGAAAATGAAAATGATTCTGGCGCTGGATATCGGAAACACCAATATAGTGATTGGGTGCATGGAAAACGAAAAATGCTGCTTTGTGGAGAGAGTATCCACCAACAGCTCCAAAACCGAACTGGAGTATGTGGTTGATTTCAAGACGCTGTTGGAGCTTTATGAGATTCCGATGAAGGACATCACAGGGTGCATCGTGGCCTCAGTGGTGCCCCCTCTCAACAATATCGTTATCTCGGCGCTGAAAAAACTTCTGCGGGTTCCGCCTCTTCTGGTGGGGCCCGGTGTGAAAACCGGATTAAATATCCTGATGGACAACCCCAGCCAGGTTGGCTCGGATCTGATCGTGGACGCCGTGGCAGGGCTCCACTATTACGGCGCTCCCATTATCATGATCGATATGGGAACCGCCACCACGGTCAGCGTGGTAGACCGAAATAAAAACTATATCGGCGGCATGATCCTGCCGGGTGTCCGCGTATCGCTTGACTCCCTGGTAAACCGTACCTCCCAGCTGCCCAGGATCAGTCTGGAACCTCCGAGAAAAATTATAGGGAAAAACACCATAGACTGCATGAAGAGCGGCATCATCATCGGACAGGCATCCTGTCTGGACGGCATAATCGAACACATCTGGGAGGAACTCGGGTACGAGACGAACGTCGTGGCCACCGGGGGACTGGCGGGATGCATCATCCCCTACTGTAAGAGAAAGATCGTCTATGACAATGAACTCACTTTAAAAGGGCTTGACATCATCTATCGAAAAAACACCGAAAACCAATCGGCGGAAAGGCACGCAAAATGTTAGAGGGAAAACATATCATACTCGGAGTAACCGGCAGCATCGCCGCATATAAGATCGCTTCGCTCACCAGTATGCTGAAAAAGAAAAAGGCGCATGTCACCGTCATCATGACAAAAAACGCGACAAATTTCATCAACCCCATCACCTTCGAGGAGCTGACCGGCAACAAATGTCTCGTGGACACCTTTGACCGCAATTTTCAGCACAGTGTGGAACATGTCTCCCTGGCCAGAACGGCCGATGTGTTTCTGATTGCCCCGGCCAGCGCCAATGTCATCGCAAAGGCGGCACACGGCATCGCCGACGATATGCTGACCACGACGTTTTTAGCCTGCGAGTGTCCGAAGATCGTCGCCCCCGCCATGAATACCCGAATGTACCGGAATCCTGTCACACAGGACAATATCCGGCTGCTGCGGCACTACGGGATGGGAGTAATTGATCCCGCCCGCGGCTATCTCGCCTGCGGCGATGTGGGCGACGGGAAAATGCCGGAGCCGGAACTTTTGTTGGAGCATCTCGTCAAGGCTCTCTCCCCGAAAGATATGGCGGGCGTAAAGCTCCTCGTGACGGCAGGTCCCACCAGAGAAAAGATCGATCCGGTGCGCTATATCAGCAACCACTCCACCGGAAAGATGGGGTACGCCATCGCCAGAGCGGCCATGCTGCGCGGCGCCCAGGTGACGCTGGTGACCGGAAAGACCGATCTCACCCCTCCGATCCATGTGGATACGGTAGCGATCACATCTGCCGCCGAGATGGCAGACGCCGTCAAAGCGCGGGCGGATGAGCAGGATATCATCATCAAGGCCGCCGCCGTGGCCGACTATCGTCCCAAATACACTTCAGATGAGAAAATCAAGAAGAAAGACGAGGAGATGAGCATCGCTCTGGAGCGCACGGAAGATATTCTGGGATTCCTCGGCGCCCACAAGAGAGAGGGCCAGTTTTTATGCGGTTTCTCCATGGAGACGGAAAACGTGGAAGAAAATTCCCGGGCGAAACTTCAAAAGAAAAATCTGGATCTCATTGTCGCCAACAACTTAAAACAGGCCGGCGCCGGCTTCGGTACCGACACCAATATTGTGACGCTTCTGTCAGAAAAGGCCGCCATAGAGCTTCCTGTTATGAGCAAGGAAGATGTGGCGGACCGGCTGTTGGACTATATTATGGAATACGCTTTGCCGCGTCCTCTTTGATCAATTCCATCACCACCGCCATAAACGGAATGGCAAACAGCATTCCGAGAATACCGAAGAGCTTCCCGCCGACCAGTGCCGCAACCAGCGTGTAAAAAGGCGGGAGCCCCACGGATTTCCCGACAACCTTCGGATAAATGAACTGATTTTCTACAAACTGGACCACCAGATACACGACGGCACACCGGACCACCAGCCCGGGGTCATAGATCAGTGTGAGAAAAATACTGACCGCACAGGAGATGAATCCCCCGATATACGGAATGATCGCGCATACCGCGGTAAGCACGCCCACCAGGCTTCCGTAGGGCAATCGAAAGATCATAAACGCCGCGAACACCAGGATCCCCAGAATCACCGCTTCACAACACTGCCCGGACAGAAAGTTCGCGAAGGACTCATAAAACATCCTGCAAAACCGTAAAACATTCTCAGCCCATGCCGGTTTCAGGTAGGCGCGCACCAGTTTGTTCGCGTGTCTGCACACCCTCTCCTTATCAAGCGCCATATAGATGGATATGATGATCGCGAAAGCTGTCGTTATCACAACGCTGACCGTGGACGAAACCGCAATGGCCACATTGGAAAACAGAGTGTCCGCTCCCCTGGTAATTCCCTGCATAATCCGGTCGAAATTGATATCGGAAAAAAACTCTTCCATCCATTCGGCGTCTATCTGGCGGGCGTCCAGATATGCGATCCACTGCGGAATATCCTGTTCGACCTGCGCGTACAGGCTTTGGGAGGAACGCATGATCTCCGGTACAAGCAACGTCAGGACAAGCACCAGCACAGCCAGAATGCCCACCACCGTCATAAAAAAACTTGCCAAATGGATCATCTTGTCCGATGGCCTGTTCTTCATCTTCCCGCCGATTCTTCTGAGCCACTTCTCAATTCCGTTCATCGGCACGTTGATAAACAGCGCCAGAATACTGCCCGCAAGGATCGGAATCCCAAGCTCAAACATCCCTCCCAGAGCCCTCAACACCACCGAAAAATTCATCAGCGCGGCAAACAGGGTAACCCCCGCAACTGTCACCAGCAAATATTGTTTTGTTCTGTTTTCCATATATATTGTCCTTTCCGTTCACTGTCCTCGATGTATATATTATAGACAATACTTATGAAAAACACAACTTATTTACTTTTCTATCGCCTTCTGAAAAAGCGCCGGATCA
>RAZE01000009.1 GCA_003611955.1 bacterium 1XD8-76
TATTCCGAACATGCCAGGCGTTACCTGGCGGAGTGCGGCGTACCCAGGGAGAGGACCTATGTGACGGGGAGCCCGATGGCGGAGGTTCTGACGAATAACCTGCAGTCCATCCTGGGTTCCGATATACACAGAAAGATATCGGAGGAGACAGGGAGGGAGATCCGGCCGGGGAAGTATATCCTGCTGTCAGCGCACCGGGAAGAGAACATCGATACGGAGAGGAACTTCCTGTCCCTGTTCAGGGCGGTGAATGCCATGGCGGAAAAATACAGGATGCCTGTCCTTTACTCCTGCCATCCGAGGAGCCGGAAGAGGCTCATGCAGATGGAGGGGGAGGGAAAGTTCCAGCTGCATCCGGATGTGATTGCCCATGAGCCTTTAGGCTTCCATGACTATAACTGTCTGCAGGCGAATGCTTTCTGCGTGGTATCGGACAGCGGGACGCTGCCGGAGGAGGGCAGCTTCTTTATTTCCATAGGGAAGCCGTTCCCGGCGGTGTGTATCCGGACGAGCACGGAGAGGCCGGAGGCGCTGGATAAGGGATGCTTTATCCTTTCAGGGATCGATACGGAAGGGCTGCTGCAGTCGGTGGAGATGGCGGTAGAGATGAACAGGAATGAGGATTATGGGATGCCGGTGCCGGACTATATGGATACGAATGTATCTATGAAGGTGGTGAGGATCATCCAGTCTTATACAGGGATCGTCAACAGGATGGTGTGGAGGAAATGAGCAAAAAAATTAAAAAATAGGTTGAAGATCAAAAATCCATATGTTAAACTGAAACTATATTTTTTACAGATTTATTGTATAGTCAGATTCTCTCAATGCCAAAAAAATTGCAAGTACTGGCTAAAAAAGCAAATTGTGCGCATATTAATATAGAGAACGATGACTATAACTTAGCAAGGGAGGAAATACGTTATGGCTAAGCGGCAGGCGGCAATCAAAAGCCAGAAAGTAAAAGCATGTGAAGTGTCGCGTTTGATTACAAGAAAAGATAATTCAAAACTTTCGCTGAAAGAGTGCAGTGAGAAGACGAAGATTCGTGGTACAGCAATGGATATGTTGATCGGCTAAAAAATTTCTGCATAGATCAAGACGCTATGCAGAAATTTTTATTTTTTACCACTGTTTTGAGTGATGCGGAGGAGTGAGATGGGGGGCATACAGGAAGAGTTTGAGGGGCTTACAATAACTCTGAAAAAACGCAAGTTGAATATTAATAGGGATAATCTGAAATCGACCAAAACCATGTCGGAGAATGACTACCTGGTATTAGGCCACTATGACCAGATTACCATAAAATATGTAAATGACTGGTGGGAGTGGACGCCGAATAAGACGGAAGCGCTTTCACTGACAGATGAGTTTGTCGATAAATATGATATAAAAGCGTATTTTCCTGAGAATAAAAGGAGAAGGAGATACGAAGAAAAAGAGTTTGATTATGCTATATGGAGAGAAGCCGGATCAGAATATCCGTTTGTTGTTGTATCGGTAATTAATGTTACGGAAGAATATGTAAAGAAAAGCCCGAAAGACATACATGTCTGCGACGCATTTTCGAATACTGTTCTGGAATGCGTGGAAAATGATGCTGTTAAAAACAAATGGAAGGAAATGCACTGTGCGCTGTTGCCAACGATAGGCTTTTCAGATTTTCTCCTTATTTTTAAAACCGCTGACTTGAATAGTACATTAAATCTTCTTGAGCAACTGAAAGAAAAACTTACGGGAAAAGCACCATGTCTGTCAAATGCATATACAATGATTGGGTTTTGCGACAAAGGTTTAGATAGATTGTCTGAAGATGCTGTAGGCGGTATAAAGCTGGCACTACGTTTTGGGCTTAGAGATGGTATATCTTCAAGACAGTTTCGTAGGTATTTTGAGGAAAAATTGAAGGAAGAGCAAGAAAGCGGAACGGTGGTCGGTATTGAAAAAGATTATAGGATATTGGGGGATGCGGATTTCCTGATCGTATCGAATATAGAACTTCAAAAAGTACTTCCGTTTTATTTTTCCAGAAAGTCTCCGGGCTTGTTTCATCCGGCGCATGATCTGTTCAGATATTATATTAGAAGCATGCAATCAGAGGTCAGAGTGGAGGGAATGAAAGGGGAGGTAGATTTATCTCTTATAAAAGGAATCCGGAAGGAAAAAAGCGTAGATCATTATACGAAGAAATATCAGGATATTATCTTTAAACTGAAAGAATTTGTGACGAAAAATCGTTATCCGGAGAGAATTGTGTACGGACTGCAGATCATTATGAAACGATTTTTGCAAATGGTTCAATCAGGACATTGCTTTGATATGGAGTATATTATTGGGGCAGCATTTGACAATCTGATAAAATGTCTGGAGCAAAGTATGGATATTGCTGGAATGCAGGATGAGGATGAAAAATATGCTCTGATTGAAGGGATGTTTGAGGCTTTAAATATGTTTCGGGATATGATAGGTGATTATCTTGCAGATATGCAGAGGTCAGACAGCCTATTTTTGGAAGGCCGGTCTCTTTCGCATCCGTCTATTGGCTCTGCTACTAAACTGTTATTTTTTTATAACGGTTACATAGATTCAGTGAAAGAAATTTTATGCTCAGAAAAAGAAAAAGACAGATATAAGTTTGTTGTTACAAGCGGCGGGACAGATGAAACAAGATCGATCGATTTATTTGCATATTTAGATCCGGCTGATGAGAAAACCTGCCCGATTATTTTAATGACAGTACCAGAGGTCAGTTTGTATGACGTAAAAAGCAGCCTGTTTCGTGTATTGCATGAAATGCTCCACTTTTGTGGAAAACGGGAACGAAAAAGCAGGATGATGTTTGTGATTGATGCGGTATGTGGTTATACTGCGGAGGCTTTTGGAGGATTTATGAAAGCGGAACAGCAAGAACTGTATCGTTCCATTTTGGCGCCGCTGTTTTCTTATATTATGCCGGATAAGAAAGAGAATGTGAAGGCGGAAATAAAAAGGGCGATAACGGATCAGACGGATAAGCTTAAGGCTGAATTGAAGCATAATATAAAAGACAAAATAATAGCAGAAATACCGGGTAGCTGGAGTGAAAAAGAGTATTTTGGCAGAGAGATTTATGCGACACTATATACGATTATGGAGGAGAAGGTTTTTGACGCGAAAGGAGAGAGTAAAAAATTAGAACTGCTGATATATAATGATTTTATGGAGTATCAGTATGAACTTGCAAAAGAAATAGAGAAAATATTGCAGAATAATAATATTCTGTACTCTAATGTAAGTCTTTTACGGAGCAATCTGAAAATTATGAAAAGGGAATCTGCAGATGCCGATAAAGAAGACTTTATGGATAAGGATAAAGAATTTATCAAGTATATAATCGCTTTCTATCTTGGGAAAGATGTGCATGAATACAACGAGAATATTGTTATTGATGATGAGGATGCATGGTTTGACCTGGATCAGATATTAATGATATTGCAGTATTTGTTTAAAGAATGTTATGCAGATTGTATGGCAGGGAAAGTTTTGAATTTGCGTCCGGAACATTTTGTGTTCAGCTTTCTTACCGAAGCACGCAATGAGCGGAATGCATTTGTATCAGATAATAAAAGTGAATGTCGCATATTAATAGATCTCAAATATTTATATGAAATAGAGGATAAATTTACGGACGAAGTAAAATGTCAGCTGAATACATATGCAGGGAGAATGAAAAAGAGAGGACTGGAGTATATTGAAGTGGAGTCTTTGATCAGCAGATTACAGGAAATCATAGATACAAAGGATGAAAAAGAAAGAATAACAGCATTGACAGAACCTGTTATGGCGTATCTCAGACAATGTGAGGAGGAATGGAAGAAGCAGGGGGGATTTGAAAAATTTGAGTCGATCCAGGAAATGAATATATATTCTGAAATGGAAACAGCTGATGACATATATGGTTTTTTACAAAGTGTAGCAGATAAGTGGATTTGTTATGCGCATTAACAGGAGCGAAATATGCTGAAGATAAAACAGATTCTGGGTGAAGAAATTGCCGGGATAAATGATGAGCATTTAATGAAATTAAAAGAAAGGGTTGAAAATGACCATGTCACATGGGTAATAGGGGCGGGGGTAAGCAAGAGTGCAGGGGTACCGCTCTGGTCGGAATGCCTGTTAAAAATGTGGGCACAAATTTTATTGCTGGAAAAAGAGAAAAAAGAGGATACAAAGTCGGAGTTTCAAAAAGCGCTGGATAAACTGAAGACATCCATGGCTGAACCGGAAGAGTTTCTTGAAAAAGTCAACAGAACGATGAAGGGTGATAACTCTATCGGGATATTGAGTGGTGTAAATACTTTAGAAGCCGCAGAGTATATTCAAAATTTTATGACAGAAATTTTAATGGATAATTCTTATTATAGTGATAAACTTCGGGATATGGAGTATGCTGATTTAGTGAGGAACGCTTTAAAACCGGATAAGAAACCGGATGAAATTTTTCTGAAATTGAAAAATGAAATTATAGGATTATTGGCGAAATATTTTGTTCAAAAAATTTACGATAATAAAAAAATTGAAGTCATCAGTTATAATTTTGATGACTTGCTTGAGTTTGCCTTGGAAAAAGAGGGATTAAATAAGAGTGATTGTCATATAAAAAATCCGGGAACTAAGAACATAATAGAATGTGAAACGGGAATTCATATTTATCATCCGCATGGAACGGTATCAGTGCTTCCAACAAAATTTTCTAAGGAATCGGAGGGACTTGTGCTTGCGGAAGACAGTTATGAGCGTTTGGAGAGAAAGGCATATCTTTGGGAAAATTCTATACAGGCAAAAGCTCTACAAAGTACATCCTGCATATTTTTGGGATTTTCTGGGGAGGATTATAATTTCAGGCGTATTATTAAAAATATGGAAAGAGGAAAAGAACGTCAGCAGATAAAGCATTATCTATTTATGTCAATAGAGTCTTTGGTAAAGAGAATGTTTAAAAATGAGATAGATAGAGAGCTTTTAGGAAACAAAGCGCGCACGGAAGAAGAACGTAAAAAATATTTGGAAAGTATCGGGAAAGTGGAATATGATAAAGCATTGGAGAAATTATTAAATGATTCCAGAATGATTTATGAAAAGATGCTGATCATAAAAAAATTGGAGGCACAAAAGATGTATTGGAACAGTTATAATATAATTCCCATTTGGACGACCAGAAATGAGTTGCCACAAATGGTTAAAAAGATTGTGAGTGGTTAGCTGGTGGATAAAAGTTAATAATCTTTACAATATGGACTGCATCAGATTTGAGTTTATGTAAAATCTGCTTATCACAATAATTTGAAAGTTGGGAGTAGCGATTACCTGAGAGTCATGCGGCTTAGGAGGATATGGGGAGAAGGAACATTTCCAGTTTTTAAGAGAGAAGATAAACTGAATAAGATGCAGAAAAGAGAGCTTGTCAACAGGTCTACTTTGGGATAGTCCCCAATATTAAGTTTCATTCACACTCAACAAAGCCGTCACAGTAGCAAGAATAACAAGGAGCTGCTGTTCGTCGCAACGGGTCAAAAGCCGTTCAATTTTTTTACGTGTACTGTCTTCCGTATTTTGATCAGGGTAAAATATTTCATCAGCTGATAAATTAAAATATTGTATAATTCTTTCAAACATTTCATAACTTGGGCTGCATCGGGAGCGCTCAAGATCTTTTACGTATGGCAGAGATATGTCCAGCATCTCTGCCAGCTCTGCCTGTGTAAGATTATGAGCTTTACGTGTATTTTTTAAGATCGTTCCAAATCGGCTGGATTGTGCTGTCATTACATTAATCCCTTATAATTTATTTTTTACTGATATATTCCATCAAATAACAGATGTGTAACAGAAATTCTGACATAATTTGCCAAAGTATGCGGTAAACATATTGTGCTATTTCATATATAGATTATAATAAAAGAAGTATTATGAAATGAAATACTGTTTTTTAGTAGCGGAAAACAGGCGGGCAAATTTTTATATGCGATTTTAACAGGAATGCCATGACCATATGAAAAAGGATTTTTTACAGGACTAAGGGGATTGAGAGGCGCGGGAGATGGGTAAAAGAAGGGCGTTGCAGGATTGGATCGAAGATAAATCAAAATTATTTAAAAGTATGAGTGGCCTGGTACAAAATATGACGTTATGCTTGATGGTCGTATCCGCAGCCGGAAATACATTTATTAAGCAAATTGTGCCTCAAATTGAAGGGGTGTGGACATGGATAAATTTTATTTTGTGTGTTGCAATTATCCTTTTAATTCTGCTGGCAAAGTATTCAGATAGTAATAGCCCTCAGGAGGAAGAGAAACAGTCAACAGAGAAATTAAAGAGAGAAGAATCAGAATTAATTGAAAGTTTGAAGAAGGAAGTTGCGGAAACCGCTGAAAAATTGAAACAGCAGGAAGCAGAATCAGAGAAAAAGGACAAAATTATTCGTGATTTGGAGAGCAAAATGGAAGTACTTGAGAAGGTGCTTAACATGGAAATACCCGTAGAAGCAGGATATTATATGGTTAATAAACCGGCGTATGATATGTTTAAAACAGATCTCCATATTCGAAAATGCATTCTGGAGGTGAGACTAAAAGAAAAGAAAGGAGCGGAAAAAGAATACAATCTTGAATTCAAATGGAAACTTGTGATAAAAAATAATGACTCAGAGCCGGTGCGGAAAGTGCATTTTATCTATTCCGGGGAGAGGGGAATGTATGAACACCCCAGAGTTACATGTGAGGAACTGGGATGCAGAGGAGTAACGATCAAAGATGAAAATAATGAAGTAGAAGGGATAAAGACAATCGGGGATGACCGTTTTATAGAAATCAGTTTTAGGAATGAGTTGAAAGAGGCGGAAACAGAAAATATTTGTATTGAATATGTGCTGGAGAACTATACATTTAATTGTAAAAGAGATACTATATGGCTTGTACCGGATGCACTTGGCTTTGCTGAGATATCTGAGTTTTGTATCCGGTTTATATGGGATGGTGTGATCATAAAAGATAAAACAAAAGCGAAATTGACGAAGTACAGGTTGAGCGGAAGATATCCAAAAGAGCAAAGTACAGTTCAACAAGAAGAGTATCAACAGAAAGATAGTTCGGGAAAAATGACGACTGTAAGATACTTTGAGGCGGAGGGAAGCGAGAGTATGGATGGTTCGCTTCACGGTGTCGGGTATGTTCTGACTCTTATTAATAAAGAAACTGACCAGGCAAAGCCTTAAGGTATTGACAGAGAAGATTTATTAAAATAATATAAAAAATATTTTAGAGAGATAAGTATGAAGAATAAAATATATCCGATTAACTGTGCAGTTATACTTTCGCAGTCTGACAATGAAATTGTGTTCCGGGCATTTTCAGGTGAACTGTGGAAGTTTAAATTACACATACCAATGATTGTAGAACTGGTCAGAAAGAGCACCGGAGCTGTTTCTGCTGAAAGAATTGCGGCTGTTGTCTCCCGGGAAACCAATATTCCGGAGGCGGTTGTGACAGAAGCGATAGATGAACTGATAACAAGCGGGATACTTGTGGATTCTCACAAGCAGCTTTTGCTGTATCATACATTGACCTGTAACCCGCCCAGGTATCCTTCCGTCCTTTCTTTTTCCGAGCTTGAGGAACTGACACAGACAAGGCCGGATTATATGGCAGGAGAACCGGTTGCAGTATACAAAGATGCTGCTGAGCTGCGGCTGTCTTTTTTTGATTTACTGCAGAAGAGGCATTCCTGTCGGGATTTTCTGGAGTCACCGGTCGAAGCGGAAAAACTGTTTGCAATATGCAGAGCTTCATACGGATATCAGTTAAAGCCTGTGGCGTCAGCAGGCGGATTGTTTCCACTGTCAATATATTTTATTAATCGTATAGATTCGAAAGAGTTGCCTGCCGGCGTGTATCAGTATGATCCCAAAAGAGAAGAATTATGGCAGCTCAGCAGGGAGTTTGACCTGGAAACGATTCGGTATGCACTCAATGATGAGGATTGCATTTTTGGGGCGCCCTGCATTTTCTTTGTCTGTGGAGATCTCGGCAGACATATGAAAAAGTATTCTAATGCGGGATACAGATATTCTCTTTTGGAAGCAGGACATGCAGTACAGAACATGACATTGGCAGTGGGGGAATTGGGACTTGGCGGTGTGGAGTATGGAGGATTTTGTGATGAAGCAGTAAAGGCTCTGTTTCAAATGCCGGAAGACGTATTTCCATTGGCGTGTTATGCAACAGGGTACGAAGATTTCGAGAATGGACGATTCAAATATTTTAGTGAAAAGGATCGGATAAAGCGTATCGCAGAGAAGGTTGTCCGCAATGAAAAATTTGACATCAGTCCGTTTCTGATAGATGATAAGCGTTTTAAAAACTCAAATATGCGTGTTGTAGTATCGGGATTTAAAGATGAGCGGGGACTTCAGGAATATGGTACGGGAATAGCTTCCACTTATGGTGCGGCCTATGTAAAATCTGTTATGGAGGCCTATGAACGATATATTTTAAGTTACAGGCGCTTTGACCTGCTGGAGCGTGCGGATAAACTGGATGGAGAATACTTAGACCCGACTGAGTATGCTCCGTATTCGGATAAACAGATACAGATGTGCGGCTTACGCAGATTCAGTGTGGAAAATATTGTCGAGTGGCTGTGCGGTTATAACATGGCAGGTGAATGTGTATACATTCCGGCGGATTTATGTTATGATGTAATGCGGAAGGGCAAAGAACCATATCACATGGCAAATACCAGCGGGTGTGCGGCACATTTTGATCTGGAAGCGGCGAAAAATGCGGCCCTGCTTGAACTGGTTGAGAGAGATGCTATAGTGAGAAGCTGGCTATATCAGCAGACGCCATATCAGCTTGGGGCGAAAGAATTTCCGGAAAAAGTGAGGAGGAGGAAAGAACAGTATGAAAGGGACGGCATATCAATATTTGTTCTATTGCTTCCCAGCGATTATGCATATGCTGTATTGACATGTTCGGTCAAGGATTCCGCACCGCCCTATTTTGTGTCCGGAGCGGCTGCTTCGTTCTCTTCCGTGTCAGAGGCAATCCAAAAGGCATTCGATGAGTGGGAAGTATCTTATATATTAGACGGGACAGCGGAGAAATCGAGAATTATAACACCGGAAGAGGTTATTTCCCCGAAAGATCATGGTGATCTGTACAGATACACGAATTATAACAGTAAGATTGCATATTTGCTGCAGGGGCAGCGAGTGGAAGCTGATGAAGTATATGTAAGGCAGCTTGGAAACATATCCGCTCTTTCTCCCGTATTTCTGAATTATCATGGATTTGTGGATAATGTCCATGTAGTAAGAGCTTTTTCAAAAGAATTAATTCCTATAAATTTTGGACATGGAATGGATTTTTTTGAGCATTCAAGGGTCGACAAAGAATTGCTGGAAGAGATTAACTTTCCGCATTTTTTTGCATAATATAAGGGTAAACTGGTTAAAACGAATACCTGTAAAAGGGAGGAAAATAATATGGAAAAGAAACTGAAGGTCTTGGGCGATGTTGAGATTGTAAATGACAAGACAAATTTTGAACTGGAGAAAGGCTTTGGACAGTTTGCGTATTCTTACCAGGCATGCGGCGGCGGCGGCGGCTGTGGTGGCTGCGGCGGCGGCTGCGGTGGCTGCGGTGGCGGCTGTGGCGGCGGCAGATATATAGATACGGCGAAGTAATTGAATTTGTACGATGAAGAGAACATTGGCCGGGGGATATACTGGGGACAGAAAAAGGTGGGTAAGAGGTATATTGCTTCTTTCTCATCTTTTTGTGTATAGTATGTAGAACCTGATAAACGTACGAAAATAGACACATGAATTCTTGTACATCTGGATGAAGTACTCGCATATTCAGATGTTGAGCTGTTTTATGGAGACCCTTTCCATCCTCAAAAGTTACCGGATAAATTCTGGTGGGATTTTGGATAAAGAATTTCCTTGTATATTCCCGCACTGCATGCTATGATAGTTAGCGTAAAAGGAAATTTTATGGACAGCACAGGGCGGAAGCGAAAAAATGTGACGGGCTGCATGGGGAGCGGAAAAACATACCTGCTTCGGTTTATGTGCGGCAGGGCGCAGGAAAGTAACTTTTGTCCTGTGTTTTTTGAACGAAAGATATCTGGATTGTGAATATCTCGTGTGATAAAAGCGGCGGTTAACCGGAAGATGAGATGGAAGGAAAAAGAAGTGATTATGCTTTCTGTATTGCATTCAAAACAATCAAAAACAGCGTTGGGTATAATACTCGTCTTTTTAGTGATGGCTCTTATACCGCTGTTTGTCATTGCACATTTTAATTATCCGTGCAGTGATGATTTTGCGTTTGCGGAGGCCCTTTACAAGGGGATAAGCAGCGGCAATAGTTTTAGGGCTATATTGTACGGAGCATGGGAAGAATCTGTGCATTATTATAAGAACTGGCAGGGATGTTATTTTAACAATGTGCTCTCCTCCTTTGGGCTGGTAATCGCAGTTCCCCGATATTATTTTCTGGGAACTTATTTGATAATTATTTCATTTATAGCAGCAAGTATCAGTTTTTTCAGAACAATTACTTATCGAGTATGCAAATGGGATTCCGAAATTTCGTGGATTTGTACGGTGCTTATTACCGCAATGCAGATTTTATATGTGCCGTATCCATCAGAAGGCTTCTATTGGTATGTGGGTGCTTCTGTGTATACATTGGCTTATGCATTGCTTTTATTCTTAGGTATTACACTAATTATTTTTTATTCCAATAAAAAGCGGAGCATCCGAATCTTATCCGGATTAGCGGCTTTATTATCGACATTTATGATCGGGGGAAGCAACTATGCGACCGGCCTGCTGACGGCAGAACTTCTCGTGCTTGCTTTTTTGTGGATGCTTATGCGGAAGAAGAAGTGCCTTTTTTTAGGTATTGTCTCAGTTGAATATCTGATTTGTTTTGTATATTTCAATGCGCTTGCACCAAGCAATGCGGGAAGAATGGGAGCAGTGGAAAGTCTCGGCGTCATCGGCAGTATCCTTGCCTCTCTGAAACAGGGAGCGGTCTTTTTGAAGGAATGGTTCCGCCTGCCGGTACTTTTCTTTTTGGCGGCGGTACTTGTGCTGGGGGCTTATCAGGTGTCCAGGATGGATTTTTCTTTCCGCCTGCCCGGGTTGGTGACGGTGCTCTCTTTCGGCCTGTTCTGTTCCATGATGACGCCACCCTTTTTTGCTGGGGCAACCTGGGGGCCGGGGCGTCTGATCAACTTGATTTATTTCAGCTACTATTTTCTTTTGGCGGGAAATCTGCTATATTGGACAGGATGGGCTTCCCATAAATACGAAAAATTTTGTTCATTTACCCAAAAGGAAATAAAAGTGTTGCCCGTAGTGCTCTGCTTTTTGGTATCGCTGGTAATCTGCCTGAAAATATACGGCCTGCAGTCCACTAACAGCAGCAGTGCATTGTTGTCTCTTGCGAAGGGGGAGGCGGCGCTGTATTTGGGGGAAAACGAAGCCCGCTGGGAAATTTATGAGGATGACGCTGTTAAAAACGCGGAAGTGGAAGATTTTTCTGTAAAACCGTATGTACTGTATCATGATGATATCACAGAGGATGAGACGGATTGGAGAAACAGTGCGGTGGCAAACTTTTTTGGGAAAGATTCGGTCAGATTAGTAAGACAGGAAGAATAGATGCTGAAAGAATTGTGTCAGGATAAAAAGAAAAAATATATCATACTCTTTTTGACAGCAGGAAGTTTTCTGGCAGCGCTGAAGTGTATTTTTGTGAGCCTGCAGATGGATGAGGAATACGCGGTCAGTCTTTCTTACCGCCTCCTTCGAGGGGACAGGCTTTTTGCACAGATATGGGATCCCCATCAGACATCGGCATTTCTGATGGAGTTTCTGATGTGGGTTTATATAAAGCTGTTTCATACGACGACAGGCGTTGTAGTCTGGGTCAGGCTTGCCGGTGTGCTGATCCAGCTGGGAATATCCTGTTATCTGTACCGGGTGCTTTGCTGTATTCTCGAGCCGGAACACAGCTTTTATCTGGCGGCGATCTATTTTAATCTGTTGCCGAAAACATATGTAATGCCGGAATTCTCCAACATGATGACGTGGGGATTGACGCTGCTGTTGTTTAGCTTTTTTCGTCTGGCGAAACTGCAGGGAAGAATCCCGGGAAGAGAACAAGATGATTTGCGGACGGAAGGGATCAGTTGGAGCCGGAAAATGGCGTTTGCGGCTGTGGAAGCGGGAGTATGGCTTTCCTTTACGGTGCTTTCCTATCCCTCCTGTTTGTTGCTGTTTCCTTTTCTATTATGGTATTTGGCAAGATATGATGCTTTTAAGAAAAAAACGATCAGCTTATTCGCCGGAACCTGTATAGCATTGGGCAGTGTGTATATGGCATATCTGTTCAGCTATATGTCATTATCGGAGCTGCTCGCCAATATTCGAAGCCTGATCGCTTCCAATGGGTACCACAGTACCGGGATTTTAGGGAAATGCCAGATCTACGCCGGAAACCTGTTGCCGCTGCTGCTGTTTGGTACAGGCTATCTTTTGACGGCGATTATAGTGTATAAAATATACAAGGGCATAAAGGGGAGACTTACTTTTTTCTATATTTTGCTGATGACATCCTTTGCGTTGATGTTCCTGCACTGGATTCTCATGCTCTGGGAGTATGAGCGCTCCTATCCTTACACGGTGTATTTCTTTTTGTTTGGCATTGCTTTTTATTGCGTGGGAAAGCTGCCGGAGAATGTGAAAGAGATGGCAAAGCTCTGGCTGGGAGCCAATGTGGTGATGTATGTTGCCATTCTGGTGCTCACGAATCTGACACTTTTTACGTCGATCAAGTATCTGCTCACCGGAGTGGTCATGAGTGCGGCGGTGCTGTTGATCTGCACGAAGGAAAGAGAGCCGGAGGTCTTTCAAAAGTTTGCAGGATGGTTTTTGATCGTCTGGTGTTTCGTGGCTGTTTTTATAAAGGGCTGGGCGTATACGGATAACGACGGTCTGATGAAGAACGTTACCTGTGTTGGGAATATTATCTCGGTGGGCCCGGGAAAAGGGATCGTTACAGAGTATATGCAGGGCTATATGGCAGAGTGCAGCAGGGAGGAATTTCAGACCTATATAGAACCGGGGGAGAGTCTGCTGGCGTTGGACACCAATACGATCTGCTATATGTATCAGGATGTGAATATCGGTTCCTGTACGACGATCTGTACCCCGACGTTTGATGAAACGCTGTTAGATTACTGGAAACGGAATCCGGACAAATATCCGGATGTGATCGCGGTGATGTGCTGGTATGGAGAGCTGCAGTGGGATCAGGACAGCTGGATCATGCACTGGATCGAGGAGGAATTTGGGGCGACACAGGTGATCGACGGAAAATATTTTCGTTATTATATCAGGAGACCTTAGGGCATGGGAGAGAAAAAGACTTCCGGTTATCAACTTTATATAGATGTTCTGCGCATCGTCGCCTGCTTCAGCGTTATCATGCTGCACACGTCCGCGCAGGCCTGGTATAGCCTGCCTGTGGAGAGCGGCGGCTTTCAGATCGCCAATTCCTATGACGCGCTGTTCCGGTTCGGCGTGCCTGTGTTTGTGATGATCAGCGGGGCATTGTTTCTGGCGCCGGAGAGAAAGGTGGAGATGCGTAAGCTGTACAGTCACAATATACTGCGGCTGGCGATTTTGTATATTTTCTGGTCCTGCCTGTACGGTTTGAAGGACTGCATGGGATTCGGGCTGTCGAACCTGGGGTGGAAGGATATAGCGAGGGAGATGATTCTCGGGAGATACCATCTGTGGTTTTTGCCGATGATCGTTGGAATTTATGTGTTGTTGCCCGTGTTGAAGTCATGGGTGGAACATGCGGCGAAAAAGAATATAGAATATTTTCTGGTGCTTTTTTTTCTGTGCCAGATCCTGTGCGAGACGATCCGGGCGATCCGTCCTTCCAATATGTTAAACTATGTACTGAATCTCTTTCAGCCGGAGATGGTGTGCAGCTATCTGGGCTATTTTGTGCTGGGGTATTATCTGGTGCACATAGGAGTCGATAAAAGATGGCATAGGTTCATCTGCATGGGGGCATTGCCTGGAGGCATTCTGAACGTCCTGCTGGGAAATTACCTGGCGCAGAGGGCGGGGGAGCCCACCGGGGCGATCTATGACAGCTTTGGCGCGTTTACGGCGCTTATTTCCGTGGCGCTTGTGATTCTGATAAAAGAGATTTTCGTTGGGAAAGTATGGGGAAAAAGAACGGAAAAGATTATCCATGAAATGTCGGCGGCGACGCTTGGCATTTATGTGATGCATGTGGGACTGATAGAAATTCTGGAACCCCGCGGAATCCACAGCCAGATGATGCCTCTCATTCTGGGGATACCGTGCCTTGCGGTAATCTGCTTTGTTGTCTGCTTTTTGATAAGCGCGGTGGTGCGGCGTGTCCCGGTGATAGGGAAATATATCTGTTGACATATTTTATCCGGGAGTTATGGCCTCATTGGAAGGAGTTCACTCCACGGCGTAGACATAAATATGATACCAGCTTTTTTCCGTCTCGAAGGGAGGTTCCCGCAGAAGGGAGAGCCCCATCTCCTCCGCATTCATCAGATAGGCGGCGGAAAAGACATACTGGCAGTTCATTTCTTTTAACTTATCTGTATTCAGATCGAGATCGTAGATCACACTGTTCCATTTTTTCTCGAAAGTATAGTAGTTTGCCTGCTCTGCGGTGGTGATATAGCAGCGGTTTCCCCAGTTGTCAAAGAGATACCGCACATAGTCGTTTTTGTTTAGCTCCCCTTCCATGATTTGACGGAAAGTGTGTTTGTATTCCAGAGGGTAATTGTTGGAGTAACCGTCCAGGCAGTAAAATCCGTTGTAGGCCGCAGCGGCAGGGTAGATGCCGACGCTGACCACGCGGTAACTTTCCTGAGGCTTTCCGATGGCCTCATCGATCTGGCTGAAAATATCTTCCGCAAAGAAGCTATCCCAGTCGAGGGCGTAATACTCATTCCCTTTCAACCATTTAGAAAGGTTCGGGCGAAGCGAACTGTAAAGCAGGACTGTGAGGCCCCAGATTCCCAGGATGACAAAGACGCAGCCGTATGTCACAATGGATTTCAGGCGAGAGCCGGTTGCTGCTTCTCTGCCAGGTTCGGTGAGAAAAGTGAGAAGGTATCCGGCAAGAGCGCACCATGCTGTCGGTAGCAGCCAGCAGATCCGGTCCAGATTGAAGGTTTTCAGAAGACCATCTGAGGCGTTTCGTATATCGGTGACAAAACTGCCGTGATAAAAGGCGTAAAACAGGCAGACAACAAAGATAAATAACAGAATTCCAGCCGCTTTTAGGCAGGGGGAGAGGGAACCTCTGAAACCGGGAACTTTCTTTTTGTCGACAAAGCGCAGGAGGGACAGGAGCAGACACAAAACGATCAGGAAAAAGAGGATCGTGTGATAGCTCTGGGCGTAGGATATACCTGTTCCGAAAGCCTCCCGGAAATAACTCCCAAAATCCTGCGGGGAGAGTACCATCTCCGTCTTGTGGCTGACATAAGTGTTCTCGGGGAAGAGAACCTGCCGGATCAGTCCCAGATTTGTGACAAGATAGGCGGACAGCAGCACGCTGAGAGAAGCCCAGGGATACAGCGGCACTTTTTCGCGGGAGCGGATGGTTTTGATACTCTTCCAAACTGCAAAGAGGCCTGTGAGAAGCAGGCAGGCAAAACCGACCAGAACCAGGGAGGAGGAGACGCCGTAGAAAAGGATCAACAAGTAATATTTCCAGCGTGAGCCGGTGCCGGAGGACAGGGAAACTATCGCATAGCACAGCAGAGGCTGTCCCGGAATACACAGCCCGTATACAGGGTAAAAGGGCAGCAGCATAAAAATAACGGCAATGCCGAACGAGATAAATTCCTGCCCGGTAAGTCTTAATAAAAGCAGATACATCCCGCTGAAGGCGATCAGGCAGATGATCCACTGGGAGAGCAGAAAGGCGGTAAACGGTTTCAGGAACACATAGAAAAGAACAAACAGCGGTGCGGGGGGAACGGCTCCCGCCGCTGGCAGCCCGTTCATGATCTCGGGATAGATGCGGATATCCGTAAACAGATATCTGGCGGTCAGCAGATAGCTGAAAAGCTCACCGTCCAGCTGATCATGGTAGGTGATGATGCTGCCGGTGCCAAGAACCAGATATGGTATCATAAAAAGACAGGAGAGAATAATACCTGTCACAAAATAGCAGTTTTTTTTATGCATGCTGTAAAAGGAAAATATCTTATTCATAAGATTTATATTAATAAGGAAAATAGGGAATGTCAACTCCCCCTTGCCCATACAATACCTCTATGCTAAAATAAGAAGCATGAAAATATTGGATATCAGTAAAAAGATCAGAGAAAGGGATAAGCTGGCGGCGGCTCTGCTGACAGTATTTTTTGTGCTGCAGATCATTCCAATTTTATATCTGGGCAGGTTTAATCATCCCACTTCCGATGATTTTAAATACGGCGCGTACTCCCACACGGCGTGGCAAGAGACGGGCTCTCTCGCGGCGGTGATGAAGGCGGCGGCAAAAGGGGTGGCGGAGGACTACCGGACCTGGCAGGGGAGTTATTCAGCGCTCTTTCTGATGCGGCTGGAGCCGACGGTGTTCGGGGAAGAGTATTACAGTCTTGTCCCCTGGATCATGCTGGGGATGCTTACAGCCGGGACATTGTATTTTGTGCGGACGTTGTGCAAGGTCGTACTGAGATCGGATACACTCCATTATATCAGTATATCCATGCTGATACTGTCCCTGTGTGTGCAGTTTTCTCCGGTGGCTTCGGAGCAGTTTTTCTGGTATAACAGTTCCGTTTATTACAATGCGTTCCATGCTTTATTTCTTTTTTACGTAGGATGGCTGATACGGTTTGGGTACGAAGGAAAAAAGCGTTATATTATATGCATGGCATTGGGCGGTTTGTGGCTTGGCGGCGGCAATTATGTGACGGCGCTTTTGCTGGTGGTTACACAGGCTACGGCTCTGGGAATTCTGTGGTATGCGAAGAGAAAAAGAGAATTTGGGATCGCATTATTACTTTGGGTGGAATTTCTGGCATGTTTCGCGTTCAGTGCGGCGGCTCCCGGAAATGCGGTAAGAGGGGCGGAAATAGCGGGTTATGGCGCCATATCGTCCATTGTAAGATCTCTGCTCCAGGGCGTTCGCTACTATATGGCATGGATCGATAAATGGTGGCTCATGGCTGCGCTCCTTATGATGCCGATGATGTTCATGCTGATCCGGAAAACTTCCTTCTCGTTCCATTTTCCGGTTTTGGTGCTGTTGTATCTGTATGGCGTTTTCAGCGCGATGTCCTGCCCGACTTTCTATTCCCTCGGAAGTACCGGGCCGGGAAGGATTATCAATATTATCTACGACAGCTTTCTGCTGATCAGCTATGTACAGCTGTTCTATCTGCTGGGGTATATCTGCAGAAAATGGGAGGAGGCTATTCCGGAGGAAGAAAGACAGAAGGAGCGTTTGAAGAATCTGTTCAGGATGTTATACAACGGCGCGGTGATAACACTTTGCAGCATTTTGCTGCTGTCGGGAAACATTTTGGACGTGACCACAGTGACCGCCTGTAAGGTTTGGTTTGGAGGAAAAGGGAAACAGTATGATCTGGAATACCGGCAGAGGCTTGCGGTAATGGAGGACGATACCATAACAGATGTAGTTTTTGATCCTTATACGGTGGAACCTGCCCTGGTATTTATAGCCGATGGAACGGAAGACCCTGAGTTTGTAAATAACAGAGAATGGGCGGATTTTTACGGGAAGAATTCCCTGGTGATCCGAGCGAGAGAATAGCACGGGAGAGCTGTGTTGGATAGACAGATAAGAACAAAAAATAAAATAGTGATACTGCTTGTGATAGAATTTTTGTTTATTCTTTTTATGGCGTGGCGGCTTACCGGAAAGGGGCAGGAATATGTTTTGGAGATGGTTTCCATCGTCCGGTCTGAAGAATCCGGGGATATGATTGACTATGTTAGTCAAAACATATTTTTACGGGGAGGATCCTACCGGGTCGTGATAGATTATGAGACCGATTCGGATATGACAAATGTGGTTGATGTATTATCCGAAAGTGCCGGCTATGGAGCTTTGAAGGCTAACACCACACCGCTGTACGCAGGTCAGAGGCAGACGTCCCACCTGTTCTGGCTGACGGGATCCGTTTCGGATCTGCAGGTGAAAGTCACATTTGGCGGGGCGGGAAATCTGGCGGTTTCCGGCGGGAAACTGGTGCGGACAAACCATATGGAACGGGCCTGGCTGCTTGCAGTGCTGGTATTTCTGGCGTTGTTTGATACGCTGCTGTATGTGATTTGGAAGTGGGGCAAACAGGAAAAGGAGATCAGGCGGGAGAAGATTCTGACTGCGGTATGTCTCGGAGGCATTATTCTGGGGAGTTCGCTGCCGCTTTTTACGGACTATCTGTTGACCGGCGCAGATATGACAGGGCATTTACTCCGTATAGAGGGTGTGAAAGATGGAGTTCTCATGGGACAGTTTCCTGTGAGGATCCATCCAAACTGGCTGCAGGGACATGGATATGCTTCCGGTATTTTTTACTGTGATCTGTTTTTGTACCTGCCGGCGTTTTTGCGGATCATGGGTTTTACCGTGCAAACGGCATATGTTTGCTATAAATTATTTATCAATATATTGACGTGCCTGATTGCCTGGTATAGTTTCAAGAGGATGTTTCACAGTAACCGGATCGGTATATTTGGCAGTTTTCTATATACTTTTTATATGGTTCGCCTGGTGTTTCTTTATGCGGTAGACGGAGTCGGACAGTATACGTCGATGGTATTCCTTCCGTTGATCGTCTATGGGTTTTATCGGATTTTGGTGGAAGATCAGAAAAAGGCGGAAGAAAGATATAGCTTTATACCGCTTTCGTTGGGACTTTCCGGAATACTGTGTAGCCATGTGCTGACCTGTGAGATCGTACTGTTTTTTATACTGCTTCTCTGTGTGGTCTGCATAAAGAAGCTGTTTCAGCGAGAGATATTTTTGCAGCTCTGCAAGGCTGCTGTTTGCACGATTTTGTTGAACTGTTGGTATCTGGTGCCGTTTTTGGATTATATGTTCAGCATGGATCTGGCAGTGACAAAGGGAGGAGCGGCGTATAAACAGATTCAGACCTGGGGAATGTATTTACCACAACTGTTTGACCCGTTTCCGCCGGGGGGACGGTATGGAGCAAGATCTGCGGGAAGCGGAATGGTAGGAGAAACCGGTTATGGAATAGGTTTGGGGTTAACGCTGGGGCTTCTGATGATTTCTTTTCTTTTAACGGTTGTCAGAAAGCCGCTTCAGAAAACGGCAGAAGAAGAGGGAAGACTTCGCTGGCTGGTCGGAAGAGCAGGAAAAATAGTACTGGCATTTGGCCTGCTGTCCATGTGGATGGCGACCATCTACTTTCCCTGGGACAGGCTTGCGAAAAGCAATGCTTTGCTGAGACAGTTTATTGCGACGTTGCAGTTCCCTTATCGTATGTTGACGGCTACCGGAATTTTTCTGACAGTGGCTTGTTGTCTGGCGATAAAAGATTTAGAAGTATTGAAAGAGGCGGAAAAACTGAGGCCGATCTTTGTTCACATTGCGGTGAGTGTAATTGCTGTGGGACATTTGATGACAGCGACATATTTTTACAATGCGACGATCACTGAGAGCAGCGGCTTTTTCCGTCTGTATGATGAGGCGAGCATGGGGAACAGTTATATTTCCGGCGGAGAGTATATACTGGTGGGCACCGATACGGGCAAACTGACTTACAAAGGGCCGGTATGCAGTGAGCGCATCGTGATAAACAGTTATGAAAAGAAAGGCAGCCATGTCAGGCTGGACTGCGATTGTGGAGAACAGGGGCAGTATATCGAATTGCCGTTGTTATACTATAAGGGATACAGGGCGGTGGAGAGCGGCGGCGGGAAGCTGCAGGTCGTCTGCGGAGAGAACAATGTGGTGAGAGTGATGATACCGTCCGGCTTTCAGGGGATTATAGAGGTGGATTTTGCCGGTTTCTGGTACTGGAGGGCGGCAGAACTTGTATCGCTTTTGACGGCATGTATGTTGCTGCTGCAGATTGTCCGGCGATTTTGCAGGGAGCGGAATGAAAGAGGATTGAAGATTCCGGAAGAGTAAACTTTCGGAAGAAATCGAGCATCAAAATGATAGGAAAGATAAAGAGGAAACGGAGGCAGACATGTTAAACAATAAAACTATTTTAATCACCGGAGGCACAGGGACATTCGGAAAGGCTTTTGTGAGTTACGTTCTGGAGCATTATGAGCCCAAGAAACTGATCATTTATTCCAGGGATGAGTTCAAGCAGTTTCTGATGAAAAATGAGTTTCAGAAATATGCGGACAAACTGCGGTTTTTTATCGGGGACGTGAGGGATAAAGAACGTCTGGAGAGGGCTTTTGAGGATGTGGATTATGTGATCCACGCCGCGGCCATGAAACAGGTGCCGGCCTGTGAGTATAATCCGGATGAGGCGATCAAGACCAATATCCACGGAGCGCAGAATGTGACGGCGGCAGCGCTTGATGCGGGGGTGAAAAAGGTCGTGGCGTTATCGACCGATAAGGCGGTAAATCCCGTCAATTTATACGGCGGCACTAAGCTGGTTTCGGACAAGCTGTTTATAGCCGCAAATGCTTATGCAGGAAAGAAAGAGACATGTTTTTCCATCGTTCGCTATGGAAATGTGGCTGGAAGCAGAGGGTCTGTCATCCCGTTTTTTAAAAATATCCTGGATCAGGGGGGAAGAGAACTGCCCATCACGGATTATCGGATGACCCGTTTCTGGATCAGCATTACCCAGGGCGTGGAACTGGTGATCAAAGCGCTGGAGGAGGCGAACGGCGGCGAGACGTTCATCTCTAAGATACCGTCCTTTAAGATTACGGATCTGGCGAAAGCCATGCTGCCGGACTGCGTTATGCCGGAGGTGGGGATCCGCGAGGGGGAGAAGCTGCACGAGATCATGGTGACGGAGGAGGATGCGCCGAATACGTACGAGTATGACAAGCACTTTATCATTTTCCCGCAGATGGTCTGGAACAACCGCCAAATGCCCAATCCAAACGGAAAAGGGAAAAAGGTGGCGGAGGGATTTTCCTACAGTTCGGGAAACAATACGCAGTGGCTGTCTATAGAAGAGATCCGTGAACGTTTGAGTCACCTGGAGTTGGAACACTGAGTATGTGTAAGGAAAAGCAAAACAGGAAAGTGAGTTGTGTAACAGGGGTTGTTTTGGCGGCAGGCCTGTTGGGATATACGGTGCTGATGTATCGTCTGTTTTACCAGCAGGCTGTTCACTGCGCGACCAGAGAGCTCTATTTTTCGGACATTAAGGCCTATCTGGAAACGATTCTGGGAGTGGAATGCGACTATGATTTTCCCTATCCTGTCTTCTTTTGGCTGGCGAAATTTTTTTTGCTGTTCACGAATGTGGCGGTGGCGGCCTCCCTTGCGGCGACTTTATTAAACTCTCTGGGAGTTATCCTGCTGTTTTATTATGTGCGGAAGTATTTGGAGGAGTATGGTAAGGGAGCGGAAAAGGGGCGCGTCTGGGCGGCACTTGCAACGTACAGTATATTTTTTATATCTATGCTGTATTGGCCGGGGCGACCTCGTTTTCTCGGGATAACCAACAGCTATCTCGGAGTCTTTACGCCGAATCCGTACCACAATCTCACCTATATGGCCACCAGGCCCTTCGCCATTGCCGCTTTTTTTCTGTTTGTCAGGATACTGGATTATTATGAGGAGCGGACGGATCGGAAAGAGTTTTTCCTGTTTGGCCTGAGTCTGTTGCTGACGACGATGACGAAGCCCAGCTATACGCTGGTACTGGTATCGACGGCGGGGCTTGTGATGCTGTATCGGCTCTTTCGCGGCAGATGGAAGAATTTTAAGAGATCTTTTTATCTGGGGCTGGCATTTGTACCGACCTTTATCGATCTGCTGTACCAGTTTGGCGGAGTGTTCGGAGGCAGTTCCAAGGCGGGGGAAGCGGGCGGAATTGGTTTTGGGATCGGCTCCGTCTGGAAACTTTATACGAACAACATACCGTTGGCGATCGTTTTGGCGTTAGGCTTTCCATTGGCGGTATTGGCATTTCACGGAAAAGCATTGAGGGAAAATACGCTGTACCGCTTTTCCTGGGCGCAGCTGATCGTCAGCGCAATGGAATGGTTCTTACTCTACGAAAATGGACGCCGTTTTTCGGACGCCAACTTCTCCTGGGGATATATGCATGGCATCTTTTTTGTGTTTGTGACAAGTGTACTGATTTTGGCACAGGACATGATAAAGAAGCGGGCAGAGAAATGGGCGGTGAGCATTCAGTGGCTGCTGTTTGGCCTGCATTTGGCCTGCGGCATAGGCTATTTTCTGTATATATGGGGTGGAAATGCGTTTCATGAGTTCTGAAATGAAAAAAAGCCATGGTGGATATAACAATATCGGGAAAGCGATCATACATACCATGATCGTTCTATATGGCCTGAGTATGGTCTTTTTGTTTTATAAGCAGACTGGATGGAGCGGCGGAGCGGTGTATGAATCGGATCTGCCCGTGCATATCCGGATGATCATAGAGGATGGCTGGTACTACAGCCTGACGGCCTTTGTCTATCAGGCGCTCTATCAGATTCCGTTTGTTTTGCCGGACGGAGCGCCCTTTGGAAATCTGGCGATCGCATTCTTTCTCGGCTTATGCGGAACGGTTTCCGTATACCTGACGGCGTGTCTGCTCAGAGAGACGCAGATGACCCGAGAAGAGAGATCGCTCACGGCATGGCATCTGCTGGGGGGATTGCTCCTGAACTTTGTGATGCCCTGCTATATAAGAGGAATTGCGGACGGCAGATATATCGGGATGGAATCGGCTTCCATCTGGCATAACTCCACTTATATTGTGATGAAAATGGCAGGGCTTTTCTGCATCTTGTATTATGGAAAACTGGAGAAAAAGTACAGGCAGAGGATATCTGTCGCAGAGTGGATAATATTTACGCTGCTGCTTTCCCTGTGCACGGCGGTAAAACCCAGCTTTCTTCTGGTGTTTGCCCCGGTGATGGCGATATTTTTGCTGGTGGATCTCATCCGGAGGACGCCCTTTCAGAAGGTGTTTGTCTTTGGCTCGACGGTGTTTGTGCCGCTGCTTGTAGTGTGGTTTCAAAATATGATTTTGTTCGGACGGGAGACCGGAAACGGATGGGAGATACGTCCCGGCTACGCCCTTTCCCTTCACAGCGCTTATCCGTTGCTGTCCGCTGCGTTGTCGATATTTTTTCCGCTTGCGCTGCTGCTTATTTTGCTGTTTATCTCCCGGAGGGAGCTTCTGACGGAGAGGCAGTTCCTGGGCACCTGGCTTATGGCGGTGGTCGGATTCCTGGAAGTCTTTCTGTTTACGGAGACCGGAGACCGGGCCGGGGACGGAAATTTTATGTGGGGGTACAGTTTTGCGATCCTGATGATCTTTGTGATATCTCTGACAAAATGGGCGGAGATGGGAAAAGGAATCTTGAGGAAAAAAGGGACGCAAAGATGCTTGCCGGAGATCGGCGCTTTTGTGTTCTCTGCCCTGGTGCTCCTGTGGCACATATACTGTGGAATATATTTTTACGTACATTTATTGCAAGGGGTCTCCTACTATATGTGGGACTGAACGGATACTTGCATCTCATGATCAGGAGTTTTTTCGATGCTTTTTATTTTATTTAACTGGCTGTACATTTTTATTACGACATATCTGACTGGATTCGGCATCCTGTACGCTCTGAAAAAGGCTTTCGGGTGGGCACCGCGCCATATAAGCACCTGTGTTATGGCGGGGCTTGTGGCATTGACCACCTACGCTCAGTGGTTCTCCCTGTTCTATCGGGTCAATGCGGAGGCGAATCTGATTCTGACAGCGGTGGATGTGATGATCGCCTTTGCCCTGAGAAAACCGCTCCTGCAGTTTACGGGAAACGCTCTGAGAGAGATGGGCAATGGGAAAAAGACGGTTGTTTTTCTGCTGATTCTGGTGTGCGCTTACTTTACGTCCAGAGGAAGCTATATTTCGGACACCAATCTCTATCACGCCCAGTGTATCCGCTGGCTGGAGGAGTACGGGATACTGAAGGGGCTGGCGAATATTCAGTCCAGGGCGGCTTACAACAGTTCGTCCTTTTGCTTATCTGCGCTCTTCAGCATGAAATATATATTTGGCCAGTCGATGCACGCTGTGCAGGGATTTATGGCATTGTTTTTAGGGACGGTCTGTCTGGATATCGGGAAGATCTTTCAGAGAAAAAAACCGTTTCTCTCCGATTTTGTCCGCATAGGAGCTGTCTATTATCTGAGTCTTCTGCATCGGGAGATCATGTCACCTTCCTCCGATTTTGCGGTGATGATCACCCTTTTTTACATTGTGATCGCGTGGCTTGACCTTCTGGAGAGAAAAGAGACCTCCACAGTGCCGTACGCCCTTCTCTGCGTTGTAGGCGTCTACACGGTGACGTTAAAACTGACGGCCGGTCTGATACTGATTCTGGTGATAAAACCGGTGGTTATGCTGGTAAAGGAGAAGAAGTGGAAAGAGATCACCGCATATTTGTTTCTGGGCCTTTTCATCATAACACCTTATCTGATGCGGAATGTGGTGATTTCCGGGTGGCTGATCTATCCGCTGCCGGCTCTGGATCTGTTTGATGTGGACTGGAAAGTACCGGCGCAACTGGTGGCCGCGGATTCCTACCAGATACGGATATGGGGAAGGGGAATCCATGATTATGAGCTGTACGGCGGAGTGACAAAATGGTGGCCGAACTGGTTTCGAACGATACTCTCCTCCACGGAGAAAGGATTGATCCTGGCGGACGCGGTGTCCCTGGCGGTACTTGTCTCTATGACAGCCAGACAGTGGAAAGAGAAGAGAAACGGTGAATGGGATAAGCTTCTTGTGATGATGACCGTGGCGGCGTCTTTCCTGTTCTGGCAGTTCAGCGCTCCTCTTACCAGATATGGGTACGCCTATATATTGATGCTGGCGCTTCTGGTCTTTGGAGAGATGTATATACGGCTTCTGGGGAACAGAAAACAGATGGTTTTGCTGGCGGCAATCAGTATATTTTTTATATGGAAAGGTGCGGCCCTGGCGCAGGCAGTCTGGGATCAGAGGTCGCTGCCGTATTATATCGCGCAGGTGGATTACGACGATAATGAGAGCGAGGAGGATGTCCGGGAACATCAGGTAAAAGGCATTACTTTTTATTATAATGTAGCGGGTTACCATAAGCTGCCGGGGGGCGGTTCCATGTTTACGCTCCGAACCGACAGGCTGGAGGACGGATTCCGTTATGAATATCACGACTGGAAAGAAATATTCGGGGAGATGGAATGAGGGCGGAGAGAAGGACAAGGATCATCGCACTGATATTGGCGGTTCTTTTTACATTCATGCAGCTTGCCGGCTGGCAGATCAGCATGCGCTACGGGACCAGTGTGCATCAGCATGTCTTTTTTCAGAAGATAGGAATGTTGAACGGCTTCTGGCTTGTCTTCGCGGCGGTTTTTGAGACGGCCTTCTGGTATGCGGTGACAGACTTTTCTTTTTACTTCCTGCGGAGACGCAAAAAAAGAAATGCGGCGAGGGCAGAGGAGCATGGGAGCAGGGTATGGCTGATCACAGGGGCGGTGTTGTTTGGCTGCCTGTTTTTCGGCCTTTTGGGCTGTTGGCCGGGAATTTATTCTTATGACGCCCAGGGGCAGCTTGCCCAGGCCATGTATCCGGAGGCGGCTTATACGATGCATCACCCGCTTCTGCATACTCTTTTTATGGGAAAGATCATCACATTTGGATACCGGATATCAGGAGAGAACCTCTCGGTGGGAATATGGATGCACAGTATGGTGCAGATGCTGATCTGCACCGTTATTTTTACATATGCTGTCCGCTTTATTTGGGACAGGACAAAGAAGAGATGGGTGACGGCAATCGCTTTTGCGTACTATGCGTTTTTTCCGACGGTGGTGCTGTTTTCCTTCTGTACGACAAAAGATGTACTTTGTGCTGCGTTCCTGCATCTTATGGTGATGCTGACGTATGAAATGTATCAGGATAAAGAAAATTTTTTCGCTCAGAAAGACAAAGTGTTTTTAGTGATCTTCTCCGGCGTTCTCATGTGCCTGTTCCGGAATAACGGCGTATATGCGGTGGTGCTTATGGCGGTCTTTGCGGGACTGCTGTTTCGGGAGAACTGGAGAGTGGTCTGTTTTGTGCTGCTGCCCATAGCCCTGATATCATGTTTTTCCAATAAAGGTCTCCAGACAGTTCTGCAGGCGAGAAAGCCGAGCATGGTGGAGGCGGTCTCCGTGCCGATCCAACAGCTGGCGAGGGTATACCATGATGAAGGGGAGGAGGGATTTACGCAGGAGGAACTGGAACTGCTCTACCAGGCAGTACCTGTGGAGAGACTGCTGAGTTATGATCCGGCGATCGCGGACAGCGTGAAAAACTTTGTGAATTTTGATGATGTGGTGGCCGGACAGAAAGGAGCGTACTTAAAGCTGTGGGCAGGAGCAGGGCTCAGACATCCGGGCAAGTATATCGCTTCTTTTTTGGACAACACTTATCAGGCCTGGTATCCGGGGACTTCCATCATGAGATATCCGGAGAGCGGAAAATACGATTATCTGGAAATAAAGGGGTTTGACACAGTGGAAAAAGAGCCTAAGCTGCCCTGGCTGTATGATTTTTACGATAAGATCGCGCGAAAATATTATTACCAGATGATACCGGGCGTACGCCTTTTATTTTCCATCGGAGCGATGTTCTGGGTCGTACTCTTTACCTGGTTCTACGGTATCTGGCGGAAAGACAAAGGGATCATGGCATCCCTGCTCCTGATCCTGTGCTTCTGCGCCACCTGCTTTTTAGGCCCCACCGTTCTGGTGAGATATTACCTGAACCTGTTTTATATTTTCCCGGTATGTATCGCGTTTTTATTCGGGAAGTAGTCGTTTATCTGTGATAATAAGCGCAGATCTTCCGAACCGCGAAAATCACCTGTTCCACCTGCTCATCTGTCAGAGTGTAATAGAGCGGTATGCTGAGGATCCGCTCATAGAGCCGCTCGGCATTTGGACATAATCCCTCGGGATACCCGAGCTGCTGATAATAGGGCAGACGATAGACAGGGATATAGTGTACCTGACAGTGAATATTCTCGGCGGCCATGGCGTCGAAAAATTCCCGTCTGCTGCAGGAGAGAACATCGGGATCAAGCTGTATGACATACAGATGCCTTGTGGTATCGGATTCCGGTATTTCCTTCTGAACAATGATACCGTCCACATTGCGGAAGGCTTCATCATAGCGTTTTACGATCTCTTTCCGGCGTGCCGAAAAAACGGGGAGCTTATCCAGCTGGCTGGAGAGCAGAGCCGTCTGCATATCGGTGAGCCGGTAATTGTATCCCAGGGAGACCATCTCATAGTACCAGGGATCATCGGAAGGACAGTGCATCTGAGAGGGATCTCTGGTGATGCCGTGACTTCTTGCAAGGAGAAGCTTCTGATAAAGAGCTTCGTCATCCGTGGTGACAATGCCGCCCTCTCCGGAGGTGATCGTCTTTACAGGATGGCAGGAAAAACAGGTCATATCGCCCAGGGAGCCGATCGGGTTCCCCTTATAGCGGGTGCCGACCGCGTGGGCGGCATCCTGGATCAGGAGAAGACCGTGCTTTTTGCATATCTGCGCAATTTCGTCGTAGGCGACGGACTGCCCTGTGTAGTGTACGGGGATGACCGCCTTTGTGTTTGGGGTGATGCATGCCTCGATGGCATCCGGATCTATGTTGTAAGTTTCAGGGTCAATGTCTGCAAAGACGGGCTTTCCGCCGCAGTAGGAGACACAGTTGGCGGAAGCTGCAAAAGTGATGGGAGTCGTGATCACTTCATCGCCGAGGGCTATACCGGCGGCGATGCAGGCGATATGCAGAGCGGCCGTGCCGTTGCTCACCGCCACGGCGTATTTGGCGCCTGTCAACTCACAGAATTTTTTCTCCAAGGCCGGAATCTGCGGTCCGCAGGTCAAAAAAGGGCTTCTCAAAACGTCGCTGACCGCCCGGATATCGGCGTCATCGATGTATTGTCTTCCATATTGAACGGGTTCCGGGCAGGCGGGGGTTCCGCCGCAGATCGCAGGTTTTTGCATAATAATCCTCGTTTCTTATAACAGTTTGGGTATTGTTTTACCGCCTGTAAAAGTATACCATATTGTATCCGGGCTGACAAGAAAACGGGATAAAATTGACACTTGAAATGCCGTATGTCGGCATGATAAAATTATAAAACTGGCAGATAAATTTACGAAAGTACGTCAGGAGGGATTGTCATAAAAGAATACAGAAACGAGTGGAAGTTCTGCTGTGATGAGAATGACCTGGAGATATTGAGAAACCGCCTGGACGCGATACTGGAAAAAGACGCTTATGGCGATGATAACGGCAGATATGAGATTCACAGTCTTTATTTTGATGATTATAAAGATACATGCATGAGGGAAAACGACGCGGGGATATCCGAGCGCGCGAAATACCGGATCCGGTATTATGGAGACAGATCGGATTCTATACGTTTGGAGCGAAAGGAAAAACGGGATGGGCGCGGGCGAAAAAGAATCTGTCTGTTATCCGGAGCAGATTATCGGAAAATAGTGGATGGGGCTGCGGATGAATTGTTCTGGCAGACGAAAGATCCGCTGTTGCAGCAGTTTTGCATGCAGTGTATGACAAGAAAATTTATGCCGAAAGCGATCATAGCTTATGAGAGGACGGCGTATGTGGAGGACATTTCCCATATACGGGTCACGCTGGATCAGAATATTTCCGTTTCGGATGATCTTTCCCATTTTCTGGACGGAGATTATATGAGATACCCGATTCAGGAAAAACAGATGCATGTTTTGGAGGTTAAGTTTGACTATATCCTGCCGGGTTATATCAAACACCTTATTACAAACAGAAATCTGTCTCAGTCTTCTTTTTCAAAGTACGGACTGGGCAGAAGAACATTACAAGACAGAGGAAGGTTGTAGAAAAAGATGAACTTAAAATACATAATAGAAAATATAGTCAGCGTCTATAAATATTCGGGAATCGAAACGTCCATTGTTTATTCCGTTCTGTTGATGGTTTTGTTGCTCAGTATCTATGAATTCATTGTCTATCGTCTGGTCTCTCACAGAGCATTTTATAATCGTTCTTTCAACATATGTATTGCGGTTTTGCCGCTTTTTATTTCAACGATCATTTTGAGCCTGCAGTCCAATATTGTCATCACACTGGGGACGATAGGGGCGCTGGCAATTCTGAGATTTCGTACGGCAGTGAAAGATCCGGTGGATATGCTGTATCTTTTGTGGTCTGTGCACACCGGAATCACCTGCGGATGTCAGTTGTACCGGGTTTCCATACTGACTTCTCTGGCAGTGACGATCATGCTGATCTGCATGGAACATATATCATTCGGCAAAAGGCCGGTGGTACTGGTAATTCATTGCGCGCCGGAGGCAGAATCCTCTATTCTGGAAAGAATAAAGATGCATACAAGAAGATTTCGAGTAAAAAGCAGGAATTTTACGGAGAGAGGTCTGGACATGGTGTTGGAATTGTCCGTGAAAGATCTGGGGAAATTGACGGACGATATCAGAGAGACAGCGGCAGAAAGATTTTCCGTCATAGAATACGACAGTGATGATGTACTATAGGCAGGGGCGTCCAATGAGAAGATTGATGGGAGCAGGCATTCTTGCGGTGTCGGTGTTGGCAGGCGTCTGTTTGATTTGGCTGTCGGAGAATTCCGTGCGTTATACGGAATGTATCGTCGAACAGGAAGAATTTGAGAAAATCACAGCAGAGAGGGTGCAAACGGCCGGATTAGCCGATGCACTGATTTTTGACGACGAAGTACTTTTTTTTGACGGTTTGAGCAGAACGTTTTATTATTCTCTCGTGGAGGGAAATGAGAGCGCCTATGATCCGAAAGTGGAACTGATCGGAAGAGGGGGAAATCTGGAAATCGCGTTTTTGTCGGATGAAATAACACCGGAAATGATCGAAAATAATCAGGCGGTAGCTTTTCTCACTTATACGGAAGAAGAATACAGTACTTACTATTTAAAGTGTACGACGCTGCCTGTGATGCATATCGCGTGCGAGGGGATCCCGACGGCGGATGAGATAGGAGTTGACGATCCGCCGCGTCCTATGAATATGACGGTTTTTGACAACCGGCGGGGAGCTGTCAGCAGAATGACGGTTTCGGAAGGTGAGATCAATGTCAGGGGGGCAAGCAGTAAATATTATTATCCGAAGAAAGGATATAAGATTTCCCTTACGCAGAAATCTGCGGGAGACCATCTCCGCGCTAATGATGTCTCTCTCCTGGGAATGCGTCAGGATAACGATTGGATTCTGTATGGGGCGTACAATGATCAGGAAAAAATCAGAAATGTTTATTCCAGCAATCTCTGGCAGTATAGCTGTGCAGAAGATAATGAATACGGAGTCAATACGGGGGCGGAATATAAATATTTGGAGCTGTTTGTGAATGGGGAGTACAGAGGACTGTACGCTCTGGGGTATTCTATTGACAAAAAACAGCTGCAGCTGGACGTGGAGAGCGGCAGAGAGGCGTTATACAAGGTTTCAAACTGGGTGGACAGCAGTACGGTATATTACGGCAATCTGGAAGGGTATGAAGTCAAAGGAATGGGAGAGAGGGAGGAAAACTGGTCTCCTCTGTCGGATTATTTCAGCAAACTTTATCTCGAGCCTGCGGATAACGAGGGATTGTACCAGGGCATAGATATAGACAATGCAATAGATATCTATCTGTTCTTTAATTTGATACAGGGGATAGACAATGTGTCCGGGAAACTTACCTACAATATGTTTGTGGCTATGAAAGGAAATGAGCAGGGAGGGATAACGGCTTTATATTGTCCCTGGGATATGGACCGAAGTTGGGGAAATGACCAGGATCTTTACGATATGGCTCCAGACAGGAACTGTATTATGGAAAGCGGGTACCTGAATCAGCTAATGCTCAATGGGGACGATGCGGTCTGGGAGAAGATATTTGATAAGTATAGGAAGCTGCGGTCAACGGTATGGAGCGAGGAAAGTCTAAACGCTATGATAGATGAGTATGAGGCGGATATTTTTGATTCCGGCGCTTTCCTCAGAGATAAGGAACGGTGGCCGGATGGGGCATATGCGGATCCGACCGATAAATTGGACGTTTTTCGGGATTATGTAATGGAACGTCTGCGGGAGACGGACGACTATTATGAGAGAATGGAGAAATTGTGTGATAACGGCATTTTTGTGAGAAGAAGCGTCCAGTATAAAGATTTTCTGGGCAGGCGTTTTATTGTGGAAATAAATGACAGAAGTCTGCTGGAGGATTGGGACTACAGAAATCTGCTGGAGTATATGGGGATTGATATTGATTCCATAACCGGAGATGTACATTATATCATAGCAGATCCGAGAGGGGGAAAGGCGGATTATCTTCCGTCTCTGGTGGGGGATGGAAGAGAGAGAAAGACAGCCGCGGGAACTTTCTCTTTTGAAGTCAGAAGAGAGGGAGTATATAAAGTATATCTGGATGGAATGAGTTGTGGAGACAGCACCATATTTTCAAAGCCTGGGATAAAGATGTTGATGATAAAGGACGATACGGTGGAAACATTCAATTTTGACAAAGAATATGCCGTGTTGCCCGGTGCAGATATATTTCCGGAGCTGTCGACTTATGTGGAGGCGATGGCAGTTACAGGATATGATGCGATCATCGAGGTGAGCGATACGGATATCTGGGAAGATCCTGTTTATCGAAAGTTATTTGAAAAACTGGGTATAGAAGAAAAAGATATTGATGAGAGAACGGACTTTATCGTGTGGAACGGAAGAGACAAAAAGGGCGCTGCGCTGTGTGATTTACGCAGATCGGGTGGGGAGAGGAATACGCCGATCGGTGAACTCAGTCTGACCGGGGAGGAGGACGGCGCGTATATGATTTATCTGGATGGTGAGGAGTGTTTTGTCAGTGAACTATGGGAGAGAGAGGAGATGAAAGTCAGAACTGTTTTGATGGATCCGGATTCCCACGAGATTCTGGAGGGATGGAAATATTAGATTTGAGTGGTTATAGTTGACAGAAAAAGGCATAACGCTTATATTTATTAGAGAGATTCGGGGGGGAAAAGAATGAGAAACGATTTTTTGATATCTGTTGTTGTGCCCGTCTACAAGGAGGAAGGCAATATCGTTCCTTTTCTGGAGAGATGCGTAAAAGTCATGGAGGAAAATGACTATCGCTATGAGATCATATTTTGTCTGGATCCTTCGCCTGACCGTTCCTTCGAGGTAATCTGTGAAAATATTCGGAAAAATAACCATATACGGCTGATTCAGTTCAGCAGAAGATTCGGACAGCCTTCCGCAACCTATGCGGGGATATGTATGTGCAGAGGCGATGTATGTATTATTACGGATGTTGATCTGCAGGATCCGCCGGAACTGATGAAAGAAATGGTGGACAGATGGCAGAAAAACGGCAGTAATGTGGTATATGCCCAGCGAAAGACCAGAGCGGGAGAGACGCTGATCAAAAAGATCGTGGCGCGCTCCGGGTATGCGTTGATCAACCGAATGGGGGATGTGGATATTCCGGTGAACACGGGAGATTTCAGATTGATCGATCGTACTGTCATCGAAGAATTAAAGAAGTCCAAGGAGCACCATGGCTTTTTGCGGGGGATGGTTGCGTTTGTCGGTTTTAAACAGGAAGCCATATTGTATGACAGGGATGCAAGATATTCCGGAGCCGGCAATTATAACCGCTTTTTCGGCTCCCTCAGGATCGGGCTGAACGGTCTGATTTGTTACTCTACAAAACCGTTGGAATTTGTGACGGTTTTTGGCGGGATTTTTTCCGGTGTGGGAGGGCTTTTCCTGCTGTACTATATTGTTCAGGGCATTTTGCATCTATGCGGAATTTTTATTCCCCATGTACCAATTACCGTAGTACTTCTTCTGCTGCTCGGGGGAATAAACTTTTTGTTTATCGGTTTGCTCGGGGAATATATTGGGCGGATATATGAGGAAGTGAGGGAGCGCCCCAGATATATTGTGGAGAAAATGGTAGATGCGGATAATGTGGATGATCATCAAAAGTGAGGAGACAAGGAAATGCGGTATTTTGTGACAGGGGGCGCCGGATTTATCGGTTCCAATATGGTGGACAGGCTGCTGAGCCTCGGAAACGAGGTGGTGGTCTATGACAACTTTTCTACCGGAAGAAGAGAGTTTCTGGAGAATGCTTTGACGTATGACAGTTTTATGCTGGTAGAAGGAGATACGCTGGATTATGGGAAGCTGAAAGAGGCGATGGAGGGCAGCGAATTTGTTTTTCATTTTGCGGCGAATGCGGATGTGCGGATGGGATGTGAGCATCCGAAAAAGGATTTGGAGCAAAATACGATCGCTACCTTCCATGTGCTTGAGGCAATGAGGGAGAACGGAATCAAAAAGATCGGGTTTTCGTCCACCGGTTCGGTGTACGGGGAAGCGGATGTAATTCCCACACCTGAGAACGCGCCGTTTCCGGTACAGACCTCTCTGTATGCGGCGTCCAAGCTGGCGGGGGAGGGAATGATCGCGGCTTACTGCGAAGGCTTTGATTTTACAGCCTGTATATTCCGGTTTGTATCCATTCTGGGAGAGCGGTATACCCACGGGCACGTGTTTGATTTTTATAAAAAATTACAGGATGATCCAGGGAGGCTCTATATTCTGGGGAATGGAAAGCAGAGAAAATCTTATCTGTATGTGCAGGACTGCCTGGATGCCATTTTGACGGTAGTGGAGAACGCCCGGGAGAGAGTAAATATTTATAATCTGGGAACGGATGAGTACTGCGAAGTGAACGACTCTGCGGGATGGATATCCGAAAAGATGGGAGTATCTCCTGTCTTTGAGTATGCGGGAGGAGAAAGAGGCTGGATCGGGGATAATCCGTTTATCTACCTGGATACGGCGAAGGTGAGAGGTCTCGGATGGAAGCCAAAGTACAGTATCAAAGACGGTGTGATGAAAACGGTGGAATTTCTGGAAGCAAACAAATGGGTATTTGATGTGCGGGAATAAGAAGATGAATATTGGCATTGTGGGCTGTGGATTAATCGGCAAAAAGAGAGCAAAATCAATTCCCTCCACGCATACCATAGCAGGCGTATGCGATGTTCAGGAAGAGAGGGCGAAGGAGCTGGCATGGATGACGGGATGCCGCTTTGTGACAAATGATTACAGAAAATTGTTGGAAATGCCGGGACTTGATCTTGTGATCGTCTCGACATTGAACAATATGTTGGCGCCGATCACTCTGTATGCGGTGGAGAGAGGCATACACGTGATTGTGGAAAAACCCGGGGGAATTTCTTCAAGGGAGCTTTTGCCGATCATGGAAACGGCGGAGAAAAATCATGTGATCGTGAAAGTCGGATTCAATCACAGATATCATCCGGCCATGCTGAAGGCAAAGGAAATTATGGAAAGAGAAGAGACCGGGGAAGTTATGTTTATCCGCGGAAGGTACGGACACGGCGGCAGAGTGGGATACGACAGAGAGTGGAGAGCGGATGCTTCTGTCTCCGGCGGCGGAGAAACGATCGATCAGGGAGTGCATCTGATCGACCTTGCGCGCTGGTATATGGGAGAGTTTGAGGAAGTATCCGGGTTTGCCGCGACTTATTTTTGGGACATGCCGGTGGACGATAACGGTTTTATCAGTCTGCGGAAAAAAGACGGAAGGGCGGCCTGGCTGCAGGTGAGCTGCACCGAATGGAAAAATATGTTTTCACTGGAAATATATTGCAAAAATGCAAAACTGGCCATAGAGGGACTGGGTGGCAGCTATGGGGTAGAAAAACTGTATCATTATCAGATGCTGCCGCAGATGGGACCTCCGGATACGGTAATCTATGAGTATCCCCGGGGGGATAAGTCCTGGGAGCTGGAGTTTAAGGAAGTTGAGGAGGCGATCGAAGCCGGGAGAAACCTGAAGATGGGGGATATCAGGGACGCCTTTGAAGCATTGAAGATCGTGGAGCAGATTTACAGACAGGAGAAAACAGAATGATCATCGTGAGAAGTCCGCTCAGAATATCTCTGGGAGGGGGAGGGACAGATCTTCCATCCTATTATGAAGAAAACGAAGGCTTTCTGATTGCCGGGGCCATCAACAAATTCGTATATATTACCATGCATGAAAATTTTCAGGATGAAATATGGGTGAAGTATTCCCGCACGGAAAAAGTGAGAGATTATCGAAAACTGGAACACCCGATCTTTCGCGAGGCCATCGGCATGTTGGAGATGGGAGATCAGAGTTTTGAAATACAGTCCATGGCGGATATTCCGGCCGGAACGGGACTCGGCTCTTCCAGCAGTTTTACGACAGGACTGCTGAAGTGTCTTCACGAGTACAAGGGCGAACTGGTGGGAACAAGAACGCTGGCGGAGGAGGCCTGCGATATCGAGATGAACCGTCTGCGGGAGCCGATCGGGAAACAGGATCAGTATATTGCGGCCTACGGCGGCATCAGGGCGATGTATTTCAGAAAAGATGGGCATGTGGATGTGGAACCGCTGAATATGTCCAAAGAGACGTATTACAATCTGGAAGATAATCTGGTGCTTTACTTTACCGGTTTTGAAAGATCGGCATCCCAGATATTGAAAGAGCAGGACGTGAAAACAAAAAGCTCGGATCAGGAGATGAAACGAAATCTGGATATGGTAAAACAGATGGGGCTGGACAGTAAAGCCGCTTTTGAAAAAGGAGATCTGAACGAGTTTGCGGATATTATGAAACATCATTGGGAGATTAAAAAGAAACGCTCTGAACAGATGTCAAATCCGAGGATTGATGAATGGTATGAATATGCGATCAAAAACGGAGCGCTGGGAGGCAAGCTGATAGGGGCCGGCGGCGGCGGTTTTTTGATGTTTTATGCGGAGGATAAGGTGAGGCTGCGCAGGGCAATGCAGAAGACCGGGCTCAGGGAAGTAAGGTTCCGTTTTGAAAGCCAGGGGACAAGGCTGGTTTATTGATCTGCGGATAAGGAAAGAATACAGGAAGGCGGCGCTACCGTGAAAAATATAATATGTGAGACGGAAAGATTGTCCTGTGAGGATCTGCAGGTGGTGGTACTGATGGGGGGATTGGGAAGCCGACTGAAAGAACAGACGGTAAGCTGTCCCAAACCTCTTGTCCCGATTCATGGCACCCCTTTTTTTGAGTACGAACTGAACCTGTTGCTGCAGATCGGTTTTAAGAAGTTTGTTTTCCTGGTGGGCTACAGGGCAAACATGATCGAAGAATATTTTGGCGACGGCAGTCGTTACGGAAAGGATATCTCCATTCGATACAGTTATGATGGGGAGAAGCTTCTGGGAACCGGGGGAGCCGTGATCAGAGCTCTGCCGTTTCTGGAAGAGGACTTTATGCTGGTCTATGCAGACTCTTTTATGGATGTGGATTATTTTCAGATCATGTACCGCTATTTTGCGGGCAGGCAGACAGGCATAAAAGCGCTCATGACCGTGATGGAGAATGCTGACAGGTTTGACAAAAGTAATGTGGTTTTTAAAGATGGTGAGATAAAGGTCTACGATAAGAAAAATATTGTCAGCGAGATGACCTTTATTGACTATGGAATAGAAATCTTTTCCAGGGAGGTGTTTGCTGCCCTTGAAAAATCCTTCGGGGAGGAGGCAGTGGACCTCTCGGATATTCAGAGAGAGCTGGTGGAGAAAAAAAAGTGCACAGCCTGTGAGGTGACCCATAGATTTTATGAGATAGGAACGCCGGAGTCATTGGCGGAATTTACGGAATATGCCAAAAAGCGTTTTCTGGAGCCTCATGGCGTCTGTTTTCTGGACAGGGATGGCGTGATCAATGAGATCGCATTCAATGAGGATACGGAGCAGTTGGATTCCCCGCTGTCCGTCTCGCAGTTTCAGTTTTTGCCGGACGCGGTGGAAGGGCTGAAGAGATTGTACGAAAGTGGAATGGAACTTTTTATTGTGACCAATCAGCCGGCGGCGGCGAAAGGAAAAACGGCATTATCGGAACTTTATGATATCAATACTTTTATGTTGAAAGAATTGAGGAAAGAAGGGATTGAGATAGCGGAAGTCTCCGTCTGTCCCCATCACCCTGCCGGGAGCGGCAGGGCAAAGGAGAGATTTTTGATCCGGGCTTGTAACTGCAGAAAGCCGGGAGCAGGGTTGATCCTGAATATTATGAAAAAGCACAGGATCGATCCGGCCTGTTCCTACATGATAGGAGATTCTTATACAGATATGCTGGCGGGAAGAGCCGCGGGAGTCAAACTTGCGTTTACAGGGGATTTTAAGTGCGATGTGTGCGGCAGACTGGAATATACGAAGCCGGACATTATCGGAAAAAATTTGTTGGAGGCTGCGGAGAAAATAGTATGCTGAACGGAAAGAAAATGTTGGTCACAGGAGCGGATCAGGGCCTTGGAAAAGAGATCGCGAAAGAGTTTCTGAGGCAGGGAGCCTCGGTTTGTATCTGTTCCAGAGATGAAAACAGATTGCTAAGAACGGCGGAGGAATTGGAAAGGTATCGGCCGGATAAAAAGCAGCGGGTGATCTTTAGCAGAGCCGATGTGGGAAATACCGGGGATATGGATGCACTGTATGAGTTTGTTCTGCAGGAGTTCGAGACGCTTGACTGCGTCGTCAACAATGCAGGCATTCAGGGACCTATAGGAGATTCTGCGGAGGTTTCCTGGGAGGAGCTGGAGAATGTGGTTCGGATCAATCTGATGGGGACGCTGTACAGCATGCGAAAGGCTGTGTCTCTGTTTCGGAAACAGCATAAAAAGGGCCGAATCATCAATCTTTCCGGCGGAGGCGCCACGGGACCGAGAGAAAATTTTATGGGGTATGCGGTGGCGAAGACCGGGATCGTGCGCGCGACGGAAACTATGGCAAAGGAGACCGCAGCGGATGGGATTTGTATCAATGCCATAGCGCCAGGGGCGATGAATACAAGGATGCTGGATGAGATGTTGGCAGCGGGAGAGGAGACTCTTGGAAAGAAGGTCTATGAGCAGGCATGCCGGCAGAAGGAGACGGGGGGTGTATCCCCTGGCAAAGCAGCCGCTCTGGCGGCTTACCTTGCATCGGAGAGGGCAGGTGAGATAAGTGGGAAGCTGATCAGCGCCGTATGGGATGGCTGGGCAGATTTTGCATCGCATGCGCAGGAGATCGCGGAAAGTGATATTTATACATTGCGGCGGATTGTTCCGGGTGACAGGGGATATGAATGGGAGTGAAAAACATGAAAAAGAGAGAGTATATCGATCTGTATTTGGAAGAGACAGAAAAAATTATCGAAGCGCTGGACAGAGAAGCGATAGAAAGGGCAGTCTCGATTTTGGAGCAGGTGAAAGGAGAACAGGGCAGGCTGTTTATTCTGGGAGTGGGCGGCAGCGCTGCCAATGCGTCTCACGCGGTAAATGATTTCCGCAAAATCGGCGGGATAGAGACCTATGCCCCCACCGATAACGTATCGGAACTTACAGCGAGAACCAATGACGAGGGGTGGGAGACAACTTTTTCGGAATGGCTGAAAATATCCAGGATCTGCGGGAGAGATGCCCTCATGGTATTTTCTGTGGGAGGCGGCAGTGAGACGACCTCGCTGAATATAGTAAATGCGCTGAAGCTTGGAAAGGAAAAGGGCGCAAAAATTATTTCTGTCGTGTCCAGAGACGGCGGTTATTCCAGACAGGTCTCCGATGCCTGCGTTCTGGTTCCGGTCGTATCGAGAGAGAGAATCACACCTCATGCGGAAGGATGGCAGGGGATTATCTGGCATCTCATGGTCAACGCTTTGGGAAAGACGGACTGTCAATAAGAGGATATGGCAGGGGAGAGGATATGAGAATAGAGGATTTAAAGGTTGCGCTTTATGCGGACGGCGCAGATATAGAGACGATGAAACAGATGAGCCGTCTGCCTTATATAAAGGGATTCACGACAAACCCCACTCTGATAAAAAAAGCGGGGGTGAAGGATTATGCGGCTTTCGCAAAGCAGGCTCTTTTGGAGATACCGGACAGGCCGGTTTCGATGGAAGTATTTTCCGATGAGTTTGAGGAGATGGAGCGGGAGGCGAAGGAGATATCTTCCTGGGGGGAGAATGTCTATGTGAAAATTCCGGTTACGAATTCCAGGGGAGAGTCCTCAGCGAAACTGATCCGAAAACTGTCGCAGGAAGGACTTAAATTGAATATCACAGCAGTCTTTACTGTGGAGCAGGTGAGAGAAGTGGTGGACGCTTTTGCGGAGGGGACGGAGAATATTGTCTCTATCTTTGCCGGACGGATTTTGGATACCGGGGTGGACGCGGAAGAGATCATGAAAGAGGCACTGCCGATCTGCAGAGAGAAAAAGGGGACAAAATTGTTGTGGGCGAGCGTCAGGGAAGTGTTTAATATTGTGCAGGCAGACCGCTGCGGTGTAGATATTATTACCGTCACGGACAGTGTCATGGCAAAACTTTCCTGTCTGGATAAAGATCTGCTGAAATACTCCAGAGAGACCGTGGAAATGTTTGTCAAAGATGGAAGGAGCCTCGGTTTTTCGATTTTATAGGACTTTTAACCGTCCAGGCTTTCCAGCCGTATCCCTCCGCCGCTCAGCGTGGCTGTGCTGTACAGAAACAGGACGTCACAGTCGGGAGCGGGCGAGATGTACTGCATGGCGTTTGAGACGGTAATATAGCGCAGATCCACGACATAGATCACATCGTATTCTTCCAGGAGAAGAGGAGCAATGCTGCTGCCGAAGGAGTCCCGGAATAATACCAGTTCCCTTCCGCTTTGCGGATGCGGGACGCGGATTTCCAGGAGTGCCTTCGCGCCGCCCAGGTAAATGTCATAGGGATCAGGGGAGGAGAGCTTTTCCGGCTGGTAAACGGAAAAGTTCTTTTTTGTTTCATAATCGTAGACCACGGCGGACTCCGTTCTTTCGTTTGTGAGAGTGATCAGTTTATCGGGGGCCGGCTTCAGGCCGGAGGCGGCGGAAAGCCCTCCGTAAAAGGCATCGGAGAGCAGAACTTCCCGATAGGGGGAAGCGTTTTCCCGGATATACCCCTCCTGGTCTTTCAAAAGGCCGTCCAGAATATACTGCGCGGCGTGGGGCAGGCATTCCTGCCGCCAGTGGGAATCCGTGCGATAGAAATCGGAAACCGAAAGTTGACTATATAAGTCAATGCTGGTGAGAGTGGGAGCCTCGGGCAGGGAGAGGGCCTTCTCCTGCGTTGAGAGGATATCGCGGTCGGCTAAAGTAGGATTTTTGCTGGAGAGCGCCGCGTAGTAGCTCTTTTCGGGTATGACAATATAATGTCCCCGGGTATCGGGAAAATAAGTCCGCATGATGCGGTCAAAATAATCCGCACAGAGGAGAATATTGTTTTCTTTTATGGGAGCGGGCCGCTTGTATATGCTGTTTTCTATCAGATAATATCCGTCGGTGTCCTCTTTTTGCAATAGTTTCAGGTCAAAATTTGCTTTCATGCAGCGAAAGAGATTCCGCCCCGGAAACTGATCCAGCAGATAGGTCTCCATATCCGTCATATAGTCGCCGGAGAGCAGAGTATCGGTGGAAAGGGCAGGGGCTTTGGCGAGGTGCCGCCTCTCCGCGGCGGAGATATCCGTGTCGGGAAGATACGCTTCCAGGACGCCCATGCCAAAAAGGAAAAGAAAAAACAGGATGGCAGGAAATTTCGTGCGCATTACAATGCTCCTTTCTCAGAATCGAAAATATAAAAATGCCTGAAAACTGCCGGATATGATCCAGGCGGTGCTAAGAAGTAGCAGGGCCGGATAATACATCCAGGACAGCGCCGCGGACAGCCATCCGGCGGACGACAGTTTCCGGGCGGTCCTTCGTGGGAGGGGCGTAGAACCGACCGCACCGATCAACAGTAAAACCGAAAAGCTCTTCAGCTGATAGAGGGCTTCTGTGGAATAGAGGGAGACGGCCTCCATGGGATCTGCGGAGAAGCCCAACATCCGTAAAAACATTTCCGTCAGGCGTCCAAGGTCTTCCTGTCGAAACAGAGCGAAGCCGAGAACGACAAAAAACATGGTATAAAAATGCTGAAAGACGGAAGGGATTTTTTCCAGTATCTTTTTTACCCCGCACTTTTCCAGGAAGAGCAGCATCCCGTAGAACAGTCCCCAGAGCAGGAAATTGATGCCGGCTCCGTGCCACAACCCGCTGAGAGCCCAGACGGTCAGCATATTGAAAGTCCAGCGGGGAAAGGAGACCCTGCTGCCTCCCATGGGAATATAGACGTAATCCCGAAAAAATCCGCCGAGAGTCATATGCCAGCGCCGCCAGAACTCCGTGATGCTGCGGGAAATATAGGGATAATCAAAGTTCTTCGGGAAATGGAAACCGAGCATAAGCCCCAGACCGATGGCCATATCGCTGTAACCGGAGAAATCGAAATAGATCTGGAGCGTGTAGGAGACGGCGATCAGCCAGAGGCCGAGAACGCTTTGCTCCCCGTTTTTTTCCAGCATATCAATCAACAGTCCAAAGGAATCTGCGAGCAGCAGTTTCTTGGAGAGGCCGATGAGAAAACGCTTTATGCCGTCCGAAGTCTGCTCGGAGGAGTGACTGCGCGTCTTAATTTCCTCCTGCAGAGTCTGATAGCGCACGATGGGACCTGCGATCAACTGGGGAAAGAGGCAGATATACATGGCGAAATCGGGGAGATTTTGCTCGGCACGCGCTCTGCCGGAATATACGTCGGCCAGATAGCTCAGTGCCTGAAAGGTATAGAAGCTGATGCCGATAGGAAGCGCAAGGTGGTAAAGGGGCAGGGATCCCCCTGACACCCGGTTCACGATGGAGGTAAAAAATTCCAGATATTTAAACCAGAATAAAAAGGATAATAAAATACCTGAGAACAATAACAGAAGATATTTTTTTCTGCCGAATTTTTCCAGAAGAAGCCCGCCGATGTAAGTAAGAAAGATCGTTACCGCCATCAGCAGGCAGTATTTTGGTTCGCCCCAGAAATAAAAGAAAAAACTTGCCGCCAGAAGAACCAGATTCCTGTAGCGCATCGGAGCGCGATTTGCGCTGCCAGGCGCAGATTTTTTTACCGGTGCGATATAGTAGAGCAGAAAAGTCACCGGAAGAAAAAAATAGAGAAAAGATATACTGGGAAACAGCAAGTTTTTATTCCTCCTCCATAAACAATTACTCGCCAAGCGCCAGGAAAGAGGCTTTTATTGCGTCGGCGGTGGCCGTGTCGGCCATCAGAAACAGGATCACATCCCCCACATTTTCGACGACAACGCTTTCCGCTTCCACGCACACCCATTTTCTGGGATCGGCATTGGCCAGAAGGGTTTCCTTGGCGGCCTCCACATCAGCGCCCTCGGGCAGTCTGAGCAGAATGCACTGGTAGGGATTTACGTTGATCATAGGGATGGAGTAGTAGCTCTCCGCATATTCCACATCTGCCGTGCCGATCAGGTATTCGGCGGATTCGGCGGGGATCTCGCCGGCTTCAAATCCGGCCATGGCGTCTCGGAAATCCTGTGACAGATCTGCGCTTTCATAGACGGAATCCATGATTTCGGAGAGGGAGCCAACCAGCTTCGGCTCCGTATTTTCTCCTGTGGCATCGTTTCCCTCTGTCTTTCCGCAGGAGACAAGGATCAGAGAGAGGAGAAGCATGGGTAATACCAATAGTCTTTTTTTCAATGTAGTATCTTCCTTTCTGTTTGTTTTTAGCCTTATTTTACCAGAAGAGGTCCGGTCAGACAAGTGGCTCTCTCAGTCAGGATGCATTTCCTGTGACAGTTTAGCCTGCCCATTCATAAAATTCTCCGGAAAAGGGATCCCGCACATAATCGCTGTCTTCCCGCCCAAGATCGGGGATCGGAATCTCCTCCAGGACAGTGCCGTTTTCATCGGACAGGTATAGGGTCTCGTATTTCCTCAGACTGAAATCCAGCCGGGGAGAGGCAAAAGCGGAGGGCAGCCGGTTTTTCTTTCCGTACAGCGTGAGAGATTCGCCGGGGGCGAGCACGCGCTCCGGGACCTTTGTCTTTTTTAAGTCCGCGGCATCATCGCTGAGGTAAAGTCCTCTCAGGAAAACTTCATGGCCGGACGGATTGGAAATCTCCACCAGGTCGTCGGTTCCTTTGGCGCGGATGCGGGAGATCGTGAAAGAGGCATCCGGCAGATCCTCCTCGACAAGCCGAATATCCAGCGTGGGATTCGTCCCGGATTCCGCGTAGCCCAGAGTGCCGAAACCCTCCGGTGCGGCGAACTCTTCTTGCTCCGGGATCGGGATGGAGAGCAGCGCTTTTAATTCGTCGGAAGAGAGGGTGAGTTCCGCTTCTTTATATTGTGTACCATTTACGAGCCAATATGCAAACCGGTGTCCTTCGTTTACCGAGGCTTTCAGCGTGAGCGAATTATCCGCATAGTAGATACCGGAAAATTCGCTGCCGGCATCGTCTATGGAGTTTACGGAGACCTTTGTGTCCTCCGGACTTTCGATTTGCAGAAAGTAAGGATAAAACAGAGCGTAATCCTTCTGCAGGAAAGTGTGCATATAGCCGGGGCGATTCTGGGCAAAGAGCAGAATGTTCGCGGTCTCGGCGTTTACCGTCTCCATGGTAGCGATGTCCGGCGGCAGAGTTTCCAGGTAATGGGGAAGCTCCGCGTCCCTGGCGGGAATCAGTTTCTGGGCAGCGAGATAAACCGATTCGGGGGAGAAGGAATCGTTCATCAGATCGCAGACATAATTGGTAAACATTTCGCGGCAGTCCGCCCTCTCCATCAGATTGCAGAAGATCGGAGATTGATAATTGTTTAACAATACGGCAATATTGTCCTCCTCGCAGGAGTAGCTGGGGACATCGCTGATCAGACCGAAACTGTAGTCGGTATCGTAGAGAAGATAGCGGTATCTGCCGTCAAAGACGCTGCCCTCCTCATAGTTTCCATCGTCCGCTATATAGCGCCAGGCGCGGACGTTGTTGTACGGCCAGTCCTTGTTGCCGACATAGATCTCCATCGCGTAGTAGGCGAGATAGTTTTCCACGTCGATCTGCACACAGAGCTGTCGGTAGACCGTATCGTCGGACAGCTCCGCGTCCACATAGGCGTCGTAGACGGTCTGGTAATCGTCGATGATCCAGTTCGCCTCCTCGTCGTCCTCACCGGCCTTTTTGTAGAATTCCTGTATGGTGACACGCTCAAAATGACCGTCTGTGACATCGTAAAACTCGTCCATCTGCCCGGAGGAAAACGGTACTTTTATCCAGTAAAAGCCGGCGTACTCTCCGTTGATATAGACGGCGGAGGGAAGATAGGGGGTGGAAAAAGGAAACCCGTAGTCCGCGGCGAGCTGCTGTATCAGGGTATCCCGAATAAAGGCTTTGGCGAAATCGTTGCCGCTGTTTCGGAAAACCAGACGGTTATATCGGTCCAGAATGGTGCCGTCGGTCTCCCGGCGGAGTTCCGGAAACAGCGAGAGATGGAAATTCCCCCAGGTATCGTACTCCTTGCGGGCAAAAAGCTGGAAAGACTTTTGCAGTTTTGCCCGGGAGGCATTGCCGAATATACGAAGGCCGCAGTCCTGGGAAGTGAGCAGTGTCCCCTGTTCATCGAAGATCTGAAAAGAGACGGGGCGCTCCGACTCCCTGCCGCGTACATTATAGTTTGCGGGATCCTTGGCGGCGGCTTCTTCCAGCTCCGGGTGTTCGGCGAGAAAGTCGTCCCGCAGTTTTCCCTCGGTAAAAATGCCGTTCTCATAGCCGAACAGACTGTCCGGATCCCCGGATATGCTGACCACATTAGTGTGGTATCTCTCATGAATAAAATAGCCGAGAAGATAGCTGTAACTGTAAACTTTTGAACTGGTCCCGTCATCAAAATAGAGACGGAACCGCAGAGGGTAAGACCTTTCTTCCAGGGAAGCTTTCAAGGCGATCGGGCTTTCGTACAAAAAAGAGGAGGAAGAGGTACTGGAAGGTTCCGAGCCGTCTGTGGTATAATAAATAACCGCATCCCGGACAGGCGTAATGCGGATGCGCAGGGAATGCCGATAAAAACCGCTCTCATGGCTGATCATAAAAGCGGAATCCGTGATAACGCTGCCGGTACCTGTGCTGCCCTGAAAGAACAGGGAGATCCAGAGAAGAAAAGCTGCGGACAGCAGAAATATAAACATGGGGATAAGAGAACGCAATTTTTTCATAGTGCTATCATAATACAAAAAAACGAAAAAGTATATAGGGAATTACCGCGGGCGGGATGAAGGCGGGAAAAAATGGAAAGAATAAAAGCAAAGAGTTAAAACAGAGAAAGGTTTGTGTTTCCGGATGAATGTTTCAGATAAAAAAGGACTGCCGGTGTCTTTTTACCAGTATGGCATATTGTTGTTGTTCAGCATTGTTTTTTTGCTGTGCGTTATGCTGCGCCCCTTTGGGAAGGAAATCGGGGATTCCTCTTTTGAGAGCTATATGATAAGCAGGGAGGAGATGGAGGACCTGGTTTCCGAAAGACGCGAGACGGAAAATCTTTTGGAGAAGGAAGAGACGGGACTGCTCTTTGACGGGTACGAGGTTCCTCTGGAGAAAGAGAGACATATCTTTTATATTTCGCAGGCTCTGGCCTGCGACAGATGGCGGGGAGACTTAAGGCCGTATGGAGCGGAGCTTTCGATCCTGGAGGATGAATATGCAGAGAACCTCCCGGAGGCTGTCGCCGAGGGCCATATTTTTGAGGCGGTACTGTATACCGAAGATACCTGGCAGGAGATCGGCATTCTATTGACGGGAATGCCGGTGGTGAAGATCGATACAGAGAGGGAGGAACCGCGGGAGTACCCGATCGAGGATATCGATAATTATGTATTCAATTCGGAGACTCGCTATTACGGGGAGATCACGATCTTTCAATCGGGGATTTCCGCATTTTCAGAGGAGGAAGAAGAATACCGGATTATGCGGCGGGACGTCTGTTATCACGAGAGGGGGCAGAATTCGGCGCTGTTTTCCAAAAAAAGCTACGCCATAAAACTGCTGGACGGGCAGGGGTCGGGAAGAGCGGAGTCTCTGTTCGGCATGCAGCGCAGCACAAAGTGGAAGATGCTGGCCATGTATTCCGATCCCAACAAGATTCGTGACAAAGTGTCCATGGAGCTCTGGAAGGAAATCGCAGAAAGAGAGCAGCAGTTCAATGAAAAAGGGCCGGTGATGGAGTACTGTGAAGTGTTGTTGGACGGGGAATATATCGGCATTTACGGCATGATGCTCCCGGTGGATGAGAAGACGCTGGGGCTCGGGAGAACGGATGTGCTGTACAAGATACTGGACTGGTATATGCCGGAGGAGGAGGAGATCCGGGCGTCTATCGACCAGAATTATATGGTGTGCTATCCTGTCCGCATCCGGTATCCGGAGAAAAATGGCCAAATAGAAAAATTGTGGGAGCCTGTCATAAAATATTTTTCCTGCAAATACTGGAATTTGGATTTTGCCGGATACAGCGACATGGTCCGGGCGGAGAATCTGGCGGATTACTATATTTTTATTCAGACGGTGGCGGGATTCGACAATTATCTGAAAAACACATACGTCTACGCGGAGAAGGCTGACAATGTATCGGGGTACCGCATGATAACGATCCCCTGGGACCTGAATTATACGTTTGGGAACTGCTATGTCTATGAGGCGGACAACTATACGGGGTTCAATCCTGACGCAAGTGTCAACTATGTGGAACCGGTGCAGGAACAGCTCTTCCGCTCAAGCCCCGGCGGGGAGGCGGATGTATTGAAGGAGCGGTGGAACAGTTATCGGGCGGACATTCTGAGTACGGAACATATCACAGCGCTTTTGCAGGATAACATGGACTACCTGCTGGAGACGGGCGCCTTTGCGAGGGATACGGACAAGTGGCCGGAGGCGGGCAACCGTTCCAATCTGTCCGAGGTAAAGGATTATGTGGAAAGACGGATGTGCTATCTGGATGAATATTTTGCCGGATTTTGAGGTGAGGGAAGCGCGCGGCGGATAACGCCTTTCTAATGAAGCGTTTGTGTTATGAGGAAAAGTATGGTAAAATATCCACGTATGTGTTGGGCGGTGCCCGGTTTTTCCGGGAAGTACCGCAGGTAAGGAACAGAAATGAACGAAAGAATATATGTCTGCCACACTTATTATCATGCCTATGTGGCGTTTTTGAAAGAATTGCATCTTCGGAGAGGGAAGAACCGGGAGGATACCGGGGAGGCATCTCTGATGCTGAGCAGTATGTCCAATGATTTTGAGCAGTTCGGCGAGCGTGTGAAAGCCACCGGGCTGTTTGCCGATGTGATCTCTTTTGACGAAAAGAGGGAGGATTATTTCCCGGAACTTGCGTCTTTTCGGCAGGATAAAGGAAATATTGTGTTCAATATGTGGCAGCGCATCCGTTTTACGAAGCGCTACGCGGAGCTGGAGGCACCGTTTGTCCCGGTGGATTTCAGAAAATACCGGGAGATCTATGTGTTCTGCGATTCGGACCCTATAGGATACTATCTGAATCAGAATCGGATCCATTATCACGCGCTGGAGGACGGCCTGAACTGCCTGGTCCATTTTGATGCGGCGAGATATGACAACAGAGGACATTTCGGCCTGAAGGCCTTTTTGTCCAAAAGACTCAATTTGATCTTTGTGCAGAACGGTTATGGAAAATACTGTCTGGATATGGAGGTCAACAGTATTTCCGCGATCGCTCTGCCCTGCCCTTACTACAGGGAATTGCCGAGGCAGCAGCTGGTGGACGCCCTAACGAGGGAGGACAAGGATATCCTTCTGCGGGCGTTTGTGAGGGATATGGAAGGACTCCGGCGAAAGATAGAGGAATGTGCGGGAACTTCCTCGAAGATACTGATCCTGACAGATCCCCTCTGCACATTGGATGTGCGGGAACAGATTTTCAGGGATATCGTGGAAGAATATGAGAAGCAGGGACAGATTTTTATAAAACCTCATCCGCGCGATGAGCTGGACTACCGGAAAATATTTTCGGGCTACCCCATGTTTGACGCCACCGTCCCCATGGAAATGTTGAATTTTTTCCCGGATCTGCGTTTTGAGCAGGTCGTAACTGTATTCACGGATCTGAAGGGAATCCGCTTTGCGGACAAGCTTGTCCGTCTCGGCGATGAATTCATGGACAGGTACGAGGATCCGGAGATCCATAATCAGAATAAGCGCATCGGGATTGTGGAAAAAGAAGATGCCTGAGGAGTTATTGCCGCTATGCGAGATATTTTAAAAAAACTGAACGTCTTACTGGATAAAAAGCAAAAGAGGACCATGCTGCTCATGGTCCTTATGATGATATTCGGAGCCATTCTGGAGGCGTGCAGCGTATCCATGGTCATCCCGGTGGTGGGGGTGGTCATCGATGAAAATTCCGTCACGAAATATGAGATTGTGGGAAAGGTATACAATGCCTTACATATGCGGAGCGTGACGCAGTTTGCACTGCTTATGATGGCGGCGCTGATTTTGATATTTGTCGTCAAAAACATCTATCTCTACTGGCAGATGAAGTTTATGTACCGGTTTGTCTATACGAATCAGTTTCGGACTTCTGAGAGGATGATGAAAAATTATCTGCGGAAGGGCTACGAATTTTATTTGAATGCGGACACGGCGATCATACAGAGAAATATCACTTCCGACGTGAACAATATGTACGCTCTGATTCTGTCGCTGCTGCAGCTGATCTCGGAAATCATTGTCTTTGCAGTGCTGCTGGGAGTGATGGTGGCTTCGGACTGGAAGATGACGGTGGTGATCGCGCTGCCGCTGATGGCCACGCTGTTCATCATCAAGAAAGTGGTAAAACCGATCATGAATAAGGCAGGCAAGGAGAATCAGGACTTTTACAGCGGGCTGTTCAAATGGATATCCCAGACGGTACAGGGAATCAAGGAAGTGAAGATCGCCGGAAAAGAGCAGTATTTTACCGAGGAATATATCAAGTGCGGCAGGGGCTATGTGAATGCCGTACAGAAATATACACTGTACAACAGTATCCCGAGGCTTCTGATCGAGACGGTCTGCATCGCTTCCCTGGTGGGCTATATGATGCTGCTGGTGGGCCAGGGACAGAGCGTCAGAGAGGTGACGGCGGTGCTCTCGGCCTTCGTGGTGGCGGCGGTGCGTATGATGCCCTGTGCCAACCGGATCAACAATCAGCTGACATCCATGGCCTTTTACCAGCCGTTTTTTATGGGGGTCAGCGACAATCTGCAGGATGAGATATCCGGAAAGAATACGGATATGAGTTTTGCGGAGGTGGCGAAGGAGAAACTGCCGGTGAAAAAGAGCATTGAGCTGCGGGATATCACTTACCGTTATCCGAACTCGGAACCGCTGATCTTTGACCATGCGAACATGGAGATCCCCGTGGGGGCGGCGGTAGGCATCGTGGGTACTTCCGGCGCGGGAAAGACGACGGTGGTGGATATTCTTTTGGGACTTTTGGAGATACAGACCGGCGGCGTTTACGCGGATGGCGTCAGCATCAAAGAAAATTACAGAAGCTGGCTGAAGAACGTGGGGTATATCCCGCAGATGATCTTCATGCTGGACGATACGATCCGAAAAAACGTGGCGTTCGGCATCGCGGAGGAGGAGATCGATGAGGACAGGCTCTGGGAGGTGCTGAAGGAAGCGCAGCTCGACGAGTTTGTGAGAAGTCTGCCGGAGGGCGTTGACACGAGCATCGGAGAGCGGGGGATACGCATTTCCGGGGGACAGAGGCAGCGTATCGGCATCGCCAGGGCGCTCTACTATGATCCGGAGGTACTTATCCTGGACGAGGCGACCTCCGCTCTGGACAACGACACGGAGGCGGCGATCATGGATTCGATCAACAGCCTGCACGGAAGAAAGACGCTGATCATTATAGCCCACAGATTGCAGACGATCGAGAAGTGCGATATGATCTACCGGGTCGAGAATGGAAAAGCGGTGCTGGAAAAGCACCTGTAGGCTAAATCGGGAGCACAATGCGGAGATTATTGTATGGAAAAGGGACTGTCATTTGGCGGGAAAGCAGAGAGAATACTTGCAGGTATTGTGACAATAATAGGACTTATAATATTTGGATATCTGACGTGGTACAGCTTCAGATATACTTATTATTTTGTGCCGGATTATTCGGAGATGTTTACTATTGAGAAGGACAGCATGCTTTTGCATGTTATCGTACTCATGGTCTGCGTCGCAATGATTGGCATTTGCTGTTATTTCGGGAAAAATATACCGGAAAAAGCAACGCTTTTTTCCGTAATGGCGATTGTGACGATTCTGGGATTCTGGTGGGTGACTGTTGTACATGCGCAGCCCTGTACGGATCAGAAATGGGTGGTGGAGGGCGCATATTCCCTGATGGATGGGGATTATACGATATTGAAGCCGGATCAGTATTTTGGAACATATACGTATCAGCTTGGTCTTGCGGTGATTTTCCGATTCCTTTTTACTGTGTGCAGAATAAGAGATTATCATGTGATACAGTACTGCAATGTATTGTGTGTTCCTGTCATTATATTTGCAGGGTATAAAATTGTAAAATATCTGGGAGGAAAGAACAAAGCTGGTATTTTTTACTGTCTGTTTGCGCTGACATGTTTTCCATTGCTGTTTTATGTTCCTTTTGTCTATGGAGAGATTTTTTCGGTTATGGCAGGGATGGTTTTTGTATGGCTGTTGATGGCTTATGTGAGAGACAGACAGAACAGGCTCTTACTGCCTGTCACACTGTGCAGTGTGCTTGGTGTGTTGACCAGAGGTAATTTCTGGATCGTTATTATAGCGGCAGGCATCGTTCTGGCATGGTACGGTATAAAAAGAAAAGATGGTATGTTTCTGTTGCTCATATTTCTTATTACAATAGCGCCGATAGGCACCAAAAAGGGGTTAGAACTGATTTACGAGCAGCGTTCCGGAATCAGGCTGGATCAGGGCATTCCGGTTATCAGTACACTTGCGATGGGTGTGCATGACGAGGGAACTCAGCCGGCGGGCTGGAGCAATCTTCATGATTACTATGCCTATACTTTAAATGATTGTGATAAGGAAGCGGCGGCGCAGTTTTCCAGAGAATATTTGCGCATGCGCATGGAGATTTTTCAGGATGGCAGCACCGACTGGAAAGAATTTTACAAGGAGAAGCTTTTAACACAATGGGAGGAACCTACCTGGCAGTGTCTGCTGGCAAATCATGATTTCGCTGATGAGCCAAATGAATTTGTAGAGAGTGTTTATTATGGAGAATTAAAAGTTTTTCTGTTAAAATTTTTAAATGAGTATCAGTGGCTGCTTTATGTGGGGGTATGTTTGTTTTTCTGGTTCTGCTGGAAAGAGAAAAAACCTTTTTATATGCTTCTGCCAGGGGTGATTTTGATCGGAGGGGTACTTTTTAGTTTATTGTGGGAAGCAAAAACAAGATATAATTTTCCCTATATGATTTACATGCTGCCCTGCGCAGCCACAGGCTTGACGAAAACAGCAGAGATTTTTTACAATAAATTATTGAAGAGGAAAGAGGCAGTTGAATGAAATGCAGCGTGATCGTGCCGGTCTACAATATGGCGGCGGGCGGGAAACTGGAATACTGTCTGAACAGCCTGCTGTGTCAGACACTGCGGGAATTGGAGATCATCGCTGTGGACGATGCTTCCACGGACGGTTCTTTGGAAATACTGCGGCGTTATGAGAGAGATTATCCGGAAAGATTCAGGGTGATCCATTACGGAGAGAATAAGAGGCAGGGCGGGGCAAAAAATGAGGGACTGAAGATCGCCCGCGGAGAGTGGATCGGATTTCTGGACAGCGACGACTGGGTGACGCCGGATTTCTATGAGAAACTGATCGGGAAAGCGGAGGAGACGGGAGCGGATGTAGTCGGATGCGATTACTCGCTGGTGTCTGAGCACACAATGGAGATCGGCAGAGTCGTTCAGAACAACAGTGATGAACAGACGGGAATCTGCGACGAGGATCGGCATAGAAAGCTTGTGATGCGCCCGGGCAGTATGGTGATAAAAGTATACCGGGGCAGTATGATCAGGGAGAACAGATTGAACTTTCCGGAGGGTATTTTTTATGAGGACAACTGCGCCGGAACGGTCTGGATGCTGTACTGCAGGCATTTTGAAAAAATCAATGAGCCGTTATATTATTACTATCAGCACAATGTCTCCACGGTGCACTATATTTCGGAGGAGAAATGCAGAGACAGGATGAAGGCCGGGGAGCTGATGGTGATGGAGTGCAGCAGCCGGGGATTTTTGACAGAATATCGGCCGGAGATAGAGTTCCGGTTTGCGGAGATCTATTATATAACGACGCTGTTCTCCTATATGTCCGGGGTAAAGCACAGAAAGCTGTCCTTTTTGGCCGAACTTCGGGATGGGATGAAAAAATATTTTCCGGATTTTCAGGATAATCCCTATTATCAGAAGGAAATCGGGGAGGAAGAGAAAAAGCTGGCAGCCCTCCACCAGAAGAGCAATCTTGGGTTTTACTGCTATTACATTGCGTTGAATACGGTGAGAGGCTGTAAAAAAAGACTGCGGGCGTGAGTTGGAAAACGGATGAAAAGAAAATGGATACTGTCACTGCAGCTCATGGTTTTACTCCTTTGTATTACAGGGCTGTTTGGGAAAGATAAAACATGGAATATGGAGAGCAGCGCGTTTGTGAGCGCGCAGCAGGAGGATGGACGTACGGCCTGGAACAGCGGGAATATATCGCTGCGCTCCGGGGTTTATAGAGCGCGCCTTTCCTATGTGACGCAGGATGATATGCTGAACGCCTGGAGTGTGGAGGCGGACGGCCTGTCTTTCGACGGGCTCCTGGCGAATGCCTGTATGCTGTACAGCGGTCTGACAGAGACGGACATGTATTTCTGGCTGCTGGAGGACACGGATTCTCTGAGGCTCCGGATCGTCTGCGACGAGTCCAGTGAAGTGACCATACGGAATGCAGCCGTTATGGAGACAAATGCGGGCGCGAGAATGTTCTTTGTAATTTTTCTGACCTGTTTTGTGATTTGGGATATATCACTTTACCGAAAGGAAAAAACCGCTGGTAATGATGCCCCGGAGAAGGAGCTGGAGAGGCGCGGCATTTTTTTCGGCATGGCAGTGCTTGTGATAGTATCTTCCATACCGCTTCTTACCGGCTATGAGATCGCCTCGGCTGATCTGAATGGTCATCTGCAAAGATTGGAAGGGACGAAGGACGCCCTTTTGGCGGGGCAGTTTCCGGTGCGGATCCATCCGAACTGGCTGCAGGGCTACGGCTATGCCACGGGAGTTTTTTATTGTGATACATTCCTCTATATTCCGGCTTTTCTGCGCATTATGGGATTTCCGGTGGGCGCTGCTTATTTGATCTACAAATTTCTGGTGAATGTGGGGACGGTGGTGATCGCCTGTGAGAGTTTTGGCAGAATCTTTAAAAGCCGGCTGACAGGACTTTTCGCGGCGGCACTGTACACACTGAATATTTACCGGCTGGCAACGATCTATTTGAAAGATCATCTGGGACAATATACGGCTGTGATGTTCCTGCCGCTGTTTGCGCTGGGCGTCTGGAGACTTTTGGCGGAGGACGGGAAAGGCAGGAACTATAAGAAGATATGGATTTTGCTTGTGCTCAGTGTGACGGGCATTATTCAAAGTCATGTGTTGACCTGCGAGATGGCGGCGGTGTTCAGCGTGCTGACAGGTATCGTATTTATAAGAAGAGTGTTTCGGAGGGAGACGCTTCTGGAGATCGGGAAAGCGCTTCTCGGCATAGTTCTGCTGAATCTCTGGTTTATCGTGCCGTTTTTGGATTTCATGACAACGCAGAAACTGATCATCACCGGGGAACAGGTATACACCCGGGCGATACAGGGGTATGGCAGTCTTCTGCCGCAGCTGTTCGGTATATTTGCGATACCGGGGGCGGGGGACGGAGACGTATCTGCCGGTATGCAGGGTGAGATTCCTTTTACGATAGGGGCCGGCCTGCTGATCGGACTGTTTTATTACGGATATCTCTGCCTGACGGGGCGGATCAGGCAGCAGGAGAAGGGGGCAATGAAGTCTCTGGGGATTTTTGCAGCGGTGTTCTCCGCGCTGGCGCTCTTTATGACGACCGTGTATTTTCCCTGGGACAGGCTGCAGGGGCTCGGCGGCTTTATGGAGAAAGGAGTCTCGGCACTGCAGTATCCCACCCGGATCTATGTGATCGCCGCGGTCTTTCTTTCGCTGGTCGGAGGTTATATACTGCTGATCGAGAAGGAGGGCGGCCGCTGGAAAAACCTATGGATTTACGCGGGAACAACGATATCCACGCTCTTTCTTGTGGCGGGAATGTTTTTCAGCATATTGCTGGCGAATGCGTCTTTCTATAAAATATATGAGGAAAACGCCTTTGGAAATTCCTATCTTTCCGGCAGAGAATATCTGCCCCTTGGAACAGACGAAGACCTGCTGAAGGCGGGGAGGATAATTCATCCGGAGACAGTGGAGGTGCGGAGTTTTCAAAAAGATCATGGGGGGATCGAGATAGAGCTTGTGTGTGCGGACGGCGGCGGGGAGGCCTATGTGGAGTTGCCGTTATTGTATTACAGAGGATATCAGGCGAAAGACATGGCGACGGGAGAACGGTATGCGGTCACCGACGGGGAGAATCATGTGGTGCGCGTGGAACTTCCGGACGGCTATCGGGGAACGATAGATACATCGTTTGTCAGTCCGTGGTACTGGCGGGCGGCGGAGGCAGTGACGGCGATGTCCTGGGGCGTATTTTTGATTTACTGTTTCAGGAAAAATGCCCGGAATATTGGTGGCGGAACGGAACGATAAGATGGAACAATGGCTTACAGAGAAAAAAAGAATAGTGTTGGCTGCGTTAGTACTGATTCAGCTGTTTTCGGCATTGTTCTGTTTTAAGGGGATGGCCGGAGAAAAGGAAATATACGGCGTCGGTGATCGGACGCTGCGGCTGTATGGCGGGGAAAGCCCGGCGGAGGGAGTCTATCATATTGACCAGGATATTGCTTTGCCGGATAAAGTGTTCCTCTCTATGGAACTGCCCGATCTGGAAAAAGGAGTATATGAAGTACGGATAGAGTACGATGCGGACAGCGAACAGATAAGCAGAGTATCCTCCGGACAGGCGGGGTACCGGAAGCTGCGGGAAAATACGGTATCTCTGCGGCCCTCCAATATACAAAAGGAGGTTTCCTACCGTTTTATGCTGCGGGAGAAGGTGGATGACCTGAAAGCGGAGATTTTGTATACCGGGGAGGGAACGCTCACGGTAACGGATTTCAGGGTCGTGCACACAAGGCAGGAATACGGGATGGGACTTTTCTTCCTGCTGCTTTTCTTTTTGCCGGCGGATGTTCTGTTCTATTTTGCGGCTTTCAGAAAAGGTGAGAAGCCGGGAAAAGAGCAGAGGGAAGTACTGTTTGGTCTGTCTGTGATTTTTCTGCTCTCCTGCGCTAATTTGCTGACGGATTATTTTCCTCTGGGGGATGATGTGTATTTTCATTTGAACAGAATAGAGGGCATTGCGAGGGAGTGGGAGTCTGGAAATTTCCCGGCCAGAATGGAATCCTACTGCCTGTATGGTATGGGATACCCGATGTCTGTCATGTACCCGGAAGTATTTTTGTGGCCGGCCGCATTTTTGCGGCTGATAGGATTTGACCTCTCTTTCTGCATGAAAGCGGATATTGCGCTCATCAATCTGTTGACAACACTGCTCTCCTGGCTCAGTTTTAAAAATATATTTGGGAGCAGGCGGGTCGGTCTTTTTGGAAGTGCAGTGTACACGCTGTCTGTCTACAGGCTCTACAATGTATATGACAGGATGGCGATCGGAGAATTTATCGCGATGACGTTCCTGCCTGTGATATGCTGGGGGCTGGTGAGAGTGTTTTCAGAGAAGGAAGAGACGGTCAGAGAGAAAAAGACGGTGTTCCTTCTGGCGTTTGGTTATATGGGAGTACTGTATTCCCATGTGTTGAGCCTGGAGTTTGTGACGGTGTTTACGGTGATACTCTGTCTGCTGCTCTGGAAACGCTTTTTCCGCAAGAGCACTTTTTTGACCTTCGTAAAGGCGGCGCTTTTGGCGGTGGGGCTCAGCTTATGGTATCTGATCCCGTTTTTGGACTATTCCCTGCATGGAGATATGAATGTATTTGCCGTGGGAAATCCGATCCAGATTCTTGGGCTCTACCCCGCACAGCTCTTCTGGTTTTTCCCCTGGAGGGGATGGTCCTCCTACATGTATGTGTCGGGGATGCAGTATGTCAGGGCTTATGGCATGGGGATAGCGCTGGCGGCGGTATTTTTCTGTTTTATTTATTTTTGGGCAAAGGGGACAGATGGAAAAAGGCTGCGGGATTTTCCGGAATATCCGGGGATAAGAGCTGCCGCCATAATGGGTGTCCTGGCAATGGCAATGAGCCTGAATATTTTTCCCTGGGATGCGCTCAGTGAAATTTCCGAGGGATTTAAGAGAGTGATATACAGTATCCAGTTTCCGTACCGTTTTTTGACGATGGTGACGATCTCCCTGAGTTTTTTGGGATGCGGTTTATATGCGATGCTCAGGCGGGATGAAAAGGGGAAAAAGGGCAAATGCTTTGCGGTCTCGATATTGCTGTTGACGCTATTTGGCAGCAGCTTTTACCTGAATCATGAAATACAGGGGTGCAACTGGTCAAACTTCCAGGAGGCAGCAGCCATGGGATCGGGAATGATCGGAAATGGCGAGTATCTTCCGGCGGAAACGGATACCTCTGAGCTGCCTTACACAAGGGCTTCTGCGGGGGCGGGGGTGAGGCTGCAGAATTATGAGAAGAGAAACGCACATGTGGAGTTCTACTGTGAGAACGAGCGGGATGCCGCGAGCTATGTGGAATGCAATCTCCTGCACTATCCGGGTTATCTGGCAGTCTGCGAGGAGACAGGGGAGGAGCTGCCGGTGTCGGCGGGAGAGAACAATGTGTTGAGGGTGGAAATACCTCCCGGATATGCAGGGAATATCGCTGTGGATTTCGTCGGGAAAGGTTACTGGAAGGCCGGAAATGCGGTTTCTCTTATTTTGTGGCTGGGGATGTTATGTTTTTGGCTCTGTGGAAGAAAAAAAGCGGCGTCTGGAGGAAGAAAGTAAATGAAAAACAGAAAATGGGATGAGAATAAAACGAATGGGGTGCTGGTGTGTCTGCTGCTTACCTTTTTGGTATCGTTGCCGCTTTTTACGGATTTTTTGCTGGCCGGCACTGATCTGCCCTATCAGCTTCTGCGGATCGAGGCGTTGAAAGACGGACTGAGAGAGTCGGGGATTTTGCTCTGGGCAAAACCGAACTGGATCGAGCCGAAGGGGTTTTCCTTCGCGTTCTTTTATGGAGATACTTTTCTGTATATTCCCGCACTTTTCCGGCTGGCCGGTCTCCATGTACAGATGAGCTATCGAATTTTTCTGGTGTTGATCAATGCCCTGACGGCTTTCGGCGCCTATGCGGCTTTTCGGAAAATCTTTCTCGACGATGCGACAGGGCTTTTGGGCAGCGCGCTGTATACCATGTCGATCTACCGGGTGTTTCTTCTATACGCGGAGGCTGAACTGGGAGAGGTGCTGGCGTTAGCCTTTCTCCCATTCGCGCTGGCGGGAATCTGCATGGTGTTGAGACAGAAGGATAAAGACAGCCGGTATGCCTGGGTGTGGCTTTCTCTGGGGTTATCCGGGATACTGCGGAGCCATATACTGAGCTTTGCAATAACGGTTTTGTCGGTGTTTGTTCTGTCGGCGATCTATTTTAAAAGGTTGAACAATTCCGCAGTGTGGAGACAGATCGGGCTGTGCGCCGCCGCGTTTTTACTGTGGAACCTCAACTATCTCTATGGGATATTGCAGTATATCAGGGTCGGAGGTTTCGTGATCAATCCGGTGTCGGGAGTGCCGATCCAGGAGAGAGGCGTTCAGATCGTTCAGCTTTTTATGGGGTTTTATCAGGCCGGCGGTAATTATGAATTTGGTACCCAGGGAGTGAGCGGAGCAGCGCCGGTAGGGCTGGGACTGGTCTTTCTTGTGATAATTATGGCATTTTGTTATCTGGTATTTGTCTATGGGGATGCTTTTGAAAAGGAGGAGAAGAAAAAAGGCTTTGCCGCTCTCGGAATCGGCCTGGCTGCCTGCTTTCTGGGAACGCTTTGCTTTCCCTGGGATTCCATCCTGAAATGGTCGGGACTTATATCTTCTCTCGTGTCGATGATACAGAGTCCCTGGCATTTCCTGCAGACGGCACTTCTGGCCTTCACGGTGTCAGGCTGTCTCACGTATCAGATGACAAAGAAAAAGTATGGCGATTTTTATGGAAAGATCTATGGACTGGGCCTGGCGGGATGCGGCTGTTTCTGCGCCTCCTATCTGGCCGCCAATCTGCTGTTTTATTATGACTTTGTCAGGGTTGAGACGGGGGAGGAACTCTGGGTTCCGCTCGCCGGGGAGGGGAAGGAGGTGCCTCTTCCGGTGCTCGCCTCGGGGCTGCAGCTGAACGGAGCGGACGGAATATGGTACGCGCTGACGGCGGTGAGCATTTTGGCGTTTGCGGGATGTGTGGTTTTTATCCTGAGAGACAGACAAAAACAGTGAGGGAACGGAGAGTACAATGAAAAAAGTGGCGATTATCACCGCGAGGGGCGGCAGCAAGAGAATACCGAGAAAGAATATTAGACCGTTTTTGGGAAAACCGATTATGGCGTACTCGATAGAGGCGGCGCTTTCCAGCGGAATCTTTGACGAGGTGATGGTGTCGACGGAGGACGAGGAGATTGCAAAGCTGGCGGAAAAGTATGGGGCAAAGGTTCCGTTTTACCGCAGCGAGAAGACATCCGGAGACTTTGCGGGGACAAACGATGTGCTGCTGGAGGTGCTGCAGGAGTATGAGAAGCGGGGGGAGCTTTTTGATTTTGGCTGCTGTATCTACCCGACAGCGCCCTTTGTGACGGCGGACAAATTGCGGGAGGCGTCGAAAAGGCTTCTCGAGGGAGACGCGGATACTCTGATCCCGGTGGTGGAGTTTTCCTATCCGCCGAAACGGGCCATGGTGATCAGAGACGGACTGCTGCAGTTTGGAAATGTGAAATATATTGACAGCAGATCCCAGGATCTGGAGAAGGAGTATCATGATGTGGGACAGTTCTATTGCTTTAAGACGGAGGCTTTTCGAAAGAACGGAAAGCTGATGCTGGGAAAGATCCTGCCCTATGTGGTGAGCGAAATGGAAGTGCAGGATATCGACAACGAATCGGACTGGCAGATCGCGGAGATCAAATACCAGGCGATGACAGGAAAAATCGGGGAGAACGCATGAATTTACTGCTGACATCGATCGGAAAGAGAATAGAGTTGATCGGACATCTGAAAACCAGCTTTCGGGTGATCGGTGTGGACGCCTCCACGGAGAATCCCGCAAAGTCTTTTGCGGATGCCTTTTATCGGGTGCCGCGGTGCAGGGAGGAGGGCTATGTGGAGGCGCTTCTGGCTGTCTGTGAAGAGGAGAAGGTTTCTCTGCTGGTGCCCCTCTATGAGCCGGAGTTTGAGATTCTGAACGCCGCGCGGGATAAATTCGAGGAGATCGGCGTAAAGCTGGTCCTGTCGGGGGAGCCGGTGACGGAGATCTGCAATGACAAGAGAAAAACGGCGGCCTTTTTTAAAAGGTATGATATTCCGGCCCCTGAGACGTTGTCCGACAGCGAGGTGGAGGCGGTCATAGGGGGAGAGCAGGCAGAGTTTCCTCTGATCGTGAAGCCAGCGGACGGAATGGGGAGCGAAGGAATCTTTTTTGCAGAAAACAGGAGGGAGCTGGAGTTTTTTTACGGCTATGTGGAAAATGCCCTGGTGCAGAGATGTGCGCGGGGAAAGGAGTATACCATAGACGTGCTCTGCGACTTTTATGGCCAGCCGGTGTATATTGTGCCCCGGATCAGGCTGGAAGTGCGCTCCGGCGAAGTGACTAAGAGCAGGGTGGATCTGCAGAGGCGTGTCATGGAGGGGACGGAGGGGCTGCTGCGCTCCCTGAACAGGGAAGGGCGCGTCTGCGGGCCGATGACCATACAGTGTTTTTGGGAGGAATCGGAGCAGAGACTCCAATTCATCGAGATCAATCCCAGGTTCGGCGGCGGGGTGCCGCTCGCCTTTGCGGCGGGAGCGGACTATGCAGCGGCGTTGAAACGGATGGGGGAGAGCTTTGCGGCGGGAGCGGCAGGCGGGAGTCTGAAAGGGGAGGAAAAGCCGGACCTGACGGATTTCAGAGAGCAGGAGATAAAGGAACTGACAATGCTGCGCTACACCCAGGCAGTGTATGAAGATGGAGAGAGATGATGTTGAGAGCAGTGTTGTTTGATCTGGATGATACGTTATATCGGGAGCGGGATTTTGTGGATCAGTCCTTTCGGAGCGTGGCGAAGGTCATGGCGGGATATTTGTCCGCGAAGAGAAAGCCTGGCTGCGGTCAGGGACTCTCGGGGGAGAGCGAGGAGGAGCTGTTTGGGCAGATGATAGAACTGATGGAGCAGGAGGGCAGAGGAGAGATATTCAACCGGCTCTGCGAGCGGTATGATGTGGATATTCCGGTGCAGGAGCTGGTAAAAATATACCGCGAGACCAGGCCTGTGCTGAAGCTCTACCCGGACGGGGAGGAACTCCTCAGCTGGCTGGAAGACAGAGAGATCAAAACCGGACTGATCACCGATGGAAATGCGGCGGTGCAGAGAAACAAGATAGAGGCGCTGGGACTTGACAGAAGGCTCAATGTGGTGCTTGCCAGCTATGACCTGGGGCTGAGAAAGCCGGATAAAGGCGTTTACGTGTACTGCCTGGAGAAGCTGGGGTGCAGACCGGAGGAGGCGGTATATATCGGGGATAATCCGCTGAAAGATTTTATCGGTGCGAGAAAGCTGGGGATGAAGACCGTGCGGATCATCAGACCGGAGGGACTGCATATGTGGAGAGAGGCGAAAGAGGGTTACGGCGCGGATGTGACGGTGCACTTACTGACGGAGCTGAAGGAATGGATCGAAGGAGTGGTGGTGTTGTAATGAGAAAAGAGATCGGGATAGCGGGAAGAAAAGTAGGGGCAGGGCATCCGGCTCTGCTCATCGCGGAGATGTCCGCCAACCATAATATGGATTATGGGAGGGCGGTGGAGATCATTCACCGGGCGAAGGAAGCCGGAGCGGACGCGGTCAAAATACAGACCTATACCGCGGATACGATCACGATCGACAGCGATAAGCCTTGGTTTCAGATCACACAGGGAACGCTCTGGGACGGAACCACACTGCATAAGCTCTATGAGAAAGCCTACACGCCCTGGGAGTGGCAGCCGAAATTGAAGGAGGAGGCAAAAAAGGCGGGACTGCTCTTCTTCTCCGCGCCGTTCGACCATTCGGCGGTAGATTTTCTGGAGGAGATGGACGTGCCCTGCTATAAAATAGCGTCCTTTGAACTGAACGATATCCCGATGCTGCGAAAAATAGCGAGGCTTGGGAAACCGATCCTGATGGCCACGGGCGTATCTTATGAGAAGGACATTCGCCTGGCGGTGGAGACCTGCAGGGAGGAAGGAAATGATCAGATTATCCTGTTGAAATGCACCTCTGCCTATCCGGCGCCCTTCGATGCGGTGAATCTGCGGATGATTCCAGCGATGGCGAGGACCTACGATTGCCCCGTCGGGCTCTCGGATCATACGATGGGGCACCAGGCGGCTCTCGGGGCGGCAGCCCTCGGAGCCTGCGTCATTGAAAAACATCTGACCCTTAAGCGAGCGGACGGCGGAGCGGACGCGGCTTTTTCCATGGAACCGGAGGAGTTTAAGGAAATGTGCGAGGGCGTCCGCATCGTGGAACAGGCGCTGGGCGCAGAGACGTACGAACTGTCGGAAAAACAGAGGAGAGAGAGGGAGCATTCCCGTTCGCTCTTTGTGACAAAGGACATCAGAGCGGGGGAGTGTTTTACACCGGAGAATATGCGCTCGATCCGTCCCGCTTTCGGGCTGCACACGAAGTATTTTGAGGAGATACTGGGAAAGAGGGCAGTTCTGGATCTGGAGAAGGGAACCCCCATGCGTTTCGCGTATGTGGAAGGCATGGAAGAGCGGGAGGATGAGCTGGGACTGGACAATTAGAGAGAGTATGCGGGAGAGACGGAATGTTTTATATCAGAGCGGACGGCAACGAAAAAATCGGCATGGGGCATATAATGCGCTGCCTGACGATAGCAGAAAAACTGCGGGAACAGGGGGAAGAGGTCCTGTTTTTGACGGCGGACGACAGGCCGGTGAAACCGATTGAGGAGAGGGGATTTACGGCGAAGATCCTGTTTACTTACTATGATAAGATGGAAGTGGAACTTCCGCAGCTCATGCCTCTATTTATGGGGGACGGGCAGGCGGAGAAGCCGAAAGTTCTGGTGGACAGCTACTTTGTGACTGAATTTTACCTGAAAAATCTGGGGCTTTCCGCGAAAGTGATCTTGATGGATGACGAAAAAAAGGCGGTTTATCCCTGCGATGGGCTGGTTAATTACAATATTTATGGCAAAACTCTAGGATATGAGAGGGATTACCCCGCCAGGACAAAGCTTTTTCTGGGGTGCGAGTATGCGCCGCTGCGCGGGGAGTTTAAAAAAGGCGGCTATGAGGTGAGGGAGGAGGCGAAGGACATTCTGCTCACCACCGGCGGCGGGGACAGCTGCCATATGGCGCTCAGCATGACGAAAAGGATCGTGGGGAAAAAAGATTCGCCGTTTGTCTGGCACATCGTCTGCGGACCCTGTCATCCGGACACGGAAGAGCTGGAAAGCCTTGCGGTCGGAAACAGAGCGCTGCGCATACATAAAAATGTGCCAGACATGTCAGAACTTATGAGGCGCTGCGATATTGCCGTTTCCGGGGCGGGGAGTACGCTGTATGAACTTTGCAGCGTCGGCGTGCCGACCGTGGGATTCTATTTTGCGGAGAACCAGCGCAGGAATATGGAAGCTTTTGGGAAAATGACGCCGGTGATGAACGCCGGAGATTTCTCGGCGGCGCCGGAGAGGGTGCTTGACTTTGTGGAGAGAGAAGTGGAAGTGCTGCGCCGGGAGAGGGGTCTGCGGGAAAGGATCAGCCTGGCGGTGCGGACGATTGTGGACGGAAAGGGCGCTGAGAGGCTTGCCGGAGAACTTCTTCTGATCTGAGCGGGGCGCGGTACTTGCTTCGGTGTAGGATGAAAGAGAAATACGGATAAGCTGTTCTGTAGTGTAAGAAGGAATGGAAGATTTGAGAAAAAAAGAACTCTATCAACAAATATGGAGCATCGCCGCGGCCTGTGTGATCTGTGCCTTTCTTCTGTATTTCGGTTATCGGAATGTGGATGCGGGGCTGGAGGATCGGCATTGGGATGTGATAGCGCTGGGGGACAGCATCATCGGAAAGGAGAGGGAAGGGGAAGCGGTACAAGTCTACTTCGAGGAGTATTCCGGGATGACGATGTTGAACGCGGCTTTCGGCGGCAACTGCGCCAGTGTCGGGGAAAATGCCGACAGATATTCTTATCATGAGGAGTCGCTGAGTTTGTGTGCGTTGGCGAAAGCTTCCTGTGATCGCGATTTCGGCGTCCAGAAGGCGGACATGGGCGCCAATTCTCTGAGGGCCTGGTATTTTGAAGATGCGTTGGAAGGACTTGCCGCGGCGGATTTCAGCAAGGCAGATATCCTTCTGTTGGAGTTCGGCGTCAATGATTATACGGCCGGGAGAAAAATAGACAATCCGGAGGATCCGTTGGACGTGAGAACTTACGGGGGTGCGATGCGGTATGCGATAGAACTGTTTCAGGAGGCGTATCCCAATCTGGAGATTATTCTTGTGACTCCGGCATTCTGCCAGGTCGTCGATCGCGAAAATTGTCTGAAGGAGGATTTTGGCGGCGGCACACTGGATGCGTATGCGGATAAGGAGAAAGAGATTGCGGAGGACTACGGGCTGGGAGTGATCGATGTGTTTTATGAGATCGGTTTCTGTGAGGAGAATATCATGGATTTCACAGAGGACGGTATGCATCTGGACAATACGGGAAGACAGTTCTACGCTCGGTTTCTTGCAGAAAAGATGGGGGAACTGTCGGAGAGGGATAACAAATGAGAACACCTGCAGAGGTATGGAACGATCTGAAAGCGAACATACGAAAAGAGTGGAAAACGGCATTCTGGACTGTGTTTATTCTGGGAATCATGATACATTTTCCGGTGATAGCGGGAGACTTTCCGAACCATGACGGACTGGCCAGCATGTATTTTGACCAGAATATGATCACCTCCGGGAGATGGTTTCTGATGATCGCCTGCGGCATCTCTTCCTATTTTGCCCTGCCCTGGGTCATAGGATTGTTTTCCCTGTTTTTTCTGGGGCTTGGCGCGGCGGCGCTGGTGGAGTTTCTGGAGATCAAAAGTGAGCCGGGGGTCATACTGATCGCAGGGCTGTTGGTGAGCTTTCCGGCGCTTGCCTCCACATATGCCTATATTTTCACGGCGGACGGCTATATGCTGGCGCTGGGCTTTGTCTTTTGGGCGGTGATGCTCACGAAGAGATACGAGCGGGGCTTTATTCCGGGCGGCATCTGCCTGGCGCTCAGCATGGGAACCTATCAGTCCTATTTGTCCTTTGCGATCCTGCTCAGCATCTACGGCTGCCTGATGGCGGTGTTCAGTGAGGTCTCTGTGGGGAGAAAAGTAAAAAATATGCTGCACTATCTGTATATGGGGCTGATCGGCACAGGGCTTTATTATGGGATTCTGCAGATCCTTTTAAAGATACAGGGAAAGGTGCTGGACACCTACCAGGGGATAAACGGAATGGCAGGCGGGAACGGTCTGTCCCTGGCGGAAATGCTGCGGAATATTTATCGGGACTTCCTTGCATTTACAGGAAATGGTAAAGTGTTGTATAATAGTACGATATCCCTTGCCGCGATGGGAGTGCTCGCCGTGACTGCCGTGGTTTTGCTGCTTCGGATGATCATCCGGAGAAAGTATTACAGGAAGTGGTATTTTTATCCGATCTGTCTGGTGGCGGTGGTGATTCTTCCGGTTTCTTTCAATGTGATCCTGCTGATCTCACCGGAGGTGACCTATCATCTGCTGATGCGGTATCAGTGGTGCCTGTGCCCGATTCTGCTGCTGGCGTTTCTGTTGCGCTACGGTTTTATGCAGTCGGAGCTCTCGGGACAGTTTTCGCCCCTGCACCGAAGAGATCCCCAGGTGAGGAAAAAGCCGGCGGTGATCGGCAACATGATAGCGCAGTGGGCCGTGGTGGTATCGTCGATGGCGCTGATCCTGCATTACGGGGTGACGGACAATATCGCCTACTCCAATCTGCAGAAAAAGTACGAGAAAACTTACGCCTACTGCCTCCGGCTGGCGGACAGGATGGAACAGACAAAAGGGTACTACACCGGGATGCCGGTGGCGATGATCGGGGTGCAGAACAGGGAGAACCTGCCGCAGACGGACATCACCGGGGAGGTGACCGGTAGCATGATCGGCATGACCGGGGATTATCTGATCTACACCGACACGAACTATCAGGCTTTTATGAAGCATTATCTGGGAGTTACGATGGAGCTGGTGCCGGATGAGGAGATGGAGCGGATCTATACGACGAAAGAGTACCAGGAGTTGAACAGTTTCCCGGAGGAAGGATGTATGAGAGTGGTGGACGGGGTCCTCTATATCAAAACGGAATAATAAAAATGTTATCGATTATCATACCGGCATACAACGAAAAACAAAATATCGAGAGAACTGCGGAGACGATTTCCGGGATACTGGTGAGCAGGGAGATTCCCTATGAGCTGGTATTTATCAGCGACGGCTCCACCGACGGCACCTACGAGGAGATCCGCAGGCTGGCGGAGCGGGATGCCAGAGTGCGGGGAGCGGAGTTTTCCCGGAATTTCGGGAAGGAGGCGGCGATCTTTGCGGGGCTGGAGCTGGCTCTCGGAGACGCCTGTATCGTGATGGACTGCGATCTGCAGCATCCCCCGGAAGTGATTCCCGGGATGTATGAACTCTGGCAGGACGGTTATGAGGTGGTGGAGGGCATCAAGAAAAGCCGGGGGAAGGAGAGCATTTTCCACGGCTTGTCCGCCGGGATTTTTTACGGGATCATGAGCAAGATGATGAAGATGGACATGCGTTCTTCCTCGGACTTTAAACTGCTGGACCGGAAGGTGGTGAGCGTGCTGCTGGGGCTGGGGGAGCGCAATACCTTTTTCAGAGCGCTGTCCTTCTGGGCGGGGTTCCGTTCCGCGAAAGTGGAGTATGAGGTGCAGGAGCGCGCCTACGGCAGCAGCAAATGGTCCTTCCGGAGTCTGCTCCGGTATGCCGTCTCCAATGTGACTTCTTTCAGCACGATACCGCTGCAGATGATAACGATGATGGGAGTGGTCTCCATCCTGTTCAGCATCGTTCTCGCGCTGCAGACGCTGATCAAATATCTGGCGGGGACCGCGGTGGAGGGATTTACGACAGTGATACTGCTGATTCTGATCATCGGAGGTTTCATCATGATAAGCCTCGGCATTATCGGGCATTACCTGGCGCGGATCTACGAGGAAGTGAAAGGGCGTCCGCGCTACATTATCCGGGAGAGAACAGATGGCTGAACAACATAAAAAGCGTATGGTCAATATAGAAATATTGCGCCTGCTGGCGATGGCGATGGTGGTGTCTCTGCACTATCTGGCCAAGGGAGAGCTTCTGGAAAAGCTGACGGGCCCTCTCTCCCTGCAGGGACATCTGGCGTGGATCCTGGAGAGTTTTTCCATCGCTGCGGTGGACGTCTATGTGCTGATCAGCGGGTACTTTCTGGTGGAGACGGGATTTCGCTGCAGGCGCGTGATCTCCCTCGTGCTGCAGGTCATGTTTTACACCTGCCTGTTACCGATGTTTCTGGTGATAACGGGGGTGCTGCCCCCGGGTGAGATCACCTTTTACAATATACTGCAGTGTGTTTTTCCCACCAATATGCTGCACTACTGGTTTGTGTCGGCCTACGTGCTGATGTTTTTGTTTACGCCGGTGCTGAATGCGGCGGTGCGGGGGATGGGGAGGGGGCAGCTGCAGGGGGCCATCGTGTTGCTGCTTATCATGGAATCCCTCAGCAAGACCGTGATCCCGGTGCGGCTGGAGTTAGATAATCTGGGGTACGATGCCTACTGGTTTATGGTGGTTTATCTGATCGCCGCCTATATCAGACTTTACGGGATCCCGTTTCTGGAGAAGAGGGGGAAGGCGATCCTGTGCTATATTCTGGCCTGCTTTGGGATGTACCTGCTGACCATGCTGATCCGCGGCGCTTATCTGGTGACGGGGCAGTTTGAGAATTTTATAGAATCGGCCTACGGGTACAATCACCTGTTGACGATCGGTGCGGCGACGGCGTTGTTCTACATTTTCAAAAACAGGGAGGCGGACGGGAAAAGACCCTGGGTTTCGAAGTTTATCTGTGGGATTGCCCCCTGTAGCTTTGGCGTGTACCTGCTCCATGAACAGGTCAATGTCCGCTATGAGTGGCCCTTCTGGCTGGGTGCGGACCGGTGCGGTTCGCCTGGATCGCTGCTTCTGCACTGGCTGGGGGCGGTGTTGACCGTGATGGTCATCGGACTTGCTGTGGATTATCTCAGGCGCCTGCTTTTTCAGGGCGCGGGGAGACTGTTTGTCGGCGGCAGACTGGATCGGGCGCTGCGAAAGGCGGATGCCCGGGTAAACGGTTCGGCGCAGGAAAAATGATATTTTATCCGGAAATGGAGATCTTATGATCGGTAAGGAACAGAAAATAAAAAAATTCATATCCGTATTTTTCCCGGTGGTTCTGGCGCTCTACCCGCTGCGGCATATCTGGCTGGGGGTGGAGGTGACGGACAGCGCTTACAGCGCCGGAAATTACCGGTTTTTGGAATCTATGAATCCCATGTGGCTTTTTTCGACCTATCTGGGCAATGTGACCGGACATTTCCTGACGGGACTTCCGGGGGGCGATACACTCATGGGCCTGAATTTTTATACGGCGCTGTTTGTCAGCGTGACGGCGGCGGCGCTGTACGTATTTTTTACAAAAGTGGTTCGCCTGGACAGATTTCTCGTATTTTTCGGGGAGCTGTTGGCGATCAGTCTGTGCTGGTGTCCGACTACGATCCTCTACAATTACATGACGTATCTGTTTTTTAATCTGGGGATCGTGATTTTGTACCTGGGTCTGGTGAGGGAGAGAAGGCGGTTTCTCTTTCTGGCTGGGGCGGCGTTGGGGATCAACGTGCTGGTGCGTTTCCCGAATCTGACGGAGGCGGCTCTCATCGCGTCGGTGTGGTACTATGGGTTTTTGCAGAGAAAACGTTTCAAGGACGTGCTCCAGGAGACGGGGATCTGTCTGATCGGATATCTGTCGGGGGCTGGCGCGGTTCTTCTGTCGATCGCGGTGAAATACGGGATTCCGGAGTACATCGAGGGGATCGTCCGGCTGATGCAGATGCCAGACCAGGCGGCGGATTACAGCGCTCTCTCCATGGTGCTGACGGTGCTTCTGGATTATAAGTACAGCGCAAAGTGGCTGATCCATATGCTGCTCCTGGCGGCGGCCGGGTGTCTTGTCTCCTCGCTGGGATATTGGCTCCGGTGGGGAAGAGAGGCGGGAAAGGCGGTGTCTCTTCTTGGAAAACTGATTTATCTCGGCTGTATCCTGGTGTTGTTTCGCCGGTGGTATGGGCTGGGTGTTTTCAATGTAAAATATTACACATACGAGAGCATGTTTCAGTGGGTGGCGGTATTTTTGATTCTTGTAATCGCCGCCGGGATCCATGTGATCTTTTCGGGAAAATATACCCGCAATGAGAAGCTGTTATCGTCGATGACGCTGATCCTCATCGCGATAACGCCTTTGGGCAGCAACAATCATCTGTACCCGAATATCAACAATATGTTTCTGGTTTTTCCTTTCGGACTTTCCGTTTTTTTGAGATTCTGGAAGGGGCTGCGCGGGAAAGGAGAAAAGATGTCCCTGTTTCCCGTCCGGGCGATGCTCACAGTATTTCTGGGGGTGACGTCCATTCAGTGTCTGCTGTTCGGGGCGGTATTTACGTTCCGGGATGGTATGAGCGGACAAAAAAGAGATACAAGGATAGAAAAAAATGCTATACTGAAAGGGATGACGACAAACGCGCCTCTCGCGGAAGCGATCGAGGGGCTGACGGAGTATGTGGAGACGGAAAAACTTTCCGACAGAAGTGTCATTTTATATGGACAGATACCGGCAGTATCCTATATACTGGACATGCCGCCGGCGATTTCAACTTCCTGGCCCGACCTGGCATCTTATCATTATGAAGTGTTGGAGGAGGATATGGAAAAGCTCCTTGCCGGGGAGGCGGCGGGTGAGAGACCCCTTATCATTCTGGGGGCGGGACCGCAGCAGTGGGTCCAGGGCGCGGAGATGACGGAGGCTGAGATAGACTACCATAAGCTGAATGATAAATGGGAGCTGATCTACACCTATATGGTGGAACAGGGGTATGAGATGACTTACGGAAACGGAATGTTTTCGGTGTATCAGTAAACGGGAAGAGGAGAAAATAATGATCAGATTTAATGTGCCGCCTTATACAGGGCGGGAAATGGAATATATCAAACAGGCGGTGGAGGCGCAGAAGATCTGCGGGGACGGCATGTTTACCCATAAGTGCAGCGAGTGGATCGAGAGGCGGACCGGGGCGAAGAAGTGTCTGCTGACGACTTCCTGTACACATGCCACGGAGCTGGCGGCTCTGCTCTCGGACATCAGGGAGGGGGATGAGGTGATCATGCCTTCCTACACCTTTGTCTCCACGGCGGACGCCTTTGTGCTGCGGGGAGCGAGGGTCGTGTTTGTGGACATCCGGCCGGATACGATGAACATCGATGAGACAAAGATCGAGGCGGCGATCACGGAGAGGACGAAGGCCATTGTGCCGGTCCACTATGCAGGCGTATCCTGCGAGATGGATGTGATCATGGATATCGCGAAACGGCATGGGCTGGCCGTGATCGAGGACGCGGCGCAGGGCATTCTGTCCACCTATAAGGGAAAACAGCTGGGAACCATCGGAACATTCGGCTGTTTCAGTTTCCATGAGACAAAAAATTACAGCATGGGAGAGGGCGGCGCGCTGCTGATCCAACGGGAGAAGGATATCGAGGAGGCGGAGATCATCCGGGAGAAGGGAACAAACCGGAGCAAATTTTTCCGCGGTCAGATCGACAAGTACACCTGGGTAAACTTCGGCTCCTCCTACCTGCCCAGCGACATGAACGCGGCCTATCTCTATGCGCAGCTGGAGATGGCGGATGAAATTTTTGAAGATCGGATGAACAGTTGGGAACACTATAGAAGAGAGCTGACGCCGCTTGCGGAGAAGGGAAAGATCGATCTGCCGGTGATCCCGAAACACTGTACGCACAATGCCCATATGTTCTATATCAAGGCGAAGGATCTGGAGGAGAGAACAGCGCTTTTGTCCTTCCTGAAGGAGCGGGAGATCCTGTCGGTATTCCACTATATTCCGCTGCACAGCGCGCCGGCCGGGAAGAAGTTCGGCCGCTTTTCCGGGGAGGATGTGTACACCACGAGGGAGAGCGAGAGGCTGGCGAGACTGCCGATGTACTATGGATTAAAATCGGAGCAGGTGGATTACATCTGTGAGCAGGTAAAAGAATTTTACGGGGAATAAATTATGTCAGGATTTAATAATTTGTGGGGCGAGAAGATATATCTTCGCTCGATGACCCCACAGGACACGGATCGGATCGTGCGCTGGAGGAACAATCCGAGAGTGCGCAGGAACTTTATCTATCAGAAGCCGTTCACGAGAGAAGGACATCTCGCCTGGATCGAAACGAAAGTGAATACAGGAGAGGTGATCCAGTTTATCGTCTGTGAGAAGGAGACGGACAGGCCGGTGGGCAGCGTCTATTTCCGGGATATCAGCAGAGAGCACCATAGGGCGGAGTATGGTATTTTTATCGGGGAGGACGATGCGGTGGGAAAGGGCATCGGCTCGGAGACCTGCCGCCTCGCTTGCGGCTATGGCTTTGAGGTGGAGAAATGGCACAAGATCATGCTGAGGGCACTTTCCGACAACGCGGCGGCGTTGCGGAGTTACGAGAAGGCGGGCTTTGTGCGGGAGGCGTATTTGAGGGAGGAAGTGTGCATTGACGGCGGCTACCGCGATGTTGTCTTGATGGGACTTATCAATCCAAAGGAAAAGAGCAGATGAAAAAGGTTAGTTTTATAATTCCATGTTATCGTTCCTCGCTGACTATCGGCGGTGTGGTGGACGAACTGAGAGAGACCATGTCCGCCCTGTCGGACAGATACAGTTATGAGATCATTCTCGTCAACGATTTTCCCGGGGACGATACTTTCGAAGTGATCAAAAAGCTGGCGCGGGAGGACGAGAATATCACGGGGATCAACTTTTCCCGGAATTTTGGACAGCACGCGGCGCTGATGGCGGGATTTCGCTATTGCAGCGGCGATATCACGGTATGTCTGGACGATGACGGACAGACGCCGGCGGACGAGGCGGGCAAGCTGCTGGAGAAGCTGGAGGAGGGCTACGATGTGGTCTATGCGAAATATGTCCACAAACAGCACTCGGCTTTTCGCAATTTCGGGAGCAAAGTGAATGAGCTGATGACCCGGCTTATGCTGGGGAAGCCGAGGGAGCTGTATATTTCCAGCTATTTTGCGGCGCGGAAGTTTGTGATCGATGAGATGACGAAATACCGCAACAGCTACCCCTATGTGATCGGGTTGGTGCTTCGGACAACAAAAAATATTGCCAATGTGGAGGTCTCCCACAGGGAGCGGGAGATAGGGACTTCCGGCTATACGCTGGGGAAGCTTTTCGGCCTGTGGCTCAACGGCTTTACGGCGTTTTCCATCAAGCCGCTGCGGCTGGCTACGGCCTGCGGAGGACTGTGCGCTGTGGCGGGAATCCTGTACGGCATCTATACGGTCGTCAAGAAACTGATCAATCCGCTGGTGCCGGTGGGATGGAGCTCCACGATGGCGGCGATCATGTTCATAGGGGGGATGATGATGCTGATGCTCGGGCTGATCGGAGAGTATATCGGGCGTATCTATATCAGTCTGAATGATGCGCCGCAGTATGTGGTGCGGGAGACGACGAGACAAGAGTGATGAGGAGAACGATAGTCTGGATTTTATATATCTTGATGGGGGTGCAGATCGCCTTCGGCTGTGTTTATCTTGTGACCGGTTTTACGGCGGAACAGAAATTCGCGGAAAATATCGTCACTTTTCTGCCGGCGGGAGTCCTCTATCCGGTGCAATTGGCCGCGGCGGCCGGCTCCGCATGGTATTTTCTGGGAAAGATGGGATTGCAGGACAGGCGCGTGCGGGGGTACCTGTGCGCCTTTCTTCTGACGGTGCCGTTTTTTCTGCAGATGCATCTGGCAAAGCTGGCCTGGTCCCTGTCTCTCTCCGCCCTTTTGTGGATGCTGGGGCTTGTTGTGGATATCCGGAAAAAGGGGATGTCCCGGGAGAGGGGAGTCAGGCTGCTGATATCCTATTTTTTGTACGGGATCATCTGCCCGGATGGACTGTGGCTGGGAGGCATTTTACTCTTGACGGTGCTGCCCCCTTCCATCGGAAGAGGACAGACGGGAAAGACGTCGGGGCGGCGCAGGTTCTGCCTGGCTGTTTTTGTCACCGCGGCAGTGATCTTTCTCACCAATGCGGGGCTGAACGGAGCGCTGACGGAACAACGCAGGATATACAGGGAGAATAATCCGGGGACGGCTGCGGTGTCCCGCTTTGTCTGGCCCAATTTTGCGACGAACTACTTTTTCTGGAGCGACGAGGTGAAGGCGGTTCTGTCGGAGGAAGAGGCGATCGATGTCAGCGAACGGATCGATCTTCTGGAGAAGGAATTTTACCCCTCCATGCGGGAGACATACGGGAGCGGAAAGGCGACCCTGTTGTGCCTGGAGATGGGATACCGGTGCCTGATGGACAGAAGCAAGGAGACTGTGCTGGAGATCCTGACGGATTTTAAGGATTATCTGCTGATACCGTTTACGGTGGAGAGGAACCTGCAGGGGCGGGGGGTGTCTCTGACCGCCTGGAATTACGGGCGGATGAAAGAACAGGGACCGCTTCTTGTGAAATATTATTATCGATACGGACTGTTTGAACTGCCCCTGCTGCTGCTCGGGAGTCTCCTTCTGTGGGGATTTCAGAGGGGTGACCGAAATAGTCAATGGAAATTGCTGCTGTACATGGGATTTCTGTACACGCTGTGGTATACGATGAAAAGTAATCTTCCGATCGATTACAAACAGGTGCTGCCGATATTGTTTATCTGGTACCTGGCGTCTGTCTGGGGGATTGCCATGAAACGGCCGGTGAGCCGGAACGAGGGGGAATATGTCGGGAAACAGAGGACTGATTAGAAAATTTTATCCATATTTTGTGCTGGGGATTGCTTTTGCGGCGCTGTTTTTCTGGAATGCGTTCTACCTGGAAAACTGGCTGGATTCGGATATGGCTGCGGAGATGATGTTTTCGAAACTTCTGGCCGAGGAGGGAAAGCTGTTTGCCACGACAAACTGGTACTATTCGACGGAGTTTCGTTTTTTATACACCCATCTGATCATGGGGCCGCTGTTCCATATATTGGACAACTGGCATGTGATAAGAATGATAACAAACGTTATTTTTTATATTCTGTTGCTGCTGTCCTATTTTTATATGATGGCGGAACTGCCCGTGGATAAAAACAGGAAGATACTGGGAGGAGCCGTACTGCTTCTTCCCTTCTCGGAGACGATGATGCTGCATATGCATATGGGAAATACCTATATGTCCCATGTCATCCTTCTGTTTTTCTATCTGGGGCTGTTTTTGCGTCTGGCAAAGAAGGGGAGAGGGGCGGGACGCCGGGGGGCTGACATGCTGTTGTATGCGGCACTGTCCGTGGTCTGCGGGGTGTCGGGCGTCCGCTATATGCTGGCGCTGCAGTGTCCGCTGCTTCTGGCGTCCGTCTGGTATCTGATGGCGGACAAAGCGTTTCCGGCGCTGCGGAGTGAGGTGAGTCGGGAGAAGATGAGGGCAGTATTTTCGGGGGAGCGGCTGCGCTTTCTGGCAGTTTCCGCCGCCGGCCTGTTCGGCTGTCTGGCGGGATATGGGATCAATGTGCTCTACATCAGTCGTACCTACAGCTTTCAGACGTACGAGACAACAAACTTTATTGATGTCTACCAGGGCGTTTTTCTGGAGCGTCTGCAGGACGCGTTCGGGAGTCTCCTGATGCTTTTCGGCTATATCCCGGGGAAGAGCGTGCTGTCCCTGAGGGGCGTTATCTCGATGATGGCCTTTCTGCTTTTGATTCTCCTGGGGTATGCGGCGCTGCGTGTGAGAAGAGAACGAAATTTATTAAAACGCTATTTAACATTTCTTTTTTACAGCAGCTTCCTGCTGAACACCGTTGTCTTTGTTTTCACCGACAGTACTCTGGTGCCCAGATATTACATTACAACTGTTGTTTTATTAATCCCCATCGTGCTGTTTTATCTGGAGGCAGAGAGGAGACCTCTGGACAGATATCTGTTCGTTTCTCTGCTTGCGCTCTGTCTGTTGACCGGTGCGGCCAAGACGGGTCTGTCCATGATGACCTCGGACAAAAATGCGGAGAAGAGAGTGATCGCCAGGCAGCTGGAGGAGAAAGGCTACCGTTTCGGGTATGCGACTTACTGGAATGCCAACATTGTGCAGGAACTGTCGAACGGGGCGGTGGAGATCGCCAACCTGCACATGGGGGAGGACGGCAGTCTCTCGCTGTTTCGCTGGTCCTCCATGCAGCGCTACTACGAGGAGGATTATGCGCAGGACAGGGTTTTCCTGCTGTTGACGGAGGAGGAGGAGAGCACCCTGGGAGGAAGCGGGTTCCTGGAAGCGGGCGAGGAGGAATTTCGCTCAGGCGGCTACGCGGTGTACGGGTATGCGGATAATGAGGCCTTTCTGGAGGCGAAGGGGGAGGACAGGATATGAGGAAGGAGACGGAGAACCTGCAAAAAAATCCCCTGATCGGACGGTTATGCATGGTTTTGATCCTTTTGGCGGGGGCGGCAGTCTGCGTGTCGGCGGTGCTGGGGATCCACAGGATCGCAGGGGAACAGAAGAAAAAACAGATCGCGGCCCGGAGGGGCGATGTGGAGATACTGGTTCTGGGTGACAGCATCTGGGACCTGGAGCGGGGCGACACCGGGATCGCGGCGCTTCTGGAAAAGGAGCTTGATAATGTGACGGTGTACAACTGTGCGGTGAAGGGAAGCCGGGCGGCGAAGGACGAGTACGGACTGTGCGCGATGGCGGAACATATCGCCGGAAAAAGCCGGATCGACTTTCCGGGGGACGTGCAGGCGGCGGAAGTATTAGAGAAAATAGATTTATCAAATGTAGATTATATTTTTATTTCTTACGGATTGAACGATTATTTTGGAGCGGTGAAACGAAAAAATCCAGACGACTGTTATGATATAACCACTTATGAGGGGGCTCTGTGCAGTTCCATCGAGCTGCTGCGGGAGAGCTGTCCCGGGGCGGAGTTCGTGATCCTCTCTCCCACCTATTGCCAGGGATATTCCTACGGGCAGGTGATCCATGAGAGTACGAGCCATGATTACGGCGGGGGAACCGGTGCGGATTATGCGGCGTCGGCGAGGAGGATCGCGGAGGCTTACGAGTATCCTTATATCGATCTGTACGGGGAACTGGGGATCTCGATCCACAATGGGGCGGAATATCTGGAGGATGCCACCCATCTGACGGAGAAGGGGAGAAAGGCTTACGCCGGGATACTGGCGGCACATTTGGTGAGACAGTGGCAGGAGAGCGGGAGTACGAATGCGTAGTATGGAGAGTAATATCACAGGTTTTCGCCGGGAAAGGGGAAAGCTTTTTCTGAAAAGGAACAGATGGAGTATTTTGGCGCTGGCGGTGATTTTGCTGGCAGGTTTATTTTTTATCTCCCAAAAACAGGGATATCATATGGACGAACTGCTGTCCTTTGAGCTGGCGAACGCGGAGTTCACTCCCTGGATCGTGCCGACCCAGCCGGAGGGCAGGCTGGAGAAGTTTGTCAGAAACGAGATATACGGGGACAGCTTCGGGGAGACCTGCTCCAATATTGCGGAAAATGTGAAGGATGTGCTGCAAAACCGCGGGGCCAGCAAAATGCTCTCCTACAAGGCGGATGTGTACGAGGAGCCGGTCTGGATCTCGGCGAGGCAGTTTCGGGATTACATTACGACGGACAGCAGGGATCATTTCAATTATCTGTCAGTCTATTTCAACGTGAAGGACGATAACCATCCGCCGCTTCATTTTATGGCGCTGCACACGGTGAGTTCTGTCTTTCAGGGAAAGGTATCGCCCTGGATGGGATGCGGCATTAATCTGGCGCTGCTTCTCGGGATCTGTGTTTTGCTGATGAAGACAGGCGGGGAATTTCTGGGAGGCGACAGAGAGTTCGGCGCGGCGGTCTGCCTTCTCTACGGGCTCAGCATGGCGGGGATCGCGACGCTGCTGCTGATCAGGATGTATGCGATGCTGACTTTCTTTTGCGTGGCGGAACTGTATCTGCACCTGAAAAAGAAAAGGAGCGGACAGTGGGAGAAGGATAACCGGATGTTGATCTTCGTGACGGTCTGCGGTTTTCTTACGCAGTACTATTTTGTGATCTATATGCTGTTTTTAGCCGGGTTGACGATCGTTTTCCTGTGGCGGGACGAGAGAAAAAAAGTGTGGTATTATGTCAGGACAATGGGCATTTCCGCGGTCCTTGGACTTTGCATTTTTCCATTTTCCGTTATGGATGTCCTCTACAGTGAGCGGGGAGTGGAATCGGTACAGAATCTCGGCGGCGGGCTGTCGGGACTCGGCGAGCGGCTGGCACATTTTTCGGGGATCATAAAGAAGGAAGCGCTGGGGGATACCATGGGATTGGGGATCTTACTGCTTGTTTTGACTGCGGCGCTTGCGGCGTGGCTTCTGGCAAAATGGGGGCAGGACAGGGAACTTGCCAGGGTCAGGGCGAAAGAGCGCGAAAAAGGAAAAAAATGGGAGTACTATATGATCTGTATTCCCTGCGCCGGTTATTTTCTGGTGGTGGTAAAGATAGCTCCCTACTATGCGGACCGCTATCTGATGCCGATCTTTCCGCTGATCGCTCTTATAACAGCAATCCTTCTGCAAAAGAGCCTGGATGTCCTGAAGAAATATTTGAGGGGCTTCGGCCGCAGGGGAGTGATGACGGTGCTGGCAATGCTGCTTGTGCTGCCGGGGCTTTTGACGCAGACGCCGGAATACCTGTACAAGGGTTACAACCGGCAGGAGCGGATGGCACAGGAGAACAGCGACAGAGCCTGTATCTGCGTCTACGAGGGAGTGGGGTATTACCAGAATCTGATCGAGTTCACCCACTATAAAGAGACGCTTTTGGTGACGCAGGAGGAACTGCTTGGCCGGAGCGAAGATGAGGTTTTGCGGCGGGAGCCGGAGGTGGTTGTACTGATGAAGAATAACATTGATCAGAAAGCGGTGAAAAAGTATCTGGAAGAGCAATACGGATTCTATCCGGAGGAGTATCTGATCCGGGCGTCGGTCCATCAGGACACGGTGCAGTTTTTTCGGAAGAAGTAGAGGAGACAACGGTTCGGGCGGAAATTTGTGAGGTGACAGGTTGTGATAGTGAAGTTGGTGATGCTGGGAGTCTGGATGGTCCTGGTGCCGCTGGGAGCAGGATATTTTGCTGTGGAGGTCGGGAAGAAAAAGGGAGGGGAGGCAGCGGAGAGCCTGTGTTTTCTGTTTGGACTGGGCTTTATTTTGATGTGGGCTGCCTTTCAGCTGATCGCGGTTCCTCTTGTGCTGGCGGCGGGAAAATTCCGACAGGTGGAGATGGCTTTTGAGATGGCGGGCTGGACCTTTTTCCTTGCCGGCGCGCTTTTGTTTGTGCTGCATTTAAGAGGTGGATTGGCGGGGAGACTTCTTGTCCGGGGGAAGGATCAGTTAAGAAGTCTGAAGAGCAGAGAGGGTGTGTTCTGCCTGCTGTTGTGGGGGGTTTTTCTGATGACCCTGCTGTTTCAGATGCTGCAGGCCTACCGCCTCGCCTATGCGGACGGGGATGACGCCTACTATATTCCGATCTCCACGGCGGCCAATCTGGGAGGGGGGATGTACGCCGTCGATTCCTATACCGGGGCGCCGACCACGCTGGATCTGCGGCATGGGCTGGCGCCTTTCCCCATCTGGGTCTCTTTTATCGCGGCGAAATGCGGCGTGAACGCGGCGGTGGCGGCGCACTCCCTGATACCGCTTGTATTGATACCGGTGACCTACGCGCTGTATCTGGAGATCGGCAGACTGCTCTGCAGGGATGCGGTCCCCCGGAAAAAGACGGGGAGAGGCGGGCAGGATACGCTGTTGCCGGTCTTTATGCTGTTTGTTTCGCTGCTCCAGATTTTTGGGAATTATTCGATCTATCCGGCCTCCACGTTTCTGCTGACCAGGACCAGACAGGGAAAGGCGGCGCTGGGGAATGTGATACTGCCATTTTTTGTCCTGCTGCTCTACCGGATGGCGGAGGAGGTAAAGAAGCAGGGAAAGGCGGGGGCGCGGAATGTGCTGTGGCTGATGGCTGCCATGACCGCGGGGTGCCTGTGCAGTACAATGTCCGGCTTTCTGTGCGGCATGCTGGTGATGCTGACGGCCCTTCTTCTCTTTCTTTTATACCGGAAGCCGCATATTTTGTGGCAGTGTGCCCTTGGCTGTATACCGGGGGTGATTTATGCCATGTTTTATCTGAAGCTCAAGTGAAAAGGAAAAGGGGACATCATGTGGAGTGAAATTATTCTCATGTTTAAAAATTATATCGGAAACGGCTGGGCGGCCGGACTTTTTGCGGCGGCTTTTCTGTATCTGCTGCTGACCGAGAAGGACAGGACAAAACGGATCATACTGCTGTATACTTCCGCGTTGACGGCGGCGCTGTTTTTCTGTCCCCTGTTTGCGGAGGAGGTTTATCGGTATCTGGATGAGGAGACCTACTACCGCATCCTGTGGCTGGTGCCGATGACGGCGGTGATCGCCTATGCCGGGATCCGGCTGACGGCGGGATGTCAAAAGACGTGGGGGAAAGCGGCGGCGGCGTTTTTTGTCTGCGCGGCGATCGTGCTGACAGGGGATTACGTCTATGACAACCCCTACTTTGAGCCGGCTTCCAATCGATTTCATGTACCGCAGACGGTGGCGCTTGTCTGCGACGCGATCATTGTGGAGGGGCGGGAAGTGCGGGCGGTCTTTCCGGGGGAGATGCTGCCCTATGTGAGACAGTACACGGCCAACATCTGCATGCCCTACGGCAGGGAGATGGCGGTGGAGCGCTGGCAGAACGACAACCCGCTCTACGATGAGATGGGGGAGGAGGAGCCGGACTGCGAAAAGATAGCTCTTCTCGCGGCGCAGCAGGATTGTCATTATATTATTATGCATGAGACAAAGTCCGGGCAGGAGGCGTTTGAAAAAAACGACTATCGCTATGTGGAGACGGTAGCCGGCTATCGTATTTATCTGCAGGACGGAGCATATCTGGGGCTTTGAAGCCATCGCGCCATCCGGCTGCAGGGATCAGAAATCATAATCGTTGAATCGGTTCAGGGCATAGAGGAATCTGTCGGAGACAAGCTCATGCCCTTTTTCATTTAACAGAATGTTGTCTTTCAGGTAATCGTCCGCGATCTCTTCGTAGACGCTGCCGTAAAAATTGTCCACAAAGGAGACGTGGTGCTCCATGCAGATCTGCGACTGCAGACCGATATAGTTGGACAGCGGCTCCTCCAGAATATCCGTGTTGAAGGAGGAGGAATATTTTCCGTCCTTGTCCACCACGTAGGCGTATGTGGGCGACATCACAATGATCCGGACATTCGGCAGAAATTCCTGAATCAGATCCAGGCCGGCGCTCAGAGCGCCGCAGAAAATGGTGGGATCGGTCTCCTTATCGATATGGTAGGATGGCCGTCCGTCCAGATAGTCGGCTCCGTCGTAGTAGATGCAGAGCACATCGAGTTCGTCGTAGTCGATGGATTGCAGCAGCTCAAGGGAGGATTCCACATCCTCCGGCAATCCGCCCAGATCCCGCTCGGCCCAGGAGATCGTCTCGGTATTTCCCACGGTAAAGATCGTACACAGATTATAGAAAGAGAAAGCGTCGTAGATAAAGGAATCTTTGTACGTCGTATTCTTCATGGCCATATAGCTGCCGGGGACCGCGCAGTTATAGACTGTGGCGCCGGTTTTTTTCTGTATGATGTTTGCCATATTGCTGTCGGAGTCCTTGTCATCGGCCAGGGAACCGTTGCCGAGAAACAGGATGTGCAGGTCATCATCCTTTTCCTTTGCGCCGACGCTGGAAGAATCCAGGGGCACGATGGAATCCAGCGGCTCCGTGTCGAAGGAGAGGGTGGTATCGTTTTCCCGCTCGGTGTTCTGGTGCACCCTCTTATCCCAGAACATCAGTTTGAAGACGACAACGATGAAGACGATGGCGATCAGGGAGAGGAAAACAATATGGAAATTGACTCCGGATTTTTTCTTTTTGGAGGGCCGTTTTTTCCCGGCCGTTTGTTTCTTCGGGGCGGGTTTCGCAGGTGCCTCCTCCTGCGCCGCGTCATCTTCCGACAGAACGTCGGTCTCGAGATCGATCCATTCCGGTTCCTTGGGGCGTCTGTTTTTATGGGTTGGGTTATTTTGATTTATTTTTGTCATCACAGTAATACCTTTCTGAAATTAGAGGATCGCGGGACGGTGCTCTCCCGGAGGACGAGACTGGTCAATACAGACAAAACCGGGCTCCGATGCGGTGGCAAGTCGCCCTTGTTTTGTCTGTGTTGACCGGTCCCTGCGCATCGGAGAGGAGCCGGGCGATCCTCTAAGTTGAAATTTGAAATATAAGTAACATATGGAACATGGCAGGTTATTATACACGGATGTTCCATTTTCCCTGCCCTGTATAATATTAAGATGAGAGCAGACGGGAAATAGTTTGTCCGGATGACAGGTTAAAAACCATCACAGGCACAATTCGTTTTACACCTGTGATGGTCTTTATGACAGAGCCTGCCTGCGGACCGTGTACGCTCTGTCTGCACCATATTCAGTTTTTAAGTAATAAAATTCAGTTGGTTGCAGCGAGACCGATCAGAGTTCTTTTCGTGTCAAACGGATAAATGCTGTCCGGTGCCTGCTCCAACAGTTCCTTGTACCACTTGCTGTACTTATACATCCGATAAGTAGTGCTGAGCCGGGAGAGCCGTTCCGGATCTCTCAGGCGCGCGGTAAAGGCTGTTCGCTCATCTCTGGACATATTTGTGTAATCCAGATAGGTGATCTGCAGTTCCGTGAGAGGCGCCTCACATCTTGGACAGGACATTTTATGTCCGTTTAACATATGAACCTTCTGGCAACGCTTACAATAATGCATGTACATCATGAAAAATTCCCCTTTTTTTCAAAAAATTATTGTAATCCGTCAATTAAATTCTGGCAGTTTTTGGCAGAAAAGTCAATAGTTTTTCTTTTTTTTCATCGACAAATTGTAACAGTACAGAATGGCAGTATTATTTCTACACAGTCTTAGATCAATGTCCTCATCTTGAAGTCGTTAGCGTATGCGTGCTTATGGCCTGCCAATACAGCTTATCGTTGATGTTTTTCACAGGGAAATAGCCGATCAGTTTTTCCGGCAAATCATCGGATATCTGCATGGCTTTTTTTGCGTCCTTAGCAACTTTAAGCCGGTATTGACATTTTTTATCTGCATGATATATTAACTGTAAAGTATCCAATATATGCCATATAGATAGCAAAAACAAAGATTATGTTTCTCAGACGTTCACTGTGGAAAGGGCATTGGAGGAATACCTGGACAAGATGGAAAAAGGCGGTGACGCATAAGCACCTACATAGATATTGTATAAATACTGACCAGGAGGTTGATTTAGCATGGGACTGAAGTTAGGAATTGAAGGATTGCGATCGTTTGACGGATGGCCCCGTGATCTTCGTGCCAATTATGGCGGATCCGATCGGAAGGATGGTTTGTTAGGACCTGACAACTCGCGTTATATGGTGAAGTATTCGGAAAAGCAGGCACCCCGTAATGATCTTGCTACGAACTATGTCAATAATGTCGTGTCTGAGTATGTGTCCAGCCATGTTCTTGGCATCCTCGGCTATCCGGTACACGATACTGAACTTGGGACATTGGATGGGGAAGTTGTTGTCGTATGCCGCAATTTTGTTCCGCCGTGCGGAGAACTTCTTGAATTTGGGATATTCCTACGAAAACACTATGATTCCGGTGCCATTGGGAGAATACCGGATATAGAGCAGATTTATGAGGTTTTTGAGATGGACCCCATGCTTTCTCCGCAGGAAGGCCTTTTCAAATCAGCTTATTGGGAGCGTTTTGTCGGAGATGCTCTTGTTGGGAATTTTGATAGACATAAAGGTAACTTTGGTTATTTGATTGGGCCGGATGATTCTGTTACTGTGTCCCCCATATATGACAATGGCAGTACGCTGTTTCCTAATCTGTCAGAGTCTGGCATGGCAGCGGTCCTCACCGATTCGAAGGAGATCATGCAGCGCATTAAGCTGTATCCAAAGGCTGCGCTTGAGATGCATAAGAAAAAAGTTGGGTATTACGACATGATGTCGTCCGGTATTTATAGTGAGCTTACCAGTGCGGTCGTTCGAATGGTTCCACGTATTCGCAATGCCATGCCTGCTGTTAGAGAGTTCATAAATGGATGTAATTTTTTGTCGGATGTTCGCAAGGATTTTTATAATGTCATGCTTGCCGAGCGCATGCATTTTATATTAGAGCCGGCTTATGAAAAGTGCGCCATGCGGCAGTTTGATTTGGGTGCACAGAAGAGGGTTGAAGATGGTGCTGAGTATACCCGGGAAGACTTTGGCGCCTATTGGGAGTATGGGCGATTGGCTGATGGGCGGGATGCCGACGAAATACGTGAGAGCGTTGTGAAGTTGAAGTAAAAAAATAGTGCTAAGCCATATGCAAACTTTTAGAAGTTATGGAGAATCCTTGAATTAGTGGGAAGAAAGTGGTACAATAGGACAGATACTGTGTATAAGGGAAAATGGCGGAATTTCGCAAAAAAGAGAAAGGTCACATAGTTTTATGAGCTTGTTAAGAAAAAGTAAGAAGCAGAAAAAATACGGAAAACGGGAACTTTCAGGGAAAAAGAGGTATGATTCTGAGGATGAGTACGAAGAGGAAGAGTATTATGAGGACGGATACGATGATCCGGAGGAAGAATACTATGAGGACGAGTACTATGAGGGCGATGAGTCGGATGAATACTATGAAGAGGAGTACTACGAGGACGAAGAATCTGACGAATATGCCGAGGAACAGGAATATTATGAAGAAGAATATTACAGCGATGACGTAGATTATTACGGGGAAGCCGGGGAAGAGGATTCCTATGAGGAAGAGGATGAAGATCTTTACTATGTAGATGAGGGGGAGTATGAGGACTACGACGATGACGACGATGAGGATTTTGTAGCTTATCGAAGGAAAAAGGGCGTTGCCGGAGCCATGCTCGCTTTCCGCAATCTCCCTATTATCGACAAAGTGATCGCGTTTACGGGAGTGGCAGTGCTTGTTTTTGCGGTACTTACCGGTACGATTTTTATAGCCCAAAGAAATGAGGATAAGGCGGCGGCAGCCTTTGTGGACGTGGGGACATCCCTGCAGGGAGTGACGATCATCGGTGAGAGCGGTCTGCTGGCGGTGGCGGACGCCCAGCTGGCGAAGGAGACCGCTGCGGAGATAGAGGAAGAGGCTCAGGAAGTTGTGGAGGAGCCGGTTCAGGGAGCTAATGTTTCCCTGAAGATGACTTCTATTGTGAAGGACCTGAAAATCAAGTTTGTCAACACGAGTACAGATAAGCTGGTGGCGAATGTGCCGTTCCAGGTGGAGGTGACGAGTCCCTCCAAAAAGACGGAAACCTGGACGGACGATGACAAAGACGGTGTGATCTACAAAGAGAATATCGAGGCGGGAACCTATAAGGTCAAGATGCTGGAGCTGACCGGGTATGACGATTATAAGGTTTCCGCGGAGGTCGTGAGCGCGGAGGTAAAGGCGAACATCGACTATAAGAAGGTGGACGTCAAGGAAGAGATCAAGACGGAGGCGGAGGTCAATGCGGCTGTGGAGGATACTGCCATCGCGGAGGTGGTGGAGGAATCCAAGCTGACAGACACGGTGCCGTTTGTGAAATCTACACAGACGAACGCCGGGGAGGCTTCCTATACAAAGATCGACAAGAATACGATCAAAGATCCCGGGGCGACGGCGTCGATCAGGACGGATGGGTATTATCTGATGACGGAAACCAAGACTACTTCGCCGGATGGAACGGATGCAGAAAAACCAGAGACAGAAACTCCCGGAGGCGGCACTGAGGGAGAGAATTCTGGTGGAGATGGAGACAACACCGGTGGAGGAGACAACACCGGTGGAGGAGATAATACCGGTGGGAATACGGGCGAAACTCCAAATCCGCCGGTAGATCCGGACACGCCAGATCCTGATAAACCAGAGAATCCGCCAGTGGACCCCAATCCCCCTGCAAAACCCGAGATAACTATTTCGGTTAATCCCACCTCTTCTAAAATAAAAGTGGGCGGAACGGTTACAATAAATGCTGCAGTGCAAAATAATGAGGGAAAACCTGTCACATGGACTTCCAGTGGAGGAGTGAGCTTGGCAACCAACGGCTCGTCCGTTGTGGTTACCGGTAAGACGGCTGGCCAGGCGACTGTCACCGCTACTTGTGAAGGAAAATCTGCAAGCTGTTCGATTACTGTGGAAGCAGTACAGGCAACCCTCTCGATCAACCCGACGGCAATGTCCCTGATGACGGGACAAAAGGGAACCATAACGGCGACGACCAATCAGAATACCGTGAGCTGGACCTCCTCGGATGCCAATGTCGCTTCCGTGACTCCGGCTTCCGATACAAAGTCGGCGGTGGTGGAGGCGAAAAAGGCAGGAAAGGCAGCGATCACGGTGACGGCAGGGGACGTGGTAGTGAAATGTGATGTGACTGTGACCGACGCCGGAATCACACTGGACAAGACATCCCCTCTGCAGGTGCAGATTAAGCAGGCTGTCGCTGTGAAGGTGACTACTGTGCCTGACAGTGCGAAGATAACCAAAGTTGAGTCTAAGAACACGAAGATCGCCACGGCGGCGGTGAAGGATAAGACGGTGACGGTCACGGGCGTAGCTCTCGGCGAGACGGAGGTGGTGATCACCTGCGACAACGGAAAAGAAGCGAAGCTGACCGTGAAGGTTGTCAACAATTACATGCTCGACACGACCACCCTGTTGAAAGATAAAAACGGCAATCAGGTGTACGTGTACGAGAACGGCAAATACCGCAAAGCGGTGTATGCGGATTACTATAAATTCAACGAGTTCTATATAGAGACGACGGAGATCCTGTACACAGGCTGGCAGAATATCAACGGAAAAACCTACTATTACCTGGAGAACCATAAATATGTGACGGGTGAACAGGTCATCCAGGGTGCGAAATATACTTTTGCCAGCGACGGAAGTCTTGTGACAAGTTCCGGCACGTTCGGAATCGATGTGTCCAAATGGAACGGCAGCATCGACTGGAACAGCGTGAAGGCCTCCGGGGCGTCCTACGCGATCATTCGCTGCGGTTACCGCGGTTCCACCACCGGCGCGCTGATCACGGACCCGAAATTTGCGGCGAACATTTCCGGTGCCAACGCGGCGGGGCTGAAGGTGGGAGTATACTTCTTCACGCAGGCCGTTAACGAGAAGGAAGCGGTGGAAGAGGCTTCCATGGTGCTGGATCTGGTGAAAAAATATAAGATATCCTACCCGATCTTCCTGGATGTGGAGGCCAGCGGCGGCAGAGCGGACAGCATCGACAAGGGAACCCGCACGGCGGTCTGCAAGGCATTCTGTGCGACGATCCAGAATTCGGGATACACGGCGGGCGTTTACGCGAATAAGACCTGGCTGAACAGCAAGATCGACGCGGGGGCTCTCGGCTCCTATAAGATCTGGCTGGCGCAGTATGCGGCAGCGCCCAACTACGGCGGAAGATACAACCTGTGGCAGTACAGCTCCAAGGGATCCGTGCCGGGCATCAAAGGAAACGTGGATATGAATCAGAGTTATCTGGGATACTAAGAAACAGCGGGATTTTCGGAAGAGATCCTGCGAAACTGGAATAGGAGAAGCAAAATATGAGAACATATCTGGTAACGGGCGGAGCTGGTTTTATCGGTTCCAACTATATTCACTACATGTTTAAAAAGTATGACAGTGAGATCCGCATCATCAATGTGGACGCGCTGACTTACGCGGGGAATCTGGAAAACCTGCGGGATGTGGAGAAGCGCGACAACTATACCTTTGTCAGGGCGGATATCTGCGACAAGGAAGCGATCGGCAGGATTTTTGCGGAGAACGACATCGACAGAGTGGTTCACTTTGCGGCGGAGAGCCACGTGGACCGGAGTATCAGGGAGCCTGAGGTCTTTGTGAAGACCAATGTGCTGGGGACGGCAGTGATGTTGAACTGTGCGAAGGCGGCATGGGAGAATCCGGATGGCAGTTATAAGGAAGGGAAAAAGTTTCTGCATGTCTCCACGGATGAAGTGTACGGATCTCTGGAGAACGAGGGGGAGTATTTCTATGAGACGACCCCCTATGCGCCCCACAGCCCCTATTCCGCCAGCAAGGCGAGCTCGGACATGCTGGTGAAGGCCTATATGGACACCTACAGGTTCCCGGCGAACATCACGAACTGTTCCAACAACTACGGACCTTATCAGTTCCCGGAGAAGCTGATCCCGCTGATCATCAACAATGCGCTGCAGGGCAAAAAACTCCCGGTGTATGGCGATGGAAAGAATGTCAGGGACTGGCTTTACGTGGAGGATCACGCTAAGGCGATCGACATGGTGCAGGAACAGGGCAGGCTGTTTGAGACCTACAATATCGGCGGCCACAACGAAAAACAGAATATCGAGATCATTCACATCATCATAGAGACACTGCAGGAGATGCTGGCTGAGGACGATCCGAGAAAGGCGCTTGTGAGCAAGGATCTGATCACCTATGTGGAGGACCGGAAGGGACACGACAGACGCTACGCGATCGCGCCTGACAAGATCAAGGCGGAGATCGGCTGGGAGCCGGAGACCATGTTTAGGGAAGGCATCCGCAGGACGATCGAGTGGTATTTTGAGCACGAGGACTGGATGAAAAACGTTACCAGCGGAAACTATCAGAAGTATTACGAAGAAATGTATAAAATATAAGGGATTGGAAGTCTTATTCTATTTAAGGAGATATCGATGAAAGGAATTATACTTGCGGGCGGCGCCGGCACAAGACTGTATCCATTGACCAAAGCTATTTCCAAACAGATCATGCCGGTCTACGACAAACCGATGATCTATTACCCGCTGTCCACGCTGATGTTGGCGGGAATCCGGGAGGTACTGATTATTTCGACACCCAGGGATCTGCCTGTGTTCGAGGAGCTGTTCGGCGACGGAAGCCAGCTCGGCCTGCAGTTCTCCTACGCGGTGCAGGAATATCCGAGAGGGCTGGCGGATGCCTTTCTGATCGGGGAAGAGTTTATCGGAACGGACCGGGTGGCGCTCGTGCTGGGGGATAATATCTTTTACGGCCAGAGCTTTTCCAAACTGCTGCAGCAGGTGGCCTCCAGGGAGAAGGGAGCTACGATCTTCGGGTATTATGTGAGAGATCCGAGAGAGTACGGCGTGGTGGAATTCGACGAGAACGGGAAGGCCCTTTCCATCGAGGAAAAGCCGGAGAAGCCGAAGAGCAATTATGCTGTGCCGGGGCTTTACTTCTACGATAACGACGTGATAGAGATCGCAAAGAATGTAAAACCTTCGCCGAGAGGAGAGATCGAGATCACCAGCGTGAATAACGAGTATCTGCGGCGCGGCGATCTGCGGGTGGAGACCATGGGCAGAGGTTTTGCGTGGCTGGATACGGGAAATCACAATGCGCTGCTGGATGCGGCGGATTTTGTGGCGGCTTTCCAGAAAAGGCAGGGATTGTATATTTCCTGTATCGAGGAAATTGCTTTTAAGAGAGGCTTTATTACCAAAGAGCAGCTTCTCGCCCTGGCGGAACCGCTGCTCAAGACGGATTACGGAAAATATCTGACAGAGGTTGCAAATGGACTCTAGGATAAAAAGACGGGCTATCCTGATCAGCGCGGGTATGATCCTGCTGGTGGTTTTCGTGACGGTTCTGGGAAATTCGTCAGGACTCAGGCGTTATCTGTCCAAGCAGGAGAAAAGTGAGGAGAATGCGCCCTCCGAGATAGATTCTCTGACGGAGGATGGCACAGGGGAGGCTGAGGCGGAAGAGATCGGGAGTTATGCGAAGGAGGGTTTCGCGGGTTCTGACCCCTCTCTGCAGGTGGGAGATGACCTTCGGGCATTTCTGCAGGATTCCACTTTTTTCGACAGGGAACTCAGCAGTTATGAAAAGAAACTGCTGGAGGAGAACGATAAGAGCCTTTACTTTGTGACCACTTCGGTGGAGAGAGATTTGAGGATCCAGATTTTGGACGCGAAGGGCACTGTTGTCACAGGCGTGCCTTTTGTCGTTGAATTGAAGGAGCAGGGAACTTATAAGGATCAGGACAGGGACGGCATTATCTATATCAGCAATCTGAGCGCCGGGGATTATGAGGTGGCGCTGGGCGAGGTTCCGGATTACGAGACGCCAAAACCGACAGTAGTGTCAGTAAGGGACAAGGTGGCCTACACGGCGATTCCGGATATCACCCTGTTGATGAAAACGGAGGCCGACATTATCGCGGAGGAAGAAGATACCGGGCAGAGGGATGCGGAGGAAGATGCTGACGATACGGAGATCGTGGACATTCGGGAACTCGGCGAAGAAGGGCAGATGGGTATCGATGTCTCCAAGTGGAACGGTGAGATCGACTGGGACAGAGTGAGAAATGCCGGTATTACATATGCGATCATCCGATGCGGTTATCGCGGATCATCTACGGGCGCACTGGTGGAAGATCCCTATTTCAGGCAGAATATGCAGGGGGCTTTGTCCGCCGGATTGAAGGTGGGCATCTATTTCTTTACACAGGCGACGAACGAAGTGGAAGCTGTGGAGGAGGCCAGCATGGCGCTCGCGCTGTGCAGAGATTACCGAGTGACCTATCCGATCTTTATCGATACGGAGGGGGCCGGCGGGAACGGAAGGGCCGACGGATTGGATATGGAAACCAGGACGAAAGTGTGCCAGGCTTTTTGCCGGACCGTGGAGGATGCGGGTTACAGCGGCGGCATCTACGGCAGCAGAAACTGGTTTCGGACAAGGCTGCGCATGGATGAGCTGGAAAATTATGTCATCTGGCTGGCGGAATACCGGGAGAAACCGGTGTACGGCGGTACTTACCATTTATGGCAGTATACCTCCTCCGGAAATGTGGACGGTATAGAGGGCAGGGTGGATCTGGACATCAGCTACCTGGCGTATTAGATCTGCAGTGCGTAAGAAGTGGAATAAAAAGAAGCGTTGGGCTCGCACATAAGCGGCTTTTTATTCCATTTCTTACATAGGGCGGAGCCCGCGCATCCGGGGAATCTTTGATTTCCCGGATGGGGTACTGCGAAGAGTAGATGGCGCACTGCCTGAGCGGGCTATAAAATAGCATGAGCGGTTATAAGATAAAATCAGATAAGGGGAGCGGAATATGGGCAAAATTACGGTAGAGACCTGTGAGATCGAAGGGTTAAAGATCATTACGCCTGCTGTTTTCGGGGATAGCAGAGGGTATTTCATGGAAACCTATCAATATAATGATTTTAAGGAGGCCGGGATCGATCAGATTTTTGTGCAGGATAATCAGTCTTCCTCGCGAAGGGGCGTGCTGCGGGGACTGCACTTCCAGATAAATTATCCGCAGGATAAACTGGTGAGGGTCATCCGGGGGGAAGTTTTCGATGTGGCGGTGGATCTGCGGAAAAATTCGCCGACATTCGGAAAATGGCACGGAGAACTGTTGTCGGAAGAAAATAAAAAGCAGTTCTTTATCCCGAAAAATTTTGCCCATGGATTTCTGGTGCTTTCCGAGACGGCGGAGTTTTGTTACAAATGTTCGGATTTTTATCACGCCAACGATGAGGGCGGGATCTACTACGCGGATCCGGAGATCGGTGTCAGATGGCCGATTCCGGAGGGTATGGAGCTCATCCTGTCGGAGAAGGACACAAAGTGGGCCGGTATTTCCGCCTATAAAGAGACTATGGGTGTGTAGGAGAATGCGGTAGATGAAGCGTATGAGAATTTCAAAAAAAATGGGGATCGCCATTTTTTGTGTACTGGCGGGGATCATGGCACTGATCATTGTGCTGCATCATAATCCCTTTGCCGATCCGCAGGAGGAACTGATCAAAAAGGTGATAGCCTGTATTCTGATCCTGCTCTCCTGTGTCATATTTACCATATTTTACGATAAACTTACGGTGCTTCCGGTGGAACTGTTTGAAAACAGAAGGCTGATCTGGAAGCTTGCGAAGAATGATTTCAAAAAGCGCTATGCCGGTTCCTACCTGGGAATCATATGGGCGCTGGTGCAGCCGGTCGTCACGGTTTTTATGTACTGGTTTGTCTTTGAAAATTTTATGGGATCCAAAGCGCAGTTTCTGTCCAGCGGCACAAGTATGCCCTACGTGCTCTTTCTGGCGGCGGGGCTATGTCCCTGGTTTTATTTTTCGGAGGCTCTGAACAACGGAACGACAGCGCTGTTAGAGTATAATTATCTTGTGAAAAAAGTCGTATTTAAGATCAGTATTCTGCCGATCATCAAGATTATCGCAGCAACTTTTATCCATCTGTTTTTTGTGCTGGTGCTGCTGATCGTCGCCGCAATCTATGGCTGTTACCCAACCATCTATACGATTCAGATCATTTATTACAGCTGCTGCACTTTTATTCTGGTGCTGGCGCTGTCCTATACGACCTGCGCGATCGTGATCTTTTTCCGCGATCTGATGCAGATCATTGCGATCATACTGCAGGTAGGCATGTGGGCTACGCCGATCCTCTGGAGCATCGCGGTGCTGGACGACAAACCGCCGATCTGGAATACGATCATCAAGATCAATCCGCTGGTGTATATTGTAAATGGATATCGGAGTGCGATCTGCGAGAAGGAGTGGTTTTTTGAAGATTTCTACTCCACCATGTATTTCTGGATCTTTACCGTTGTCGTATTTGGCATAGGGGCGCTGATCTTCAAGCGGCTGAAAGTGCATTTTGCGGATGTATTATAAAAGTATTTTATGATTTTTATTCGGGAGGTAACACGATGGGCTTTTTAGACCACTTTAAGAAAACGGATGTTCCTGCAACACCTCAGTTGAAAGATTTTCATCCTGTTGACACCGGATTGTCTCAGGCAGTCCGGGATTTGGCGGAAGAGTTCGGGAAAAAGGAACTTCCCGCCCCCATTCCCTGCGGCAGGGATCAGTTCATCGCTCTGCTTGCCGGCGTTCCGGCCCTGCGCAGGATGCCAGGCATTCCCGGTCCGGGCGAGTCCGGTGAGGATTATTTTACTACCCTGCCGAGATGCGCCACTCCGGAGGCAGAGGCAGAGTGCCGGGCCCATCTGAAAAAGATTTTCGGCATTGTGGACAGACAGTCTCTGTTGGATTTTTGCAAGCAGGAGATTTGCTGCCATCGCCAGTATCTGGACTTCGCCAGTTTTTGGGAAGGCAGTCCATCTTTCGATATGGCTGAGCTGAACAGGGAAGCTTTGGAATATTTTCAGACGATGCGGGATTTCTCCGCGCAGTTTTATCCCATCGTGGGGCGCGCGGGTTATCTGGCGTGGGATATCTGCGAGTGCGCTGGACATCTGCGGGCGGGCTATGCCTGCGGTATACTGACGAAAGAGGAGCTGGACGAGCTGGCAGAATACTGGATCGCCCAGGCGCAGACTTTCAAAAACTGGGCGGATTTTGCCGTCAGCGTGGTGTGCGGCGAGCTGTACTGGGATTTTCGGGGCGGCTCCAGGCAGCCGGAATTGAACAGGGGCCTGGAATTGTGGACGCGGTTAGTCCGTACACTGTTGGACGACACTGCTGCCTGGGGAGGCGGCATGTGGTATGAACCGGCAGACAGAACAAAACAATAGAATTGGAATATAGACAGATATGAAACAGGAAAAACCGATTGCGATCTCCGTCGAAGGGGTGGAAAAAGTATATAAATTATATGACAAGTCTTCTGACAGAGTGCGGGAGGCGCTGGGGCTGACCAGGAAGGCAAGACATAAAAAACACTATGCCTTAAAGGGTGTCGATATGGATATCCATCAGGGGGAGTGCGTCGGCATCATCGGAACCAATGGATCCGGCAAGTCCACCATTCTGAAGATCATTACCGGCGTGCTCTCCCCCAGCGCCGGGGAAGTGAAAGTGAACGGACGTATCTCGGCGCTGTTGGAGCTGGGAGCCGGCTTTAATATGGAATACAACGGCATTGAGAATGTCTACCTGAACGGGATGATGATCGGTTTTTCGGAGAAGGAGATCGACGAGAAACTGCAGGATATCCTGGATTTCGCCGATATCGGGGACTATGTGTATCAGCCGGTGAAGACTTACTCCAGCGGCATGTTTGTCCGCCTTGCGTTCGCGGTGGCGATCAATATAGAGCCGGAAATTCTGATCGTGGACGAGGCGCTCTCGGTCGGCGACGTGTTTTTCCAGGCGAAATGCTACCATAAGTTCGAGGAATTTAAGGAGATGGGGAAGACCATCGTCTTTGTCAGCCATGATCTGAGCAGCATCAGCAAATACTGCGACAGAGTGGTGCTTCTGAACAAGGGTGTGAAGCTGGGCGAGGGCAGTCCCAAGGAGATGATCGACACCTACAAGCAGGTTCTCGTCGGACAGTATGAGCTGCCGGACGATGAGGATCACAAGAGCCTGGTCCACGATGAGGATATCCGCGAAAAGGCGTCGGGGGGCGGGAAGAAGAAAAAGGAACAGGAAAAAGAGCAGGGGATCAATCCGGAACTGTTGGAATACGGTTCCAAAAAGGCCAGGATCGAAGAGTACTGGCTGATCGATCAGAACGGGACGAGGACGACGGCGGTGATCAAAGGGCAGGACTATACGATCCGGATGAAAGTCGTGTTCGAGCAGGATTGTCCGGCTCCTATATTTGCCTTTACAATCAAAAATATCAAGGGGACGGAGATCACCGGCACGAACACGATGGTGGAGAAAGCTTTTTTGGAGCCGGTGAAGGCGGGGGAGGTAAAAGAGATCAGCTTCACTCAGCACATGAATCTGCAGGGGGGAGAATACCTGCTCTCCCTGGGCGTGACCGGCTATGAGGGGGATGACTTTACGGTGTATCATCGGCTGTACGATGTGCTGAATATGACAGTGATCTCGGACAAGGACGCGGTGGGATTCTATGACCCGGAGTCCGTTGTGAAGGTGATTTGAGAGGACATCTGCTGAGAGGGAAAAGGGAAATATGAAAACAGAACAGATTGGAAAAGTAAATCTGGATTTAACATATTACTCCGGCGACGATATGTACTGCGATGGGGCGGTGGAGGATGACCTGCTGAAGATTGCCAGGGATTACGCCGAAGTGGAGTATCCCCGCGTGATCGAGGAGAGGAAAAGCTGGGAAATACTGTATCATTTGTCCGCCCAGCGGGAGAATATCGTGGAGTGGCTGCCGATGGATAAGAGCATGAAAGTGCTGGAGATCGGATCCGGCTGCGGAGCAATAACGGGTGTTCTTTCTGAAAAAGCGGGGGAAGTCACCTGTGTCGAACTGTCCAAAAAGAGAAGCATGATCAATGCTTATCGGCATATGGACTGCGGGAACGTTACGATACATGTGGGAAATTTTCAGGACATCGAATCTTCGCTGCCCTGCGACTACGACTATATCTGCCTGATCGGTGTGCTGGAGTATGCGCAGTCCTACATCGGAGGGGAGACGCCCTTCGAGAATTTTCTGAACATTATCCGCTATCATCTGAAAAAGGATGGGCGCATTGTTATCGCGATCGAGAACAAGTTCGGTCTGAAATACTGGGCGGGGTGCCGTGAGGATCATCTTGGCACCTATTTTTCCGGGATCGAAGGTTATCCGGACGGCGGTGTGGTGCGCACGTTTACGAGAAACGGACTGGAGAATATTTTCGCGAACTGCGGGATAGAGGATTACAGTTTCTATTATCCTTACCCCGACTACAAGTTTATGACCACTCTCTATTCGGATGAATACCTGCCGAAGGCGGGCGAACTCTCCAACAACATGCGCAACTTTGACAGGGACAGGATGGTTCTCTTTGACGAGAAAAAAGCTTTTGACAGCATTTTGCGGGAAGGGTTATTCGCGATGTACTCTAATTCTTTCCTGGCGGTGATCGGGGGGAAGCCGGACATCTGTTATGTGAAATATTCCAACGACAGAAAGCGTGAATACCGGATTCGGACGGAGATCCTGCCGGTGAGCCTGACGGGAATGGAAGACCGGAGGGGAATGACGACAGAGGAGAAGAACAATCTCCCCAAGATTTTGGCGGTGAGAAAGTATCCTCTGGGTGCGGAAGCGGACGAGCATGTTCGGAATATCGATGTGGCCTACCGGAAACTGAAGGACCGCTATGCGGGCGGGGAGCTGCGGATCAACCGCTGTAAACTGGTGCAGGAGGGAGCGCACCCCTATATCGAACTGGAATATATTACAGGGGTTACACTGGCGGAGCTGCTGGATGCCGCGCTGGAGCGGGATGATATGGAAAGATTTATGCTGCTCTTCCGAAAATATCTGGTGATGCTGGATTATCACAGCAGGCAGCCGGTGGCGGATTTTGATCTGATCTTTTCCAACATCCTGATCGGGGCAAAGGACGCGGCGAAGCCCTTTGACGGGCTGGAGAACAGTGTCTGGACGCTGATCGATTATGAGTGGACATTTGGGAAGCAGGTGGCGACAAAGGAGCTGGCTTTCCGGGCGGTCTACTGTTATCTGCTGGAGGATGAGAGAAGAAATAAATTAAGTTTGGATTTGATTTTGCAGGAGCTGAATATAACGGATGAGGATGCCGATGAATACAGAGCCCAGGAGAAGGCTTTTCAGCGTTTTGTGACCGGTCATCACCGTTCCATGGTGGAGCTGCGGGATATGATCGGGCGCAGATGCGATCGACCGGAAGAATTTCTCGAGCGGATCCGCCTGGAGGAGATGCGCCGCAGCATTCAGATCTACGAGGACAGAGGACAGGGCTTTCAGGAGGAGACTTCTTACTTTGCGGAGGAGTATTTGATGGAAGAAGAACAGGGGCTGTGTCTGAGCCTGCCTGTGGATGGGGACGTGAGACAGATCCGGATCGATCCGGCTTTCGCGGATTGTATTGTGCGGATCAGGGAACTGAAATGGAATGACAGGGATATGGTATGGAATGGGAAAAATTCAGTGCTGAGCACCAACGGGACCGCTCTGGATGACACGGGCAGTTTTGTCTTTTCCACGGAGGACCCTAATCTGGTCGTCTCTCTGGCGGGGCAGACGTTTGAAAAAACAAATGTCCTGAAAATTTGTATGGAACGCTCCCTGATCGGGCGGGAGATCGCCCGGGATGTGGAGAGCGCGGCAAAGAGGAGATTTCGTCTGTGAGCAATTTTCTGAAGAGAGCCGTGCAGCGGCTTCTGATTCAAAAAAGACATCGATCGTATGAGGAACGGATTGCCCGGCAAGCCGTTCCTTATGGCGTTTGGCTGGAAAGTCTGCTGGAGGGGGAAAGAGCGGAAACGGCGGAGTGGAAGAGAGAGGCGGAGGCAGCCGGGAGAGCGCATTTGTCTGTGACGGTAATGCTGCCGCAGATGTTCTGTGAGTGCGCCTCCGACAGGGACCTGCGGGATAAGCAGGGGGATCTGTGGCTTGTCACGCCGGAGGAGTCTGCTCTGACAGAGGGGGCGCAGTGGGAGGTCATACGGTATTTTGAGGAACATCCTGCCTGCGGGATAGCCTACGGGGATGAGGAGGATTACTATAAGCCGGACTGGTCCCCCGATTTGCTGCAGTCGTTTTTCTATTTTGGAAATATATTTGCGGTCAGAAAAGAGCTGGTCGAAAGGATCGGGGAAAACGCCGGGGAAGAGTGGGGACTTTCGGAGAAAGCCAGGCTCTATGATCTTGTGCTGCGCTGTGTCGACGAGGTCGGATGGAGCGGGCATATAGAGAAGGTGCTGTTTGCGTGCGGGGGCGGGGACAGCGTGAGGGAGCGGGAATGGAACCCTGCGGCCGGACTGGGGAAAGACTGGGGAATGGAGCCGGAGTTTGATGAGATAAAGAGGGGACATCTGTATTCCGATATGGAAATTCCGGTGGAAAAGGAAAGGCAGGAACTGGTGTCGGTCATCATTCCCTCCAAGGACAATCCGGCAGTGCTCTCCAACTGTATTCACTCCCTGCGGGAGATAACCGCCTATCAGAATATCGAGATTATTGTAATAGATAACGGTAGTAATGATAAAAATAAAAACAGGATTTTACAAATGAGGGATCAGATGAGGGAAGAGTACTCTTTCCGGTATCTGTACAGGCCCATGGCGTTCAATTTTTCCGCCATGTGCAATATCGGCGCCGGGGAGGCCAGGGGAAATTATCTGCTGTTTCTCAATGATGATATGGAGATCGTCAGGGAGGACTGGCTGTCGGTGATGGTCGGGAAGGCGGCCAAGAGCTGTGTGGGGGCGGTGGGAGCGAAGCTTCTGTACCCCGATTCCGACAAGATTCAGCATCTGGGCATCACCAATATCCATCTGGGGCCCGCCCACAAGCTGCAGTTTTCTTCCGATAAGAAGGAATATTACCACGGGATCAACCGGCGTGCGGTGAATGTCAGCGCGGTCACGGGAGCCTGTCTGCTGGTCAGGAGAGAGGTTTTCGAACAGATCGGCGGATTTGACGAGAGGTTTGCGGTGGCGTTCAACGACGTGGAACTCTGTTTTCATCTGCTGCGGGAGGGGTATCAAAACGTCTGCTGCAATCAGACTTTCCTGTATCACCACGAGTCTATGAGCCGCGGCTTTGACGCGGGGGAGGAGAAGGTGGCGAGACTGCACCGGGAGAGGGATCTTCTCTATGCGGCATATCCGGAGATGTGGAACCGGGATCCATACTATTCGAGGAAGCTGGTGATGGATATTCTGGACCGGGGGTATGAGCCGGCCTGTCGGTTTGAGGAGGAGAGGATGTCTGAGCGGGCGGAAGTGATTTCGCTGGAGGGAGGACTTGATGCGGTTTGGTACAATGAGTGCCTGTATATGGGGCTGGAGTTTACCGGCGACGAGACTGCCTGGAGGACGGGGAGATCCGGCGGCGGGGATTACTATATTCAGGGCTGGTCCTATGCGGTGAATGTAGATAACAGTCGTTATGAAAAAAGTCTTCTGTTAAAACCGGTCAGTTTGCAGGAGCGGCAGGGAGAAAACGGGGAGAGACTGTGGAAAATTCCTTACAGGGAATGCTGGAGACCGGATTTTCGGGAAAACCTCCCCTATATTGACCATCCGGCGCTCTGTGGAGTGAGTGTGTGGATCAGGCGGGATGCGCTGCCAAAGGGGGAGTATCTGATAGGGTATCTCTGGGAGGATGCCTGTTCCAGGCAGAAGCTTTGTGGATTCAGCGCGGAGACGCTGCGGGTTGAGTAGAGGAGAGGAAGGGAAAGAAGAGGCATATGGATTACAGGCCGGCAGTCCCGGAAGATCTGGGGCAGCTTAGGGAGATGTATAGAGAGATTGTCCGGAAGATGGATGAGGAAGGCTTCCGGATCTGGGATGAGATCTATCCCGTTGAGTTTCTGGAGGGGGATATAGCAGATGGCAGGTTATATCTTTTAGCGGAGAATAATAATATTATGGCGGCGTTTTCCCTGTGTGATTCAAGTGCAGGCGAGGGGGTTGTGAAGTGGGAGGATGATCACGCGAAGGCGTTGTATCTCGACCGCTTTGGCGTGAATGTATGCTGCCTGAGACAGGGCGTGGGAAGCCTGATGCTGAAAAGAGCGAAAGAGACGGCGAAGAATCTCGGGGCGGAATATCTGCGGCTGTTTGTTGTGGATTGTAATGTGCCGGCGGCTTTGCTGTATCAAAAAAACGGTTTTGCGCCGGCGGATGGAGTTTATCATGAGGTGATTGACAATGAGCTGGTATTGCGGGAGCTCGGGTATGAGGTGAAGGTTTGAAGTTGGAGAGAGATCCGAAAAGGATTAAGAAATGATAAGCTGGTGATTTTTATGAACTATAATTGGACTGAGTATTATCAGAGAGCGTACGAAGCGGAAAAAAAGAAAAATACCGTGCTGGCTGGAAAGGTGGCGGATGCGGAGGGAAAGAGGGAAGAGCTGCAGGCGAAGTATGTGGCGATCTGCGCGAACCCTCTCTACAGGATCTCCCGATTTCCCTCTCTGTTTACGAGGGGATATCGAAAGATTCGGCATACGGCATCTGTGCTTTTGCGCGGGGAGCAGAAGAGAGAGGAGACGCCGGAGGAATTCACGGCGTCCTATCGGGAGCGTCTGCGCTGTCAGAGGGACAGTTACAGCCAGTGGATCAGGGAGGAGGAGCCCGCGCTGTGGGAAAAATATCGGGGGGCTCTGGGACAGAAAGGCGAGGAAAAACGGCGCACCTGCAAGGTGATCTCCTACCGGAGACTGGCGGGAATCACGAGCCTCTCCCACGCTCTGGGCAGCACGGTACATCGGGCAGACAGAAAAGAGCCGGATATCCTGCTGTTCGCCGCCCATCCGGGAGAGCTGGACGAACAGGCGGTCACTTTTATAGAGGAATGGTTCAGCGCTTACCCGGACACAAAACTGCTCTACGGGGCGGAGGACCACAGAGCCGGAGGAAAGAGATGTTTTCCATGGTTTAAGCCATGCTGGTCGCCGGATACACTGCTGGGATTTTTCTATTTCGGAAGTTATTTCGCGGTGGACAGGAGATGGGCGGAGCAGACATCCCTGTTCGGCTATGCGGACGCGCTGCCCAACCTGTATGACTTTGCGCTGCGGCTGTTAAAACCGTATTTTGAGAAGCCGGAGACGGCGGTGTATGATAAGAGCAATATCTGGCAGACCGGTTTTTACTACGGTGAAAGGAGAGAAACTTGCCCCGGAGAGTGCCGTTCCCCGGAGATCGTGTGTCTGGATCTGATTTTATACCATCGAAATGTTGAGGCGGACTTTGAGATGCCGGCGGATCGGGAATACTATCTGGAGACGGGCAGGATGCGGAGAGAAGCGAATCCGGAATTCTGGGGGTATGAAAAGGAATATATAAAATTAAAACAGGATTTTATAAATAACATGCGTTATGCAAGTGAACCGTATCAGACAGTGCATCCGGATGTCTGGTCTGTCGTGCCGAAAGGTGAGATATACGGCAAAGAAAGCGGCCCTCTTGTATCGGCGGTCATCCTGTCGAAGGATCATCCGGAACTTTTGAAAAACTGTATCGGTTCTTTTCTGGAGCGTACATTCCTGCCGGGATCACGGGACAGTGTGGAATTTATCGTGGTGGACAACGGGAGCAGTGAGGAAAACCGGCAAACCATTCAGGCCTTTCTGGAATCTTTAAAAGGAAAGACCCGTTATATTTATTGTCCCATGGATTTCAATTTCTCCGCCATGTGCAATGCCGGAGTGCGGGAAGCGGAGGGTGAATATATCCTGCTGCTCAACGACGACGTGGAGATCATCGAGAGAAACTGGCTGCGCATTATGCTGGGACAGGCGCTTCTGCCCGGGACAGGCGCGGTGGGAGCAAAGCTGTGGTATCCGGAGAAGGAGAAAATACAGCATGCAGGCGTCACCAACATGCACATCGGACCGTCGCATAAACTGACGACCTTCCCGGATGACCGGGCCTACTACTACGGACACAATACGGTGACTTACGATATGATAGCGGTGACGGCGGCCTGTCTGCTCGTCAGAAAATCCGTCTATGAGGAAGCGGGCGGCCTGGATGAGGAGATGGCGGTCGCTTACAACGATGTGGATTTTTGCTTTAAGCTGGCGGAGGCGGGTTATCGGAACGTACTCCGAAACGATGCGGTGCTTTTGCACCATGAGTCTGCAAGCCGCGGGATCGACGACCTGTCGGAGGAAAAATGGCACAGGTTGATACAGGAAAAGACAAATCTCTATGACAAACACCCGCTGTTCCATAAATTTGATCCCTACTACAGTGAACAGCTCACGGACAATGCGCCGGATTATCATATCGGTTATCATTATCCGTATGAGAGACTGTTGTACACATCGGCCCCTGAGAAAACAGAGGGAAAAGGGACGCTGCAAAAAATACTCTCCGGCGCAGTGATGCTGACCGTGGAGCGGGCGGGGAAGCAGCATAAGATCTATCTGGAGGAGCCGGATATCGTGGAAGCGGAAGGCTGGTGTTATATTCTCTGGGAGGACAACTGCCTGTTTGAGAGATGGCTGGTAATGGAGCCGGAGCAGGGAGATTTTTATTACAGGGTGCCGGTGAAGGAAAGGCTCAGGCCGGATGTGGAAGAAATCCTTCCGCAGCAGAAAAATATTGCGCTGTCCGGATTTGTGTGCAGGGTGTTGAAAGAAGATATTGTTTCCGGGGAGTACAGGATCGGTATGTTGTATCGGAATGTGAGCAGTGGGAAGATGTATTATCAGCGCAGCGATGTGAGGCAGGAAATCGACGGATAGATTGAGGTGTCTGCCGGTGTATTGATATATAATGTAATAGAAAGAACAGGTAATGGATAAATTGGAAGAGAATCAGAAAAATTTGGCGGAGATCAGACCGGAGGAGATGTCGGAGGAGCAGCAGCTTGTCTGGTACCGAGAGGCCTATTTCCGGGAGAGAAAAAAATCGGCAAACCTGACGGGGCGCCTTGCGGACGCCAACGCGCAGGTGGAGGATCTGTCGGGGAAGCTGGAACGGATCAAGGGAAGCGGTGTCTGGAAGCTGGCGAAACCTTTGCGGAGCTTTTATCATTGGGTGAAGCGTACGAAGGAGCGGGTGGGGAATTACGGCTCGCCGAAAGGGATCGCCAGAAAGATCCGGAGTAAGATGATCGAGAAAAAGGCGCGGACAAAACACGGGACGGCCAGTTTTCCGACTGCGGAGGAAGCGGAGAGACAGCGGGAGGAAACCTTTTCCAGGGAGATCTGTTTCAGCATTCTGGTGCCGCTCTACAATACGCCGAAGAAGTTTTTGACGGAGATGCTTAATTCGGTGGTAAACCAGACCTACGAAAACTGGCAGCTCTGTCTGGCGGACGGCTCCGACGGGGAACATGGCTTTGTGGGGGAGATCTGCAAAGAGTACGCGGCGAAGGACGGACGGATCTGCTACCGGAAGCTGGAGAAAAATGAGGGCATATCGGGGAATACGAATGAGTGCCTGAAGATGGCGAAGGGGGATTATATCGGGCTGTTCGATCATGACGACATACTGCACCCCTCGGCGCTGTACGAATATATGAAGAAAATCTGTGAGGAGGATGCGGACTATATCTACTGTGACGAGACGACGTTCAGGGGAAACAAGACCATAGACGATATGCTTACGCTGCACTTCAAACCGGATTTTTCCATCGACAATCTGCGGGCAAACAATTATATCTGTCATTTCAGCGTGTTTGACAGAGAGCTGCTCGAGGGGATGGAGCTGTTTCGATCCGCCTACGACGGCAGCCAGGATCATGATATGATACTGCGGCTCACTTCCAGGGCAAAGCATGTGGTGCATGTGCCGAAACTGCTGTACTACTGGCGCTCCCACAAGGCCAGCGTGGCGGCGGATATCAATGCGAAAAGCTACGCCATCGAGGCGGCGAGAGGCGCTGTGGCGGATCATCTGCAGACCTGCGGATTCCGGAACTTCGAGATCGCCGGCACGAAGGCTTTTGAGACGATCTTCCGCATTAAGTATGAAGTGCTGGGCAATCCGAAGATATCGATCGTGATTCCGAATAAAGACCATGTGGAGGACCTCTCGAGGTGCGTGGATTCTGTCCGGAAACAGTCCACTTACGATAACTACGAGATCATCATCGTGGAGAACAACTCTGTCACAGAGGAGATAGAGAATTACTACAGGACGCTGGAAGGGCAGGAAAATATCAGAATCGTGCGCTATGAGGGGGAGTTCAATTACTCGAGGATCAACAATTTCGGCGCCTCTTTTGCAGCCGGGGAATATCTGGTGCTGCTGAACAACGATACCCAGGTGATCTCGATCAACTGGCTGGAGGAGCTTTTGATGTATGCACAGCGGGATGATGTGGGGGCGGTGGGGGCGAAGCTCTACTACGCGGATAAGACGATCCAGCATGCGGGTATTGTGATCGGGCTGGGCGCCCATCGCACGGCGGGACACACCCACTACCGTGTGGCCCAGACCAATCTCGGATATATGGGCAGACTCTGCTACGCCCAGAATGTGACCGCGGTGACAGGGGCATGTCTGATGGTGAAGCGGGCGCTCTACGAAGAATTGGGAGGTCTGGATGAGAGTTTCGCGGTGGCGCTCAACGATGTGGACTTCTGCCTGCGGCTGCGGGAGAAGGGGCTGCTCAATGTGTGGAATCCGTACTGCGAACTGTACCATTTTGAATCCATCTCCAGGGGACTGGACGATGCGGGCGAGAAGGCGAAGAGGTATGATGAGGAATCGGCGAGATTCCGGGAGAAATGGAGGGAGCAGCTCGAGAAGGGTGATCCCTGCTACAATCCGAACTTTTCGCTGGACAGGAGCGACTACGCGTTGAAAGTATGAGCACTGTGCCCGAGTAGAGGGCGCAGTGAACAACAGAGGAAAAAGGATGACGAAAAAACGTTTGGAATATATGGATATGGTAAAAGGAGTGGGGATCCTCGGCATAGTGATCATGCACTCGAGCACGGTGCCGCTGCAGGCGATCTGGTGGATCTCCTCTGTAGCGCCCCCGCTTTTCTTCCTCTCCTCCGGGATGCTGATCGCCAGAGGGGGAGAGCCTGGAAAAGGCTGGAAAGAGATTTTGGGGAGGAAGGGGCGTTCCCTGCTGCTTCCCTTTTTGTATTTCAGTCTGCTCTATATTGTGAGGGATCTTCTGCGCGTCCTGTTTGGAATCTCCGAGATCGGAGAAGTGTGGGCGGGGGTGAATGATCTGGTTACACTCTGGGGAAGCTCCGTGCTCTGGTTTCTGCCGGCTCTTTTTCTGGCGGAGAGTATCTTCATCTTTTCGCGGAAGATGTTCGGAAGGCGGAAATATGCGCCGGTTTGGACTGTTCTCGCCTGTCTTGTTCTGACATTTGTGTCATTTTTGGCAAACAGTGCGCTGAAACCGCTGGAGGGATTTTTCCTGTCGGAAAGACTGCTCTACGCGTCGCTGTGTCTGATGAGGACTTTTTTGAGAGCTGTCTACGCGCTGCCCTTTGTGTGCGCCGGCTATTTTTTGTATGAGATTTTCAGGGCGTTCTGGGAGAGAGAGAAAAGAATTCCTTTTGCGGGGCAGCTTGTGTCCGGGATCGTTTTGTTTTTTGTGGGAATTCCGTTCAGCGTGGCAAACAGTTATTTTGATTTCCGCAGCCTGAGCTTTGGGGACATTCCCGTTTTATCTTATCTGGCGGCGGTGCTCTCCTTTATGGGGATCGTCCTGATCTGCAGGAGCTGTCCGTCTTTTAAGCCGTTGCTGTTTTTTGGAAAAAATTCGCTGATCGTCATGGCGACTCATATCGATTTCTATTTTCTGTATATTGGTCTAAATCTGGCAAACCGGATCGACGGTTTTATTCCGATGGGGAACCGGGTATTTTTCTTTGTGAATGTGATCGGGGTTATTATGATTCTGGAAGTGTTCTGCATTCTGGCAATCAACAGGTTTTTTCCGTTTTTGCTCGGGAGGAAGCGGGGGAGGAGAAGTCTGGATGGGTAAGCAGATCAACTACTGGAGAAGAGATTTGACCTGGAACAGGATGCCGCCCTGTCCAAAAAGCAACGACAGAGCAGCAGCATGATTTATCGATTCAGTGTGAAAGAATACTGGTTTCTGGCATTGGGAGAATAGGAAACGGAGTATTCTATGGGAAATCCGTTTTTATTGTAGGCGATGGTTTCAACGGTCAACATGGCGCAGCCTGTGCGGACATTAAATTTTTCCGCAATTTCCGGCAGAGCTTCTGAGGCGTAGACAGTCCGCACCACATGGTGTATATGAAGCTGGGGTGAGGGCTCCTGATCAAGAATGGAGTACAATGACTCGGATTCCAGATCATGGCTAAGGACAGGCCTGCAGGTCTCATAGGGCAAAAAGGAGTCGATATATACGATCGGAAAGTTATTGGCATATCTGAGCCGGACCAGATGTATGATCTTTTTGGGCTCATCAAAATTTAAAAGCTGCGCGACCTGTTTATTGCATTCTTCTACTTTCAAAGCAAGCAGTTCTGTTTTGGGCTGCATGCCCATCTCCCGGATGCGTTCTGAGAAATCACCGATCTCGCTGGAATAGCCGATGTTCAGTTTCTGACCGAGGATGATAGTGCCACGGTTGCGCCTTTTTTCTATATACCCTTCGTTTGACAATTCTCCCATACATTGCCGTACAGTTGCCTTGCTGATACCGAAAAGTTTCGCGATTTCACTTTCGCTGGGCAGCAGGTCGCCGCTGCAGAGTTCCTTTTCACGGATCGCATCTAAAAAAATTTTTTTCAGCTGAAGATAAAGTGGTGTTTTGGATGTTCTGTCCAGTGTTATATTCTCGTAATTCAAGTCGGAGTGTCCCTTCCGTTGTACTATTATTTTCCGGCAAGCCAGTGCAGGAGCCGATCCCACAGAATAGGATAATATTCCCATTCGGTCATGTCTCTGGGCGCCCAGTGTGCCGTACAGTCAGTGGCATACGCCATCGTTCTGCCATGCCCGTAAGTCCCCAGCGCTATGATAGGATCCTTTTCATACTTTAAGATCACATCGGCATCATGCTTTGGGATCAGGCGGTTATAGCCGAGGATGTACGGCCATTTCTCAGGAAATCCTTTCAGGAGATCATGTCTTGATGGATCGCAGACCAGATCTGCTCCTTCCGGGGTCTCCACGCGGTCATCGTAAGAAAGCATGGTGACAGGAAGAATCTCTTCTACAGGAGTATCTTTATAGTTGCCCTTTGCTTCATATCCCTGAAAAGTGGAGTATCCTCCGATCATTCCAAAACTGCCGCCGTCACTCACATATTCCCGCACTAATTTTAACAGGTTGACCGTTCTTTTTCCGCTTCTGCACATATCGGGAAGCAACAGAAAAATATTGGAGCTGATATCACTGAAAAGAACCACATCATATTGCTGCAGTTCTTTTTTTGTGCGGGGAAAATCCCGTGCCGCCAGATGGCATGGAATATGGGTGAATGTATGGCCGAGGGATTCGATCATATTTTTTATGGGAAGGTAGGATTCCTCATAGGAGACGCTATAGGTCAGATCGTATCCTTTTATACTGCCGTTTTGTGCGATTGTAGTCTCGCCGACAAATAATACCGATAGTTTTTTATCCATTTGTATTCTCCTTCTTATTGTTATTATATTTTGACAATAGATACGTAATTAATGAAAAAAATAACGGATAAAGCAGGTATTATTGTTCTCTTATATCATACCGCAAATCAAAATAATTACAAGTATCTTTTTGAAAATTTGTGCAATAAGGACATGTATTTTATTTTCTGTGAGGCTGTGCAGGTCAATTTTTATCAAAATATAAATAAAAATTTCCTTGACCGGACATAATTGTTATGTTATAGTAGTCAGCAACAGATAAATACGTAATTATTGAATTAAATACGGTTTATTCTGTGATTAAATACGTATTTAAATGAAAAGCTATCGGAAAAAGGATGTTCCGGAAAGCGGGGGTATTGTTCACTAACTTTAAAATCTTGTTTAAGAATGGAGGATTATCATGAAGAAAAAATTGGCGGTTATGATACTTGTCGCGTCTATGGCGGCTTCTCTGCTGGCGGCATGCGGAGCGGGAGCCGATGAGAAGACGAATGATGCGCAGGCGGGGGAAGAAACGGCAGAGGAAGCTGTGAAGGAAGAGGCAGAGCCTGCCGGGGAAGCGGAAAGCGAACCTGCGGGCGAGGAGCTGACAGTTGCCGGGGTCGTATTTCAGGATGATGAGTTTATGAATGCGCTGATCAATGGGATGAAAAAGGCATGTGAGGAAAATAATGTAGAGTTTGTGTCCTCCAATTCCAATAATGATCAGTCCAGGGAAGTAGAACTGATCAATACTTATGCAGGGCAGGGGGTGGACGCAATATGTATCGCGCCTCTTGATAAGGAAGCATCTCTGGCAAGCCTCGGCGCGGCGGCCGCTCAGGGAGTTGCCATAGGCTCTGTCAATATGGAGATATCCGATTCTGATTTTCTGGTGGGAGGCTATGCGTCCGACGACTATGCCAACGGGCATCAGGTCGGTGAATATGCGGCTGAGTGGATCGCTGAAAAGTACGACAGACCGATCAAGGTAGGATTGATCCATTATGACCATCAGCTGCCGGAACAGTCTTCCAACAGATATGGCGGATTTTTTGCGGCGCTGGATGAGGCGGGCATTGAATATGAGATCGTTGCCAATCAGGGAGCTGAAAAAGAGGATCTGGCTCTGAGCGCGGCGAGCGATATGATCACTGCACATCCGGATATCGACGTATTTTACGGCGCGAACGGCGGCGGACTGCAGGGATTAGTGCAGGCAGTTGCACAGAGTGGTAAGGCCGGAGAAATGTATGCGTTTGGGTACGACGCTCAGGAAGGTATCTGCCAGCAGCTGCTGGATGAGAATGATATCCTTCAGGCGATCGTAGTACAGGATCCCTATTCTCAGGGCTACAGTTCGGCGACATTGCTTATTCAGTATCTGAGAGGTGAGATCGAAGCAGTGGGAACCACAGAGTCCACGCCCGGTTTTCTGCTCACCCGTGATGATCCGGAAGCGGTTAAGACCTATGTAGAAGAAAACTATAAATAATAGATACAGACTGGTGTTCCTGGCTGCCATAGGAATGTGAGACGGACAGCCGGGGCACTGTCCAGAAAAAACTTGGAGGCCGCTTGGCAGAAAGGATGCGGATATGAAATTAGCAGCCAGGGATATTGTAAAAGATTATCCGGGATGCCGTGCATTAGATAAAGTGAGTTTTGAAATGGAGAGCGGGAAAGTATATGCGCTGATCGGTAAAAACGGATCTGGAAAATCAACGCTGGTCAAGCTGTTTGCCGGTGTGATACAGCCGACGGGCGGAGAACTTTATATGGATGATGAAAAACTTCATTTTAAAACGCCGAAGGAAGCCCAGGATAAGGGGATCGTTACGGTATACCAGGAAATGAGTCTGATACCGGGGCTGACAGTTGCGGAAAATATATTTTTGAATCGAATGCCGAGGAAGGGGAGAGTGATCGACTGGAGGACAGCGTATCGGGAAGCGGACAGCCTGCTGAAGACAATGGGAGCAGCCATTGATCCGCGCGCTCTGATCAAGGACCTGAGCATGTGGCAGAAGCAGATCGTGGAAATTACCAGAGCCATGAGTTTTTCTCCGAAAGTTCTCATGTTGGACGAGCCCACATCCGCATTGGCGCAGCATGAGGTGCAGAATCTCCTTTCCTTTGTGCGAAAGCTGAAGGAGCGGGATATTATTGTGATCTATATCACACATAAACTGCAGGAACTTCAGCGGGTGGCGGATGAGATCGTAGTGCTCAGGGATGGAGAGTTTATCGGGCAGAAGCCGGTAAAAGACATTGACAACAAAGAAATTGTCCACATGATGTTTGGCGAGGTTTCTCTGCGGCATCGTCCGGAGGATGTGATCCCGGGAAGAGATGTGGTCATGTCGGTGAGAGGGCTGACTCAGAAACGTACTTTTCAGAATATTACATTTGATCTGTATAGAGGAGAGGTGCTGGGTATTGCGGGAATGCTCGGTTCGGGGAGAACAGAACTTCTCAGGGCTATTTTCGGCGCGGATAAATTTCAGGAAGGTACTGTCGAGATCGAAGGGAAGAAAATAGAGAAATTTGATCCGATCCATCTGATCGATGCCGGAGTCGGATTGACACCGGAGGAACGCAAGACACAGGGCGTTATCCTGATGCATTCCGTGAAGGATAATCTGAATTACGCGAGCATCAGAGCCAATACGATCGGGAAATATATAGAAGATAAGAAAAAACGGGATGAGAACGCCGAAAAGCAGGTCAGGGACCTTCAGATACGGATTCCGGACATTGACTCACCGTGCAGTACGCTCTCCGGCGGAAATCAGCAGAAGGTGGTCGTCGGAAACTGGCTGAGCATTCATCCGAGGATCATGTTGTATGACGAACCGTCGAGGGGAATCGATGTAAATGCGAAACAGCAGATCTTTGAAATCATGTGGAAGGGGAGCAAGGAGGGAATATCCACGATATTTGTCTCAACTGAGCTGGAGGAACTTCTGGAAGTCTGCAACCGCATTCTTATCATGTGTCATGGGGAACTGGTGGGGGAAGTGGATCCGGACAGGTGTCCCATAGACGAATTGTATGCATGCTGTATGTCCGGCGTGATACCGCCGGAGATCATATATAGGAGGAAGGAGGCGTGACAACAGTTGAAGAAAAGTGAATTTCATGTCAGAGCTGTAAAAATATTTATACTGGACCACATTATAGCGATTGTTTTGATCCTGCTGATCCTGTTTTTGTCGTTGGCGGCGCCGTCATTTTTGACCGTGACAAACTGGCTGAATATTTTAAAGGCGATCTCCATGAAGGGAGTGATCGCTTTTGGTATGACAATGGTTATCATTGCAGGACAGATCGATCTGTCTATAGGATCCGTGGTAGCGATCGGGGGAGTTATCGCGGCGTTTGCCTGTGAGAATCTCCCCGGAATGAGCGGGATGAGCCTGACAGCGGCGGCGATCATCGGTATGCTGGCGGCGGTTATCCTTTCCGGAGGCCTCGGAGCATTTCACGGATTTTTTCAGGTGCGGTGCGGAATGCCGGCGTTTATCATCACACTCGCCACACAGCTGTTTCTGTACGGCCTTGCGGGGATCATCTGCGGCGGATTCCCGATTGCGGGAAAAATGCCGGACTGGTTTAACCATATCGGTGTGGGGCGCGTGGGCAACATTCCGATCCCGGCTATCATCCTGGTGATCATATTTCTTATATCTTTTTTTGTTATGGGGTATACGAGGATCGGCAGGGCAGTGTATGCGGTGGGCGGAAACGCAGAAGCGGCCCGCCTGGCAGGTATCAATGTGATGACAACGGAGATATTCTGTTTTGCGGCTACGGCAGTCTTTGCGACGATAGGAGGTTTTATCAATTCCGCGCAGGTTCTGCAGGCCACATTTAACTTCGGGAGAGGCTGGGAGACGGATGTTATCTCCGCGGTAGTGATCGGAGGTACTTCCATGACAGGAGGCGTGGGAAGGATCAGCGGTACGATGCTCGGCATTATTTTTATCGGCGTGATCGCAAACGGAATGACACTTCTGGATGTGAGCGTGTATATGCAGTATGTGATTCGAGCGACGCTGTTGTTCTGCGCGGTCCTGCTCAGTATATTCCTGCCGAAATTGAAACAGAAAATAAGCTGATGAAGGAGAAAGAAGATGACATATCAGATTGCGCTTGATACGTTTACATTGGAGGAGGCGGTCAGGAAGGCTGAAATTTTAAAAGAGTATGTACAGGTATTTGAAATAGGGACTCCGCTGGTGCTCAGAATGGGCCAGGAGGCGATCAGACAGATGCGGAGACATTTTCCGGAACATGATATTCTGGCGGATTACAAAATGATGGATGCCGGAGATTATGAGGCTCACATCGCATTTGAGGCGGGGGCATCCATCGTCACCGTGTGCGGTGCGGCGAATCCGGATACGGTAAAAAATGCCATCAGACAGGCGAAGGAGGATGGCGCGAAGGTGATGATAGACATGATCGCTGTGGGGGATCTGGAGGAGAGGCTTATGGAATTGGATGAGCTCGGTGCGGAGTATATTCAGGTACATACCGCTTTTGACGGGAGGGGAGACAAGACGCCGGTCAGACAGCTGCGCACCGCAAAGCAGATTCTGAAAAAGACAAAATGCGCAGTGGCGGGCGGAATCGGAGTGCAGAACATCCGGGAGATTGCTGCCCTGAGACCGGATCATATTGTTCTGGGAAGCCGTCTGTTTGCGGCGGAGGATCTGTGCGAAGAGATGAGAAAAATAAATCAGATGGTGAAGGAGGTATGGGATGAAGAAACTGGAATATATGGATGAGCTTGTTTCAGAGATATCGACGGCATTGTCCACTGTGGATAATATGCAGGTGGAAGCGTTGACAGAAGCTATTATGGAGGCGCCCCATGTATTTATATCCGGTTCCGGAAGATCGGGCTTAAGTATCCGGGAATTTGCGATGCGGCTGATGCATATGGGAATTTCGGTGTATGTGCTGGGGGAGGTGGTGACGCCGGGACTGGCGGAGGGAGACCTTCTGATCATCGCCTCAGGCTCAGGGGAGACCGGCGGCCAGGTGGTCGTCGCTGAGAAAGCGAAGAAGCTGGGCGGAAAACTGGGATTGATAACGATCGCTTCAGGTTCCAGCCTGGACAGTATGGCGGACTATCCGGTTTATATCAATGCGCCCGCCACAAAGCTGAACCGTCTGAACAGGGAAGGCTGCGTGAAGGTAAGCTCGATCCAGCCTATGGCTTCTCTGTTTGAACAGTGCGTCCTTTTGGTGTTGGATCTTATCATTTTGAAGCTGATGAATAAACGGGGAAAGAATTCGGATGAAATGTTCTTAAATCACACGAATCTGGAATGACGGAGGAAGCCATGAATTGTAAGATAGCCGGTTTTGGAGAGAGCGTCGTTGATTTTATTCCGGTGGACAGCGGGAAGAATACGGGAGATGGCTGTATTACCTACAAAGCATGTCCCGGGGGAAGCGTGGCAAATTTTTGTGTCGTGATGGCGAGGCAGGGGATAGAGAGCGCATTTGTGGGCGGTGTTGGAGACGACAGGTTCGGCAGATTTTTGCAGGAGAGGATCGCAGATTTTCGTGTGGACAGCAGTTCCATGGTTTTTACACAGGAATGCGGGACAAACCTGACTTTTGTCGATCTGAAAGAAAAGGATCAGAGGGAGTATTCCTTTGTGAATCAGCCGGGAGCTGACAAGATGGTAGATTATGAACAGATCGACATTCAAAAAATATTTGGCTGCAGCCTGTTGCATGTATCGTCCAATGCGATGATATGCGGAAAGACCAGAAAGTCACAGCCGAGATTGATGCAGGAGGCAAAAAGGAGAGGACTTTTGATTTCCTATGATGTGAACTACAGGGCAAATTATTATCGCACCAGGGAGGAAGCCCTAGAGATTTTGCGCACACCGTTAGAATGGGCAGATATTGTGAAGGTGACGGAGGAGGAACTGGAATTTCTGACAGGGGCCCGTACGGTGGAAGCGGCAAGGAGTCTTATGGAATATGGGGCGGGGCTCATCCTTGTGACGGAGGGGGAAGGCGGAAGCAGCTTTATTCTGCCGGACTGCGAAGGCCATGTACCTGCCTGCCGGGTTCCGGTCGTGGATACAACAGGCGCCGGAGACTGTTTTCTGGGAGGATTTTTAAGCTGGATGCTCTTACACGGGAATCTGAGACATATGACAGAGAAGGATATCTTTGAGGCTTCGATATATGCGAATAAAGCGGCAGCGCTGTCCATACAGAGAATGGGGGCGATGTCCAGTGTGCCCACGAGGGAAGAAGTGGAAAATTTTAAAGGGTAAGCGCAGAAAGCAGCGCGGAAATGGAGGTAAAAATGAAACGTTCAGAGGTAAATATGCGGATTCGCGAAATGGAAGAGCTGATCGGGAAGGTGGGATTTAATCTGCCGGATTTTCTGAGTTTTACGCCGGAGGAATGGCAGCAGAAAGGACATGAATACGATGAGATTCGGGACAATATGCTGGGATGGGATGTGACAGATTACGGGGAGGGAGACTGGGAAAAATTGGGCAATACGCTGATCACTCTTCGCAACGGAAATGTGCATGATCCAAAATATACGAAAAGTTATGCGGAGAAGCTTTGCAGGAATATCGAGGGGCAGATCTCGCCGATGCACTTTCACTGGAATAAAATGGAGGATATCATCAACCGCGGCGGCGGAAACCTTTTGGTAAAACTGTACTGTGCAAACGAAGATAACAGCATGAACATGGAGAAGGAGGTGGAGGTCTGTTCCGACGGGAGAAGGTACATGGTTCCGGCAGGCACGGAAATACGCCTGACGCCGGGGCAGAGCGTAACGCTCTATCCGTACTATTATCATGAGATCCGTGTGGAGCCGGGGACAAAGGAGGTTCTGATCGGGGAGGTGTCCATGTGCAATGATGATAATACGGACAACTGTTTTCTGAAAGAACTGGGGCGTTTTCCGGCTATTGAGGAGGATGAACCGGCATACCGCCTGCTCTGTAATGAGTATCCGGAGGCAAAGGACTGAGAGCTTATGGGAAAGATCGTGATAGTGGGGGCAGGACGGGAAGGGAAGGGACATCTCGGGATAGTATTCTCGGAGGGCGGATGGGAAGTATCCTTTTTAGACAAGGATCCGGAAGTGATAGAAGCCCTGCGCCAGGGGCAGTATGAGGTGACAGAATACCGGGCGGAAGATACCAAACGCAAGGTGATAAGCGGTTATAAGGCGTTTTGGACAGACGGGCAGCGATCGTGCGGGAAGGAGATAATGGAGGCGGATGTGATTGCGCTGTGTCTGTATCCGGAAGATATGGGGGATGCCATATCCTATCTCCTTCCGGTACTGGAACAGAGAAGCAGGATGAATCCGGCGAAATGTCTGACCATGTTTCCGTGCACAAATGAGAATGGGCTGATCCCGGAGATAGACAGCCAGATAAAAGACGGGCTGGATGAAGAGGGGAGAAAGTGGTACGGGGAGAAGGTGTCGTTGGTGGATACTGTGGTGAGAAGGCCTGTGGGAGCAGAGAGCAGCAGTTCTCTGGAACTGGAGGCAGGCGTGGTCTGCCCGCTTCTGATCGGAGAACCGGTATATGCGGATCTGAGGGGAGTACCATGGGTGGAGAAGTGTCCGGCGGATATGGAGCTGTTAAAAAAGCTGAAAGTACATACCATCAATACGGCGCATGCCGCCTGTGCATATGCGGGTTATTTGAAGGGCTACCGGATGATCGATGAGGCAAAGGCGGACAGGGAAGTCTCGGCGGTCATAAGCGGGGTGCTGGAGGAATCGGTGCCTGTACTGGCCAGGGTGTATCCTATTTCGGAAAAGGAGCTGTGGGATCTGGCGATATTCCCGGATTCAAAAGACGCGTTCTGCGATCCGGTCACACGGGTTGCATTTAATCCGCTGAGAAAGCTGGCGCGTCATGACAGACTGACGGAAAATGCCTGCCTGTGCCTGGAACATGGGGTTGATCCGAAATACCTGATTCTGTCGATCGCAAACGGCATGGCATATGACGCGCCGGGGGATGCCGCGGCGGAGATGATCCAGAGCTGGATCGGGGAGTATGGGATAGAGCAGGCGGTGAGCAGAGTGACAGGCCTTCCTGCGGAACATGAGATCGTAAGACGGGTTTCGGAATGCTGGGCAGGGAGAAAGAGAAGGAGGCGGAAAGAGCGTGAAAAAAATAATGAACAGACCGGATGAAGCAGTGCGGGATATGATAGAGGGGATGCGGCTGGCAAATCCGGATATCCGGATTTTGCCGGGGACCAGTGTGATCGTCAGGAAGGATGCGCCTGTCGCTGGGAAGGTCGGTATCATTTCGGGCGGCGGCAGCGGTCATGAGCCGGCTCACGGCGGATTTGTCGGAAAGGGAATGTTGGATGCCGCCTGTGCGGGGGATGTCTTCACTTCTCCGAGCGTCGATCAGATGGTGAAAGCGATCAGAGCCGTCGATGCCGGGAGGGGAGTGCTGATCATCGCAAAAAATTATACAGGGGATAACCTGAACTTTGATATGGCGATGGAACTGTTGGAGGAGGAGGGGATCAAAACAGCGAAAGTAAAAGTGCATGACGATACAGCTGTGGAGGAAAGCTCCGATACGACAGGAAGGCGGGGCGTGGCAGGCACGATGCTCGTGCAGAAGGTCGCCTGTGCCTGTGCGGAAGCGGGAGGCAGCTTGGAAGAAGTGCAGGAGGCCGCTCAGAACGCGGCGGATAATGTGCGGACGATCGGTTTTGCGCTGTCACCGTGTATCATTCCTGCGGTGGGCAAGCCGGGATTTTTTCTGGGAGACGAGGAGATGGAGCTGGGAACAGGTATCCACGGGGAGGCCGGCATCAGAAGGATGAAGGTGGATACGGCTCATAATCTGGCAAAAATCATGCTGGAGAAGCTGCTTGCTGATATGCCGGTCGAAAAGGGAGAAGAAATCTGTGTACTGGTGAACGGCATGGGAAGTACGCCGCTGATGGAACTGTATATTTTATACAGGGAAGTACATATGGCTCTGGAGGAGAAAGAGATCAGGATAGCGAAAGCGTATGTGGGAGAGTATATGACCAGCCTGGAGATGGCGGGGGCATCGGTATCCATTATGAAGCTGGATGAGCGCAGAAAGCGGTTTCTGCTTGCGCCGGCTGATACCGCAGGATTTCGGCAGTTTTAGGAGGGACAGATGGATTTTTGCAGAATGTATGAGGAGATCGCGCGCCGGATCGAGGAGAACGCGGAGTACCTGGACGGGCTGGACGCGGTGATGGGCGATGGCGAGCATGGCTTTAATATGAAGAAATGTTTTAATGCTGTGAGAGAGATGCTTCCGGAATGGCGGGAGATGGGTAATACAGAAGTTCTGGAAAACGCGGGAATGACACTGCTTGCGGCAGGCGGAGGAACTGCCTCCACACTGCTCGGTTTTTTCATGAAGAGAGCGGCTGGAGCGGCAAAAAGGGAAACGGTATATGATGCGGAGAGTATCGCGGGAATACTGAATCAGGCGCTCGCTTCCACCCTGGAGAAAAGCCAGGCGGGAGAGGGGGATAAAACGCTGATGGATGTATTGGTTCCCGCTGTCAGGGCATTTTCGGAGGAAGCAGCAAACGATGATATCCTTGCGGCGGCAGGTGCGGCGGCGAAAGCGTCTGCGGAAGGGGCGAGAGCCACCGAACAGATGATAGCCAAAAGGGGCAGAGGCTTTTATGTGGCGGACAGAGGGTTAGGTACGGCGGATCCGGGAGCCGCTTCGTTAAATCTGATAGTACAGACAATATACAAAGAACTGCTGAAAGAGATGTAAAGAAAAAGAAAGGATACACACAAAAGAGCGTGCAATAGAAGTAAAAATTGGCACGCTCTTTTGCATGATCGGGAAAGTGTCATAACAATTTAGTGACAGCCTCCACAACTCTCTCCACCGTCCCCTCCTTAAAGGGATCGCTGAGGTTTCCCAGTGCGAGGAGCTCGCGGTAGCCTTTGGTGCCCCCGGCGAGACAGAGGCGGTGATAATCTTCAAAAGCACCGTGAAAATCATCCGCCATCCGGCTGTAGTATTCCAGCGATCCGATCCGTGCCAGGGCATACTCGATATAGTAGAAAGGGCAGGCAAAAATATGCAGTTTCTGCATCCAGAATGCGCCCTGTTCCAGAAACGGATCGCCGTCGTAATCGCGCCAGGGCAGGTATTTCTCTTCCAGCCGTCTCCACACGTTTCGCCTTTCCATGCCGTCTGTCAGCTTTTCCCGGTAGACAAGGTGCTGAAACTCATCCACGCAGGCGATATAGGGCATAAAGATCAGTTCGCTCCACAGGTGGGATTTGCGGTATTTCTCCGCCTGCTCTCCGAAAAACAGCTCCATCCAGGGGTAGGTGAAAAATTCCATGGTCATGGAATGGATCTCGTCTACCTCCTCAGAGGCAAAAGTCTGTTCGGAGAGGGGAACATTGCGGAGCGCCTCAAAAGCCTGAAAGGCATGTCCAGCCTCGTGGGTCAGCACATCCACATCCGCGTCCGTCCCGTTGAAGTTTGAGAAGATAAAGGGAGCCTTGTATTCGGCGAGCATGGTGCAGTAGCCGCCCTGCTGTTTGCCAGGCTTTGTCTCGAGGTCAAACAGATCATACCGCAGCATAAAGTCAAAAAATCTTCCGGTGGCGTCGGAGAGCTCTCTGTACATTTTGCCCGCGTTCGCCAGCATTTCCTCCTTTTTTCCCATGGGCACGGCGTTTCCTTCGGGGAACATGAGAGCTTCGTCGTAGTAGTGAAGCGTTTCAATGCCAAGTCTGGCTTTCTGTTCTTCTACCAGCCGCTTGCAGACCGGAACGATGTGACGGAGGATCTGTTCGCGGAACGCCGCCACATCCTCAGGGGTATAGGTGTAGCGCTTATTCTGCAGAAAGATCATCTCCTCATAGCCGGGAAAGCCGAGGTTTTCCGCCAGTTCGAGGCGGATGCTGACAAGTTCGCCGTAGATATCATCCAGCTTCCCTGAGATGGACTCATACAGTGCGGACCATTTTTCCATCGCTTCTTTTCTGATCTTTCGGTCGGGATCCTGCATTTTCTTTAACAGGCCGTAAAAGTTTAAGGTCTCTCCGTGAAATTCCGCCTGGGGAGCGGCAGCGGTCCGATAATATTCCTGTACCAGCATACTTTCCCTGATCTGGAGCTCTATATTGGACTCTGCGGCAAGGCGTATGCGGCTTTTCACATTCTGGATATATAATTGTCCCAGTTCCCGCTCAAAATCCGGGAGGAAACTGCTCTCCAGAAATACTTTATGGAATTTTTTCATCTCCACGCTGAGCCCCGGCTTGACGCTGTGGAAATATTCCATTTCTTTTTGGTAAAATGCATCCCGCGTATCCATGCTGTTGCGGATGGAGGCCAGTTCTTCCATGGTGTGAAAGTGTTCCTGTTTTTGGTTCAGACTTAAGAAGATTTCTCTGGCGGCCGGATAGCTTTCGGCGTTTTGAAAAGCTTTTGCGGCGCTGTCGATGTAGGAGAGCAGGCTTTTGCCGTCCGGTCTTGTGTATCTGAGTTTCGCAAACTGTTCCATTGTGTATCCCCTTTTTCTTTATTTTTTCGGTCAATATGTATCGGTATAAACCGGTTTTCTTTGCACTATCATAGCGTGAATCAGGGGGGAGGTCAATAAAAAAGAAAATATTCCCATTACCGGAAAAGTCTGTTATAATGGAGCAAGGAGAAGAAATTGTCATACTTTTGCAGACAATTTTCCGTCAATATGGATAGGAATACGGAGGGATTACAGATGGATTACAAAGAGCAGTATAATTTCTGGTTATCGGATGCATACTTTGATGAGGCGACGAAGAAAGAACTTCAGGGCATTGCGGATAATGAGGGGGAGATCGAGGATCGCTTTTATAAGGATCTGGAATTCGGCACGGGCGGTCTCCGCGGTGTGATCGGCGCGGGTACGAACCGCATGAATATTTATACGGTGCGGAAAGCGACGCAGGGACTTGCCAATTATATCCTGAAGCAGGGAGGCGCGGAGAAAGGTGTTGCGATCGCCTACGACTCGAGAAGGATGTCCCCGGAGTTTGCGGACGAGGCGGCTCTGTGCATGGCAGCAAACGGCATCAAGGCTTATGTGTTCGATGCGCTGCGCCCCACACCGGAACTTTCCTTTGCGATCAGGGAGCTTGGATGCATTTCCGGTATCGTGGTGACGGCAAGCCATAATCCGCCGGAGTACAACGGCTACAAGGCATATTGGGAGGACGGCGCGCAGGTGGCGGCGCCCAGAGATAAAGAGATCATCGAGGAAGTCCGCGCAGTGACGGATTACAATGATGTGAAGACCATGGATAAAAAAGAAGCCATGGAAAAAGGGCTGTACCAGGTGATCGGAAAAGAGATCGATGACAGATACATGGAGGAACTGAAGAAGCAGATCATCCATCCGGAAGTGATAAAGGAGATGGCTGACGACATCAGGATCGTCTACACGCCGTTTCACGGGACGGGCAACGTGCCGGTGAGGAGAATTCTCTCGGAACTGGGCTTTAAGCATGTCTATATCGTGCCGGAGCAGGAACTGCCGGATCCCGATTTTACCACCCTGGATTATCCGAACCCGGAAGATCCGAAAGCTTTCACCCTGGCGCTGAAGCTGGCCAAGGAGAAGGATGCGGATGTGGTGTTGGCCACAGATCCCGATGCCGACAGGCTGGGTATTTATGCGAAGGACAAAGCCACCGGCGAGTATGTTTCCTTTACCGGAAATATGTCCGGCATGCTGATCGCGGAATACATTATGCGGGAGAGGGCGGCCACAGGCAAGATGCCCGAGAATCCGGCGATGGTGACCACCATTGTGACGACCAATATGACGCGCGCCATCGCGGAGGACTACAAGGCAAAATTTGTGGAAGTGCTGACCGGCTTCAAGTACATCGGCGAGCAGATCAAGTTCTTTGAGAGAGACCATTCTTACAATTACGTGTTCGGTCTGGAGGAGAGCTACGGATGCCTCGCGGGAACCCATGCCCGTGACAAGGACGCTGTCGTTGCGGTGATGTGCCTGTGCGAAGTGGCTGCATGGTGCAAGAAGCAGGGCATCACGCTCTGGGATCAGATGATCAATCTGTATGAGAAATACGGTTACTATAAAGAGACACAGTACGCGATCACGATGAAGGGCATCGACGGCTCCAGACAGATCGCCGCGATCATGGATAAACTGCGTAAGAACCCGCCGAAAAACTTTGGCGATCTGCAGGTGGTGGAGATGCGCGACTATGATCTGGATCAGACGACCAATATGGCGACGGGCGAAGTGACGCCCACCGGTCTGCCGAAGTCCAATGTGCTGTACTTTGAACTGACCAATGATTCCTGGTGCTGCGCCCGTCCTTCCGGCACGGAGCCGAAGATTAAATTCTACATGGGCGTAAAGGGTACCGGTCTGGATGACGCGCAGGAGAAGGTTGAGGCGCTGACAGAGGCAGTGAAGGCGCTGCTGTAAAATGTATTCTCTGTGAATGGTTTGTTATGATACGGGAGAATCTGAATAAAACGATCAACTACATGAAGCGCAACGGGGTAAAAAAAGCGGTGGGCATGGCATACGAGCGGCTCACCGCTCCTTATGATATGCATTATTTCTACGAACCGCCGACAAAGGAGGAATTGGAACGCCAGAGAGGTACGGTCTTTGAAAAAATGCCGTTGATCAGCATCGTGGTGCCCGCCTACGAGACGAGGGAGGAGTTTCTGGCGGCGCTGATCGATTCCGTGACGGCACAGAGCTACGAGAACTGGGAGCTGATCATCGCCGACGCCAGCGAGAGCGACCGGGTAAAGAAATGTGTGGAAACCGCAGAGAAATCGTTGGCCGGGAGACGGGCGGAGAGAATAAAATATCATGCGTTATCTAAAAATGAGGGTATTTCGGGCAACAGCAATCAGGCGATCGCCCATGCGTCAGGCGACTATATCGGCCTGCTGGATCATGACGATCTGCTGACGCCGGATGCGTTGTTTGAGATGGTAAAAGCGGTAAATACTTTGTCTGAACAGGGAATTTCAGCGAAATTGCTGTACTCGGACGAAGATAAATGCGATGAGAGCGGAAAAAATTTCCGGGAACCAAATATTAAATCTCGATTTAATTTTGATTTTCTGCTGGCAAATAACTATATCTGTCACTTTTTGCTGCTGGAGACAGGGCTCATGAGACAACTGGGTTTCCGCCCCGCGTACGACGGCGCTCAGGATTACGACCTGATCCTGCGGGCGGTGGGCAGGATGCGGGAGGAGGAGATAGCCCATATAGGGAAAATACTCTACCACTGGCGCTGCCACGATCTGTCCACGGCGGCGAACCCCGCCAGCAAGCTCTACGCCTATGAAGCCGGAAAACGGGCAGTACAGGCTTTTTTGGATGAGAAGAGGATCGATGGAAAGGTGGAGGACACGGAACATGTGGGCTTTTACCGTGTCGTCTATAAGCCGGATATTTTCGCGGCGAGAAAAGATGTGGGAGCGCTTGGCGGCTCCGTGCTGGACCGGGATAATAAAATAACGAGTGGAATTTTATTGCAAAACGGAACATGTCCGTTTGCGGGACTGTACGGATTCTTTTCCGGTCCGGCGAATGCGGCATCGGTCTGTCGGGACGTCTGGGCGCTGGATGCGCGGACGATGATCCTGCGCGGGGAGGATATCCCTGTCTTTGAGGAGGTCATGAAAGTTCCCTATATCGAGAAGACAAAGGAACGCGACAGGGCGTACTGCAACAGGTTGGACGAGAGTATCTGGAGACAGCGCAGCCTTGCGCTCTGCGCGGTGTTCCGGGAGAGGGGTCAGCGTCTTGTCTGGGAGCCGAAGATCCGGGTGAGGAGATAGAGCTATGAAGTCAACCATTGTGATTCCCAATTTTAACGGCATAGAATATCTGGAAAAATGCCTGGATTCCATTCTGGCGGATACGATGGAGCATCCCGCCCGGATCCTTGTGATCGACAACGGCTCCACGGACGGAAGCTGTGAGCTGGCGGAGCGCACGCCGGGAGTGGAGGTGATCCGCATGGGGGAGAACCGGGGCTTCTGCGAGGCAGTCAACACAGGGATCCGAGCGTCGTATACCCCTTATGTCATTTTGTTAAATAACGATTTAACTATAGAGGGCGGTTTTGTGGAGGCGATGGAGAAGGCGTTGGACAAGGATCCGAAAGCCTTCTCCGCGGGGGCCCAGATGCGGATGATGAGAGCGCCGGACCGGATGGATAACGCCGGTGATTATTACTGCGCGTTGGGCTGGGCCTACGACTATGGAAAGGGGAAAAAGGTGTCAAAGAGGTATCAGAAGCCCCGGAGAGTTTTTGCTGCCTGCGGCGGAGCGGCGATCTACAGGCGGAGCATTCTGGAACAGATAGGGCTTTTTGATGAGCGGCATTTTGCCTATCTGGAGGATGTGGATATCGGATATCGGGCGAGAATCTACGGCTACCGCAACCTGTATGAGCCGAGGGCTCTTGTGTACCATGCGGGGAGCAGCGTATCCGGTTCAAAATATAATGAATTTAAGACAAACCTTTCCTCCGCCAACAGCATCTATTTAATTGAAAAGAACATGCCTCCGCTGCAGGTGCTCCTTAATCTTCCCTTTTTGCTGCCGGGATTCGGAATAAAGTTTTTGTTTTTCTGTAAAAAAGGACTCGGAAAAGTATATTGGAAAGGGCTGATGCGTGGATTTCGGATATACTATAGAGAGGGCGGCAGAGAAAAACACGTTTCCTTTCGGCTCCGCAATCTGGGGAATTACATGCTGATCCAATGGGAACTGTGGGTGAACACGGCGAGAAGATTTCTGGGCTGAGAGGCCGTAAGTCCGCAGGAGCGGTATCCCTCAAATAAAAAGATTGTAATTTTTATAACATTATTGTAAAATATCAAAAGTGTGGTCGGATAATCGGCACATTTTGGCAGATATGGTGTACTATGATAAAGAATAATCAGAAATACCTGAATGGATTGCATGTAGTCATCGATGCGCTCATCATTGCGGGCTCTTATATTTTGGCATGGTGGCTCAAATTTGAAACTCCGGTCGGCAATGTAAAACCGGGTGATTTTTACCTGCCGATGGAGACTTATTTCGCTGCGATTCCCTACATCGTTGCGGCGTATCTGATTATTTATCAGTGCTGTAAACTGTATACGGCGAAAAGGGGGTCGGGTCCCGGCGGCGAGCTGATGCGTATCATCGAGGCGAACATTATCGGTGCGATGGGAATGACTTCCGTGTTGTTTGTGATCTGGCAGCAGCACTTCTCCCGTACGATGATCGCCATGTTTGTGGTGCTGAATATTGTGTTTACCAGCATTTTTCGGCTCGGCCTGCGGGAAATTCTGGTGGTTTTCCGCCGCAAAGGCTACAATATGAAGCATATTCTGCTGGTGGGATATTCCCAGGCGGCGGAGGAGTATATCGACAGGGTGAAGGCAAATCCCCAGTGGGGGTATGTGATCCATGCGATCCTGGATGACAACATTTCGAGGGGCACTCTGTACAAAGGGATAAAAGTGGTGGGAAGGATCGACAATCTGGAGATCATTCTGCCGGAGAACAAGCTGGATGAGATCGCCATCACGCTGCCGCTGTCGCAGTACGGCCGGCTGGCGGATATTGTGGCACTCTGTGAGAAATCCGGCGTGCATACGAAGTTTATCCCGGACTACAACAGCATTATCCCGAGCAGGCCCTACACGGAAGATCTGATGGGGCTGCCGGTGATCAATATTCGGAACGTTCCGCTGACGAGACTCAGCAACAGAGCCTGCAAACGGGCGCTGGACATCGCGGGGGCGCTGACAGGGCTGATCCTCAGCTCGCCGATCCTGCTGATCATAGCTATTCTGGTAAAGACCACCAGCAAAGGTCCCGTTATCTTTATGCAGGAGCGCATCGGTCAGCACAACAAGCCTTTCCATATGTATAAGTTCCGCTCTATGAAAATGCAGAGCGAATCCGATGAGAAGAAAGGCTGGACCGTGAAGGATGACCCCAGGGTGACCGAGGTGGGAAAATTTATCAGGCGAACAAGCCTGGATGAGCTGCCGCAGCTTTTCAATATCCTGAAGGGGGATATGAGTCTGGTGGGGCCGAGACCCGAGCGGACACAGTTCGTGGAGAAGTTCAAGGAGGAGATACCGCGCTATATGATCAAACACCAGGTGAGGCCGGGACTCACCGGCTGGGCGCAGGTGAACGGCTACAGGGGGGATACCTCGATCAGGAAACGCATCGATTACGACCTGTACTATATTGAAAACTGGACCTTTGGCTTTGACCTGAGGATCATTTTCCTGACGATATTCAAAGGTTTTGTAAATAAAAATGCTTATTAGGCAGAAGATTCAGATTGCGAAAGGATAAGAGAAAAATGGCACCGAGATATCAGGACGAAGACGATTTTGAGTATGAATATGATGCACCGAGAAAAAAATCTAATTCCGGGGGAAAGAAGAAATCGTCTGGCAGGAAGGCCCAGGCAAAAAGCGCTTCTGGTGGTAAAAAGAAAGTTTCCGCGAAAGCGAAGGCGAAGAAGAAGAGAAAACGGATCCTGCTGTTCATGGGCGAGGTTGTGGTACTTGCGGTTATGCTGCTTGTGCTCTGGGGCGTGACGAAAACGGAGAAAGTGGGATATCTGGAAATTCCGGAGGAGGAGATCACTGTCAATGAGAGTGTCAGCGAGGAGCAGCTGGAAGTCATGAAAGGCTACCGGAATGTGGCGCTCTTTGGTGTGGACTCCACGACGGGTGCACTGACAAAGAACACCCGGAGCGACACGATCATGATCGCATCCATCAATCTGGATACGAAGGAGATCCGGTTAGTTTCGGTGTACAGAGATACTTTCATGAACCTGGGCAACGATAAGTACAATAAGTGCAACAGCGCCTACGCGGCAGGCGGCCCCAAGCAGGCGATCAGCATGCTGAACGCCAACCTGGATATGAATATCAAGGACTTTGTCACGATAGGATTTGCCGGGCTGATCGATACGATCAACGCGCTGGGCGGCATACCGATGGATATTACGAACGAGGAGATCCACTACCTGAACGACTATCAGTACTGTATCGCGGAAGATCTGAAGAGACAGTATACGCCGGTCAGCAGCGCGGGAATGCAGACGTTAGACGGTATGCAGGCCACCGGTTACTGCCGGATCCGTTACACGAAGGGCGACGATTTCAGACGTACGGAGAGGCAGAGGAATGTGCTGAAGGCCATCATGGAGAAGTCAAAAGAGGCCTCCGTGCCTCAGCTCGTGGAGATCGCGAACGATGTCTTTGACGAAGTGTACACGTCGCTGGGGATCACCGAGATCACGGAGCTTTTGGGCGAGGCGTCCCAGTACAAAGTAGTCGCGGATGACGGATTCCCCACGGCGGATAAAAGATGGACCGGCAATATCGGTTCTCCCGGCGACTGTATCGTGCCGAACAGTCTGGCGGACAATGTGAGCTGGCTGCATGAATTTTTGTTCGATGAGAGCGGTTATGTGCCCAGCAATGAAGTGCAGACTTTCAGCGATCATATCACCAGCGTGACGGACAAACACAAACCCAAAAGTGTACAGTAATTTTTCACACGGCAATGGAGTCAGACGGCGGGGGCCGGGCGGTCCCCGGGGGTCTGACTTTTTATGTGCAAAAAAGGGGAGATTGTGGTACAATCAAAAAAGAGTAACTTACATCCGGGGAGACGACCTATGCAGGAAATAGATGTGATTATTCCGGTTTACAAGCCGGAGGCGGAATTTTTGGAACTGATCGAGAAGCTGGAGCATCAGAGTGTGCCGGTGCGCCGTATCCTGCTCGTGAATACGGAGCAGAAATACTGGGAAGCATTTCAGTATGACCATCCCCGCCGAAAGCGGTATGAAAATATTAAGATGTGGCACATTTCCAGAAAGGAGTTCGATCACGGCAGGACGAGGAGGGATGCGGTGAAGAGATCTGCCGCTCCCATTTTTGTTATGATGACCCAGGATGCCATGCCGGCGGACGAGTTTTTGCTGGAGCGGCTGATCGCCCCGCTGGCGGACGAGGGAGTTGCCGTGTCCTACGCCAGACAGCTTCCGCGGAGGGAGGCCGGACCGGTGGAGCGCTTTACGAGAGAGTTCAACTATCCGGAGGAGAGCTGTGTGAAATCGAAGGAGGATATTCCGAGACTGGGGATCAAGGCCTTTTTCTGTTCCAATGTCTGCGCGGCTTACCGGAGAGAGATCTATGACAGACAGGGAGGCTTTCCCCGGCATGCGATCTTTAACGAGGATATGATCTATGCCGCGGGGTGCATCAAAGCGGGATATAAGATCGCCTACACGGCGGATGCCATGGTGATCCATTCCCACCAGTATACGAATAAAGAACAGTTCCGCAGAAATTTTGATCTGGGCGTGTCTCAGGCGGAGCATCCGGAGATATTTGGGAGCGTCCCCTCGGAGTCGGAGGGGGTGAGGCTGGTGAAGAAAACGATGCAGTACCTGAGAGACCAGGGGGAGGGCAGGCAGATACTGCCGATGTGTGTTACCAGCATTTATAAATTCTTTGGGTATAAATTGGGAAAAAATTATAAAAGGCTGTCTTTCAGACGGATTATGAAATATACTATGAATAAGGCCTATTGGGAAGGATAAAGGAAAAGAGAGATGTGCGGCATTGTAGGATATATAGGGGAGAAACCGGCGGCGCCGATTATTTTGGAGGGGCTTTCCAGGCTGGAGTACAGGGGATACGACTCGGCGGGCATCGCGGTGTTTAACGGCGATGATATCTGCTATAAAAAGTCCATCGGGCGGCTGAAGGTTTTGGAGAATCTGACGAGAGGCGGGCAGGATATGCCGGGATTTTGCGGGATCGGACACACCAGGTGGGCGACCCACGGCGCGCCCAGCAACGAGAATGCTCATCCGCATTTTAACCAGAAAGAGACCATCAGTGTCGTCCACAACGGGATCATCGAGAACTATCTGCAGCTGAAGAAATTTTTGGAGAAGAAGGGCTATGTGTTTGTGTCGGAGACCGACACGGAGGTGCTGGCTCATCTGTTGGACTACTATTATAAAGGAAATCCGATGGAGGCGATTTTTCGCGTGCTGCGGCGGGTGGAGGGCTCCTATGCGCTGGGCATTCTGTTTGCGGAACATCCGGATACCCTGTTCGCGGCGCGCAAGGATTCGCCGCTGATCGTGGGACAGAATGAGGAGGGGTGTTTTATCGCCTCCGATGTGCCGGCGATTCTGAAGCATACCCGTCTCGTTACATACGTGGACAATCAGGAAATTGTAAAGCTGCACGCCAGTCATATGCATTTTTACAATATCGATGAGGAGGAGATCCAGAAGGAATCCGTGCTCATCGACTGGGATGCGGACGCTGCGGAAAAGGCTGGATATGAGCATTTCATGTTAAAGGAAATGTACGAGCAGCCGAAAACAATTACAGATACGATCAGTCCCCGTATTCAGAAAGGCGGTATCCATATAGAAGAGCTGCACATGAGCGATGAGCAGCTGGCTGCGGTGAGAAAGATTCATATTGTGGCGTGCGGCTCGGCCTATCACGCGGGCGTGACGGGAAAGTATGTGATCGAACGCCTGGCCCGGATATCGGTGGAGGTGGATCTCGCCTCGGAATTTCGCTATCGCAATCCGATCCTGGAGGAGGGCGCTATGGTGGTGGTGATCAGCCAGTCAGGAGAGACGGCGGACACACTGGCGGCGCTGCGCGAGGCGAAGAAGAGAGGCTTCCAGATCCTGGGGATTGTCAATGTGGTGGGAAGCTCCATTGCGCGGGAGGCGGATAACGTGATGTACACCTGGGCAGGGCCGGAGATCGCGGTGGCTACCACAAAGGCCTACAGCGCGCAGCTGGTGGCGCTCTATCTGCTGGCGATCAGGCTGGCGGAGGCAAAAAAGACGATTGGAAATACAGAGATTGAGCGTTTGCTGGGGGCGTTGGAAAGGCTTCCCCACCAGATCGAGAGACTGTTAAACACAAAGGAACAGATCCAGAAATTCGCCAACCGGTATCTGGCAGCGAAGGATATTTTCTTTATCGGAAGGGGGATCGATTACGCGATCTCGTTGGAGGGCTCCCTGAAATTGAAGGAGATTTCCTACATTCATTCGGAGGCTTACGCGGCGGGGGAGCTGAAGCACGGCACGATCTCGCTGATCGAGGAGGGAACTCTTGTGACGGCGGTATCGACACAGCCGCAGCTGTATCAAAAGATGATCAGCAATATCGTGGAAGTTAAGGCGAGGGGAGCTTTTGTGATGGCAGTCACCGGTGAGGACAACCGGGAGATCGAGAAGGCGGCGGACTATGTGATCTATATTCCGGAGACGGACCCGGTGTTCGCGAACTCTCTGGCTATCATACCGTTACAGTTGTTCGGCTATTATGTGGCGGTGGGGCGCGGATGCGACGTGGATAAGCCGAGGAACCTGGCGAAGTCGGTGACGGTGGAGTGAGAATCAGACAGGTGATTGAGGAAAAAAATGAGCGAAAAAGAAGAAAAAAGAACAGACAATGATATAATGGAAGACAGTGGGAAATTCGGACAGCAGATTCCCCAGGATGTGAGGACGCCGCAGGATGTGCAGATGCCGCAGAATGCGCAGACGCCGCCCGGTCCGCAGAATCCCGGAGGACAGGTACCCGGGGGGATGCCGGGGCCGGGGCATTACGGCTATCAGAACCCTTATCAGAATAACTGGCAGAATCAGCGGTATTATGGGAACGATTACAGCAGAAGGGGCGGAAACGGTTACAACAATTACCCAAACCAGAATTACGGCAATGTTTCTCAGGGAGGTCCCTATGGCAGACAGGGCGGCTATCCGCAGGGAAATTACAATCCGCAGGGAGGCCCTGCCCCTCTGGGGAATGCGGGAGGCGGCAACGGAGATAAGAAGCCCGGCTCAGGGAAGAAAGTGCTGCCTGCGGTGTGTATCCTCGCTGTTTTGGCCCTCTGTGTGGGTGTTATCTGGTCTGCGGTATACATGTGGGGAGGCGGGGAGAAGGAGGAGATGCAGCAGGCGTCCGCTCAGCCGGAAAATCCCCAGATAGGACAGGTGGAGCTGGAGGCGCCGGGAGATGCGGAGACGACATCGCCGGAAAAATCCCAGGGGCAGCCTCTCCCGGGAAATCTGACAGATGTGTCAGAATTGGTAGAGAAAATCATGCCCTCCGTCGTCAGCGTGAATGCGGTTTATTCTTACAACGGCGGTTACTGGAGCGGCGATTACAAAGAAAAATATGACGGCGGCGGATCCGGGTTTATTATCGGAGAGAACGAGACGGAACTTCTGATCGCGACAAACTCCCATGTGGTGTCGGATACGGAGGAGCTGGAGGTATGTTTTGTGGACGAGACCGAGGCGGACGCCATGGTGAAAGGCTATGACAATGACCTTGACGTGGCGGTGATCGCCGTGCGGCTGGAGGATATCTCCGAGGAGACGAAAAATACCATACTGGTCGCCAGGCTGGGAGATTCCACGAAACTGAAGGCGGGTCAGGCGGTGATCTCCATCGGAAATGCGCTTCTTCTCGGACAGTCCGTGACGACGGGCATCATCAGCGCGGTGGATATGCCGGTGGGCGGCGGATACGATGAGATGGGAAATCAGTACGGTTCTGACGATCGTGTCATGATCCAGACTACCGCCATCATGAACCCGGGCTGTTCCGGCGGCGTGCTGGTGAATGCCTCCGGCGAGGTCGTGGGGATCAACACCATGACGATCAGCGCAGTGGACGTGGAGGGAATGTGCTACGCGATCCCGATCACCAACGCGATTCCCGTGCTGGATAAATTGAAGGTAAGGGAGATACGGGAGAGACTGCGGGAGGAAGACAGCGGTTATCTGGGAATCAGCTGCTCGAATGTGGAAGGAAAGCAGGCGGAAGAGTACGACATCCCCAGAGGGGTGTATGTGAGAGATGTGTACGAGGACGAACCCGCGGATGAGGCGGGAGTGCGGAAGGGCGATGTCATCGTGTCCCTGAATGAAGTTCCCGTGGAGACGATGGAGGAGCTGTCGGAGATGCTGCGCTACTACCCGGTGGGAGAGATCGTGGATCTTGAGATCATGCGCTATGAGGCGGGAGAGTATAATTCGCAGATCATTTCGGTGAGACTCGGGAAAAAATAGAATCTGCGTATGCGGAACTGGAATAGGAGAAAATATGGCAGAATACGATAACAATAGAAACGGAAACGACGACGGACAGGGGGGCTATGAGGACGTGTGCTTCATCTGTCACAGGCCGGAGAGCAAAGCCGGCAGGATGTTTAAGCTGCCCAACAACATCTGTGTCTGTGACGACTGTATGCACAAGACCATGGATTCCATGAACCAGTTTAATTTTCAGGGAATGATGCCGCCGTTCTACGATTTTAGCGGAATGACAGGCGGAGCAGGAACTGGTCAGGCGGTGGGGCAGGATAAGAAACCGGAGGCGGAGAGCGGCAGCGCTGAGATCCCGGAGAACGGGGACGGGAAGGAGCCCCCGGCGGACGACGGGGAGAAACAGGAGGGGGATAACACGCCGAAGGTTCCCCGGGGATTTCCGAATATCAGCTTTATCAATCTGTCGGATCTGCAGAACCTGAGCGGCGTGCCCAACAGGCAGAAGATCAAAAAGAAAAAAGAGGGCGAGAAGTCAAAGCCCGTGATCAACATCAATGATATTCCGGCGCCCCACAAGATCAAGGCGCAGCTGGACGAGTATGTGGTGGGGCAGGAGCACGCGAAAAAGGTGATCTCCGTGGCGGTCTACAATCACTATAAGCGCGTGGCGACGGGGACTATGGACGATATCGAGATCGAGAAATCCAACATGCTGATGATCGGCCCCACGGGCTGCGGCAAGACCTATCTGGTGAAGACGCTGGCGAGACTTCTGGATGTGCCGCTTGCGATCGCGGACGCCACCTCCCTGACGGAGGCGGGTTACATCGGCGACGATATCGAGAGCGTAATAACGAAACTTCTCGCGGCGGCGGACAACGATGTGGAGAAGGCGGAGACCGGCATTGTCTTCATCGATGAGATCGATAAGATCGCCAAGAAAAAGAACACCAACTCCAGGGATGTGAGCGGGGAATCGGTACAGCAGGGACTGTTGAAACTGCTGGAGGGTTCGGAGGTGGAGGTGCCGGTGGGGGCAAACAGCAAGAACGCCATGGTGCCCCTGGCCACGGTCAACACGAAAAACATCCTGTTTATCTGCGGCGGTGCTTTTCCCGGATTGGAGGAAGTGATCAAACAGCGTCTCACGAAGCAGACCGGTATCGGCTACCAGGCGGAGCTGAAGGACAAGTTTGACAAGGACAAGAACATCCACAGCAAGGTGACGGTGGAGGATGTCCGCAAGTACGGTATGATCCCGGAGTTTATCGGTCGTCTGCCCATCCTGTTCACGTTGGACGGACTGAACAGGGAATCGTTGGTGAAGATACTCAGGGAACCCAAGAATGCGATTTTGAAGCAGTACCAGAAGCTTCTCGAGCTGGATGAGGTGAAGCTGGAGTTTGACGAGGGCTCCCTGGAGGCGATCGCGGAGAAGGCGCTGAAGAAGGAGACCGGCGCCAGGGCTCTGAGGGCGCTGATCGAAGAGTTCATGCTGGATATCATGTACGAAATCCCGAAGGACGACAATATAGGCAGGGTGACGATCACAAGAGAGTATATCGAGGGGACGGGAGGGCCTGTCATCGATATCCGGAGCAATTCCGTGCAGCGGATCGAAGATCTGAACGAAGTAAAAAATTAAATCAGGATTAAAAAATGATGTCGGGCGGCCCTTGTATGCGGGCCGCCCGCAGTTAGAGGGAAGTAATTTCAGATTAGGCGGTATAGCCCCGATTACAAGGGCTGTACCGTCCTTTCGAGTTTCTGTGCGCCTTGTCGTTTCGGTTGCCAAAAATTTTTTTGAGCCATTGACAAATTCTCTGATTTGCAGTATTATATAACAGTGATATATAACGCTGTTATTTGCGAGAGGTGAGAAAATGAGCGAAGCAGAACAGACAACACTACACTTAATCCTTTCGGCTGCTATGCAGGAATTTCTTGAAAAAGGTTATAAGTCTGCTTCCCTGCGGAACATTGTCAAAACGGCGGGCGTGACGACGGGCGCGTTTTATGGCTACTATGACAGCAAAGAAGATTTATTTGAAGCACTGGTAGGCGAACACTACGATTTCCTGTTAAAACTCTTTTGCAAGGCGCAGAAAGAATTTGCAGAAATCCCGCCGGAGGAACAGCCCGACAATCTTACTTCTACTTCCGGCGTGTATATGTATGAAATGCTCTTGTACGCCTATGAACACCTGAACGAATTTAAGCTCATACTTTGCTGTTCAGAGGGAACACGTTTTTCAAAACTGATTGATGAAATGGTAGAAATAGAAACAAAAGGCACACATGATTATTTAGCAGTTCTTGAAAAGTTAGGCAGACCTGCGCCGCCCATTGATGAATGGTTAGAGCATATCTTGATTACGGGAATGTTCAACACATTTTTTGAGCTGATTATACACGAAATGCCGCTCGACGAAGCAAAGCACTATTTGAAAGAAATGAGAGCTTTCTATACCGCTGGGTGGATGAAAATTATGGGGCAATAATAAATCGGGCAGGCTCGATCACAAATAGATTTATTAGGGCAATCTGCCCGATAATTCATACTTATTGGACTACTAATGTCCAATAAGATTTGATAATGGAAAGTGAAAACTTTCCATTATATTTGACACATAAGTTAGTTAATACTAACTTTGCGAAGTTTTTGCTAACCAAAATACGGATATTTGAGGGCAGTTATTTCGTCCTCATATCATAAAAATTTTTAAGAAGGAGGTTGTCATTATGACACAAAAAACAGATACCCGCACAAAATTACTGACGGCTCCGCCCTTTAAGCTTATGCTGTCTTTGAGCATACCGGCCATTATCGGTATGGTGGTGGTGGGGCTATACAACTTTATGGACAGAGTTTTCGTCGGGCAGCTTATCAATGAGGTTGCTATGGGGGCGGTTTCCGTTTCTTATCCATTTACGCTGATAAATACTGGCGTTTCCACATTGATTGGCGTAGGTTCGGCTTCTGTTCTTTCGCGGGCGGTTGGTAAAAAAAATCAAGACATCATTGACAAAATTATGGGAAACTTGATTGCATTAAATCTGATTTTTGGCATTATCATCACTGTTATTGGAATGATATTTACACGTAGGCTTGCAGGAAAATTTCGTACTATATCCCGGTTGGCAGCACAGGAAAAATAATTTTATGGAATAGACAAGGGTATTTATGCCTTGTAAATAGAAAGGTTTTTTAGATGAAAACTTTTTCAGAGAAAAAGAAGTCTAATCTATCAAGATTGATGGGCTATGCCGGGGGACATAGGATATTGACCTATCTTTCCTGGGTACTGTCCGTAATGAGCGCGCTGTTAGCCCTTGTGCCTTTTTGGTATATATGGCGTATCATTCACGACATACTGGAAGTTTCCCCGGACTTCGTGGAAGCGGGGAATGTCACGGGCTACGGCAGGTCTGCGGTATTGTTTGCGGTTATCTCTATTGTTGTCTATATAGCCGCTTTGATGTGTTCGCACATGAGCGCGTTCCGGGTTGCCGCAAATATCCGAAAAGAACTTATGCGCCATATTACAGCATTGCCGCTTGGTGTGACAGAAAAGTATGGAAGCGGAAAGCTGCGGAGAATAGTAAATACTTCCAGTACCGCTACGGAAAACTTTCTTGCACACAGGCTGCCCGACAAAGCGGGGGCGATTGCCACACCCATAGGGCTGCTTTTCCTGCTGCTTGCCTTTGACTGGCGGTTAGGGCTTTTAAGCCTTGTTCCCGTTGTGCTTGGTTTTCTGATTATGATGAAAATGACAGGAAAAGACATGGAAAAGCGAATGGAACAGTATCAAAATGCGCTTGCTGATATGTCAAACGAAGCTGTTGAATATGTGCGGGGCGTACCTGTAGTAAAGACTTTTGGACAGACAATCTTTTCTTTCAAACGCTTCAAAGACGCGATAGACAATTACGAAACATGGGTAATCGCATACACAAAGGGGCTGCGTCTGCCTATGATGTTCTATACAACGGCGATTAACGGCGTATTCGCGTTTCTGATTGCCGGGGGTATTCTCTTTACAAGGGGCGGCGTAACAAATGAACTTCTGTTAAACCTTATCTTCTATATTGTGATTACACCCGTCATTGGTACGACACTTACAAAAATTATGTTTATGAGCGAGGACGCAATGATTGTAGGCGACGCAATCAACAGGATTGATGAAGTGCTGAACGAAAAACCATTATCTGAAAGCAGCGTGAATAATATCCCTAAAGATAATGGGATTACATTGGAACACGTTAGTTACGCTTATGATGACAAGGAATCGCAGGCGATTCCTAAGAAAAACGCATTAAATGATGTATCTCTTTCCATAAAGCCGGGGCAGACGGTCGCATTGGTAGGAGCGTCCGGCGGCGGCAAGACGACACTTGCAAATATCGTCACAAGATTTTTTGACCCGGGGGAGGGGCGCGTACTGATAGGCAATACCGACATACGCGACATTCCGAAAGAAACATTGATGAATAAGGTATCTTTTGTATTTCAGAACAGCCGCCTTATCAAAGCGTCCATATTGGAAAATGTGCGTATGGGCAAGCCAGCCGCTACACGCGAAGAAATCGCCCATGCTCTGGAGGCTGCACAGTGCCTGGATATTATCGAAAAATTACCAAACGGCATAGATACAGTTGTCGGGACAAAAGGTGTGTTCCTGTCCGGCGGCGAGCAGCAAAGAATAGCGATTGCCCGCGCAATTTTGAAAAATGCGCCTGTCCTGATTCTGGACGAAGCAACCGCGTTTGCCGACCCCGACAATGAGGTGCGCGTACAGCAGGCTTTATCTGCACTTTCAAAAGGTGAATCAGCAGATTCACCTGGAAAAACAGTGATTATGATTGCACACAGGCTATCGTCAATTACAGATGCGGATTGCATTTATGTGCTGCAGGACGGCGAGATCGCCGAAAGCGGCACACATAAAGAGCTGATAGAGAAGGGCGGCATATTTGCAAAAATGTGGAAGAATTATTCCGAAGCGGTAGAGTGGAAGATTTTGAATGAAAATAAGGGATTGGAGGTAAACGTATGATTAAGACATTGCAAAGACGTTTTGCGTTATCGAGACAGGGGGCTGTCGATTTGATAAAAGGCTGTATTGCCTGTGCCATCCAGGATATATCCTTTATGCTCCCTGTCGGACTGCTCTATTACTTTGTCATTGATACCATGAACGGGAACGTAAATGGAAGCCGCGCCCTCTTTTATGCGGTCTCCGCTTTGGCTTGCTTATGCCTTATCTTTATTGTGACATGGTTTCAATATAACGCTACTTACTTAGCGACTTATGTGGAAAGTGGTGTAAGGCGTATATCTTTAGCAGAACAGCTCCGTAAAATCCCATTGTCATTTTTTGGGAAAAAAGACCTTGCCGATTTGACAAATTCGATTATGGGCGACTGCGCCACACTGGAAGCGGCATTTTCCCATTATGTACCCGCCCTGGCAGGCTCCCTTATTTCTACAACGATGATTGCAGTTTGCCTTTTCGCTTACGACTGGCGAATGGCCCTTGCGGCGGTTTGGGTTTTACCGATCGCGTTTACAATCACATTCTTTTCAGCCCGCATACAGGAATACTTCAACCGTAAATCCGTAGCGGCGAATGTTGCGCTTGAAGGAGGCGTACAGGAGTGTATCGAAAGCTTGCAGGACTTAAAGGCGAACAATGCGGAAGAAAGCTATCTGAAAGGGCTTGGTAAAAAAATTGACTATGTGGAAAAACGGCACATTATAACAGAGCTTGGGACTGCCCTTTTTGTTGTTTCCTCTACGCTGATATTAAAGTTTGGGATTGCTACGGTTGCGCTTGTGGGTTCAGCGCTGCTCATTCGTGGGGAGATTGATATTCCGCTGTTCTTTATGTTTCTGCTTGTGGCTTCAAGGCTGTATGCCCCGCTTGAGGGTGCATTGCAAAATCTTGCTGCGGTAATCTCCACCAAAACGAACATAAACCGTATGAACGAAATCCTTGACCACCCTGTTCAGACAGGAACAGACAGGCTGACAAATAAAGGATATGACATTGTATTCGACCATGTAGGATTTGCTTATAATACCGGGGAAACCGTATTGAAAGACGTGTCTTTTACGGCGAAACAGGGAGAAGTTACCGCCTTAGTCGGACCGTCCGGCGGCGGCAAAACTACGGTGTCACGCCTTGCTGCACGGTTTTGGGACATAAACAAAGGGAAAATCACTGTCGGCGGTATGGATATATCGAAAATAGAGCCGGAAACTTTGCTGTCGCTGTATTCTATCGTATTTCAGGATGTGACCCTGTTTAACAACACAATCATGGAGAATATCAGAATAGGCAGAAAGGACGCAACCGACGAAGAAGTGATTGCAGCGGCAAGACTGGCAAATTGTGAAGAATTTGCGGCAAAGCTCCCGGACGGGTATCATAGTATGATTGGTGAAAATGGCTGCGAACTGTCCGGCGGGGAAAGGCAGCGTATTTCGATCGCCCGCGCTTTCCTCAAAAATTCCCCTGTCATCTTACTTGATGAAGCAACGGCAAGCCTTGATGTGGAAAATGAAACATTGATACAGGCTGCTTTATCAAGGCTGATAAAGGATAAGACCGTACTTGTTATCGCCCACCGTATGCGTACCGTAAGCGGCGCGGATAAAGTGGTCGTGCTTTCAGACGGTTTGGTTGCCGAACAGGGAACGCCGGAAAAACTGATGAACACAGGCAGGATTTACCCGCATATGGTAAAACTGCAAATGATTAGCAGGGATTGGGGTATTTAACATTGATTTTGAGGAGAAGAAAAAAATAACTTTTTAGTCCTTGCTTGACAGAAGAACAGTCCGTGTCCAAATGGTAGGTCGGCGCGATGATACCCGATCTGGATAAAATATTGAAAATGAGTGTGCTGTTTGCGGCGGTGTACATTGTGCTGAAGGCGGTGGTGAGGAAGAAACAAAACGGTTGAAAAATGGAAATAAAAGATACAAAACGGTTGAATTTGTAATATATTACGGTTGACATATGGAAACGTACAATATATAATAATAGACAGGAAGCGAAATTTACTTGAGGGAGGTTTTTATATGACGATCCAGGAGATGAAGGAGAAAAAGAGGGAGAAGGGCTATACCTACGCGCTGATGGCGGAGCTGTCGGGCGTACCGCTCGGCACGATCCAGAAGATTTTTTCCGGGGAGACGGTGAGCCCGCGCTATGATACGCTTCAGGCGCTGGAGAAATTGTTCAGTGATTCTCTGAAGGTGTGCGAGGAGTCCGCCGCCTATCAGGTAAACTCTCAGCACACACAGGGCAGCTATACTATTGAAGATTACCGCGCGCTGCCGGAAGATCAGCGGGTGGAACTGATCGACGGATATTTTTATGATATGACGGCGCCCACGACACTTCACCAGAGAATCACGGGGGAGGTGTATCGCCAGATTTCCAATTTCATCATGGATCGGGACGGTTCCTGTATTCCCCTGATCTCTCCGATCGACACTCAGTTAGACTGCGATGAGAGGACCATGGTTCAGCCGGATGTGGCGATCTTATGTCAGGACGACAGGGTAAAAGAGTGGGGAGTGTACGGTGCGCCGGATTTTGTGCTGGAGGTGATCTCTCCGTCCACCAGAAGGAAGGACTATACGAAGAAACTCTCCAAATATATGACGGCGGGCGTGCGGGAATACTGGATACTGGATGCCTACCAGCAGAAACTGATCGTATATTTCTTTGAGAGCGAGATATGCCCTGTGATCTACGGACTGAGCGAGGCGGTGCCGGTGGGGATCTATAACGGGGAGCTGGAGATCGGATTTTCCCATATCGCGAAATGGGTGGAAGAGAGTATGAACCGCTGAAAAATGTTGTGTGGATCGGGCGTTTATGGTAGGATTGAAAGTTAATTACGATAAAAAGCGGGATAAAGAGTTTAAGGCTGTCTGAGAGGGGGCTGTTGCAAAAGTAGCTGAACAATCGCTACTGGAGCAATGGCTCCGTTTTTGTGTCTAAAAACAGAA